>NZ_OZ244791.1:2400000-3740805 GCF_965219815.1 Candidatus Poriferisocius sp.
GCTTCTGCTCGTCGGTGCCGTGGGTCACAATGGTGGGACCGGCCAGGGTGAAGAAGAAGATGCCGGGATCGGCAGAACCGGTGCCGGCGTTGCGCAGGCGGGTCTCGATGTGGCGCTGGAAGCGGGGCGCCAAGCCGAGGCCGCCGAATCCCACCGGGAAGTGGACCCAGGCCAGCCCGGCGTCGTACTGGTAGCCGCGGAACTCTTCCACCGACATGGTGGTCGGGTCGTGCTCGGCCAGCAGCGCGTCGATGGCGTCGTCGACTTCTTGGGGGATTCCGTCAGTGCTCACAAGGCCAATCTAGCTTTCAAATTCTCGAAGCAGGCCATCGACCGACGGGCCGCCTCAGCCGGGTCGATGCCGTCGAGCGATTGGTAGAAGACCTCGATGGCGAGCGGGGCGTCCACCCCCCGCTCGGCGAACTCAGCCAGCATCCCGGCGATGTCTCCGTGGCCCTCGCCGGGCATCAAGCGGCGGTGAATGCACTCGTAGTTGAGCTCTTCGCCCGTCGGGTTTCCCTCGGGCTCAGGTCCGGTGTCGCCTACTTGGATTTCCTTGATCATGGCCGGGTCGATGGCCGGGTCCAGCCGCCCGCGCTCCGGTCCCCGCCACAGGTGCCAGGTGTCCAGCAGCAGCCCCGCGTTGGGCCGGTCGGCCCGCTCGACAATCTCGGCGGCCACCCGGTGGTCGTTCAGCGGCGACCAGGCGAATGGCTCGATCAGGGCCAAGATGCCGTGCTCACCGGCCTGATCGGCGACTTCGGCCAGTGTCGCGGCGGCCTGATCCAGGTGCTCGCTCGGCTGCCAATCGGAATGCTCGAGCACCGTGATCGACCGGGCACCCAATGCCACGGCCGCAGCCACCGCATCCTCGGCACCCTCTGGGGACCGCATGGTCATCACCACCCCGTCGTACTCGGCCACCCGCAGATCGAGGTCATCCAACAGTTCTCGCAGCGCACCGTCGTCCCATCCCCGCTCGTGCAGCTTTCGGTGCTCCCACCCATAGATCGACAGCCGGGCGAATCCGGCGTCCGATGCAATCCGAGCCTTTTCCTCCCACGGGATCCGGCCCAGCGTGCCGGTACACAGATACGGCGGATGGTTCACGGGCCGAGACTAGGCGCGGCATGGCCGACAAGAGCCCAACTACCGTGCACCCATGGAATTCGACGCCCGCGACCCGTCTCATGAAGTCGACGGAGTCCCCTTTCACACGCTGGCCCGTATTCGCACCGAGCAGCCCATCTGCCCCTCGCCCAAAGGGGGCTGGTACCTCTCGACCCGCCGCCACATCGACACCGCCCTCAAAGAGGTTGAGACATTCGTGGCCGATCTGGCTCCCATGGCCGGGCTGTCGGGGACCGAGGTGGTGCCGGCCGAGGAGCTGTTTCTGAGCGAGATACCCGAGCCCCGCCACGGCCGCATCCGACGGCTGTACAACTCCAACTTCGCCCCCCACCGGCTGCGCAACACCGAGGAGTTCGTCACCCGAACCTGCCACCGGCTGCTCGACCCGATGCTGGCCTCTGGAGAGGGCGACCTGCACGCGGGATATGCCATGCCCATCCCCAGCGCCACGCTGGCCGACTTGATGGGCTTGCCTCCCGAGGCCGGTGACAAGTTCATGGGCTGGTCGTTCGACGGGACGCTCATGCAGCGCCCGGGCACACCGGGAATCAAGCCGTCGGGGCCGCCCATCCTCGACTATTTCCGCGAAGCGCTGGCCGAGCGCCGGTCGTCAGCCGCCGCCGGGGAGGAGCGGCCCCACGACGTGATCATCGGGCTGATGAACGCCGAGGTCGACGGGGTGCCGCTCAGCGACACCGAGATCGTCACCCAGCTCCAGTTCATGGTGATGGCCGGGGTCCACACCACTCGGGCACTGCTGATACACCTGGCCCACCGGCTGCTGCGGGACCGGGAGCTGTTCGAGCAGGTGTCGGCCGATCGGGATCTGGTGGCTCCACTGGTGGAGGAGTCGCTGCGCCACGATGCCCCGGTGCAGGCCACCACCCGCCGCTGCACCCATGACGTCGCGCTCGACGGGGTGGAGATGAGCGCGGGCGAATGGGTGGAGGTGGGCATCGGCTCGGCCAACCGGGACGAGACGGTCTATGACGATCCCGACGTGTTCCGCTTGGACCGCGACGACCCCCGCGATCATTTGGGATTCGGCGGTGGTCCCCACATCTGTCCCGGTGCCACCCTGGCCCGCATCGAGGCATCGTGCGCGGTCAATGTGCTCTGCGACCGGGTGGCGGAGATGTCAGTGATAGCGGGGGCGACCTATCCGCCGCTGCCTGGCGGCATGTCGCATTTGCCTATCCCGGCCAAGCTGACGGCTAAGTAGTCCGAGGCTTCGCCTCCGCGATTTCGGCGATGTAGGCCAGCTCCTCGTCGGTGTCGGCTCGGATGGTTAGGCCGGTGGCCTTGGTGTCGCACCAGCGGGAAAAGCGCTCCTTGATGCGCTGGCGGGAGCCGATCAGCGCGCCGTCGTCGATGTACTCGTCGGGCACTGCGGCCACCGCCTCGTCCCGGCGCCCGGCCATGAACAGCTCCTGGATGCGCTCGGCGGCCTCGCCGAAACCCCGCCGCACCATGGCGTCGCGGTGGAAGTTGTATTCCCGAGTGCCGTATCCCCCCACCAGAAAGGCGAACTGGGGCTTGGCCTGGTCGATGGCGCCCTGCACGTCGTCGGTTATAGACACCCGGGCCCCGGCTTGGATCTCGATGTCGTCCCAGCTGCGCCCGGCCCGGTCGAGTCCCTTCTGGATGGCCTCGGTGTAGAGGTGGGCGCTGCCCGGCGTGTAGCCCAGCGGCAGCCACCCGTCGGCCAGCTCGGCCATCAGCGCGGTGTTGGCCGGCCCGCCGGTGGCCAGGAACACCGGGATGTCGGGGTTCATGTGCAGGATCGACTTGAGCGGCTTGCCCACACCCAGGGCACCCTCGCCGGTAAAGGGCAGGCTGATCTGCGCTCCGTCGTGGGACAACGTGCCCTCTCGGGCGAACACCTTTTTGATGATCGACACGTAATCGCGCAGCAACGCATTGGGCTTGCCCCACGGCTGGCCGTACCACCCCTCCACGATCTGGGGGCCCGACAGGCCCAACCCGCAGATGGCCCGCCCCGGCCCGGCCAGCGCCTCCAGGGTGCCGAATTGCATGGCGGCGGTCACCGCCGGGCGGGCGGCCACCTGGCACACCGCGGTGCCGAGGCGGATGTGGCGAGTGTGGGCCGCGATCCAGGCCAGAGGGGTGATGGCGTCCACGCCGTAGATCTCTGCCGACCACACCGAGTCGTAGCCCAGTCGCTCGGCCAGTTGCACCCTGGCCAGCTGCTCTTGGGCCAGCGAGGTATTCAGCCTGGCCTGGTTCCAAATGTCCACCCCGATACCCAGCTTCATATGCCCGCACTATCCCACTCCCGGTGGCCGGTAAGTGAATTGGCGGTGGGTAGAATTCGGCGGTGCCTACCAAGTTCTTGCATGGATTCGCTCCACCAGCGGCCGACGACTTCATCACCATCGTGCGGGCTGAGGGCTGCACGCTTTGGGATGACCAGGGAAAGCGGTATCTGGATGCCCTGGCCAGCCTGTGGTACTGCCAAGTGGGCCACGGCCGGGCCGAGATAATCGACGCGGTGGCCGACCAGATGCGGCTGCTGGACGCCTATCAGACGTTCGCCCCGTTCACCAACGAACCCGCTGAAGAGCTGGCCTCGATGGTGGTCGAGCGGTCACCGCATCCCGATGGACGGGTGTTCTTCTGCGGCTCGGGGTCGGAGGCGGTGGACTCCGCGCTGAAGATCGCCCGAGCGGTACACCAGCTCCAGGGCGATACCGACCGCCAAGTGATCATCCGGCGCACCGACGCCTACCACGGCACCAACTTCGGGGGTACCACGGCCCAAGGCATCGCCGGCAATCGGGAGGGGTGGGGTGATCTGGTGCCCCACTTCATCGAGGTGCCCCGCGACGACATCGAGGCGGTGAGCACCACGATGGCCGCCAACGAGGGCCGGGTGGCCGCCGTCATCACCGAGCCGGTGCAGGGGGCGGGAGGCGTATATCCGCCGTCCGACGGCTACTTGGAGGGACTGCGGCGGCTGTGCGACCAGCACGGCGCCCTGCTGATCCTCGACGAGGTGATCTGCGGGTTCGGCCGCACCGGTTCGTGGTTCGGGGCCCAGCACTACGGCGTGATGCCCGACCTGATGACGTTCGCCAAAGGCGTAACCTCCGGCTATCAGCCGGTGGGCGGTGTCATCGTCAGCCGAGCGGTGTGCGACGTGCTGGAGCAGCCCGGATATACCCTGCGCACCGGCTACACCTACGCCGGCCACCCCACCGGTATGGCCGCCGGGGTGGCCAACCTGGCCCTGATGGAGAAAGAGCAGCTCGTGCAGCGGGTGCCGCACTTGGCCGCAAAGCTCACCGAAGGTCTTGCCGCCCTTCAGGCCGACGGGATCATCCAGAGCTACCGGGGGACCGGAGCGGTGTACGCCGCTGAGCTGGGCTACGACGCCGCGGCCGCCCGGATGCGGTTGCTGGAGGCCGGGGTTGTGCTGCGGCCGGTGGGCACTGGGCTGGCCATCTGCCCGCCCCTGGTGATCACCGACCACGAGATCGGCATCCTCTTCGACACCATGGCCGACGTGCTGGCCAAAGAGCAGGCCTAGGCGGGCTGGCTCAACCGATCACCTGACCGGCGTCCACCCTGATCTCCTGGCCGGTCACCCCTCGGCCCCGCTCGGAGGCTAGAAACAGCACGGCCTCAGCGATGTCTTCGGGGTCGACGTGGCGGTTGAGGGCCGCGGCTCGGGCCGCCCGGTCGGAAACCTGTTGGGCGGTCTTGCCGGTTTGCTCGGCGATGTTGCCCCACAGTCGGTCGAGGTTGTCGCCGGTGATGTAGCCCGGAGTGACGATGTTCACCCGGATGTTGTGGGGCCCGAGCTCCCGAGCCATCACCATAGATGCGGTGTGCATGGCCGATTTGGTGGAGGTGTAGATGGCCATCTTCTCGGGCACCGAGTGGGTGCTGAGAGTGCTGATCTGCACGATCGAACCGCCGCCCGTCGCCTTCATGTGCTCGGCGGCGCGACGGCTCACCTCTAAGGTTCCGAGCACATTGATCTCGAAGGAATGCCGGTATTCGTCCCAGTCGATGTCGGCCACGGCAGAGCGGGCACCACCGGCGGTGGCCACGTTCACCACCGCATCCACCCGGCCCAACTCCTCGGCCGCGGTGTCGGCCAGCGCCGCGGCCGATGCGAGGTCGGAAATGTCAGTGGGCACCGCGATCACCCGCCGCCCGGTGGCGTCGGCAATCTCAGCGGCCAGCGCCTGAAGTGGTTCCACACGGCGGGCCGCAAGAGCGATGTCGGCCCCGTCGGCAGCCATAGCCAGCGCACTAGCCCGACCCACCCCCGGCCCCGCCCCGGTGACAATGGCCACCTTGCCGGCCATCGACCTGTCTTTGTTCACAACGGTCCTTCGGTCCGACGCCTGCGGTGTCGGCGCTATTCAGTTTCCGGCATGTCGGGGGCCCAGTTTGCGCCGTTTATGTGGCTGCCGCCGTCCACGTACAGCGTGTTGCCGGTGACGTATTGGGCATCCTCCGACGACAAGAACAAGGCCACCGGGGCGATGTCGCCCTCGGGGTCGCCCATGCGGCCCATGGGGTTGGCCGCCTCGGCGTTGCGGATGAGATCGGGCATCATCTGCTCCACCCGGCGGGCCGACGCGGTCTTGGCGCCCGGGCAGATCACGTTCACCACGATGCCGTACGGGGCCCACTCTCGAGCAGCGGTGCGGCTCAATGTCCGCAGCGCCTCTTTGGCGCAGTTGTACTCCAGCGTGCCCATGTGGGCATTCACCCCGTTGAGCGAGCACAGGTTCACGATCCGGCCGTACTGCTGATCCCGCATGACCCGGAAGGCGGCCTGCATGGCCCACAGCGGGCCGTACAGCCCCACGTGCATGGCGTCGTTCATGAGCTGGTCGGTCTTGACCTCCACCCGGCACAGCTCCCCTCCGCCCCAGGCGTTGTTGATGAGCACGTCCAGACGGCCCCACCGGTCGACCGCAGCGTCCACCATGGCCAGCACCTCGTCCTTGTCGGCCACGTCCACCCGCATCGGACGGGCGTCGGCGCCGAACTCGTCGCGCAGTTCACCGGCCACCCGCTCGGCAGCGTCGTTGTCGATGTCGGTGACCAGCAGCTTGGCCCCCTCGGCCGCGAACCGCCGGCAGATCCCGTGGCCGATGCCGTCGCCTCCGCCGGTGACCACCGCCACCCGGTCGTCCAGTTGTCCCATTGTGGTGCTCCTTTTCGATGTTGCAGCAGGGGAGGGGTTGCTCAGAAGGCGATAACCGAGCGCAGGGTTTCGCCCGCCTTCATAGCGGCGTAGCCGTCGTTCACCTCAGTGATGTCGATGGTGGCCGACACCATCTCGTCGAGCTTGAGCCGCCCGTCGAGGTAAAGGTCGATGAACTTGGGCATATCCAGGCGGAAGCGGTTGCCACCCATCAGCGACCCCTGGAGCTTCTTCTCACTCAAGATGATCTCGCCGCCGGGGATGGTCACCTTGCTGGTCATGGGCAGCATGCCGATCACTGTGGCCGTGCCCCCGATGCCGATCATGGCCCAGGCTTGCTCGGCGGTGGCGCTCAGGCCGATGGCCTCGAAGGAGTAGTCGGCCCCGCCTCCGGTGATCTCGTGGACCGCGGCCACCGGGTCGACCTCAGAGGCGTTCACCGTGTGGGTGGCGCCCAGAGTGCGGGCCATTTCCAGTTTGGAGGCCACCAGATCGACCGCGATTATCGGCGTGGTCCCCACGATGCGGGCGCCCTGCACGGCCGACAGTCCGATGCCTCCGCAGCCGATCACCACCACGCTCGATCCGGCGGGCACCGCCGCGGTGCGCATCACCGCGCCCAGCCCGGTGGTGACCCCGCAGCCGATGAGCGCAGCCCGGTCGAGGGGCATGTCGTCGCGGATCTTCACCACCGCCCGCTCGTGGACCAGTAGTTCCTCGGCGAATGAGCCCAGCCCGGCGAAGGCGGTGCAGCCCCGGCCGTCTTCGAAGCGCAGCGACGGGGTGGGGCGGCCTGAGCGCATGGTGTCGGCGTCGAGACACAGGTAGGGCTTGCCCTGAAGGCAAGTGCGGCACACCCCGCACCACATCGACACGCAAGTGATCACGTGGTCGCCGGGCTTCACGTAGGTCACATCCTCGCCCACCGCGGCCACCACGCCGGCCGACTCGTGGCCCATCACCATCGAGTCCATGACCGGCCAGTGCCCGTCCATGAAGTGCAGGTCGGAGTGGCACAGCCCGGCGTGGGTGGTGCTGATGAGCACCTCGTTGGCGTTGGGCTTGTCGACGGTCAGGTTCTCGACGACGAGTTCGCCAGGACTGGTGTGCAAAACGGCGCCGCGCATGGGGTTCTCCTTTAATTCTGGGGATTAGGGAATATTGGGAATTAGGTGGTGGTCAGGAAAGTTTCTATCAGGCTGATCACGTAGCCGATGTCTTCGTCGTCTAGGGAGTGGTTCATGGGAAGTACCACACCCCGTTCCATGATGGCGTCGGCATGGGGGAGTCCGGCTTCGGGTTGGCGGAAGTCCACCCCGGCCATGAACGGCTGGCGGGTGGCGTTGCCGGTCCACACGGTGCGGGTGTCCACCCCGTTGCCGTCGAGATGGGCTTGCAGGTCGGCGCGCACGAAGCCGGCGTCGGGGGAGATGGTGAGCGGGTAGCACAGCCAGGCGGTGTCCAGCCCCTCGGTCTGGCGAGGGAGGCGGAAGCGGTCGGAATGGTTTGAGAAGAAGTCGGTGTAGAGGTCGAAGCTTCGAGTGCGCCGGGCGAAGTTCTGGGGAACCTTGTGGAGCTGCTGGCGACCGAATGCCGCCCCGATCTCGGAGGGCTCGAAGTTCCAGGCCAGCTCGTCGAAGATGAACTGGTTGTCGTAGTGGATGCCGTCGAGTTCCTCCCAGAAGTTCCGGTCCCGGCGCTTGGATCCGTAGAAGTGCAGCTCGGAGCGGCGCCCCCAACGGCGCAGCAGCAGACCCCGGTCTCGCAGGTCCTCGTCGTCGAGCAGCACCATCCCGCCGTTGCCCGCGCAGGTGATGATGTGCGACGACGCGAAGCTGGTGACGGTCAGATCGCTGCGGGTGCCGGTGGGCGTGCCTCGCAGCACCGGTCCCAGGGCGTCGCAGCTGTCCTCGATCACGAACAGCCCGTGGCGGTTTGCGATGGCCCGGATGGCATCCCAGTCGGGGGCGTTGCCGATGAGGTTGGGGGCCAAGATGGCCCGGGTGTCGGGGCTGATGAGGCTATCGATGGAATCGACGTCGATCTGGTAGGTGTCTGGGTCCACGTCGGCGAACACCGGCACCAGCCCGGCTCGCACCAGCGGAGCCACATCGGTGGAGAAGGTCACCGCGGCGGTGATCACCTCGCTGCCCGGGGGCAAGTCGGCCAGTTCCACCGCCAGATACAGAGCGGAAGACCCCGAATTGCACATGAGTCCGCGCCGCTTGCCGAACCGCTCGGCCACCGCCCACTCGAAGGCGGTAACGTTGCGCCCCGGCCACAGCGCCCCCGCCCCTCCCCGCAATACCTCAACCACCGCTTCGATCTCGGCCTCATCGTGCACGCTGGCCGCATAGAAGATCCGTTCGCCCATCAGCGCACAGTCTGCCTCACTCTCGAACACGGGCCGCGATCAGAGGGCCAGGTCAAGGCCCGCTGCGATTCAGCCCTTTGGCGGCGTCAGACGGTGTGGCAGGGGTCGGAGTGACCGGCGGACATGGCCTCGAGGAAGCCGGAGGCCCGTTCTTGGCGGGGGTAGCGGTTGGCCAGCTCCCAGAAGGCGGGACTGTGGTTGGGCACGGAGAGGTGGGCCAGCTCGTGGACGATGACCGCGTCGAGCACCCAGCCCGGCACTCGGGCCAGGCGGGTGGATATGCGGATGGTGCCCCGGGCCGAGGTGCATGACGCCCAGCGGTCGTTCTGCTCGGCCCAGGTGACCGACTCCGGATGAGGCAGGCCGTAGCGGGAGGCCAGCTTGACGGCTCGCTCGGCCAAATTCACACCGCCGGCCTCGGCCGCCCGCTTGCGCTCAAGGCGGGACACCAGGCTGGCCACCATCTCGGCCTCGGCATCGGGGGTCATTCCGGCGGGAACCCGCACTTCAATGCAGTCGGGCAGGATCTTGGCCGCGGCCGTCTTTCGACGCCTTGGACTGCGGATAACGCGGATCGGCAGCGGCGGCAGTGCCTCAGGAACTGCTTCGACGGCAGTGCCCGCCGCAGTGTCGATCACTGTGTCCACGAGGGCCGAATTCACGTTTCGACCATATCCACGAGGAGTGACGGTTTGGTGGATGGTGGCGAGTCCAAGCCGCTGCGGTATCGTCCGCCCAAAACCAAGGGGGAGATTGAAATGGCTGATCAGACCAAGTCCCAGGTCGCGTGGGCGGAGATGGTTGATGCGTTGGGCGAGGTGAGCAAACGCTTCTGCGGCGAGGAGTGGGGAGTGTCCGGTGAGCAGGCCATTGCCGACAGCCACCGACTGGTGATGCACATCCTCCAGTCGGCCCTGTTCTCCCATGCCGAGTTCGATCCCGAGCGCCCGGTGTGGCGCCGGATCGTGTCGCCCACCCGCAAGTTCACCGGTGACAACGCCGACGCGGTGTACTTCGAAGCCCCGGTGCGCGGCGATCTCGCCTATCGGGTCACCGGCAACTTGGCCGGAGCGGTCTACACGTCGTTCACGGTCGAGCTGGGCTCGTCTGAAGGCCGCTATGCCACCGGCACCGGCGGGGTGCTCAACGACGACGACATCGACGTGGATGCCGATGGCAACTACGAGGTGTTCCTCGGCGGCGAGCCCCAGGACCGGAACTGGCTAGACCTGCCTCCCGAAGCGGGCCGTATCACCACCCGGCACTACTTCGAGGTCCCCAAACCCGCGGCAGCCGACGAGTCTCTTCACATTCCCCTGACCATCGAGTGTCTGTCGCCGGTGGGGCCAGCCACGCTTTGGAACGACGAGACCGTGGCCGCGGCTATCGGCCGGGTCAGCAACCACGTACTGGGCAAGACCATCCAGCAGCCCATCCCCGGCACCTATCCCATGCCGGAGTGGGTCAGCCGAGAGCCCAACGTGCTGCCCGATCCGCAGCCGCCCGGCACGATGGGCTTCGCCGCCTTCGACGCCTACTACACCATGGGGCGCTATGTGCTCGGCCCCGACGAGGCGCTGGTGATGACCGGGCGGTGGCCAGAGTGCAAATTCGGCAATGTGTGCCTGTGGACTGCCGCGGGGCAGACCTACGACTACGGCAACCGCATCACCAGCCGCAACCGGGCCAACACCACCCTGGAGGCCGACGGAACATTCAAGATGGTGATCGCTCACGAAGACCCCGGCGTGTACAACTGGCTGGACACCGAGGGCCGCCCCACCGGCAGCATCTTCTGGCGGTTCTTCCTGCCCACCGCAGGCGTGGAGCGCATCGAGCCCGAGCTGGTCAAATTGGCTGATTTGGGCTAGCAGCAGCAGTCAACTCGGCACCGGCATCCTGGGGAGATGGTCAAGCTGTCCGACCTGCGGTAGGTCTCACCGACCGCAGCATTTGCAGCGCCCTTAGCCGGGGTGCGCGGAATCGGCGGGCTGGCAGGCGAGAATGTCGGGGTGCAAATGCAGGGTCAGACACCAGAGCTGCCCGATGGGCTGGACTGCGTCGATCCCGATCTGCTGGCAGACCTGCGGAACGGGGTCATCGACAAACTTCCCGAAAGCGCCCTCGACTGCTTGCCGCCCAATGTGCGCGACGACATTCCTCCTGGATTGATTGATTTCGCCACGGCCAACCCCGAATTGGCGCTGGCAGCAGTGATCGTGGCGGTGATGGCTTCGCTGGTGTTTCTTTACAAGCTGGCCAAGCGAGCCTTCTTCGTCGCCTTGATTGCGGGAGCGGTGGCGGCTGTGGCTTGGTGGTGGTGGCTGGCCGACCCCAATATCGTCTGACCATGGGCACCCGGCCGCTGTGGACACCTGACCGGGACCAGGCTGCCCACACCAATCTGGCCCGATTCAGTGCGGGTGCGGGTATCGACATCGTGGCTGATGGGGGATATGAACGGCTGCACCGGTGGTCGGTGCAAGATCCGGCCGCTTTCTGGGCAGCGGTGTGGGACTTCTGCGGCGTGGTGGCCTCAGAGCGGGGGAGTGCTCCGGTGGTGGAGGCCGAGCACCTGGCCGACGTGCGGTTCTTCGACGGTGCGCGGCTCAACTTCGCCGAGAATTTGCTGCACGGGAGCGACGACGAGGTCGCCATGGTGTTCGCCGACGAGTCCGGCGCCTACACCGAGACCTCACGGGGCCAGTTGCGAGCGCTGGTGTCCCGGCTGGCTGGCGCCATGCGGGCCCAGGGGGTGGGCCCCGGCGACCGGGTGGCGTGCTGGATGCCCAACGTGCCCGAGGCCTACGCGGTGATGCTGGCCGCGGCCTCGGTGGGGGCGGTGTTCTCATCCACGTCTCCCGACTTCGGCGCCGCCGGAGTGCTCGACCGCTTCAGCCAGATCGAGCCCGTGGTGCTGTTCGCGGTGGACGGCTACGTCTACGGCGGCCAAGAATTCGACTGCCGGGAACGGCTGGGAGAGATACAGGCCGGACTCCCCACCGTGGAGGTCACTGTGGTGCTGAGCCGCCTGCATTCAGAACAGAGCCCGCCTGAGGGCACGGTGGACTTCGACGCCTGGATCGAGTCCCATCCGCCGGGAGCAATCCAGTTCGAGCAGCTTCCCTTCGACTATCCGCTGTACGTGCTGTACTCCTCGGGCACCACCGGGCGGCCCAAGTGCATCGTCCACCGAGCGGGCGGGATCCTGCTCAAGCACCTGTGCGAGCTCCAGCTTCACTGCGATGTACGCCCCGGCGACCGAGTGTTCTACTTCACCACCACCGGCTGGATGATGTGGAACTGGCTGGCCTCGGCCCTGGCCTCGGGGGCCGCGGCGGTGGTTTGGGACGGAAACCCCGTACACCCCAGCCCGGACACCCTGTTCGACTTGGTCGACCGGGCCGGCGTCACCCTGTTCGGCACTTCGGCCCGGTACATCGACTCGCTGCGCAAAGCCAGGGCGGCACCCCGCCGCACCCACCGCCTGAGCACGCTGCGCACCATCTGCTCTACCGGCTCACCGCTGTCGCCCGCCGGCTTCGACTACGTGTACCGCGAGGTCAAAGCCGACGTTCACCTTGCTTCCATCTCGGGAGGCACCGACCTCTGCGGCTGCCTGGTGCTCGGCGATCCCACTGCCCCGGTGTGGACCGGCGAGATTCAGCGGCCTGCTCTAGGGCTGGACATTCAGGTTCTCGATGGCGACGGCTCGCGGCTCAAAACCGGGGAGTTCGGCGAACTGGTTTGCTCCTCGCCGTTCCCGTCGCAGCCCCTCCGGTTCTGGGGCGAGGGGGGCGATGAGCGGTACAGGGCCGCCTATTTCGACCGGTTTGAGGGCCGGTGGCACCAGGGCGATTACATCTGCGCCACCGAGCACGGCGGGTTCGTTATCTCCGGCCGTTCCGACGCCACGCTGAACCCCGGCGGGGTGCGAATCGGCACCGCCGAGATCTACCGCCTGGTGGATGCCATGGACGAGGTGGTCGAGAGCGTGGTGGTGGGCCAGCCGGTGAACGGTGACACTCGGGTGGTGTTGTTCGTGAAGCTGGCTGACGGCATCAGCCTCGACGAGGAATTGCGGACCGCCATCAGAGCGGTCATTCGGGCCGGGGCCTCTCCCCGGCATGTGCCCGCGGTGATCGGCGCGGTGGACGACATCCCCCGCACCCGCAGTGGCAAGACGGTGGAATTGGCGGTGCGCGACGCCATCTGCGGGCGGCCCATCGTCAACATCGAGGCCCTGGACAACCCGGAGGCTCTGGACCATTTCCGCAACCGACCGGAGCTGGCATGACCGAGAATCTCTCGATGGAAGACCTGCTGCCCCGGCTTCGCAGCCTGCTGTTCGCCCCGGCCAGCCGGCCCGACATGTGTGCCAAGCTCCCCCGCAGCGGCCCCGACGGGGTGGTCCTCGACTTGGAGGACGCGGTGGCCCCGGCCGCCAAGGCTGAAGCCCGGGGCCAAGCCCGCGCTGCGGCCGACGAGCTTCGCGGCCAGCACCCCGACTTGGCCATCTTCGTGAGGGTCAACCCGCCGGGTACCCAGTGGTTTGCTGCCGACGTGGCCGAGAGCCTTGCCGCGGAGTTCACCGGTGTGGTGGTGCCCAAACTGGAGAGCGCCGCTGAGGTTGATGGGGTACGAGATGCGCTGGCCGAGGCAGGCCGGGAGCACCTCAGGCTCATGGCCGGGATCGAGACCGCCGCGGGAGTGGCCCGGGTGGCCGATGTGCTGGAGCATCCCGGCGTTCAGATCGCCTATTTCGGGGCCGAGGACTACATCACCGACATGGGCGGTGTGCGCACCGACGACGGTCTCGAGGTGCTGTTCGCCCGCTCCCAGGTGGCGCTGGCCGCCCGCCTGGCCGGAGTGCCGGTGCTCGATCAGGTGGTGACCGCGTTCGGCGACGATGGGCGTTTTCTGGCCGACGCCGCGGTGGGGCGGTCCATTGGCTACAGCGGCAAGCTCTGCATCCATCCCGCCCAGGTGCCGCTGGCCAATCAGTGCTTCTCTCCATCACCCGAAGAGCGAGACAGAGCCCGGGCGCTATTGGCGGCGTGGGAGGAGGCCTTGGCCCGGGGCGAGGCGTCAGTGGCCTTCGAGGGCCAAATGGTGGATGAGCCGCTTGCCCGCCGGGCTCGAGCGCTGTTGGACGAATAGATCAGCCCCGCCGGGCCGCGCCCTGCTGGACGAATGACCGCCGCCCGAGGCGGTGTGGGAGGCTAAGCGCATGGCAAAGCGTCGTGACAAGATCCGCCTGGCTCCCGAAGAGCTCGAGGCCTTCATCGAGGAGCAGAAGAGCCTCCAAGTAGCCACCATCAACCAAGACGGGACACCCCATCTGAGCACCCTGTGGTTCGCGGTGGTAGACGGCGACATCGTGTTCGAGACCTACACCAAGTCGCAGAAGATCAAGAACCTTGAGCGGGACAACCGCATCGCCCTGCTGTTGGAGGACGGCCTTGAGTACGACAAGCTCCGCGGGGTGGCCATCAACGGGCAAGCCGAGCTGCACACCGACCCCGAGGTGGTCCACCGCTACGCCTTGGAGGTGATGGTCCGCAACAACCCCGACGTCGACCGGGAGATGCTGTCCAACGCAGCCGAACACATGGCATTGAAGCGCACCGCGGTGGTGATCAAGGCCGAGAAGACCATCAGCTGGGACCACACCAAGCTGGGCGGCAGCTACTGAGATCGCCTGTGCCCTTGCCACGTCGCCGGTAGTGCGCGCCCACTGTCGACCGCCGGGCCGGTAGCGTTGGGGGCCTGGTGAAGGACTTGCTGAGGTGGCTGTCCCACCTGTTCCGGTTGGCCGTGCTCATGCCCATGCTGGCGTTGGCCCTGGCCGCCACCTTGTTCGTGGTGTGGCCCCCGACCACTGATGTGCTGAGGTCCTGGGAGTCCACCCCGGTGGAAGTAAACCTGGCCGAAGACGTCAGCCTGGACGAACTGGCCATCCGCTCCTACGTCTACGACTCCAACCGCCAGCTCATCGACGTGTTCAGCTACGTGGAGAACCGGGTCTTGGTGGAGCTCGACGACATCTCCGAAGAGGTGAAGCACGCGGTGATCGCCATCGAGGACGAGAACTTCTACCTGCACACCGGCGTCGACCTAAGCGCGGTGTTCCGGGCCGGACTCGAGAACGTGGGGGCCGGGGGCATCACCCAGGGAGGCTCCACCATCACCCAGCAGCTCATCAAGAACCTGGTGGTGGGCAACAAGGTGGAGGCCGAGCGCAAGCTCCAGGAGATGGCCATGGCCAAGCGCCTTGAGCGGGAGATGGAAAAGGACGAGATCCTCAACCTGTACCTGAACACGGTGTACTTCGGCCAGGGCGCCTACGGCGTGCAGGCCGCGGCCGAGGTGTACTGGGGGTTGGATGCCTCCGATCTGGGATGGGGGGAGGCTGCACTTCTGGCTGCGCTCATCAGCAATCCCAGCAGCTACGACCCCATCAACAATCCTCTGCGGGCCCTTCGGCAGCGGCAGATCGTGCTGAACCGCCTGGCCGAGCTGGGCTACATCACCTCCGAACAAGCCGACTTGTACCACCTCCAGCCGCTTCCCAAGGAGGTCAATGAGATCGAGTTGCCTCCCAAGAGCTATTTCGTGGAAGAGGTGAAGCAGCAGCTACTGGACGACCCCCGGTATCTGGGCGGGAGTCCCGAAGACCGGTTCAATCTGGTGTTCAACGGCGGCCTCAGCATCTACACCACGTTCGATCCCGTTTCCCAGCGACAAGCCGAGGCCGCAGTGGCCACCACCCTGGCGGAGTACAACGAGGGCGACCACGGCGGTGTTGAAGCCACCATGGCCCTGGCTGCCCTCGAGCCCGACAGCGGGGCAGTGCGAGCCGTGGTGGGCGGACCGGGGTTCGCCCAAGACACCGAGGAGTTCAACCTGGCCACCCAGGGCACCCGACAGCCGGGGTCGGCGTTCAAGACGTTCGTCATGATGACCCTGTTCGAGCAGGGCTACCAGCCCAGCGACCGAATCAGCGGACGGGGTCCGTGCCAGATCCCCAACCCCGGAGGCGTTCCCGACCCCTATGTGGCCAACAACTTCGCCAGCTCGCCCGGGCAGGTGGACACCATCAACAACCAGATCAGGGTGTCCTCCAACTGCGCGTTCTTGCGGCTGGGCCGGGTGGCGGGCATTCAGCCGGTGGTCGACACCGCGACCAAGATGGGTATCACCACCGAGTTGGAAGCGGTGGCGTCGCTGCCGTTGGGCTCCGAAGAGGTCCATCCCATCGACATGGCGTCGGCTTACGGGGTGATCGGCACCGGTGGGATCCGCTACGAGCCCTATTTCATCGAGCAGATCGTCGACCGTCAGGGAAACGTGCTCTACCGCCATGAGCTGTCGGGCGAGCGGGTGGTGTCGCCGCGCTCGGCCTGCTGGGCCACCGACGTTCTGGAGAACAACATGGTCAACGGCACCGGACGGCGGGCTCAGCTGCCCTTGCAATCCTCGGCGGGCAAAACCGGTACCACCGAGGAGTCGGCCGATGCCTGGTTCGTCGGGTTCACTCCCCATCTGGCCACCGCGGTGTGGCTGGGGAACCCCAACGAGCGCATCCCCATGCGCAAGGTGACCGGCAGCTCCTATCCGGCAGTGGCGTGGGGCCGGTTCATGACCAGCTACCACGAGGGCCTTGAAGTGGTGGAATTTCCAGGTTGTCCCCGAGAGCCCCGCATCAGCGACCTGATCGAGTTGGAGGACGTGTTCACCGTGGGCGTCCCGTGCGCTACGCCGTTGGCGCCTGAGGACCCGGAGGTGATCGTGCCGATCATCGTGCCGGTGGACACCGACGGCGACGGCACCCACGACGCGTGTGTGGACCTGCTGGTAACCGAGGGAGTGGAGCCCTGCGGTTTCAGCGAGTTCGCGGTGGAGGGGGGAGAGCCCATTCCGCTGTACTGCGGGACCCCATTGCCGATCGAGGCGGAGTGCCCCGAAGGCCAGTTCCCCTTGGACTCCAACAACGACGGCATTGCCGACACTTGCGTGGGCCCCGGGCCCGCTCCGGGTTCTCCGGCCGATCCCAGCCTCGACTCTGAGGGAGATTTGCCGACCGATACCGGTCAGTTGGCTGAATCCGATGCTGGACTTTGACTCTAAGATCGAGCCGTGATCGAAGATCAATTCCAGCGCCTGCTGTCGGTGCAGGATCACGACACCCTGATCGATCAGCTTCGACATCGCTTCGACACGCTGCCCGAGAGGGCCTCGCTGGCCGCGGCCCAACAGGCTTGCCGCCAGATCCACAACCAGCGGGCCGCGAAGCAGGTCCAGCGCCTGGAGCTTCAGCGGGATCTCAAGCGCAACGAGGATGAGCTGGCCGCCTTGGAAGACCGGACAAAGAGGGAGTACGACCGCTTGTACTCCGGTGAGGTCTCCGGCACCCGGGAGCTCCTGACCCTCCAAGAGGAGGTGGACGGATTGCGAACCCGCTGCTCCGACATGGAGAGCGGTGCCTTGGAGCTGATGGAGGCGATTGAGGAGATCGACGCCGAGGTTGAAGCCCTGGAGTCGAGCCTCGCGGCTGCCGAGGCCGCGGTGGCCGACGCTGAAGGTCAACTAGAGGAGGCCGAGGCGGTCGTCCAGGCCGAGATCCACCAGGAGACCGCGGCCCGCTCTGTCGAAGCGGGAGAAATCCCAGAGGCCGCACTTACCAGCTACGAGGGTTTGCGGGCTCGTATGGGCGGCATCGCCGTGGCCCGGCTCCGCAACGGCACCTGCGAAGGCTGCCACCTGGCGCTGTCGGCCATGGAGCTCGACCGCATTCGCCACGCACCGGCTGATGAGGTGTGCCACTGCGAGGAGTGTGGTCGCATCCTGGTGCGGACCTGACCGCACGGACAACCGGTGTTCTTCTGGTTTCTGGCTCTCAGCTTCGTGCTGGTGGCCTTGGTGTTCGACAGTCCGGCCCTGGACTTCCGCATGGTGATGTTGGGCTCGGTGCTGCCATTGGTCGAGCTGTTGGCCGGGGGACCGTGGGCGCTGCACACCCTGCTCGCTCCCTTGGTTGTGCTGGTGGCGGTAATGCTGGCCACCCGGGGCCGCCGGCTGTCCCGGCGCCGTTGGCTGGGGCTGCCCATCGGGCTGTTCCTCTACTTGGTGCTGGACGGCGCGTGGTTGCGCACTGATCTGTTCTGGTGGCCGGTTTTCGGGGTGGCGGTAGATAGCGCCGACCTCCCTGAATTCAAGCCCATGGCCACGCTGGTTGTGTTGGAGATCATCGGGCTGGCGGTGGGGGCCTGGTCGGTGCGCCGCTTCGGGCTCACCGACCGGGAGCGCTTGCGGCTGTTCTGCACCCAGGGTCGGCTGGACAGGGCTCAGATGGGTGCCCACCGGTCTCGGCGGCCCCGGGGGCGCTGAACGCCGCCATCTCCGGCGAGATTGGACGGTGAGTCGGCCTGTAGGCGGGATTCTGTCCGGGTCCTTGCGGACCGTAGGTGGCCATCCATCTACGCGACCTACCCGGGGACTGCCCCTGACGGGGCGGTGGGCCACCATGTCCCCTGCTTGGCCTTGCTCCCGGTGGGGTTTGCCGAGCGAGCCGAGTCGCCCCGGCCCCTGGTGCGCTCTTACCGCACCGTTTCACCCTTGCCTGTGCCCGCCGGAGCGGGCCATCGGCGGTCTGTTCTCTGTGGCACTTTCCTTCGAGTCGCCCCGACTGGCTGTTAGCCAGCACCGTTGCCCTGCGGAGTCCCGACCTTCCTCGACAACGAAGCCGAAACCTCGATGCCGCGGCCACCCGGCCGACTCACCGTCTCGTTCAGTTTGCCAGCCCTGCTCATCCCAAGGCGAGAAGGTTTTGGGTGACAGGCCGGTGATGCGCTCGCCAAGCGTTCTACAGGCCTATGTCGGAGAGCTCGGGGTACCAGCGGGTGGCCCGCCCCACCGCCTCACGCCAGCGCTCCCGGTCCACCGTTCCCTGCGGTTCCACCACCGCCCTCGGCGACCAGGAATCGGCCACCTCCTGCCAGCTAGACCACTGGCCCAAGGCCCTCCCGGCCAACACCGCGGCACCCAGCGCGGTCCCCTCCGGCACTGGGCACAGCTCTACGGTACGGCCCAGAGTGTCGGCCAGAATCTGGATGAACACCGGGTTCTGAGACATCCCGCCGTCAACCCGGATCTGCTCGATGTGATAGCCGCTGTCGGCCTCAGCCGCTTCCAACAGATCGGCGGCTCGCTGAGCTACGCCCTCGAATACCGCTCGCACAATGTGGGCTGCGGTGGTGCCCCCGGTGATGCCGAACAGCGCGGCCCGGGCCCCGAAGTCCCAGTGGGGGGTGCCCAGCCCGTACAGGGCCGGCACGTACACCACCCCGCCGGTGTCGGCCACGCTGTCGGCCATCTCGGTTGACTCGGCCGGGTCGCCCAACAGTCCCACGTCGTCGATCAGCCAGCTCATGTTCGACCCGGCGGCGATCATCATGGCCTCCACGCCCCAGACGATGGCCCCGTTCTCCTGCCAGGCCACGATGGGAAACGTTCCCCGGTCGCTGCGCTTGTCGGCGATCGGCCGGTCGGAGCCGGTACACACGTCCAAAAAAGCCCCAGTGCCGAAGGTGAGCTTGGCCAGCCCCTCGAGCACACAGCGCTGTCCGATCAGCGACGACTGCTGGTCGCCGATGATCCCGGCAATCGGCGGTGCCCCCGGCAGGGCGGTAGCAGTGCCTACCACCCCGGTGGAGTCCACGATCTCCGGCAGGCAGTGGGCGGGCACCCCGATCTGCTTGGTTATCTCATCCGACCAGCGGCTTCCGTCGTCGCTCAGCATCCCGCTCATGGCCGCATTGGAGGGATCCACTACATGGCTGGCGCCCTGCGACAAGCACCACACCGCCCACGTGTCCACGGTGCCGAAACACAGATCCCGAGTCCGGTCGGGGTTGTGCTGGTCGAGCAGCCAGACCAGCTTGGTGGCCGACTCGTTGGGAACCAGCCGGAGCCCCTCGGCCTGCCAGGCGAGGCATTCGCCCACGGTGCGCAGATCCTGCCACCCCAGGGCCGGTCCCACCGGCTCCCCAGTCTTGCGGTCCCACACCACCGCTGAGCCCCGCTGATTGGTAACGGCCACCGCGTCCACGCCGCCGACCTCCTCCACGACTTCGGTGGCCGATTGGAGGATGACCGCCGCCATCTCGTCGGCGTCGAACTCGACCAGTCCCGGCTCGGGCATGTTGGGCGGCGTGCGCTGTTGGCGAAAGCAGCTCACCCGATGACCGTCGGTCACCGCCGAGCGGATGCTGCTGGTGCCCACATCGATGACGCAGATTTTCATAGAGTCTCTCCTGGGTGGTCGCAATCAGGTGTTCAAGGGCTGTTTGGTTGGGTCAGCAGAAGAGATGTCGGCCAAGTCGTCTGCCGCCAGTTCACGGTAGGCGGCAGCCTCTGCCTGCTGTTCTGCCGGCGACCATCCCAGTTCACGGCCCAGCAGCGCCGCGACTTCTTCGGCGATAGCCATGCTGGCGGCTAGGTGCCGGTGCCGGGCCTGGGTGCGTCGGCTGAGCACATCGTCCACCGTTCGGGCCATTTCCGCCCGGGCGGCCCAAACGACCTCGGCTCGCAGATAGGGGAGTCCCTCGGTCAACGGAAGACCCAAGTAGGGCTCGTCTGCCGCCAAGTCAGCCAGCTCGTCGGCTTCAGTGCCATAGCGCTCGGCCAAGTGCCGGGCAGTGGCAGCGGGCAAGCCCTTCGACTCCAGGCCGTCTTGAACCTCTTGGGGGCTGGCCGCTCCTCGAAGGCGCAGGCGCTTTGTCTTCGACCGCCGCCTTCGATGATTGATCTTGCGGTGATCGCCCCCGGACAGCAGGCCCACGACAACGTCTACCGCATCGGCGGCCATCTGCCGATAGGTGGTGAGCTTGCCCCCGGTAACGGTGACCACTCCATCGGCTTCGGCAACGTGGTGTCTGCGAGACAAGTCTGCGGTACGGGCCGAGGCCGTGCCGGCGACCAGAGGTCGAAGCCCGGCCCAAGCACCAATCACATCAGCCTCTGACACTTCCAGTGACGTTGCCGACCGCAGCGCTCCCAGCAATTCGGCGGCGTCGTCGGCATTGCAGCGTGGATCGTCCAGCGAGCCTGAGTAGTCGGTATCGGTGGTACCCACGTAGCAGGCCTCTCCCAGCGGAACCACGAAGATGCTCCGTCCCCTCACCGGTGATGGCAGGATCGAGCCGCGGTCGATGCCCAAGAGCGACCGGTGAAAGGCGAGATGCACCCCCTTGGCTGGTCGTATTCCTATGTCTCCCAGATCAGCGGCCCATACACCGGTGGCGTTGATCACCGCTCGGCACGAGATTTCCAGCCTCTCGCCTTCGGCAGTTTGCGCCCGCACAGCGCTCACCCGCCCGTGGCCGTCGTGGACAACCGTGGTTGCCGACACTCGGTTGGCGGCAACCGCGTCATATTCCAACGCGGCGGTGCGGATGACCGACAGCACCAGTCGGGCATCATCGGTTTGGCAGTCGTAGTACTGGTAGCCCCCCACCACCTGATCGGGTTTCAGGGTTGGGAAAGCAGCCAGCACCTGCTCCTTGCTCAGCCGGCGATGGAGCTTCCCGATGAGCGCCCCTCCGCACAGGTCATAGGCCCAAAGAGCTCCGCCGATTGCCCTGGTGAGCCCGCGGCGCAGCTTGCCGCCATGACCGAATAGTGGGATGACGAACGGCAGGTCCTTCACCAGGTGGGGGGCGTTGCCCCGCAGTCGCTGCCGCTCGATCAAAGCTCCGGCCACCAGTCGAATTTCTCCCTGTCGGAGATAGCGGAGACCGCCGTGTACCAGCTTGGACGACCGGGAGGAGGTGCCCTCGGCGAAGTCACCCCGCTCCACAAGAGCCACTCGCAGCCCCCGTGAGGCCGCGTCGAGAGCGGCACCGACACCAGTGATGCCGCCCCCGATCACGCAAACATCGAACTGGCCCTCTTCCATCCGGGCAAGAGCTTCAGGTCGGCTAAAGATTCCTGCACTCATATTCTGACGGGCGTATCGCGGGCATGTGGCCTCAGTATCTTAATCTCGAATCTCGGTTCATGAATTGGGGGTCTCAATCTCGAATCTCAGTTCATGAATAGGGGGCGATTTGGGCCACACTAAGGCGGTGAGCCTTCACGAGCACGGGGGGTGGGCTGGAGTATTCCGGCGGCTGACCGGAGGTGGCCACCTGACGGCCGACGCGGCCAATGCGGCCATGACCGAGATCTTGAATGGGGAGGCGACGCCGGCGCAGATCGGTGGGTTCGTGATGGCCCTGCGCACCAAGGGGGAGACCGCGAAAGAGCTTGTCGGCCTGCTGTCGGCGATGCGCGCGGCTTCGGAAACGGTTCCGCTGGATGCCACCGGACTCATCGACACCTGCGGCACTGGCGGCGATCACAGCGGCAGCATCAACGTGTCCACCGCCGCGGCGCTGGTGGCCGTGGGGGCGGGGGCCAGAGTGTGCAAGCACGGCAACCGGTCGGCCTCATCCCAATGCGGCTCAGCCGACGTGCTGGAAGAGCTGGGTGCGGTCATCGACCTCGGCCCGACAGGGGTGGCCCTGTGTGTGATCGAGACCGGCTTCGGCTTCTGTTTGGCCCCTCGGTTCCACCCGGCCATGCGCCATGCTGGGCCGGCTCGCCGGGAGCTGGCGGTGGCCACGGTGTTCAATTTCCTCGGTCCGCTGGCCAATCCGGCTGGTGTCAGGCGCCAGCTGGTGGGAACCAGCGACCGGGCGATGGCCGAGATCATGCTGGAGGTGCTCGCCGCCACCGGTTCGGAGCGGGCCATGATCGTGCACAGCCACGACGGCTTGGACGAGCTGACCACCACCGGCCCGACCGATGTGTGGGAATTGCGAGAAGGCGAGACCTTTCGCCACACCGTGGACCCTGCCGAACTCGGGTTGGCTCCCGCGGCCGCTGTGGATCTAAAGGGCGGGGATGCGGCGGTCAACGCCGAATGCCTGCGGCGGGTATTCGACGGCCAGGCGGGTGCGCATCGGGACATCGTGGCGCTCAATGCCGCCGCCGCGCTGGTAGTGGCCGAAGTGGCCGCCACACTGGAAGAAGGGCTGGAGGCCTCGGCTGCCTCAATCGACGATGGGCGGGCCGGCGAAGTGCTGGGAGCCTTCGTCTCCACCTCGAATGAAGCCCGCGCCGGTGAGGAGAGGGAATGAGGCCAGGCAAAGTCGATTTCACGCGCCGGTGAGCACTCTCGTCGCAGAAGAGGTCATTGCCGTCGGTGTGGCGGCCGGGCTCGACGCGGTTGGCGTGGCCCCGGCCGAGCCGTTCGAGTCCACCCGGAGCACACTCCTGGAGCGGCGGGAGCAAGGCCTGCACGGCGGTATGGCCTTCACTTATCGCAACCCCGACCGCTCCACCGATCCCGGCCGCACGGTTGACGGGGCCCAATCCCTGGTGGTGGGGGCACTCGGCTATCGCAATTCCGCCTCGCCGGCCCCTGATCGGGCGGTTGGCCGAGTGGCCGCCTACGCCCGAAGCGACCACTACGCCAGACTGCGAGATGCACTGGGCCAGGTAGCCGACATGCTGCGAGATGCGGGGCACCAAGCCGCGGTGGTGGCCGACGACAATGCCCTGGTGGATCGGGAGGCGGCCCGACGGGCGGGGCTGGGGTGGTACGGCAAGAACAGCAATATCTTGCTGCCCGGTCGGGGGAGCTGGTTTGTGCTGGGCTCGGTGATCACCACCGCGGCGCTCGAGCCGTCAACTCCGGTTGCTGATCAGTGCGGACCCTGTCGCCGCTGCTTGGACGGATGCCCAACCGGCGCCATTGTGGCCCCCGGTGTGGTCGACGCCCGGCGGTGCTTGGCGTGGCTGGTCCAGGCTGATGGCGATTTCCCGCTGGAGTTCCGGGAAGCGCTGGGCGACAGGATCTACGGGTGTGACGATTGCCAGGAGGTGTGCCCGCCCAACAGGACGGCTGAGTCGGGCGGCAGCGGTGCAGGGGAGGAGCTCGAGAGCGACCCCGAGAACGACATCTGCTGGGTGGACCTCGTAGAGCTGCTGCAATCGGATGACGACGATCTGATGGCCCGTTACGGCCGTTGGTACATCCCCCAGCGCGAGCCTCGCTATGTGCGGCGCAACGCGCTGGTCGCGTTGGGGAACTCGGGCCGGGGGGCCGACCCCGATGTGGTTGAGACCGTGGTCCGCTATCTGGCCCACTCCGACCCCATGCTGGTGCGTCACGCTGAATGGGCTGCGGCTCGCCTCGGCGTCGGCGCGGTAGCACCGGTTTGAGCCATGCCCCGGCATTTGTTGGTGACCAACGACTATCCCCCCAAGCTGGGGGGCATCCAGAACTACCTGTGGGAGCTGTGGCGCCGGCTGCCCCCGGAAGAGGTCTGCGTGCTGACCCGCTCCCATCCCGGAGACGCGGAGTGGGATGCCCAGCAAGACCACCAGGTGATCCGCTCGCCCCGCCAGTTTCTGCTCCCCACCCAGGAGATGGGGCAGGAGATCACCGAGCTGGTTGCCGAGATTGATGCCGAACTGGTGCTCTACGACCCGGCAGTTCCACTGGGAGCGCTGGCCCCCCGGCTGCCCCATCCCTACGGCGTGATTCTCCACGGCGCCGAGGTGACCGTTCCCGGCCGCCTCCCGGGCACGAGGCAGCTATTGGGCAGCGTGCTGCGCGGTGCTCGGGTGGTGATCACCGCGGGCCGGTACTCGGTGACCGAAGCCGAGCGGGCCGCCGGTGGACCGCTTCCTGCGGTGATCGTGCCGCCTGGGGTGGATGTGGGCCGGTTCAAGCCCCTGGATGCTGTTCAACGGCTCGAAGTCCGTCGGAGATTCGGCTTGCCCGTCGACGCACCCGTAGTGGTGTCGATCAGCCGGCTGGTGCCCCGCAAGGGCATGGATGTGCTGATCGCGGCGACGGCTCGTTTGGCCGATCGCCATCCCGGGCTCACGCTGGCAGTGGCCGGGGCCGGACGCGACCGGGCCCGGTTGGACCGGCTCATCGGGCGCACCGGTGCTCCCGCCCGCCTGCTCGACCGGGTGGCCGACGCCGACCTGCCCGACCTATACGGCTGTGCCGACGTGTTCGCCATGATGTGCCGCCAGCGCTGGGGGGGACTGGAGCAGGAGGGATTCGGCATTGTGTTCTTGGAAGCGGCGGCGGCCGGAGTCCCGCAGCTGGCCGGGGACAGCGGGGGAGCGGCCGAAGCGGTGGAGCACGGAAGAACCGGACTGGTCGTGGACCGGCCCAGCCATCTCGACGCGGTGACGGCCTCTCTGGATGCCCTGTTGTCGGATCGAGTCCGCCTTCAGAGAATGGGGTTGGAGGGCCGGTTGCGGGCAGTGGCCGAGTTCTCCTACGACCACATGGCCGAACGGCTTCGAACTGTGATCGCCGAAGTCATCGCCCGGGGAAGGAACCGCCCGTGACTGCCCAGGTCATCGCCCGGGGAAGGAACCGCTGATGTCACTGAGCGATCGCTTGGTGCCCCCGGAAGTCGAGGGCCAAAACCTGCTGCGGGCGTGCTGGGCGGGAACCGGCGGGTTCACAGCCGTTGCTATCACCACCACCGCCTTTCCCAATCTCATGGCCGTTCCCATCGCAGTGGTATCGCTCGGGCTGTTGGCCGCGGGGTGCGCGGCCATGCTCTGGGCCTTCCAGCGGGCCCTGGAGCGCAGCCGCTACGAGCTGATCGGCGTGGGGGGCCTTTATTTCCTCGCGGGCTGCGCGCCCCCCTCGGTGCGGTTCTCGATGATGGCTGCGCTGGCTGCCGAGGTGGTGGTGGCGCTGGCCGCCGCCTCGGTCCGCCCGTTTACCGCCTCTGCATTCGGTATCCTGGTTCCTGTCTATGCGCTGGGCTTGTCCGGCGCCTGGGGAGCTCGGTACGGGACTTTCCCGCCCCGGCCCTCCGATGGCACAATCCCAGAACGAAGCGACTCCAGCAGGAACGGTGACGATGTTTGACCAGGCCACCAAGAGCATCACCATCGAGGCGTCGCCTGAGCGGTGCTTTGAGGTGGTGTGCGACTTCGAGTCTTATCCTGAGTGGGCCTCCGAGGTGAAGCAGGTTGAGATAGTCCGCCGGGACGACGACGGCCGGGGCGGACTGGTGTCGTTTCGGGCCGCGGCCATGGGTCGCAGCACCAACTACCTGCTGGAGTACTACTACGGGTCGAACCCCTTGCGGGTTTCCTGGCGGTTGGTGCAGGGCGACCTGACTCGACGACTCGACGGCGAGTACTGCTTCAACCCGGTGCCCGGCGAGTCGGCTCGCACCGAGGTCACCTATCACCTCGCAGTCCAGATGGTGATGCCCCTGCCCGGTTTCGTGAAGCGACGGGCCGAGGCCCGAATCATGCAGACTGCGTTGGAGGACCTGGCGAGCCGGGCCGAGTCAGGTGTCGAGAATCCCAGCTAGATAAACCCATTTGAATCCGCTGTCTAGAAAGTAGATTGGACCTGTGGAGTTCCGCCGGATCAACAACCTGCCCCCGTACGTCTTCACCATCATCAACGATCTGAAAGTCGAAGGCCGCCGAGCGGGACACGACATCATCGACCTCGGCTTCGGCAACCCCGACCTCCCGTCGCCGGACATCGCGGTGGAGAAGCTGGCGGAAGCAGCGGGCAACGCTCGAAATCACCGCTACTCGGCCAGCCGGGGCATCCCCAAGCTGCGCGAAGCCGTTGCCGGCTATTACGCCCGACGGTTCGGGGTGTATCTCGACCCCGAAACTGAGGTGATCAACACCATCGGGGCCAAGGAGGGGTTCTCCCACCTCATGTGGACCCTGCTCCAACCCGGCGACGCGGCCCTGGTCCCGTCCCCCTCCTATCCGATCCACCTGTACGCCCCGCTGTTTGCCGGCGCGGAGGTGCGGGAGATCCCGTTGAGCACGGGAACCGATTTCTTCGGAACGATGCAGGAGCGCTGGCGCTACTCCTGGCCCAAGCCCCGCATAATCGTGCTGTCGTTCCCCCACAACCCCACCACCGCCTGCGTGGACTTGGAGTTCATGGCCGGCGTGGTGGACTTCGCCAAAGAGCACGATGTGCTGCTGGTTCACGACTTCGCCTACGCCGATCTGGGCTACGACGGCTACCTGCCCCCGTCCATCATGCAGGTAGAAGGGGCCAAAGATGTGGCGGTGGAGCTGTATTCCATGACCAAGTCGTTCTCCATGGCCGGCTGGCGGGTGGCGTTCATGGTGGGCAATCCCCAGGTAGTGGCCGCACTGGCCAAGCTCAAGTCCTATCTCGACTACGGCACGTTCCAACCCATTCAGATCGCGGCCACGGTGACCTTGAACGAGGCCCCGGGTCATCCCAAAGAAGTGTGCGACATCTACCAGAGCCGCCGAGATGCCCTGTGTTCGGGGCTGAACCGCATGGGCTGGGAAGTGGAGCCGCCCAAGGGGACCATGTTCGTGTGGGCCAAGATCCCCGAGCCCTACCTGGAAATGGGATCGGTGGAGTTCGCCTCTTGGCTGGTTCGAGATGCCCGGGTGGCGGTGTCGCCCGGTGTGGGTTTCGGTCCCGGCGGGGAGGGCCACGTGAGGTTCGCCCTCATCGAGAACGAGCAGCGCACCGCTCAGGCCGTCCGCCAACTCCGCCAAACCCTGGCCAAGCTGGGCTAGCGGGGTTTTGTCAGTGCGAACCCTGGCCAAGCAGGGCTAGTCACCCATGAGAGTCGGTGTATTGACCGGGGGCGGCGACTGCCCAGGGTTGAACGCCGTTATCAGGGCGATCGTGCGCAAAGCCGAGCGTCACTACGGCGACACCGTGGTCGGCTTCCTGGACGGCTGGCGGGGCGTGTTGGAAGGAGAGTTCATCGAGCTCGACGTGGAGCGCATGCGGGGCACCCTGCCCCGGGGAGGCACCGTTTTGGGGACCTCCCGGTTTTCTCCCCGCATGTACGAGGATGGAATGGAGCGGGTGCGCTCGACCATGGAGAACACCGGTACCGAGGCCTTGATCGTCATCGGAGGGGAGGGCACCCTGTCGGCGGGGGTCGGGGTGGGCGAAGCCGGCGCGGCAAACGTGGTGGGCGTGCCCAAGACAATCGACAATGACATCGGCCTTACCGAGCTCACCTTCGGCTTCGACACCGCAGTGGAAGTGGCCACCGCGGCAATCGACCGGCTGCATACCACCGCTGAGTCGCACGACCGGGTGATGGTGGTAGAGGTGATGGGTCGCCACGTCGGGCACATCGCCACTTGGGCGGGCATTGCCGGCGGGGCCACGCTCACCCTGGTCCCTGAAGAACCCTTTGACATCAACGCGGTGGCCGAGACCATTGTCAGGCGCCATGAGAGAGGCCGGTGGGCGTCCATTGTGGTGGTGGCCGAGGGAGCCCAGCCCAAAGAGGGCACGCTGGAGCTGCCCGAGCCCGAGGTCGATCAGTACGGCCACGTCCGGCTGGGGGGCATAGGCCAAGTGGTGGCAACCGAGATTGAGGCCCGCACCGGCTTTGACACCCGGGTGACGGTATTGGGCCACATCCAGCGGGGCGGAACCCCGAGTGCCCTCGACCGGGTGCTGTGCTCGTGGTACGGCATCGCGGCGATCGATGCCGTCCATGACGGCGATTGGGGGTCGATGGTGGCCTTTCAGGGCGGGGAGATGGTCCGAGTGCGGTTGGCCGACGCGGTGGTCGAGCTGAAGCCCGTCAGCCCTGCTCTCTACGACGTGGCCCGGACCTTCTTCGCCTAGTGGGGTGTCGCCGCCGGCGCTCGCTGTCGGGTTGGCAATCTCAGGAGAAATCGAGGGTGAAATCAGGGGGAAGTCCAGGCGGCAGGGTGGGACCGACCTCAGGGGTAGGAGCGGCTGTGGCGGTGGGCGTTGCCGTGGGAGTCGGCGTCACGGGCGGTGTGGTCGGCGTGGGGGATTCGGTTGGCGGGGGAGTGTCGGTTGGCGTAGGCCCGGGGGTGGCCTCGGGCTGGTAGTCGGGGTCAACCGAGTGGAAGTCATCCCGGGTCACGGGGACATCGCTTTCCCCGCTGTCGGTGGGCAGCGGCACGGGGTTGTCGTTCAGCAGCAGTGAGAAGCGGGTGGCCCCCGTATTCTCCGTTGCGGTGAACACGAGCTGGGCCACCGCGAGCTGGCGGTTCTCACCCTCCAAGCGCTCCTCGAACACCTCAGACTCCAGTGCCACGGTCACCAGGTCACCAGCTGGGTTGACGTCGATCGAGACCACTTCGACATCGGCGGGCAGGGCAGTGGACAGTGCCTGCTCAGATTCGGCTTCGTTGGGGGCCGAGAACAGGGCCTCCAAGACGGTGGTTGGCGGAGCTGGACTGGCCACGTCGCGGGCCACAGGTGACAGCAGGTTGTTCTCATCGATCAGGTAGATGAGCACCTCTTGGGTGATCAACGGCGTCGGCTCCGGCGATGCAGTGGGTGCCACCAGATCGTCGGGCAGCCGGGAATAGTCCACGGTTCGGGGACGGCCGTCTTCAGGCACTGAGCAGCCCGCGGCCAACAAAAGGGCGGCGGCCAGGATCGCCGCCAGACTTCGAAGCGCAGTCGGGTGGGTCATGACACCGCGACGGGGAGGTGGTGAATGGGTCATGACACCGCGATGGGGAGGTGGTGAATGGGTCATGACACCGCGATGGGGAGGTGGACAACGAATCTGATTCCGGGAAGTCGGTCGAGTCGGTCTTCGCACCAGACGCGGCCCTGGTGCAGGCCGACGTGCTCGGCCACCAGAGCCAGCCCCAGCCCGACCCCGGTGGTGGTACCCCGCTCAACCGCTTGTCGGCCTCGTGAAAATCGATCGAATATGTGCTCTCTCTCGTCCGCAGCCACACCGGGGCCGGCGTCTTCCACTGCGATTTCGATCCCCTTTGGCCCGATCCCCATTGAATGGTGGTAGAGGAATATCCCGGTCGCTCCTCCCGCGTACTTCTGAGCGTTGCTCAACAGGTTGTCTATGACCTGCACCAACCGGCGTTTGTCGGCCCGTACCCGCACCCGGGCCACCGCCGGTTCGCAGGAAATGGGGATGGCGACAGGGCTGGTGGCCGAAACCGCGTTCTCCACAAACTCGAGCAAGTTGAATACATCCAGATCCAGTTCGGCGGTGCCGACGTCGAAGCGGGAGATCTCCAGCAGGTCCTCTACCAGATGCTCGAAGCGGTTCACGTCCTCGGTCAGCAGGTCCAGCGCGGTACGGGCCCGCTCGGGCAACTCAGCCCGGCGAGTGTTCATCACCTCCACTGAAGCGGAGAGGGTCATGAGGGGCGATCGCAGTTCGTGGCTCACTTCAGACGCGAACCGCTCGTCTTGGGCAATCCGGTGCTGAAGTGCTCCCACCATGTCGTTGAACGAGTCGGTGAGCGTGACCAGCTCTCGGGCGGCCCCGGGTTCCAGTCGGGTGCTGAGGTCGCCGCGGGCGATGGACTGGGCGGCCTCGCCGATGTCCACCAGCGGGCGCAGCAGTCGACGGCTGGCCCAAAAGCCGACCGCCGCTGAGGCCAGGGTGACACCGCCTCCGCCGCTGGCCAGAATGAGCCCGAGCGAGCCCAGTGTGTCTTCGATCTCATCCAGCGGTGTGGCCTCGTAGTACGAGGCGTTGTGGCCGGGAATTGGGATGCCGATCACCAAGAAGGGCTTGTCCCTCACCCGGTAGCGCATCCGCGCCGGCTTGCCGCTCTCCACAGTGCGGCGAAGGCGCTCGTCAATGTCGCCTTGTTCGAATTCGAAGGACGGCTGGAACCAGTCACCCCCGACCCGCAGAACCGGACGGGAGCCCTCGGGAGTGGCCAGCGTGCTGACCAGGTTCTGGAGGGCTTCCGACTCGATGTCGGGACTGAGACGGCGGTTGATCACCGAGGCGTTGAACCCCACCGTGGCCAAGGCGTCGTTCTCCCTCCCGTTGAGCAGGTTCTGACGGGTCAGCGCGAACACCGTCACGCTCAGCAGCGCCGACAGCAGCAGAGTGGTGAGCACGAAAGACAGGATGATCCTGGTGCGGAGCCTCAGCCGACGGGCCCGGGAGCCCGCTCGGCGCCAGAAGCGAGAACGCTGTCCGGTGGTCTCCACTGGCGCTCTCAGGCTTGGAGCTTGTATCCCAGGCCGCGGACGGTCACCACGTAGCGGGGATTGGCCGGGTCCGACTCGATTTTGGTGCGCAAGCGCCGAATGTGGACGTCCACCAAGCGGCCATCCCCGAAGTACCCGAGATCCCACACCCGCTCCAGAAGTACTTCTCGGCTGAGCACCTTGCCGGAGTTGGTGGCCAGCTCAACGAGAAGGCGGAACTCCGTCTTGGTGAGGTGGGCCTCTTCGCCGTTGATGGTGACCGCTCCTTGCTCAGGCATGATCTCCAGTTGCCCAAAGCGCATATCGGTCATGGTGGAGTCGGTGGTGCGCACGCGGCGCAACAGGGCGCGAATACGGGCCGAGAGCTCTTTCGGGGCGAACGGCTTGGTCAGATAGTCGTCTGCTCCTGCCTCCAGGCCGGCCACCACGTCGTGGGTGTCGGCTCGGGCCGTGACCATGATGATGGGCACGTCGCTGGTTCGGCGGAGTGTGCGGCACACCTCGAATCCGTCGATATCGGGAAGCATGATGTCGATGAGCACCACATCGGCAGGCGTGTCCGAGAAAGCATCGAAGGCCTCTTGGCCGTTGGCCGCTTCCGAGACATCCCAGCCCTCGTCTTCGAGGGCGAGACGGACCGCGGTACGGATCCTCTCGTCGTCCTCAATGGCCAGGATGCGGGTTCCCACCCTGAAATGGTGCCTGATATTGAGCCGCGATGGGTAGCAGGGGCCTATATTCGGCCCATTTTGGTCCGTGGGATGGGGCCTATATTCGGTCGGCCTGGGCGCTTTGCAGCAGCGTCAAGATGGCGTCGGCCACCGACGGGGCGGCGGCAAACACGAATTGGCGGCTGGGAGGTCCGCCGTTCAGGTCTTGGACAACGGCACCGGCTTCCTCGGCAATGAGGGCGCCGGCCGCGTAGTCCCAGGGATTGAGCCCCACCTCGAAGAAAGCATCTACCCGTCCGCAGGCCACCGTGCAGAGGTCGACAGCAGCCCCTCCCACCCGTCGAATGTCGCCGATTTGGGGAAGCAGCTCGCCGAGCACCTCGGCCTGGCGCCGGCGCCGTTCATGCTGGTAGGAGAATCCGGTGGCCACCAAGGCCATGGTTGGGTCGCTATCGGGGCGGACAGTGATGGGGTCTCCGTTAAGCCGGGCCCCGCCGTTTCGATGGGCGCTAAACGTCTCGTCGAGAACGGGGTCGGCCACGGCGCCGGCCACGACTTGGCCCGCGGCTTCAGCGGCCACTGACACGCCGAAGCCGACGTGGCCGTAGACAAAGTTCACCGTGCCGTCGATGGGGTCGATGATCCAGCGCACCCCGCTGGTGCCGTCGCGGCCCGTGCCTTCTTCGCCCAGTATGGCGTCATCGGGCCGGTGGGAGGTCAGGAACTCCACGATGGCGGTCTCGCAGGCCACGTCCATGTCGGTGACCAGATCGGTACGCGACGACTTGGCCGATATCTGGAGCTGGCCGCCGCTCTGTGCCCGCAGCAGCGAAGCTGCCACTTCCGCGGCCTCCACCGCCAGCTTCTCCAGGTGGTCCCATGCGGGGATGGTCGGCGCTGAAGTGGGTTCGGGTTCTGGCACAGCTGAACTCTACGCTGGGCGGCGTGGCATCTCGTGGCGTAGTGGACCTGCGGTCGGACACCCTGACGCAGCCGACCGTGCCCATGCGAAAGGCGATGGCTGCCGCGCCGGTGGGCGACGACCGCTATGGGGAGGACCCCACGGTCAACCGCTTGGAGCAGCGATTTGCCGAACTGGCGGGCAAGCCAGCCGCGGTGTACGTGCCGTCGGGCACGATGGGCAACCAGATCGCCCTTCGGTTGCACGGAGCGGCGGGAAGCAACGTGGTGGTGGGCCGGCGGCAGCACTTGATGTCCTACGAGAGCGGTGCGGCCGGGATGAACAACGCCTTTCAGATCTACGCCGTGGACGATGCCGGCGGAGTGCTGGATGCCGATGCGGCAGCCGAGGCAGTGGCGGCTGGAAACGGGGGATTTTGGCCTCCGGTGTCGTTGATCTGCCTCGAGAACACCCATCTGGCCTCGGGAGGTCTGGCCGTGGGGGCTGGGGAGATGGCCGCGGTTGCCGCACTGGGGCCGCCGGTGCATCTGGACGGCGCCCGCCTGTTCAACGCCGCCATCGCGTTGGGAATTCCGGCTGCGGAACTGGCCAAAGTGGCGACCACAGTCATGTCTTGCGTGTCCAAGGGACTGGGGGCGCCGGTGGGCTCGCTGCTAGCCGGGCCCGCCGATCTGGTCACCGAAGCCCGTCTGCACCGGCGGCGGTTGGGCGGGGCCATGCGGCAGGCCGGGGTGATCGCCGCCGGCGGGCTATTCGCCCTAGAACACCACGTCGATCGGCTGGCCGACGATCACGCCCGGGCCCAGCGGTTGGGCGACGTGGTTGCCGAGCGGTGGCCCGGCACTCGCCTGGGCGAGGCCGAGGCTGCCTGCGGGCGCCCCCACACCAACGTGGTGGCGTTTCGCCATCCCGACGCGCCTGCCCTGTTGGACCATCTCGATCAGGCCGGAATCCGAGCCGGGTTGTTGGCGCCGGGCATCGTGCGCTTCGTCACCCATCTCGACGTGGACGACACCGATATCGACCGGGCAGTTGCTGCTCTTTCATCTGCTCCGGACTAGCTAGTACCGGTCGCGGTCTTGGCGGCGCCCGCCGAACAGCCGCCACTCCTCCATAGCCCGCAAAGTCAAAATGGCCACCACGGCCAAGCCCACCGCTCCCACCAGCGCGCCGACCAAAGCGCCGAGCCCGGTCCACAGCCCGCAGTTCCCCTCACATTGGAGGTCGATGTAGGCGAACCCGATCAGCCCTCCGCACAACCCCCCGACCAGGATCGCCACGAACGCCAGCCACCGCGCCCCTTTGGGAGGAAGCGCCGAGCGCTCCTCAGGCGATCCCGAATCCACCATCCGCCCATGTTACGGGGGCGATTGGCTGTAAACCGATTCCCCGTTGTTGTAGTAGCTGGCGTAGATGTGCTCGAAGACGGCACTGACCTTTTGGTCGAACAGCTCGGGTCCGTAGACATCGGGGTGAGGTTCCCCCCTTTTCGTGGAGACATGCTCTTCGATGAGGCGTCGGAACCGCTCGGCGAGGTCTCGCCGTGTCGGGTTCCTGCGCACGGCGTCGTCGAGGCGTTCTTCGATGTTCTTCTCGATGGCTCTGGCGGCGGTGCGTCTGCGGTCGCCGAAGCGCCGGATGAGCTCTTCGAAGTCGAGTTGATTCAGGTCGATGAGCGGGTCGGCTTCGGCGGTGGGGATGATGTACTCCTTGGCGCCGACGGAGCGGTCGAGCAGTTCTGACACCGAGTCCATGACCCCGGAGATGTCGGGCGCTTCTGTGGATGACTCGACCTTGGCGGCGATTGTGCGGATGACCGCGATGCGGTAGGCGACTGCCATGGCCTCGGGGTCGGGCAGCAGGGCTTTGAAGGTTTTTCGGGCTCGCCGGGCGAGCTTCACGAATTGGCGGCGGGTCTGCTCATCGACGAGAAGGGCTTCGACGGCGGCTTGTTGGAGCGCGATGAACTCGAAGCCCTCCGCGGCTTCCAAATCGGCGAGGTCGATGTCGTTGGCCGCGCAGAAATCGACGACTTCGGCCAGCGCGGTTTCCAGTTCGGCGACCAGCTCGTCTTTTGGCCGGATGGGGGAGTCACCCTCCGGGCTGGCGCCGTAGATGGCGAGGGCTTTTTCGAGGTTTCTGAAGACACCGACGTAGTCGACGATGAGGCCGTTGTCTTTGTCGGGGAACACCCGGTTGGCCCGGGCGATGGTCTGCATCAAAGCGTGGTTGCGCATCGGTTTGTCGAGGTACACCGTGGAGGTGGACGGCGAGTCGAAGCCGGTGAGCCACATGGCGCACACGAACACCAGCCGGAACGGGTCTTCGGGATCCTTGAACTTGGCATCGAGGTCTTCCTTGACAATGCGTTCGCGGTGCCGGGCGATGTCGAGGCCGAGTTCTTTCATGTCGGCCACTTCGTTCTGGGCTTGCGACACCACCACGGCCATGTCGGTGGTACCCATGAACTCGATGAGCGACTCCAGATGGGCGCGCCCCGACTCGGGGGTGCTCTCTAGTTCTGCTTCGAGCTCGGCCTGATAGCGGGCCCATTCGACTTCGACGAGGTCGAACACGCGGATGGCGGTGGCCTTGTCGATGGCCACATACATGGCCTTGCCCCGAAATCCCCGGTTGACGAAGTGGCGGACCAGATCCGCCGCGATCTCCTCCAGGCGCTGGGGGCGGGTGATGAGCTGGTACTGCCGGGAGAATTGGCGGGCCACCGCCTTCTCCTGGGCGTCGTCCAATGCGGCGGATTCCAGGAGGTCTTCGAGCTCTTCGTCGAAGTCATCGTTTACGAGCTGGAGTTCGGGGATGCGGTTCTCGTAGAACAGCGGCACGGTGGCGCCGTCGTCGATGGAGTCGCGGAAGTTGTAGATCGACACGTAGTCGCCGAACACCCGCCGGGTCTGCTCTTCCTCGCCGGATATGAGCGGAGTGCCGGTGAACCCGATGAACGACGCGTTGGGCAGCGCCAAGCGCATGTTGGCCGCCAGCGTGTCGTACTGGGAGCGATGGGCCTCGTCGGTGATGACCACGATGTCGTCGCGCTCCGACAGCACCGGCATCGCCTGGCCCCGCTCGGGCGGGATGAACTTGTGGATCAGCGTGAACACGTACCGGTGGTCCTGGCCCAGAAGGTCCCTCAGATGAGCCGACGTCTCGGCGTGGACCTGCTGGCCGGCGGTGATCACCCCGCAGTCGGCGAAATCCCCGTAGAGCTGCTCGTCGAGCTCGGTGCGGTCGGTGACCATCACGAACGTCCAGTTGCCGTGTTCTTTGCGCAGCACTTTCTGGGTGAACCACAGCATCGACAAAGACTTGCCCGACCCCTGCGTGTGCCAGAACACCCCCAACCGCCCCTCGCGGTGGTGTACCTCCCGCAACGCCTCCAGCGAATTGTTCACCCCCAAGAACTGGTGGTTCTTGGCCAGCGCCTTCACCAGACCACCCGGACGCTCCATGAACGCGACAAAGTTCTCGACCAAATCCAACAGTTGCTGCGGCTGGCACGTCCCCCGCAGCGCGGTCTCAAGCGACACCACGCCCTGCTCGCCCTCCGAGTTGATCCTCTTCCACTCGCCGAAATGCCCCCAATCAGCAAACGTCGACCCGACCAGCGTGTCGGAGCCGTTTGACAACATCACGAACGCGTTGAACCAGAACAGCTGCGGAACGGTGTCCCGGTAGTCGCGCAGATTGCCGTCGAAGGCGTCGCGGACGTTCTTGTGCGACACCTTCAACTCCACCAACACCAGCGGGATCCCGTTCACGAACAGCACCACATCGGCCCGCCGCCGATACATGTCGCCCGAGATCCAAAACTGCGAAACCGCCAACCACTCATTCGCATCAGCACGTTTCCAGTCAACAAACCTAACTATGGCTATCCGACGTTCACCGTCATCACCAGAGACCTCGACCCTCGCCCCATCCCGCAAAAGGCCATAAACCTCCCGGTTCGCCCGCACCGGTGCCATAGCCGAGCGATCCTCCACCAGCTGCTCGACAGCCTCGTCCAACGCCGACTCCGGCATCCTGGGATTCAAAGAACGCAACGCATCCCTGAGCCGATGGCCCAGCACCGCCTCAGACTGAGAATCACGCCCCAACGTCCCCGCCGGGCCCAGCGTCTCGTCAAACCCCTCAGCCACCTCCCAACCCAACTCCGCCAACAACCGCAACGCCGGCTGCTCCACCAACGCATCCTCACTCAAGCGTCCCGGATTCACGCCCCTAAGGCCTCCAACCCCAGGTCAAGCTCAGACACATCCAGTTCGCCCGACACCAACCGCGGAAGAAGCAGATCGCGAGCCTCGCGGAGAACCTCGTTCTGAAGCATCAAGTTGTCTGCCAGCTTCAACATCGGCTGGACCTGATCTGAGTAACTCAGCACGAGATCTGATGGTGGGCTCACCACAGCCATGTTCATGACATCGGCAGGTTTTACGCGCTGATGGCTGGTCGAAGTCCCTCCGGCAGTTGCCGCCAGGCTACTTGCGAAGTCAGTCGAAGTTACGAGGCCGTAAACATAGACAAGCTTCCATTTGAGGGGTTTCGCCAGTACAAGGAATTCAGTCGATGCGACAGCCCTTCGCGCGGGATCAGAGCGATCCACACGCCATACCCTTGGAAATCTTGGGTTGAGCTTCGAAACCATGACGCATGCGCCTGCCACTAGGTATTTGTTGCTCCTGATCTCGGCACCGAGCTCAAGCGTCGGCAGCCCCCGATCGTCGAAGGCCGGAATCGAGTAGTGGTCGAATTCCTCGTCCGGGTACTCATATGGCTTGACATTTTCCCGCTCAAGCTTGATCTCGTCCGCCAAGCAAGAGTGGCCCCACCCCTCGGGAATCGGGCCGAGGTCGGAGTCGACCAACTCGACATCCTCATGCCCCGGAAACCGGAAGTGCACGAACCACTCCCGATACAACAACCGAGCCATCTCCTCCAAAATCTCAATCCGCCGCCGATTGTCCTCTATGAGACCGTCGAGTGCTCGTATGGCCTCACCGATCTGGGTCTGTACGGGATACGGCGGGGCGGTGACGGACAGTCGTTTGAGGCTTGCCTGCGAGAGTTTGGGCTGTGCTGCGCCTGTGATGTGCCCTTTCAATGGGTGGATCTCCACATAGGCACGGAGAAAGTCATCGTCTGCCACCCCTTCGATGGCCTTGACAACATGGGCATGGTTGTTGACCCAAAATTGCCCTTCTGCCATGTAGGCGACTGGTTGTTTGCGAGAGTTCAGGTTCTCACCATCTTCCGCGATGAGGAGGAACCGGCCATCAAAGATGTAGTCATCTACCCAGTCGATGATCCCTTGTGCGCCGTAGTAGGGGAATGACCCTGGTCGATCGGCTCTCTCTTTCTTGCTGAGGGGAATGCGATGACGATCGTGAAACTCGACCAACTCTTCAAAGGGGATCGAGGCCCAATCGTCGCTCTTCATGAGACGGCACGTTGGATTACGCCACGGACGGTGTCTGCGTGCCGGTCTGCCTCTACAGATAGCGACTCGAACTCCTCAGCAAGGCACTCAAGTCGCGTGACGAACTCGAAATCGTCTACTGAGCGATCTTGTGCTCCAACGTACCTGCCGGGGTTGAGGCTCCAACTTTGCTCCTCGATCTGCTCCAAGGTCGCGATGGCGCAGAGGCCGGCCACATCTAAGTAAGAGCCCTCGGGGAACTTCTCGACGAGTAATTCCTCACTTCCTGCGTATAACTCTGGTTCCTCACCTCGCCAGAGGCGGACGGTATTGGCCAGAAACTCAATTTGCTGTGGCGTCCAGTCGCGGTGGGCTCGGTCGATCTGGTTGTAGATGTCTCGGGCGTCGATGAACAGCACCTGGTCCGCGTGGTCGGTGTATTTCTTGCCGCGATCGAGGAACCACAGAGTCACGGGCAGGGTGACGGTGTAGAACATGTTGGTTCCGACGGCGATGATCACGTCGACGCTGCGGTCCTCGATCAGCTTGCGGCGGATTTCAAGTTCACTGCCTCGGGCGTCGGATGCGGAGTTGGCCATGACGAATCCGGCTCGGCCGTTTCGGTTGAGCGCGGAGTAGAAGGTCTGGATCCACAGATAGTTGCCGTTGTCGGGCTTTGGCAGTCCGAACGGGAACCGGGTGTCGTCTTCGAGCTTGGCCTTGTCGATCTTGTTGACGTTGAACGGGGGATTGGCCATTACGAAGTCGAACTCGCCGACCGCGTCGTGGAGGTCCTCGTAGTAGGTGTTGCCTTCTCTAATGTCGCCGGCGAGCCCGTGGACGGCAAGGTTCATCTTGGCCAGCTTGACGGTGTCGCCGGTCTTCTCCTGGCCGTAGATCGACAGCTCCCGGCTGGGGTCGCTGCGGTGGCGCTCGACGAAGTGGGCCGACTGGATGAACATCCCACCTGACCCGCAGGCCGGGTCGTAGATCTTGCCGTGGAACGGTTCGAGGATCTCCACGATGAGCCGCACGATCGAGGTGGGAGTGAAGAACTCCCCGCCCTTCTGCCCCTCCGAGAAGGCGAACTCCCCCAAGAAGTACTCATAGATCAACCCGAACCCATCCCCCTCAATCGCCCCCGGCAAAGGCCGCAGCAATCTCAGCAGCTCGCCCAGGATGTCGCCGGGGATGCGGGAGTAGTGCTTCGGCAGCACCCCATAGAGATCAGGGTTGTAGACCTCGATCCCAGCCATAGCCTCGTTGACGGCCTTGCCAACGTCGGCGTCCTCGGGAAGATTCAGCAGCGCCTCAAACCGAGACTCTTCCGGCAGATACAGCGCGCCTACAGCCTGGTAGTCCTCCGGCCCGATCGGACGGCGCTCAGACCCCGACCCCACAACCTCAGAAGCCTGAGCAAACCGCTCATCCGCATACCGCAAAAAGATCAGCCCAAGCACCGGCGACGCGTACTCCGACGCCTTCAGACCTGAGTTTGCCCGCAGCTGATCCGCCGCCTCCCACAACTTGTTCTGAAGCTCACCCAGGTCCGTCGCCACACTTGTCCCTTCTCACAGTCGCCCCATTCTGACCGCGCCAGCAAGGCCAGATCACAATGCAGCCCAGTTCAGCTACAAGATTCGGTGTGGGCCCCACCTCGATGGAGCACAGTCAAACGACCAATGTCCCCGCTTCGTTGAAGCATGAGCGTCCCCGGGTGTCGCGTAGCCTGCGCGACACCCGGGGAGATTCACCTTCGGGATTTTGAGTCCTTTTGTCGACGTCCGCCGAACGGGAGATTGGCGCGGAATCGCAGGTCGGAAACCCTTGTGGGCGGTCGGCTGCGGACCGTCGCGACTAGGGCTCTGCCCCCTTGTCCGAGTGGCCGAAAATCTGTTTTGTGGCTGCGGAGGGAGGCGTATCTTGTGACCGTGACCTCGATAGACAGCAGGGATCGGCCCGACAGGTTCGATGCGCTCGTCCGCAGCCTCACGGAGATCTATCCGGACATTTCCTATTACGCCGCGACGCTGTTCAAGACGGGCACCGGGGAGATGTTGGGGTTCTTTTCACGCTGGGCTGGTCTCTCTGAGGAATACTCGCTCGACAAGGGCATTGAACTGCGCAGGGCGGTGCCTGTCGAACCCGAGAAGTATTCGCGACTGTGGCAAGAACAAGGCTGGATTGCCGTCAATGACGACCTGGGGGTCTTGGTATTTTTTGGGGTCGGTGGCAACGCTTTCATTGCCGAGGACATCGCACGCAAGTACTTCGCCGTGGACTTGGAGCCGCATCCGGTCGCATCCAACGGTGGCGTGGGATTCAGGCACTACGATCCGAAGTCCCGGGAAGTCACGAAGCGCCGTCTCAGACCGAGGCAGAAAAGGCGCATCCTCGATAGCGACGGCTATCAGTGCAAGATATGTCACAAAAGGCAGTCCGCTTGGCCTGAAATTGAACTCCAGGCTCACCACATCAGGCCCTTCTCCCAAGGCGGGCTCACAATCGACGAGAACCTCATCACCCTGTGTAGCGAATGCCACCAAAGCCTCGATCCGCATTTTCAGTGGGACCTGTTCCTTTTGCCGGACGGCCCCTACGAGAAAAGCTACGAACAAGAGACTGCCGCCACCCACCCCGGAGGAGCAGAGGGACACCGCCGCCGCGTCGCCTCGCTGCTGGATGACCTGGCGGGCCGCGGCTAGCCGCTGCAAGCTGCTCGCGGCGGAGAGATCGCTCTCCTGAAACCTCTGAGCAACTGCCAGACTGAGATCATCGACCAGCGGCATCTACTCCGAGATGGCCGCGAGAACCCAGCTCTCAATGGGTAGGCAGTCAGCCAGCATCGCCTAGCTCCCACCCCGCGACCGTCGCGCAGATGCGTTGACATTCCAATATATCTCGATATATTTCAAGCAGAATGGGCATCTTGGTCGGAATCAAGGGTTGGCTGACTCGCATCAAGCATGCGGGTCGGGTTGCTTACCTGAAGGCTGCCATCTTCACGATTCCCCCTTCGATCATCGGTCTAGTCGTCTTTTGGAGCCAAGAGGGTTCGGTCAAGGCAGCCAATATTGCAGGCGGCGTCTCAGCGGTGGTCGCGATAATCGCTGCTTTCTATGTGCTCCACCCTCGGCTGAACTATTGGTTGCTGCCGCACAGGACCCGTCGAGACCACAACACCTACGTTGCGTGGCTAACCCTGACCGTCAGCAATGCCAGAGTTTTGCTGGCAGGGAGTCGAGGAAACGCGGGGGCTCGCACTGATGCTCTCGGGATCGTGCATCTCACGTCGGGAAGCCTCCCCAATGTGCCATCTAGTGCCATCGACATTCATTTTGGCGGACCCGCGGATTTGATGGAGCAGATCACCGGCTTCCAGAGGGTTGCCGAGGGGGTCATTGGCACAAGAGGAAGGGCGCTCGAGGATCCCCGGTTGACCTACCAGATGAACTTGATCACGGCTTTGGGCCATCTCCTCAGAGGGGTGGGATACGAGCTTGGTGGCCACGGCTATGTGACCGACCTGTGGGAGCAGAACTTGGGTGACTGGGTGATGTGCGCCCAAAGGCAGTACCGGGCACTGAAGAGGCCGCTGGGTTCCGCCGCTGCCGAAGACCAGCTTCTCAACCTCTTGGATCGCCTCCACACCCATGAGTTCAATGCAAATGCGGTCCAACCACTGAAAGAGGGAGACTTGGTGCGTTTCAGGATCCCAGAGGTCGAGTGGATCGACACGCTGAAGCTCACTTCTGATCCGGTGATCGTCGACCGCAGAGAAACCGGGCTGCCTGTGTGGAGGCTTGAGGTGGTAGATGCTGTGGGGACCGAAGCTGTGTTCACCTGCGACCGGACGGTCTTCGAGCCTGCCCCGAGCGGATGAACCTAGTCTTGCGGAATAATGCCCTTCGGTTCTCCCGAAGCACCGATGTACTCGCGGTAGAACACATCTCCGAGCCACTCATCTGTAGGAACAGGCCTGAAAGTGAACGATCCCACTTCGCGCTCTTTCTGCTGGTGTTCGGGATCCAAATTGGCGGACGTCACGCACTCACTCTCTCGTATTCAAGCGCGAAACGCAACAATTCCTCAGCATTTGGCCACACACACGGATGCCAACCGAAAGCAGAGGGTCACGCCATCACGGATGCCTCCGATCACTTAGGTCTAAGAGGGTCTTGTCCGCCATCCTCCTGCTTTGCGCGGCGACGAGTTGGCTGAGTCCGTCCCTCCGTTCCAGAAAAGGGATTGGGTCGGCGCTGGCTGCCGACGGCTAGCGTGGTTCCAAAGTCCTTTTGGGAGTAGGCATGGTTCCGGCGCGTCAGCTCATGGATCGCATCGCGGTCCGTCAGGATGTCTTTGGTGGCAAGCCGATTATCCGCGATCTGCGGATCGCGGTGGAGCATGTTCTCGGCATGCTCGCTGCGGGTGATTCAGCTGAGACGATTCTTCGCGAATACTCCCTATTGGAGCCCGAGGACATTCAAGCCTGCCTGCTCTATGCGCATCGCTCCATTGCCGGTGAGGATGTGCATGAGCGGCTGCCGGTCAGCGGTTTGTGAGGTTCCTGCTCGACGTTTGCGCCGTGCACCTCCTCGACGCCGGTCACCTCCAAACCGGCCGCGCCGAACCACGCCGCCGCACTAGCTTCAACCACCAGGGGCCTCCCGCCTCCTGGACTATGTGACAGTCACAAGAATCGGCGAGGCCCCCACCCTCAGTGGCGGACCCTCAAATCACCCCGGTCCCAGCTTCAACGCGAAGACCCGGTTTGGGGCGGCTGTTAGAGTCTTGAAGATTTCCGGAACTAGGCAGGTGCTTTGATCACAAGTCGGCTGTTTCTGAGGTTGTAGGACAGATGCCTCTTCCCTCTACGATGCTCGGCACTTGGCTCTATGGGACCTGGCTTTGATTCTCATGCGATGTCACGGATCGAGCGGTTCTTGGCTGACCACCCGGCTGGGCATCTCCACGTCGTAACCGGGTACACGTCGATGGCGGGGCTGGCATGGCTGGCGCGCAGGGCAGTGAAGAGGCCCGTGACGGTGGTGGTCGGTGACCTGCGAACCGGGATGGACAACTTCGAAGCCAGCGATGCCGCCGAAGCCGCGGAGTTCATCTCGCGCCCCGACGTTCGGATTCTTAATTGGTACCGGACTGACAAGAACAAGAATGGGGCTGCCATCGCCCATTCCAAGGTGTTCGCCGTAGAAGGGCCTGAGGGGAAGCCGATCGCAGTGCTGGCGGGGTCCGCCAACCTCACGATGACCGGGTTGAGCGCCAACGTGGAGACGATGGTCGAGGCTGTCGAGGAGGACCGGGAAGCGGCCTTCAAGCAAGTTGTCTGGCTGGAGCGTCAGGCGTGGGACGCTACCGACAGGGTCATGGAGAAAGCCCGGCCAAAAGAAGCCGCAGGGGCCGGCTGCATGCCGGCGTTTGTGTCAGCCGCATTGGCCCTTGCCCGGTACGCCGTTTTGGGCAGGCACACACCGACAGCGATTCCCAAACCCCTTCGTTAGCCGTCTCCTGGACCTCCCTGACGGCCTGTCCTGCTCCGTCTGTTACACGAAGGTCTCCCGAATGCGGCAACCAGCCGAGAGGGGGGATGCTCGTGGAGGAATCCCAGACCAATTGTCACTGCTGTTCGTAGTCTTGAACTATGGGGTTTTCAATCCTCTTGCGCTTGCTGCCGAGGCCAGCGAAACAATGGATTGCTGTCGTCATGGCGCTCTTGATGCTCTTTGTGTCGCCTGTTCGCGACTGGGTGATCGACCGCCATGTCAGCCGCATGGAGAGAAGGCTGGATCGTGTCATAGAGCACATGGAGGATGCTCCCATCAACGGGGCCCCAATGTCTGAATGAACCACGCAGAGCTGGAGCAAATGTCTGATCTTCCTCCCACAATGAGCGCCCAAACTGTGGTGTCCTCGCACAAATCACGGGGTTGTACATCGCCGTGGCATCCATTTGTGTATCGGGGGCCGGTGATTGCGATCAAGGTACCGTGACCGAATGTCCCAGCCCCCGAGTGACGCAGACGTTGAACTTGCCAGAAAACTCCTTGCGCTGTGGGACAACGGCAACGGAGTCTCCAAGAGCCAGTTGGAACGAGAGACTTGGGATGATGGGTCTTCTCATGGCCGGAGGTTCGACCGCTTCATCCGGGGAACGCTTGGTGTAGAGACATCGCGGCGCTCGCGGCAGACAGACCGCATCGCCGACCTCGAGACACAGATCGTGTCGCTGGGCGCGCACCCCGTCGGTGCAGAGGAAGTCGAGTGGCAGGTCCAGCTACAACAGGCCAGGGCCTCTTGCCTCGAAGCGCTGCGCATCTGGAACGACCCAACGAGCGCGTTTCGAACTGGAGCATTCTCGTTGCTGTTCGTCACTGCATGGAACAGTCTTGCGTTGGCGCTGCTTCAGCGAGAGGGCAAAGAATGGAGGCGACTTGACTCGTCTGGTCAGCCGACTCTCATTGATGGCACCGAGCAGTCGCTGGACACGCTTGAATTGATTGGCAGAGCATTCGCCGATCCTGAGTACCGCGGCATCCGGGAGAACCTTGCACGTTGGGTCGAGATTCGGAACGCTGTCGCGCATCGGCACCTTCCAGCACTCGACTACGTCGTCATTCCACTGGCACAGGCAGGGCTGCTGAAGACCGAGACCGTCCTCGTGGACCTCTTCGGCGCCGAATACGCGCTCGGAGAGAAGCTATCGGTGCCATTGCAACTCTCAGGCTTCCGGGACCCCGACGTGCTTGGGTCACGCAAGAAGCTCCAAGCATCGCTACCGCTTGACGTACAGGCTGTGCTCGCCCGAGCCTATGAAGCGACTGCTGACCTCCTCGCAGACCCCACCTACATGATGCGTGTCGCATTCATCCCCACCGTACCGGCTTCGGGGACAAGCCCTGATGTTGTGTCGTATTTCGTTCGACCCGGCGAAGTGCCCACGGAGCTCGAAGAAACCCTCGACAGATATGTCGTTCTGACCAAACCGACAGCTCGCCATAATTCCATCGCTACACTGGTCATCAAGGAGGTGCAACGACGGACTGGTTTCAAGCTCAACGCTAACCAGCACGCACAGTTGACAAGGACTCTGGGGGTGCGACCCGAACGCGGCGAACCGGACGGGACGCTGGACATCAAGTACGTGGAGTACATCATGAGCCTAAAGCGCTACCTGTACAGCCAAGCTTGGATCGACCTGCTTGTGGACAAGCTCTCGACACCAGAGAAGTTCGAAGAACTGATTGGCGTCCCGCCGGTGAAGATTGACGCGGCCTGAACAGGTGTCTGCAAGGAGCAGCGACCGCGGCAAACTCTCAGGAGGCCAGGCTGTATGTCGACTGGCCTTAGTCAGCTAGTCCGAGTAGATCTGCGAACCCAGAGGGCTTGAGATTCGACGCGGCGTCAAGCACGATTCTGGCTCTCTGGTGCGCGCGTTCGCGCTGCTGAAGTTATGATGGAGTTGCAATTATCAAAGGCGCTTAGGTTGCTAACCGAACGCCGACTCCTACGGCCGCCTTCGGGCGGTCGTAGCTGTTTTGGGGCTTGCACTTCTGCCCTTGCCCCATTCACGACGGAATTGAGGGTTTCGGAGGGTTGGCGATAGGGGGTGGACTGTGGAGAAATGTGAACCATGTTGCTTATGTTCAAATAGAATTCAACAAATTACAAGATAAATTAGCCTGTTCACGCTCATTTGAGGGGATGTTGTCACTGGGGTCGGTATACTTGCATGCATGGAGTTTGGGCCTCTTGAGCAGGGGAAACGGGCTGGAGACATGCCTTCTGGGGTGGTTTGGCCGGAGGTGGTTGATGTTGATGGGTTGTCGTTGTCGGAGTTGCGGGCTCGGCTGGGGTTGATCAAGAAGGCTGAGGCTCGACTGGCCGCGATGAAGACGGCCACGCTGGCTGCGTATTCCAACCGGGGAGGCAAGGGTTTGGCCCGCCGGGTGGCATTGGAAGAGCTTCAGGCCTCCAAGCAGCAGGCTCGGCGGGAGGTGGAGACCGCCTCCCAGTTTTCCCAGGTTCCTGAAACCCTCGACGCGCTGGGTGCCGGGGACATTCCCGCGGACCATGCCAAGCAGATCGCCAAGGCCGCTTCCCAGGGGCCGGTTGACGAGACCGTGCTGGTGGAAGCGGCCCGACACCAAGACTTCGGCACCTTCTCCCGGACGTTGCGCGACCACCAGCATGAGCAATCGGGCGACGACGGCAAGTCGCTGATGGCCAAGCAACGGGAGCGCCGCGACTTGAGCTTCTTCAAGTCGCCCGACGACGGCATGTTCATCCTGAACGGCCGGTTCGACCCCGTCGCTGGGAATCGGATCGAGGCTGCGTTGGCCGATGAGGAACGCCGTCTGCGGAACAACCAGAGCGACAAGGCGGCGGCCGATCAGGCTACGTTCAACCAGCGCCTGGCCGATGCCCTGGAGAATCTGGTCTGCGCCGAGTCTGGCGATCGCAAGCCGCAGGGCACCACCCTGGTGGTGACTGCCGATTGGGACTCGCTTAATCAGAAGCTGGCCGATGCCCGCCTGCTCGACGGTACGCCTCTGCCTCTGTCTGAGGCTCTGCGGCTGGGCTGCAACGCCGACATCCTGCCTGCTGTGTTCGACACTGAGGGCCAGGAACTGTGGGTGGGGCGCAAGTACCGCTCGGCTACCGACGCCCAGCGGGCTGCTCTGATCGTCCGGGACAAGCACTGCATCGGATGCGGCCGCTCGGCGGCATGGTGCGAGGTGCATCACATCACCGAATGGTTCCGAGGCGGGCTCACCGACATCGACAACCTGGTGCTGGTGTGCACCGGCTGCCACCACAGCATCCACGACGACGGCTGGGTTGTGCATCGAAACAAGAACGGCACCTACGAGTTGCGACCGCCACCCGAGCCTTGCGCCGATCTCCCACCCTGGAAATCCAAGTCCAAATCGCCTCCCCACGAGTGTGACCTCTTCCCCGATGTGGGAGTCAGCAACCATCGGCCCTGCAACGTTGAGCCTGTGCTGCTGAGCTGAGCTCCAGCTGACATCAGAGCCTCGGGGCCCTCTCCGTAGCGGACCACGGCGAGCATCAATGCCTGTGCTGCTGAGTTGACCTCAGAGCAGGTTGTCGCTGGGTCGGGCCATACTGGGGAGGTGCCGGGGCGAGTTCGGGATTGGGAGGTGGCCGGGGGAGTGGTCTTGCGGGGGGAGCAGCTGCTGCTGGTGCGGAACCGGCGCCGGAACGATTCAGTGGAGTGGAGCACACCCGGCGGGGTGGTCGATCCCGGAGAGACCCTGTTGGAGGCGCTGGGCCGGGAAGTGCTGGAAGAGACCGGCATCCAGGTAAGTCTCTGGGAGGGGCCGCTGTATGAGATCACCGTGGATTTCACCGATCTGGGATGGCGCCTCCGAGTGGAAGCCCACCGGGCGGTGGACTGGAACGGGGAGATCGTGCTGGAGGATCCCGACGGCATCGTGGAGCACGCTGATTTCTACGATCATGAAGAGTGCGAGGCCCACTTGGTGCAGAGCCCTCGCTGGGTACGCGAGCCGCTGCTGGAGTGGTGTCGCCAGCGTCCCAGCCAAATGCTGAGCTATCGCTATCAGGTGACCGGCACCGAGATCGACGGCCTCACCGTGGCCCGTCTCTCGTAGTCCCACCTGGCAATGGCGCAGAGCACTCAAAGCGGCGATACCCAATCGGGCACCATCCTGCACGTGGACATGGATGCCTTCTTTGTGTCGGTAGAGATGCTGCGGCGTCCTGAGTTGCGGGGCTTGCCGGTGGCAGTAGGCGGTTCGGGGAGTCGGGGAGTGGTGGCGTCGGCCTCCTACGAGGCCCGATCGTATGGGGTCTCATCGGCCATGCCCGCAGGGCAGGCCCGCCGACTGTGCCCCGAGATCGTCTTCTTGCCCGGCGACCACCAGCTCTACCAGGAGGTGAGCGGGCGCATCATGGTCATCCTCCGGTCGTTCACTCCGCTGGTCGAGCCCTTGTCGCTTGACGAGGCCTTCCTGGATGTCGCCGGGGCCCATCGCCGCCCAGTCGAGATAGGCCATTTGATCCGAGGACAGGTCCGCGAGGAAGAGGGCATCAACTGCGCGGTGGGGGTGGCTGCGATCAAGTTCTTGGCCAAACTGGGCTCCAAGCTGGCCAAGCCCGAGCCCACCCGGTCGGGACCGTCGGAGGGTGTGGGCGTGTTCGAGGTGCCGGTGGGCGAGGAGCGGGCGTTCTTGGCCCCTCGCCCGGTGAGCGACATCTGGGGGGTGGGCCCGGCCACCTTGGCCCGCCTCAGCCGGATTGGGATCGCCACAATCGGGGAGTTGGCCCAGTTTCCCCTTGAGCGCCTTGAGCAGGTCGTCGGCAAGGCCCACGGCCAGCATCTGCACAGCTTGGCCAATGCGGTGGACCCCCGTCCGGTGATTCCCGAGACAGCACCCAAGTCGATGAGCCATGAGAAGACGTTTCCCCGCGACGTACACACCCACGACGCCCTTGGAGCGGAGTTGGTTGCCTTGAGCGATTCGGTGGCCTCCCGACTGCGGACGGCAAGGGTGGCGGGGCGGACGGTCACCATCAAAGTCCGCTTCGGGGACTTCACCACCATCACCCGGTCTCACACCCTGGCGAGTCCGGTTGACTCGGGGGTGGTGTTGGCCCGGGAGGCCAAGCGGCTGTTGGAGGAAGTGGATGTGGACCCAGGTGTTCGCCTCATAGGGGTAGGAGTGTCGGAGCTTGAAGACCCCGGTCAGCGCCAGCTTTCCCTGGAGGATGCCGGCGCTCCTTCATGGCACGACGTGGACCGGGCCGTTGACCGCATCAGAGACCGCTTTGGAACCGAGGCGATTCACACCGGAGGAATCGCCGACGCCGGCCCTCGACAAACCGGCTGGACCCGGCTGGGTTGAGTCCGACAACCCCTTTGGCGCAGATAGCTGGCATTGTCTCAAGGGTCGGCCTGTGAGACACTTAGCAAGTGCCACTTTCCGAGGACGAGCAACGCATCCTCAGTGAAATAGAGGAACGGCTCTATGAAACCGACCCCGCACTGGCCCGCGAAGTCGGCCGGACCACGGTGTTCACCCATCCGGCCCGCAATCTCCGACTGGCGGTGCTGGGCTGCATAGCGGGGCTGGTGTTCATGATCGTGACCCTCTCAACCTCGTACTGGCTGTCTTTCCTTGGCTTCTTGGTCATGTTGGCGGCATCGCTGTGGGGGTGGAGCAACCTGCGCCAGCTTGGGCGGTTCGGGCTGCAACAGATCAGTGACAGCATCAACCGTGGCGACGTGAGCAACTACTTGCGCTCACCGGGCCGTCGAATACTCAATCGACTGCGTCGCGGTGGCGCGGAGCAATCCGAGCGCGACTAGCTCGGACAGACTGCCAGCAATCAAGCCCCAGCAAACAGGCCCCAGAAATCAGGGGCCCAGCAAACAAGCCCCAGCTATCAGGGTCCAATGGTCCAGCTGGGGCCGCGCCGTCCTCGCCATCGCGAGCCGAAGAGCGGCTGAGGGTTGAAGGCCGCGGCCAGCTTCTGCCCCCGGCTCACCCGGAAGTTCACCTCGGCCCGCACCGACAGCGACCACGTCCGGGCCAGCCACTGATTCCGATCGCTGGGCTCTGAGGGGGCGAACGTTGCGGCTGCGGCAAGTTCGCCCAGTTGTCGCAGGTCAGGGCTGTGAAGCGGGACTTGCTCAATGGCCCGACGGGCAAACTCGGCATAGGTCTCGTCCAATCGGGGCGTCATGTTGATGAGGGCCAGTGATTCCACCGTTTCCGTCCACAGCAGTCTGATCTTGCCCCGATTGCCAGTGATCTTGAGGAATCGCCGCTGACTTTGGACCTGCTTGAACCAGGGGATGAGCAGAATGAGCAGCACGGCCAGCACCGGGGCCAATATCGCTATCCAAGTCATCCAGGTCATCCCTCCGCCTCGGTTGCTCCCGAAATCGACCAGGGGGTTGTCCAAGTCCGGGGATTCAGGGGGGAAAAGGCTCTCGAAGTCGGTGGGGTTGTCGGGAGCGAACGGGGAATCGAGGTTCAGGTCATCCTCAACCGGAGCGATTTCCGAGGCGCCGATGGCCTGGTCCTCGGCTATTCCGGTGTAGTTCTGGGCACCGGGTGCGCCGCGGCCCGGTGTGGGTTCGAACGCTACCCATCCCGCACCGGCCAAATAAACCTCGGGCCAAGCATGGGCGTGCCTTCCGCTGACTACGTAGAGGTTCGGGTCGTCGGGGTCGGCTTCGCCCACCGTGAAGCCCACCGCCACTCGAGCCGGCAGGCCCACCGACCGGGCCATGGCGGCAAACGTCCCGGCAAACTGCTCGCAGTATCCCCGTCGGTTGCTCAAGAACTCCTCGATGCGGTTCTCGGAATGGCCGGGGGCCACATTGGCGTCATAGATGAAGTCCCCGTTGCGGAAGAATGCCTGGAGGGCCAGCGCCTGCTCATAGCCCGAACCGGCTCCGGCAGTCAGCTGGGTAGCCAAGTCCTGCACCCGAGGACTGAAGTCGGAAGGCAGCGCGGTGTACGACTCCACTTCGGGAATCAAGGCGGTATCAAGTGGGATGGCTTTGAGCGCCTCGGGGTCGAATCGCGGCAACGCCGACGACACGGTGTAGGTGAGCCCGTTGGAACTGACCATCGATCGCCCCACGATGAGGGTGGAGGATGAGGGCTCGTAGCTGATATCGATTGTTTCGGATGCTCCGGATGTCAACGACCGGGGTTCGAAGGCTGCGGGGACCCACACCGCGCCCAGCTGCTCGATGCTGAAATGCTGGACCGACTCGAGCACGCTGGTGCCCGACTGGAAGAGCGTGGGCAGCTGCGTGGGTTGGGCGGCATAGTCGGCTCGGGAAGTCCACACCCGACCGTCGAATTGATCCAACGAGGTAAGGCGCCAATAAGACCGATCTTCAGCCCGCACCCGGAACATCACCGCATCGCCTTGGTTCACCAGTCGGCCCCTGATGTCGACCAGGGGGCTGATCACCACCCTTCCCGAAGTCCTCTGGCCCCGGTTGACGGCTTCGGTCAGATCGACGATCGGATCATCTTGGGTGCCCAGAACCGGGCCGGCGGCAAGGGCCCCAATCAGTGCGACGCCTGCGATTGCCGAGCTTCCGACCAATAGCGCCCGGCGCCCAGACGAAGCCCGCCCCTCGCCCCCCAACCACCGGGCATCGGCGGTTCGGGCCGCCACTCGGTGAATCGAGGCGAACAACAGCAGGGCCCCGGTGAACACACCGATGGTCAAGACCCGGTGTTGGTCGCCGCCCACCAACCCCGCGAAGCCGGTGGCGGCGATGGGCAGCACCATTGGCTCGAACAGAGCCCGTGTTCTCATGGCGGCCCAGTCGTAGACAAAGGCCAGCAGCCACAACGCGGCCATAGCACTCACGGTGAAGCCGTCGCGCGGCGTCACCGGGGGGCTGAGTTCGCCGAATACCGTCCAGGCCTGCTCCAGATCGTCGCCCAGCTCAGCCCAGGTGTTTCCCGCTGGAATGCCCCAGAAAACGGTGCTCCAGTAGTGGGACCATGTCACCGTCAGGACCAAACCGACGCCACTGGCCAGTGCGGAAACCAGCATTCCCCAACCTATGCGGCGGATGGCAATGGCCAGCAGATGGCTAATGGCTGCGGCAACGTATACCGGCAGAACCCAGCTATCTCCTTCAAACACCCGAATGAGGCTGAAGGCGGTGGCCGCGGTCAGGACCGGGCCGGTGGCCTCCAGGGCTGCTTCCCACGCGCCTGATATACGAGAGGTGATCATGGTCGGTGATCGAAGGCAGTAGATGCAGCCGGGAAGGGCGGTGTCGAAAACTCCTCATGGGAGGCCGTATGCGTTGCCCATGCTTCGGCAAATCCCGAGGGTTCATCCACAGGCAGCAAGGCCGTCCCCGGGACGAAAGTAGGGGGCAAGCGCCCCGCTTGCGCCTGCTCAGCAGCGGTGAACAGCACCACCGTCTTGGAGGTGAACTGCGAGCCCAGCGGCGTCAGCGATCCGGCCTCGGTGCCGTCCGCTTCAGCGACAACGGCCACCACCAGCCCGCCGCCGTGCTCTCGTCCCAGCCGCTCAACCGCACCGATCAAACTGCCGACGTCGGGGCTGACGAGGGCCAAGTGCTCGTAGATCTTGTGAAGGTGAGCCGAATCACACCCAAATCCGCTGTCGTAGTCAGCGGTCGTGGTCAGACGGGTTTGGTCTCCCCGGCGCAGGCTGGCCCGACAGATGCTGGCCGCGGCCGACACCATGGCCTCGAAACGCTCAAAGCCGGCCTCAGCGTCTAACTCCGCGCTCCGAGTATCCAGCAAGACGGTGGTGTGAGTGTGGGAGAACTCCTCGAACTGGCGGACGATCAGCTCGTCGTGATGGGCGGACGACCGCCAGTGAATATGCCGCGGGTCGTCTCCCCTCTGGAACGGGCGCAATCCGTACAGCTCGTCGCCGCTTTGGGCCATGGGGCTGCGCCGAACGGCGTCGAAGGTGTTTCCGGGCAGGCGGGGGGGAGGCTTGATCGGGACCACTGCCGGGTAGACCAGCGCTTCGGCTTTGCTCCCGACCAGGAAATGCCGGGCTGCCATGCTCAGAGGATCGGCCACTGTCAGGGTGAGCGGCCCGGTAATGGCCCGACCTCTCTCTTCGGTAGGCAATCGGTAGCTCACCGTCAACCTGTCGCCCGACGACACCGGAGCCACCAGCAGGTCTGGTGACCGGAAATCGCTCATCGAGTTCTTGGTGGAAAACGAGATTTCGTCGGCCAGTCGCAGCACCGGGGTGCGGAAGCGGCTGGGGTTGGCCAGCTCCAACTGCACATGGCACTCGCTGCCCACGTGTATTTGCTGCGGTTTGAGCGACCGGGACATCGCCCGCAAAGGAGGGCAGACCTTGACGTAGGCCAACGCGAGGACAGCCACCGCGGTGCCGGCGACGCCTACGGCCAGCAACTCGCTGGAGCCGAACACCCAGCCTGCGGCTATCAGCAGCGCCGACCCGATCAGCAGCAGCCAGCCGGAAGGGGTGAGCATGGTGGGACTAGTTCTAGTCGACGGGGGCCGGAACCGAGCTCATGATGTCTTCGACGATGCGAGTGGCTGGAGTGCCTCGAGCCCGAGCCTGGGGATCCAACAGCAGCCTATGGGCCAATACGGGTACAGCCAGATGCTTCACGTCGTCGGGAAGCACGTAGTCCCGCCCCTGAGCAGCGGCCCGAACCCGGCTCGCCCGCTGAAGTGCGAGGGTTGCCCGGGTAGACATCCCCAAGATGAGGCTGGGGTGGTCTCTAGTGGCGTTGGCGATCTGCACCAGATAGCGCTTGATCCCCGGAGCCATGAACACCTTGCTGGCGTGGTCGGCCAGCATGCTCACCGTCTGCGAATCCACCACCGGGCGAAGGGTGTCCAAAGGGTTGTCAGTGCCATGGGCGTCGAGAATCTCAAGCTCGTCCTGCTTCGAGGGGTAGCCCACCTCGATTCGCATCAAGAACCGGTCAAGCTGGCTTTCCGGCAGCGGATAGGTGCCCTCGTGCTCAAGGGGATTCTGGGTGGCGATCACCATGAACGGCCGGGGGAGGCTGTGGGTGGTGCCGTCCACCGTGACCTGTCGCTCGGCCATGGATTCCAACAAGGCCGACTGGGTCTTGGGCGAGGCGCGGTTGATCTCGTCGGCCACCACGATCCCGGAGAACACCGGTCCGGGCTGGAAGTCCAGCGAATTGGCCGCTCGGTTCCAGATCGTGGCCCCCACCACATCGGAGGGGAGCAGGTCGGGGGTGAATTGGATGCGGCCGAACTCAGCCTGCACGGTGATGGCCAGAGCCTTGGCCAGGCTCGTCTTGCCCACACCGGGGGCGTCTTCGATGAGCAGATGCCCCTCGGCCAGCAGGCAGGTAACGGCCAAGTCCAGCACATCGGGCTTGCCCATGATGGCCTTGCCGATATTGGAGACGATGGATTGGAACTGCTCGGCGAACAGCGGTTCCCCCGTTTCTCTCATCGCCATACCGCTGAGTCTCTCAGGTGCCGTGGAGTCGGGGCCAACGGGTCGGCATGTCCACAAGCATCTCATTGGCGCTGGGACCGTGATCGCGCAGCGTTCCCCGGCGCCGAAAGGCCACGTGATAGCGCTCGGGCTGTGATGTCCAGCAGACGTTTGGGATCAGCCCGGAGACGATGGCGTCGTCACAGTCCTCCAGTTCCACCCGGCGGGCGCCCGACAGCCATACGGTGCGCTGGAGCACCCAGGCGGCCTCGGCGGCCTCGGGATCCAACACCTCCTCGCACCAGCGGACGAACCCGCCCTTGAGCTGACGACCGCCGAACGGCTCAGGTGATTCGATCTCCAGGGTCGCGGCCATCCGCCAGCGGCAGACCTCGATCCCGTCCCGCTCGATCCAGGCCTCGAACGGGGGCTGGTCCCAGTCGGGCACGGTGGCGTCGTATTGGCGGGTGCCGACTCGCCCCCGGGCAGCGTGGAGCACCCCGAGAACGGCAGCGTCATAGAGGTGAGTGCATTGCTGGCGGACGTCGGTCCAGGCGAACACCTCCGACGCGGTGGTGGTCAGCGGGCAGCCCACCAGGGCCTGGAGCTGGTCGAGTGCGCCGGAGCACGGTTCCCAGGGCATCCTGGGCCCGGCGGCGGACGCATTGGTGATATGGCGGCCGTCATGGGTGAGCGCTGCCTCGTAGTGGTGCATGTCGTCCTCAAGGCCGACCACCACCGTTTGTGGGTCGGGGGCGATCATCCGCAGCCGTCGGCGGAAGGCACCGCTGCCATGGCGATTGCGGACCAGCGCAGGCTGTCGTTCATCCTGGGGCACTGGCCGATGTTGGCACACCGACCGGGGACGACCAGATTCATCATTGGGGGAAGTAGCAGAGAGGAGACGACCAGATTCATCATCTGGCCAACTACTGTCGGCTAACCGTGTCTGTCCCGTCTTCTCCGCTTCGCGCCCTGTCTCATCGGGAATTCCGGCTGTTCTTCATCGGCGTGTCCATTGCCACCACCGGGCAGTTCATGCAGTCGCTGGCGGTGCCCTTCTACATGAACCAGCTGACCGACTCGAATTGGTGGGTGGGCAGCTCGGCGTTCGCGGTGCTGATCCCGTCGCTGTTCATGACCCCGGTGGCCGGTATCTGGAGCGACCGGATGAGCCGTAAGGCCCTCTTGTTCGGATCATTCTTCACCCAACTAGCCTGCTCGGCGGTATTCTTGGCACTGTTCACCGCCGACCTCCTCACCCCGTGGCTGATGATCGGCATCCAGGTGGTGGTGGGGGTGGCATCGGGGTTCCAGTGGGCCCCCACCCAGGCAATGACCGTGCTGTTGGTGCCGCCCGAAGATCTCTTGTCGGCGGTGCGCTTCGTGTCGCTGTCGTTCACCGCCGGGCGTGCGCTAGGCCCGGCGCTGGCCGGGCTCACTTTGCTCAATTGGGGTCCGGGACCGGCGTTCGCGGTGACCATTGTGGGCTTCGGCTTGGGTTTGGCCTTGATGGCTCCGATGAGGCTTCGGGCCACGGAACCGATTGAGCAAGAGCCGTTCTGGTTGCAGTTCCGCCACGGTTTGGATTACGTCAGGCGCCGTCCTGCCATGCGCCTGGTGATGTTCACCTCGTTCGTCGTGGCCAGTGTCGGAGCGGTCTTCGCGTTCGCCCTGGTGGAGAGCGTGGCTGACGATGTGTTCGCTCTCAGTGATGGCGGGCTGGGCTGGCTCACTGCGACGTTCGGTTTCGGGTCGATGCTGGCCGCGCTGTACGTGACCAGGTACGGCGATCGCCACGCCCGATCCCGGGTCGAGATGACAGCAGTGGGGGTGTATGCCGTCGGGGTGTTGGTTACCGGGGCGACTTCTTGGCTGGTTATCGGCCTGTTGGGGTACTTGATCTTCGGAGCGGGCCATATGGCCCATGGCGTGACCATGAACAGCGCCCTGCAAGTGCAGGTGGACGAGCAGTTTCGAGGCCGGGTCATGTCGGTGTGGCTGATGTCGGTGCTTTCCGGGCTGCCTATCGGCGCGTTCCTCGGGGGATTCTTGGGCGACCTGGTGTCCATGCGGTTCGTGGTGCTGGTGTACGGGGGATTGCTGGCTGTCTTTTGGGCGATCACGGTCATCCGGTCCCGCGGTTTCGCCGGCCTCGATCTCGGCTCCGGCTGATCCATTGCGTGCTGGGCCGTGCTCGAGGAGTACGGTCGGAGGTCGATGGGAGAGAGCATTCAGGCCCCGGGGACTCGGCTGAGTCGAAGAGACCGGTTTCTTCACGAGCCCCGCTTTCGGGACTGGAATTGGGTGGAGACCAACTGGTTCTGCTTCTTCGTGCCTGAGGAGGCGATGGTCGGGCACCTGCGCTCGATGTGGCGGCCCACGCTGGGAGTGGTGGGGGCCAACGTGTTCGTGTATTCCAACCGAGGGCTGGGCGCCACCGGGGCCTTGGCCAACGATATGCACGAGGACCGCTTTGCCATGCCCATGCCGCCCCACAACCTGGACGACTACCGCCTGGACAACGGCATCGCCGTGCGCCAGACCGAGGCGTTCCAGCGCTGGGAAGTCCGCTACGACGGCATCGACGGGACGGTGTTCGACTTGGAGTACACCGCGTTGATGCCGCCGGTGGAGGTGGGAGAGACCAAAGTGGCGGGAGCGGGGGAGGGGTTCGGGTCGATCCAGCGCTCAGATGCGGTCCTGGCCCACGGCCATATCGACCAGACCCTGCACGTTTCGGGGGAGGCGGTGGTGAACGGCGTGAGGTTTGAGGTGGACTGCGCGGTCAACCGCGATCACTCGTGGGGCCCCCGTCGGGAATCGGTGGCTCGGTTGGGCTGCGGCAACTTCGATGACGGCCATTGGGGCGACGATTTCCACTTCCTGGTCCAGACCCGCAATGACACTCCTGATTCCTGCGTGATCACGCACGGCTACCTGTTGGATGGCGGGGACATTCTCCGCATCGCCGAGGGGACGGGCCGGTTCGAGCTCGACGGCTATCGCACCACTGCACTGGTCTATGAGATCGTCGACGAGCGGGGCCGCAGCCACTGTTTCGAGGGCAGGGTGGCCCGCACCATTGAGAAGGTGTCCGCCAACGCGTTCTCGTGCAACGGCTTCGTGGATTGGAGCTACGAGGGCGAGCCGGGTATCGGGGAATACCGCTGGCACTGGGGCGTCCGGGAGCTGCGGGAATGGTTGGCGGAAAGGGAGACACAGGCATGAAGACCCGGGCTGCGGTGTATCGGGAGCCGAATGTCCCGCTGGACATCGTCGAATTGGACATCTGCAACCTGGCCCCCCAAGACGTGCTGGTGCGGATCACCCACAGCGGGATCTGCCACAGCGACCTGCACGTGTACCACGGCAGCCGGGACTGGGAAACCCCCATGATCTTGGGCCACGAAGGGGCCGGGGTAGTGGAGGATGTGGGGGAGGGCGTCACCGGGATCAAGTCCGGCGACCGGGTGGTGCTGTCGCTGGTGGCCAGTTGTGGTCGATGCCGGTCGTGCGCCGCGGGTTTCGCCAACCGCTGCCAGGTGCTGCCCGCGTTCCCCATCGGCACCTACTACGACGGTGGCCATCGCTTCGAAAAGGACGGCGAGGTCCACCACTCGTTCTGCACGGTGGGCTCGTTTGCCGAGCACGCCGTGGTTCACTTCTCCAAGGCGGTGAGAGTGCCCGACGATGTGGGCTTGGACGTGGCCTGCCTGGTGGGTTGTGGCGTTCCCACAGGGGTGGGTTCGGCCGTCAACACCGCCCAGGTCCGCCGGGGCAGCACCTGTGTGGTCTACGGCTGTGGCGGTGTCGGCCTAAACGTCATCCAGGGCTGTCGCCTCATGGGCGCAGCCGAGATCGTGGCGGTGGACTTGCTGGATGACAAGTTGGCTCTGGCCGAGAGATTCGGCGCCACCCGTACTTTGAACGCCACCGACGACGATCCCGTGGCTGCGGTAATGGAGCTGACTGGAGGCAGAGGCGCCGACTACGCCTTCGAGGTGATCGGCACCGGAGCCACCTATAAGAACGCCTGGAACTCGATCGGCATGGGCGGGTTGGCCGTGATGGTGGGCGGGCCGCCCGCGGGGACCCCATTCCACATCGACGCTACCGAGATCTATTTCGGCAAGGCGCTCACCGGCAGCATGTACGGCAACTCCTCGCCCGCTCGGGACTTTCCGTGGATCTTCGATCTCTACCGTTCCGGCGAGCTCCTGCTCGACGAGCTGATCACCCAGCACCGCCCCCTCAATGACGTCACCGCTGCTCTTGATGAGCTGGACACCGGCGGCGTGGTCCGCACTGTGCTCGACATCGGTGAGGAATAGCCAGCTCGCTTACCCGAACTCTTCAATCCAGCGGGTGTAGTCGTCCAGCCCCGGCAGTACTTCGTCGGCTGAGCCGCCGTGGGGGAATCGCAGCACCACCTCGGTGATGCCGATGTCCCGGTAGTAGGCCAGCTTGCCGGGGTCGGGGTGAGTGCCGTAGGTGACGAGCTCCAGCTCGTCGAGGCTGCGTCCGGCCACCGCCATGGCCTCCGCCAACTCGGCCAGAGCAGCTCGCATTCCGGCGCCGCCAATGGGCATCCAGCCGTCGCCGAACTCGGCTATGTGGGCGAAGGTGGTTGGGCCGGGGGCAGCGCCGACGATGGTGCGGATGCGGGGCTGCTGGATGGGCTTGGGCCAGCTCCACGAGGGTTCCATGTGAACGAATTCTCCATGGAACTCGGCGACCTCGTTGCCCCAGAGCGCCTGGGCACAGAGCATGTGCTCGCGTACCAGGGCTCGGCGCCGTCGAACGTCGATGCCGTGGTTCTCCATCTCCTCGTGATTCCAGCCGTAGCCCACGCCCAGCACCAGGCGACCCCCGCTCATCCAATCGAGGGTGGCGCACTGCTTGGCAAAGGTGATGGGATCGTGTTGGGCGGGCAGGGCGACCCCAACTCCCAGTCCCACGGACTCGGTGGCCTGGGCGCAGGCCGCCAAAGCGATATAGGGGTCCAAGGTGCGCAAGTAGGTCTCGGGCAGCACTTCCTCGCCGGTGGGGGGCGGTGTGCGGCGGCTGGTGGGGATGTGGGTGTGCTCGGGCAGGTAGATGCAGGCGTATCCTCGGGCCTCTGCTTCATGGGCCAGGCGCACCGGCGACATCGACCGGTCGGTGGTCTGCATCATCACCCCGAACCGCATGACCAGAGCGTATGTCGCTTGGGCTCTCCCCCTTGCTTTGGCAAAGCCGAGATCTCCTTTGCCAGCACATAGTCCCCTTGGGCTGCCAGTTTCGCTGCTGGCAGGGGTACTCTCGGGGCCAGCTAATGGGACGCCAACCAAAGATCAGGCTGATAGCCACCACCGAAGTGCCTATGAGATGGGGTCGATTCGCCTGTCACGCCTTCGAGTCGATGGACGACGGCGAGGAGCACGTGGCGTTCACCCTCGGCGACATAACGGGAGCCGACGAGGTCTTGGTGCGGGTACACAGCGAGTGTCTCACTGGGGATGTGTTCGGCTCTTGGCGCTGCGACTGCGGGGCTCAGCTGCACGCGGCCATGGATGCCATCGCGGCCTGCGGCACCGGAGTGCTGGTGTACATGCGGGGCCATGAGGGAAGGGGCATCGGCATCGGGCACAAGATGCAGGCCTATGCCCTTCAGGATCAGGGCCGGGACACGGTGGACGCCAACTTGGAGTTGGGGCTACCGGTGGACGACCGCACCTACGGCATCGGGGCGGCCATACTGGCCGAGCTGGGGGTCACGCGAGTGGCGCTGATGACCAACAACCCCACCAAACACGACGGCTTGGCCTCCTTCGGCCTGGAGATTGCCCGCCGGATTCCCCTGGAAGTGCCCCCCAGAAGCGAGAACCTGGACTACCTCCGCACCAAACAACAACGCCTCGGCCATCTGCTGGATTTGGTGTAGTCGGAGGTCAGCTTTCCGACCTGGCCGCTGGTAACAGCGAAGCCGCCCCAGCATCTAGGACCACGGAGACGTCGGGGTGCAGTCGAATAGCCGAGGCCGGAGACTCAATCGAAACGGGTCCTATGAGGGCATCACAGATTGGACGGGCCTTGTGGGCACCGAGTGCTACTAGAAGTATCGCTCTTGCTCGCAAGATGGTTCCGATTCCCTGAGATATCGCCTGGCGGGGGACATCGTCAATCGAGGCGAAGAACCGGGCGTTGTCCCGTCGGGTCTTCTCGCTCAACGTGACGACGCTTGATAGCCCTTCGAATGAAGAGCCTGGTTCGTTGAAGGCGATGTGCCCGTTGCCGCCGATACCGAGAAGTTGGATGTCGATGCAGGCCTCAGTGACAAGCTGCTCGTAGCGCTGAGCCTCGGCCTCGAGGTCGGGTGAGCTCCCGTCGGGTCCGAACAATGCGTCATCTCTCAGATCGACGAGGTCGGCGAGACCTGCCCTGATCACGTTTCGGAATGCCTGCGGATGGTCGCAGTCGAGGCCGACGTACTCGTCAAGCAAATAGATGGACGTTTCAGCAAAGCTGAGCCCCCCGGCCTGGTACCGATCGACTAGCGATTGGTAGACGCCGACCATGGTGCTGCCGGTCGCCATCCCGAGGCGCGGCCGAGGTCGCGACCGGACGACGTTCTCCACAATGTCGGCTGCTTTGTCGGCCGCCTCTGCGGCATCCGCGGCGATGAAGACCTGCACGACTAGACCCCGGAGCGTCAGCCGGTGCTGCGGGCCCCGGTTATGTATGACACCAGGTCGTCTTTCGTGACGTCGGCCACGTCTACTTCGGCGCACTTCCGGCCTTGGTAGAGCACGACTGCCTGGTCGCAAACAGCCAGTACCCGGTCCATGTTGTGGGTGATGAGCAGCACTGCTACCCCTTGGTCACGCAGGTTGATGATGAGATCCAGAACTCTCTGGGTCTGCTCGACTCCGAGGGCGGCAGCGGGCTCGTCGAGCAAGACGATCTGCTGGCCCCAGGCAACTGCCCGGCCAATGGCAACGGCTTGGCGCTGCCCGCCGGAAAGCGAGCCAACCGAGCGCCGCAGCGAGGGAATTCGAATGTCGAGACGAGCAAGCGTGTCGGCGCATTCGTTGCGCATGCGCCGTTTGTCGAGCAGGCCGATGCGGGCCCCCAACCATCCCCCTCGGGTGTGCTCTCGATTCAAGAAGAGGTTCTCTGCCACATCAAGCGGGTCGATCACCGACAGCGTTTGATGAACGGTTTCAATGCCCAGTTCTCGGGCGTGGCGGGAGGAGCCGATGCGGTGCTCTGACCCCTGAACGAATATGCGGCCAGCGTCAGGCTGGTACAGGCCGGAGATGCACTTCACCAGGGTTGATTTTCCTGCGCCGTTGTCGCCCAGCAGGGCAGTGACCCGGCCGTGGTGCAGTTCGATGGACACCTCGTCGAGGGCCTGCACAGCTCGGAATGACTTGGAGATTCCGGAGGCGACCAACGCTGGGGCCGTACTCATCGCTGGCCCTTCCAGGCCACAGGGTTGCCCAGCACATCCCAGACACCGGCCACCGACGCCGCTCCCGACCGCACACCGGCAACGCCGACGACAAATGCCCTGGTCACAAAGGCCTGGATGCGGAAGCCGAAGACCACGGTGTCGCCCTCGTTGACGATGCGACCCGGTTCAGGCCTCAGCTTGGCGTAGTAGTCGATGGCGGCAGGGTCGGGCATGTCCACGGGCATCGCCTTTGTTGCCGCCTCGCTCGGGTCGTGAGCGACAACGGCAGTGGGCTGGTAGTCGCCGAATACGGGGTCGATGTAGAGACCGCCGCCGAAGCAGAACGGGATGCCCTGATGGATGTGGGCTATCTCGCTGACATAGCAAACCGCGGGTTGTTCGGGCAGGTCGCGAACCGCATGCAGGGGTGTGGTTCCGGTGAGGCCATGGCCCGGTTCCACTTGCGTGGCGCCCGCCTCGGCAAGCTGGGCCAGCACCGCCGTTGACGTGGTGCCCGGGGCATTGATCTGGAGCGTCCCTTGGTCTTCATGGCCGATGTGCTGTTGGGCGGTTTCTGCGGCCTGAGCCAGGGTGGCCATGTTGGGAGTGGTTCGTGCCCCGCCGCTGTCCGGGTCGAAGAGCAGCGCCGGGAACGTGGTAAGGCCGGCAAACCGGACCCCTGGCAGCCCGCTGATGTGGTCGAGCACTCTGGGCAACTCTTCGAGCGGGACGCCACCCTCGTGGCCCGAGTAGAACTCGTCGCCGGGAGCGAACACCCGTACCAGCAGATCTTGGACCCGTCCGAGGCGGGTGGCCGCAGCCGAGACTTCTGTAGCCTTGTTGGGCGAGAACACCGTCCAGTAGTCGGGCTGCATGGCCGCGGCTTCGCCGGTTTCGGCCGCGGGCACCTGCACGAGATGTCCGAGGTGTCCGAGATTGTGCCCGTGGGCGGCAATGGGCCGGGCGCAGGCCATGTCCACCGCCACATAGCCGTCAACCCCCGCGCCAGATATTGCTTCGAGTGCGCCCGGCGCCCTTCCCACCTGCTTGGTCATGGCGTACACGCTCAGCCCAAGCGCCCTCGCCTCACCCATGAGATGCGAGGTGTTGGCGGCCATGGCGTCGAGGTCCAATGCGTAGCTGTTGGCGGGAAGGGAACCGGCCCGGTGCAGCGCCACAACCGCCTCCACAAAGGCCGGGTTCTTGTCCATCAGGGGTCGCAGGAACACCGTCAGAGCTCCTTGGCTTCTCGCATGCTCAGGGCCACGGCCAAGATGATGATCACACCCCGGGCGATGAGCTGGTCGGCCACTTCGAGCCCCATGAGGATGAGGCCGTTGTTGAGCATGGCCATGATGAGGGCGCCGGTGACAGCTCCAAGTATGGATGCCCGGCCGCCGAACAAGTTAGTTCCGCCGATCACCACCGCGGCGATGACGGTGAGCAGGTAGTCCTCCCCTAGATCGTGACGGCCGATGCTGAGGCGACCGGCGAGAAGAATCCCGGCGAAGCCCGCCGCGGTCGCGCTGACCACCAGCGCGGAGATCTTCACCCGAGCGGTGTTGATTCCGACTGCGTTGGCTGCATCGCGGTCGGCACCGGTGGACAGCACATGGCGCCCCCAGCGCAGATGGTGCAGCGCAAAATGTCCCAGCGCTCCGACAATGACGATCCAGATCAGAAGCGAGGAGACAGGACCCAGACCTCCCGCGCCGAAAATCCCGCTGAACCGGTCGTTGCGAATGGGGAGCGACTGCAAGTCGTTCCAATTGCGGGCGATCCCGCTGATGATGCCCAGCATTCCCAGGGTGACCAGAAAGGACGGGATTCGCACCTTCACCGAAATGAGCCCGTTCACCATCCCCACGAGCGCCGCTGCCCCGAGCGCGGCCAGCGCGCCAGCCAGGAATCCATAGTTGCCCACCATTTCCGCAGCCACCAGGGATGACAGCGCCACCACCGAGCCAACCGAGAGGTCGATCTCGCCTGCGGCAAGGGCGAAGGCCATCCCCACCGCCATGACCGCGATCGGCGCAGCCTGCCGACCGATGTTGAGCAGATTGGAGGAGCTGAGGAACCCGTCGTCATGCAGGAGGATGCTGAACGTGGCCAGGATCAGCGCAAAAGCCAAATAGACGACATACTGGCGAAGCCCGCCGTCATGTCGGTAGCGGTCGATCCAGGCCCCGACCGGGGAGGGGAGTCCGGTCGGGGCCTGTTTGCTAATCGACTTCCGAATCACCTGTTCAGGTTTAGCCGCCGAGGGCGTCAAGCACCTCTTGCGGCGGGTCGGCGGCCAGCGACACCCGGTATGCCTCGACGATGTTGTCAGCGGTTACCTCGATAGCAGGGACAACAACGAAGGGCGGCGCTTGCTTCCCGAGCAGGCCGTAAGCCCCCTCGGTGGCCATTGTCCGTCCGATCTCGTAGGCCTCATCAGCCGCGATTCCCACGATGTTGCCGCCCTCCACAAGGTCGAGCGAGACGTTCGTGTCCAGGTCCATGGTCACAACCGCCACGTCGCTGGCCCCCGCGGCCCGCAGCGCGGCCAGCACGCCATCGGCCGGTCCGGCCGACCACGGGGCGTAGATGCCGTCGAGGCCCGGGTTGCGGGTCAGCATGGCGGAGGCGATGTCTTCTGCGGCAGCCGGATCGGCAAGACCCTGTTCAGCCACAATCTCGATCCCGGGGAAGTTGATCTCGATCCAAGCCTTGAACGCCTGGTCGCGCTGGTTGGTCACGTAGAACGGGGCATCGTGGAAGATGTAGCCGATCTCGCCTTCACCGCCCAGAGCATTGCCCAGCAGGTTGGCGGCGGCAATGCCCATGGCGGCGAGATCATCGGTCACCACGCCCACGAATTCCTGGCCCTGCGTATACCCCTCCGGGGTCGTGGACAAGAACACGAGCTGCACACCGGCATCGACGGCAGGCCGGAAGCCTTCCGCGGCCGAGACCGGGTCGATGGTGAGGCTGAGGATGATGTCGGGACTCAGCGCCATGGCGGTTTCGACGTCATTGGCCTGCTGGGCGGCGTCGAAACCGGCCTCGGTTTCGACCACCACCTCGATGCCCATCTCGGCGAAGGCGTCCCGAGCCCCCTGGCTCACCGCGTCGGTGAAAGCGCCGGAGATGTGCCAGAGCAAGGCCGCGGTATAGCCACCCTCTTGGACCTGGGCCAGTTCATCGGCAGTTAGGACAATGTCGCCAGACGGGCTGGCCGTCTCGCCATTCGGCCCCTGGGTTACCGGGGCCTCCATGGCCGGCGCCTCATCCTCGGTGGGCTCGGGCTCAGGTTCGGGGTCGGGTTCGTCAGGCGGTTCGGGTGCCGCAGTGGGCGCGGCGGTTGCGGGTGCGGCAGTGGGGTCGCTGCCGCTGTCGTCGTCGTTGCCGCAAGCTGCGGCCAGGAGAACGAAGACGGCGAGCAGTGCGCCCAGTACGAGCCATCGCGATTTCTTTCGGGGTTGCATGGGTTTCTCCTCTTTCAATTGGTGGTTGGGCATTTAGGTGGTTGGGGCTGGTTCGAGTCCGCACCACGACGCCACGAAATGGGCCAAGGTGCGGGTGGCGGCTACGAGTTCGTCAATCTCCACGCGCTCGAATGGTGTGTGGGCGTTCGAGATGTCTCCGGGCGCGAAGTACACACCGGGCACGCCGATGGCGGAGAGGAACGACTTCTCTGACCAATACGGCGCAGCCTCAATGCGGGGCTCATCGCCGGTGGTTGCGGCGATGGACGCACCGAGGGCTTGCACCGCGGGATGGTCAGTCGGGGTTTCGTCGGGTGTTCCTCCAACCGAGTGGTCCCGGGGGGCGGTGAACTCCACCGAGGCCTCGACACCGTGATCTGCGGCTACCTGGGCGGTGATGTCTCGGATGGATTGCGCCGCTGCGTCAAGGCTCTCTCGGGGAAGGACCTTGCGGATCAAAGACAGATCGAACCGCCCGGGCACTGCGATGCTCTCCCCAGATCGGACTTCGGTAACGAGCAGGAATGCCTCTCCAATCAGCGGATGCGCTGGTTGGGCGCGGAGGTTGTCGGAATGCTCCCAAAGCGCGGTGAGGAGGTGATGGCCGGCCTTCAAGGCGTCCACCCCCAGTTCCGGTCGTCCGAAGTACGCCGACTGTCCGGTCAGCGCGATGTCGGCGATGAAGAAGCCCATTTGCGCGGTGTAGATGGCCGAGGTTGTGGGCTCGGTGTAGACGAGGAAGTCCGCCGGATGGTCTTGCTGGACCTCCCCGTCAGCTATTGCCGCTTTCATCCCGGCAGAAATGCCGCTGCCGGGTTGGCCTGATTCTTCGTCGCATACGAAAAGCGCAGTCACCGAGCCCGTTGGCCGACAACCAGACCGGTGGATCGCCCGGAGTGCCTCCAAGATGGCGCAGATGCCGGCCTTCTGGTCAGCAGACCCTCGGCCCCAGATTTCTTGGCCGATGATCGAAGCGGCAAAGGGGTTGGCCCGCTCGGTTCCCGCCCAGTGTTTTGCCCAGTCGTCAGCGTGCACGGTGTCGAGATGTCCCGCCAAGACCAGTGATGGGCGCCCATGGCCGACACTGGCGTAAACATTGGCCCGGGTGCCCTCAAAGGGAGCGAGGAGCCTGTGGTCCCAGGCGTTGTCGTCCAGTTGATCGTGTACCCACCGGGCGAAGTCTTCTTCGTGAGGGGTCACGCTGGGTATGCCGATGGCCTCTTGAAGGAGATCGACCACCGCGTCGGCATCCACGTACTCGGCGACGGCCTCGGGGGTCATCGCGGGCGCCCCAGCGTGTCGGTTACCAGCGACTCGTGCAGCTCGTCGAGCGCCCGTGCCACCGCTCCGAGAAACGTGGCCCGCCGTCCGAGCGTTGAGGCAAAGACTTCCACCGGCTGGGATAGCCGTCTACGCAGCTCGGCGTTGACTGCTTCCACAAACACCGGATTGGCGCCCACGCCGCCGCCGAAGACAATCCGCTCCGGGTCGACGACGAGGCACACGTGCATGACGGCGGTCGCCATGGCTTCGGCCGCGTCCTCCAACACATGTACGGCTGCCGGGTCGCCCTGAGCGGCCGCGTCGAAGATCTCCGGAACGTCGGCGCTGCCGTGCAGTTCTGTCGCGTACCCGGATTCAGCGGCCTGTCCGAATTGCTTGCGGATGGCGGGTGCCGACGAGACTTCTTCCAGGATGAGGGGGGCGCTGGAATCGGCGGGGGAGCCATGAAGAACCAGCGACCCCACCTCCCCGGCGGCTCCGGTTCCCCCGCGGTACAGCTCTCCGCCCACGATGATGCCCATTCCGATTCCGGTACCGATCGAGATGGCCACAAAGTTGGTTTGGTCGATGTCCAGGTCGGCTTCGGCCAGCGCCGCCAGGTTCACATCGTTGTCCACATGGACATCGATGTTGAGGAGCTCTTCGAGCTTCGCCCGTACTCGCAGGCCTTCGAATCCCGGAAGGTTCAGGGCCTGCTCGACGCTGTCAGAAGCCGGGCGGTAGATGCCGGGGACGCCGATGCAGGCCGACCCGGCTCGACCTCCGATCCCTGACAGCATCTGATGTGCTGTTTCCGCGACACGGTTGAGTGCGGTGTCAGCGTCCGGGCCGGTCTCCAGTTCCTGTTCGGCGACAACTGCGCCCAAGAGGTTGGCGATGCCGACGATGATCTTGGTAGCGCCGATGTCGGCGGCCACAACAAACCCTGCTTCCGGCACAAACTCGTAGAGCATGGCTGGTCGGCCAACGTTCCCCGATGTAGTCGGCGTTTCGGCCAGGCGGATCAATCCCGATGATTCCAAATCGGCCACCAGGTTGGAGACGGTCGGCTTGGACAGCCCCGTCACTCGGGCGATGTCTGCCCGGGAGATTCCCTGGGGGGCAGCATCGAACATGGCATCAACGATGCGCTGCCCGTTCAACAGCCGCAGCAGCCGGGAGTCTGAAGCCCCTCTCACTAGTTTGTAAGCATAACTAACAAACAGTGCCCTGGCAAGAGGCTCTTGAAGGTATCTTTTTGGCTCTTCAAGCGGCCCTACATGGGGGGCCTCAGATCAGCAGAACACGGGGGCGATGGTGTCGGCGAAGGTGCGCATCCAGCCTTCTTTGTCGTCCATGAACTGGGCCAGCACCATTCGGTTGACGCCCCGTTCGGCCAACTCGGTCAAGCGGTCGATGCAATATTCGGGCGGGCCGGCAATGGTGCCGCGGCTGGCCAAGAACTCGGCGAGGCCGTGCTTGTCGGCCAGCCCGGCGTTGACGTTGGCCCCATCGGCAAAGGCGTGGTGGCGGCTGTCGTACTCGGCCATCATGGCGGCCACCCGGGGCTTGATGTCTTCGGGGAGGCCCTTGCCGTCCATGTGGAATCGGTACACGTGGTTGGCCGTGCCCGCGATCAGGAACTTGATCTGCTCCAGGCCGGCTTCTTCCGATTCGGCGAACAGCAGGTTGGCGAACCACCACACCTCGACCTCGTCGGGGTCCCGGCCCACCGAGCGGGCCCCTTCGGCGATGTTGCCCAGCACGATCTCGCACACGTCGGCGGGCAGGCTGTTGGACAGGATCACCCCGTCGGCGATCTGACCGGCCATGTACTGGGTGCGAGGCCCTTCGGCGGCAATCCACACCGGGACCGGGGCGGGGCCCCAGCGCATGTGCAGGTCTTTGCCCTGCCAGCGGGCCGTCTCGCCGTTGCTGAGAGCCTTGACCGCCGCGGTGTAGTCCCGGAGGTAGTCCACGGTCGCCGGCTTCTCCCCGATATTGAGCAGCGCGCTGTCGCCCGAGGCGATCCCGTAGCGAAACCGCCCTCCAGAAATCTGCTGGAGGGCCATTGCGGTGGAGGCGGCTGCGGCCGGATGGCGGGTGACGGGGTTCGTAACCGTGGTGGCCAGCAGGGCGTTGTCGGTGTGGTTGGCGGCCACGGTGAGGGTGAGGAAGGGGTCGGCCCACAGCGACTGGGAGTCGCCGGCCACCACCATGGAGAACCCGGAGCTCTCCACTTGGCGGGCCCAGGCCCCGTATGTGGTGAGGTCTTCGGGAACCTTCCCGGTGCCGAATGCGATGGATGCGCTCATGGCCCGAGGATAGAGGCCGCTCAACGAGCCCGCCGCCTACCATGGGCCGGTGCTGGATGTCCCCCCGATCGATTTCGGCGAGCCCCTGTCTCTGGGTCCGCTGCTGAAACGGGCGGTGGCCGCAGTGCCCGACAAAACCGCCCTGGTGGGAGCCCGGGGGAGGCTGAGCTACGCCGAGCTGGCCGACGAAGTGTCCCGAACCGCCACTGCGCTGGACGAATTGGGGGTCCGGGCCGGCGACCGGGTGGCGGTATCGCTGGCCAACGACATCGACATCGTGACCGCCCTCATGGGCATCTGGGCCCGGGGGGCGGTGTTCGTGGGGGTCCACACCGTGCTGGCCCCACCGGAGAAGCGCTATCTGATCGACGACTGCGAGCCTTCGCTCTACCTCACCTCAAATGCCGCAGAAGAGGTGGGCGCACCCCGGGTGGTCGGCTTGGAGCAGTGGCGGGCGGAGGTGGCCGGAGCACAGCCCATGGAGCCGTGGCCCGGGTGCGACCCGCTGGGGTTGGCGGCCATCGCCTACACCTCGGGCACCACCGGCAACCCCAAAGGGGTGATGCATAGCCAGCACAATGCCCTGCTTCAGGGGGCGGTGGCCGTGGCCCGGGGTAGCTACGACGCCGACGATGTTTTCTTGTGCGTACACCCCTTGACCATCCTGAACCTCCAGGTGCTCCACGGCCTGACCACCATTCAGGCGCTGGCCACCTGCGCCATTGCCGACCGCCACGATCCGGTGTCACTGGCCCGGTGGATCAAACGGGAGGGGGTCACGCATTTCGCGGTGGTGCCCACCGTGGCCTACGACCTGCTGATCCATCCCGAGGTACACCCCGACGATCTGGCTACCCTCACCAAGCCCCGAGTAGGGGGCGCGGCGATGCCCGAGTCGGTGAAACTCCTGTTCGAGGAGCGGTTCGGCGTCAAGCCGGCCACCAGCCTGGGAATCACCGAGGGGCCCACGCTGGTGACCCGTCAAGACCCCGACCGCCCGATTATCGAGGGAAGCTGCGGGCAGGCGCTGCCCCACATCGAAGTGCAGGTGCTTGACGACGATGATCGGCCTATGCCGGTGGGCGAGGTGGGGGAGATCTGCTTTGGGCCCCGGCGCGACGGCCCGTGGGCCGGTGTCTACCGCACCATGCTGGGCTATTGGGGTCGCCCCGAGCTGTCGGCCGAGACCCTGCGGGGCGGCATGGTCCACTCCGGCGACCTGGGCCGGTTCGATGCCGACGGCGAGCTGTACATCGTGGAGCGGCGCAGCCAGATGATCATCCGGGGCGGCAACAACATCTACCCCGCCGAGGTCGAGCGAGTGCTGGGGGCCGACGCCCGAGTGGCCGAGTGCTGCGTGGTGGGCCGACCCGACCCCCGCCTCGGCGAGACTGTGGTGGCCTTCGTCCAGCCCGCCGCAGGTGCGAACGTTGGCGTCGAAGACCTGCTCTCGTTGTGTCGAGCCAACCTCGCCCCCTACAAGATCCCCGATGATGTCCGCTTTGTGGAAGCCTTTCCCCGCAGCCCCTTGGGCAAGATCGCCCGAGCCCAGGTGCAGGCGATAGCTGAGAACTGACAACGAGGAGAACTGATGAGCGACGAGCCAGCTACTGATGCCGAGTCGGCTGACTACGAGGACGTGACGGAGTGGTGGCTCGACAACGATGCCGAGGAGGCCATGCTGGCCGCTCAGACCGAGTGTACGTTTATCTGGGCCAACAAGGAAGGGTGGCCGGTTGGGGTCATCATGAGCTTCATCTGGCGCCAGGGCCGATTTTGGCTCACCGCCACTTCCCAGCGGGCCCGCATCTCCGCGGTGCGCCGCGACCCCCGAGTGTGCGTGGTGGTGACCAGCACCGGCGCCAAGGGGGTGTCCCAAAGGCAGACAGTGACCTACAAGGGCATCTGCCGCCTGCACGACGACGACGAGACCAAGGCATGGTTCTACCCCGAGTTGGCTGCCGCGCTGCACCCCGACGAAGACATGCAGCGCCACTTCGCCAGTTTTCTGGACTCTCCTCGGCGGGTGATCCTCGAGGTGGAGCCCACCCAGCGCATTTCATTCGACGGCACCAAGCAGGCCGCGGCCACCGCGGCGTGGATCGAGGACAGTGGCTGAAAACTGCCGGGGCGGGATCGATTAGACCGCAGCCGGAGGGCGGAGGCGGTCGGCGATGGCCCGGGTGAGTCGGTCGAGGATGCTGGCCAGCAGCACGATGGCGATACCGGCCTCGAATCCCCGTCCCACCGCGTCGCTGCGCCGCAGGCCCCGGACGGCTTCCAGGCCCAGCCCGCCGCCGCCGACCAGCCCGGCGATCACCACCATGGCCAAGATCAGCATGATCACCTGGTTCACCGCCACCATCAGCTCTGGCGCGGCCAGCGGCAGCTCCACTCGGCGGAGGCGCTGGCTGCGGGTGGCGCCGAAGCTCTCGGCGGCCTCGTGGACTTCGGCGGGAACTCGGCGCAGCCCCAAATCGGTGTAGTGGACCGCGGCCGGCAGGGCGTAGATCACCGAGGCGATGATGCCGGGGATGCGGCCCACATGGAAAAGGGTGATCACCGGCACTAGCAGCACGAAGCTGGGGATTGTCTGAAAGAAGTCCAGCACCGGCTTAAAGGCCGTTCGCAGCAGATCGTTGTGCGAGGTCATTATCCCCACCGGCACGCCGATGATCAGCGTGATGGCCACCGCCACAATGGTCTGGGCCAAAGTGTCCATCGACAGCGCCCACATGCCCAAGAAGCCGATGGCGAACAACGCTGCTCCGATACCGACGGCTAGGCGTATGCCTCGGGCCCACAGTCCAAGGACCACCCCTATCCCGATCATGGCAGGCCATGGGATGTCGCTCGAGAGCAGCTCGCGCAGCGGGGTCACGAATCGGAGCGTGACAAAGTCGCTGAATGGGCCGGTCCCGATCCCCGAGCCGCCGATGTCGTACAGGTTGTCCCGAGCCCAATCGGTGGCATCGTCCACGTAAGGGGCAAACTGCCAATTCAGCGATTCGGGGAACTCGTTGTGGCCGAGCAAGCCCCCGACAACAGCCACCACGGTGACCGCGACGGCGAGCCATCGAAGGGCAAGGGCGTCGTGTCGCGGGTCCGCGGTGGCGATGCCGGTGGAGAAGCGGTCCAATACGATGGCCATGATCACGATGGCGATGCCCGCCTCCGACGCTTTCCCCACCTCGATGCTCTGCATGGCCCTTAGCACCACTTGGCCCAGACCGCCCGCGCCGATGAAGGCGGCAATCACCACCATGCTCATGGCCAGCATGGTGGTCTGGTTCATGCCTGCGAAGATGGCCGGGCGGGCTTGGGGCAGGCGCACCAGCCGCAGCGTCTGGCGCTCGGTGGCCCCGAACATCTCCGATGCTTCGACGGTGACCTGGGGAACGGTCCGAAGCCCCACCTCGGTGAGCCTCACCACCGGAGCGAGGGCGAAGATCACTGTGGAGATCAACGCCGGAACCCGCCCGACCCCGAAGAGCAGCACGAAGGGGATGAGGTAGACGAACCCCGGCATGGTTTGCATGGCGTCCAATGTGGGACGGACCACCCTGGCAACGGCATCGCTGCGCCAGGCGGCGATGCCCAGCGGAATGCCGATGATCATGGAAATGAGCACCGACACTCCCATCAGGGCCAGGGTGGCGAAGGATTCCTCCCAGAGGTCGATGATGCCGATCAAGGCCACGCTGGCCAAGCCCAGCACTCCGGCCACCCGCCCACGGGTCCACCACAGGCCGACTCCGGTGATCAGCGGGTAGGAGTACCACGGGAACCACCTGAGAATGGACTCCAGCCGACGGATACCCCAGTCGATGGCGTCGGTGATGGGATTCAAGAAGACGGTATACAGCCAATGAGAGGTTTGGTTGCTGATCAGCCATCGCCGGGCCCGATCGATGGGATCGGCCAGCCCGATGTCCCAGGATTCGGGGAAGACGCCGAAGTTCGTGGACAGCCGAAACACCAATATCAATACAACGATGGTGCCGATGGCCAGGATGAAGCGCGCCAGGCGGCTGTCCGACGCGGTTCGAAGCCCGTTGGCGGTGCGGCGGGCCTCCTCCACCACCGTCATGGGCGGTTCTCAGAGATCACACCCGCTACGTCGTCCCCGTGGAGCAGACCCACCGGCGTATTGTCCTCGTCGACCACCACCACAGGAGAGGTGGACCCGAGCAAGTGGGGGAGCGCGGTCTCCAGTGGCGTGGTCATCGGGACCTGCGGCCACCCGGGGTCGACAGCGGTGCCGTCGAGGGGGCGCATCAGCGAACAGGCCTGCAAGACCTTGGCCACCGGGGCATCCTGGGTGAATGCCCGCACATAGTCATCCGCCGGGCTGGTGAGTATCTCCACCGGTGTGCCGACCTGCACGAAGGCGCCGTCGTTCATGATGGCGATCCGGTCGGCCAACTTCAGTGCTTCGGCAAAGTCGTGGGTGATGAACACCAGCGTCCGCTGGAGTTTCATCTGGAGGTCGATGAGCTCGTCTTGCATGTCGCGGCGGATGAGCGGGTCGAGGGCCGAGAACGGCTCGTCAAAGAACAGCACTTCGGGGTCCACGGCCAAGGCTCGGGCCAATCCCACCCGCTGTTGCATGCCGCCGCTGAGCTGCTGGGGATAGTGGTCGCCCCAGCCCTCCAAACCGACCGTGTCCAGCAGCTCTCTGGCTCGGTCTTGGCGGTCTTGGCGGTCCACCCCCTGCACCTCGAGTCCGTAGGCCACGTTGTCCACCACCTTGCGATGGGGGAACAGGCCGAAGTGCTGGAAAACCATTGCCATCTTCTGGCGGCGCAGATTCCGCAGCGTGGCGCTGTCGGCCCGGGTGAGCTCGGTGCCGCACAGCCTGACCCTTCCCTCGGTGGGCTTCACCAAATGGGAGACGCACCGGATGAGGGTGGACTTGCCCGAGCCCGACAGGCCCATGACCACGAACGTCTCACCCGGGGCCACCTCGAAGGTGATGTCGCGAACGGCCACCACGCTGCCCGTGGCGGTCTGGATCTCCTCCCGGGAGGCACCGGCCTTGGCCATTGCCCTAGCCTCGCGGGACCTTCGGCCGAAGACCTTCCACACGCCTTCGACTCTGACTTGGGCTGTCTCGCTGGCTGTGTCCATCGCCGCCCCCCGGATCAGACTTTACCGTCCGGACAGACGGGTATTGGTTTGGGCTCCCCTCACATCGCAATGGGGGATGCCGCATGGGAGGCAGGACCGATCGGGCTGAGATGTTTGGGCTACCCTGACCTGGCAATGGGAGAAGCGGCCGATCGGCCCAGGAATCTGCCGGTACAAGAGCGGGCTGTGCTGACTCGCGATCGGATTCTGCAAGCGGCCACCGAGGTGATCAAACAAGAGGGTGTGTCGTCGCTGACGCTTGACAAGGTGGCGGCCCGAGCCGGGGTGAGCAAGGGCGGCTTCCTCTACCACTTCGGCTCCAAGGACGCGCTGATCATCGGGTTGCTCAATCAGGTGATGGGGGTGCTCGACACCGAGTTGAATGTGCTGGCCGACGGCATCGATGCCCGCCAGGGAGCGTTTGCGCTGGCTTACCTCGAATACGTGCAGGAACCGACCAAGGCGGCCACTGATACTGCGGTGTCGATTCTGGCCGCGGCCGCAGTGGACGACGACCTGCTGGACAGCACTCGGGCGACGTTCCAGCGCTGGCAGGATCGGCTGCGTCACGACGACGGGCTCGACGAAACCGAGGCACTGCTGGCCCGGGTTGTGGGTGACGGGCTCTGGCTCATCGACCTGTTCGGCTTGGCCCCGCCCACCGCCGATGAGCGCCGCAAAGTGCTCGACCTGGTCTCGAACCTCATCACCGATCATGGAGCGGCCCGGGATTTGATCGACCCGGCCGAGTAGACCGGGGCGTCCTGGGGCGCCAGAGGCTGGTTGCCCAAGATGAGATCGGCCGCCTTCTCGGCGATCATCATTACTGGGGCGTAGATGTTGCCGTTGGTCACGGTGGGCATCACCGAGGCGTCCACCACCGCCAGCCCCTCGGTTCCGTGAACCTGCATCGTTGCGGGATCCACGACTGACTGATCATCACACCCCATGCGAGCCGTCCCCGCGGGATGCAGCGCGGTCTCGGCGTCGCGGGCCACCCAGTCCATGATTTGGCCATCGGTGGCGACTTCGGGGCCCGGGGACAGCTCGCCCGCGTTGTAGGCGGCAAAGGCCGGTTGGCTCATGATGCTGCGGGTCACTCTGATGGTCTCCACCCACTCGCGCCGGTCCTGCTCTGTGGAGAGGTAGTTGAACTGAATCGCCGGCTTTACCCGTGGATCGAGCGATTTGATTCGCAGATGGCCCCGGGCGTCTGAGTACATGGGTCCGACGTGAACTTGGTAGCCGTGTCCGCTGCTCGGCGACGAGCCGTCGTAGCGGATGGCCAAAGGCAGGAAGTGGAGCATGAGATTCGGGTAGGACTCGTCGGGGTTGGAGCGGACAAAACCGCCGCCCTCGAAGTGGTTGGTGGCCCCTGGCCCTTTTCGGGCCAGCCATTGCAGGCCGATCCAGGGCCGGCGCCACAGCTTGAGATGGGGCTGCATGGAAACCGGCTGGCTGGAGGCGTATTGGACGTACACCTCCAGGTGGTCTTGGAGGTTCTCTCCCACCCCGGGCTGTTCGGCCACCACCGGGATTTCCAAGGACTCCAGCAGGCCAGCCTGCCCTACCCCGGAGAGCTGAAGCAGCTGGGCTGAGCCGAATGCCCCCGCACACAACAGGATCTGGCCCCCCCGGGCGGTGTGCTTGCGTCCCCGTCGGCGGTACTCGACGCCAACCGCTCGGCTGCCCTCGAACAGCACTCGGCTGATGAGAGTGCCGGTCTCCACCTTGAGGTTCTTGCGGTGCATCACCGGGTGCAGGTAGGCCCGCGACGCTGAGAGCCGCCGTCCCCGGTGGACGTTGCGGTCAAACGCGGCAAAGCCCTCTTGGCGGTACCCGTTGACGTCATCGGTCAGTTCGTACCCGGCCTCCTGTACTGCCTTGAAGAAGGCGGTGAACAGAGGGCTGTCGGCTGGCCCCCGCTCCAACACCAGTGGCCCTTCCTCACCCCGCCATTGGTCGCCACCGGCCAGGCAAGTTTCCATGCGCTTGAAGTACGGCAGGCAGTGGCGGTAGTCCCAGTCCTCCATGCCGGGTTCGGCGGCCCACTTGTTGTAGTCAGCGGGGTTTCCCCGCTGGAAGATCATGCCGTTGATCGAGCTGGAACCGCCCAGAACCTTGCCCCGGGCGTGGTAGACCCTTCGGCCCCCCATGTGGGGCTCGGGCTCGCTCTCGTACTTCCAGTCGTAAAAGCGACTGCCGATGGGAAAAGCCAGGGCCGCGGGCATGTGGATGAACACATCCCACTTGTAATCCCGCCGCCCTGCTTCCAGTACCAGAACGCTGTTGTCGGCATCCGCACTCAGTCGGTTGGCCAACGCACAGCCAGCAGAGCCGCCCCCGACAATGATGAAGTCGTACAACGACTGCTCCTCGAAGAATGAAAAGAGAACCGGTGCCGACGGTTCTCTTGCCGCCGGCACCGGTTCTTAGCTGGAGCCTAGGAGGGGAGCCAAGCGCTCCAGACGTTTTGGTTGGCCGCGATCCACTGGGCCGCGGCGTCTTCCACAGACAGTCCATCGTTTTCGACAGCGGCCAGCATCGAAATCTGGTCGGCCGTGGAGTAGCTCATTGCCCGCAAGAATGCGTCTGCGTCGGGGGCGTTCTCAGCCAGATCGCGGTTCACGATCTTGAACAGCACGTCCTCGGGATAGTCGCAATCGATGCCGCCTTCGGCATCTTTGGCGTAGCACTCATCGCTGTAGGCGGGCAGGGCCACCCGAGTGAGGTCGTAGGAGCCAAAGGCCGAATGCGGTGTCCAGAAGTAGAACAGCACCGGATCTTCTCGGCTGTAGGCAGCGTCCAAAGCGGCCAGGATGCCGGCCTCGGAGCCTACGTACACGATCTCCAGCGGCAGATTCAGGTTGGCAATGATCTGCTCGTCGTAGATCGTCCAGCTGGGATCGCCGCTGAGGAACTGGCCTTTGTCTCCGGTCTCAGCGGTGGCGAACAAGCCAGCCAGCTCGGCATCGGCGAAGCCTTCCCAGGTGGCCAGAGCAGGCTCTCGATCCACCATGTAAGAGGGCATGAACCAGCCGATCTCCCCGACGGGGCCGATCAAACCGGCGTTGTCCACGTTGCCGTCGGCGCTGTCGATGAAGTCAGCCACGTTGTCGGCGTGGCCCGAGGGCCACACTTCTAGCGAGGCGTCGATGTCCCCAGTGTTGATCGCCGCCCACTGGGCGTTCTCGTCGATGTCTACTGTCTCAACGGAGTAGCCGAGCTCGCTCTCCAGAAGCTGGGCGGCCACCGCCACATTCACTGCCGAACCGTTCCACGGGTTGACTGCCAGCGTGACCGTGGTCTGCGAACCACGGGTATCTGCTGGCTCGGGTTCAGGTTCCGGTGCGGGGGCCTCCGTTGCCGGAGCCGCGGTGGCTGCTGCGGTGGCTGCCGCAGTTGCCGCCGGGGCGCTGGTGTCGTCGCTGTCGTCGTTGCCGCAGCTGACGGCCACAAGGGCCAAGGCCGCCAAGAGCAAGGCGATGAGCCTCCAGCTTCGAATCGGTTTGGTCTTTGTTGTCCGCATTGGGATCCCCCCTAAAGTCAATTGCCAAAAACAGGCTAGCTGGACTGTTTTGTAAAATAGCATATCCCTCAGCCCTGCGCTAGAGGTTCTCTGCATTTGGCAGAGCGGGTATGGGTCGCGCCATGCTGGGCATCTCGACGACAGGTTCCGACCACATGTCGCGACGACAGGTTTCGACGACAAATCCCGACGACAGGAGAGAGCGATGGCCGATCTGCCGACCGATCCCAGCGAACTAGTGAGCCAGTTCTGCGCCGCGTGGGCCAACGGCGATGCCGACGAGCTGATGGCCTACTTCACTGACGACGCCGTCTATCACAACGTCCCGATGGACCCCTTGGAGGGGGCCGAGGCCATCCGGGCGTTCTTGGAGGGATTCTTTCCCACTTCAGGCGGCATCGTGTTCGAGACCCACCATCAGGCGGCCAATGGCAATGTGGTCCTGAACGAGCGAACCGACTACATCAACACCGGCGACGGCCAGTTGGCTTTGCCGGTGTGCGGGGTGTTCGAAGTGCGCGACGGGCGCATCGCCCGCTGGTCGGACTACTTCGACATGGCCAAGCTCACCGGCGGCTGAGCCCGGCGCTCAGTCTGGCAACCCCTCTAGCCGCCGAAGAGCTCGGAAAGGGTGTCCACCACGTAGCCGATGTCGTCTGACCCCAGGCCGTGGTGGGTGGGGATGCACAGCGCGTTGTCCATCACCAGGTCGGCGTTGGGGAAGCCGTCGGCCGGGGCCCGGTGCTCGATGCCCGAGAATCCGGGCTGGCGCAAGATGTTGCCGGTCCAGACCATGCGGGACTGCACGTTGCGGTCTTCCAGGAAGTTCTGCACCTCGGTGCGGTCGTGCCCCGACTCGGGACGGAGGATGAAGCCGTACCGCATCCACGTGGTGTCCACCTCGGGAGTGGTGCGGGGCAGTATCACCTTGTCGATGTGGTTGACCATCAGGTCGTTGTAGCGGTCGCAGGCGTGGCGGCGGCGGGCGTTGAACTCCTGGAGTTTGGAGAGCTGAACCAGTCCGTAGGCCGCGCCCAGCTCGGAGGGCTCGAAGTTGTAGCCCAGATCGTCGAATATGAAGATCTGGTCGTACATGGTGCCGTCGTCCAGGGGGCCCCAGCGGGTGTCCTGGCCCTGGCGGGAGCCGTAGAGGTACGACTCAGAGCGCCGGCCCCAGCGCCGACGGGTCAGGCACTTGTCGTGCATCTCGGGGTCGTCCATGGCCACCATGCCCCCGTTGCCCGCACAGGTGAGCGAGTGGGAGATGGCGAAGCTGGTGAGGCTGATGTCGCTGCGGGCACCGATGCGGGTGCCCCGCAGGCGGGTGTCCAGCACATCGCAGGAATCCTCGATCACCTTGAGCCCGTGCTCATCGGCGATGGCCCTGATCACGTCCCAGTCGGGGCAGTTGCCCATCAGGTTGGGGGTCATGATGGCCTTGGTGCGGGGGCCGATCATCTCGGGGATGCGGTTGACGTCGATCTGGAAGGTGTCGGGCTCCACGTCCACGAACACGGGGACCAGCCCGCATTGGACGATGGAGGAAACGTCGGTGGAGAAGGTGAGCACCGAGGTGATGACCTCGTCACCGGGCTCCAAGTCGAGCAGTCCGATGGCCAGCAGAAGCGCCGAGGAGCCCGAGTTGACCATCACCCCCCGCTCCTTGCCCAGAATCGTGGACACCTCGTCTTCGAAGCGAGCCACGTTCTCGCCGATGTTGAGGTTGCCCGAGCGCAGCACCTCGAGCACGGCTTCGATCTCGCGCTCATCTTGGATGGCCCCCGCGGGCGGCAGAGTGCGGACTGGTTGATTCGCCATGGCTGTGAACCTTAGGCCGGGCGTTGTTCGACTAGCCGTACCAGGGGGATCTGGCGGTGGGGGGCCTTGGCCTGGTAGTCGGCGTACCAGGCCCGGTCGGCCACCAGGCCGTCCCAGGTGGCCGCGTAGTCGTCGCCGTCGCAGATGTCGGCCACGGCCCAGAATTGCTGGCCCTCTTCGGTGATCAGCAGTTCGGGGTTGGCCTCTTTGTCGGCGATGTTGAAGTACCAGGAGGGATGGGCCTTGGCCCCGGCGAACGACGCCACCACGATGCGATGGCCGTTGGGATCGCGCCAATAGGGCAGGGCCACCTTGTGCTCATTGCCCGATCGTCGGCCCACGGTGCGAATCAGCACATGGTGCATGCCCGCCTGGCTCCAGACCATGGGGTCGTCGCTGGACTCCATGGCCTCCACGTGCATCTTTGTGATGACCGGGATCTCCTCCAAAGAGGGCGTCTCCCAGGTCTGCTCGACTCGCTGATCGCTCACGGGTTGTCTCCTATTTCTCGGTTCGGTGGGGTGGTCAATCCAGCTTCAGCACTCGGCGGGCATTCTCCCGCAGGAAGCCGGCCCATACCTTGTCGCGGAAGGGGACGTCTTTCATGTCGGTCATGATCCGCTCCAGCGATAATCCCATCGGGAAGTAGCCGGCATAGACCACCTTCTCAGCGCCACGGGTGTTGGCGTAGCGGATGATGGCCTCGGGGTAGTGCTTGGGGGCGAACGCCGAGGTGGAATAGTGCAGGCCGGGCCACTTCAGCATGAGCTTCACCGCCAGGTCCTCCCACGGCTCGCATCCGTGGCGGGTGACGAAGGTGAGCTCGGGGAAGTCGTACATCACCCGGTCGATGCGCTCCACGTGCTGGGGAGAGAACGGGAACCGGGGGCCGGGCACGCCGGCGCACACGAACATGGGCAGGTCGAGCTCCACGCATTTGGCGTAGATCGGATAGAACTTGGCGTCGTCGATGGGCACCTGGGGGAAGCAGCCCGCGGGAAAAGCCCCCACTGCCTTCACGCCCCACTCCTGGTGAAGCTGGTTCATGCGGCGTACCTCGCCCATCACGTCATTGGGGTCGACGTTCATGGAGGGGACGAACCGCTCGGGGTAGTCCTTCAGCGCTCGCTGGCCGGTCTCATCCTCGCAGGAGATTAGGGCCAACTCGATGTTGAACCGGTCCATCTCCTTGAGCGTTACCTGAACCGGGTCGTCTTCGGTGCCGTACAGCTCCTTGGGCACCCCCTTGAACATGTACTCCACTGGGAAGTCGAACTCATCCGACGTCTGGTCGTCTTTGGTCTGGGCCCGAATGAAGTCGTAGGTGGAGAAGTCGGGCTTGGGGAACCCGATCATGGTGTCGATGATCGGGATGTCGGTGGGCATGGCCATGTTGTGTTCCCTCCTCAGGGAGTTCGGTTGGCTCTGACGGCGCTCAGGCAGCCAATGCGGACCGGGGCGTGATCACGTCCCAGGCGTTGTCCCGCATCATTGCCTTGGCCTCGGCATCGGTGAAGTTGGGGATGTCGTATATGAAGTCGGTGGGTACCTCCAGCCCCTCGGCGTGGGGGTAGTCGGAGCCGAACAGCATGTGGTCGGCGCCCATGGTCTCCTTGATCAGATCGATGTCGTCTTCGTAATAGGGCGACACCCAGACATGGTCGATGAACTGGTCCACGGGGTCGGTGCGAAACTCCTGGGGCATCTTGCCGTAGGCGATCTTCAATTCCTCCACCAGGCGAGGGGCGAACATGCCCCCGTTCTCGATGCAGGCGATCCGCAGGTTGGGATGGCGGTCGTAGAGGCCGTGGCACACCAGGGCGGCCATGGTGTCGAAGATCTGGCGGTCGTGGCCGGTGATCTGCTTGAACGTGGAGGTGCGGAACGACTGGAAATCCTCGGTCGGCTCCCACATCTCGTTGTATTCGTGCAGGCCGCCGTCGCCGCCGTGCATGCCCACAGTAATTCCGGCCTCGGCGACGCGGGCCCACACCGGGTCGTACTCGGGCATGGCTGGTGAGCGGCTTCCACCATCGAGGGTGGGTACCGGCCCAGGCACCATCACCACCATGCGTGCGTCGTTGTCCAAGGCCCACTCCACCTCGGAGACGGCCCATTCCACGTCGATCATGGAGATCACCGGAGCGGCGAAGATGCGCTCCTGGTAGGCGAAGCCCCAGTCTTCGGCCAGCCACCGGTTGAATGCGGTGAAGGCGGCGACCACGGCGGGAGGATCGTGGCGCAGCGACTGTTCCATGCCCACGCCCAGGGTGGGAAAGAACAGAGCGGCTTCGATGTGCTGGGTGTCCATCAACTCCAGGCGCTTGTCCCGGTCGCGGTACTCGGGGCGCTCGGAGATGGGGTCGAGCTCGCCGAACATGGTCTTCACGTCCACGCCCTCTTTGTTGCGGCCCCGGAAGAAGTCCTGGAGCGCCCCCGGCTTGGACACCGGGTCGAACGTGGGGTTGGGGATGAACCGGTTGATCTTGCCCGCCACCAGCAATCGCTGCTTGCCGTCGATATTGGCCCACTGCATGCAGCGCTTCTTCATCGCCGGGTCGATGTGGCGGATGAAGGCATCGGTGGCCTCGTAGTAGTGATTATCGGCGTCGAACACCTTGAACGGCAGGTCTGCCATGTTGCACCTCTGGGAGTGGCGGGGCGGGCGTTGCCCCCGATTTTCGCCGCGGCAGCCCAGGCCCACAAATCCCGGCGCGCCTAATCAGGTCATTCAGGTTTCCAGGCGGTGCAATCCCCATATCTGTTGGTTGCCTCGCTCGGCGTGTGAACCTCCCCGGATATTGCGCAGGCTCAGACAGTCCCCATTGCGGCTTCTCTGGGCCCTGTTCCGCCACGAGGCAAATCACAACATCCTGACAACAGCCGCGCAAAAATCCGAGTGCAAATGCCTATCTGCACACCCTTCATGGCGCAATGCGCCATGAAGGGCCCCAGCATTCCAGAGAACCGTCTATTCCGAGAGCGCACATTGTTTCTTGGTGCCCCCTAAAACCCGTAACGACATCTTTGTACCGCCCCGCAGGATGGAATCTGGAGAAGCCATCCCAATAAAAAGAGAAGGTAGGATCTGTCATATTCCAACAGGCGAGGGAACCTCCCGTGGTAAGGGCACAAGCACCCGTGTCAAGCTCCCACAAATGAGTATACTTACCTTTGGGAGGTGGTTTGTAATCAGTGAGTTCTCCCCAACATGCAATCTCACTTTCGACGCTGATTCCACACCATCCCTGTCGGCTCATAGCAAGGAGTTCAGTGAATTTTCCGCTTGGCGGGTTAGACTTTATAGCTTCTGCGGTCCCCCAGCAAGCTATACTCTGGTCGATTCCGAGGGCGCACCATTCAGAATAAGAATGACTGGCATTACCGGTTCTGATGGTCCCAACGGTTCCAACGGATATGGAGACATAGGAACCTGAAGGGGGTTTCGGCATCAAGGGTCGCGGTAAACCATAGCTGTCAAAAAAGTGAGAGTTGATATTGCCGTGGCCCCAGCACGTAATGGTTCCATCTAGTCGCAACGCACATGAAAAGTCTCTTCCTCCTGCTATTTGGGTGTAAGTACCAGGAGAGGGTTCAATGTTTTTGTTGGGCCCCCAGCACTTCACTGTATTATCAATTCGAATGCCACATAAAGAATTGATTACGCGTGTAATACTTGTGTATTGTCCTGCTGGAGGATTTCGAAGCGAGCCTCTAGAGGTAGAATATCCCTCCCAACATTTGATGAGTCCGTCAACTGTAAGTGCACAATAGACATAGTCATCTACAGGGTAAATCTGAGCGAAAAGTCCTTTCGGGGGTGCCTCATCGCTATCGTCACAATAAATGGTCTGGTCGGCTCTCAGCATACAAGTATGGGGGTACTCTGAAGGCGCCACGTCAATATAGTCACCATCAAAGTTGCCTCTAGGTGTATGGGTAGGGCCGAAGTAAGATCCCCCCCAACATGAAATATTTCCGCCGACCTTTATGCCGCACCAACTATCACCGTCGTTGTTAGACCTGAGGAGAGTGTACTTGCCGCCAGGCGACATTGCTTGAGCATAAATTCTCTCGCCCCAGCAGGTGATTGTCTGGTCTATGCCTAAGGCACACAGGTGGTGATGTCCGAGGGCGATATCGGTGTATGAGCCTGCATATAAGTCAGACCCGCCGAAATCCTCATCCCCCCAACATATGAAACTCCCGTCAGCTCTTAGAGCGCACGATGCAGCACCACCACTTTCAATAGCGGTATAGGAGCCCGAAGGAACGTCTAACTGACCGTGCGTATTGTCGCCCCAACACGCAATAGCACCATCATCCTTCAGCGCGCATGAATGTGTATCACCGACTGCGACTGCTGTATAAGTGCCTAGAGGGGCGTCTGATTGCCCGTATTCGTTAGCTCCCCAACATATGATTGTCCTATCGCTTCGAAGGCCGCAGGAGTAAAAGGCTTGGACACTGATAGCGGTGTACTCGCCGGCAGGGGAACGCATCTGTCCAAAGTCAGTGGAGCCCCACCAGCCTTCGGTCTCCTGCATCCACCAGCATTCTATTGTGCCGTCCACTCGGATTCCACATGCATGTTCCGAATGCGTATCCAGGTGAGTGAATTTTCCACTGGGCATCTCTGCCGTGTGAAGGCCAGAGCCCCAACAAGCTATTGTTTCGTCAATTCTGAACGCACAGGAATGGTCATAACCTGTTGTTACATGCGTGTAGAAGCCTACTGGTGGGTCGGACTGTCCAACATCATTCTTGCCCCAGCACGAAATAGTCTGATCAGTTCTGATGGCACATGTGTGATTTCCAGAAGCAGAGATCTCTGTGAATGAGTTGACAAAAGGAAATGATGACGATGCCTGCTGGGTACTCTGATGATCGTCCGTTGGCACGGGACAGCCATTTGAGCTAATAAGTTGGGTGTCGATATTGTATTGGCAGCGATATGAGTTCAGCAGGGCTTCTTGATTATGGATCAACTGATCTCTGATGTCGATATCGTTTTGGTTCGGAAGCTGCGGGAGAACCCCAGGAACGATGGTGTCTGGGTTGACGCATCCCCCTGGGACAAGATCGATATCGGCGCCGAAAAGGCAACGGTAGGTGTTAAGCAGGTTTTCCTGATTGGCAATGAGTTCGTCGCGCAACTTGATATCGTCAACGGAAACCGCAGCCTGAGCTGAAACTGGCCCAGAAGAAACAGCAGCCGCGCCAATAATCATAAAGAAGGCAGCGACTACGTATCTGTTCACGATAGCCAATATACCCCCCCCCCCGCAAAATCCAACTGACCGGATACGGGGGAACCTTACTCCCCGCTCACCGGCCAGACTCTAGGGGCATGGGGGAGGAGCAGTTGTGTAGTCGACCGCTGATGTTTGTTCAGACCGGAGTCAGGTCAAAGCTCCTGCACATCGAGGGTGTGCCCGTTGGTTTCACAGAGATGGAGGATGTCGTCAATGTCGCTGGTGGCGACTTGATCTCCCCGTTTGGCAGCCCCAACCACAACTACAGCATCGACGATGTCGGATGTGCCGGCGCGGCCGCACGCAGTTCCGGCTGATCGTGCTAATCGTTCATCGAGCGGTTCTACATAACAACCAGCCAACAGCCTCGACATAAGCGGCTGCGGGCCGCCCCGCCACCCTTGGGCGAGGACCGTTGTTGGCACCGTAGGGATAACGCCGCGATTGAGGGCTCGTCGGTGCAGCAACCACATCTGGCGATCGTTACGCTCAGCGGCGATCAGTGCCCCGGTGTCGTAGGTAACCCCCGTCAACGATTCTTGAGGTTTTCATAATGCCGCTCGGCTCGGTCAAGTACTGCATCTGCCCAGGCGATCTCTTCTTCGGTGAAGGGGCCGTTCTCGGCCTCCCACTCCGCTACCGCGGCAAGTCCCGCCTTGATGATTGCGGCGTCGTCACGAACAAGGGAATCGCTGTCGCCAGTCGAAGCAGTGGAAACCGACGGAGCGGTGGAAGCCATAGGAACCGCTCGGTGCTGCTTTTGCTGCGTTGGCTGCTCTGGCTCTTCCATCACAGGCATATCATGACTTTACATGATATTGGATGCATGTCAATCACTATTACGAGACCGCTTCGCGGATCCGTTCGCGCACCCACAGCGAACGAATTGCCGGTGGTTCAGAGCTGCGATCGGTTGCTGGTCAGGGGACCGCTTTCGGGGTCGGCGGGGGGTCGGAGGTCGGCCCAGATGGCTAGATGGGCTTCGGGCTTTTGCTTGTGGAGGGCGAAGATGGGGCCGACTGGCAGGTCATGGTGGGCGGCCAGCCTCTGGGCCGCCTCGGCGAACTCCCGGTCACCTTGGCCGCGACTTTCATCGGCGACCTGTTCGGTCAGCCGTTCGTGGAGGGAGATCCGTTCTCTGGCCTCGGCAGTGACGGTGGCCAGCGTGCCGTCGATCCAGCCGTGGAACTCCTCGGGCATGACTGATCGGATGGCCTCGATGGGATTCTCGGGCTGGTCTAGTAGGCCCGTTACCGTCTCGGGGGGAAGGCGCAGGCGGGCGGCGATGTCCTTGGGGGATATACCGCGACGGTTAGCGTCAAACACGGCGGCCGCTGTCCAGATGTGTCGCCGGTTCAATCCGGTGGCCACCCGGTGCTGCTCCACATAGGCCGGCCACTTCATCTTGAAGCGGATGTGGGGCTGGCTGTCGCCGGTGTCGTACCGGACCACGAAACCCTCCTCGGGGTGGTGGTCAGGACGGGGTCTGGCCATGTGATCGGCAAGATCGTTCAATGAGGCGAATTCTCGGCTTGCGGCCATTGGGCCGGGCCAATCGAACCGGTCGAGCGGCAGGTCGGTGCCCGTGGCGATGTCGATTACCGAGAGCAGAACCAGATCGCGCATCTCTCCGTGGTTCACCACGATTCGGTTCTGCGGGTAGACGATTTCGAATAATGGCGTGACGCCCGGCTCGACCTCAACGGTTGCGTACCGTTCCTGCAAGATGCGGGTTCCTTCGATGGCCTGCTCGGATTCCAGACTGCCTCGTGTGGATATGCGGACGCCTCCGTCGGGGCGCTGGTAGGCAATGCCCAGTGATCCGTCCCACTTGTCGGAAACGTGCATCGTTCCCTCTGCAGGTACCGCCGGGGCACAAGGCTCGGAGGGGGTGAAGAACTTTGGGAATGGGCGGGCCAGCACCCGTCCGTGCGGTCGACGATCAACCCCCGACAGGCCAAGGTGGCTTGGTTCCACGCCTCGGAATACTGGGCTCGGGCGGTGTAGTTGTAGACGGTCAGCCCCTCGGTGGTGGTCCGGGCAGTGATGTGCCCGTCGGCAATGGCCGACTCCAATAAGCCGAGGTCGGCGATGTCTCGGAGGAATGTTGGGGCCACCTGGAGATGGTACGAGGGCGGCTTCGACCTCCCTTACTGGTTTTTCTCTGAGGCAGATTGGTTGGGGGGAAGGGAGGGGGCGGGACGTACCATTAGGGGGTGAGCGACGCCGTGATGAGCTTGGCTGGGGATTTCGACCTGGCCGGGCGAGACCAGTGGATGGAGCTGGTGGAGCAGGTGCTGCGGGGGGCGCCGTTTGACAAGAAGCTGGTGGGCACCACCTACGACGGCATTCGGATTCAACCGCTCTACACCGGCGCCGACCACGCTGGAGACACCAGTCTCCCCGGTGCGGCGCCATTCACCCGGGGCGGCAAGGTTGTGGGCGGCGCGTGGCAAGTTCGCCAGGCTCACAGCCGCGCTACCGGCAATGGCGCGGTGCGGGACGAATTGGCTGGGGGAGCTGATGCCATAGAACTCCACATCGACGGTGAAACCAGTCGGGAAGAACTCGACGACCTGCTCGATGGCGTTCCCTCAACGGTGCCGATCATGTTGGCGCCGGGGAGCGAGGCCGCGATCTGGCATCTGGTCGACCTTTGGGACAGCAGGGGAGTGGCCCGAGACGAGGCTCTAGGCGGCTTCGGGATGGACCCCCGAGATCCCGCGGTAGCTGAGGCAGTGGCCAACACTTTGAACCGGAACTACCGCAACGTGCTGGTCGCGGTTGTGAACGGAGCGCGATTGGCCGACCAGGGTGCGAGTGAGGCCCAGGAGCTGGCCGGATCGCTGGCCGATGGAGTTGCCTACCTGCGGGCCTGTGAACAGGCGGGCCTCGACCTGGCAACGGCGGCGGACAGGCTGGAATTCCGCTACGCCGCCGGGGTGGACCAGTTCTTGACCATCGCAAAGTTCCGAGCCGCCCGACGGCTCTGGGCCCGAGTGACCCAGGCGTGCGACATCGACCCCGCCGCCCAGCGTCAGCACGCGGTTACCTCTGGCGCCATGATGACTCGCCGCGACCCGTGGGTGAACATGATCCGCACCACGGTGGCCTGCTTCGCCGCCGCGGCGGGTGGCGCCGATGCCATCACCGTCAGCCCGTATGACTCGGCCATCGGGGCGCCCGATCCGCTGGGGCTGCGGATCGCCCGCAATACGCAGTTGTTGTTGCGGGAGGAGTCCCATGTCCACCGGGTGATCGACCCGTCGGGCGGCTCCTACTACATCGAATCGCTCACCGATGCCCTGACCAGCACTGCCTGGGGACTGTTCCAGGAGCTGGAGGCCGGGGCCAGCCTGTCGGAGGGCATTGAAGCCGCCCATGAGGCCCGCAGCCGAGACGTAGCCACCCGCCGCCTGCCGCTCACCGGGGTGAGCGAGTTCCCCGACCTCGATGAGCCAACGGTCGATCGGCCACCGGTGGAATCAGATCCCGGATCGCGACGCCTGGCCGAGCCGTTTGAGGCATTGCGGGATGCCGCTGATGCCGCATCTGGGCAAACTGAGTATGTCCTAGGCCCGCACAAGCGACCGTCGGTTTTTCTGGCCAGTCTCGGGCCGGTCGTTGCACACAGCGCCCGGTCTACATTTGCTGCGAACCTTGTGGCCGCGGGCGGGATCCAAGCTTTAGACCATGGGAGCTTTGGGAACCCGGCAGAAGCAGCCTCGGCCTGGAAGGCCTCGGGCACGCCCATCGCCGTTGTGTGCTCGTCTGACGAGATGTACCAGGAGCACGCTGCCGACACGGTGGCCGCACTGAAGGAGGCCGGATGCGGTTATGTGCTGCTGGCCGGTCGCCCCGACGAACGCTGGGGGGCCGACGGCTACATCTACATGGGCTGCGACGCGCTGGCTGCGTTGCAAGCCATCCACGACAGGTTGGGCCTGTGACCGTCCCGGACTTCTCCCGCGTTGACCTCCACGCCCCGCCTGCCTCTGGTGCCAACGGGATGGGTTGGGCTGATTTGGTGGCGGCGCAGACCGGCGAGAGCCCCGACCACCTCACCTGGGCCACCCCCGAGGGTTTCGGCGTGCGCCGGCTCTACACCGCCGAAGACCGGGCCCCGCTGGACTTCTGCGACACCTACCCCGGACTGGAGCCCTACCTGCGGGGTCCCTACGCCACCATGTACGCCACCCAGCCGTGGACCATTCGCCAGTACGCGGGGTTCTCCACCGCCGAGGACTCCAACGCCTTCTACCGCCGCAACCTGGCGGCCGGGCAGAAGGGGCTGTCGGTGGCCTTCGACTTGGCCACCCATCGGGGCTACGACTCCGACAACCAGCGGGTGAGCGGCGATGTGGGCATGGCCGGCGTGGCCATCGACTCCATTCTCGACATGCAGATCCTGTTCGACGGTATTCCGCTCGATCAGATGACTGTGTCGATGACCATGAACGGCGCGGTGCTGCCCATTATGGCCATGTACATCGTGGCCGGCGAAGAGCAGGGGGTGGCGCCGGAAAAGCTGGGCGGGACCATCCAGAACGACATCTTGAAGGAGTTCATGGTCCGCAACACCTTCATCTACCCGCCGCCGCCGTCGATGCGGATTATCTCCGACATCTTCGCCTACTCCTCAGCCAACATGCCGAAGTTCAACTCCATCTCCATCTCCGGCTATCACATGCAAGAGGCCGGGGCCACCCTCGACCTGGAACTGGCCTACACCTTGGCCGACGGGGTGGAGTATGTGCGGGCCGGCCTGGACTCCGGGCTGGACATCGATGCCTTCGCTCCCCGGCTCAGCTTTTTCTGGTGCATCGGCATGAACTTCTTCATGGAGGTGGCCAAGCTGCGGGCCGCCCGCCTTCTGTGGGCCAAGCTGATGCGCCCGTTCAATCCGTCCAATCCCCGGTCGCTGTCGCTTCGCACCCACAGCCAGACCTCGGGGTGGAGCCTCACCGCCCAGGACGTTTTCAACAACGTGGTCCGCACCACCATCGAGGCCATGGCCGCCACGCAAGGCCATACCCAGTCGCTGCACACCAATGCCCTGGACGAAGCCCTGGCCCTGCCCACCGACTTCTCGGCCCGGATCGCCCGCAATACCCAGCTCCTGTTGCAGCACGAGTCGGGCACCTGTCGGGTGGCCGACCCCTGGGGCGGTTCGTACTACGTGGAGCGGCTCACCCACGACCTGGCCCAACGGGCCTGGGAGCACATCAGCGAAGTGGAGGCCGCCGGTGGCATGGCCGAGGCCATCGAGGCCGGAATCCCCAAGATGCGCATTGAGGAGGCCGCCGCCCGCACCCAGGCCCGCATCGACTCCGGCGCCCAAACCGTGGTGGGGGTGAACCGCTACCAGGTGGACGGCGAAGAGGGCATCGAGGTGCTGAAGGTGGACAATGCCGAGGTGCGAGCCTCTCAGATCGCCCGGTTGGAGCGGCTGCGGGCCGACCGGGACAGCGAGGCCTGCGCTCGTGCCTTGGACGCGCTGACTGCTGGGGCCGACCGGCCCGTCGGTACCAAAGACTCCAACTTGCTGGCTCTCGCGGTAGACGCGGCCCGGGCTCGGGCCACCGTGGGAGAGATCAGCGACGCGCTGGAGAAGGTGTATGGTCGCCATGCGCCCCGGATCCGAACGATCTCCGGGGTATACCAATCAGAGATGGGACAGAGCGACAGCAACGGCGGTGGCACCGGCGAGGTGCGAGAAGCAGTGGCTGGTTTCGCGTCCCGAACCGGGCGCCGGCCCCGCATATTGGTGGCCAAGATGGGCCAAGACGGCCACGACCGAGGGCAGAAGGTGATCGCTACTGCCTTCGCCGATCTCGGTTTCGACGTGGACGTGGGACCGCTGTTCCAGACTCCGGCCGAGGTGGCCCGCCAAGCGGTGGAGGCCGACGTGCACATCGTGGGGGCATCCTCACTGGCGGCCGGGCACATGACCCTGGTGCCCGAGTTGCGGGCCGAACTGAAGCAATTGGGCCGGGCCGACATCATGATCGTGGTCGGCGGGGTGATCCCGCCCAGCGACCACGACGAGCTGCGGGCTGCGGGGGCCGAGGCCATATTCGGGCCCGGCACGGTCATCGCCGACGCTGCCCTGGGTTTGCTGGCCGCCTTGGACAACCGCCAGTGATCGACCTCGACGCCTGTGTCGAGGGGGTGCTGGGAGCCGACCGCACCTGGCTGGGCCGGGCCGTCACCCTGGTGGAAAGCACCAAGCCAGATGATCGGACATCGGCTACTGAGCTTCTTCAACGGCTGCTGCCTCACACCGGCGGCGCTCGGCGGGTAGGGATCACCGGAGTGCCCGGGGTTGGAAAGTCCACCTTCATCGACGCATTGGGCACCTATCTCACCTCACAGGATCATCGGGTGGCGGTGCTGGCGGTAGACCCGTCCTCGACCGTGTCGGGGGGCAGCATCCTGGGCGACAAGACCCGGATGCCCAACCTGGCCATCGACGACGCCGCCTACATACGCCCGTCGCCATCTTCTGGCTCGCTGGGCGGGGTGACCCGCACCACCCGCGAGACCATGACCGTGGTGGAGGCGGCCGGATTCGATGTGGTGTTGGTGGAGACGGTGGGGGTGGGCCAGTCGGAGACCGCGGTGGCCGACATGGTGGACTTCTTCTTGGTGATGATGCTGCCCGGCGCCGGCGACGAACTCCAGGGCATCAAGAAGGGGGTGTTGGAGCTGGCCGACGCCCTGGTGGTGAACAAAGCCGACGGCGGCAACGAGATCGCTGCCCAGCGCGCCGTGCGGGACTATCGGGCCGCGCTGGCCATGACCGCCCCGGCCAACCCCAGCTGGGTTCCCCCGGTGCTGGCGGTAAGCGCCATCGAGGGCACCGGCCTCGACCATGTGTGGGACCAAATCCAGGCCTACTACCAAGCGCTGAGCGATTCCGGGGAGCTCGCTGGACTCCGGTCCGACCAGCAGGTGCGGTGGATGTGGGCCATGGTGGAAGACCGCCTCCGCGACCGTCTTCAGGCCTCCCCTGAAGTGGTCGAACTGTCTGATCTCATCGAACAGCAGGTGGCCGGTGGGCAATTGGCCCCCGCAGCGGCCGCCGACCAAATTCTGGCCGCGTTCGACGCCTAGTCGCCGTTGTGGAGGTGCCCGGTGTAGCGGGCGCTGGGGCGAATGATCTTGTTGTTGGCGGCCTGCTCAAGCAGATGGGCACCCCAGCCGACGATCCGGCTGGTGGTGAAGGTGGGGGTGAAAGCCTCTTGGGGCAGACCGGCCAGGTGGAGCACCACTCCGGCGTAGTACTCCACGTTGGTGACAATCACAGCATCAGGCTTCCACTCAGCCAGATAGGCCAGGATTCGGCTCTCGATGTCGAGGGCCCGTTCCACCAACTCGCCGCCCAGCTCGATGGCCACGGCTTTCAGAGTTTCAGAGCGGGGATCGTCGGCCCGGTACACCGCGTGGCCGAACCCCATGATCTTTCGACCGGCTTCTAGCTCAGCCGCGATCCAGGGCACCGCGTTGTCGGGATGGCCAATGGCGTGGAGCATGTCCAACACCCGACCCGGTGCCCCACCGTGCAGCGGACCGGCCAACGCGGCCAGCGCTCCGCCCAATGCCCCGGCCACGTCGGTGCCGGTGCTGGTGATGACTCGGGCCGTAAAAGTGGAGGCGTTGAAACCGTGATCGGCGGTCAAACACAAGTAGGTCTCCACCGCCCGGGCGTGCTCAGGAAGCGGCGTCTCACCCAAGGTCATGCGCAGGTAATCGGCGCTGTGGGATAGCGACTCATCGGGACCCAGCGGTTCTGCGCCGGAGCGTATGCGGCTGACTGCCCCCAACACTGTTGGCGTGATTCCGATGGCCCGCATAACCGCAGACCGTCGCTCGTTAGGCTCAAGGTCCAAGGTGGGGCGAGGATCTACCTCTACTCCCAGCACACTTCGCAATATCGACATCGGGGGCAGATCGGTCCTGGCCAGCGCGGCCACCAGCTCAACAGCCTCCGACGTCAGCTGACGGGCCGCGGCCAATTCCGCCCGGAATGTTTCCTCAGTAGCGCTGTCCGGCAGTGCGCCATTCAAGAGCAAATGGGCCACCGCCTCAAACGAGTGCTTTCGGGCCAGCGCGGCGGCATTCCACCCTCGGTAGTGGTACCACCCCTCGTCCCCGCGGACTGAGCCCACCTCCGTATCAGCCACGATCAGTCCTTTGAGGCCAGGAGGAGCAACGTTCTCAGTCAGCGGGGAAATGGCATTCATGCCGCCAATGGTACCGGGAGACCGGATTGCTCCGTTTCTGAACCTGCTGGGCCGGATACGGAGGGAGCTGACTTTAGAGAATCTGGGACAGGAAGAGTTGGGTGCGTTCTTCTTGGGGGTTGGTGAAGAAGTGCTCGGGCTCGCTTACTTCGACGATTTCGCCGTCGGCCATGAAGATGACCCGGTTGGCGGCTTCTCGGGCGAATCCCATCTCGTGGGTGACCACGATGAGGGTCATACCGGTTCGGGATAGCTCGAGGATCACTTCGAGCACCTCGGAGATCATCTCGGGGTCGAGGGCCGACGTCGGTTCGTCGAAGAGCATGATCTTGGGCTGCATGGCCAGCGACCGGGCGATGGCCACCCGCTGCTGCTGACCGCCGGAGAGCTGGCCGGGGAACTTGCGGGCCTGCTCGGGGATCTTGACCCGCTCCAAGAGTTCCATTGCCCGGTCTTCAGCCTGCTGCTTGGGCATCTTCAGCACTTGGCGGGGTCCCAGGGTGATGTTGTCGATGACGGTGAGGTGGGGGAACAGGTTGAACTGTTGGAAGACCATCCCGGTCTCCCGGCGGATGAGGGCGAGAGCGCCCAGGCCCCCGACGCCCGCCACAGCCGAGCTGAGAGCGCCCAGGGCGGGCTGCGGCCGCTGGCTCCGGGGGGTCGAGGGTCACCACAGCGGCCCCACAGCGCCGCTGAGCGCCCACAGCGGACCTCTGCGGGTTTAGCTGTCTCAGGTTTTTCCGGGGGTGCGGTTCTATCGGCAGCGCACCGGCTCGCTGTCGCCTACCTTCTTGTTTCCGGCGATCTTGGCTTGCATTCCGACTTGATACCAACCGGCGTTTGGCACGTCGAACGTCGTCGAGGTGCCCGCGACCGCGGTTTGGCGGCCGCGGTGGCCGCGGTTCTTCGCCTCGTTCGCCCAGATGTCCGGTTTCAGGCTTTCGGGGGTCTTGCTCCAAGTAACCGAGATGACCCAGCCCGAGCCCGACGACGCGCACGAAACAGAGTCGAACGCCAAAGAGGGCTCGGGCTTGGGCTTCGGCTTTGCGGGGGTGGCTTGGCCGGTGATCCAGTCTGAGACGCCGTTGGCGTTGAACGCGGCCACCCGCACGTCGTAGGCCGAGCCGTTGGCCAGCCCGCTGATGGTGTGGCGGGTGTCGGTGGTCGAGTGGAACTGGTTGGCCAACACCGCCTGATCCCACGTCTGAGACGACAGCTTCCACTGCACTCGATAGCCCAACAAGCCCTCAGATGTGGCCGAGGGCGACCACAGTACCGTCAATCGTTTGTCACCGGAGTTCAGCTTCAAGCCTGACGCTGGATCGGGTACTGGGGTTGGCGGGTCGTCGTCGGACACAGTCACCGACGCGGTCGACGGAGTTCCGACGGTGTAGTCGGTGCCAGATTGGACGGTGGCGGTGATTGACCCGTCGGGTTCGTCGGCTGAGTCGTCTGCGGTGGGGATGGTGATGGTGGCGGTGCCGCCGGCGCTGACGGTGACGGTGCGCGACCCTGTGTTTGTCGTGAACACCCCTTGTTGGGCGACCTCAACGTTCACAGCCACCGAACTGGCGGTGCCTGAGGTGGCAGCTATGGTGAACACCGCACCGCCACCTTCGGCTACGCCGGTGCCTCCAGTGATTGTCACTGCCGGCACGATCAGCGAATTGTCAGTATTGTCGGGCACATAGCAATCGTACCAAACGAAATATGACCAATGTGCGTTGTTTATTGAATCACGTCTGCCCCCCGCATATACATTTGGTCCTTCTAATTCGCTTTCATACATGACGCTACCTTTAGGGCAGTTTTTTGCATGATAATGGTAATAGCAGGTTACGACTTGATGTTGAATGCTGTCAAAGAACAATCCAATTAGTGGGTGATGATATATAATGCGAGCAGAACAAGCAACATCATCATAATGTGGGCCAGGGGTGGCAAATAGAGCTATTCGGCTCTCGGAAATGCCGTTCATAGAAGTAGGACGTGAATTTACACAATTGGCTTCGACTGCGTATTGGCTAAAGTCGGATGGGCCTGCAAGGTTTGCGGCCATGACCCGTGCATAGTAGGGCCCTGGCCAAATTCCATCATTTCGGTCTATGTCGAATGTTGTCACGGTCTCGCGTAGGTTATTGTGAATGTAATCTGATAATTGGTCATTTATATCGCTGGTATTTCTTTGGAATACACGCACGTTATACCAACTTGGTCTATTGTGAGATTGACTTGTAGGGGCATTCCATTTGACTGTTAATGTATCATCAATGCACAAAGTCGTCATAGTGCGTGGGGCTTTGGGTGACTCTGGGCAGCGGAGAGGACTTGACACTGTTGGGCCTGAAGTATTGGTTGTGTCGTCTGTCTGTTCGGCGGTTAGAGTGACGGTGTGCAGTGCTCCCTTCACGGCGTTTTTCACATGCACTGATGTTGTCGGGTGGGCCACCGTCCGATCGGCAGGGTCTGTGTGGCCCGCAATGACCGTGGATACCCGGTAATGTATCTGAACATCTGGTGGAGGTGTTACCGCAGTCCAGGACACTGCCAAAGTCGTTCCGAAGGCTGAACACCGCACTTCTAAGTTGGTTGGCTGGGGGATGTAGTCGCAGGTGGTGTTCCCTGTGGTGCTGGAGAGTTTTTTGGAGGTGGTGGTCTTGGTTTCGTAGGTATCGAGGAATATGGAGTATCGGCCGGGTTCGGTGATGTCGGTTCGGGTGATGGTTTTGGCTGTTGATGTGGTCCATCCGTTTTTTCTGCTTAGGCCGCCGTCTTGGTGTATCCGGTAGTAGGTGTGCCCGGTTGTGGTGCTGCCAGGGTCCCAGGTGATCGTGACAGTCCATTTATTGGCACCTGTGGAAGCACAGGTAGCGCTCGTAATCGTTGATGGTGTTGGCGGTTTGGTACAAGTGGTGTTATCTGTGGTGCTGGAGAGTTTTTTGGAGGTGGTGGTCTTGGTTTCGTAGGTATCGAGGAATATGGAGTATCGGCCGGGTTCGGTGATGTCGGTTCGGGTGATGGTTTTGGCTGTTGATGTGGTCCATCCGTTTTTTCTGCTTAGGCCGCCGTCTTGGTGTATCCGGTAGTAGGTGTGCCCGGTTGTGGTGCTGCCAGGGTCCCAGGTGATCGTGACAGTCCATTTATTGGCACCTGTGGAAGCACAGGTAGCGCTCGTAATCGTAAATGGTGACTCTTTCGGTTCGGCTGTTGGGGTTGGTGTGGTAGAGCAGGTGGTATCGGAACCTGTAAGTACTTTTCCGCCTTCACAGTGTACATGAGGAACATTGGCGGATACTGTGTATGGAACACGAATTGTATACGCTTCTTGAACCTGATATGGGACTTGAACGTTGTATGATTCCGTAGTTTGATAAGGAACTCTGACTGTGTACGCTTCTTGAGCTTGGTACGGGACTTGTGCCTCGTATGTTTCTTTAACTGTATATGGCACTTTGACGGTGTAAGCTTCCGTAATCTCAACAGGTACCCTGACTGTATAGATTTCCTGCTCTTGATAAGGCACCCGAACCGTATAAGGTACAGTTACTTCGTAAGGGACCTGTACTTGATATGAGATCCGTTCGGGCGGTGGACAGTATGTACCTGTCTGACCTCCAATGATTATTGTTTCACACGGTTGTTTGACTGTTTTGTGTCTCGTAATTGTGTAGTAACGAGTTTCTTCCCGGAACCTAGTCACGTCCTTATACTTTGTCACCATACGGCTTCTGACCTCGGTGCGGTGTTTGGTGACTGTACGGTATCTGGTCTCATCGCGGTGTTTGGTGACTGTTCGCGTTTTGGTCTCGGTGCGGTGTTTGGTGACTGTACGGTATCTGGTCTCATCGCGGTGTTTGGTGACTGTTCGCGTTTTGGTCTCGGTGCGGTATTTGGTGACTGTACGGTATCTGGTTTCATCGCGGTACTGCGTCTCACCTTCTACCAAGTCGTGTGCAGATGCATCTTGTTGGAGAAATTTGGAAGCGATCAGAAAGGCACCGGTGAGGAGGGCGAATCCAATAGAAAGGCACAGAAGTTTGCGAATCATGGAGATGAGGTTTACCCCCCCCCCCCCGTGTCAAATCCGAAAGTTCTATTTCGTTGGTAACGGGTGCGGATTGGTGAGATCTGCCGACGTTGACAGGCAGTAGTTGCATGTTCTGGATTGCCAGATCTCCAGATCAGGGGTGCCCAGGAAGAGCCAGGGGTGCGCTCAAGCCGTCTGTGATGGTGGAGGTCTAGTTCTACAACTGACTGAACCGTCCTGGTATGGCCGGAGGGTCTGGGTGTCCCTGGGTTTGGCGTAGGTTTGTTGTCGGATTCTGCTGTCATGGACCTGGGGAGGTTCTATGGCACCGAGGGGTTATCCCGCAGAGTTCCGGCAGTGTGTGGTCGGTCTGGTCGAGGCGGGCCGGCCGGTCGCGTAGATCGCTGCGGGGCTGGGGATCAGCGATCAGTCGATCTACACATGGCGCCGGCAGGCGCGCATCGACGCCGGCGTGGAGCCGGGAATTAGCACAGCGAAGCATGCCGGGTCGGCGGTGCTGCGAAGGGGGGTTCGCGAGCTCGAGTGCGAGCTGGCCATCCACCGCAGGGCGACGGAGCTGTTGAAGGGCGATGTCCACCCAAAAGGCGGTTCGCGGCGATCAAAGTGATGGCCGCAGAAGGGCTTCCGGTGGAAATGACGTGCCTGGTGCTGGGAGTGTCGGTGTCGGGCTACTACAGCTCCGCGCGCAGGTTCACGACCAGCTCGACGACCGGGTCGGGGATCTTGGCCGTGGTGGTCGACGATGCCGACGGTGAATGTGTCCTGGTGGGGGTCGATGCCCCCGACTGGTGCTGTCATACTTTGCTCCTGCTGGAAGTGATGCTCCGGTGGGTCCGGGATCGGCAGGGGCGCTTCGTCACATCCGAGTCGAGAAAATCAGGCTCCCTTCAAGACAGGAGCGCACCTGCCGGCCTCGCACTCGACGCGACACGTCTGACAACAGGCACACGGCCAATATTTTGTGGAGTCAACGCCAAGCGCAGGACCGGACCGTAACCCCCTGGCCGAGGGCCCCGGCAACCACAACAATCACACTCGGGAATTTTGTGTATCGGGCGTGATCTGAGGGTCCGCGGCCGGGTGCTGCGGGCCGGGAAGGATCATGTCTATGACTGATCAGGATATGCCGGCTGTGCCGGCGGAAGAGGCCGCTGGTGAGGCGGCGATGCAGGACTGGGCTGAGCTCCTCGTTGAGCGTGCCCGGTCCGAGGGGGTGGAGCTGACCGGCGACGGCGGCTTGTTGACCGGGCTGGTGCGCCAGGTCCTCCAGACCGGCCTCGAGGTCGAGATGACCGAGCATCTGGGCTATGAGCGCCACGCCCCGGAGGGCCGCGGGTCGGGGAACTCGCGCAACGGCTCGTCGCCCAAGCGGGTAACCACCGAGATCGGCGAGATCGACCTGGCGGTACCCCGCGACCGGGCGGGGACCTTCGAGCCCGTCACTGTGCCCAAGCACCGGCGCCGCCTCGACGGGCTGTCGGGCAACGTGATCAGCCTCTACGCCAAGGGCCTCACCACCGGAGAGATCCAGGCGCATTTGGCCGATATCTACGACACGTCGGTGAGCCGGGAGACGATCTCTGAGATCACCGACGAGATCGTCGCCGACATGGCCGTGTGGCAGAACCGGCCCCTCGAGCCCGTGTATGCGGTGCTGTTGATCGACGCCATCACCATCAAGGTCCGCGACTCCCAGGTCGCCAACCGGCCCGTCTACGTCGCCATCGGCGTCGACCTGGCCGGAGAGCGCGACGTTTTGGGCCTGTGGCTGGGGCCCACCGGCGGCGAGGGCGCCAAGCAGTGGGCGGCCATGCTCGGCGAGCTGCGCAACCGGGGACTGGCCGACGCTTTGATCGTGTGCTGCGACGGGCTGAGGGGCCTGCCCGAGTCGATCCGCGCCACCTGGCCCGACGCCACAGTGCAGACCTGCGTCGTGCACATGGTCCGCAACAGCCTGCGCTACGCGTCCAAGACCCACTGGGGGCCCATCACCCGATCAATGCGGGACATCTACACCGCCCCCACCGTCGAGGCCGCCGAGGCCCGCTTCGAGGCGTTCGCCCAAGACTGGGTCGACACATACCCGGCCATGATCCGCTCATGGCGCCAGTCCTGGGACGAGTTCACACCCTTCTTGGAGTTCCCCGCCGAGCTGCGCCGGGTCGTGTACACCACGGATGTGATTGTCAACCGCCGGGCGCGGGTTTTTGGGGTTGGCAGTGGGCGACGAGGACCTCGTAGGCGTGTTCTTGTTGCTCGATGAGTGCCTTCTCGGCGTCTCGCAGCCGTTTGATGTGGTAGTCGCGCGACGGCCCGGCGACGGGTCCGCGGCGGGACTCGGCTCCCGCGGCGAGCTCGAGGCTGCGGCGCTTGCGGGCGACGAGGCTGGGGCAGGCGAAGGCGTAGTCCTCTTGTTTGGTCACCAGGTGTCAGCACAGCACCGCCATCTTGGGGGCTGTGGCGACGGTAGCGATCTGCCAGCCCCGCCGGGCCTTGACGCGTCGATGGAACGCCCGCAGCGGTCCCGGCGCCCTCGACGCGGCGAAAGCTGCCTCGACCAGCATGCCGCGGGCCTGGCCGCGGCCGGCCTTGGTGATCCGGCCGGACTGTCGCCGGACTGCGACACACTGGGGTTGAGCCCGAGATAGGACACCAGCTGCTCCGGGGTCGGGAACCTGGCGAAGTCCCCGACCTCGGCAACGATCGACATCGCGACCGTGACATTGATCCCGGGCACGGTCATCAGCCGGGCGATCACTGGATCATCCAGGGCGTCCGCAGCGATGTCCCTCTCGACCTCGCCCAGCTCGGTGCCGTGGAAGTCGATCTGGCGCAGCAGGGCGTCCACTGACCGCTGCTCGTCGTCGGGAAGGTGTTGTCGGGCAAGCCAGCGGCGGCCGACGCCGCCGAACAGGTCCGCGTGCGGGCACGTCGGCACCAGGTTCCGCGACAAGATCGCATGCACTTGGTTCTTCAACCGCATCCGCTGGCGCACCAAATGCACCCGCCGGGCCACCAGCCGCCGGCGACGCCGGGTCTGGTCATCAGCGACCCAGGTCTCAGGCAAGAAATCAGCTGCGAGGAGCTGAGCGAGGATGCGGGCATCGACCTTGTCGGTGTTGACCTTCGCCTCCGCTATCGCCCGAGTCTTGCGAGGGTTCGACACCACCACCCGCCCAACAACCCCGCGCAGCATCGCAGCGATCGCATCGGAGTTCGTGGTCGCCTCCAGCGCCACCTCGTCATCGGGCTCCAAGAACTCCGAAGCCCAGGCCCGCAAGTCCTCTGGACGCACACCGATCCTCCCTTCTTCGCGGCACACCCCGTCCTCGACGACGGCGACCTGCGCGAACGACCGGTGGACATCCATACCGATCCATCGCATATGACTGCTCCTCTCCAATTCCTCCGAGGAACCGCCGGGCGGACACGACAAAAACGGATTCGCGCTCTCAGCGCAGCCGGGCCAGTCGCAGGGGCGGCCAAGTACTAACACGAGCTCGCAGCTCACTGTGTAAGAACGGCCTGCCCTAGCTGTTCCTCCTGAGCGCCCCGAACCCGACAACCCGGAACCTACAACCCCAGACCGCCAGCGCCCCCAGCGCCCCCCATTTCATACCCGCTACCAACGCCACAGAGAGCCTCAACGCCCGGTTCCGACGAGCCGTGCGACACCGAGGACACTCACCGCAACGAGCAGGCCGCCATGAAGATCCTCTACCTTGTCGCCACCACCAGACGAAAGAACCGCAGCAACCTCACCGGCAAAACCAACGGCTGGAAAGCCACCTTGAACACACTGAACGCCCACTACCGCGACCGCATCGCCGACAACATCAAATGAAAACCATCACGGCCGGTTACACAGAAAAACTGACAGACTGAGGTTCCCCCCTTTTCGTGGAGACATGCTCTATAAGGAGGAGCTATGTCCAGACCGCGAAGAGATTATGACCGGGAGTTCCGTGATGGGGCTGTCCGGATCGTCAAGGAGACCGGCCGGCCGGTGGCCCACGTCGCCCGGGAGCTCGGCGTCAACGAGGGCACGCTCGGGAATTGGGTGCGCCGGGACCGAGACGAGCGCTCGGGCGGGCTGAGCGGCGACGAGCGGGCCGAGCTGGCCCGGCTGCGCCGCCGGGTCGCCGAGCTGGAGATGGAGCGTGATGTGCTCAAACGATCCGTGGTCCTTTGGGTCAACGAGGCGACGCGGTGACCGCAGGGTTCATCGCGGCCCAAAGGACCGACCACGGTGTGCCTCACTCTGTGGCTTGCAGAGCGCTGGGCGTGGCGGAATCCACGTTCTACAAGCACCTCGACCGGCCGCTGACCGATCGGCAGCGGCGTCGCCGGGCGCTGGACGCCGAGGTGAAAAAGGCGTTCGACGAATCGGACGGCACCTACGGGTCGCCCAGGGTGCGCGCCCGGCTGCGACGCGATGGCCTGTCGGTGTCGAAGAAGACGGTGGAGGCCTCGATGGCCCGCCAGGGCCTGTGCGCCCGCCCCAAACGCAAAAAGGGCCTCACCAGCCCCGACAGCTCCCATGCGGCCCCCACAGACCTTCTGGGCCGCGACTTCAGCGCGACAGGGGTCAACCAGAAATGGTGCGGCGACTTCAAACAGGTTCCCACCGCCGAGGGCCCGGTGTTCCTCGCGACCGTCGAGGACCTCTACTCCAGGCGCATGGTCGGCTTCGCCACCTCCGACCGGTACCCGACCGCCGAGCTGGCCAAACAGGCCATCAACACCGCGGTCGCCACCAGAGGCGGCAACGTCAAAGGCGTCATCTTCCACTCGGACAAGGGATCGCAATACACCTCAGAAGCCTTCGCCGCCGCCTGCCGGCGGCTCGGCATCTCACGGTCCACCGGAAGAACCGGCAACGCGCTGGACAACGCGCCGGCCGAGTCGTTCTTCTCCACCCTCCAACACGAGCTCATCTCACGCCGAGCCTGGACCACCAGAGCCCGGGCCCGACGAGAAATCACCCTATGGGTCCACACCTGGTACAACCAGCACCGCCTCCACTCCGCAATCGGAATGACCAGCCCCGTAGAATACGAACAGGCCCACAACCCCGACCCTCAAAAACAAACTCTCCACGATTAGGGGGGAAGCTCAAGACCCAGACCTGGTTCAGCGTTTTGACCCGCAAAGCCCTGACCAACACCAGCTTCTCATCGGTCGCCGAACTCGAGAACCGCATCGACTGGTGGGTCGAGCACTGGAACGACAACCCCGAACCCTTCACATGGACCCGCACAGCCCAACAAATAATCGACAAAGTCGCCTCAGGAAAAGCAACCCTCGACCGGATCACCAAATCCGCGACACACCACTAGGGCCACCAAGTCAGAGGTGGTTGCCAAGATGATGCATCTGTAGTAATGCTACCACTTCAGCCCTTCGAATATTGCCATGTACATCCAGCGGTACCACGACATCAAGATTTCTAATACTGGGGTGTGGAGGGTCCTTGACCGTCTGAGTAGTCTGCTGGCCAAGCGGCGCTGTAAGCGTTGCAAAAAGCTCCAGCCCGGCTACCAGGTGCAGACCGACGTGAAGTCTGTTGCCTCTGTAGCAGGCGTCGCCCCCAAATGCACTTTCAGTTCACAGCGATCGACGACTGCATCCCGCATCCGGGTGCTGCGCGTCTACCCCAAATGCAGCCAGCGGACCTCCATACCTCAGCCGCCTACATCAGTAGCACACCTAGGGTGTGAGCAGAAGTCTGGCCATTTGCAGGTGGCCAGATTGGCCTTGGTGAAGGGCTGCCGAGGATAGTCTGGGAGCACTGTTTTCCGCTTGAGGGTATATGGCCCACAAGGATGAGTTGACAACACTGAATCGACCTGATAGACATCCGTCATGCTGAAGCAAAACCTCACAAATACGCCATCAAGACTCAATAGGCTTGACATAAGCGGCATTCTCATCGTTTTGTTTCTCACATACTAATTCTATTTATGGTTAAGACTCCCACAGTCCAGCGCCTATATAGCTGATTATGACATAGCACTTGAATATTGTCCTTGTCTTTTCTCCAGTGTCAGCAATAGCGCTCCGTTCCTGCTTGGATTTACAATATTTGGGATAGGAAGAGTTGGGTTCGTTCTTCTCGGGGGTTGGTGAAGAAGTGCTCGGGCTCGCCTACTTCGACGATCTCGCCGTCGGCCATGAAGATGACCCGGTCGGCGGCCTCTCGGGCGAAGCCCATCTCGTGGGTAACCACTATTAGGGTCATACCCGTTTTGGCCAATTCGAGGATTACGTCGAGTACTTCGGAGATCATTTCTGGGTCAAGGGCCGAAGTCGGCTCGTCGAACAACATGATCTTGGGCTGCATGGCCAGCGACCGGGCAATAGCCACGCGCTGCTGCTGACCGCCGGAGAGCTGACCGGGGAACTTGCGAGCCTGCTCGGGAATCTTGACCCGCTCCAAGAGTTCCATCGCTCGATCCTCGGCCTGCTTCTTTGGCATTTTGAGCACTTGGCGGGGTCCTAAGGTGATGTTGTCCATAACCGAGAGATGGGGGAACAAGTTGAACTGTTGGAACACCATGCCGGTTTCGCGCCGGATCATGGCGATGTTGCGGAGATCCTCTGTGAGTTCGATGCCGTCTACGACTATGTCTCCTTGGTCATGGTGTTCAAGGCGATTGATACAGCGAATCAAGGTGGACTTACCAGACCCTGAAGGCCCGATGACAACCACCACCTCACCAGTGCCTACTTTGAGGTTGATTTCGCACAGGGCTTGAAATGTCCCGAAGAATTTGTCCACATTGATCATCTCTACGATCGGTTCCAGGTCGCCAATTTGGGTGGCATCGCTGTTGACGGTGGGAGATGTGGGCGTGTTGGTCATCGTTCTCCAACTCCGAGCCTTCGCTCGAGGCGTTGGCTCTCTCTAGACATGGTGTAGCTGATGGCCCAATAGGCAAAGGCAACGAATACAAGGGTCTCAGCGTGGGTGGCGGTTATAAACCCGGCTTGAGCGTGGATCAGCTCGCGGGCCCTCACCAGTTCCACGATGCTGATTATGGACAACAACGAGCTGTCTTTGAAGAGGCTGATGATCTGGCCCACCATCGCGGGGATCACAGCCCGCAGAGCTTGGGGCAGAACGATGAGACGTGTAACCCCGAACGGCTGCAATCCGACTGTTTGGCCAGCTTCTACCTGCCCTCGGGAAACCGCCTGCAGTCCCCCTCTCACCACCTCGGCCAAGTATGCCGAGCTGAATATTGTGAACATGATGATTGCTCGGGTTAGCAGGGAAAGTGGCGTGTCGGTATCCAAAAAGAACCCGATGAAGATGCTGGCTACGAATAGCAGCGTGATGAGGGGAACGCCCCGGAAGAACTCGATGTACCCCACACATAACCAGCGCACCACAGGGAGTGAGGACCGTCTTCCGATGGCGAGGAGCAGGCTGATCGGGAAGGCTAGGATGATGGCAGCAACTGACGCCACCAAGGTGAGGTGCAGCCCGGCCCAGTTGTCCCAGCCCACGCTTGAGGTCTCTCCGATCAACCAGTAGATCACTCGTACTGCGACGACTGCTGCGACCACAGACAAAAATTGGGCTGCCAGTTTGAATCTGGCCAGATCTTTGGCGGTGATTTGCCGTGTGCGGCCAGAGACCGGCCAAACAATCATAGTTCCCAAGTACTTGCTGAAGTCTTTCGCGCTGGCGATTTGAAGGGCGGCAAAAGAAAAGAGGGCACTGGTCCACCACCAGCTGATCCCTCCTGTACCGGTCAGGACTTGAAATGACACGATGCCGGTCAGACCTGCTGCGAACCATCCGACTTTTCGGAGTTGGCGCGGCAGCCGCATGACCGACTGGCGCAGAATTAGACCGAGGGCCAAAGCAGAGACGGTGAGTAACGTTGGCCAGATAGTGCCAGTGAATATCAAGGTGACAATGAGCAAGACCAGGATGGCCCAATAGCGACGTGCTAACCCTAGAACGCTGTGCCGTTCGAACGCCGTCCCGATTTCGATGGCCCGATCTCGGTTGCTGGCCACCACTGTACCCCAGGCAATCCCAATAGATGAGGCCAGCAAGTAGGTCTGCACCACCAGTCGCCATTGCTCAGAACGAGGGAAGGTCCCAATCATGAGCAAGGTGAGGTTCTGCCTCACTGCTTCCCACTGCCCAGAGAGGAACAAGAATTTCCCGCCTCGATAGATTGCGTAGACCCCCACCACCCCAAGAAGGATGGTGACTAGAGCGTTATACCAGGTATTAAACAAGTCCTTGCGCAGTTGGGGTACGCGGAGGGCTGCTAAAGTCCCGAGACCGACGGCGACTGTTCCCCAGCCGAACACTGTGCTAGGCCCATTGGAACTAACGATGAACAGACCGAGGATCGCGGTTATCAACCCAACAATGGCGGCGGTACGGGTACCGACGGAGTGGCTGATTTTCTGCTCTATGGCAGTTGTGGTCGGTGGAGATGTCATCGTTCTTTGAGCTGAATTGAGCGGTTATACAGATTGAGCACAAGTGAGATGATGAGGCTGATCAGCAAATAGACGGCCATGAGGATTCCAATTAGCTGAGGTGCAGGGTTTCCATTGCCGATTGCCGTTTGGACCAAAAGGGTGACGTCGAAGAACCCCACGGTTATGGCCAGGGAAGTGTTCTTGGCCAGGTTCAGACACTCGCTGATGTAGGGCGGGATGGCGATCCGCATCGCTTGGGGCAGGATCACAAATCGATACTGCTGAGAGGACTTGAGACCAATGGCTGAAGCAGCCTCCCCTTGACCTCGGGGAAGGGCCAGTATGGAACCCCGCACAATTTCGGCAACGAAGCTGGCGGTATAACAGCCCAGGGCAATGGTGAGGGCCATGAAGCCAGAGTTAGTGGCAAACCCTCCAGAGACTCTCCTTCCGCTGTCCGAGACTGCTGGCCAGGACCAATCGTAAGGCCCGCCAAGAGCTACAAAACTTACCACCACGACAAGGGTGAACACGGCGAGCGACCAGAGCATCCGGTGGTGGGGAATCCCAGTGGCAGTGTTGCGCCGAGTTCGCCAGATGCCTACAGCGATGGCAGTGATTGCGGCGACAAGCACCAGCACCCAGAACAGCCCGACGTTGCCGCTGGAGGCTAGCGATGGGATGCCCCAGCGGTCCTTGCTGATGATCAGGTAGTTGCTGTCGGAACCCGGCCACCGTCCTTCCCAGGGAAACTGCCCGCGGCTGATGGCCCATGCAGGCAATGGTCCGAAAGTGAAGAGTGCGAAGCCGAAGAACATGATCACCACCAGCGGCGGGATGTTGCGCAGGGTCTCTACGTACAGAGTGGCCAGCCACGCAACCAGCTTGTTGGAGGAAAGCCGGGCGATACCCACAAACAATCCGATCAAAGAGGCCATAAAGATGCCCACCACCGAGACCAGCGCGGTGTTCTTGATCCCGGCCAGAATCCCCTTCCAAATTGGGTTTCGAAGATCAAAGTTTGCGTCCCGAATTTCAAAGTTGGTGGGTCTTTGCAGGACGTCGAAATCCCGGGAGATGCCGGTTTCGTCCATACCGGTGACCAAATTGTGGAATAGCAACCTCAGCGCTGCGATCACTGCTACCGCTACCAAGACTTGCCCGGCTATTCGAAGCACCCGCACATCACGCCAAAGCGCGGGGATCCCAGGCAGTGGCACTCGCGGGTCGCTTGTGGGAACAGCACGCCTTGCGGAACCGTCGTGGACGACTCGGATGCCAAGTAAGGCCATGCCCGGTGTCTGCCCAATTCGGACGGCGTCAGTCAGCATTAGCGATAAAATCGCCGCAGGTATGGCTGCCACAAATAGCCAGGCAAGGAGCAACTCTGCAACGTCGCTGTAGCCATCGAGCAGCCGCAGCCCGAATTGCCACACCGATATAACCGCCACTATCGCAAGGATCATTAGGTCGGCAATCAGTGCCTGCGCCCTGCGCTTAAGGGGCGCGGAGGGAACTGCGGTGAGATCTGCGGGTGTGCCGGTGACTTCAGCGGTGCTGCTCATAGCAGGATGGCCATGAATTTAGATGAGAACGGCCCACCAGTCAGAGACCGGTGGGCCGTTCTCATCTGCGTTTGCTCGCCGATAGACGAGCGGGGCTCCGTCTATCGGTAGGGCGGGACGTACATGAGCCCGCCGTTTGTCCACAAGTCGTTCACACTTCCGGAGAGAGTTCCCAACTGCGGATGGCTATTGAAGATTTCCTCGTAGTTACCCACCTGCGACACAACTTGCACTGCGAAGTCGGTAGGGAGACCGAGTTCGGGGTCGATCCCGCCGAGGAAATTCTCAATGTTGGGATCATTACCGGCGTAGCTGGTGACATTGGTCGAATTGAGGCCGAACTCCCAAGCTTGCACGGTAGCCATGATTGCCCAGTTCACGACTTGAGCCCACTCGGTATCGCCATCGAGGACCACCGGGCCGAGAGGCTCTTTGGAGAACACTTCAGACATGATGTGCTGTTCCTCGCCGCCCTTATCCTCGATTTCGAACTTGAACACACCGAGGGCACTGCTGTCAGCAGTCATTGCCTCGCACTGGCCCTCTTCGTAGGCCGGAACCAGGGTGTCGAAACCTTCGAAGGGGATTGGCGTAAATGTAATTCCCCGGGCATTGAGAACCGCGCTGAGATTCAACTCGGTGGTAGTACCGGTGCTGACGCAGATGCTGGCGTCGGCCAAGTCCTCCAGGGTAGTGAGACCGCTGGATGCGGGGACCATCATTCCCTGTCCATCAAAATAGGTAGTGAACAAGAAGTTGGCCGACTCGACCCCGTCCCTAGTCGCCGTCCACGTCGTGTTGCGGTTCATCACGTCAAACTGGCCGGCCTGCAATGCGGTAAACCGCTCAGCACTGGTAACTGGCACGATTTCCACGGCCTCGGCATCGCCCAGCACAGCGGCAGCCACTACCCGGCACATATCAATGTCGAAGCCCACATAGGTCCCATCGGGCTGGACGGCTGCGAAGCCAGGAAGGTCATCTCGGGAGCCGCAGAGCACGTAGCCCCGCTCCAGGACTCTTTGCAGTGTGCGACCTTGAAGGATTTCAACGGCCTGTTGCTCCGTGGCTTCCGGCTCTGGAGCTTGCGTGGCGACCGCGGGGGCCGCGGGGGCTGCGCCGTCGTCGCTGCCGCAGGAGACGGCAATCAGCGAGAAGGCCAATACCAGCCCGAGTAGGACCAGCAAGCGGTTAACAGATTCCTGCATGGTTTTGCTCCCAATGTTGGACTCAAGGGACGACAATACGCTAGCGGCTGGATCGCCCTCTGGCTAGGCTGAGCGGTGATTTTTGTGGACCGATTAGACGGGTCTGTTGGAACGGGTTACCCAGCTAAGTCTGATTGCCTCGGTGTTCGCCGATTATTCCGCCACAGCCAGAGCAGCCTCGCGCTGGCGCGTGGAGCGGTGTACTGGGTCGGTGTCGATCACCGGGATCACGTGCTTGCCGAAGTTCACGATGGTCTCGCGCACCACGTCCATGGGAAGCGTGGAGGTTAGCGGGCTGATCACATACTGATCGGCGCCTACCCGCTCGTACTGGCGCGAAACATGGATGCAGTCTTCAGCGTTGCCCACGCACAGCGAGCCACCCTCGATGGCCATTTTCACGTCGTCATGGGTGGGCTCGGGGATGACGGCCGGCCACTCGGGAATGCCCTCGGGCTTGGGGAAAGTGTCCAGCCAGCGGTAGACGAGGCACTGGTAGTAATACATGTGGCCCCGGGTGGCCCAGTCGATGGCCACCTCCCGGTCGTCCAGGCAGACGCCGAAGCCCACGCACATCACGTTGTCGTGGACGTAATCGCCCACCGGGTTCTTGCAGCTAGCTATCTCGTTCTTGTAGATCTCGATCAGCGGGGCGATCTCGTCGGGCGTTCCGATGGTGAAGCACAGCACCCCGATACCCAGCTTGCCGGCCTTCTCGAAGGTGCCCGGGCTGCCGCACGCCACCCACAGCGGGGGATGGGGCTTGGTGACCGGCTTGGGGAAGATCTCCCGGGCCGGCATGGAGAAGCTGTCGCCCTCGTAGCTGTAGGCACCCTCTCGCCACATGTGGGGGATCTGGCGGATGGCCTCGTCCCACAGGCCTCGGGTGACCTCGGTGTCGGCTAGGCCGGTTTCCGGGTCGCGGGGCGTTCCCGGCATGCCGAACCCCATCACCTCGGTGGATGAGGAGCCCCGGCCGGTGCCCAGTTCGAACCGCCCGTTCGACAGCACGTCGATCATGGCCGCCCGCTCGGCCGAGCGCACCGGGTGGTTCACCGGGGCGGTGATGTTGAAGATGGCCGATCCCAGATGCACGTTCTCGGTGGTCGAGGCCACCGCCGACAGGAACACCTCGGGCGAGGACATGTGGGAGTACTCCCGCAGGAAGTGGTGCTCGGAGGCCCAGATGTACTTGAACCCGTTGCTGTCGCAAAGCTGGGAGATCTCCAAGTTGTCGCGGATGCGCTGGGCCTCCCAGTCGGGGTTGTCCTCGTAGCCGAAATCAGGCACGAAACACTGGGCAAAATATCCGAACTCCATTTTGAGCAACCCCCCGGTAGTGGTTCTTCGAGCGGGACTGTACCGGCGGGTGCTTGCGGCCATCTATTCCGCCGCAGGTTGATGTTGGAACCGCCCGCGGCCGGTGGGGGCGGGTATGGTCGGCGCCCATGGCATGGACGCTGCGCCGCCCCGCCGCCCGAGTGGTGCTGTTGGACCGGCATGGGCGCATCTTCTTGATGCAGGCCAGCGATCCCATCGACCCCCACAAGGAGCCGTGGTGGGAGATTCCCGGCGGCGGGCTGGGACCGGGAGAGGACTCGGCCGCGGGCGCTCGTCGCGAGCTGTGGGAAGAGACGGGGTTCGCCGACGTGGAGGTCGGGCCCTGCATCTGGACCCAGCACGTGGAGTTCGATTTCGCCGGCATCCACTTCGACTCCGATGAGCGCATCCACGTGGCCTGGTGTCCCGATGGGGGAGAGTGGAATCCCCAGCACCTTGAAGCGCTGGAGGCGGCCGCGTTCGAGGAGGCCCGCTGGTGGAGTCTGGAAGAGCTGTTGGCCTCTGACGAGAAGGTGCTGCCCGAACGGCTGCGGGAGTTCTTGCCCGATGTGGTGGCCGGTCGAATGCCGTCGGAGCCCATAGACATAAGCCCCATAGACATCAGCCCTTAGGGCAAGGGCTCTTCCCGATCCGCGGCCCTCACGGCGTAGGAGAAGATGATGGCAGGAGCGAGAACGAGGGAGCCAACGAGCAGGCAGACGATGATGGCGGTAACCAGGGGGCTGCGGAAGCTGGTGGCGAAGCCGGTGAAGAAGAGGGCGGCGGCGGCCAGGTAGAGGAGGTAGCCCAGCCGCTGGCCCATGGTGGTCAGCTGAGCGATGCGTCGTCGTCGGGCCGCGAGGTTGTCTGGGCTCACGGGAGCCAGCCCGCGTCGTCCAAGAGTGCGACCAGATCCGCTCGGACCCGCTCCAAGGAGAAGTGTCGTTGGGCGATGGCCTGATTCTGGTCCAATAGTTCGGTGTCGGGGCAGTCCAAGAACGCGCGCACCTCGTGTAGGCGGTCGGGAGAGAACCAGCGGAACCCGAACTCAGCCAACTCGTCGGCCACCGGATAGCTGCCCACCACGCAGGGCCGCCGCCAGATGGCCGCCTCCACAGGGGGATTGCCGAACCCCTCCCAAGTGGAGGGAAAAACCACCAGATCAGCGGCGGCATAGATGTCGGGGGTACGAGCCACCGGCCGATGGATCACCGGACAGCGGGCGCTGGCCAGCAGCTGCCCCAAGGTGGCGTCGTAGCCCTCTTCGGCTTGCCCCATCAGCCAATAGGCGCCTTCCAGCTCTTCGGCGATGGCGATGGCCACGGGAATGTTCTTGCGGGGAATGGCTCGCACCGGGTGGGCCACCAGCAGGGCATCATCGGCCACTCCCAGACTCTTCCTCATCGCGGCTCGGTCGCCCTCGGGGCGCTGGGTGTCGAATCCGTTGTAGATCACCGTTGCCTCGAGACCTCGCTGGGCGAACTGCTCGGCGGTGAGCCGATTGATCACCACGTGGCGCCAGCAGGGGTCGTGGGCGGGCAACTCGGTCACCGAGGCAAACCGCTCTCGCTGCCAGGGAGGGTCGTGGTGGTGGAGTATGGCGGGGCGACCGGCCAGCGTCCGGGCCACGGTGCGAGCTGCCGGGAGGTTCAGCGGGATGGTGCAGAGGTTCTCCACCACCACCAAGTCGACGTCGGCCACCGAGGCGGTGAACTCGTCGGGGTCAGGACCGTCAAGCTGGCCGATGCCCAAACCCGGTACCAGCCGGTCAACCGGGCCCTCCGCGGCCACCATCACCATCTCGAAGCCGATGTCGGTGAGCATCTCTTGCCAGAGGCGGGCAACGATGGACACGCCGTCGCTCAATCCCAGTCGAAATGAGACGATCGCGCCCCGTGCCATTCCCACGAGGTAACCAGATATGCCGGAAATGTGAGACTTTGAAGATCGGGAGGGGGAAGATCAGGAGGGGGAACACATGGAGGGGGAACACATGGATGGGCCAGGCGAGCATGAACGCTCCGCGGTGCGGGAGGCGGCTCGAGCGGTTTTGGAGGCCCATTGGGTTCCCGAGGGCTATGCCGTCCCGAATCCGGCAACGTACCCCTGGCAGTGGCTGTGGGATTCCTGCTTCCACGCGGTGTGCTGGGCTGAGTTGGGCGACGATCGCGGCCTGACCGAGCTTCAAACCGCGCTGTCGGTGCAGGGCGCCGACGGGTTCGTCCCCCACATGAACTATGTGCGTCATCCCGGGGTGGCGGCCGATCTTTGGGGTCGAGACGACGCTTCGTGCATCACCCAGCCCCCCATGTACGGGCATGCCGTTGCCGAACTGGTGCGGCGGGGGGTGGACGTGAGCGAAGAGACGGTGGCCAAGGCCGAGCACGGGCTGCGGTTCCTACTCGTTTATCGCCGCCGCCTTGCCAACGGGCTGGTGGCGCTGTGCCATCCCTGGGAGAGCGGGGCTGACGACAGTCCTCGCTGGGACGACTTCTGCCCTGGTGGGTTCTCCCTGGATTCTTGGCGACGAGCAAAGAACCGGCTTGTCACGTCGATTGAACTCAGCCCTGCTGGATCTCCCGTGGCCAACCCGGCATTCGAATCCGCGTCGGCGGGGTTCAACGCCCTGGTGGTGTTCAACGCCCGGGAGCTGGCCACGGTGTCCGGACGCTCAGAGATAACCGGGTATGCCGATGAGCTGGCGGAGTGCCTGGCCGATCAGTGGGATCAACCCCTCCGCACGTGGGCGGACGCCGGGGAGGCGGAGTCGGGTTCGGGGCGGGCTCGCACACTCGACGGCCTGCTGCCGATGCTGGTTGCCGCGGAGACCGACCGGATTGATGCCGTGGCCGCCGACCTGATCGATCCATCGGCCTACGGCGGGGGGTGCGGCCCCGCTGGCGTTCATCGAGGGGAACCTGGATTCGACCCCCGCTCGTATTGGCGGGGGCCGGCCTGGCCCCAGCTCAGCTATCTGGTGTGGGTGGGCCTGCGTACACACGGGCGGCACGAAGCTGCGGAGGCAGTGGCCTCGGCCACCGCCAGGGGCGCAATGCGGAGCGGCTTCTCCGAGTATTGGGACCCTGACGACGGCACCGGCTGCGGGGCCGCGCCCCAGTCATGGACGGCATTGGCCGCGCTGATGGCCTGAGCTGGCCGGGCCTCAGAGCCTGATGTCCTCCATGGTTCCGATGATGAGCAGACCCTTGTAGCTGTGTACGAAGCAGGAGATGCGCTGACGGGACTCCTCACCCTCCCAGTCGGTGCGGCTGGGGGTGATCATGCCGATGTCGAGCTGAGATTTCTCGTAGACGAGTCCGACGAAGGGCTCGAACTGGTCGTAGCACTGTTCCTGACCCCAGCTATTGACCGCCTCTTCTCCGGGATAGGGGATGCCGGGTGGGGCTTCGTGGGCCACAATGGCGTACACCTGGGCATTGTGGGGTCGGGTGCAGCCGATGGCGGTGGTCAGCTGGGCGAGCAGATCGTTGCGGTCCCGGTAGGTGTACTGGTTGAAGCACGTCCCCACGAGAAGGTCGTAGGGATCGGTGACGGTTCCCTCGAACCGGTCGCGCAAATCCTCCTCGGTGGGCAGGAGGTCGGGTTCGGCGGTGGGCTGCACGAACACCTCGTCGAGCAGAGAGTCCTCGGTTTCTTCCCCGCCGCATCCGGCTGCCGCCAGCGCCAATGCCAGCACTATGGGGAGGAAGAAGCGCTTCATGGAATCCAGCACATCAGTAGGAGGGCAGCACTCGGTCGATATGCCAGAACGCCATGAACAACACAATGAGGAAGGGCACTGTCGATAGAGCGTAGGCCGGGAGCTTCTTCCATCGATGCCCGGCGAACAGGGCTGAGAACCAAATGGCCATCGCGGCCAGGCCCCACAAGACAGCCGGGATCAGCCCGTCAGAATCTCCGTCGAGGCCTTCGCCGAAGGAATCAGCCGTCGGCGATGCTGCTGCTGCGGCTGCTGTTTCCTCTTCTTCATCTTCTTCCTCTGTTTCTGGGGTCGGGTCCGCGGTCGGCGTAGAGGCGGGCGTCGGAGTCGTCGCCTCATCGGTGGGCTCGGGTTCGGGCGTCGAAGTTGCCGTCTCGTCGGCGGGTTCAGGTTCGGGCGTCGCGGTCGTCGCCTCGTCGGTAGGTTCGGGGGCGGGGGTTGTAGTGATCGTCTGGTTGCTGGACTCCACCTCATCCACATTCTCGTCGGCCAGCTGAAGGGCAAACTGCTGTTGTTGCCCGGGTCGGGGGTACGTAGGGGCGGGTTCGCCCACTAGCTCTCCTACCACGATGATTCGCTGGCGGGCAGAGCCCTTGGGGTGACAAGCCGTCAGAGTGAGCCGGTTGGGGTGGACGGGGAAATCCTGATCGAGGACCTCAACCGCGGTGGGGGGAACGATGAGGTGTCCGAATCCCTCTCCTTGCTCTATCACTCTGTAAATGAACTCCCCTTGGATGGTGGTGATGATCATCTCGTCTCCGGGGAGCAACTCATCGATGTCGCCGAATGGTGCGCCATAGGTGGTTCGGTGACCGGCGATGGCCGCATTTCCCTCTTGGCCGAGCATGGCAGTGGCTGGATAGTGGCCGGGCCCCTTGCGGAGATCGCCAACCCTCACGCCCTCCACAACGGTCTTGTCCAGTCCGATGCGGGGGATCTGGATCCGGGCGATGGCCGATCCCTGATCTCGGTAGAGCATGGCCAGCCATTCCGGGTGGGGAGTGGGTGGCGGCTGGGGATCTCCGGCTGGCTCCGCAGTGGGAGTCGGAGTGGGAGTCGGGCTCGGAGACGGCGGGCTTGGGTTGGGGTCGTCGGCAGACCGAGGGGTCTCGATGGGCTCGGGGGTGGCCGTGGGGTCAGCGGTGTCAGCGGGACCAGGAGTGGGAGTGGCGACTGGGGAAAGCGGGGCGGGCTCCCAAGCGCTGGATGCCTCCAGCAGGTCGGAGAAGTCGTCGTCCAGATCTTGCTGGGCCCGGGCTTCGATGACACCAGTTCCCCAGAGCTGGAATATTCCGAACAGCAGAATGATGAGCCCGAGGGCAATGATGGTCTTTCCGAGTGTGCCCAGAACCCGTACAACCGTCACGGCGGAAATTGTACGAGCAGGAAGTGGACAACCCATGTCGTGCGTGAGCCATCAATAGAACTTGCCGGTGGGGCTGCGGCTGGCCGCCTGTGTAGATGGGCGGGCGGGATGGATACGGTGGGGCAATGAAGGTAGCTCTGAGTGTGCGGGACTTCTTGGATCGGGCCGAGACGGTGTACGGCGACCGGGTGGGGATCGTGGACGAACCGGATCAACCGGCCGAAGGGTGGGGCGAGCTGACCTACTCCCGAATGGGCGAACTAGCCCGAGCCCAGGCCGCCGCGTTGGACGAGCGCGGGATCGGATTCGGGGAGCGGGTGGCCATCGTCTCCCACAACGCGGCCCGGCTTATGGTCTCCTTGTTCGGGGTGAGCGGATACGGCCGAGTGTGCGTGCCCATCAACTTCCGGCTCAACGAAGAGGAGATCAGATACATCGTGGAGCATTCCGGGGCCACGATGCTGCTGATTGATCCGGAGTTGAAAGACGCATTGGCCGACGTGGACTGCCGCCACCGCTATGTGATCGGCGCAGAATCCGACCAAGCCCTCTACCGTTTCGGCGTGGAGCCCGAAGCATGGACTCCGGAAGAAGAGGCCACGGCCACCATCAACTACACCTCGGGCACCACTGCCCGCCCCAAGGGGGTGCAGATGACCCATCGTTCGCTGTGGCTGAACGCCACCACCTTTGGCTGGGCGGCCGGGGTGAGCGACCGGGACGTTTATCTCCACACCCTGCCCATGTTCCACTGCAACGGCTGGGGGATGCCTTACGCCATCAGCGGTGCCGGTGCTTGCCACATCGTGCTGCGCAAGGTGGACGGCGCGGAGATCCTGCGCCGGGTAGAGCACCACGGCGTCACGTACCTGTGCGGGGCTCCGGCGGTGGTGGCCGCCGTTTTGGATGCGGCTCAAGATTGGGAAGGGGAGATTCCCGGTTCGGGACGAGTGCGAATGACGGTGGCCGGAGCACCTCCGCCCACCCGCACCATCGAGCGGATGGAGACCGAGTTGGGCTGGGAGTTCATGCAGCTCTACGGCCTCACCGAGACTGCTCCCTATCTGACCATGAACCGCCGCCGGGCGGAATGGGACCACCTGAGCCCGGCCGAACGGGCGGTCAAGCTATCCCGCCAGGGCGTTCCCGCGCTGGGCATTTCGCTGGACGTAGACGAATCGGGCGAGGTGCTGGCCCGGGGCAACCACGTGCTGGAGGGATATTGGGAGCAGCCGGATGCCTCGGCCGACGCCCTGGCTGGGGGTTGGTTCCACACCGGTGACGGCGGCCTCATCGACGAAGAGGGCTACCTCGCCCTGTCGGACCGCAAGAAAGACGTGATCATCTCCGGCGGGGAGAACGTGTCGTCGATCGAGGTGGAGGACGCTCTGTTCGCCCACGAAGCGGTGGCTGAGGTGGCGGTGATCGGCGTGCCCGACGAGAAGTGGGGTGAGACGGTGAAGGCCCTGGTGGTGTTGGCCCCCGGCACATCGGCGACCGAGGACGAGCTGATTCAGCACTGCCGGAGCCGCCTCGCCCACTACAAGTGCCCCACCTCGGTGGAGTTCCGCGAAGAGCTGGCCCGCACCGCCACCGGCAAGCTCCAGAAGTACCGCCTGCGCGAGCCCTACTGGGCCGACCACGACCGCCAGATCAACTGACCTATTGGCTGGCCAGCAGTCAGTCAGCTAGCTGATGGCCACCGGGGTGGAAACCTCGGTGAAGAAGTCGTTGCCCTTGTCGTCGGTCACGATGAAGGCGGGGAAGTCCTCCACCTCGATTCGGAATACCGCCTCCATGCCCAGCTCGGGGTATTCCAGCACTTCCACCTTGCGGATCGAGTCTTTGGCCAGGCGGGCCGCGGGGCCGCCGATTGATCCCAGGTAGAACCCGCCGTGGCGGGCGCAGGCGTCGACCACTTGGCGGGACCGGTTGCCCTTGGCCAGCATCACCAGGCTGCCCCCGGCCGCCTGGAACTGGTCCACGTAGGCGTCCATGCGCCCCGCGGTGGTGGGGCCGAACGATCCGGAGGCATAGCCCTCGGGGGTCTTGGCCGGGCCGGCGTAGTACACCGGGTGGTCTCGCAGATAGTCCGGCATGGGCTCTCCGGCGTCCAGCCGCTCCTTGATTTTGGCGTGGGCCAGGTCGCGGCCCACCACCAGGGTGCCGGTGAGCGACAGCCTGGTCTTCACCGGATATTTCGACAGCTCGGCCTGGATGGCGGCCATGGGTTCATCCAAGTCGATGCGCACCACCTGGCCGCTCAGATCTTCGTCGGTTACCTCTGGCAGGAACCGAGCGGGGTCGGTCTCCAGCTGCTCCAGGAAAATCCCCTCAGAGGTGATCTTGCCCAGGGCCTGGCGGTCGGCTGAGCACGAAACCGCCACCCCCACGGGGCAGGAGGCGCCGTGGCGGGGGAGCCGGATCACCCGGACGTCATGGCAGAAGTACTTGCCGCCGAACTGGGCGCCGATGCCGAATTGCCGGGTCAGCTCCAGTATGCGGTCTTCCCACTCAAGGTCCCGGTAGGCGTGTCCGGTCTCCGACCCCTGTGTGGGCAGTGTGTCGAGGTAATGGGCCGAGGCGTACTTCGCCACCTTCAGCGTGTACTCCGCAGAGGTGCCGCCGATGACCACCGCCAAGTGGTATGGCGGGCAGGCCGCGGTGCCCAGGGTGCGGAGCTTCTCGTCCATAAAGCGGGTGAGAGAGTCGGGGTTGAGTAGCGCCTTGGTCTCCTGGAACAAGTACGACTTGTTGGCCGAGCCGCCGCCCTTGGCCATGAACAGAAACGAATAAGCGTCTCCCGGCGCGGCGTAGATCTCGATCTGCGCGGGCAGGTTGTTGCCGGTGTTGCGCTCCTCGAACATGGTCAGCGGAGCCATCTGGGAATAGCGCAGGTTCGAGGTCTGGAAGGTGTCGAAAACTCCTCGGGCGATAGCCCGTTCGTCGTCGGCGTCGGTGAGCACCCGCTCGCCCTTGTGGCCCACCACTACCGCCGTCCCGGTGTCCTGGCAGCTGGGCAGCACTCCGCCCGCGGCAATGTTGGCGTTGCGGAGCAGTTCTGTGGCCACAAATCGGTCATTTTCCGACGCCTCGGGATCGTCCAAGATGGAGGCCAACTGCGCCAAGTGCTCGGTGCGCAGCAGGTGGGCGATGTCTCTCATGGCCTCGCTGGTGAGCAGCCGGAGGGCTTCGGGATCAACCTGGAGGAACTGGCGGTCGCCCAGCGAGATGGTGGAGACGTAATCCGTCGTCAGCAGGCGGTATTCGGTGGTGGTGTCAGACCCCTTGGGGAGCAGTTCGGAGTAGGCGAAATCGGCCATCAACCTCGGCTATCAACTCGGCTCAGTTGGCTCATCTCAGCCTAGCGCCGGGGTCCCGGCGAACGGCGATGGGTCTCCGGCGTCGGGGATCACCGGAGGGTGCCAGCTCATCGCCTGGCCGAGTTGGGTGGCGAAGTCCCTCCAGTCGGGAGGGTTCCAGCCCTCGGCGGAGGCCCGCAGATTGAGCTGATGATCGAGGTGGACGATGGCTGGCAGCGACTCCAGTCCCAGAGCCCGCACCACAGAGCGGTCCTCGTCGGCAAACGTCAGGATCTCCTGGGTCCACGGCCCTAGGAACTCCTCGGTCTCCTGGGGCGAGGCAGTGACCATGAAGGCCACCCGGCAGTCGGCGCCGACGAAGTTGCGCAGAATGCGACCAGCAGTGTCGATCATCCACGAACTCTCATAGGTGTACGGGTCGAGAACCACGATCACCAGATGGAAGACGGTGACCCAATCGCCAATCGGACGGGGTTCGCCGTTCAGCGGTGTGAGGTTCACATCGGCATCAAGCGTGGTGGACATCGCATCTGAAATTAGCCCAGCCCGGGGGCCGAACCCGGTGTCGTGGCTGATGAACGGGCTGATGATCAGATCGAATCGCATACGCTTGGGCGGTGCACCCCATCGAGCATCTGCGCTATGTGGCCCGGTCTTCCGGGGTGGGTCAGGAATCGCTGGTGCGGGAGACAGCCGGGGCGCTGTTGAGCTTCGGCCACGACCCGGCCGGGCTGGTCACCACCTGTCGGCGGATGCTCGCCCGCCAGCCCTCCTCGGGTCCGCTCATGTGGCTGGCCTCCCGGGTTCTCACCGCGGCCGACCCCCGGTCCGAAGTCCGGGCGTGTATGGAGGCGATTGCCGAAGACCGAACTGCTCGGCTGCTGTCGCGCGAGCTCCCGGTCGAGGTCTCGGTCTGCGTGCTCGGATGGCCGGATCTGATCGGTCGGGCTTTGCGGCTCCGAGGCGATCTTCGGGTGCTGGTGGTAGATGTGTTGGGGGAGGGCCATCACCTGGTGCGGCGATTGTTGGAACAGGACAGCTGGGTGGACGAAGTGTCCGAAAGCGGGCTGGGGGCGGCGGCTGCGTCAGCAGATGTGGTGCTGTTGGAGACAGCCGCCGTCGGGCCCGATGGATTTCTAGCCGTCGCCGGGTCTCGGGCCGCGGCGGCGGTTGCCCATGCCGCCGATGTTCCCGTATGGCTGGTGGCCGGCAAGGGCACAGTGCTTCCTGGCCCCATGTGGGACTCGCTGATCGAGAGGGCGTTGGGAATGGTGGATGCGTGGGAGGCTGACGAAGAGGTCGTGCCGCTCGCTCTAGTAGACCAAGTGGCCGGACCCGATGGGCTGGTCTCGGTATCCGAGGCAGTATCGAGCACTGACTGTCCAGTGACTCCCGAGCTGTTCTGCTCAGCCATTTGAGCACGTGAGCACCGATGCTCAACGCGGGATCGCTGGAATGAAAGCACTAACCTCACTGCGTCGGGGCAAAGTCTGCCCCAGCCTGAGGAGTCCAAGTGTCTGACAGCCCCCCGTTCGACTCGGCATTCTTCCGCCAAGTGCTCGGACAGTTCCCCACCGGCGTGACCGTGGTCACCGCCGCGGGACCCGACGGGCCCGCCGGATTGGCCATCGGCTCCTTTGGCTCCGTATCGCTCGACCCGCCGCTGGTGATGTTCATGCCCGGCAAGACGTCCACGAGTTGGCCGGCCATCGAGGCCGCAGGCCATTTCGGGGTGAACATCCTGGCTGAGGACCAAGTGGACATGTCCAACCTGTTCGCCTCCAAGGCTGAGGACAAGTTCGCCGGCTTGGGGTGGACGACCAAGGTCACCGGCGCCCCCATCTTCGAGACCTCCCTGGCCTGGATCGACTGCGAAATCGACCAGATAGTGGAAGGCGGCGACCACTGGATCGTCCTGGGCCGGGTGTTGGATCTGGGAGTCCAGCGAGACGACGTGGGGCCGCTGGTGTTCTTGGCCGGAAAATACGGCTCCTTCGACCCGCTGGGCTGATCGGCCATGCCGCTGTACGCATTGGGAGACATCGAGCCCGACATCCACCCCGAGGCGTTCGTTCACCCCCAGGCGGTGATCATCGGCCTGGTGAGCGTGGGGGCCGAGTCGACCATTTGGCCCGGAACGGTTCTCCGGGGCGACGGGGCGGGAATCACCATCGGGGCCCGAACCTCGATTCAGGACAATGCCGTCATCCACAACACCGATGAGTTGACCACCGCGGTGGGCGACGACGTGACCGTTGGCCACCTGGCCCATTTGGAGGGCTGCACCATCGAGGACGAAGCGCTGATCGGTGTGGCGTCTGTTGTGCTGCACGAAGCGGTGGTGGGCCGGGGGGCATTGGTGGGCGCTAGTGCAGTGGTGACCAACCACATGAAGATCCCACCGCTGGCTTTGGCCATCGGCGTGCCGGCCAAGATTCGGGAGGGTCACATGGCCGAAGGGCAGAACCGGGAGGATGCCCAGGGCTATGTCGCTCGCTGCCACCGATATCGGGCAGAGATGCGCTTATTGGGCTGACCGCCGGTAGTATTCAGGTCAACCACGCCGCCCCTGTTACTAGGATTTGAATATGTCGTCGGAAGCCCTCGCCTTAGATCTCGGCCGGTACAAGCTCGGCTGGAGCGACGAGGAAGATTACGTCTTCAAGCCCAAAAAGGGGCTGAACACCGACATCGTGCAGGAGATGTCGTGGATGAAGAGCGAGCCCGACTGGATGCGGAACTTCCGCCTGAAGTCGCTGTCGCGGTTCGAGAAGCGGCCCATGCCCAGCTGGGGCGGCGACATGTCGGGCATCGACTTCGACAACATCTACTACTACATCAAGCCCACCGAGGGGCTGGCCGACGACTGGGAGGCCGTGCCCGACTCGATCAAGGACACCTACGAGAAGCTGGGCATCCCCGAGGCTGAGCGCAAGTACCTGGCCGGAGTGACCGCCCAGTACGAGTCTGAGGTGGTGTACCACCGCAATCGGGAGGACTTGGAGCGCCAAGGAGTGCTGTTCTGCGACATGGACACCGCGCTCAAGGAGTACCCCGAGCTGGTGAAGGAGCACTTCGGCACCATCATCCCGCCGGGCGACAACAAGTTCTCTGCTCTGAACTCCGCAGTGTGGTCGGGGGGCAGCTTCATCTATGTGCCCCCCGGGGTCACGGTGGAGATGCCGCTTCAGGCCTACTTCCGCATCAATGCCGAGAACATGGGGCAGTTCGAGCGGACCCTCATCATCGCCGACGAGGGCTCACAGGTTCACTACATCGAGGGGTGCTCGGCCCCGGTGTACACCAGCGATTCGCTGCACTCTGCGGTGGTGGAGATCCTGGTCAAGAAGTCGGCCCGGGTCACCTACACCACCATCCAGAACTGGTCCAACAACGTGTACAACCTGGTCACCAAGCGGGCCAAGGTCGAGGCCGAGGGCCACATGGAGTGGATCGACGGCAACATCGGCTCCCGGCTCACCATGAAGTACCCCGCAGTGGTGATGGTGGGTCCCAAGGCCTCGGGCGAGGTACTGTCGGTGGCCTACGCCGGTCCCGACCAGCATCAGGACGCCGGGGCCAAGATGACCCACGCCGCCCCCGAGACCACATCCAAGATCGTGTCCAAGTCGATCTCCAACGGCGGTGGCCGCACCAGCTACCGGGGCTTGGTCCGGGTGGAGGACGATGCCTACGGGTGCCGCAGCCACGTGCAGTGCGATGCACTGATCCTGGATGAAGACAGCGTGTCCGACACCTACCCCTACATGGAGGTGGGCACTCGGGACGCGGAGATCGGCCACGAGGCCACCGTCTCGAAGGTGGCCGATGAGCAGCTGTTCTATCTGATGAGCCGGGGGCTGACCCAGGAGCAGGCCATGGGCATGATCGTCAATGGCTTCATCGAGCCCATTACCCGCACCCTGCCGATGGAGTACGCCGTGGAGTGGAGCCGGCTGATCGAGTTGCAGATGGAGGGATCTGTCGGCTGATGCCCATGCGGCAGGATTGCAAGTTCTTCGAGAGCCGGTCGTACCCCAATGGCGAGACCGTCCGGAAGTGCGATTTGGATCTGGCCCCCGAGGCCCCGTGGCGCTGTCCCGACGACTGCTCGGCCTATGAACGGCGCATGGTGGACGTTAACTGGTCACACGGAACGCTGGTCACACCGCCCACTCCCGACGCGCCGGCCAGCGTGGGCAGCGACGAGAGCATCGGCGCCCTGTTGGACGCGGCCGAAGACATTGTGAACGAAGCGGGCCCCCGGGTGCTGGCCGAACTGGAGAGGGAGAAGTCCCGCCGGCGGTCGAGAGCGGGCGGCGGCGGAAAGGCGAAGCGGCGGAAGCGTCGTCGGCGTTCGTGACCGAAACCCAATTCACCCCCGATGCGGCCGGTGCCATACCCGGCCCCGATTGGCTGGCCCGCCGCCGAGTGGCTGCCGCCGAGCAGGTGGCTGCCGCGACGATGCCCTCGGTGGAGGAAGAGGTGTGGCGGTACACGCCTATCGGGCAGTTGGATCTCAGCCGCTATCAGCTGGCCCACGATGGCGGCGGCACTTCGACGGCCTCTGTTCCCGAACACAGCGCGATGGCCGAAACCAGCAACGGGCGTCTTGGCGGCATTGATCTGCCCGCCGAAGTTGCAGCCCAAGGCGTAGAGGTCCGGCCACTGGGCGAAGGCGACGCTGATCTGGCCGCCTCGGTAGACGTGGACATGTTCGCCCTCATGAATGCCGCGTTCTCCGTTGAGCCGCTGCTGGTTCGGGTGCCCCCGGGAGTGAGTGTGGAGGGGCCCATCGTGGTGCGCCATTGGCTCGACGCTGATGGGGGAGCGGTTTTCCCCCGGCTGATCGTGGACGCGGGGGCCGACTCCTCGGTCGAGGTGCTGGAGCTGTACGGCTCAGCCGACATCTCTGCGTTCATCAGCCCGGTGATCGAGATCAGAGTGGCCGCCGCCGCCCGAGTGGGGTATCTGGCTGTGCAGGACTTGGGGCCCAAGGTGTGGCACATCGGCTCACAGGTCAGTCACATCGGCGCGCAGGCCCACATGCGTTCGTCGTCGGCGGCGTTGGGTGGCGAATACGCCCGGACGCGGCTGGACACCCATCTTTCGGGCCGAGGGGCCACCGGCGATCTGATCTCGCTGTACTTCGGTGACGGCGAGCAGACTCTGGACTTTCGCACCTTTCAAGATCACGCCGCTCCGGACACCACTAGCACCCTGCTGTTCAAGGGTGCGGTGGACGACTCCTCCCGGTCGGTATACACCGGGCTGATCCGGGTGCGCCCCGATGCCCGGGGCACCAACGCCTACCAGACCAACCGCAACATCAAATTGTCCGAGGACGCCTGGGCCGAGTCGGTGCCCAACCTGGAGATCGAGAACAACGAGGTCCATTGCAGCCACGCATCTGCGGTGGGCCCTATCAACAGCGACCAGCTGTTCTATCTGGAAAGCCGGGGGGTGCCCACCGAGACCGCCGAGCGGCTGATTGTTGCCGGGTTCTTCGACGAGGTGTTGGATCAATTTCCCGTCCTCGAGGCCGTGCCTGCTGTGCGAGATCGGCTCCAATCCAAAATCGAGGGGTTGGGCCATCGCGGTGTCGATGGAGAGGCCGGGCCATGAATCCAGAACGAGTGACTCTCTGCTCGCTCGCTGAGCTGGGCGATGAGGAAGCCCGGCGGTTTGACGTCGAGGCCGGCGGTCTGGTCCACCAGATTGCAGTCATTCGCTTGGGAGACGACCTGTATGCCCTGGGCGACACGTGCAGCCACGCCGATTACTCACTAGCGGAGGGAGAGGTGGACACCGAGGAGGGCACCATCGAGTGCTGGAAGCACGGCAGCCTGTTCAACTTGTCTACGGGGGAGGCTGAAACCCTCCCCGCCACCCGCCCGGTGCCGGTCTATGACGTGGGCGTGGAAGACGGCCAGGTCTGGCTGGAGGTCGGCCAAGATGGGTAGCAGGAGGGCGGTCCAGCCATGAGCGAATTGGTCGTTGAGGATCTGCATGTCCAAGTCGGCGGGCAAATGGTTCTGAACGGGGTGGACCTGCGGGTGGCGTCCGGCGAAGTCCACGCGGTGATGGGTCCCAACGGTTCGGGGAAGTCAACCCTGGCTTACGCCATCATGGGCCGTCCCGGCTATGAGGTCACCTCAGGGTCGATCACTCTTGTTGATGATGAATCCAACAGTGTCGACCTGGTGGATCTTTCCCCATGGGAGCGAGCTCACGCCGGGCTGTTCTCCACGCAGCAGTACCCCACCGAGGTCCCGGGTGTGGGTCTGGAGAACATGCTGGAAGAAGCAGTGGAAGCCGCGGGAGGCGATCGGAGCGCCGTGGAAGCCCAAGTTGCCGCCGAGGCCGAACTGGTCGACTTCGACCCCGGCCTCCTGTACCGCTCGCTAAACGTCGACCTGTCCGGCGGCGAGATGAAGCGAAGCGAAGCGGTGCAACTCGGCGTGCTCCGCCCCCGAATCGCCATCTTGGACGAGTTGGACAGCGGTCTCGATGTGGATGCCTTGGCCGCGGTGAGCCACCGGATCGAGCAGGCCACCCATGAGGACAACCTCGGTGTGCTGGCCATCACCCACTTCAGCCGTTTGTTGACTGTGCTCCACGCCGACGTGGTCCACATCCTCATCGACGGTGCAATCGCGGAGACCGGAGGCCCAGAGTTGGCCGCCCAGCTGGAGGACACTGGCTACGATCCCTGGATCGACACCCGCGCCGAATCACCGGTTGAGATTCACTTAGGAGGCGACCCATGGCCATAGACGCCGACGCCAAGAGACTGCTCAGCGACGAGGAGATCGCCGCCGCCTTGGAAGACCTCCCCGGATGGGAGCGCCAAGGAGACAAGCTCGCCGCCACATTTAAATTCTCGGATTTCTCCGAAGCCTTCGGTTTCATGTCCCGAGTAGCGCTGATCTCCGAGCGCCTGTTCCACCACCCCGAGTGGTCCAACGTCTGGTCCACCGTAGAGATCGCCATAACCAACCACGCCGCCGGCGGCCTCACCGAGCTAGACCTAGAATTCGCCCGCAGGGTCAACGCCCTCGTCTAGCCAGCAGGACAACCTGGAGTTGGAAACTCTCTGCAACGAGAGCATCCGCCTCTCCATTGGGCCAGCTCAAGAGTCGAGGTGTACTTGCAGACTGTCGTTGACGAGAGCGGCTCTGCATGCCTCGATGACCTGGTCGGCCGGTGCGTCCGACGAGATGACATGAGACTCAAGCTCTCCCAGGTCGGCGAACTGGTCGTACATAGTGTCGGCACCTGAAGTCTCGGATGTGTCGCCGCGATCCCGCACTCGATGCGACGCCGTGACGCGACTGGGTCTCAGGACGAGGTATTGAACACGGATCTCGCGGTCGCCAAGGCGTTGGGCAATCCGACCTAGGAACCACGGCCCGACAATTCCATCCCACACGACCGTGTAGCCGGCATCGGCATATGCAGCCGCAGCGTCCGCGACGGCCACCATTACGGCAGCATTCTGGCCGTGCGCGTCCGGTAGCCATGGTGCAACAAACCCGGACTTGATGGACCGAAAGAACCAGTCCGACTCCAGATGGACACCTCGCTCGTAACCAAAGGCGAGAGCGGCACTCACGGTCGTTTTCCCCGAGCCCGGCGGTCCTGACACGATCACCACTTCTCCGCGGGTCACAGAGAAAGAATGTAGACGACAGCACTCTGGTCGTTGTCGTTTGTGATCTGACAAGGTAACTTGTCTTGGTGAAAAGGCCGTTGATCGCTGGCAGCGCTCGAAAACACGGCTTGCAAGACCATGACATACTCCACGCCTTCGACAATCCAATCTTGGCTGAGGATCTTGATGACGGCTTCACGATGCTTGTTGGCCCTGATCATTCTGGGAATCTGCTTGAAGTCGGTGTTGTTGACTCGGCCGAAGGACCGGTCATCATCCACGCTATGACGGCTCGGAAGAGATATTTGAGGTGATCTGATGCCCCGCACTGCGCAAGAAATCATTGACCGGGCCAATGAGCTCATCGCCCGATTTGAAGAACACGAACCATCTGAGGGCGAAATCAAGGATGCTGCATCTCTTCGGGCTATCCGAGTCGCCTTTCAAGACAGGGCCGATGCCGAGCGTCGGATTGACGAAGCCGTCGCCCTTGCCAGAGACCACGGCCATTCCTGGGCCTCGATAGGGGCAATGCTCGGAACATCCGGCGAAGCTGCCCGTCAACGCCACAGCCGCCCAATTCCTACTCCTTCAGCCTGACTGATTTCCTCAAGTCGAACAGCGGTGTCGGATCAGGAGGTGGCTTGGGCCTCTTCGACGGCTTGGGTGAGGGTGTGCCAGGAGAGGGTGGCGCACTTGATGCGGACCGGGAACTTGACCACGCCTTTGAGGGCTTCCAGGTCGCCGAGTTTGACGTCGGGGCTGTTGCCGTTGACGGGGGCGGGGTCGTCAGGGTCGGGCTCGATGGACATCATCGATCTGAAGGCATGGTTGAACCGTTGAAGCTCCTCAACGGTGCGGCCCTTGACGGTGGCCGACATCATCGACGAGGAGGCCTGACTGATTGAGCAGCCCTGGCCGCCGAACTTGATGTCTTCGATCACCCCGTCGGCCAATTGCACGTAGATGATCACCTCGTCACCGCACAAGGGGTTGAACCCCTCGGCCCGCACAGCAGGCGGGGTGTCCAGCTCTCCCCGGTTGCGGGGATTGCGGTAGTGGTCGAGGATGATCTCGCGGTAGAGATCTTCAAGATCAGGCATGGCGACGGTTCAACAGTCTACGGGCGAGGGCTCAGCGATATGCAGTCATTCTTCATTCAAGACTTCACTCGATGAAGAACACGTCGGCATCGGCCAGCGCATCAGCCAGGGCATCGACGTCTGACTCATCGTTGTACACGTACATTGATGCCCGACTGGTGGCGGCGCAGCCCAACACCCGCATCAGCGGCTTGGCGCAGTGGTGGCCGGCCCGCACGCACACCCCGGATCGGTCCAGCACCTGGGCCACATCGTGGGGATGGATCCCCTTGTACTCGAACGACAGCACTCCGCCCCGCTCAGCCGGCTCGGTTGGCCCGTGGATGGTGATGTCGTCGCCGTAGCGCTGGTTCAAGGTCCGCAGGGCATAGCCGGTGAGGGCCACCTCGTGCTCCCGCACCTGGTCCATCCCCAGACCGGTCAGATAGTCCACCGCCGCTCCCAGTCCGACCGCTTCGGCAATGGGCGGGGTGCCAGCCTCGAACTTCCACGGGACCGCGGCGGTGCTGAACCCCTCCTTGGTCACGTTCAGGATCATCTCGCCCCCGCCCAAGAACGGCGGCATGGCCTCCAGCAGCTCGGGCTTGGCCCACAGCACCCCGATTCCCGTGGGGCCGCACATCTTGTGGCCGGTGAAGGCCACAAAGTCGGCCCCCATCTCTTTCACGTCGGTGGGCAGGTGGGGGGTGTACTGGCTGGCGTCCACCATCATCAGCGCACCGGCATCGTGGGCGGCGTCGGCCAGTTGCCGGATGGGATTGATAGTGCCCAGCACGTTTGACACCGCGGCCACACTCAGCAGGCGGGCACCGTCGAGCAAACGGTCGAGATCGGTCAGATCCAGGTGGCCGTCGCTGCGGATGGGGATCCAGCGCAGCTCGATGCCCTGCTCGGCGGCCAGCATGTGCCAGGGGACGATGTTGGCGTGGTGCTCCAATTCGGTGATCACCACCGGGTCGCCCGGCCCCAGATTGGCCCGGCCCCAGGTTCGGGCCACCAGGTTGATGGCCTCGGTGGCGTTCTTGGCGAAGACGATCTCAGAGTCCTGGTCGGCTCCGATGAAGTTGGCGACCTTCCTCCGAGCCTCTTCCATCGCTTCGGTGGCCTCCACCGCTAGTTGATAGGAGCCCCGGTGGACGTTGGAGTTGAAGCGCTCGTAGTAGTCGGTCACCGCGTCGATCACCGGCCTGGGCTTGTGGGAGGTGGCCGCCGAGTCGAGATACACCAGGCGACGGCCATGCACCTCTCGGCACATGATCGGGAAATCGTCCCGTATGGTCCCGGGGTCTAGCGCCATGCCTCGTACCCTTCGGCGTCGAGCTGCGCGGCCAGTTCGAAGCCGCCGCTGGCCGCGATCTTCCCGTTCATCAGGATGTGGACGTGGTCGGGAGCTAAGTGGTCCAGCAATCGGCGGAAGTGGGTAATGGCCAGCACCCCCATTTCCGGGCGAGAGGTCCGCACTTCCTGCACTCCGTTGGCCACGATCTTCAACGCGTCGATATCCAACCCGGAATCGGTCTCATCCAAGATGGCCATCTCCGGCTCCAAGATGGCCAGTTGGAGCACTTCATTGCGCTTCTTCTCGCCGCCGGAGAACCCGTCGTTCAGATAGCGGTCGGCAAACGAGGGGTCCATGTCGAACCGCTCCATCCACTCCATCACCGCCAGCCGCAATTCCAGCACCGACAAGTCGATGCCCTTGCGGGCCGACAGGGCCTGGCGCAGGAAGTTCATCACCGACACGCCGGGGAACTCCTGGGGGTACTGAAAGGCCAGGAACAATCCGGCCTTGCCCCGCACATCGGCGGGCCAGTCGGTGATGTCATCGCCCTTGAAGCGGATCCGCCCCCCGGTCACCTCGTACTCGGGGCTGGCCAGAAGCGCGCTGGCCAGAGTTGACTTGCCCGAGCCGTTGGGCCCCATGAGGGCGTGTACTTCACCGGCCCCAACGGTGAGGTCGATGCCCGACAGGATCGGGATGCCGTCTTCCGCCGTGACAACGTGCAGGTTTTCGACCTCAAACAGCGGGGCCTCGGGGGGGCTCACCAGATCAGTCTACGCCGGAGGGGGTGCTATCCCTATCACCGGAAAGCCGTGCGGCGCACCCACGAGCGGGCCTACCAGCCCCGGTCGATCCACTCTTGAAGATGGGGGGCCTCAGTGCCGATGGTGGTCTGGTCGCCGTGGCCCGGCAGAACCATGGTGTCAGCCGGCAGTGGGGAGAAGATTCGCCGGTCGATCGACTTGATGATGGTGTCAAAGTCGCCACCCTCAAATCCGGTGGCCCCGGGTCCGCCCGGAAAGAGGGTGTCGCCCGAGAAGAAGATGGGCGAGCCCTCCAAGCGGAACGACATCGACCCCGGCGTGTGACCGGGGGTGTGGACGCAGTGCAGCCGGAGTCGTCCCACTTCGATCACCGACTCGTCCTCGAGCAGGTAGTCATAGGAGTCGAGCATGGCGGCGTCCTCGGCGGTGACCCCCACGTCGTAGCCGGCGTCGCGCACCGCGGGGATGGCCTGAATATGGTCCCAGTGCCCGTGGGTCTCCAGAACGGTTCGGACCCCAAGTGAGGAACACATCTCCAGCAGAAGATCGTGTTCGTTGGCTGCATCGATCAGAACCGCATCGCCGGTTTGGCGGCAGCGGAGGACGTAGACGTTGTTGTCCATCGGACCGACGACCACTTTGTGGATCTCGGCCTGGGTGTCTTGCCAGTGCAAAGTCATGGCGGGCTCTTCTCGCTCTCCGACTCAGAGAATACTGAGACTCAGGGAAAACTGGTTGGCCCCACGATTGTGCCCTATCTATCGGGTCCATGACAGGTTCGGGCGTGGCTACATGAAGTGCGGTCTAGTAGAAACAGAGCCGTGAACTTTGCCTTCAGCGAGGAACAAGAAGAGCTGCGGCGCTTCGTGCGGCAGTTCTTGGAGGACAAATCCCCGGAATCGGCGGTCCGTGACCAGATGGACACCGAAAAGGGCTACGACGACGCCGTCTGGAACCAGATGGCCGAGCAACTCGGATTGCAGGGCCTCATCATCCCGGAGGAGTACGGGGGCAGCGGCTTCAGCTATATCGAGCTGATCGTGGTGCTGGAGGAGATGGGCCGGGCGCTGCTGTGCGCCCCGTTCTTCTCCAGTGTGGTGCTGGCCGCCAACACCCTCATCCACAGCGGCGACGAGGAGGCCAAGACAGCGCTGCTGCCCGGCATCGCGGCCGGCGAGACAGTGGCCGCGTTGGCCTTCACCGAGGAGAACGGCCGCTGGGACGAGTCGGGCATCACCACCGAGGCCACCGCCGACGGCGACGGCTGGCGCATGAGCGGCACCAAGATGTTCGTGATCGACGGCCATACCGCCGACGTGGTGCTGGTGGCCGCTCGCACCGCCGCCGGGGTGAGCCTGTTCTGGTGCCCCAGCGACGCCGATGGATTGACCCGCACCGCGTTGTCCACCATGGATCAGACCCGCAAGCAGGCCCGCTTGGACTTCGACAACACCCCGGTCACGCTGATCGGCGCCGAGGGCGGGGGCTGGGCCGTGCTGGAGCGGGTGCTCGACCTGGCTGCGGTGGCCCTGGCCGCTGAGCAGGTGGGCGGGGCCCAGATGTGCTTGGACATGTCGGTGCAGTACGCCAAAGACCGGGTGCAGTTCGGCCGGCCCATCGGGTCGTTCCAGGCCATCAAGCACAAGTGTGCCGACATGCTGCTGGAGGTGGAGTCGGCCAAGTCGGCCGCCTACTACGCCGGCTGGTGCGCCTCAGAGCTGAACGACGAGCTGCCCTCGGTGGCCAGCTTGGCCAAGGCCTATTGCTCGGAGGCCTACTTTCACGCCTCGGCGGAGAACATCCAGATCCACGGCGGGATCGGCTTCACCTGGGAGCACCCTGCTCACCTGTACTTCAAGCGGGCCAAGTCGTCGGAACTGCTGTTCGGCGACCCGACGTATCACCGCGAGCTCCTGGCTCAGCGCATCGGCATCTGACAGCTCTAATCATCGTCGCCGCAGTCTTGGTGGTCGGGCTGGCCGCCTACGCGGTGATGCGGGCGTCGTCTCGACTGGCCCATACCCGGGCCCGGGCGGTGTACGACCTGTACGAAGCAGTGGAGTTCGTAGCTGAGCGTCTGCCCGACGAGCTGTCGGCCAAATTGAGCTACGAGGATGTGGAGGCGGTGCTGCTGTGGCGGCTGGATCACCTGCGGCTCCAGGGCTCTGCCACCTACGGCCGGGGTGATGTGACCGCGGCCGAAGCCGAGGGCCGGAACGAAGAGGTGGTTACCAGCGACGACGACTCGGTGGACTATGTGCTGGCCAAGGCCACTGAGTCGGGCCGCGACGTCGACGCATTGGACGTGGTGGTGGTGCTCGACTTGGAGACCCAATACCTTGATGCCATCGGAGCGCTGGGCCCTCCAGCCGAAGAATCCGGCCAGCAAGGCGGTACGGTTTAGAGATGGACAGGCCGCGGTCGTTGGAGGGCTTCCGGTACGTGGGCGACAAGCGGTCCCAGCTGGTGTACGACTTGGACGAGATCAACGACGAGTCGGTTATCGAGGAGCTGGTGGCATCCGAGCAGTTCTTGGTGTTCGGACCCGACACACTGGCCGAGGCCCGCAACCGCGGCTATCGGCCCCGAGCGGTGTGAGCTGCTGCAAGTTGCCCGACTGGCCCGCACCGCGGGAGCAATTGACCGGGAACGTGGCGGTGTGACGCACTGGCAGACCACCGACGGGATGAAGCTTGCCGGGCATTTGGCCGTGCCGGAGAACCGGCGAATGCGGGCGCTGCCCGGCGTGGTGCTGTGTCCCGGGTTCCCATCAAAGGCCAACGGGGGTTCGAGGGCGGCGGAGCGGATCTATCCCCTGGCCAACCGGATCGCCCAGAACATGGAGTGGGCCGCGCTGGTGCTCAACTATCGGGGGTGCGGCGACAGCGAGGGCGATTTCTCGCTGGACGGATGGACCGACGACATCCGCAGCGCCATCGACTATCTGAACGGGCTCGAGCAGGTGGAAGGGGTATGGCTGGCCGGATTCGGCATCGGCGGGGCGCTGGCCGCCCACGTGGCCCAGGACGACAGCCGAGTCAGGGGAGTGGCCACCATGGGAGCACCGGTGGACTTCGCCCACTGGGGTCTCGATGCCTCTCGGGTTGTTGACTACGCCCGTTCCCTCGGGATCATCTCTGCCCCCGAATTCCCCGAGGCCATAGATTCCTGGGCCAAATCCGCCCGTTCGATCCAAGTAGACCGCTGCGCGGCCGAGATCGCCCCCCGGCCCATGCTGATACTGCACGGCTCCAACGACCGGGAGGTGTCACCCCTCGACGCCCGAGCCATAGCCGACGCCCACGGCGACGCCGGCCTTCGCATCATCAGCGGCGCCGGCCACCGCCTCCACTCCGACCCCCGCTGCATCGCCATCCTCCTAGGCTGGCTCGACTCCCAAATAACCCTCATCCCCTGACCAGCTATCGGCCACCTGGGTCTCTTCAGCCTCAGCCAGGTATTCCTGCCAGGCTTCCCGATCTTTCTGAAGTTCGCTGAGTTGTCTCAAAGCATGGTTAGCGAATCGCTGACGCCATAGCACTTCGGCAGCATCTCGAACTGTTGCTGCGAGAGTCATACCTGCGTCGCGGCTCATCTCCAGCAGTTGGATGTAGGTGCCGGCGTCCACACGGATCGTGGTGGTACCCATGAAGGAAGCCTACGCGATGTAGGCATGACATCTACTTGACAATCCGCTCAGAAGAAGTTGTCACTGTCTTCCGTATCATTGTGGCATGGATTTTGGGGCTGTGACCTGCGGGAATGCCGGGAATGGCGTGCATGTTGACGCGGTGGACGTATCCGGGCTGGACGATGGGGCTTTGGATTTGCGGCTGCGGCAGATCGGTCAGGCTCGTAATCGGTTGGAGGGGTTTTTGGCTGAGGTGGTGGCTGAGAAGACTCGGCGCAGCAGCTCGTTTGACGCTGCGAACTCTTTGAAGGCCGAGTTGCGCCAGTCGAGGCATCAGGCTGATCGGACGATGCGCGAGGCCGAGCAGTTGGAGAAGCTGGCGGCCACTCGGGACGCGCTGGTAGGCAGCCGGATCAACACAGAGCACGCCCGGATTTTGGGGACTGCGGCTCAGAATGGGCCGCTGGATGAGGCCAAGATGCTGGAGGCGGCGGAGACGCAGACGCCGGAGCAGTTGCGCAAGACGGTGCGCGACCATCAAAACGAGATGGCCGGCGATGACGGGGCAAAGCGGTTCGAGCGCCAGCGCAAGGCCCGCACGGCCAGGTTCTCAGAGCGCGATGACGGGATGTGGCAGCTGTTCGCTTTGTTCGATCCGGTGGCGGCGGCGCGGATCCGCAAGGCGCTGAACAAGGCGACCGACGACGACTGGCGGACCGACAACCGCCGCGAGCACACCGCCGACCGGCACCGCCGCGCCGACGCTTTGGAGCGGCTCATCACCCGCACGATCTCCGCGGACGGAAGCGAGCAGCCCCACGGCACCACGCTGTTGTTGATGGCCGACTACGACCTAATCGACGACAAGCTGGGCCGCCCCCGCTTGGCTGACGGCACCCCGCTTCCGCCAAACGAGTTCCACAGGCTGGCTTGTGACGCCGACATCTTGTGCGGCCTGTTCAAAGAAGCAAGCACCGAGCCCATCTGGATGGGATCAACCAGCCGCCACCCCAACTTCGCCCTGCGAGCTGCCCTCGAGGCCCGAGACGGCGGCTGCATCGGCTGCCGCAAAGAACCCGAATGGTGTGTGTCGCACCACATCGTGGAATGGCAACACGGAGGCCCCACCCAACCCGACAACCTGGTCCTGGTGTGCCACGACTGCCACCAAAAAGTCCACCACCGAAACTGGGCCGTCGAAAACCACCCCGACACCGGCCGCCAATACCTACGACCACCTTGGCAACAACCTCCCGAACCTGCTTTGAGACGCTGACGGAGAACCACTGTCGCGCCCGCCTAGACATAGCGGCAGACTCGACTGAGTGTGGATTTAATTTTCAGTCGAAGAGATCTTCGAACACACCAGGCCAGGTGAGAATCACTCCGTGCTCCTTGCAGAGCTCACCCCAATACTCGTTTGTGGGTGGACGCTCTACTGCAAGAACCGCCTGCACATCATCCGTTCCAGGCCAATCCAGCAGGAAGGCATAGCAAAGCACCTGCCCCAAGCCGAGGCGAAGCTGCCGGTCTTCGTTTTCTTCAGTCAAGCTCTTGACCTCAGCCACGAATGCTGAATCGCCGACCTGCCACGCGACGTCGAATTGGGGATCGTGAGGCGCTGGCGAACGAGGCTCTGCGCCCGCAGATCGGACGGCTTCTGCCAATTGATCTTGCACGTCCATGTGCGCTGAGGTCCCCCGGTCAATGAGATCGGGGTCAACCTCAAACACTCTCCTTTGCTCGGTCGCTTCTTGTCGAGCCGGTGATCTGTATTCGCTCCCATCTCGCTTCGTGGCTGGTAGTGGTTCCGGAATGGCGGAACCAGTTGGTTTGAAGCCAGGTCGATGGACAGCCAGCTTGGCCAGCAGATCGCGTCCCACGTCCGTGATGGCCAAGCGGTCTTCGCCAGCACGCTCAATCAGCTTCGCTGATTCCAGCCAGCCTCGTCGTTGCTGTACTTGAGATGGCGTGTCCCAGTTCAAGCCATATTTATGGGCTGCCTCAAGCAATTCACTTATTGCAAGTGGGGCTGCATGCAACTCTGAGAGCATCTCGCCAAAGAATTGAATACGGCTATGCAGCAGCGCGATTAGAACTCCATCGTCCCCGGACGTGTACCAGTGCCTTGCGTGCTGACTCAGATTGATTTGGCTGGCTGTAGACTCGAGGACTCCTCTTCTGAGCAAGTTGTGCACTATGTCTTGGGAGTTCTTTTCCTTCATTTCCAAGTTGTCTTGGATCCACTTGGCCAGAACTGGATGTTTGGGTCGTTCCCGGTCCACGAACTGACAGACTCTGCGCAGGGTATTCAACTGGCCGGTGTAGCCACCGCGAATCGAAGTGGCGCTGGGTAGGCGTTCCTCCCACGGCAGGGGAGGTGGGATGTCAGCTGGGTTAGTCACAGACGGGTAACCGTACTGAATCGGTCGATTACGGCCAGCCTTGCTTGGACCTGCTGCTGGCTTCTGGGCTTTCTTCCAGGCCCTTGGCTTGGCGAAGGGGCGGGGTGGTGGTGGACCCTCGTCGAGAAGGCCATCGCCTAGACCCGCGGTGATGCGTATTCGTGCGTATTCAGCGTTGCCAGCCATCGCCTCCAATTCGACGATTGCTGCACAGCCGTTCTCATCGGCTGGCCCGACTGCCTAGTCGTGCTCATACCCCTACGGGCAATCGCAAGTGGCATGCCAGGAGATTCCTTGCGGCTTCTGGCGTGATGGGGGCATACTTGTATTGGCCGGTGACTTAGCTGAAAGGCCCTCATCGGAAGTACGCCCCGGATCGGCTGTGGATCGCAGTCCCGGGGCCTCTGCGCGTCAGGGGTTCGAAAACACGCTTTCGACCGAGCTAATGCGGTGTGAGATTCGAGGAAACGCATCCGAACTCTTGCCGCATAGCCAGTCGGAGCGAGAACCCGCGAGCAGATCTGAAATCTGCAAGATGGCCTCGGACTTGTCGGCGTGGCTTATCTGGAACCCTGCTGAGATGATTTCCTGCCTCTGAAGGCGGTGCAGCACATCGTGGTCCTTCTGGTCAAGGCTGCTGAAGTCGGTTCCTGCCAGCCCGCGTGTCTCCAAAATGGCATGTCGCACGCCTAACTCATTGTCCAAGTGAGTGAATGCTCTCTCGATGACCTTTGCCCTTACATGGTGTTCGGAGTAGTTGGTGGCAGGAAGTGGACGGTCAGTTTCGAATAGGTACCCATCCCAATCTGCGATTTCGTCAATGTGTTCGAGAACCTTGGCTTGCCAGGTTGGACTGAGATCTTGGTAGTGCAGCGGATGGCCGACCCTTAGCTGAACCTCTCGGAGCTGATTTCGGATTTCTACAACGTCTCCACTCAAGACGACTGCTGCGGCAACGACGTAGTGTTCGCCCGACCCGGCAACGCGGCCAGTAGCAGGATCTCGAACTGGCTTTCGGGACTCGTCGATGAAGGAGAAGAGTTCTGTCTCAGGTGGCTCATGCAGGCCCGCATGAGCGCTGTGTGGAGAGTGCATCGAGGGTGGTTGTGTGATCGTTCAGGAGGGGAAGAGGTTGGGGAGGACGTATTGCGGATTGCTCACAAGCTCGATTCGAGTCCTGATATTTGATCGCCGAGCTGTTGGAGGCGTTGTTGAATGACTCGCGGGGCGGTGGCAAGGACGTATCCCGTTGAAGCCGTGCCCTGGACTGCGCCTACCAATGGGTTGGCAAGAGTGTCTAGTGTCTGTTGGATTTCCTGCTCGGAACTGGGCTTGTCGGGCTGATCGACCATCACCATGAGTTGTGATGCAGTAAGTGGTCCAAAAGCGCCGGTCCTCTCAGCCAATTTCTCACAGAGCTCGACTGCGAGATTCCGAAGCCGGCCCAAGTCCTCGGCCGTCCTGCTGGTCGGGGTCGTGTCGACAGCACCGCCAGACTCGAAGAGTGCTCGGTAGTCCTTGAGCCCTAGTGGTGTTTCGGCGTGCTGGATGCACAAATCAGCTAGTTGTTCAGTCGAGAGCACTGCCACCGCCTTATCGACTGCCCGGTTCATGAGGCGCTTGCCAGACGGGTTGGGTCCCACCAGCATCGAATAGTCGGCGTTGTGCTGTTTGCGATGATCTTCCAGAGTGCCCCAGTCCACCTGGCCATCCCCCAGAGAGCCTGATCCGACTGTTTTGGCGTCGATGGTCACCGTGTAGGAGTCGTCCTTACCCAGAGGTGCCTTGACCAGCACATCGGTCTTGCCGCTGCCGCCGAGCTTCTCGGCTTCGAAACCCAGAAATTCGAAAGCGTCCCGGACGGCGACTTCCAATCGGTCTGGGTTCTTGCTGTCGGTAGAAGCATCTCTGAGCTCGTTCGCTAAAGCTTCAACAGGCGAGGGGTCAATAGTTGGCGTGAGTTCATCAAGCTTGGGTGCATCAGTGAGTAGCGAATCGGAGTCCTTGACTTCGGGTCCAGTCTCTTGTGGAGCGGGGTCGGGCAAGGGTCGAGAGCACGCGGTGTCCCCGAAGGGTTCGTAGAGATCTAGCTTTGACAGCAGGTCGCGTCCTGTTTCTGTAATGGCAATTCGGCCGTCCCTAAGGGTCATGATCATCTCAGCCGACTGCAACCACCGTCGTCGTCGGCCCACTTGATCACGCCTGTGCCAGTTCAATCCGTAGTTGCCTGCTGCTGAGCGGAGCTCTTCCGTAGTACGGGGCTCTTCCTCCAATTCAGCGAGCATCTCGCCTACGAACTTGAGCCGGCTGTGCAAAAGAGCGACGAGGATGCCGTCATCCTCAGTGGCAAACCAGAGGTTCGCGTGTTTGCTGAGACAGAGCAGGCCGGTTTCATCTTCAAGAATGCCGGCATTGTGCAAGAACCGGCCCCTCCAGGACGCACTGCTTTCCTTTAGGTCAAAGCGATCTTGGAGCCATCTGACCAGGTCCGCAAAGGAGGACTCCTGCGAAGCAACGTGCTCACAGATTTCGCGCAACGTTGCTACGTAGCTCAAGTTCCCCCCGGGCATAGTCCCAACCGCCTTAGATCGGTCCTCCCACGGAAGCGGAGTTGGGATGTCGGCTGGGTTGGTCATAGGGGCGTTGCCAGCCTAGAGAAGGTTGCGGTGATCAGTCTTGTTTGGTTTTGCCTTTGGCTTTTTGGGCTTTTTTCCAGGCTCTTACTTCGGCTAGGGCTTCGGGGCTGTCTATGTCGGCGACGGTGCGGGGGGTGGCGTCGGAGAAGGGGCCGGCGGCGGTTTCCCAGCCTTCGGGGGTGATGTTGAAGCGCTTGGCCAGCAATGCGAGGAAGATCTTGGCCTTCTCGTCGCCGTAGCCGGGGAGGGCTTTGAGCCGCTTGAGCAGGTCTTGGCCGGTGGGGGCTTCGGCCCACAGCTTGGCGGCGTTGCCGTCGTAGTGGTCCACGATGTGGCGGGCCAGGTCTTGGGCCCGGCGGGCCATCGATCCGGGGAAGCGGTGCAGGGCGGGCTTCTCCTTGAAGGCGGCCTCGGCCTTCTCGGGGTCCATCTCAGCCAAACCCGCGGCGGAGAAATCGTCGGGGATGCGCTCCCTCAGTCGAAGGGGCGATTTGAAGGCCCATTCCATGGGGATCTGCTGGTCGAGCATCATGGCCAGCAGCAGGGCGAACGGATCATCAAGGAGAAGTTGGTCGGCGTCGTGGTCGCCAGTGACGGCTAGTGTTCCCATCCGCCCATCGTACTGGCCGCCGAAGGAAGATCACGAGGGAAAGACCGCGAGGACGTAGCCTGGAACCGTGATTCAATCGCTGGCCAAGTTGCTCGCTCATCCCAGCCTCTGGACGACGGCCATTCGGCTCGGATGGCGGTTGAGGCCGGCCCCTGATCCGGCATATTTGAGGTTCCGGATGGTCACCATGTACGGGGATGCCCAAGCCCAGCCCCGCGCCGATGAACTGATTACCTATCTGCAATGGTGCAGGTCTTGGGAGCGGACCACCAGGTAAAGCTGCGTTGAACCGCCCCTTGCGGGCATTCAACCCAGAGGTGTGTTCTAGGTAATCCGCGTAAAGCAGCCCAGCGGGTTCACTATGGTTTCCACCATGAGCCGGGCGCTGGTGCTCAACGCATCCTTCGAGCCGCTGAGTGTGGTGTCGCCCCGGCGCGCCCTAGTGCTGGTGATGGCCGAGAAGGCCGAAGTCGTGCTGGAATCCGGAGAGCGAATCCGCTCCGAGCAGCTCGATCTGCCGGTCCCGTCGGTGGTCCGGCTGCGCTACTACGTCAAAGTGCCGTTCTTCCGCACTGGCGGGCTCAGCCGTAGGGGAGTGTTCGCCCGAGACGGCTACCGCTGCCAGTACTGCGGCCGCCACGCCGACTCCATCGACCACGTGCGCCCCCGCAGCCGAGGCGGCACCCACTCTTGGGAGAACGTGGTGGCTGCCTGCCGCCGGTGCAACATGGCCAAGCGAGATCGGCTGCTCTCGGAGACGCAGATGAGGCTGATGCGCCCTCCGGCCGAGCCACCCCGCTCGGCCTGGGTAGCTTCGGCCGTGGGCCATGTGCCTTCCGACTGGCTGCCCTACCTAGACCCAGCAGCCGAATCCGTCGCCCAAACTGCTTGAGCCTGTCGCGGGATGCCCGGCGACATGGATCGGTGAGCACCAAGACTGAGCCCCTGTCGATCCAAGGGGGGTGGAAGGCGCACCGGCTGAGCGGAACGGTGGGGGAGTTGCATGCCCTGAGTCCCGACCCCAGCGCTGATCGGGAGGTATGGCTGATGTCGCCCCTCGACACCGCTCTGGTGCTGGGGTCGGCCCAACCCGAGGAGACCGCCTCGAGTCCGATCACCGAAAGCGCTGCAGTGGTGCGGCGCCGCAGCGGAGGGGGCGCAGTGCTGGTGGCCCCGGACCACTCGGTGTGGATAGACGTGGTGATCGGCCGAAGCGATCCGCTCTGGGATGACGATGTGAACCGGGCCTCCCTGTGGCTGGGCGAAGCGTGGGTGGCGGCCCTGGCCTCGCTGGGCATCACGCACGGGGAGGCATTCGACCGCTATGAACCCGGCCCGTGGGGACGGTTGGCCTGCTTCGCCAGCCGGGGGCCAGGCGAGGTGCTGGTGGGCGGGGCCAAAGCGGTGGGCATCACCCAGCGCCGCACCCGGACCACCGCACGATTCCAAACCCTCTTGTATCGCCACTGGCCCCCCGAGGAGCTGTTTGCTCGTCTGGCGGAGTCATCTGAGGAGCTTCGAAACGCCCTCTCGTCGGCCGCGTGGCCGGTAGACGCCCAGCCCGACGACATTCACGCCGCGTTCTTAGCCTCTCTGCCTCGCTAGGCGGCCCAAGAAACCTCTCTGCCCTATTGAGCGGCCCAAGGGGCCTCTCTGTTCGCGTTCGCCCTTGTTTTTGCTGGCTCATCGCGCCCGCGCTCGTTCACGTTCGCGGCTCCATCCGGGCGCGGTGGCACCCCGGCCCTCTAATTCACTGCATAGAGTTGCGCTGGTGGGGCGACGGGGGATAGTGTGGGACGAAGTGGGAGAGAAGGGGAATTACTCGGGACCCGTTGGGGGGAATCGTGCTCACCGGTGAGCACACTCGCTCCCTGGACGACAAGGGCCGGCTCTCGTTGCCGCCGGCCTTCCGCTCGGTGCTGGCCGAAGGGGCGTACGTGGCCATCTACAAGCAGTGCCTCGGCATCTGGACTGCCGAAGAGGCCCGCAGTGCGCTGGAGCGGCTCGAGGCCGCGGTCCGGGCCGGAGAGGCCACCGGCGACGAACTGCGGGCATTCTCCTCCAGCCTCGAACCGGCCACCGTGGATGCCCAAGGCCGGTTGAACCTCCCCTCCTCCAAGCGTGAGGTGCTGGGGCTGGACAAGAACGTGGTGCTGGTCGGTGTGTTCAACCGCGGCGAGGTGTGGGACGCGGAGCAATGGCAGTCGCTGCAAGCCGAACTCGGCGAGGCAGACGTAGACCGGTGGTTGTGATGTGGATTCGCAGACAGACAACAGGGTCGGTGACCTCCATGTAGGCCGACCAGGAGTGCGCTCATGGGCAGTCCTCCGTCCGACGAGATGGAAGGCCCCTACTCCGCCCGCTTGCCATCTGACACAACCGGGGAGAAATCCCGGAGTGCGGTCGCCGGGCGGAGGACTGCCGATGCGCGACATTCTTGCCGTCCGATCCCATCGGGCGCAAAAAACAGGCCCTTTACGCAGCAGTCTGCTGAGCCGCCAGGGAGGTGAAAAATCATGAACGGGGGGACACCGACAGCGATCGAACGTCGTTTCGTCCATCACCCCGTCATGGTGACAGAAGTGGTGGAGCACCTGTCTACGGTCCCGTCGGGAGCCTTTCTCGACGCCACCGTGGGCGGGGGAGGTCACGCTCGGGCGCTCTTGAACGCCCGTCCTGACCTCTCGCTAATAGGCCTCGACCGTGACCCCTCCGCGGTCGAGGCCGCCACCACCGTCTTGGCCGGCCGCGGCGCCACGATCCACCACGCCAGCTTCGGCCAACTGGGCGACGTTCTGGATTCCCTGGGCGTTGCCCGCATTGTGGGATCGCTATTCGACTTCGGGGTGAGCTCTCCGCAACTGGACCAGCCCGAGCGCGGGTTCAGCTATCGCCACGACGGTCCGCTGGACATGAGGATGGACGGCGGCCAGCAGCTCTCGGCCGACGAAGTGGTGAACACCTGGTCAACAGACGAACTGGTCAAGATCCTGCGCTCTTACGGCGATGAGCGCTACGCCCACCGCATCGCCGCCGCCATCGCCTCGGCTCGGCCGATCGGGTCTACCACCGAGTTGGCCGAGGTGGTTCGCAATGCCATTCCCGCTCCCGCCCGCCGCCGGGGAGGCCACCCGGCCAAGCGGACCTTCCAGGCCATTCGCATTGCGGTAAACGATGAGCTGAACCAGATCGAGCCTGCCCTGGAAACAGCCATAAACCGGATGGCACCCGAAGGCCGGGGGGTGGTCCTCAGCTACCACAGCGGGGAGGACCGCATCGTCAAACAGGTTCTCCGCCGCCGGGCCGGACTTTCCGACGAGTCCCGCTATCTGGGACTGCCCCGCTCTGACACCCAGGCCCCACCCGCAATCGAGTTGGTTCCCCGGGGCAGTCGCAAGCCCAGCCCTGCGGAGGTGGCCGACAACCCCCGAGCCTCCAGCGCCCGCTTTCGGGCCTTCTGCAAGCTGGGGGCCGATCAGGGTGAGGTGATCGGCTAATGGTCGCCCCGCAACACCGCCCCCAACCGTCGCCGGCCGACCCGGCCCACCAGACCGACCAGCCCCGCCAGCACCTCCGGGCGGCGCCACGGCCGAAACGCAGGCTGATGCCCGTGCTGGGCTGGGCTGCGGCCATCACCGTGGTTGTCGCCCTGTTCGCTCTCGCCCTCCTTCATGCCGTGATCGTGGACCGGCAAACCACCCTCGACAATCTGAATCAGCAGATTGAAGACGTCCGGGCCGTGAACGACCGATTGCAGCTCAACGTGGCCAGGGCCGAAGCTCCCAACCGCATCGTGGCCGAGGCGCTGTACCGGTTGGGGATGGTGGAGCCCGATGGCCGGACCTACCTGCCCCCGCTGGAATCGGACGAGGGCGGAGCGAGGTGAGCCCTTCCGAGGAGGTTGCCGGGCGGAGTTCGAGGCGTCGCCGTGGTACGGCCATGGCGGTGGTGTTCGCCTTGGTGGCCGTGGTTCTAGGCATCCGGCTGGCCGACCTTCAGCTCTTCAGCTCTGACGCCTTTGTGGAGTACGGCCAGCAGCAGCGAACCCGAACTGTGAAGCTGACCGCGGACCGGGGCCAGATCTACGATCGAAACGGAGTGGCGCTGGCCCTGTCGGTGCCGCAATGGACAATCTGGGCCGACCCCAGCCAGGTGGATGATCCGACCGCCGCCGCGGCTGCTCTTGCCCCCGTGCTGAACATGGACGGGAACCATCTGCTCCAGCTGCTGAGCGAGCCCGACCAGCACGCCTATCTGGCTCGGACCGTGCCCGACGACATCGCGGCGGCAGTGGCCGACCTCAAGATCAAGGGAGTGTTCCGGTTGGAGGAGTCCGCCCGGTTCAACCCGGCCGGCTCCCACCTGGCCCGGGCCGTGGTCGGAACCGTGGATGTCGACCAAACGGGCATCAGCGGCATCGAATACCAGTACGACGAGTTGCTGGGCGGCGTGCCCGGCGAGATGGTGTTGGAGAGCAGCCAGGACGGCCGAACAATCCCCACCGGCGCCCGCCACATCAGACCCGCGCAGCCGGGGGCCGACCTTAACCTGACCATCGACCGCTCCTTGCAGTTCGAAGCCGAGCGGGCGTTGAAGCACCAGATTGAAGAGGTGAATGCCGCCAGCGGCACCGTCATCATCATGGTGCCCGGCACCGGCGAGATCCTGGCCATGGCCTCGGTGGGTCGAGATCAAGAGGGAAATCCGGTCTCACTCAGCGAGAACCGGGCGGTTACCTGGGCATTCGAGCCCGGATCGGTGATGAAGAGCGTCGCGCTCTCCGGGGTGATCGAGACGGGGCTGGGCGAGCCGCACCATGTGCGCGAAGTCAATCACTGGCTTGATCTCTACGATCAGACGTTCACCGACCACACCGAGTACGGGACCGTGCTCTACAGCATGGAGGAGATCCTGGCGCGTTCATCCAACACCGGCACCGTCGAGTGGGCTCTGGTTCTGGGCTCCACCCGCCTGGCTGCCTACATGTCCCGGTATGGGCTGGGGACGCCCACTGGGCTGGGCTTCAGGGGCGAGTCGTCGGGATTGGTCCCGCAACTCTTGAGCTGGAGCGGCACCGACGTGGCCAGCTTCGCGCTGGGCCAGGGCATTCTGGCCACCCCGTTGCAGGTGCTGATGGTGTACAACACCCTGGCCAACGGAGGGGTGCGGGTGCCGCCCACCCTGGTGCAATCGGCCGTCGACGCCGATGGCCAGACGATCCGATTGGAACAGGGCGACCCGGTGAGGGTGGTCTCGGCGCACACTGCCTCACAGATGACCGACATGCTGGTCACGGTTGTGCGGGAGGGAACCGGACGAAATGCCCAGGTCGAGGGCTACTCCATCGCCGGCAAGACGGGAACCGGTCAGAAAGTGCTGTCGGGCGGTAACTATGAGGACGACGAGGGGTTCAGCCGCTACACGGCCACGTTTGCCGGCTTCTATCCCGCCGAGGATCCGCAGCTCTCGATGATCGTGGTGATCGACGAGCCGGTGACCAACTTCTACGCCAGCCAGGCGGCCGCTCCGCTGTTCGCCGAATTGGCCAAGTACTCCCTCCAACGCCTCCGCATCGCCCCTCCCGCCGACTACTTCACCCTCGGGTCCAAGCTGGGACCGGCCCCCACCCCCCAACCGGCCCCAACCCTGGATCCGGCGGCTGCTTCCGACCCGGAAACAACCAGCACCCCCGAGCCCGCGGCCGAACCGACGGGACCAGAGCCGGTGGCGGAACCGGCCGAGCCCGAGCCGGTGGCTGAGCCCGAGCCGTCGGCAACGCCTTCGCCGGTTCCCACGTCGGAGCCCACCGCCGAGCCGAACGCCCAGCCTGTGGCCGAGCCGGCACCAGCCCCTGGAGCCGAGAACGGGCCATGACCGCTCCATCGATGGCGTTGCCGGTGCTGGCTGAATCTGCTCCCGGGCTGATCGACAAAAGCGGAAACGTCGAGATCACCGGGTTGGCCCACGACTCCCGCACCGTGAATCCCGGCGATCTGTTCTTCTGCGTGCCGGGCGCCGAGCACGATGGCCACGACTTCGCAGCCGACGCGTTGGCCCGCGGGGCCGCGGGGCTGGTGGTGGAGCGCCGGCTCGATTTGGACTGTCCCCAGCTGCAAACCAAATCGGTGCGCCAGGCCATGGGCCCCATGAGCTCGAAGTTCTACGGACACCCCTCCCTCTCCATGACGGTGATTGGGGTTACCGGCACCAATGGCAAGACCACGGTGTGCAGCCTGCTGAGGTCGGTGCTAAACGCTGCCGGATTGCAAAGCGAGATCCTGGGCACGCTCACGGGAGTCTTGACCACCCAGGAGTCGGTGAACTTGCAGCACCAACTGGCCTGTTGGCGGTCGGCTGGGACCGAAGCGGTGGTGATGGAGGTTTCGAGCCACGCGCTGGCCCAGCACCGGGTGGACGGCATCCGCTTCGACGCCGCGGTGTTCACCAACCTCACCCCCGACCACTTGGATTACCACCGCACCATTGGGGAGTACTTCGCCGCCAAAGCCCGGTTGTTCACGCCCCAGCTATCCGACCGGGCGGTGGTCAACAGCGGCGACGACTACGGCAAGCGGCTTGCGGCCGATCCCCGCATTCCCACCGTGGGCTATGACCCCAAGAACGTGCCGGTCCGGCTTGGGTCCCGAGATCTGGCCTTGAAGTGGAGGGGACAGGACGTGCGCTTGCCCCTCATCGGCCGGTTCAATGCCGCCAACGCCCTGGCTGCGGCGGAGACCGCTCTTCTGCTGGGCGCCAGCCCGTCGGAGGTCGTGGTTGGGCTGGAGTCGGCGGCCCCGGTGCCGGGCCGGTTCGAGGTCATCGAGGCCGACAGTCCGTTCACGGTGGTGGTGGACTATGCCCACACTCCCGATGGCCTGGCCCAGGTGCTGGCCGCCGCCCGTGAGCTGGTAACCGGCTCGGGTTGCCTGCGGGTGGTATTCGGCTGCGGGGGTGATCGTGATTCCGGCAAGCGCCCGATGATGGGCAAGGTGGCGGCAGAGTTGGCCGACCAGGTGATCGTCACCTCCGACAACCCCCGTACCGAGGATCCCGAGGCCATCATCGCCGACATCAAGGCGGGTATTCCCGAGCCCTATGGCCTCGCGGTGCTTGATCGCCTGGCTGAAATTAATCCGCCTTCAGAGGGCGTCGAGGCGGTGACCGACCGTCGGGCTGCTATTGAGCAGAGCCTGGCCCGCGCATCCGACGGCGATGTGGTGGTGGTGGCCGGGAAAGGCCACGAGACCACCCAGGTGGTGGGACACCAGGTGATTCCCTTCGACGATCGAGTCGTGGCCCGAGAGGCGTTGGCGGCCAGGGGGGCCACCCGATGATCCGCCTGCTGTTTGCCGTCGCCATTGCCGGTGTGGTCTCGGTGATCGGCACCCGCTTCTTGATCACCTTCCTGCGCAAGCACTCCATCGGCCAGCCCATCCGCCTGGACGGGCCGCAAGGCCATGTCAGCAAGGCGGGGACACCCACCATGGGGGGAGTGGCCATCGTGATCGGCGCGCTGGCCGGGTACGGCATCAGCGACCTCTACAACGGCATCTTCACCCGCACCGGCCTGATCGTGATGCTCGCCATTCTCGGCTCGGGCGTCGTCGGCTTCGTCGACGACTGGCTCAAGGTGTCCCGAGAGCGCAACCTGGGTCTCGGAAAGGGCACCAAGATCCTGGGCCTTCTCATCGTGGCGGTGGGATACGCGGTGCTGATGATCCATCTGACCGACGTCCGCACCGAGCTCTCCTTCACCCGCTACGACTCCCTGAACATCGACCTGGGGCCGTGGGGCTGGGGACTCTGGGCCGTGCTGTTGATCTTGGGCACGAGCAACGCGGTGAACCTGACCGACGGGCTCGACAGCCTGGCCGCCGGCTCTTCGGTGTTCGCCTACGCCGCTTTCGTAGTGATCGGCTTTTGGGCCTTCCGGAACGAGGACATCTACGGCATACCCCACGCCCTGGACCTGGCCATCTTGGCTGCCGCCATGTTGGGGGCCAGCGCCGGCTTCATGTGGTGGAATGCCGCGCCGGCCCGCATCTTCATGGGTGACACCGGATCGCTGTCGTTGGGTACCGGGATGGCCGCGCTGGCCTTGGCCACCAACACCCACCTGCTGCTGCCCATCATCGGCGGCTTGTTCGTGATGGAGACCCTGTCGGTGATCATCCAGGTGTTCAGCTTCCGGGTCTTCGGCACCCGAGTGTTCCGCATGGCCCCGATCCACCATCACTTCGAGCTGGGCGGCTGGCCCGAAACCACCGTGATCATCCGGCTGTGGATCATGACCGGCTTCGCCACTGCGGTGGCCCTCGGGCTCTTCTACGCCGACTTCGTTTCCATCGGAGGGGCAGATTGAGCCCGGCACCCGCACTTCTGGTGGGCTTCGCCGTGACCAACCAGGCGGTCTGCGCCCAGTTGACCGAGCGCGGCCATGCGGTAGTAGCGGCCGACGATGCCCCCAACGACCAGGCTCGCCGCCAGGCCGCGGCGATGGGCGTCGACCTCATTGAGCGCCCAGCCCCCGAAGACTGGCCGGCGCTGGTGGCCGACGCCCGGGTAATGGTCCCCACTCCGGGGCTTCCCGAGTCCCACCCTTCGCTCGGTGCCGCCGTGGCCGCGGAAACACCGGTGATCTCCGAGTTCGACCTGGCTCAGCGGTGGGACGCGCGCCCCACGCTGGCGGTTACCGGCACCAACGGAAAAACCACGGTCACGCTTCTGGCCGCAGCCATGCTGGAAGCCTCCGGGATCGCAGCCACGGTGGCGGGCAATACCGAGACACCGCTGGTGGAGGCCATTCGAGACGAGCGCCCCTCGGTTTTTGTTGTGGAGGCGTCCTCGTTCCGGCTGGGCCACAGCCGGTGCTATCGCCCCGCAGTGGGGGCGTGGTTGAACTTCGCCCCCGACCACCTCGATGTTCACGCGTCCCTGGCCAGCTATCGCACAGCCAAGGCTGCGGTGTGGAGCAGGGCCGACGAGCAATCCACCTCGGTGGTGAATCTTGACGATCCGGTGGTGGTCGCCCACACCCCTGATCGGGGTCAGGTGGTGACCTTCGGTATCGATGAAGGCGATTTCCGGGTGAGCGGGGGAGCCCTGTGGGCGGGGTCGGAAAAGCTGGCCGACACCGCAGAGCTGCACCGGGCCCATCCCCATGAGCTTTCCAACCACCTGGCCGCAGCGGCCGTGGCCATGGCCGCAGGCGCCCACCGGGAAGGAGTGAGGGAGGCTCTGCTGGCCTGGACCGGGCTTCCCCATCGGGTGGTCTTGGTGGCCGACCACAACGGGGTGCGCTTCTTCGACGACTCCAAGGCCACCACGCCCCACGCGGTGTGCGCCGCAGTTCGGTCGGTAGCGCAATCCGCGGGGCAAACCGCGGGACAAGCGGTTCTCATCGCCGGGGGACGAAACAAGGGGCTCGATCTGGAACCGATGGGCGAGGTGGCGCAAGGTCTGCGCGCAGTGGTGGCCATCGGGGAGGCTGCGGCCGAGGTTCAAGAGGTGTTCGCCGGCCGCTGCCCGGTGACCATCGCCCAATCCATGGAGGATGCGGTACGCAGGGCCGCCGAGGTCGCCCGAGTCGGTGACGCAGTGCTGCTGTCACCCGGCTGCGCCTCGTTCGACTGGTACGGCTCCTACGCCGAGCGGGGCGACCATTTCTCCCTGCTGGTACGCGAACTGATCGGAGGATCACCATGACTACTTTCGCTCCCCAGATCCCCCGACGAGGGTTGGTGGCGGCACTCCGGTCGGCGCCGGCAGGTCAGGCCACCATGTCGTTCTACGTGCTGTTCGGGATGGTCCTCACCCTCAACGCCATCGGGCTGGTCATGGTGCTATCGGTCTCCTCGGTCACCAATCACTATGTGGGACAGTCCACCTGGTACACCTTCCAGCGCCAGCTGGTCTGGAGCGTTGGCGCCCTCTTGGCCCTGATTCTGGTGATGCGGGTGGACTACCGGCAGTGGCAGAAGTACTCCAAAGCCGTTTTGACCTTCACCGGACTGCTGCTGGTGGCCGTGCTGATCCCCGGAATCGGCACCACGGCAAACGGCGCCTCCCGCTGGATCTACTTCGGGCCGATCAGCTTCCAACCCTCTGAGCTGGCCAAGTTGGCCATGGCCCTCTTCGCCGCCGCGTGGCTGGCCGACAAGGCGGGCAAGGAGCGCAATACCCGCACCACGATCCGCCCGGTGCTGGTGGTGTGCAGCCTTATGTCCGGGCTCATCCTGCTCCAACCCAACCTGGGGACCGCGGTGATCATCGCGATGATTGCCTTCGCCGCCCTGTTCATGGCCGGAGTGCCCTTGCTCCCCCTCACCGGCTGGTCGCTGATCAGCGGGGCCGCGGCCGCATTGGCCGCCTGGGGATCGGGCTACCGGCGCGACCGTTTGACCGCCATGCTCGACCCGTGGTCCGACCCCCTTGACACCGGCTGGCAGACCATCCAATCGTGGGTGGGCATTGCATCGGGAGGCGCCTCCGGGGTGGGGCTGGGCGAGAGCCGGATCAAATGGGGTTTTTTGCCCGAGGCCCAAACCGACTTCATCTTCGCGGTTCTCGCCGAGGAGATGGGCTGGCTGGGCGCGATGTTCGTCATCGGGCTCTTCACCGGCTTCGTCGTGTGCGGGATGTGGATCGCCCTGCACACCCCCGATCGCTTCGGCCAAGTTCTGGCCACGGGCATCACCGTTTGGGTGGGCGCCCAGGCGTTTGTGAATATCGCCGCGGTGGTCGGGGTGCTGCCCATCACCGGTGTTCCCCTCCCGTTCCTGTCGGTGGGAGGCTCCGCACTGCTTACCAGCATGATTGCCACTGGCATTTTGCTGAACATCGCCCGCCAGACCCGAGTCGAGCCGTGAGCGAAAGCGCTCAGCCGGTGTGGGCGGTGATCGCCGGAGGCGGGACCGCCGGCCATGTCCACCCCGGCCTGGCCGTGGCTCGGGCCCTGGTTCGGCGCGGCCACCAGCCCGAGAGCATCCACTTTGTGGGCTCGGCCCGGGGAGTGGAGCGAGATCTGGTCCCGGCGGCCGGATTCGAGTTGACCCTGCTCCCCGGACGGGGGATCAAGCGCCAGCTCACATGGCAGAACCTCAAGTCGGCCGCCGGTCTGGCCCAAGCGGTGGTCCAGGCCGTTGGCCTGCTGCGGCGCTTGCGGCCGGCGGTTGTGCTGGGGCTGGGCGGCTACGCCAGCGTGCCCTGCGCCCTGGCTGCCCGATTGCTCAGGATTCCGTTGGTGGTAACCGAGCAGAATGCGGTTCCCGGTTTGGCCAATCGCTGGGCCGGGCGTTGGGCCCGAGCCGCCGCGGTGTCATTCCCCGGCACAAAGCTGCGCCGAGCGGTGCTCACCGGCAATCCAGTGCGCGATGAGGTCCAGAGGGTCAACCGAGGCGATGACCGGCCTGCGGCCCGATCCTCCCTCGGGGTGGGCGAGGGGCGGCGTCTTGTGGTGGTGGCCAGCGGGTCGTTGGGCGCGGCTCGAATCAACCGGGCCGCGTTCGAAGCTGTTGGCCACTGGGCCGAACGGGAAGATCTGTCGGTACACCATGTGATCGGTCGAAGGGATTGGCAGGAGCTTTCCCACCTGCGACCCGACCTCTCCCAGGCGGCGCTGGAATACCGGGCCGTGGAGTACGAGATGGACATGCCCACGGTGTATGCCGCCGCCGATCTGGTGGTGGGGCGAGCCGGAGCGTCGAGTGTGGCCGAGTTAGCGGTGGTCGGGCTGCCGTCGGTGCTGGTTCCGCTGCCGGGGGCGCCCGGCGATCACCAGACAGCCAACGCCGCCCACCTGGCTGCCGTCGGCGGGGCGGTGATGATTCCCGACGCCGAGATGGACGGCCCCCGCATGGTCGAAGAGGTGGAGAATCTGCTGAAGGTTCCCGGCCTTCTTGGCGCCATGGGGAGAGAGGCAGCCGGTGTCGGTCGCCGAGATGCCGACACCCGGGTGGCCGATCTTCTCGAGCAACATGCCCATAGACCCCATTAGGGGTACCGGAGGAAGCAAAAATAGGGGCATGGTCGATTTGTGCCCCACAACCCGGGTTCATCTCTTAGGAGTGGGCGGGGCGGGGATGTCGGCTATTGCCGTGGTGCTGCATGGGCTGGGGTGTCGGGTCAGCGGCAGCGACTCGGCCGACTCACCGGTGCTCCACCGCCTGCGGGAGGTCGGGGTCGAAGTTTTTGTCGGTCACGACGCGCTCCAGGTCTCCGGCGCCGATCTAGTGGCCCGGTCCACCGCCGTGGGCGACGACAATCCCGAGGTTGTCGCAGCTGCACAGGCGGGCATCCCCCTCTATCGCCGGGCGGAGATCCTGACCGCGATCACCGCGCTGAGATCCACGGTGGCGGTGGCCGGCACCCACGGCAAGACCACCACCGCGGCCATGCTGTCCCATGTGCTGTTGGCGGCAGGTGCCGATCCCAGTTACGTGGTCGGCGCGGTGATGGCCGACGGCAGCATCGGGGCTCGCTGGTCGCAGAGCCCTTGGTTCGTGGTGGAGGCCGACGAAAGCGACGGGACCTTTGGCGAGTTGAGCGTCAACCGGGCGGTGCTCACCAGCGTGGAGCCCGACCATTTGCGCCGCGATCGCCCAGTAAACGAACTGGAGGCCGAGTTCGCCCGGTTCTGCACCGGTGCCGCCGATGGGCTGGTGGTGTGCGCCGACGACCCCGGCGCCATGAAGGCCTCGGAGGGCTGCCCCCGGGTTCTCTACGGAACCGGCCCCGAGGCCGACTACCGCTGGCGACTCCTGCAGCGCCACCGGCACTCCATCGATGGGGAGGTGTCGTTCCGCGGCGATGTGCTCGGCTCGGTAACCGTGCCCATGCCCGGAGACCACAACGCGCTCAACGCCACGGGAGCGCTGGCCATGGCCTGCCAACTGGGGATCGACGGAACGGATGCCGCGGCCGCGTTGGCCGACTTCGGGGGTGTGACCCGCCGGTTCGAACCGCGGGGAGAGGCCGCCGGAGTCGAGTTCATCGACGACTATGCCCACCTGCCCACCGAGGTGGCCTGCTCGCTGAAGACGGCATCCGAAGGGGGGTGGGACCGGGTGGTGTGCGTGTTCCAGCCCCACCGCTACACCCGAACCTCGCAGCTTTGGTCGGAATTCGCCCATAGCTTCCGGGCCGCCGACGTGGTGATAATCACCAACATCTACTCCGCCGGTGAAATGCCCATTCCCGATGTGTCGGGTGAGTTGGTCTGGCGGGCAGTAGCCGAGGCCCACCCCGAATGCGACGTTGCCTATGTGCCCCGCCTCGACGACGTCGCCACCCGATTGGCCGAGGTGCTGAGGCCCCAGGATCTGTGTTTGACCCTGGGGGCCGGTGATCTGACCAAGCTGCCCGACCAGGTGATCTCGATGCTGGCGGGACGCCGATGAGCGCGCTTCGCTGGGATCGGCTGGCCCAAGACTTGGCCGGCGTGTTGGGGGAGCAGGCGGTGAGCCGGGAGCGCCCGATCGGACCCGACACCACCTATCGCGTCGGCGGCGCGGCCCGGGTCGGCGTGACGCTCCCTGTGGATGCTGATGTTGCAGCGATGGCCAAAGCGGTGGCGGCCCACTGCCCTGACGTGCTGGTGGTGGGTAAGGGCTCCAACATGTTGGTGGCCGAGGCCGGTTTCGACGGGGTGGCCATTTGGCTGGGCGCGGGATACGACTGGGTGGAGGTCAACGGCTTGCACCTCAAAGCGGGGGCGGCGGCGGGGCTGCCGGTGCTGGCCCGCCAAAGCGCTGCCGCGGGGCTGACTGGATTCGAGTGGGCAGTAGGGGTGCCGGGAACGCTGGGGGGAGCGGTCCGCATGAATGCCGGCGGCCATGGTTCGGACATGGCCGCAACGCTGGTGCAAGCCGAGGTCCTCGACCTGCGGCGCGGCTGCGTCGAGCAGTGGGCGCCGGGGCGGCTGGAACTGGGCTACCGGAGCTCGGCGTTGGCCGAACACCACATGGTGCTGGGAGCCGAGATGGGCCTGGCCACTGGTGATGCGGAGTCATCCCAGGCCACCATCGCCGAGATCGTGGCGTGGAGGCGCGAGAACCAGCCGGGAGGGCAGAACGCAGGCTCGGTGTTCACCAACCCGGCGGGCGACAGCGCGGGCCGTATCATCGAAGCGGCCGGACTCAAGGGGCATCGGGTGGGGACTGCTTCGGTTTCAAACAAGCACGCCAACTTCTTCATTGCCGAACGGAATGGCACTGCCGATGATCTCCACGCGCTGATGGGAGAGGTGTTCGAGCGCGTTCTCGCCGAATTCGATGTGACGCTGCGGCCCGAAACCCGTCTCGTGGGATTCGAAGCTGGTCCATGGGCAGGTCAGGCAGGCTGAAGTGTCCTCTGACAAGCCCTCCCAGGATCCGTCCGAGGACCAGCCGGAAGACAAGCCGGAGAGCCCTAAGCCTCAAGTAGACCTTCCTGCGGAACCTCCGAAGAGCGCTCAGCCCCAGGTCGACCCGCCCGAGGGCCAATCAAAGAGCCCTCAGCCCCAGGTCGATCCCCGCATCCAGGCCCGGCGCACCGGCGTTCGGACTCGGCGGCGTCTTCGTGTGTGGATCTCTATCGGGGTCATCGCCGTGTTGGCGGCGGCGGCATACGGCGCCACCCAGAGTCCCCTCATGGACGTCGACGAGATCGAGGTCATAGGCGCCGGGCGCACCAGCTCTGCCCAAGTCCTGGAGGCGGCGGGTATCGAGCTGGGGACTCCGCTGTTGGGCTTGAACTTGTCTGGCCCCCGTAGATCGATCGCTGCGCTTCCTTGGGTGGATCAAGTTCGTTCCAGCCGGACGTGGGGGGGCAAGGTCACGTTCGACATCACCGAGCGCGAGGCGGTGGCCCAGATTCCCGTCGGCGAGGAGTGGGCGCTGGTCGACCGTGAGGGAAGGGTGCTCCAAGTGAATCCGGTTCGCAGTGCTCTGCCGGTAGTGCAGTTCACCCCGGTTCCCCAGCCCGGCGGGTGGCTGCACGGGTGGGCCCTGCCTCTGTTGGAGGTGAGTGAGGCGCTCATACCCGTTCAACAAAGGGACATCGGGGCGATTTCTCTGATGGATGGGGAGGTGGTTGTGGATCTGTCCGGTGAAGGGCGGGCCTACTGGGGCGCCCAAGATGATCCTCACGGAAAAGCCGATGCGCTAGCCCGAGTACTGGCCGAAGTTGATATGAGTTGCGTGGAGATCGTGGATCTGAGCATCCCGGAACTTCCCGCCTTGACCCCAATCGACGACTGCTCGTAAGCTAGATATACCTCAACTAGAGGAATAGGTTCTAAAGCCTCAACTCTTCGTTCACATCAACCAAAAGTAGAGAGTGAAGTTTTGGGCTTTTGGAGTGAGGAATCACCATGGCTGATCCCCAGAATTATCTAGCGGTTATCAAGGTCATCGGCGTCGGCGGCGGCGGTGTCAACGCAGTCGACCGCATGATCGAAGCTGGCCTGCGCGGCGTTGAGTTCGTCGCCGTCAATACCGATGCCCAGGCGCTGCTCATGAGCTCTGCTGAGGTCAAGCTCGACATTGGTCGAGAGCTGACCCGAGGTTTGGGCGCGGGCAGCGACCCGGAGGTCGGCTCCCAAGCCGCCACCGATCACCGCAAGGAGATTGAAGAGGCGCTCAGCGGTGCCGACATGGTGTTCATCACCGCGGGAGAGGGTGGCGGCACGGGCACCGGAGCTGCTCCGATCATTGCGGAGATCTCCAAGAGCCTCGGCGCGCTCACCATCGCGGTGGTTACCCGACCGTTCGGCTTCGAAGGTCGCCGCCGGTCGGTTCAGGCCGAAAGCGGCATACAGGCCCTCAGAGACAAAGTCGACACCCAAATCGTCATTCCCAACGATCGACTCCTCACCATTTCCGACGACCACACATCGGTGGTGGAGGCGTTCCAGAAAGCCGACGAGGTGTTGCTGCACGGCGTGCAGGGCATCACCGACCTCATCACCACCCCGGGGCTCATCAACACCGATTTCGCCGATGTGCGCATGGTGATGCAGGACGCTGGTTCTGCGCTCATGGGCGTGGGCATCTCCTCTGGCGAGGGGAAGGCCGTGAGTGCGGCCCGCAAGGCCATTGCCAGCCCGCTGCTCGAGGCCTCGATCGAAGGCGCTCGCGGGATCCTGCTGAGCATCTCCGGCGGTGCCGATCTGGGCATCTTCGAGGTGAACGAGGCCGCAGAGATCGTCCAGGGCGTTGCCCACCCCGATGCCAACATCATCTTCGGCACCGTGGTGGACGAGTCGATGGGCGACCACATCCGAGTCACCGTGATCGCCGCCGGTTTCGACCGGTGGGAGGGCGAGCGGGCCACCCGGATGACGGCCGCCGACGAAGGGGGCGTTTCAGGAGTGCCCGATGTGTTCGGCGACGCCGACGACGACCTGCTGTCGTCTGATGTCGACGACGAGTTCGACATCCCCTCCTTCCTCCGGTAGCCCGGCCGGCTGAGACATTGAATTGATCAGCGCCGCAGAGGTAGCCGAGCGCCTAGGCGCGCTGCGAGACCGGTTGTCCCGGGCCGGGGGCGGTCAAGTACAGGTTGTGGCGGTGACCAAGGGCTTCGGCCCTGATGCGGTGGCTGCGGCGATCGAAGCCGGCCTGGCCGACGTCGGCGAGAACTACGCCCAAGAGCTGCTGGCCAAAGCAGGCGGCTTGAGCCACCAGCCTGAAGCCGCGCTTCAACCCCGCTGGCATTTCATCGGTCAATTGCAGCGCAACAAGATCCGCAAGATCGCCAGCTTGGTCCACCTCTGGCAGAGCGTGGACCGCCCCGAACTGGCCGCCGAGATCGCTCGGCGGGCGCCGGGCGCCCGGGTGCTGGTGCAGGTGGACATCGCGGGCATGGGGGGCCGGGGCGGTTGTGCTCCCGAGGACACGGCCGGCCTGGTGCAGCACTGCCGCGACGCCGGTCTGGACGTGGCCGGTCTGATGGCGGTTGGTGCTCCGGGGCCGCCAGAAGAGGCCCGCCCCGGCTTTCGCCTGCTGGCGTCCCAGGCCCAAGACCTCGGCCTGGCCGAGCTGTCGATGGGAATGACCGACGACATGGAGGTTGCCGTCGAAGAGGGTGCCACCATGGTAAGGGTGGGCACCGCGTTGTTCGGGCCTCGCCCCAGCTGAGCGTCTTCCAACTACTGCGCCCCCCTCCCCGAAACTGGGGGCTGCTTCCTGTACCATCGGAAAGGCTAAGTGATCCACTGCCGAAAGGGGATGAGCCCATGTCGTCCGTGTGGCAGAAAACCAAGTTCTGGCTCGGATTCGGAACCGAGGAGGAGTTCGCTCCCGGAGGGTATGCCGAGCAGGAATCCGACATGCGCCTCGTGTCTCAGACGCCTGATGAGCAGTATCAGATGGGCCCTGAAACGGGTTCGGTCCGCCCCGTTCCCGCCGGCGACCACCCGGCGGGCGAAGGGACCGCTGAGCAACCTCGGACCAGCTTCGTCCGCCCCATCCCCTCTACCTCCTCCAAGCCGTCGGTGGTCACCCCGATGTCGTTCGACGACGCCAAGGATGTGGCGGACTGCTTCCGGGGCGGGCAAGCGGTAATCGTGAACTTGCAGCACAGCAGCCGGGAGGTGGCCCGCCGGCTCATCGACTTCGCCAGCGGCCTGTGCTACGGACTGGACGGCCGCATGGAGCGGGTGGCCGACCATGTGTACCTGCTGACCCCCACCAATGTGGAGGTGTCGGCCGAGGAGCGCCGCCGCATGGAGCAGGCCGACTACCAGAACAACGGCTGACTACCGCTAACCGGTTCTTGCTAACCGGCTTTCGCTAAGCGGATCTGCAACCGACCCGCGTCGATCGCGGTCTCGTTCACCCTCGCCGCTGCCACCTCCGAAACAATGAGATCTGGGTCGCCTATGGCCAGCACTTGCTCGCACACATACGTCTGGTGGGCCTGGACTGCCTCGATGATGTCGGGCCCCGCGGTCAAGGCCAGCGTGATCCGATCGGTGACGTCCAGGGCTTGATTCTTGCGCTCGGCTTGGATCACCCGGACCACGTCGCGGGCGATGCCCTCGGCAGCCAGCTCACCGCTCACCGCAGTGTCAAGGGCCACCAGGGCGTCGTTGGTGCGCAGCGCCGCCGCAGTGGTGCCCTCCACCGGGTTCAAGGCCAAATCGAACTCGTCCTCCGACAGGGTGTGGCCGGCCACCGCCACCGAGCCTTCGGAAGTGAGCTCCCACTGGCCTTCCCGGGCGGCGGCGAACACCCCCTGCACGTCCTTGCCCAGTCGCGGGCCCAGTTCCTGGCCGTTGGGCCGGAGCACGAACTGCCCGTAGGCAGCCAGATCGTCGCTGAGGCGGACGTCTTTCACGTTTACCTCGTCGGCAATCAAGGCGGTGAACGGCGCCAGCGTGTCGGCCTCTCGTCCGGCCACGGTGAGCGAGGGCAAGGGCTGTCGGACCCGGATTCCCTCGTCTTCTCGAACTCTCAGTCCGGTGGAGCACACGTCGCGCACCCGGTCCATGGCCGCCACCAGTTGGGGGTCGGCGGGAAGCTCGGCGGGGTCGGGCCAATCGCGCAGATGAACACTCGACTCTCCGGTGAGCCCCCGGTAGATCTCCTCGGACACCAAGGGAAGGAACGGCGCCAGCAACCGGGCCAGGGTGGTGAGCACGGTGAACAGGGTGTCGTAGGCATCCTGCTTGTCGTCGGCCGACGACGGCCGGGCCGGGGCCCAGAACCGGTCACGGCTGCGGCGGATGTACCAGTTGTTGAGGGAGTCGATGAACCCCTCCAACTCGGCGGCGGCACCGGGCAGGTCGTAGGCGTCCATGCGCTTGGTAACCGCCTCGGTCAACTGGCGGGTCTTGGCCAGGATGTAGCGGTCCAAGAGCTCCTCGGAGTTGGCTCGGGGCTTGGCCTGGATGCCGTCGGCGTTGGCGTAGAGGGCGAAGAAGTAATAGGCGTTCCAGATGGGGATGATCACCTGGCGCAGCACGTCGTCGATCCCCGAGTCGTCCAAGCGGAGATCACCGCCCCGCACGATGGGTGAGCCCATCAAGTACCAGCGCAGCGCGTCGGCCCCTTTGGTGGCGAAGATCTCCTCGGGCTCGGTGTAGTTCCTCAGCTTCTTGGACAGCTTTCGCCCCTTGGCGTCGAGCAGGATGCCGTGGCAGATCACGTTGTTGAACGCGGGCCGGTCGAACAGGGCGGAGGCCAGCACATGGAGGGTGTAGAACCAGCCCCGGGTCTGGTTGATGTACTCCACGATGAAGTCGGCCGGGAAGTGGTGCTCGAACCACTCCTTGTTCTCGAACGGATAGTGAACCTGGGCGAAGGGCATCGACCCCGACTCGAACCAGCAGTCCAGCACCTCGGGCACCCGCCGCATGGTGGACTGCCCGGTGGGGTCGTCGGGATTGGGCCGGGTGAGCTCGTCGATGAACGGGCGGTGCAGGTCCACGGGGCGCACCCCGAAGTCCCGCTCGATCTCGTCCAGGCTGCCGTACACGTCGACTCGGGGATAGTCGGGGTTGTCGCTGCGCCACACGGGGATGGGGGAGCCCCAGAACCGGTTCCGGCTGATCGACCAGTCGCGGGCCCCCTCCAGCCAGGTGCCGAACCGGCCGTCGCGCACATGGCCGGGCACCCAGTTGATCTGCTGGTTCAGCTTCAGCATCTGCTGGCGGATCTCGGTGACCCGCACGTACCACGAGCTGAGCGCCCGGTAAATGATCGGCTCGTCGGTGCGCCAGCAGTGGGGGTAGTTGTGCTCGTAAGTGGCGTGGCGCAGGATCCGCCCCTGTTCCTTGAGCCGGGCGATGATGCCGCTGTTGGCCTCGAACACGTTCACCCCCGACCAGTCGGCCACCTCCTCGGTGAAGCGGCCCTGGTCGTCTACCGGCACCACCACGGGCACGCCGTTGGCCTCGGCCACCATCTGGTCGTCCTCGCCGAAGCCCGGAGCGGCGTGGACAACACCGGTTCCCTCGGCGGTGTCCACGAAGTCGGCGCCCACCACCTGGAACGCGCCGTCGTCGGCCAAGGGGGCGAAGTAGTCGAACAATGGATGGTAGCGCCGGCCCACCAACTCGGCGCCGGCCACCGTGCCCACCACCCGGCCTTGGCCCAGCTCTGCCTCGTAAGCCGCCAGCGTCTCCGCCGCCAACACCACGTGGCCGCCGTCGTGCTCCACGATGGCGTACTCGATCTCCGGTCCCACCACCAGCATCAGGTTGGACGGAAGGGTCCACGGGGTGGTTGTCCAGGCCAGCATGCGCAGCGGTCCAGGGTCGCCGGACTCGGGCCGCAGATCGAAGGCCACGGTGATGGCGGGGTCTTGGCGGGGCCGGGTGGCATCGTCCAAGCGGATCTCAAAGTTGGACAGCGGAGTCTCAGCCGCCCACGAATAGGGCATCACCCGGTAGGCCTCATACACGAGGCCCTTGTCCCACAGCGTCTTGAACGCCCACATGACCGATTCCATGTAGGGCAGGTCCATGGTCTTGTAGTCGTTCTCGAAGTCCACCCAGCGGGCTTGGCGGGTAACGGTGGTCTCCCACTCCTGGGTGTAGCGCTGCACCGATTGGCGGCAGTAGTCGTTGAACTGGTCGACGCCATAGGCGGTGATGGCTGCTCGACCGGAGACTGAGAGCTCTTTCTCGGCCTCCATCTCGGCGGGCAGGCCATGGCAGTCCCATCCGAAACGGCGCTCCACGCGGCGGCCCCGCATAGTGTGGTAGCGGGGGATCACGTCCTTCACATAGCCGGTGAGCAAGTGGCCGTGGTGGGGGAGTCCGTTGGCAAACGGGGGCCCGTCGTAGAACACGTATTCGTTGTCGCCCTGGTCGCCCGCGGGCCGTCGCTCTACTGATCGGACAAAGGTCTCATCGGTGTCCCACGAATCCAGAACCCGGCGCTCGATATCGGGGAAGGAGGGCTTGGGGTCGACCTCGGGGTAGTGGGCAGACGGTTCGGACAACGGGCCTCCAGGCATACTGGGAAAACAAAAATAACCCGTTCCCATCCCGGTCCAGACATCGTTATGCCGCTCTCGGCCTGATTGCGCCATTTGGTAGCAATCCGGGTTAAGCCGTTCTCAGACCATTTGGCAGTAATCCGCGGCGGCGGCGGCTACACTCCCGCCTGCAATGACCGCCAAGAAGACCGCTCGCAAGCCTCCGGCCAAGAAGCCGGCAAAAAAGGCAGCCACCACCGCCAAGTCGGCTGCGAGCAAGCCGGCGGCCAAATCTGCGGCCAAAAAGCCCGCCGCCAAGACCTCGGCCAAATCCGCGAGCAAGCCGGCGGCCAAATCTGCGGCCAAAAAGCCCGCCGCCAAATCTGCGGCCAAAACTGCCAGCAAGCCGGCGGCTAAGCCCGCGGCCAAGTCCTCGACCAAAACTGCGGCGAAAAGGCCCGCCGCCAAGTCCACGGCCAAGAAGCCGCTGTTCGACAAGAAGTATCTCGACAAGCAGCGCGATCTGCTTTTGGAAGAGCGCAGCCGCTACATCACTTCGGCAACCAGGCTCAAGGCCGAGGCCGATTCCCTGGTGGAAGAGCGGGAGCCAGGCGATGTCCAATTCGACGAAGAGTCGGGTGAGGGCGACACCCTGGCGGTGGAGCGGGAACGGGATCTGGCCCTCAGCGCTCACGCCCGAGCGGCCGTCGACCAGATCGACGCCGCATTGGCCCGGATCGATAGCGGCACCTATGGCATCTGCTTGGTGTCGGGCAAGCCGATTCCCCGCCAGCGGCTCAATGCCATTCCGTGGGCCGCGGAGCGGGTTGAGCACAAAGCCGGTGGATTCTGAGATAGCTGCTTCGATTGACGAAGATCACCGGTCTCGTCGTCGCCACAACCTGGTACTGCTGGGGGTGGCTGCGCTAGTAGTCGCCATCGACCAGCTAACCAAGTGGTGGGCGCTGGAGACGTTGGAAAACCGGACCATCGATCTGGTGTGGACGCTGCGGCTCAATCTGGTTTACAACACCGGAGCCGCCTTCGGCCTGGCCCAAGACTGGGACACCGTGATCGCCGTGGTGGCCCTGTTGTTTGTGATCGTGGTGGCATGGGCCAGTTGGGGGGGTCGCCGGCTGGCGATGCCGCCGGTGCTTCTGGGCATGGTGCTGGGCGGCGCCATCGGCAATCTGGCCGACCGGGCGGTACGGGCCGGTGACGGGTTCCTGGGCGGGGCCGTGGTCGACTTCATCGATCTCCAGTGGTGGCCGGTGTTCAACGCGGCCGACTCCGCCATCGTGGTGGCCGGGATCATCCTGGTGCTGATTGCTCCCCGCTACCGCCAAATCCAAGCTGTCGATGAGGCCGATGAGCAGCGAGAGCCCGGCGGCTTCGGAGAGTCCGATGAGCCCGATGGGCCCTGACGAGGTTGTTCCCGACGCGTTGACCGGCGAGCGCCTCGACCGGGTGGTGGCGCTGGTCTGGGAGTGCAGCCGGGCCGAGGCCGCCCGGTTGATCGACCGGCAGAAAGTAGAAGTCAACGGCACTCCGGCGGCAAGCCGGTCGCAGCGGCTGGTGGTGGGGGACCAGATCCGGCTTTCCGAGGCACCGGCCATGGGGCAGCCGCCACCAGGGCCCGATCCCGAGGTGGAGTTGAACGTGGTCCATGCCGATGAATGGGTAATCGTGGTGAGCAAACCGGCCGATCTGGTGGTGCATCCCGGATCGGGCCACGCGGCGGGGACGATGGTGAACGGCTTGCTGGCCCGGTTTCCCGAGATCGCCGGCGTGGGAGAGCCGGAGCGCCCCGGCATCGTCCACCGGCTCGACCGAGGCACTTCAGGGCTGCTGATGGTGGCCCGCACCCAGCGCAGCTACGAGGCCCTCACCGCCGCGCTGGGCCGGCGGGAGGTGCATCGGGGCTATGTGGCCCTGGTGAGCGGGATGCCGGCCGACGATCGGGGGGTGATCGACGCCCCCGTGGGACGCTCCACTCGCCATCCCATCAAGATGGCGGTGACCGCCGACGGCCGGCCGGCCCGCACCCACTACCAGGTAACCGCTCGCATGCCTGCCCCCACCGAGCCAACTGAAGAGTCGGTGCTGTTCGACACTGCACGCCTGGAGCTGCAACTGGAAACCGGGCGCACCCATCAGATCAGGGTTCACCTGGCTGCCATCGGCCACCCGGTTCTGGGTGACGACCTCTACGGCGGCTCCGATGCCCCCGGCATCAACCGCCCCCTTCTTCATGCCCACACCTTGGGCTTTGCCCATCCCGACTCGGGCGAGCAGCTCCGATTTCAGGTGGATCCCCCTGAGGACTTCTCCCGCCTCTATCGGCTTCTCTGCGGGTAGCCAGATTCAATCGAACCTGAGTCAGTCGGATCCCGGCCAGGGGAGGAGGCCGCGTGCCGCTTTGGCAATGTCGTCCAGGGAGTAGTCGCTCAGCAGGTCGTGCATGATGTCGCCCACGTGGGTCCAGATGGCCAGCAGCACGCATTGGCCCTCGTGGTCGCAGGCACCGTCACTATGGGGCTGGCCGAAGTCACCCAGCACAATGGGCCCGTCCACCGCGCTTACTATCTCGCTCAACTTGATCTCGGAGGCCGGTCGGGCCAAGGCGTAGCCACCCCCCGCACCCCGCTTGGAGCGCACCAGGCCGGCGCCCTTCAGCGCTTGGAGGATCTGCTCCAGATAGGGCTGGGGGAGTCCGGTGCGCTCGGCAATGTCCCGGGCCGAGGTGGGACCGGACTCGTCGGGGTGCAGGGCCAGAGACAGCAGCGCCCGGCTGGCGTAGTCACCTCGAGTCGACACCCTCACGAGCCATCACACTACTTCTCAATCTTCTCCGCATGGTTGAGCCGATAGTTTGAAGGCCGAATGGGAAGCCCAAGCCAGCACAGCCCCCCAGCGGCCAGCGATGGGATCACCGGCTTTCCGGTGCTGCCCGACTACCGGGGGTCTTGCCTGAGCAATGTGGTGCCGGCCCTGCTCGGCCCGCCCGATGCCGCCCAGTGGCTGCCCGATCCAATCCGTGAGGCCAAGGCAGTGGTGCTGTTGCTGATCGACGGGATGGGGTGGGAGCAGCTCCAAGACCGGGCCGAGCTGACGCCGGTGATGTCGGCCATGGAAGGAGGTCCCATCACCACGGTGGCCCCGACCACCACTACCACGGCCCTGACGTCGCTGGTCACCGGGGCGACGCCCGGCGAGCACGGCCTGATCGGCTACCAGATCTACATCCAGGGGCAGGTGCTCAATGCCCTGCGGTGGACTGCGGGTGCCAAACCGTCTGATGCCCGCAAGTCCCTCGTTCCCGAGCAGGTCCAAACCCGGCCCGCCTTCTTCGGGCGCCGGGTGCCGGCAGTGGGCCGCAGCGAATTCCGGGGTACCGGCTTCACCCGGGCCCATCTCGACGGGGTGGACCACAGGGGGTACAAGCTGACCAGCTCCATCGCCGTAGAAGTGCAGAAGCTGGTGGAGGGGGGTGAGCCGCTCGTTTACGCCTACTACGACGGTCCCGACCGGATTGCTCACGAGTACGGGTTCGGCCCCTACTTGGACGCCGAGTTCGCAGAAGTCGACCGCTTGGTGGCCCAGATCCTGGCCGTGCTGCCCCCAGAGGCGGCGCTGCTGGTGGTGTCCGACCACGGTCAGGTCATGGTGGGCGACAACAAGGTGGAGCTGGCCCGCGACGTTCTGGCCCTCACCGCGGTCACCTCGGGAGAGGCTCGATTCCGCTGGCTCCACGCCCGTCCCGGGCGAGCCGGCGAGCTTCTGGATGCGGCTTCTGAGCGCTATGGCCGCCATGGCCTGGTGGTAAACCGCCAGCAGATGCTGGACGAGGGCTGGTTCGGCCCCCATGTGAGCCCGGAGGCCCGTTCACGGATCGGCGACGTGGCCCTGGTGCCCTGCGACCCGGTGGCCTTCGTGGAGCCCAAGCCCGTGCCCCAGAGCCAAACCGGGCGAGGGGGCCGGCCCACGTTTGAGCTGCTGGGCCGCCATGGCTCGCTGACATCGGCGGAGATGTTGGTTCCCTGCCTGGCCGCGTTCGGCACCCGCGCCTGAGGATGTGCCCGAACTCGCCGGTGGGCGGGTAAATTTCCAGCCATGTCAGACACCGGTCAGTTGGCCAGAGGGTAGGTTTCCAGCCATGTCAGACACCGGTCAGCCGGCATCGGCTGAGCCTGCGGAGATCGTCCACGAGACTTCGCCCGCCGACGGCGACCCCGCGGAGGTCGCATCGGCCCGAGAGGCCATCGAGCAGCCGGCCAAGGTCATGAGGGTGGGCACGATGATGAAGCAGCTCTTGGACGAGGTGCGCGATGCCTCCCTCGACGAGTCGAGCCGCGACCGGCTGAGAGAGATCTACGAAACCTCGATCGAAGAGCTGGGTTCCGCGCTGTCGCCCGACCTCAATGAGGAGCTCGACCGCCTGATCCTGCCCTTCCCCGAAGACCACCCTCCTAGCCAAGCCGAGCTCCAGGTGGCGAAGGCCCAGCTGGTGGGCTGGCTGGAGGGCCTCATCCAGGGCATCCAGGCTGCTCTGTTCGCCCAACAGGTGTCGGCCCAGCAGCAGCTGGCCAACATCCGCGCCGAACTTCCCCCCGGCGCCGCCCGCCTCCCGCACGACAAAGCACCGGGAACGTATCTCTAGCGGTCCAACAACCAGGGAAAACGCGGGAAATCTCGGGCGACGAGCATGGGCTCTCCCATCTTGGTATGGTCAGAAACTACAACTCTGTAGTTTTCCACAACCTAACCACAGATTGTCCACAGGAGTGCTGTGTCCAGTTCATTCACCCACCTCCACGTCCATACCGAGTACTCCATCCTCGACGGTGCCTCCCGGGTGAGCGATCTGGTCAAGGCTGCCGCCGCCGACGGACAGCCCGCGCTGGGGATGACCGACCACGGCAACATGTACGGGGTTGTCGACTTCTACAAAACGTGCCACTCCGAGGGAATCAAGCCGGTAATCGGCACCGAGGCCTACATGGCCCACGAAACCCGGAGCGAGCGGCCCGCCCGGCGGGGCAAGCTCGACGACAGCGGGGGCAGCACTGAGGGAGGCCAGAAGCTCTACTACCACCTCACGCTGTTGGCCGAGAACAACGCTGGCTACAAAAACCTCATCCAACTGTCCAGTCGGGCGTTCCTCGAGGGCTACTACTACAAGCCTCGGCTGGATTGGGAGCTGCTGGCCGAGCACAGCGAGGGGCTGATCTGCTCCACCGGCTGTCTGGGCGGCCATGTGCTCCAGGCCCTGCTGCGCGACGACTACGACGACGCCGTGGCCAAAGCGGCCCGCCTCCAGGACATCTTCGGGAAGGACAACCTGTTCGTGGAGATCCAAGACCACGGCATCGACGCGCAGATTCGCACCAACCCCGAATTGATCAAGCTGGCCCGCCAGATCAACGCCCCCCTGTTGGCCACCAACGACAGCCACTACACCCATCGGCACGATGCCGAGGCCCACGATGCCCTGTTGTGCGTGCAAACCGGCTCGCTGGTGAGCGACACCGACCGCTTGAAGTTCGACGGCAGCGAGCACTACCTCAAGACGGCGGCGGAGATGCGCCATGTGTTCTCCGACCTGATCCCGGCCTGCGACAACACGCTGTTGATTGCGGAGCGGGCCAATGTGGAGATCGAGTTCGGCAAGCCGCAGCTCCCCGACTTCCCCATTCCCGACGAATACGAGAATGCCGACGAATACCTCCAAGCCCTGACCCTGAAGGGGGCTGAAGCCCGGTGGGGGAGTCCCCTGTCTGATGAGGTGGCTGATCGGCTGGCATTCGAGCTCAAGGTCATCTCCGACATGGGCTTCTCCTCCTACTTCCTGATCACTTGGGACCTGATCCGCTATGCCCGGGAGCGGGGAATCCGGGTGGGGCCGGGCCGGGGGAGCGCGGCCGGTTGCGCAGTGGCCTATTGCCTCCAAATCACCGATCTCGACCCAATCCGCTACGACCTGCTGTTCGAGCGCTTCCTCAACCCGTCGCGGGTGTCGATGCCCGACATCGACATGGACTTCGACTCCCGCTACCGAGACGAGATCATCCGCTACGCCTCCCATAAGTACGGCGAAGACCATGTGGCCCAGATCATCACCTTCTCCACCATCAAGGCCCGGGCCGCGGTGCGCGACAGCGCCCGGGTGCTGAATTACCCCTACGCATTGGGCGACAAGCTGGCCAAGGCCATGCCTCCGCTGGTGTTGGGCCGCGACACCCCGCTGTGGGCCTGCTTGGAGGAGAGCGACGAGCACGCCGACGGCTACAAGGCGGCCGCCGAGTTGAGGGAGATGTACGAGGACGATGAGGATGCCCGCAAAGTGGTGGATGTGGCCCGCGGTTTGGAGGGTCTGCGCCGCCAGGACAGCATCCACGCTGCCGCGGTGGTGATTACCAAAGAGCCGCTTACCGAGTATCTGCCCATCCAGCGCAAGGCATCTCCGGGCCAGACCTTGGAGGAGGCCCCGATCGTCACCCAGTACGAGATGCACGCGGTGGAGGATCTGGGCCTGTTGAAGATGGACTTCCTGGGCCTGCGGAATCTGGACGTGCTCGAAGACGCCGTCGGGGTGATCGAGCAGTCTCGCGGGGTAAGGGTGGACATCGACAATGTGCCTTTGGATGACGAGGCCACCTATGAGCTGCTGTCTCGGGGCGACACCATCGGAGTCTTCCAGTTGGAGAGCGGCCCGATGCGCTCGCTGATCCGTTCGCTGAAGCCCACCTGCTTCGACGACGTGGCCGCCTTGGTGGCCCTGTACCGGCCAGGTCCGATGGCGGCCAACATGCACCGCGACTACGCCGACCGCAAGAACGACCGCAAGCCGGTGGAGGTATTCCACGAGGACGCCGCCGACATTCTGGGCGACACCTACGGGCTGATGATCTACCAGGAGAGCGTCATGCGGGTGGCCCAGAAGTTTGCCGGCTACTCCCTGGCCAACGCCGACAACCTCCGCAAGGCCTGCGGCAAGAAAGACCGCGAGCTCATGGCCAAAGAGCGGGACTCGTTTGTGGCCGGTTGCGAGAAGAGCGGCTACGGCGAGGAGTTGGGCACCGAGCTGTTCGACATCATCGAGCAGTTCGCCGACTACGCCTTCGGCAAGAGCCACTCCTATGGCTATGGGCTGATCGCCTACCAGTGCGCCTACCTCAAGGCGAACTACCCGGTGGAGTACATGGCCGCGCTGTTGACCAGCGTGAAGAGCAAGTTGGAGAGAGCGGCGGTGTATCTGGCCGAGTGCCGTCAGCAGGGGATCAAGGTGACCCTCCCGGATGTGAACCGCTCCCAGAGGGATTTCGCGGCCATCGGCTTGGAAGAAGGCGAGCAGTCCATCTCCTTCGGGCTCTCCGCAGTCCGCAACGTGGGAGCGGGCGCGGCGCAGATGATCCTGGAGGAGCGGGAGAAAAACGGGCCGTACGCCGACTTCCACGAATTCTGCCAGCGGGTTGATCCGATGGTGCTGAACAAGGGGACCGTGGAGGCGCTCATCAAGGGGGGCAGCTTCGACTCTCTGGGGCATCCCCGCCAGGGGCTGTTGAACGTGTTCGAGCCCATTGTGCGGCGCGGCATCCAGCAGCAGCGAGAGCGCGAGCAGGGAGTGATGAGCCTGTTCGACGAGGGCGGAGCCGATGCCTTCCAAGACGACATCGAGATTCCCGATACCGAGTTCGACAAGTCTCGGAGGCTGGCCGCCGAGCGGGAGATGCTCGGGCTGTACGTGTCCGACCACCCCATCATGGGCGTGGAGGGGGTGCTGGCCCGCAAGACCACCCATCGGATCGACCACCTGGCCGAAGCGGAAGAGGGCGCCTCGGTGAAAGTCGGCGGGGTGGTGAGCAACTTCCGCAAGAGGTGGACCAGGAAGGGCGACCAGATGGCGTCATTCGACCTTGAGGACATGTACGGAACCATGGAGGTGACGCTGTTCCCCCGGGCGATGGAGGAGCACGGTCACAAGATCGAGGACGATCTGGTGGTTGTGCTGGAGGGGCGACTGGATCGCCGCGACGAGGAGCCCAACTTGATCTGCTACGGAGTGGAGCCGGTGCGGGCCGACTGGGCCAACGGCCTCGGCCCTCTGAAGGTGAACATCAACACCCAAAAGCTGACCGTGGACCGGATCGATACCCTCAAGTCGATTTTCGCCAGCCATCCGGGCAAGTCAGAAGTGGTCTTGATGCTCGGTGAAGACAAGGGAATCAAGCTCTCATCGGACTACGGAGTGGACACGGGAAGTGGGTTGATCGGCCTGCTGCGGGAGGAGCTGGGCAGCAACGCCATAGCCGTGCAGCCCGACTAGCTGGCGTTTTACCGAAAGCGGTCAATCATCGAAAACCCTTGCAATCCTGCGGGTTTGCGCGCCTACCGGAGCGATTGATGGACTATAGGGGTGCCCACGGGCGGAAATCTGTGGGGGACCAGCCAGCAAGGAGGGCGAGCAGCGCATGGCAATCGACGTCGAAACCAAGGACTGCACAGCGGTCACCGACGCTGAACTGGCCGAAATGGCCGACATGTGTGCTGACGGCCCCAATCCCTTTTCGGTAGGGCTGCTCTCCAAGCAGACCGAGGAGTGGGTGTTGATCTCCACCGCCCGGGAGAACGGCAAGCTCCGGGGATTCGCCTTCTCCACCCTGGAGCGCATCGGCGGGACGCCGAGCGTGTTGGTGGGCTTGGCCTCGGTGGCCCGCACCTCCAAGCGCAGCACTGTTCTCCGCCAACTGGTCGACGCACAGCTCCACCGGGCCCTGATGGCGTTCCCCGACGAAGACGTGCTCTTGGGGACCCAGTTCGACAACGCCGGCGGGTTTGACGCCTTCAAGCCTCTGGTCGACATCGTTCCCCGCCCGGGCCACAAGGCCTCCGGCGAAGAGCGGGCCTGGGGACGCCGCCTGGCCAAGCGGTTCAGCATCAGCGCCAGCCGGTACCTCGACCGGGACTTCCGAGTGGTGGGCGACGACAGCCAGGCCTGCCTGCTCGACTACGAGACCGCCAAGCCCGAGGGCATCGACCCCGACGTGGCTGCCCTGTTCGACAAGGTGGACCGCGCCGGCGGCGACACCATGATCGCCTTCGGCTGGATCATGGCCGAAGACCTGCTCAAGTACACCTGAGCGATCAGGCGCCGGTCGGGCTGTCCGGGGCCATGAGCGACACTTCGCCCCTTCGGCGGCCGATGTGCCGCAACTTTCTCCCCGATCCACTGCCCGACGGCCTGCTGCCCGAGCTGCTCGACCAGGCTCGCCGAGCACCGTCAGCGGGCAACACCCAGGCCGTGGAGTTCTGCGTGGTCACCGAGCCCGAGCGCTACTGGCAGCTCACCCTCACCCCGGAGCGTCGAGCCGAGTTCCCCTGGCCCGACCTGCTGATTGCCCCGGTGCTGGTGGTGGTGCTCACCGAGCCCGAGCGCTACGCGCGGCGCTATTCCGAGCCCGACAAGGCCCCCACCGGCCTCGGCGACAGCCCCGAGGCCTGGCCGGTGCCCTATTGGTGGGTGGATGCGGGCATGGCGGTGCACCAACTGCTTGTGTCCGCTACGGCCGCGGGCCTGGGCTCCTGTTTCTTCGGTGTCTTCGAGCACGAAGCCGCCGTAATCGAGGGCCTCAAGATCCCCGAGGATCGCCGCATCGTCGGAACCGTGGCCCTTGGATACCCAGATGAAGATCGACCGAGTTCCTCCGCCTCCCGCCCCCGTAGGCCATTGGACGAGGTTGTCTACTACGGTGGCCCGCCATGAACATGCCTGATCCCGTCGTCCGTCTGGCCATCGAGGACACCATCGTCCGCTACACCATTGCCATCGATGAGAAGGACTGGGACCTGCTCGACACGGTCTTCACTCCCGACGCCCACCTGGACTACTCCTCGTCGGCCCCCGGAGTGGACGACGCCAATGCCGACTATCCCACCGTCAAGGGCTGGCTCCAGATGGCCCTTTCCATCTTCCCCATGACCCAGCATATGGTGGGCAAGACCTATATCCGGAGCTGGGACGGCGACACCGCCCAATGCACGACGCTCTTCCACAATCCCATGGGCATGCCGGTGGATGACGATGGCAAGTTCGATCCCAACGGATCGGGGCTGCACCTGTTCTACGTGGGCGGGTGGTACCACGACACCGTCTCCCGGACCCCCGACGGATTCCGCATCGTCAAGAAGGTGGAAATCGGCGGGTACATGGACGGCGGCTTCCCCGAGGGCTTCGACATCCCCGGATAGCCAACAATCGGCCCATGCGCCCGGCGCAGTTGGGCCGGTACAACAGCCGCTGAGGTAATCTGCCTCTCGTGCAAATCCCACTTGTGGACTACCTCGTCTTGGGCGATGAGCCCCATCTGCAAGCCAACGAGTGCACCAATTGCGGTGCCCGCTTCTTCGGCCGGCGCAACGCCTGCGCCCATTGCGGCCACCGAGAGTTCAAACCGGTGCGGGTTAGCGACACCGGCACGCTGCGCACCTTCAGCATCGTCTACCGGGCCGCCCCCACCATCCCCACGCCCTACGTCTCGGCCATCGTCCTCACCGACGACGGCACCTCGGTGCGCTCCAACCTCATCAACATCGAGCCCGATCCGGCCAAGATCTCGCTCGGCATGAAAGTCAAGCTCGACACCTATGTCGTGGGCACCGACGACGACGGCCAAGAGGCCGTTGCCTTCGGCTACGCCCCGGCCTAGCAGCCAATCAATAGGAGGCCGAAAATGGCACAAGACATCTGGGTTCTGGGAACGCACATGACGGCGTTCGGCCGCTACCCCGACCAGGATGCGGTGGACTTGGCCGCCACGGCGGCTCTAGGTGCGCTCGACGACGGCGGGGTGTCCATCACCGATATGGACCTCCTGTCGTGCGGGACCCTGTTCCAGGCCAACGCCGGCATGGGCCAGCAGGTGCAGAAGCAGATCGGCCAGACCGGCATCCCGGTGTACAACGTGTCTAACGCGTGCGCCACCGGGGCCACCGCCCTGCGCACCGTGATCATGGCCATCCGGGCGGGAGAGGCCGACATGGGTCTGGCCATCGGCGTGGAGCAGATGGGCAAGATGGGGCTCTTGGCCGGCGGCGCCCGCAAAGAGAAGAACGTGTATGAGCCCTCGGGCCGCTTCGGAGCGGTGATGCCCATCGACGGCATCTTGGGCACCGACACCATGCCCGGAGTATTCGCCCAGGCGGGCATGGAGTACGCCAACGACAACGACGGGGTGGGCTTTGAGCAGTTCGCCAAGGTGGCCCAGAAGAACCACGCCCATTCCACGCTGAACCCCCTGGCCCAGTACCAGAAGGAGTTCACCCTGGAAGAGGTGATGGGCTCGCCCATGCAGAGTTACCCCAACACGCTGCTGATGTGCTGCCCCACCGGCGACGGGGCCGCGGCCTGCGTGCTGGTGGGCGAGGAGCGCTTTGCCACCCTCACCCGCGAGCAGCAGTCTCGGGCGGTGAAGATCTCCGCCTCGGTGCTCACCACCGACCCCTATGTGGAATCCGGTGCCATGCAACCCGACGTGAACACCCTCACCCGCAACGCCGCCCAGGCCGCCTACGAACAGGCCGGGGTGAGCCCCGAAGACCTCAGCCTGGTGGAGCTGCACGACTGCTTCGCCACCGCCGAGCTCATCCACTACGACAATCTGGGGCTGTGCGAGCCGGGCGGTGCGGGCGACTTCATCGACCGGGGCGCCCCGTGGCGCGACGGCGACACTCCGGTGAACGTGTCCGGCGGCCTCATCTCCAAGGGCCATCCCATCGGCGCCACCGGCGTGGCCAACGTGTACGAGGTGGCCACCCACCTGCGGGGCGAGGCCGGCGACCGCCAGATCGAAGGCGCCAACGTGGGCCTGGCCCACGTGATCGGCCTCGGCTCGAGCTGCGGCGTCCACATCCTGGAAAAGAGCGGGATCTAGCAGCCCCCAGCCCCAGAAGAGAGGCGGCGACCATGAGCAGCACTTGTCGGGGCGTTGTCTTCAACGGCGACGGCACCTTCCAACTGAGGGACGACTTCCCAGTGCCAGAGCCGCCCCCCGGCGGCGGGGTGCTCAAGGTGGAGGCCGTGGGCATGTGCGGCAGCGACGTGGCCCAACTCCACGGCCACCAGCACGTCCCCGGAGAGAAATCACCGCTGGTTCCCGGCCATGAGATCGTGGGCCGGGTTCATGCCCTGGCCGACGACGCCAACCTGGGCGTGGCAGTGGGCGACCGGGTGGCGGTGGACCTTGTTGTGCGGGCCCCGGTTACGGAGAACAACCCGTTTGGCCTGGGCGAGGTGTACGGCTACACGATGGGCCTCGAAGACGGCCACGGGCTGTGGGGCGGATACGGGGAGTACATGGGCGTGTTGCCCAACACCCATCTGGTGAAGCTGACCGACGATATTGATGCCGCCGAGCTGACCCTGTTCGAGCCGCTGGCCAACGTGTGCAACTGGTTCAGCCGGATGCCCGTGGGAGAGGGTGAGACCGTGGTAGTGCAGGGGCCGGGCCACATGGGGCTGGTGTACGCCGCGGAGGCCAAGCGCCGGGGAGCAGAGACGGTAATCGTCACCGGCACCGGTGCCGACGCCCTGCGCCTGGAGGTGGCCCGCGAGGTGGGCGCTGACGTGACGGTCGATGTCACCGCCACCGACCTGGTGGCGTTTGTGGCCGAGATAACCGGCGGGGCCATGGCCGACATGGCCGTAGATCTGGCCGATGCCACCGCCACCGTGCCCTTGTGTCTGAGCCTGGTTCGCCAAGGGGGCAAAGTGCAGCTGGCCGGATTGAAGAACTTGGCGCCAGTGGAGATGATCACCGACCTGATCGTGCTCAAGGGGCTAACGGTCCAAGGCGGGAGCGGGTCCACCCCTAGCTCCATGCGTGAGGCGGTGGACATCTTGAACAGCGGGGAGTTCCCCACTGGACCGCTTTTGGGCGAGGTGTTCGGCCTCGACCAGATCGATGAGGCCATGGCCCTGCTCCAGCGCACCGCCGACCACGACGCCGTGCGGGTTGGACTCCGGCACAGCTAGCAGCACCGGATCAGTGAGCTTCGAGACCGAGCGACTGACGGCGGCATTGAGGCGATGAGCGTCGAGATCGACCACTCCGGCAAGGTGGCGCTGGTCACCGGGTCGGGAGCAGGCATAGGCCGGGAGATCGCCCGGTGGATGGGTCGGGCTGGCGCATCGGTGGCGGTGAACGACATCCGGGGCGAAAATGCCGAGGAAACCGTGGCCCAAATTGCCGAAGAAGGGGGCACGGCTACCGCATTCCCGGCTGACCTGCGCGACGACGCTGCCATTGAGTCCCTGGTGGCCGATGTGGTGGCTTGGGGCGGGAGCCTGGACATAGCCGTCAACAACGTCGGCATGATGGCGGGGCGATCGCCAACTCGGTTTGTGGACATGGACGGGGAGTTCTGGCGGGATCTCGTAGATCAGAACTTGGTGCTGACCGCGTTGTGCGGCCGGGCTGAGGCCTTGGTCATGATGGAGCAGGGCGGCGGCGTGATCATCAACGTCAGCTCAGGGGAGACCACCCGGCCCTCGCCCATGATGTCGAGCTACGCCGCGGCCAAGGCCGCCATCAACCACCTGACGTGGTCTATGGCCGTTGAGCTCGGCCCCCACAACATCCGAGTCAACGCTATCGCCCCCGGCACCACCCCCACTGAGTTGATAAGGGAAGCATTTTCTCCCGAACACTACGAAGCCATCGTGGCCGCCACCCCGCTGCGCCGGGAGACCCTGCCCGAAGAACTGGGCCGCCTTTCGGTCTACCTGGCCTCCGACCTGGCCCGCTGCACCACCGGCCAGCTCATCTTGGCGGATGCCGGTGCGTTCCTGTCGCGCACCCGACCCCCGAACCTGGGACAAGACGCCAGTTAGAATCCATCGCCATGGATCAAGCCCTGTTGGATGAGGCCGTCGGCGAACTCCGGGCCCTAGTAGCCCTCGACGGCGGCGACGTTGAATTCGTATCAGCCGCCGAGGGCACCGTGGCCCTTCGACTCATCCTGGAAGGCGCCGAGTGCCGTGAATGCGTCATGCCCAAAGAGTTCTTAGAGCAGATCGCCCTTGACATGGTCACCACCCGCCTGGGCGAGGTAAGCGCCGTCACCATCGACGACCCCCGCGAATAAAGCCCGACCCATCTCCAATTGCTTTGGGTGACGAAGGCCGGGTGGCATAGCCACCCGGCCATTATCGGTCAGTTCGTGTTGGTCGGGGTTCCTGTGGACTCGCTAGACCAGTCGCTGTATCCGTGGGTGTTTCGTGCTCGAAGACTTATTTCGTATAGCTGGTCGTTGGTCAACCCGCTGATGGTGTATGCGTACACGCCCGATTGGGGTGTCGGTCTCCCGACTCCGAATGTTGAGCAAGTCTCAGAGCCGCCCGTTGGGGTGTGACACCGTCGCATTTCGAAGCTGCTCACTGCGGGCTTGGGTGATTCATCTGCTTGTGTCCAAGTCACCCTCAGCGATCCACTCTGGTTAGCCACATCTTCCACATTCGATACCGACGGAGCACCGAGCCTGCCGTTTGCAGGTGTTCCTGTGGCTGTAGTGGACCAGGGGCCCTCGCCGAAGCTATTCCTCGCCCGGATCCGCACGTCGTAGGAGACGGCGGAGAGAAGCCCGGTGAGAGTACATCCATAGGAGGCTCCTTGGGCCGCTATATCTCCGTCGATATCCCCGCTAGTGCAGTTGTAGGTGGTGTCTGTCCTGTCATCAAAATCGCTTAGGCTGCTGGAACTCCAGCTCGTAGTTCCGGTACGCCGGTATTGGATTGTGAAGCCAGTCAAAGCGGATTTGCCTGTTTCGCTGCCGGAAGTCCAAGTCACAGAGAGTTTCCTGTAGTCGTCGTTTGTTGAGACGCTAACGGCAGCCGCAGCCGGACTCCCCGGTGCTTGGAGCGCTCCCGGCTTGACGGAGTGTGTTGGAGACCAGGGACCGGGGCCGTTGGCGTTGACCGACTGAATCCGTACGTAATAGGTGGTGTTGTTGTCCAAGCTGGAGAGCTGATGACTCGTGTCGCTAGAGGCCTTTGGTACCTGAGTGCAGGAGGCGTCGACCTGGCAGTTGCTGGCGAATCCGCTGCTGGTGTCCCACTGGAGGTTGTAGCTCAGCACCGCAGGCACACTCGTAGCTGCCGTCCATGTCACCAAGATTTGGTGGCCACCGTTCGGGTTAAGTCTGAGGTTTGTGGGTGCCGCAGCCTGGCCCAAGACGATTCGGGCTAGGGATGACCACGATCCCGCGATGTCCTGGTTGATGGCCCGCACCCGCACTTCGTAGGTGTTCGAGGGGATTAAGGAGCCTGAGGGTGGGATGGTGGCTGTGAGGGTGTCAGCACCGACAACAGTGTGCTCGCGACTAGTCGACCAGTTTTCTCGGGCAGTCACGTTGCGCCACTGCACCTGGTAGTGAGTTGGCTCATCGGTGGAGCTGGGCTTCATCCAAGTCGCGGTCAGCTGCGAATTTGCCGCGGTGGTGAGTGTCAACTCGGTGGGCTGGCCTGGTGAAGGCCGTGTGGCAGTCAGTCGAAGCATCTCGGTGAGCGACCATGTGCCAGGGCCGGCGGAGTTCACCCCTTGGACCCGCACGTAGTAGGTGCCGTTGGAAAGGCCGGTAATGGTGTACGAGGTCGTGCCTACTGCCGTAGTTGCCTGACGGGTGGTAGACCAACCGCTTGGGCTCGTACTCCACTGGATGACGTACGAAGTGATGTTGTCATCAGAGTTGGTATCAAGCGGTGCGTCCCAATCTGCTGTTATCCGGCCAAAGAACGGGCTGGTGAGAGCGTTGGCAGCAGGCCAACGAGGAGGTCCGGCCAAGCCAGGGGTGCTTGTCAGCGTCGGGGTGAACGGATCGCCGCTTGGCCCTCGTACTGCCTTGATCCGGATGTTGTAGGTCACCCTGTCGTTCAATCCAGTGATTGCGTAGCTCGTGGCTGACGCGTCATCGGTGATATGCCGGTTGGTGGTGGACCAGCCTTGGCCTTTCTGAGCCCACCACACTTCGTACTCGTACACGTCACTCGCGTCATAGGGGTCGCTGGCATCCAAATTGGTTCTGGTGTCGTCTGTATCTTGGGTGCTCGGGACCGCTTCCCAGCTGACGAGGATCTGGTTGGGACCCGGGTCCATTTGCACGTTCCGGGCAGCCCGCCTGTTATAGGTGCCCGGGTTGGTGGCCACGGGTGCAACGGGGGGTGTGATGGTGGGGGTGCCGCCGCCTCCGCCGCCACCACCGGTGCCGGGGCGGGTACCGCCGGGGTTGGGGGTGGGGAGAGGATCGCCGGTTTCGGAATCGGTGGGTGTGGTGGCCCCAGTGGCGCACACATCGCTGGCCTCGGCAATTGGCTCGCCGAAGGAGCCGGGCACGCGTAGGCATTCTTCGGCCACGAGCAGGAGGAAGTAGGGCTCTTGCTCCATGGCGAGGCGCTCGAAGGCGTTCTGGCGCGCTACTGCTGCTCGCCGGGTGCGGGGGAGCGCGCAGATGTCGGCCACGCCGTCGCCGTCGACATCGAACGGGTAGGTCACCGGTCCACCAAAGCTGCGGTCTAGGCAGAAGACGCTGCTGGTGACCACCGGCCCGGAGAAGAAGCGCGGTGAAGTGCTCTCCGGCGGGATAGGTGCTTGGGGAACAGCGGGAAGAGCACGTCCGGTTGCATGAGCGGCACGGGGGGCGGCGCACTCGTCAGTGGCCTCGGCAGCTTGCTCTCCGAATGTCTCGGCCACCTTGGTGCATTCATCGGCGAACAGTTGCCCAAAGTACAGAGCCAGTTCTCCGCCCAGTCGTTCCATGGCGTTCTGACGGGCCGCCGTTTCCCGGCGCGAGCGGGGGAGCGAGCAAGTGTCGGCCACACCGTCGCGGTCGCTGTCGAACGGGTAGGTCCTGGGACCTCCGAGGCTCGCGTTTAGGCAGTAATCGGGGCCGGAAATGACCCCGGAGTAGTAGCGCGATGGCGTGTCCTGGGCCGACGCGTACGCGGTGATGGTGGCTACAAGCCCAGCCACCGTAATTAGTGCTCCCGCCAACTGCATTGCCCGCCTGGGTTTGCTGGTGCCGTTGGACATGCTGCCCTCCATGATCGCGGTCCGCGCGACATTCAGTTCGCGGCTCCGTAGCTTATCCCAGGCTGGGGTCCCTCTGGTGAACCCCTGGGGTCGGACGGCACATTTTCACTACAAACGAGACAGAAGCTCGTCTTTGCTGTCGGCGGGGGCCTCGCAGGTGTAGCCATGACAGACGTAGGCCAGACCCTCGGTTCGGCCCTCCCACAAGGGGGAGGCATAGGGCTCGCCCCAGGCCAGCACGGTGTTGGGCCGGTAGTCATCTCGTATGGCGTCCACCAGATCAGGGCGGTCGCCGCCGATCACCACCTCGGTGAAGCCGGTGGCGTGCATGTCCACCGCCTCCAGCAGGTGGCCGAAGCCGCTGGGGTGGTTGGCGGCCACTTCGCCCAGCAGGGCCAAGATGTCCTCGGCCCGATCCAGATAGTGGTTTTGCCCGGTAAGGGTGCCCAGGCGCAGCAGGGCTACCGCCGCAGCGCTGTTGGCCGAAGGGATGGCGTTGTCGGTGATCTCCTTGGGGCGGCAGATGAGCTCCTCGGCGTCCGACCCAGTGGTGAACACCCCGCCCCGCTCGTGGTCCCAGAACAGCTCCAGCAACCCGTCGGCGGCCTGGACGGCCTCTTCGATCCAGCGGGACTGGCCGGAGGCCTCGCCCAGACGGGTGTAGGCGTCGGCCACCGCTGCGTAGTCGGCGGCATAGGCCAGGTGGCGGGCCTGGGCGGGGCGATCTCCGTCGCCCGCCTGCCAGGAGCGCAGCCAGCGGCCGTCGGGGCGGCGCAGCCGGTCGAGCAGGAAACCGCCGTTCTTGATGGCCGCCTCCATCCACTGCTGGTTGCCGGTGGCCGCGGCGGCCTCGGCCAGCGCGGCCAGCATGAGGCCGTTCCACTCCAGCAGCACCTTGTCGTCCAGACCGGGCGGAATGCGCAGGCTGCGGGCCGACAGAAGCCGCTCCCGGCTCAGCTCCACGCCGGCCGGGCGCAGCAGATCGCCCCGCACCGGGCGCCACAGGATGTTGTGGCCCTCGAAGTTGCCGGCCTCGGTCACCCCGAACCAGGCCATGAACTCGGCGGCGTCGTCGCCCAGCACCGAGGTGATCTGATCCGGGGTCCACACGTAGTACCGGCCCTCCTCGCCCTCGGAGTCAGCGTCGAGGGCGGAGTAGAAGCCGCCGCTGTCGTGGCGTAGGTCTCGCAGCACGAAGCCGATGGTCTCGTTGAGCACCTGTCGGAAGCGGGGCCGGCCGGTTACCTGCCAGGCGTGCAGGTACAGCCGGGCGAACAGGGCGTTGTCGTACAGCATCTTCTCGAAGTGGGGCACGATCCACTGGGCGTCCACCGAGTAGCGGCTGAAGCCGCCGCCCAGGTGGTCGTAGATCCCCCCCGAGGCCATGGCGTCGAGCGAGTTGATCACCATGTTGAGCACGTCTTGGTCGCCGCTGTGGAGGTAGGAACGCAACAGCACCTCTTGGCTCATGGTCTGGGGGAACTTGGGGGCCCCGCCGAAGCCGCCCCACGCCGCGTCGTACTGCTGGCGCAGGGCCGCGGTGGCCTGGTCGAGGGCTTCTGAGCCGGTTCCGGGGGCGGCCCGCTGAGGATCGGGCTGGATGAGCGCGGTGCGATTGAGCGACTGGGTGAGCTGGTCGGCCTGGTCGTTTACATCTTGGCGGCGGTTGGCCCACACGTCTTGGATCCGGTGCATGATCTCGGTGAACGACGGCATCTGGCCCCGGCTGACCCTGGGGTAGTAGGTGCCGCCGTGGAAGGGGCGGCCGTCGGGGGTCATGAACACGGTCATGGGCCATCCGCCCCGACCGGTGAGGGCTTGGACGGCCTCCATGTAGATGGTGTCCACGTCGGGGCGCTCTTCCCGGTCCACCTTGACGTTCACGAACAGCTCGTTCATGACCTTGGCGGTCTCGGGGTCTTCGAACGACTCGTGGGCCATGACGTGGCACCAGTGGCAGGCCGAGTAGCCCACCGACAACAAGATGGGCTTGTCGGAGGTCCGAGCGGCGGCGAAGGCCTCCTCCCCCCACGGGTACCAGTCCACCGGGTTGTCGGCGTGCTGGCGCAGATAGGGGCTGGTTTCGGCGCCCAGGCGGTTCATGGCTCCGACACTAACGAACTCCGGCGATGGGCAAGACTTGTGGAGTGATGCTTCGATGAGGCTCTGGATTCAGGGGGCTCGGCCCCGGACGCTTCCCGCCGCGGTGGTGCCGGTGGCGGTGGGCACCGCGGCGGTCGCTCCCGATGTGGTGTGGTGGCGGGCCGCGGTGGCCCTGGTGGTGGCGGTGGCCCTCCAGGTGGGGGTGAACTACGCCAACGACTACTCCGACGGGATTCGGGGCACCGATGCCAGCCGAGTGGGCCCGGCCCGGCTGGTGGGCGGTGGCATGGTGGCGCCGGCTGCGGTGCGCTGGGCCGCGTTCGGCGCCTTTGCAGTGGCGGCGGCGGCCGGCCTGGTGCTGACCATTGCGGTTGCGCCGTGGCTGATCGCGGTGGGTCTGGCCTGCATCATTGCCGCCTGGTTCTACACCGGGGGAAAGCGGCCCTACGGCTATGCCGGTTTGGGAGAGGTGGCGGTGTTCGTGTTCTTCGGCCTGGTGGCCACCGCGGGCACGGCCTTCGTGCAGACCGAGGAAATCACCGCGCTGGCCGTTGTGGCCGCGGTGCCGGTGGGCCTGTTGGCCTCGGCGCTGCTGATGGCCAACAACCTGCGTGATATCGCCCAAGACCAGGCCGCGGGCAAACGGACCTTGGCGGTGCGCCTGGGCGACCGGCGGGCCGCCTGGCTCTACGTTGCCCTGGTGGTGGCGGCCTTGGGGGTGGGCCTCACCATGTCGGTGACTGTTCCGTGGGCGCCGCTGACGCTGGCTTCGATGGCGCTGGCTGTTCCCGCTCTGTGGATGGCACTGTCTTCGCTGCCCAAAGCCCCCCTGCTCAACCAGACCGCCCGCCTGCACCTGCTGTTCGGAGCGCTGTTGACGATTGCCCTGGCCGTTTCGGCCTAGTTCCCAGCGGCCTAGCTCTTCCAGAAGGGGGCGCGCAGGGCCTGCTTGTTGATCTTGCCCATGGCGGAGCGGCCTAGATGCTCCTCGCTGATGAAGTCCACCGTGCGGGGGCACTTGTAGTGGGCGATGCGGTCGCGGCAAAAGGCGATGATCTCCGCCTCGGAGGGGGGATGGCTGGGGTCGGTGGGCACCACCAAGGCCTTAAGCTGCTCGCCCATCTCCTCGTCGGGCACGCCGATGCAGGCGGTGTCGGCCACGCCGGGGTGCTCCACCAGCACCTGCTCGGTTTCGGCGGGGTAGATGTTCACCCCGCCCGACACCACCATGTCGGAGAACCGATCGGTGAGGTATAGGAACCCCTCGTCGTCCACATAGCCGATCTCGCCCAGAGTGAACACTCCCGGTCGCAAGTGGGCGGCCGCCGTCTTCTCGGGGGCATTGCGATAGCTGATGCCCCGGCCGCTGGTGTCGATGAAATACACCCGCCCCTCCTGGCCTGGCGGCAGCTCGTTGCCGTTTTCGTCCACGATGAGCACTTCGAAGGGAGGCACCGGCTGCCCCACCGAGCCGGGGTGGGCCAGCCAGTCTTCGGAGTTGATGTGGCACGATCCGCCCACCTCGGTGGAGCCGTAGCCCTCCGAGATGATGGGCCCGAGCCAGTCGATCACGGCCCGTTTCACCGATACCGGGCACGGCGCGCCGCTGTGGGTTATCGACACCAGGCTGTCGGTGCTGTACTTCTCCCTCACCTCCGCAGGCAGGGCCAGCAGCCGGCTGAAGTGGGTGGGCACCATGAACACGGCGTTCACCTGGTAGCGCTCGATGGCGGCCAGGGTGGCCTCGGCGTCGAAGCGGCCCATCACCACCACCGGGGCGCCGCCCATGAGGTTGCGGGTAGCCGAGAATGGCCCGGCGTGGTACATCGGCCCCACCACCAGATGGGTGCCGAGGGCCGCGTTGGGGGTGTCGCAGGTGGCGAAGTACTCGGCCACTGTCTCCCCGCCCCGGAACAGGGCGGGGGGCGCGTCTACCCCTTTGGGCCGACCGGTGGTGCCCGAGGTGTAGAACAGGTGGGGGACCGGCGGGGTGTCGGTGGGCGGGGGCTCGGCGGAGGCCAGGGCTAGGCCCTGTTCCCAGGAGGACACCTCGGGGTGGTCGGAGCAGCGCCATCCCATCACGGCAATGGGCGGGCTGCCGGTTGATTTCGACACTGCCTCGGCGGCCAGCAGGCCCCGCTCAGCCGTCTCGGGTCCCACCAGCAGCAGGGCTGAGGCGGAGTCCTCCACGATGTAGGCCAGCTCGTCGGGGGTGAGGTGGAAGTTCACCGGCACCGCCGAAACTCCGGCCAATGCGGCGGCCACGTAGGCGATCACCGTTTCGGCAGAGTTCTCGGCGAACACCGCCAGCCGCCGCTCCGGTCCCAAATCCAGCGAGTGCAGCAGGTTGGCGGCCCGGTTCATCACCCGGTCGAGCTCGGCCCAGCCCAGAGTGGTCTGCTGGTCGGTGAGCGCCATCTGTTCAGGGTTGTCAGCGGGTATGTGCTGGGCCAACAGGGACATGGGGTGTCGGTTCTAGGGCCTTCGGGTTGCGGTTATCAACTGGGCGATGCCGCCGGAGAGCGCCGTGTGGTTCACGGCGTCGAACCCGTGGCCGGCCAAGAGCTCGAGCACCTCGGGCACGGGGGGCAGGTAGGCCACCGATTTGGGGAGGTACTCGTAGGCGGACCGATTCGACAACAGCCCGCCGATCAGGGGAATGACCTTGCCGAAATACAGCCAGTGCCCGGCCCGCATGATGGGGTTGGACGGCTCGGACACCTCCAACAGCGAGACCCGCCCGCCCGGGCGCACTACCCGGGCCAGCTCGGCGAACAGCTGGTCTAAGTCCACCACGTTGCGCAGGGCGAATCCGCAGGTGATCCCGTCGGCGCTCTCGGCCGGAACCGGGAGGCACAGGGCGTCGCCCAGCACGAGCGGGGCGTGCAGCTTGGCCGAAGCCCGGTATTTGTGGGCCACTTGGAGCATTCCGGCTGACAGGTCGAAGCCCACCGGATTGAATTCGGCGGCTTCCAGGTCTCGGCACAGGTCGCCGGTGCCGCAGGCCAGGTCGAACACCAGCGATCCCGGCGGCAGACGCAGCTCTCGCACCGACCGCCGCCGCCATCGACAGTCCATGCCGAAGGTCAGCAGGCGATTGAGCAAGTCGTAGCGGGGGGCGATGGCATCGAACATCGACCGCACCGCGGCCACTTTGTCTTGACCCTGGGGGAGCGAGGGATCAGTGCTCATGGGGCGGTGAACCAGTAGGCCCGATTGGTGGAGTGGTGGTTGAATCCCAAGCTGCGATATGTGGCCACCGCGGGGTCGTTGTCCGACTCCACATAGAGGAATCCCACGGTGAGGCCCTGGTCGGCCAGGTAATCGAGTCCGGCCAGGGTAATGGGTTTGCCCAGCCCTTGGCCGTGGAAGTCGGGATCCACCGCGATGGCGTAGATCTCTCCCCCCGGCGGGGTCTCGTGGGGGTGGACTTTGGTCCAGCAGAAGCCGGCCAGACGGCCATCGCGCTCGTGGAGCCGGAACCCCTCGGCGTCGAACCACTCCTCCGCCATGCGCTGGGCCAATTCGTCGGGGGTCAAACCCCCTTGTTCGGGGTGCCAGTGGAAGGCCCGGTTGTTCACCCGCAGGAAATCCTGGTCGTCGGTGCCGGGGGCGAAGGCCCGAGTGGCGATGGAGGAGCGGTCAGCCGGAAGGGTGCGCTGCATTCGCCAGAGATCCCGATAGGGGGCAAAGCCGAGATCAGCGGCGAATTGATCGTCGGTATCGCTGGCCTGCTCAATCCACAGCTGCACCGATTTCCCGGCCTCGGCTTGGCCGAGGACTGCCTTGATCTGGCTGGCTGTGTCGTCATCGCGGGGCTGGTCGGGGCCTGCGGTGATCGACCACGCGAACTCTCCCTGGTCGGGGCGGACAACCGTGAGCGTCACGGGGACCACGGTAGCGGCCCCAACTTCTCCCGCCGGGGTCGCTACCATCCCGTCGATGGCGAAGCCGCGCACACCCAAGGGCCGGGCCCGGCGCACACACGAGCTGCTGGCCGAGGAATACCCCGAGGCGGTGTGCGAGTTGGACCACGAGAACCCGTTCCAGCTTCTGGTGGCCACCATCTTGTCGGCCCAGTGCACCGACAAGCGGGTGAACATGGTGACCCCCGACCTCTTTGCCGCCTATCCCACCCCTGAAGACCTGGCCGAAGCGCCCTTGGCCCATGTGGAGGAGCTGGTTCGGTCTACCGGGTTCTTTGCCACCAAGGCCCGCAATCTGGTGGGCATGGCCCAAGACCTGGTGGAGCACTTCGACAGCGAGGTGCCGGGCAAGATGTCCGATCTGGTGAGCCTGCCCGGGGTGGGCCGCAAGACGGCCAACGTGATCCGCAGCGTGGCCCTGGGCTTACCCGGACTGCCGGTGGACACCCACGTGGGCCGCATCACCGGACTGCTGGGCATCACCGAGCACAAGGATCCGGTGAAAATCGAGATGGAGCTGAACCCCATGGTGCCCGCCGCCGAGCGGGGCGAGTTCTCCCTGCGGCTCATTCTCCACGGCCGCCGAGTGTGCATCGCCCGCCGCCCCCGCTGCCACGAGTGCGTGCTGGCCTCCTTCTGCCCTTCGGCTGGGGACTGAGCCGGCTCAGACGTCGACTTCTTCGGCCTCCTCGACCTCTTCGGGCGACGACTCCGACAGAATCGCCAGGCTGCCCCAGCACACAACCGTGTCGTCAGGGCGCACTCCGCAGGAGTGCCACATCCCGGAAGAGATATTGGTGAATCGGCCCCCCGGGGCGTCGGTCTGGCCGTTGCTGTTGTCGCCCCAGCACGCAATTGACCCGTCAGGCCGCAGACCGCAAGTGTGCGAGCTGCCCGCGGTAATGGCGGTGAACCGGCCTGTGGGGGCGTCGGTTTGGCCGTTGCTGTTGTCGCCCCAGCACTCCGCGGTGTCGTCGGTTGTGAGGCCGCAGGTGTGGGCGCGCCCCGCGGAGACGGCGGAGAAGTCATCTGTGGGGGCGTTGGTTTGGCCGTTGCTGTTGTCGCCCCAGCACTCCGCGGTGTCGTCGGTTGTGAGGCCGCAGGTGTGGGCGCGCCCGGCGGAGACGGCGGAGAAGTCATCTGTGGGGGCGTTGGTTTGGCCGTTGCTGTTGTCGCCCCAGCACAGGATGGCGCCATCGGTTCGCACCCCGCAAGAGTGGGCGAATCCAGCCGACACAGAACTGTAGCGGTATCGCGGAGCCTCGGTTGCTCCATTGGCAGTGTGGCCCCAGCAGCTGATGGACCGGCTGATGCGCAATGCGCATGCGTGTCCCCCTCCCGCGGTGACGGCTCTGAAGAACCCATCGGGAGGGTCTGTCTGTCCCGCGGGGTTTAGGCCCCAGCATTGGATGGAGGTGTTGGTTTGCAACCCGCACGAATACCACGGACCGGCGGCAACCTCCGTGTATTGGCCCTCTGGGGCACTGTTCTGCTGGGAACTGCTGCCGCCCCAGCATTCGACGGTGTGGTTGACCCGCAGTGCGCAGGAGCGCAGGTAGCCCCCGGAGATTTGGGCGAACTGGCCGGTGGGGGCGTTGGTTTGGCCGAAGCTGTCGTCGCCCCAGCACTCGATGGTTTTGTCGTTTCGCAGACCGCACGAGTGGTCGTTGCCCGCGGCGGTGGCAAGGAACTGGCCGGCTGGTGCGTCGGTCCGGCCCCTCGAGTCCCAGCCCCAGCATTCGATGGTGTGGTCGGTTCGCAATCCGCACGAGTGCGACCCCCCGGCATCGATTGCGCTGAAGCTGCCGGTGGGTGCATCGGTTTCTCCGTTGCCGTTCCAGCCCCAGCATTCGATGGTGTGGTCGGTTCGCAGCGCGCAGGCATGCAAGCCGCCGGCGGAGATTTCTGTGAACTGGCCCTCGGGGGCGTCGGCCTGACCGCTGCTGTTGTCGCCCCAGCATTCGATGGTGTTGTCGGCCCGCAGGCCGCAGGAGAACAACCTCTCGGCGGTCACCGCGGTGAACTGGCCTTCGGGGGCGTCGGTCTGGCCGTGGCTGTTGGACCCCCAACAGGAGAGGGCTTTGTCGGTGCGGACTGCGCAGGTGTGGGTGTCGCCCACAGCCGTATCTGTGTATTGGCCGTCGGGGGTGTCGAGTTGCCCGTCGCCGTTGGATCCCCAGCAAACGATGGCTTTGTCGACGCGAACCGCGCATGAATGATCTCGGCCTGCTGCCACATCGGTGTAGGTCGGAACCGGAATAGCCGCTGCGGCGCGGATCGTTCTCGCCGCTTGATCGTCGAGGACGAGGCGGCAGTCAGAGTCCTCGCTCCACCTCCAGTGCACTGAAGCGAGGACTTTGGTGCCGTCAGCGGTCTTGGCCACGGGTATGGGCCCGCGTCGGTCTTCGCAGTCGGGGTCGGCTGCTTCGTCGCGGGGTGGGGTGAGGTCGGAGGCGTAGGCCCGCAGAACGTCAACCGCGTGGTCGTCGAGCACGAGATAGCAGCCGATGGAGTCGTTCCACCCCCACTCCACCTGGGCGAGCACTTCAGAGTCGTCGGCGGTCTTGACCACCGGGACGGGCTTCTGGCCGAACTGATGGTGGTCGAAGCATCGATCAGCCACCGTCTCGGCTGTGGCGAACCCCGTGTTGGCGATGCCTAGTCCGGCAGCAACGATCAGCACCGCCGCCACCGCTGTCAATGTCCCTTTTGCCGCAATCACCGATGATCAACCTTCCCAGTCGGGAGGCCATGCTAAGCGGACTTGCCTGCCAGCCAAAGATGGAAGCGCCTCGGACCACTAGGGTGTCATCTCGAATTCGTATCTCATCTAGACGGGAGGACGGCAGCATGCAAGCGGCACGATTGGTAGAGGGCAGCCTTCAGATTCTGGATGTACCAGCACCTGAACCGGGGTTTGAGGAAGCGCTGATCCGCATCAGCTCATCGGGAGTGTGCCACTCCGACCTGCACTTGGCCCGAGGCGACTGGATGGGGGTATCCGGCATCGAGGTGCTGGGCCACGAGGCCATCGGCGTGGTGGAGGCGCTGGGGCCGGGCGCGGAGCGCTACAGCCAGGTGGGCGACCGGGTGATCCTCGGGCTGGGGGGAACCGGCGGCGGCTACTGGTGCGGTGCCTGCGAGTTCTGCTTGCAGGGAGAGCCCCGGCACTGTGCGCAGACCCAGGGGATCATGGGCACTTTCGCCGAGCAGTTCTGCGTATGGGCCAAGTCTTTGGTGGTGTTGCCCGATTCGGTGGGCGACGAGGAGGCCGCGTTGGCCTGCGGGGGGCTCACCGCCTACGGAGCGGTGAAGAAGCTGTTCCGCAACCAGGTGCCACCCGGGCGCTGGGTGGCCATCATCGGCGCGGCCGGCGGGCTGGGCCACTATGCGGTGCAGATCGCCAAGGCGCTGGGCTACAAGGTGGTGGGCGTCGACATCGGCGCCGACCGGCTGGGGTTCGTGGAGTCGCTCGGGGCCGACGTGGTGGTGAGCGCCGACGACGCTCTAGAGGCAGTGCCGCAGAAGATCGGACGCGGCGGGGTGGACGCCAGCATCGTGTTCTCCGCGGCGATGGCCGGCTTCACCCTCGGGTTCCGTCTGCTGCGGCCCAAAGGGCTGTTTGTGGCTGTGGGGCTGCCTCCCACCAGCGATGGCAACATCGAGCTGAACCCGTTCGAGTTCTTCATGAGGGATGCCACCCTCATCTACTCCGCGGTCGGCACTGTGCAAGATATGCGCGAGTTGGTGGACATGGCCGCCGCCGGGCAGGTCAAGACCCACGTGGGGCGCACCGGCGCCCTGTCGGAGCTCGACGACATCTTCGAGGAGCTCCAGTCGGGCAAGTATGTCGGCCGGGCGGTAATCGACGACCTGGCCAACTAGGGCCGCTTTGTCGGCGGGGTTATGAGCCCTCGGCGAGGGCGGGCATGACCTTGTTCACCACTAGTTCCAGTGTCTCCCAGCCGATGGCGGGGTCGATGCCGCCGCACAGCGGGTGGAGGGTGGCCGCGCCCTTGGTGCGCACCAGTTCGACGCACTGATCGGGGGTGAGCACCTCGAATTGGCCGGAGGCCTTGAGGCCGGCCACGTCTTCGGCGTCCACATGCCAGCCTGAGCGCTGGTCGGGGTACTGCCAACTGGCGTAGGCCGCCGCGTCGTACAGCATGTTGGGGCCGATCTTGGCCCACAGCGCGTCGGGGTCCTCGGTCACGAGCACCAGTCCCGGACCGTCGGGGGCCATGGCGAATGCCCCTTCGAATCCGATCTCGGCGGCTTCGGCGTAGTACAGGTCCACCAGCTCCTGATCGCCTATGGGGGGCATGTAGGGCAGCCGCAGCCGGGCCGCCCGCTTGGCCGATGCCGGCACCGAGCCGCCCACCATGACGAGGGGGTGGGGCTGGGTCACCGGCTTGGGGGTTACCCACACGGTGCGGCCCTCGTACTCGAACGGCTCCCCGGTCCAGGCCTGCTGCATGACCTTGATGGCCTCCTCGGTGTCGCGCCCTCGGCGGGTGCGGTCTTTGCCGAACATCTCGAACTCGAACTCCCGGTAGCCCAGCCCGGCGATGGTGATGAAGCGGCCCGGCGCCATCAGATCGATGGTGGCGATGTCCTCGGCCAGCCGCAGCGGATCGTGGTAGGGCACCAAAAGGGCCGACAGCGTACACATCAGGTTGTCGGTGGCCCCCAAGATGGCGGCGGAGATGGCCAGCGGCGCCGACATGAAGCCGTCCTCGGTGCCGTGGTGCTCGCTGGTGATGGCCCCGGCGAACCCTCGGGTGTCGGCCCATTTCACCATTTCCAACATGGCGCGGTACTGATCGCCGTGGGTGACCTCGGTGAACGGAGGGGTCCGCAGATCAAAGCGCAGATTGAACATTTCTTCTCCCGGTGAACTCAATGGGTACAGGTAGGTTTGCAGACCTACAGGCTTCGGGTGAGGCCGTGGCAGGATTCCAGGTTTACAGACTTCGAGTGAGCCGGTCGAGACGACGGGTAGCACCCCGCAAGCCCCGCTCCACCTCGTACAGTTCGAACGATACGTCCTCCCGATCGGTGCCCTCGTAGCGTCGGGCCACTTCCGATACCCGCTCCACCAGATCCCGGATCACACTGCTCAGCGAACTGAGCTCCGCCCCATCCGCCGCCAAAGACTCGTCGCTCACAAAGAAGTTCTACCGCAAATCCAGTCGGTCGGTTTCTTTGAGGACCGGGCAAACCCTTCGTAGTTCGGACATATCGGCCTGTAGTTTTGGGGGTCGTGCTAAGCCGAGTGGATCTGCGGGGTGTGGCCGACATTGCTGGCCGCCTGCCCCGGCCTGAGCCTGTTTCTGAGGGCTCGGTGGCCGCGGTTCGCGAGATCATCGACGCGGTACGGGCCGAAGGCGATGCCGCACTGGCCCGCTACACCAAGCAGTTCGACGGGGTTGTTCCCTCAAGTTGGCGAGTGCCTTCAGCCGAGGTAGCCGCGGCCCGTGATCGGGTCGACCCTTCGCTGCGAGCTGCGCTGGAAGCGGCAGCCAGTTCTGTCGCCGAGTTTCACCGAGGGCAAGTTTCAAAAGAGCAGACTCACAACCGCCAGGGCATCACTATTCGGAGCTGGGACCAGCCGGTGGGCCGAGCGGGCTGCTATGTGCCCGGTGGGCGAGCGGCCTACCCGTCCACTGTGCTTATGACAGCGCTGCCCGCCCGAGCCGCTGGAGTGGACGAGGTGGTGCTATGCGTGCCCCCGGATTCGGATGGCCGGGTGGCCGATGTCACTCTGGCTGCCGCCGCTACCGCCGGGGTTGATGAGGTGTACGCAGTGGGTGGGGCGCAGGCCATCGCCGCGATGGCCTACGGCACCGAGTCGGTGGGCGCGGTGGACGTGATCGTGGGGCCGGGCAACGTGTATGTGGCCATCGCCAAGCAGCTTGTGGCCGGGGTTGTCGGCGTGCCGGCCGCATTTGCCGGACCGTCCGAGGTGGTGGTGGTGGCCGACGGCACTGTTCCGCCGGAATACGCCGCCATCGACCTCATCGTGCAAGCCGAGCATGGTCCCGACGGGTTGGCCTGGCTTATCGCCTGGGACGCGGAGGCGGCTGACGCGGTGGAGGCCGCTGTTGCCGAATTATTGGCCGTCGCCGTGCGCCGAGACGACATTGCGGCCACCTTCAGCCGCAGTGGGCACATTGTGCTGGTGGATGGCCCCGAGGCCGCCGCTGAGGTGGTCAACTTCATCGCCCCCGAGCACCTGCAAGTTATGACCGAGGCACCCGGTGCAGTGATCGACCGGGTTCAAAACGCGGGGGCTATATTCCGCGGTCCGCTGGCGCCGGCGTCTATAGGCGACTATGTGGCCGGCCCCTCACACGTGCTGCCCACCAACGGAACCGCCCGCTTTGCCGGTGCCCTCAGTGTGCGGGACTTCACCAAGCCCATGCACGAAATCGCCGTTTCCTCCGAGGGATTGGCCGCGGTCGGTCCCCATGTAGCGGCCATCGCTGACGCCGAGGGACTGGACGCCCACGCTCAGTCGGTCCGCCTGCGCGGCATCGGCGACAAGGTTCAGGAAGGATCTGATGATGAGTAGCCCCGACCGCCTGGCGGTGAGAGAGAGCCTGGCCATGATGTCGGGCTACCACTCGCCGCAGCTCGACGTGGCCGTGCGGCTCAACACCAATGAGTCGCCGGTGCCCCCTCCCGAAGGGTGGGCCGAGGCACTGCGGGCTGCCCAGGCCGACATCGATTGGCACCGCTATCCGGACAGGGGGGCCCACGAGCTCCGCGCCGCTTTGGCCAAGCACGAGGGGGTCGCGCCCGAGCAGGTGTTTGCCGCCAACGGCTCCAACGAGGTGCTCCAGTGCCTGATGCTGGCGTTCGGAGGCCCGGGCCGGGTGGCGCTGACCTTCGAGCCCACCTATGCGCTTCACTCCCACATCTCCCGGCTGGCGGCCACCGAGGTGGTGACCGGCGAGCGGGATGAGGATTTCTCCCTGGACGCCGAATACGCCTCGGCCATGGTGGCCGAGCACCGACCGGCCGTCACCTTTCTGTGCTCGCCCAACAATCCCACCGGCATGGTGGAGCCCCCGGAGTTGGTGGAGAGGCTGCTGGCCAAAGTGTCGGCGCTGCCCGGGCTGTTGTTGATGGACGAGGCCTACGGCCAGTTCGACCCCTACACCGCGGTGGATTTGGTGGACGAGAGCCGCCCGCTGGCGGTGGCCCGCACCTATTCCAAGACATGGTCGATGGCCGCAGCCCGGCTTGGCTACCTGGTGGCCCCATCCTGGGTGGTGGCCGAGCTGGAGAAGTCGACGTTGCCCTATCACCTGGACACCATGAAGCAGATCGCCGGACGCCTGGCTCTCGACTACGAGGACGAGATGAACGAGCGGGTGGGCATGCTGGTGGCTGAGCGGGAGCGAATCGCCGCCGGGCTCGACCAGCTTCCGGTCCGCCACTGGGAATCGGGGGCCAACTTCATACTGCTGCGCCCCGATTCCGGCGACGGCGAGGCGGTTTGGGAGGGTCTCGTGGATCGGTCGGTGCTCGTGAGAAACTGTTCTTCTTGGCCCCGGCTGTCGGGCTGCCTGCGGGTTACCGTGGGAACCCCAGCCGAAAACGACGCGTTTCTGTCTGCTCTCAGCGAGGTGCTGACATGACAACCCCATCTCGAACCGCCACCGCCTCTCGGAGCACGGCCGAGACAAGTATCGACATCGCCATCGACATCGATGGCGAGGGCCAGGGTGCCGCCACCACCGGTCTCCCGTTCTTCGACCACATGCTGAGTCAGCTCGGCCGCCACGGCGGCTTCGAGTTGCGGGTGGACGCCTCGGGCGACTTGGAGATCGACGCCCACCACACCGTGGAAGACGTGGGCATCCTGTTGGGCTCGTGCTTCGCCGAGGCGCTGGGCGACAAGGCCGGGGTCCGCCGGTTCGCGTCGATCGCGGTGCCGCTGGACGAGGCTTTGGTGGAGGCCGTGGTCGACCTGTCGGGCCGCCCGTTCCTGCACTACGACGTGAGCCCTCCGGGCCAGAAGATCCTGGGCGACCCGCCGTTCGACCCCCAGCTCTGCGAGGAGTTCTGGCGGGCGTTCGCCACATCCGCCGCCCTGACCCTGCACATCACCATGGTGAGAGGCCGCAACACCCACCACATCATCGAGGCCAGCTTCAAGGCGGTGGCCCGGGCGCTGCGCGACGCCGTGCGGGTGGAGGGCACCGGCATTCCCTCCACCAAAGGGGTTCTGTGAGCAGAGGAGTTCGGTGACCAGGCCGCTCATCGCGGTATTGGACTACGGCATCGGCAACCTCCGCTCGGCCCAGAAGAGCCTGGAGCGCATGGGAGCCGATGCCCGGCTGACCGCGGATACCGGGCTGATCGCTGACGCGGCCGGGGTGGTGCTGCCCGGCGTGGGGGCGTTCGGACCGTGCATGGCCGCGCTGCGCGACACCGGGCTCGACGAGCAGGCCCGGGCGGCGGCAGTCGATGGCCGCCCGTTTCTGGGCATCTGCATCGGCTTGCAGCTTCTCTACGAGGGTTCCGAGGAAGCGCCGGGCGTGGCCGGGCTGGGCATTCTGCCCGGCACCGTGCAACTGCTGCCCGGGAATGTGAAGCGACCCCAAATGCAGTGGAACCGCCTGGAGGTGCGCAGTCCCAGCCCGCTGCTGGAGGGCCTTGACGGGGCTTGGGTGTACTTCGTCCACTCCTTCGCCGCGCCGATGGCCGACAACGTGACCGCGACCTGCGACTACGGCGGCCCGGTGGCTGCGGTGGTGGGCGACGGCAACGTGTGGGCCACCCAGTTCCACCCCGAGAAGTCGGCTCGTCCCGGTCTGCGGCTGTTGGAGAACTTTGTGAACCAGGCCCGAGCCGCGGCGGTGGGGGCCTGAGATGCAGCTCTTTCCGGCTATCGACCTGCGAGGCGGGCGCTGCGTGCGGCTCTACCAGGGGTCGTACGACGCCGAAACCGTCTACAACGACGATCCCGTGAGCCAGGCCCAGCAGTTCGCCGACGCGGGCGCCTCGTGGCTGCATGTGGTGGATTTGGACGCGGCCCGCAGCGGGGAGCAGGTGAATCTGCCGGTGATCGCCGCCATCGCCGGAGCGGTGGACGTGCCGGTGCAGACCAGCGGCGGGGTCCGCAGCCTGGAGGCGGCCGCCGCGCTGGCCGACGTGGGCGCGGCCCGAGTGGTGATCGGCACTGCCGCGGTGGAGAACCCCGAGCTGGTGGAGCAAGTGGCCGCCCGCCAGCCGGTGGCCGTGGGGTTGGATGCCCGGGGACGGGATGTGGCCACCCACGGTTGGGAGCAGGGCGGCGGGGGTGACCTGCTGGAGCTGGCGGCCCGCTTCGAGTCGTCAGGGGCCGAGGCGGTGGTGGCCACCGAGATCAGCCGGGATGGAACGCTGGCTGGGCCCGACATCGACGGTCTCGCCACGGTGCTGGCCGCCACCGGATTGGCGGTTATCGCCTCCGGCGGGGTGGCATCGCTGGACGACCTGACCGCCTTGACCTCTATCGGCGACACCCATCGGCGGCTGTCCGGGGTGATCGTGGGGCGGGCGCTATACGAGGGATGCTTCACCGTGGAGCAGGCCGTGGAGACTCTGCGGTCATGAGCACCACCGAAACCGTGCCCAGCAACGCCCGGATCATCCCCTGCCTGGACGTGGACGAGGGCCGGGTGGTCAAGGGGGTCAACTTCGTGGACCTGACCGACGCCGGCGATCCGGTGGAGTTGGCCGCCCGCTACGACCAGCAGGGGGCCGACGAGGTGGTGTTCTTGGACATCACCGCGTCGTCGGATCGGCGGGAGACCACCGTGGAGCTGGTACACCGCACCGCCGAGGAGGTGTTCATCCCGTTCACCATCGGCGGGGGAATCCGCACCGTCGACGACGCCCGCCTCCTGCTAAGGGCTGGCGCCGACAAGGTGTCGGTGAACACCGCGGCGGTCAACCGCCCCGAACTGGTGGCCGAGATCGCCGACGAATTCGGAAGCCAGTGCGCAGTGGCATCCATCGATGCCCGCCGCACCCACGGCGGCGCCTTCCCCTTCGAGGTGTTCACCCACGGGGGCCGAACCCCAACTGGGATCGACGCCATCGAGTACGCAATCAAGGTGACCGAGCTCGGCGCGGGGGAGATCCTGCTCACCTCCATGGACCGCGACGGAACCCGCGACGGCTTCGACCTGGAGCTGACCCGGGCGATGGTGGAGGTGACCAACGTCCCGGTGATCGCCAGCGGGGGAGTGGGCACTCTCGACCACCTGGTGGAGGGCGTGCTCGAAGGCAAGGCCGACGCCGTTCTGGCCGCCTCCATCTTCCACTTCGGCGAGCACACCGTGGCCGAGGCCAAGCTTCACATGGCCGCCGCCGGCATCCCCATCCGCCCCGCCGACGCCTGACCGGCAGCCGGCTCGGGACTAGAGGCCGGCCACGAACTCGTCGATCAGGTTGTTGAGACGGTCGGTGCGGCCGACGAGGAAGTGGTCGGCACCGCCGATGGGGTGGATCTCGGCGTTTGACCAGTTCGCGATGGTGGCCTGGGCTTCATCGGGGGGATTGAACTGGTCCCGCTCGGGCACGGCCAACCACTTGGGCCGGGGGTCGGGGGCGGCCTTGAAGCGGTCGGCGTTGACCACCCGAAGCGGCGGGGCCACCAAGAACCAACCGGCCAGCTCAGGAGCGTCGCAGGTCAGCGCCATGTCGGCCCCGAACGACCACCCGGCCAGCACCAGGGGGCACTGGCCGTCGCCGGCCGCGGCCATGGCCTCGACCGCGGCCCGCACGTCGAGCTGTTCGCCCTCGCCGAAGTCGTGCTCGCCCTCAGAGCCCCCCACTCCTCGAAAGTTGAACCTCAGTACCGCACAGCCGGCCTCCGACAGGTGGGTGAACAGGGTGGAGACCACCAGCGAGTACATGTTGCCCCCGTGCTGGGGGTGGGGATGGGCGATCACCACCCGGTTCCGGGGCCCGTTGGGCAGTGCCCACTGCGCCTCGAGGCTGAGGCCGTCAGCGGTGGTCAATGTGCTGGCAGTCGGCCCGAAGTCGTCGGTCATATACCCGTCACGGTAGCGTTGACACCCCATGGCCAAGGCAGCAAAGAGCGCGAGTGCGGTCGCGCCCGAGGACAAACTCCCCATCAAGATGCTCAACGACCGCATCTTGGTGCAGCTCGACATCCCCGAGGGAGAGCGGCGCACCACCGGCGGCATCCTCATCCCGGCCACCGCCCAGGTGGGCAAGCGCCTGGCCTGGGCCGAGGCCATCGCGGTGGGTCCCAACGTCCGCACCGTGGAGTCGGGCGACCAGGTGCTGTTCAACCCCGAAGACCGCTACGAGGTGGAGGTGCGGGGTGCCGACTACCTCATCTTGCGGGAGCGGGACATCCACGCGGTGGCCGCCCCCCGCCTCGACGAGGGCAGCACCGGCCTATACCTCTGATCAACCAGCACCTCTGATCCCGGCTCGCAAATGGCTCTAACCGGGCCGGAGTCTGCTCCTACGATGGGGCCATGCCAGCAATCACGCCAATAGAAGCTGCCCCGGGAACGCTGGACCAGGTGACGTTCAACAGCGACGGGCTGGTTCCGGCCATCGTGCAGGACCACGACGGGGGCCAGGTGCTGATGATGGCGTGGATGAACCGGGATTCGCTGGAGCGCACCCTGGAAACCGGGCGCACCTGGTTTTGGAGCCGATCCCGCCAGGAGTACTGGTGCAAGGGGGAGACCTCCGGCGATCGCCAATACGTGCGAGAAGCGTTCTACGACTGCGACGGCGACACCCTGCTGTTCATCGTGGAGCAGGAGGGCAGCGGTGCCTGCCACCTCGGGAAGTACTCGTGTTTCTTCCGCTCGTTCGACGAGCCATTGCCGCCGTCTTCATGATCTGGACGGCATGACCGTGACCACTCCCGACCGCAGCCGGTCGCTCGTATGACCGCGATAAGCCCCGACCGCCAAGAGTTCCACCGGCTGGCCGCCGAGTGGCCGGTGGTGCCGGTGTGGCGGGAGTTGGTGGCCGACCTCACCACCCCGGTGGCCGCCTTCGTGCGCACTGTGGGCGACGAGCCCGGCTTCCTGCTGGAGTCGGTGGAGCACGGCGAGCGCTGGAGCCGGTTCTCCTTCATTGGCCGCCGCCCGCTGGGCACCCTGGTGGCTCGAGGCCGCCAGGTGACTGCTACCGGGCAATTCCCCGAGGGAACCCCGCTCGACCAGGGGATACTGGCCGCGGTCGAGCACATATTGTCGCAGTGGCAGTCGCCGGTTATCGACGAGCTGCCCCCACTGCACGGCGGTCTCGTGGGCTATCTGGGCTACGACGTGGTCCGAGAAGTGGAGCATCTGCCCGATGTTCCCGTCGACGACCAAGAGCTTCCCGACGCGGTGCTGTCGGTGATCGGCGAGTTGGCGGTGTTCGACCACTGGCGTCAGCGGGTGATCCTGATCGAGAACGTGATCGTCCCTCCGGGATCTTCCCAAGCCGAGATCGACGCCGCCTACGACCGCGCCGCTTCAGCCCTTGAGCAGCTGGCTGCCGACGGGGCCCGGCCGGTGGCCGAGCCGCTGCTGGAGCCCCCCGTTGAAGAAGAGGAGCTGCCCGAGGTGGTGTCCTCCATGGGTTCGCAGAGCTTCTGCGACGCGGTGGAGGCGGCCAAGGAGCACATCCTGGCCGGCGACATATTCCAGGTGGTGCTGGCCCAGCGCTACGACTTCGACCTGGAGGCCGAGCCATTCGACGTGTATCGCTCGCTGCGCCAGGTGAACCCCAGCCCCTACATGTACTTCGTGCGCGTGCCCGAAGTGTCGCTGGTGGGGTGCTCGCCGGAGCCCATGGTGCAGCTGCTCAACGGGCGGGTCATCTCCCGGCCCATCGCCGGCACCCGCCGTCGGGGCCGCACCGAGGCCGAGGAGCGCCGGATGGCCGCAGAGCTGTCCGAGCATCCCAAGGAGATCGCCGAGCACATCATGCTGCTCGACTTGGCCCGCAACGATGTGGGCCGGGTGGTGGCCTTCGGCACCGAGACGGTGGACGAGATGATGACCCTGGAGCGGTACAGCCATGTGATGCACCTCACCTCGCAGGTGTCGGGCGATCTGGCTCCGGGCCGCACCCCGGTGGACGTGCTGCGGGCCACCCTGCCCGCGGGAACGGTGTCGGGGGCGCCCAAAGTGCGGGCCATGGAGATCATCGACGACCTGGAGCCGGTGAAGCGGGGGCCCTATGCCGGTGTGGTGGGATACCTGGACTTCTCGGGGAACATCGACACCGCCATCGCCATCCGCACCATGGTTGTCCAAGGCGGGCGGGCCTCGGTGCAGGCCGGGGCCGGCATCGTGGCCGACAGCATCCCCGAACAGGAAGACCTGGAGTGCCGCAACAAAGCCCGAGCCCTGCTGCTGGCCGTGCCCGCAGCCCGGCGGATGAGCCGGAGCCGCCTGTCATGAGCGGCCTGGCATGACCGGCCTGGCATGCCTGGCCTGGCATGATTGGCCCGGCATGATTGGCACAGTGTGAGCACTCCCATTGATCTGAGCATTGCGGTGGGAGCCTGCCCCACTGAGCGGGCGGTGCTGGCAGTGGCCGGCCCCGATGCCGAGGCGTTCTTGCAGGGCCAGCTCAGCCAGGACGTGGCCGCTTTGGCCCCCGGCCAGTGTGCTTGGTCGCTCATCCTGCAACCCCAGGGGCGCATCGACGCCCTGGTGCGGGTGACCCGCCAGGCCGCCGATCGGTTCATCCTCGACACCGACGGGCCGCTGGAACAGGTCACCGCCCGGCTCAAGCGGTTCATGCTTCGCACCGATGTGACCCTGGACCCGCTCCACTGGCAGTGCATCGCGGTGCGGGGCCCAGGTGCTGAACAGGCAGCTGTTTCCGGGGAGGTGGTCGGCCCGGTTCCCACCGGCGGGGTCGATGTGCTCGGCCCCGCGCCGACGGTGTCCAACGACGTGCCCCGAATCAGCCCTGAAGCCCTGGAAGCCCATCGGATCAGGAGCGGGTTTCCCCGCATGGGGGTGGACATCGACGAGCGCACCATCCCGGCCGAGGCGGAGGTGGTTCCCTTCACGGTGAGCTTCACCAAGGGGTGCTTCACCGGCCAGGAGCTGGTGGCCCGCATGGACTCCCGGGGCAGCACCGCCCCCCGGTACCTTCGGCTGCTGACCCTGGACCACCGGGTTGAGCTGGCCACCGGCGACTCCGTTGCCTCCTCCGATGGTGCTGAGATCGGCACCATCACCAGCGCGGCCTGGGACGCGGTCGCCGGTAGCACGGTGGCGCTGGGCTATATCAAGCGCGCCGTGGAGATGCCCGCTGAGGTGTGTGTGGCCGACTACCCGGCCCAGGCGTCAGCCGTTCCCCGTTAACAACCCAAGTATGGGGCGGGTCAGCCGGTAGTTTTGGAGCCAGTGTTCATCAAGATCTGCGGCATCACCACCGCCGACGACGCCCTGCTGGCCACCGCGCTGGGTGCCGACGCAGTGGGCTTCGTGCTGGCTCCATCGTCCCGGCAGATCGCCCCGCCCCGAGTGCAGGAGATCGTGCGGCTGCTTCCCCCCGGCGTTCTCACCGTGGGCGTGTTCCGCAACGAGGCCCCTCAGCGGGTGGCGGAGATTGTCAACCGCTGCGGCCTCAAGGCGGCCCAGCTCCACGGACGAGAGAGCATCGCCGACACGCAGTTGATTCGCGAGAAGGTGCCAGCGGTGATCAAGGCGTTTCCCGGAGGCAGCGCGGCTCTGGCCATGGCCGACCGCTACGGCGCCGACATGGTGCTGGTGGACTCCGACAACCCCGGCTCCGGCCAGGTGTTCGACTGGTCGCTGGCCGAGGGTGCGCCCGGCGGGATCCGACTCATCATGGCCGGGGGGCTCACCCCGGAGAATGTGGCCATGGCCATCGCCAAGGTGCGCCCGTGGGGGGTGGACGTGTCCACCGGAGTAGAGCTCTCGCCCGGTCGCAAAGACCCGGCCCGACTGCGGGCCTTCATCAACGCGGCCCGGGAGACTGAGCCGCCCCGACCCGACCCCGCCGACCAAGAGCTCGGTGAGTATGAACCCGACGAAGATGCTCCCTACGACTGGCAGGAAGAGCGGTTTCAGTGATCGTGGCCGTGTTTGCCCAACGAGTTGACCGCGTGGTGCGGCGATGACCATGGCCGAGCCTGTAGGCGGGCGGTTCGGGGATTTCGGGGGGCGGTTTGTGCCCGAGACCCTGGTACCGGCCTGCGAGGAGTTGGAGGCCGCGTTCCGCTCCGCCTGGGCCGACGAGGGTTTTCGGGGCGAGCTGAACCAGTTGCTGGCCGACTACGCCGGGCGCCCGTCGCCGCTCACCGAGTGCCATCGCCTGTCTGAAGAGCTGGGCCTGCGGCTGCTGCTGAAGCGGGAGGATCTCAACCACACCGGCTCTCACAAGATCAACAACGTGCTGGGCCAGGCCCTTTTGGCCGTTCGCATGGGCAAGACCCGGCTGGTGGCCGAGACCGGCGCCGGCCAGCACGGCGTGGCCACTGCCACCGCGGCCGCCCTTCTGGGGCTGGAATGCGTGGTGTACATGGGCGAGGTGGACATGGAGCGCCAAGCCCTCAACGTGTTCCGGATGCAGCTTCTGGGGGCCGAGGTCCGCTCGGCGATGTCGGGCAGCCGGACGCTGAAGGACGCCATCAACGAGGCCATGCGCGACTGGGTGGCCACCGTGGAGAGTTCGCACTACTGCCTGGGCTCGGTGATGGGCCCCCACCCCTACCCGTGGATGGTGCGGGAGCTGCACCGGGTGATCGGCGACGAGGCCCGAGAGCAGTGCCGGGAGCTGATGGGGGGCGACCCCGACGTGGTTACCGCCTGTGTAGGCGGGGGCAGCAACGCCATCGGCATCTTCAGCGGCTTTGTGGACGGCGATGCCGCTCTGGTGGGGGTGGAGCCGGCCGGCGGGGCGGCCATCGGCCGGGGAGTTCCCGGGGTGGTCCACGGCTCCAAGTCGTTCCTGATGCAAGACGAGCACGGCCAGGTGCTGGAGGCCGAGTCGATCTCCGCCGGTTTGGACTATCCCGGCATCGGCCCCGAGCACTCCCATCTGGCCGCCATCGGCCGGGCCCGCTATGAGACGGTTACCGACGACGAGGTGGTGGCCGCTTTCGAGCTGTTGTCGCGCACCGAGGGGATCATCCCCGCGCTGGAGCCGGCCCACGCCCTGGCCTGGGTGTCTCGGGCCCGCCAGGAGCTGGCCGGCCAGTCGGTGCTGTTGAACCTCAGCGGCCGGGGCGACAAAGACGTCGACCAGATGATGGACCGGCTGGTGGCCGACGGCAGCGCCAGCGGAGACGACGGGCAATCTGAGTGAGCGCTGAGCCCGGCCCGTTGGAGGCCGCACTGCGGGGCCGCCGCTCCCAGGGCGGCAAGGCACTGGTTCCCTATCTCACCGGGGGGTTGGGCGACTGGCAGGCTGGACTGGCCGCAGCCGCCGACGCGGGCGCCGACGCGATCGAGGTGGGGATCCCGTTCTCCGATCCGGTGATGGACGGCCCGGTCATCCAGCGGGCCAACGACCGGGCGCTGGCTGGCGGGATCACACCGCTGGCGGTTTTGGACGCCCTGGGGCGACTCGACATCGGCGTCCCTCTGGCGGTGATGACCTACTACAACATCGCCTTTCGATTCGGCTTGGAGAGGTTCGCCTCGGTGCTGGCTGAGCAGGGCGTGGCTGCCGCCATCCTCCCCGACCTGCCGCTGGAGGAAGCAGGGCCGTGGACCGAGGCGGCCGACGCCGCGGGGGTGGAGACGGTGCTGTTGGCCGCGCCCACCGCATCTGATGAGCGGCTGGGCCGCATTTGCGCTCGAACCCGGGGATTCGTCTACGGGGTGGGGCTTCTGGGAGTGACCGGGGAGCGCGACGAGCTGGCGTCGTCGGCGGTGGTTATGGCCGGGAGGCTCAAGCAGGTGACCGACGTGCCCGTTCTGGTGGGGGTGGGGGTGGGCACTCCCGAGCAGGCCCAGGAGGTGTGCCGAGTGGCCGACGGCGCGGTGGTGGGCTCGGCGGTGGTGCGCCGGATGCTGGGCGACGGCGGACCCGCCGCGGTGGGCGATCTCATCGGGCAATTCCGCCGAGCCTTGGATTGAGCCTGAGAACTTGGCATTTTTCCACTGCGGACTGATTGACTCTGAGGACTTTGTGTCAATTTCCAACTGAATTACACTCTCGTAATTCACATTTCTATTAGGAGAATCCCATGAACAAGTCAGAGTTGGTCAGCGCCATCAGCGAGCGCACCGGTGAGAGCAAAAGCGCTGTGGACGCGGTGCTCAGCAGCCTGGAGACTGTTGTCACCGAGCAGGTGATCTTGGGCGACAAGGTAGCGATCACCGGCTTCGTGTCCTTCGAGCAGACCTCTCGAGGCGCCCGCACCGGTCGCAACCCCCGCACTGGCGAGACCATCCAGATTGCCGCCGCCAAGGGCTGCAAGGTGAGCGCTGGCGCCCGGCTGAAGGCAGCCGTCAAGGGAACCTGATCCGATAGAGTCGATCCATGGCTGATTGGCTGTTGTCTCCCGGCGATCAAACGCCGGCGTTCGCCCTGGAGGACCAGAACGGCAACCAGGTGTCGCTGGGTGACTTTGCCGGACGGAAGCTGGCGATTTTCTTCTTTCCCAAGGCGCTCACTCCTGGTTGAACGAATCAGGCAATCGGCGTGCGTGACATCGCCGCAGAACGGGGCATCGCCGCAGTGGGAATCAGCGGGGACAAGCCCGACCGCCAGAAGCGGTTCGATGAGAAGTGCGACCTCGGCTACTCCCTCCTGTCGGATCCCGACCATGAGGCCGCCGAGGCCTTCGGGGTGTGGCGGGAGAAGAAGATGTACGGCAATACCTATTGGGGCATTGTCCGCTCCGCCTTCTTGATCGACGAAGACGGTCGGATTGAGCACGCCTGGTACAAGATCAGCCCCAAGAACACCGCGGTCAATCTGGCTGCGGCACTGCCTGAGGAATAGCGGAACAAGAGCAGCCTTATGAGACCTCCGGCCGAGGTTCTCCCGCACCGTCCTCCGTTCCTGTTCTTGGACGAGGTCACCTCGATGGTGGTCGGGGAGCGGGCCGAGGGCTATTGGCAGCTCACCGGCGACCAGCCGTTCTTCGCCGGCCACTTTCCCGGGCGTCCCACGCTGCCGGGAGTGCTGATGGCCGAGGCCATCGCCCAACTCGGGGCCTACATCGCGCTCTGCGACGACCGGTTCGCTGGCAAGCTGCCCCTGTTCGGCGGCCTCGACAGCGCCCGGTTCCGCCGCCAGGTGGTCCCTGGTGAGCGCTTGGACCTGGAAGTGGAGATGACCCGCCTGTCGGCCCGGGCCGGCCGAGGCCAGGGGCGGGCGTCGGTTGGCGGTGATCTGGCCTGCTCCTGCGAGCTGCTGTTCGTGGTGGTAGACGCCGGCTGATCGGCACCGGCGGCCAAGTGCCAGCTGTAGGCACCGGCAGGCAGATGCCGGCTAGGCGGGCGGGGGACCGATCACGATGGTCCCGTTGTGGCCGCCGAAGCCGAAGGAGTTCGACAGCGACGGCCCCGGCGTCCACGGGGCCGGATCGGGGGCCACGATTTGGATCGGGGCCATCTCCGGGTCGGGGGTCTCGTACCCGTAGGTGGGGGGGATCTTCCCGTGTTCCATGGCCAACAGCACCGCGGCGGCCTCAATGGCCCCCGCCGCTCCCAGGGCGTGACCGGTCACGCCCTTGGTGGAGGTGACCAGCGGTCCCGGCGTGCCGAACACCTTCTGGATGGCCTCGGCCTCGGCGGCGTCGTTCAGCGGGGTGGATGTGCCGTGGGCGTTGATGTGGACGATGTCGCCGGCGTCCAGCCCGGCGTCGGCCAAGGCCAGCTCCATGCACCGCACTGCTCCCGCGCCGCCTGGCGACGGGGCGGTGATGTGATGGGCGTCGGCGTTGCTGGCGCCCCCCAGGATCTCGCCCAGCACGGTGGCGCCTCGGCTTCGGGCCGTTTCCAACTCCTCCAGCACCAAGACCGCTGCTCCCTCGGCTTGGATGAAGCCGTCGCGCTCCAAGTCGAACGGGCGGCTGATGTGGGATCGGGACACCGCGGTCATGTTCCAGAAGGTGGCCTCGCCGGTGGCGGAGTTGGAGGCCTCGCTTCCGCCGGTGATGACCGCGTCACAGCGATTGGAGCGGATCAACATGGCCGCGTTGGCAATCGACTGGGTGCCCGCGGCGCAGGCGGTGACCGTGTTCTCGCACGGCCCGGAGAATCCGTAGCGCATTGAGATGGCGGCTGATGCGGCATTGGCCATCAGCATCGGCACCAGAAACGGCGACACCCGCCGCTCGCCTTTCTCGATGCGGACCTGGATCTGATCTTCCAGCGTCCGCAGGCCTCCCACGCCCGTTCCCACCCACACGCCGGTGCGGCCGGGGTCGGCGCTGAGCTCGCCCGCCTGCTCCAGCGCCTCGGCCGCCGCGGCCAGAGCCATCTGGGCAAAGCGGTCGGTGCGGCGGGCTTCTTTGGGGGAGTCGAAGTGGGGGAGGGGGTCGAAGTGGTCCATCACCCGCCGTCCCTCGGCGGGAGCCTTCAGCAGCCCCTGCCAGAAGGCATCCCGGCCGAGGCCGGGCCAGGCCAAGACCCCGATGCCGGTGACCGCCACCCGGCGCGGCGCCGTCACGGGCTCGCGCTCCGCGGCCGAGGGTTGGAATTCGTCTCGTCAGATGGCGGCGAGGTCATCCCAGTTTGACGGTCACCAAGTCGAAGGCCTGGCCCACGGTCTCGATGCCCTCCAGCTCTTCCTCGTCGATGGCGATGTCGAACTCTTCTTCGAGCGCCATCACCAACTCGACCAAGTCGAGGCTGTCTGAGTCCAAGTCGTCGGCAAAGGTGGCCTCGGGAGTGACCTGATCGGCCTCCACCGATAGCACCTCCACGGTGCAGTTCTGGAAGCGGGTGAAGTTGTCGTCGCTCACGCTTGTTCTCTCCTATTCGTGGACGGGTGGTCCTTGGATGGGTTTTCCAATGCGTATCCGGGCATTCATCCTCCCATGCCCAGGCCACCGTCTACCGGAATTACCGCTCCGGTGACGTAGCCGGCGGCGTCGGAGGCCAAGAAGGAAATGGTGGCAGCAATTTCGGAGGGTTCGCCCAATCGTCCGAGGGGAACCGCGTCGATGATGGCCGAACGGCGGTCCTCGTCGAGCTCGTTCAACATGTCGGTGCCCACCGGGCCGGGAGCCACCACGTTGACGGTGATGTTGCGGCTGGCCAGTTCCTTGGCCAGCGATCGGCTCAGCCCCACCAGGCCGGCCTTGGAGGCGGCGTAGTTGGCCTGCCCGGCCTGGCCCACGGCGCCCACCACCGAAGACACGAACACGATGCGGCCCCAGCGGTTGCGCATCATCGACTTGGTGGCCCGCTTGGCCACCCGGTAGCCGGCGGTCAGGTTGGCGTCGATCACGTCGGTGAAGTCGGCCTCGCTCATGCGCATCAGCAGCTTGTCGCGGTTGATTCCGGCGTTGGACACCAGCACTTCGACCGGGCCGAGCCGGTCTTCGATCTCGGCGAAGGCGGCTTCGATCTGGTTCTCGTCGGTCACATCGCAGCACACGCCCAACAGATCGACTTGCCCGTTGGATTGCGGGGGCTCGCTTCGGTAGGTCACCGCCACCTGATGGCCGTTTTGGGCGAACTCAGTGGCTGTCGCCAGCCCGATGCCCCGGTTCCCGCCGGTCACCAGGACAACCCTGGATGTGCTCACTGGCCCCAGCGTAGCAGCGCGGCGGCGACGCTCATACCTGCGCCGAAGCCCACCAGCAGCACCACATCACCGTCGTTTATGGCCCCCTTCGACACCGCCTCGTCCATGGCCAGCGGGATGGAGGCCGATGAGGTGTTGCCGGTGGTCTCGAGCACGGTGGCCGCCTTCTCCAGGGGGATGTCCAGGCGTTTCATGGCGCTCTCGATGATCCGGAAGTTGGCCTGGTGGGGGATCACCGCGGCCACATCCGATGCTTCCAGCCCGGCGTCGGCCAGCACCCGCTGGCTGGCTGAGACCATGACCCGCACCGCCTGGCGGAACACCTCTTTGCCGTCCATTTTGATGTAGTCGCCGAAGTCGCAGATCAACAGGTCGGCGAAGCGTCCCTCGGAGCCCATGTAGGTGCTGAGCACGCCCCGGTCGTCGCGGATGGCCGGCTCCAGCACCACCGCGCCAGCCCCGTCGCCGAACAAGATGGCGGTGGAGCGGTCGTCCCAGTCGGTGAACCGGCTGAGCGTGTCCACGCCGATTACCAGCACCCGCTCCATGCCGGCGGTGATCTGGGACTGGGCCAGGGACACGCCGTAGGTGAAGCCCGAGCAGGCCGCGTTCAGGTCGAACGCCCCGCAGGATGCCCCCAATTCGTTTTGGATGCGGTTGGACACGGCGGGGAACACCTGGTCGGGGGTGCAGGTGGAGCAGATGATCAGGTCGAGTTCGGTGGCGTCGATCTCGGCCTGCTTGAGGGCGATCTTGGCTGCTTGGCCGCCCAGCTCCAGGCAGCTGCCCCCCACCCGGCGCTCGTGGATGCCGGTGCGCTCCACGATCCACTCGTCGCTGGTGTCGAGGGTTTGGGCCAAGTCGTGGTTGGTGACCACCTTGTGGCCCCTCGCGGTGCCCAGACCGGTGATGGCCGCCCTTGTCATCGCCCTTGTCTCCTCATTGTGTGCGCAGCCAGGCGATGGGCTGGCTGGCGGTGACCCGCTCGCCGTCCACGGCCAAGAATCCCATGATCACCCCAGCCCAGGGAGTGTGGACCTCGTTATCGCCCACATGGCCCAGCAGCTGGCCGGCGGTCACCCCGGTGCCCAGCAGGTTGTCTTCGGTGGGCTGGAAGACGCCGGCTGCGGGGCTCACCACCAGGCGCTCGGTGGCGAACAGGGCCTCGCCCTCCAGCGGGCCGGCAGCGGCTACTGGGGGCCCAGCCAGGGCTTCCAGCACCGCGTCGATGTCGGTGGGGGCGTTCACCTTGAGTGGCTGGCAGTCTTTGGCGGTTCGCTTCACCGTCCCGGTGAGCACCGCGCCCGGCCCCAGCTCCACGAACGTGGTGAAGCCGTCGTCGCACATGTTGTGGACCGACTGGCGCCAGCGCACCGGGCTGGTGAGCTGCTCGTTCAGCAGGTCGGCCCAGATGTCGGCGCCGGTGTGGGCGGCGGCGTCCACGTTGGCGTACACCGGGTGGTCGGGCACCCGGAACTCGGTCTTGCCGATCGCCTTTTGGAGCCGGTCTTTGGCCGATGCCATGAACGGGGTGTGGAAGGCGCCGCCCACGGGCAGGGCCATGACCCGCTTGGCGCCCAGGTCTTTGGCGATGGCGCCGGCTGCGTCCACCATCGAGGGGGCGCCGGCGATCACCACTTGGCCGGGGGCGTTGTAGTTGGCCACCCACACATCGCCGTCGGCCTGCTCGCAGGCCTGCTCCACCAAGTCGTCGTCGAGGCCCATGACCGCGGCCATGGTGCCGTCTTGCTCCTCGGCGGCCACCTGCATGGCCTCGCCCCGCTCCGACACCAGGCGAACGCCGTCGAAGAAGTCCACCGCCCCGGCGGCCACCAGCGCGGAGTACTCGCCCAGGCTGTGGCCGGCGTGGCCCGCGGTCTCGATGCCCACCCGGGTCACCGCGTCGAGCGCGATCATCGACACCATGAACGTGGCGAGCTGGGAGTTGCGGGTGTGGCGCAGCTCGTCGTCGTCAGCGTCGAGCAGGAGCCGGGCCACATCGCGCCCCGCTGCTTCGGAGGCTTCGGCCACCAGTTCCCACGAGGGATGGTCGACCCAAGCCGAACCCATGCCGGCCTTTTGGGATCCCTGGCCGGGATAGGTGAAACAGATCATCAAGTGTCAGACCTCTCAGACGACAGTGGGGTTTCAACACTCTACGAGACAAGCCCGTCTGCCCAAGTTATCCAGCAAGCTTCCCTGCCACTGCACTGGGTAAACTGCCCTTCCCCCAGCCAGCATGCTGGCCCCCCGCCCGGGTGGTGGAATTGGTAGACGCGCCGGACTCAAAATCCGGTTCCCGCAAGGGAGTGAGGGTTCGAGTCCCTCCCCGGGCACCAATTTGCCTCTTGCCGCAGTTAAGTTCATCAACTCAGGGTCGCCAGCGGACTTGGGGTAGTGGCTGACGGCTCGGCCTCGTATCTAGGAGTCACTTAGGGTTTCTTCGTCCGTGGTCTTACTGCTGAGTGGGAGGCTTGAGGTCGTGCAGTCTCATTTCACTCCTGAGTTGTTTGAGTTCCTATCTGAATTGCGGGCGAACAACGATCGCGACTGGTTCGGCGCGAACAAGGGCCGTTACGAAGAGCATGTCAAGGAGCCGTTGTTGGAGTTCATTGTGGACTTCGAGCCGTACCTTCACTCGATCAGCGAGCACTTCGTGGCCGACTCGCGCGCGAATGGGGGCTCTATGTTCCGCATCTACCGGGACATCCGATTCTCCAAGGACAAGTCTCCGTACAAGACCCAGGCCGCGGTCCACTTCCGCCACGAAGCGGGCAAGTCAGCTCACGCTCCGGGGTTCTACTTGCATTTGGAGCCCGGTGAAGTCTTCGCCGGAGCCGGCATTTGGCGACCCGACTCGTCCACCGTGGGGCGGATCCGGAGCCGCATCGTGGAAGACCCCGGCGGCTGGGTGAGCGCTAAGGGTGACTCCAGATTCGCAGAGGTGTTCGACCTGACCGGGGACTCACTGAAGCGGCCGCCCAAGGGTTTCGACCCCGAGCACCAATTCATCGAAGACCTCAAGCGCAAAGACCACGTCGCCACCTGCCACTTCGATGAAGACGAGGTGACCGCAGCAGGGTTTGTTGACGCATTCGCCGATGCCTGCCGAACCTCATCGCCCTACATGGAATTCCTGACCAAAGCGGTGGGCCTTCCGTACTAACCGACAGCAGCGGGGAGTGCTGCATGTGTGGGTGGGTCGGGTTTGATGCTTGAAACTGCTGGCTGGCCTCGTAAGCATGGGCGCCATGGAACAGGGTGACCTCGCTGATCAGCGTCGGATTCGGTTTGAGCCAGACGATAAGCCGCCGACTGCGCTGACGGCGGGGATGGGGCTTCAGTTCGCGATTCTCACCATTGCGGGCATTGTGCTCACGCCGGCAATCGTCATTCGGGCTGCGGGCGGCAGTGACTCGTATCTGATCTGGGCGGTGTTTGCGGCGGCAATAGTCAGCGGTGTCAGCACAATTCTCCAAGCGGTTCGGTTTGGGCGCATCGGGGCCGGGTACGTGCTGCTCATGGGGACGTCGGGCGCGTTCATCGCCGTATGCGTGGCGGCGTTGGTACAGGGAGGCCCCGACTTGCTGGCCGTGCTCGTGGTGGCATCGTCGCTGTTCCAGTTCTTGCTCGCCGCCAGGCTCTCGCTGTTCAGACGGCTGGTCACTCCCGTGGTGGCTGGCACCGTGCTGATGCTCATTGCGGTAACCGTGATGCCGCTCATATTCGACATGGTGAGCGCTTCGCCGGAAGGCAAGTCGGACTGGAGCGCGCCGACGAGCGCCCTGGTCACCATTCTGTTGGTGATCGCCATCGCGCTGAAGTCTTCCGGCAGCCTGCGCCTGTGGGCGCCAGTCATTGGCGTGGTGGCCGGCTCGATCGTGGCCGCCGCCTCTGGGCTCTACGAATTCGATCAGGTGAGCGATGCCGCCTGGGTGGGTGTGCCCGACGGCGGATGGCCCGGCTTTGACCTCTCATTCGGCTCGGCGTTCTGGAGTCTCCTGCCCGCCTTCGTGATCGTCACGATCATCGGGGCGGTGGAGACCATCGGCGACTCCGTGGCCATCCAGCGGGTGTCGTGGCGCAAGCCGCGAGCGGTGGACTACCGCGTCGTGCAGGGAGCGGTGGCCGCCGACGGAACCGGCAATCTGCTGTCGGGGGTGGCCGGCACGGTGCCCAACACCACCTACTCGACGAGCGTCTCGATCACCGAGCTGACCGGCGTTGCCGCCCGCCGGGTGGGTGTCGCCATTGGCGTCATATTCATCATGTTGGCGTTCTTGCCCAAGTTCTTGGCGCTGGTGCTCGCCATCCCTGACGCGGTTGTGGCGGCGTATGTCACCGTGCTGATGGCGCTGCTGTTCGTGGTCGGCATGAGGATCGTCTCCGAAGAGGCTTCGGACTACCGAAAGGGCCTGATCGCGGGCATCGCCTTCTGGCTCGGCGTCGGATTCCAGAACAACCTGATCTTCCCGGAATACCTGGACGGCTTCGCCGGCGGGCTGCTGGAGAACGGCATGACTTCAGGCGGCCTCGTGGCCATCGTGCTGACATTGTTCACCGAGGCCACCCAATCCCGCCGCCACCGACTGCGCACCAATCTGGCAATGCCGGAGCTCCCCGGCATCCAGGAGTTCCTGAAGGGCTTTGCAAAGCGCCATGGCTGGGCGACCTCGATGTCGCAGAGGCTCGACGCAGTGGCTGAGGAGACACTGGTCACCCTGCTCGAAGCCGAGCAGGCCGGAGACGCCCCCGATGACCGAACGCTGCGCGTCACGGCCAGCAAGCAGGACGGGCGGGCCGTGCTCGAGTTTGTGGCCGCGGCCCGGGGAGAGAACATCGAGGATCGTCTGGCGGTGCTCGACGAGCCGACGGCGGACCGGCCCGTCGAGCGCGACGTGTCACTGCGGCTGTTACAGCACTACGCCACCTCCGTGCTCCACCAGCAGTACCACGAACTCGAGATCGTCACCGTGCACGTCAACCCACCAGGCAGTGGTGTATCGCATGAATAGACGCCCGGAATTGGGATCTGTCGTTGAGACGACGAATGGGCCTATTCGGGGGACGGTCGTTGACACGCCCTATGGGCCGGTTTGCCAGTACTTGGGGATTCCGTATGGCAAGCCGCCACTGGGGGAGCGCCGGTTCTGCGCCCCTGAGGCGGCGGAGCCGTGGAATGAGGTGCTCGATGCGAGTGCTTTCGGGCCCGATCCCGTCCAAGCGGTCGATGGCCCCTACACCGGGGTGATTCCGGGGGCGGATGCGACTTCGGTTTCGGAGGACTGCTTGACCCTGAATGTGTGGGCGCCGTCCGAGGCGGATGCTGATCTGCCGGTTTTGGTCTGGATCTACGGGGGTGCGTTCCTCACCGGTGGAGGCTCGTTCCCGCTCTATCACGGGGCGAGGCTGGCGGCTGAGCAGCAGGTGGTGGTGGCCTCGGTGAACTACCGGGTGGGAGCGCTGGGGTTCATGGACCTGCGCCAGGTGCCGGGCGGGGAAGAGACTACGGCCAACTGCGGTCTCCACGATGTGCGGCTCGGCCTCGACTGGGTGGCGGCCAATGCGGGAAATTTCGACGGCGATCCGGGCACCCTGACCGCGTTCGGCGAGTCGGCGGGGGCGGGGTCAATACTGCATCTCCTGGGCAGTCCGGGCATCTCGGCGGTGCTGCGGCGAGCCATCATGCAGAGCCCCGGCGTCGACATGACCCAATCGCCCGACGTTGCGGCCACAGTGGCGCAAGCCTTCATGAAACATGCCGGGGTGGGCGACGTCGCCGGACTCCGGGAGATGGAGCCAGAGGCAATTTTCGAGGCCCAATTCCCGACGGTCATGGACATGTTTGCCACTGCGGGGGCCATGCCGTTCCACCCCGTGATCGACGGATCGCTCATCTCGGCAAAGCCGGCAGAGCTGCTCCAAGCGGGAACAGCGACCGACGTCGATGTGCTGATCGGCGCCACAGCCCACGAGCTGCGCCTGTTCCATCAGGAACTGCCCGAGGAGAGCGCCGAGCAGATACTCCATCACACGGTGAGCGGTCACATAAGCGAGAGGACTGGTACCGAGCCCTCTCCCGGCGACGTGAAGGCTGTAGTGGGGGAGTACCGCCAAGCTGCCGAGGGCACACCCTGGACCTCCGACTCCGACATTCTGACCGCCATCAACACCGATGTCTCCATGAGGGAGCCGATAGAGCGCATCGCCGACTTTCGGGCCGCAACTGGGGCAAGTACCTACCTCTACGACTTCCGGTGGTGCTCCCTGGCCGATCCGGATAAGGGGGCCTTCCATGCCATCGACTTGCCCTTCGCCTTCGACAGCTTTCACGTGGACGGCTGGCGCGAGTTCATTGGTGCCGACAACGCCGCCGAAGCGCTAGGCCGAGGCATGCGATTGGCATGGGCGGCCTTCGCCCGTACTGGAGACCCTTCAACCGCCGAGCTCGGCCCCTGGCCCCGCTACGACCTCAACCAGCGCACGACCATGATTCTCGACGACACCCCAACTTTGGCTTCCGACCCGTTCCAAAGAGAGAGGTCCATGTGGCGGTCAGCCGCCAGAGGGGACTCTCAGTAGATCTCGGGCACGAAGGTCTGGTCTGACATGGGAGGGCGCACGTAGCCGGTTCTGTCTTGGCGCTCGGGGAGCTCGACTTCCTCCCAGGGCACTTCCTCGTAGGGGATCATCGACAACAGGTGTGAGATGCAGTTCAGCCGGGCTGCCTTCTTGGAGTCGGCGTTGACCACATACCAGGGGGCCTGCTTGATGTCGGTGTGGGCGAACAGGGTGTCCTTGGCCTTGGAGAACTCAACCCACCGGGTTCGGCCTTCGATGTCGATCGGTGAGAGCTTCCAGCGCCGCATCGGGTCGTTGATCCGGTTGTGGAACCGGCGCTCTTGCTCCTCGTCGCTCACCGAGAACCAGTACTTGATCAAGATGATCCCCGACCGCACCAGCATCCGCTCGAACTCCGGACACGACCGCAGGAACTCCCGGTACTCCTCCTCGGTGCAGAAGCCCATCACCGGCTCCACCACCCCCCGGTTGTACCAACTGCGGTCGAACAGGATCATCTCCCCGGCGGCGGGCAGCTCGGCCACATAGCGCTGGAACCACCACTGGGTTTTCTCCCGGTCGCTGGGCGTGCCTAGCGCCACCACCCGAACCACCCGGGGGTTGGTGCGCTCGGCGATCCGCTTGATCACCCCGCCTTTTCCGGCCGCGTCGCGCCCCTCGAAGATCACCACCACCTTGAGCCCCTTGTGGCGGATCCAGCGCTGCAACCGCACCAACTCCTCTTGGAGTCGAGACAGCTCCCGCTCGTAGTCCTTCTTCTTGATCCTCGGACGCGGCTCAGGCCTCGGCGCATCCGCTCCGGCGATTCCCAGAACATCGTGGTCAGGTTCTGGACTCATGTCTTGAGGGTAGTTCCGGCACTATTTTCCGACAATAGGGTCAATTGATCGGGTTCGAGCCGCAGCGGGGAGACCCGACCAGTAATTCATGCCACGGGGTCATATGATCCCAGTCGCGGGTGGGTCCGTCGGGGGCATCAAGAGTCTTCGGAGGATCGCAAACCTTGAATTACTACGTGATAGCCGCCGCCGTTGTGGTCGGAACGGCGACGGGTGCCGCTTCGGTCTATTGGATAAACCGGGGGGTCGGTACCGGATGGATTGTCCTCGGTGCAGCGAGCGTCGGGCTCGGCTGCACAATGGTTTTGACCGCCGGCGCGCTGCTTGTCGCCGGACCAGATGCATACCTCGTGGTCCATGCGGTGTACCTGGCCCTTGTCATTGGACTGCCGCTGGCGGGTGCAATCGTTCTGGCGTTTGGCCGTCCGTGCTCGCCGGCCATCATTGCTCTCTGCGTGCTGTCATTGGCAGCGATTCCCGTCGGCGTATACGCCACTCATATCGAGCCGTTTTGGCTGCGGGTGGATGCAGTGAAGGTGGCCGTCGACGGGATTGGTGAGGAGGTTCGCATCGGCGTGCTGGCCGATCTTGAGACCACTTCGATCGGCAGCTATGAGAACGGCGTAGTGGATCGGCTGATTGCCCAAAGACCCGACATAGTTGTGATACCAGGGGATCTCCATTCACTGGACTCTGACCTGATCGATGAGTGGTCTCCGCAATTCACGGAACTGATCCAACGGCTCACCGACGCCGTGCCGTTCGTCTATTTGGTGAACGGCCATTCAGACACTGCTTCCGACCTTCGGCGGATCGCATGGGGAACCGGAGCCCGGGTTCTCGACAATGAGATCGAGACGTTTGAGCTCAAAGGAAACGTCTTCCATATCGCGGGAATATCCCTGCTTGACGATGTGTATGAGCCTGCCGCTCGAAGGGTGGCCGAGCGCTTCGCCCATGACGAATTCCCCGGTGTGCGTTTGCTGCTGGCCCACGAACCAGACGCGATTCTTCTGCTGCAAGGCAACTCCGTAGACCTGCTCATCGCGGGCCACACCCACGGCGGACAAGTAGCCATCCCCTTCATTGGACCTCCCGTCACTGCGTCGAGGGTGCCAAGGCAAGTTGCCGCTGGAGGTCTGCACGAGCTTCACGGCACCCCGACCTATGTGTCCACTGGAGTGGGGCGCGAGCGGGGCAACGCCCCTCAACTTCGATTCGGCGTCCGCCCGTCGATCGGAATCATCGACCTGGTGGCCGAGGAATGGCCTGAGGCCGGAACTGGCTAACGCAGGCTCTCCAGATCGGCGACGTTCATCACTCGGAGGGCGGGGGGGATGTCCTCCACTACCTGGTTGTAGCGCAGGCCCATGGTGCCGTGGCGGTGGTGGGCGGTGTCGATCCAGTTGGCGAAGCCGGGGTCCTCGTCGGCCACGATGATGCGGGCGGTGCCGTCGGGCTCGTACACCGCGCTGTGCTTGTTGACGGTGACCTGGAGCCACTCGTAGTCGAGCGACTCCTCCCAAATGTTGTTGAGCTGGAAGTTCCAGTAGTACGCCTCGATGGGCGGGACGTCTATCACCAGGGCCTGGCCCGGTTCGAGCGTCCAGTAGCCGTGGCGGAACAACTGGGTGGGGTCGCCCCAACCGCCCGGCTTGTCGTGAGTGGGTAGGAACTCAAGCGTGTTGGGCCGCTCCTGGAACATGTCCAGCCACTCGACGAACCGCCTGGCGATGCCGTGAACCTCCAACGCGGCCCGGGCCAGGCCCATGGTCAGCTTCTGCGCCGACAACGGGGGCACAGGATCGCTGGGGCCGTTGAGGCACTCGATTTGAAGCTCGGAGGGCCGTTCGGTGGTCCGATCGAGATAGAAGTTGCGAATGGCGATCTGGTTGGTCTCCGGCCCTGTCGGCAGCCACCGCTGACCGGGCTCCAGTTCGGGCTCGTTGATGCTAGCGATCACGTCCACGTACTCGTTCGGCTGGGGATGGTTGAACGCAAGGGCGCCCTGTCGGCCGGGGGGTGGCGCCCCTTGCCAGAAGCCGCCGGAGAAAGAGTTCAGGCTCAGGTAGTTGACGGTGCCCCGCGGTCCATGGATGCGGTAGTCGAAGGCGCCTTTGATGCCGACGCTCTGGTAGAGGGCATCGGGGTTGTCGCAGCCGATCTTCAGGTTGTGGGCTATCGGCAGGATCTGGGCATAGCCGGGCCCGTGGTTCTCAAGGCGCCCGAGGCCACCTCGGGTTAGACGGCTCAGATAGCGGAAGCCCTCCAGCCGGTCGAGTTCGTCGGTGCTGTTGTCGAGGATGATCTGGCCGGCTTCCTTCAGGTTGTCGCAGAAATCGGCCCAGACCTTGCCGTTGACTGCGTTCTCTAGGATCTCATCGCTCATCGGTGTTCGCCTCCTGCCGTAGCTGTGTGCCAAAAGGCTAGTGGTGCTCCTGGTTTTGGCTTCTAGCCGAAGCAGGGTGTGGCTGTGGCGGGTAGATAGCATCGGCTCGTGACCCAGAGCAGGGCAGAGCGGCGGTTGGCTGAATTGACCGAACGGCTGAAGCGGCTGCGAGCCGACCTGGAAGTGGCCGAGGAGCAATACCTGCACCTCGAGGACCTGGCTGAAGATGCCCGACTTCGGGCACTGGTATCGGAAACCCCAGCCGCAGAGCGCCAGCATCGCGATGCCGCCCGCCAGGCCGAGACCATGGCCCGGCATCGGGCCCGGCTCCGGGAGGAGATCGGCAGCTTGGAGGAGCAGCAAGACGATCTGCTGGACAGGTTCTATTCCGATGTCTGACCCGTCGGCCCAGCCCGGCTCCACTTCGGCGGCCGAACCGTCGGCCCAGCCCGACTCTTCGCAATCTCCCGATCCGGTGCGGATCGTGTTGGCCGAGGACGAGGCCATCATCCGCCTCGACTTGCGGGAGACCCTGGAGGAGGAGGGCTACGTGGTGGTGGGGGAGACCAGCCGGGGCGACCAGGTGCTCGACTTAGTGCGGGAGAAGCGCCCCGACGTGGCCATACTCGATGTGAAGATGCCGGGGACCGACGGGATCACCGCCGCCGGTCAGATTCGCGACGAGCAGCTGTGCGCGGTGCTGCTGCTTACCGCCTTCAGCCAGCGGGACCTGATTGCCCGAGCCGCCGACGCCGGCGCGCTGGCCTACCTGGTGAAGCCGTTCGAGCGGGCCGAGCTGGTGCCCGCGGTGGAGGTGGCCCTGGTGCGGTTCCGAGAGCTGGTGGCGCTCAACCACCAGGTGGAGCGGGCCGAGGCCCGATTGGAAGCCCGCAAGGCCATCGACCGGGCCAAGGGGCGGCTCATGGACGCGCTCGCCATGTCGGAGTCCGATGCCTACAGCCACATTCAGCACCAGGCCATGAGCGAGCGCCGTCCCATGGCCGAGGTGGCCGCCGAGATCGTCGAGATGGGCGACGACCAGCTGAGAGCCTTGAGCGGGGTCCGCGCCGATGGCTGAGGGGGGCGCCGCGGGCCAAGACCCGGGCACCGTCATGCTGGTGGACGGGAACTCGCTGGTCTATCGAGCTTTTTTCGCCGTGCCCGAGGACATGACCACTGCCAGCGGACAGGTGACCAACGCGGTGTACGGCTTCACCAGGATGCTCCTGACCCTGCTGCGCGACCACCAGCCCGACCGGGTAGGGGTGGCCTTCGACCGGCGCGAGCCCACCTTCCGCCACGAGCGGGTGTCCAGCTATAAGGCCAACCGCGAGGAGACTCCCGAAGCGCTGCGCCAGCAGATGGGCATTGTCCGCCAGCTGGTGGACACGCTGGGGATCGCCGCGGTGGACCACGTGGGAGTGGAGGCCGACGATGTGATCGCCACGCTGGCCACCCAGGCCCGCGACCGGGGTGAGAACGTGATCGTGGTGACCGGCGACCGGGATGCCTACCAACTGGTGGAGGACCCCCACGTTCGAGTGCTCTACAACAAGCGGGGGGTGTCCGACTACGCCCTCTACGACGAGGCCGGCATTGAGGAGCGCACTGGGGTGAAGCCGTCGGACTACGTGGCCTACGCCGCCCTGCGAGGCGACCCCTCCGACAACCTGCCCGGTGTGAACGGGGTGGGGGAGAAGACCGCGGCCAAGCTCATCAACGCCTACGGTTCCATCGACGAGCTGTATCAGCACGTGGCCGACCAGACCCCGAAGCTCCAGCAGAACCTGGACGAGGCCCAAGACCGGGTGAAGCTCAATTTGGAGCTGATGGAGCTGTTGCGAGACGTCCCGCTCGATCTGGGCGTGGACGATCTGGATTTGGCCCCGCCCAAGACCGCCGAGATCGAGGAGCTGTTCGACTTCTTGGAGTTCAGGAGCCTCCGCGACTTCGTGACCGAGGTGCTGGACGTGGATCTGGGCGGCGACGGCGACGCCGGTGGGGCATTGGAGGCCGCGGTGGAGACCATCTCAACCGCAGACGCCGCTGCCGAAGCGCTGAATCGGCTGGCCGATAGCGGCGAGCCGGTGGCCCTGGCCGCCGGCTGGGGCGATCCGTTCGACCGGAGCCAGCCCCATCGACGCCGGCTGCTGGGCCTGGCCCTGGTTGCCGACCGCGACGCCGGCCAAGCGGTGTGGCTGCCCTCCGAGCTGTTGGAATCCTCGGGCCACGACGCCCTGGCCGCATTCTTCAGCGCTGGCACCCCCTTCATGGGCCACGACGTCAAGCCGTTTGTGTTGTGGCTTCTGTCGCAGGGCATCGATGCCGCCGGGCTGACTCTGGATGCCCAGATCGCCGCCTACCTCCTAGACCCGGCCAGCGGGCGATTCGGGCTCGATGATCTGATGCGTACGCACACGGCGATGGAGTTGCCGGGGATCGATCAGCCCGACGAGGGCCGGCTGTTCGACGACGATTCCGGCGATTCGGTGGCGCCGGCGATGCAGGCCGGCCTTCAGGCCCTGGCCGTGTCCCACCTGGCTGCTCCACTCCTGGACGCCTTGGACGCCCAAGGCCTGAGAGGCCTCAACGATGACATGGAGGTGCCCCTGGTTCGGGTGCTGGCCCGCATGGAGCACATGGGCATCGGGGTGGACGTGGAGGGATTGACCGGCTTGCGCGACCGGCTGGTGGCCGACGCCGAGCGGCTTCGGGCGCTGGTGATCGATGCCGCGGGCGAGGGGAGCTTCAACGTGAACTCCTCCAAGCAGGTGGGCGAGCTGCTGTTCGACAAGCTGGGCCTTCCCCCTCAGAAGAAGACCAAGACCGGGGCCTACTCCACCGACGCCGGCACCCTGGAGAAGCTGCGGGGCGAGCATCCGGTGGTGGATGCGCTGCTGGACTACCGGGAAGTGGAGAAGCTGCGCTCCACCTATGGGGAGGGCCTGGTGGCCGCCGTGGGGCTCGAGCCCGACAACCGCATCCGGGCCACGTTCAACCAGACGGTGGCCCGCACCGGGCGGCTCAGCTCCGACGCCCCCAACCTGCACAACATCCCGGTGCGCACCGAGACCGGGCGGGTGTTCCGGGAGGTGTTCGTGGCTGCCGAGGGCTGCGAGCTGCTGGTGGCCGACTACAACCAGATCGAGCTGCGCTGCATCGCCCACCTGGCCGAGGATCCCGGGCTGATCCACGCGTTCGAGTCGGGCCAGGACGTCCACACCTCCGTGGCCGCCCAGGTGTTCGGCATCGAACCCGGCGCGGTGGGCATCGAGGAGCGGTCCACCGCCAAGATGGTGTCCTACGGTCTGGCCTACGGCATGGAGGCTTACGGCTTGGGATCGCGGCTGAACATCCCCACCGGAGAGGCCGCGGTGATCCTCGACGCCTACTTCGGGGCCTTCCCTGCGCTGCGGGAGTACATGGATCGAGCGGTGGCCGAGGCCCGAACCCGGGGCTACACCGAGACCCTGTTCGGGCGGCGGCTTCGGATTCCCGAGATCAACTCCTCCAATTTCCGGCTTCGCCAAGCGGCCGAGCGCCAGGCCATGAACGCCGGCATCCAGGGCTTGGCCGCCGACATCTTCAAGGTGGCCCTGGTGAGGCTCGACCACGCGCTCCAAGACCGGGGGTTCGCCAGCCGCATCATCCTCCAAGTACACGACGAGGTGATTCTGGAGGTTCCCGAGGGTGAGCACGACGGAGTGGCCGAGCTCACCGTGGCAACCATGGCCGAGGCCTACGACCTGAGGGTTCCCCTCGAAGTACACCTGTCGTCGGGGCACACCTGGGCCGACGCCAAGTAGCCCAGTTCCAAGCGTGCTGTTAGCATCATCGGGCCGGTTCAGGCTGCTGTGCCGCGCCCATTGTCCTATCCACTTCCTCCTGTGAGGCTCAACTCAACGTGTCCGACCTCGATACCGCCCCATCCCCCCAACCCGCACCGCCAGCCGCCACGGCTGTGATCGACGCCCCCGACGGTGTGGGAACCTTTGACGCTGAGGGGAACTACATCCCCCGCCAGATCACCGACCAGGACATCGAAGACCAGTTCTTGGACGACGCATACACCGCCACCATGGTCCAGGTGGAAGACGGCCAGATCGTGTCCGGCAAGGTGGTGAAGGTTGACCGCGACGAGGTGCTGCTGGACATCGGCTACAAGTCGGAGGGGATCATCCCCACCCGGGAGCTGTCCATCCGCAATGTTGTGGACCCCGGCGAGATCGTCACCCTCGGCGAGGAGATCGAGGCCCTGGTGCTCCAGAAGGAGGACAAGGACGGCCACCTGATCCTGTCGAAGAAGCGGGCCCAGTACGAGCGGGCGTGGGGCAACATCGAAGAGGTCAAGGAGAACGAGGGAACCGTCTCGGGCCCGGTGATCGAGGTGGTCAAGGGCGGTCTGATCGTGGACATCGGTCTGCGGGGCTTCCTGCCTGCCTCGCTGGTGGAGCTGCGCCGGGTGCGCGACCTCCAGCCCTATATCGGCCAGACTCTGGAGGCCAAGATCATCGAGCTGGACAAGAACCGCAACAACGTGGTGCTGTCCCGCCGGGCGTGGCTGGAGGAGACCGAGAAGGAGCAGCGCGAGGCGTTCTTGGACAACCTCAAGCCGGGCGAGCGCCGCAGCGGCGTGGTGTCGTCGGTGGTGAACTTCGGCGCGTTCGTCGACCTGGGCGGCATGGACGGCCTGGTGCACGTGTCCGAGCTGTCGTGGAAGCACGTCGACCACCCCAGCGCCGTGGTGCAGGTGGGCGACGAGATCGAAGTGCAGGTGCTGGAAGTGGATCTCGACCGGGAGCGCATCAGCCTGTCGCTGAAGGCCACCCAGCAGGATCCCTGGCAGGAGTTCGCCACCAGCCACCAAGTGGGCGAGCTGGTGTACGGCCGGGTCACCAAGCTGGTGCCGTTCGGGGCCTTTGTGCAGGTGGGCGAGAGCATCGAGGGCCTGGTGCACATCTCGGAAATCTCCTCCCACCACATCGACCTGCCCGAGCAGGTGGTGACCCCCGGCGAGGAGCTGTGGGTGAAGATCATCGACCTCGACATCAACCGCCGCCGCATCAGCCTGTCGATCAAGCAGGCCGCCGAGGGCGGCGTGGTGGCCGCCGAGTTCCAGGAGCACTTCGGCGAGCACGCCTACGACGCCGAGGGCAACTACATCGGCGCGATCAACGAGGACGTGGCCGCCGACCAAGACGAGGCCTGGGCCCAGTACTACTCAGAAGTGGGCGATGGCGCCCCCCCACCTGAGGACGGCAGCCCCGAAGGCGCCCCAGACGGCGAGGCTCCAGTTCTCGAAGAGCCTGTAGGGGGACCTCTAGGAGAACCGGTAGGAGAACCTCTGGGAGAGCCGGTAGGAGACCCGGTAGTAGAACCGGTAGAAGACCCGGTCTAGTTTCAGCTGTCCAAGGACATCCCCTGTCCAGGGGACTTTGAGCGCCGGCATCCACGCAGCATCCCCAAAGTCTGTGGGGCTGTTGCCTAGCCTGAGCGAATGCCACAAATCGGTCGTATCGCCGTTGCCCTGGTCGCTACCGCTTCGCTGGTTGCCTCGCTTGGGGCGCTGTCGGCTAGTGCCGAAGAGCATGGCGAAGAACAGAGCTCACAGAGCGACCGCGACACGCTGATTGCCCTCTACGAGGCCACCGGCGGTGACGGCTGGAACAACTCGAGCGGCTGGCTCGACGACGGGCCGCTGGGCGGCTGGTACGGCGTTACTGTCGACGAAGACGATCGGGTCACCGGCCTGTCGTTGGCGTCCAATGGATTGGTGGGGGAGCTTCCGGCTGGGCTCGGCAGCCTCGAGTACCTTGAATCGCTCGACTTGGGGAACAACGAACTGGTAGGCGAGCTGCCTTCCGAGCTCGGCGGCCTTTCCAACCTCGTCGAACTGGATATTCAGAACAACCGCCTGGAGCGCAACATTCCCGCTGAGCTCGGCGATCTTTCCGAGCTCACTGTGCTCGACCTCAAGTACAACGGCCTGTGGGGGGCACTCCCCTCCGAACTCGGCCAGCTCAGCGAGCTTCGCATCCTGGACTTGCGGGGCAACGTGTTGTCGGGCGAGATCCCCGCCGAGTTCGGCGATCTCTCCGAGCTCACCCACCTGATGATGCGGTTCAACGGACTGTCGGGGGAGATTCCCGGGGAGTTGGGCGGCTTGGGTCGGCTGGAGTGGCTGGATCTCAGCAACAACCGGTTGTCGGGGGAGATTCCCGGGGAGTTGGGTGGCTTGGGTCGGCTGGAGTGGCTGGATCTCAGCAACAACGAGCTGTCGGGGTCGATCCCGGGTGAGCTTGCCGACCTCTCCCGACTACGGCATCTGAGCTTGACGGCCAACGGGCTGTCGGGGTCGATTCCGGCTGGGCTCAGTCGCCTCACCGAGCTGAGGCACCTGTCGTTGTCGGCCAACCAATTGTCAGGGGGGATTTCCTACCGGCTGGGCCGGCTCGAGAACCTTCAAGAGCTGCGGCTCGGCCACAACAATCTCACGGGCCGGATCCCACCCGAACTGGGCAGATTGGGAGGCCTTCGCCAGCTGTGGCTGGAGGACAACGACCTGTCAGGGGAGATTCCCGCTCGATTGGGCAATCTGGTCGGGTTGAGGCAGCTGGATCTGCAAGGCAATCAGCTGTCGGGGGGCATTCCTGCTGAATTAGGCAACCTGACAAAGCTGAGGCAGCTGGATCTGCATGGCAATCAGCTGTCGGGGAGCATTCCCGCCGAGCTGGGCAATCTGGTGGCGTTGGAGGATGTCGACCTCAGCAACAACTGGTTGTCGGGCCCGATTCCTGAGGGCATCGCCACGATGACCGGGCTGGAAAGCCTGTTGCTGCACGACAACGTGTTGTCGGGGGAGATTCCTTCGGACATCGGCGGTTTGGGCCGGTTGGAGGTGTTGGATCTCTCCAATAATCGATTGTCGGAGGATATTCCGGCGGGGATCGGCGGCTCGACCCGGCTCACCGTGTTGGATCTGTCCAACAACCGGCTCACCGGGGAGATTCCGGAAGGTTTGGGAAGGCTGAATCGCTTGGAGTACCTGGACCTGCGGAGCAACCGGCTTTCCGGCAATGTGCCGGAAGGCTTCGCCCATCTCTGGTCGCTGACCCACCTGCTGCTTCGGGACAACCAGCTGTCAGGGGAGATTCCCCCTTCTCTCGGAGGACTTGAGAAACTCCAGTGGCTCGATCTGAGCATCAACTTCTTGTCGGGGGAGATCCCCGCTGAACTGGGACAGCTTGCCGATCTCCAGGCGCTGTATCTGAGCTACAACCGGCTCACCGGCGAGCTGCCCCCTGAGTTGGGCGAGCTGTCGAATCTGAAGCACCTGATGATCCGCCGCAACCAGTTGGAGGGGGATATCCCAGCTGAATTCGGCCAGTTGGCCGATCTGGAGCGGCTCAACCTGTGGGCCAATCAGCTCTCGGGGGAGATTCCCGCCGAGTTGGGCCAGATCGCCAACCTCACAAGACTGGACCTCGACGACAACGAGCTTTCGGGAGAGATTCCCGCCGAACTAGGCAACCTCGTCAAGCTGCGGGAACTGTGGCTGAACGGCAATCAGCTGACGGGAGAGATTCCCGCTGAATTGGGCAACTTGATCAACTTGAGGCGTCTGTTCCTAGACGGCAATCAGTTGACGGGCGAGATTCCCGCCGAGCTGGGCAATCTCAGCAGTCTCACGCGCCTGTGGCTGAACGGCAATCAGTTGACGGGCGAGATTCCCAGCGAGCTGGGAAATCTCAGCGAGCTGGCGTACTTGTATATCGGCGACAACCAGTTGACGGGTGGGATCCCCGCTGAGCTGGGCAATCTTAGCAATCTGACGCATGTGTATATCGGCGACAACCAGCTGACCGGCGAGATACCCGCCGAGCTGGGCGCTCTCAGCAAGCTTGTAAATCTGTTCATCAGCGGCAATCAGCTCACCGGCTGCCTACCCGCCGCCTGGGAGTCAGCCGACCTCAAAGGCAACGATCTAGAGCTACTCGACCTTGCGTTCTGCGAGGAGTGATGGTCTGAAGCGCCTCTTGGCCCGAACCAAGAAGAATTGGGGGAGCGACTGGTAGCATCGATTCGGTGAGCAGCTTGGGGGATGCAGCCTTTCGGATGGTGTCGTCGTTCGAGCCGGCCGGGGATCAGCCCAAGGCCATCGCTGCGCTTTCAGAGGGGTTGGAGCGGGGCGACCGGTTCCAGACGCTGTTGGGCATAACCGGATCGGGCAAGAGCGCCACCGTGGCCTGGACCATCGAGCAGGTGCAGCGACCCACCCTGGTGCTGGCGCCCAACAAGTCGCTGGCCGCCCAGCTGGCCAACGAGATGCGGGAGTTCTTCCCCGACAACCGGGTGGAGTACTTCGTGTCGTATTACGACTACTACCAGCCCGAGGCCTACATGCCGGCCTCCGACACCTACATCGAGAAGGACTCGTCGGTGAACGACGAGATCGACCGGCTGCGCCACTCCACCACCGAGGCGCTGTTGACCCGGCGGGACGTGATCGTGGTGGCGTCGGTGTCGTGCATCTACGGGCTGGGCGGCCCCGACGAGTACAAGAACCTGCTGTGCATCGCCAAAACAGGCCAGAGCTACGACCAGCGCGACCTGCTGCGGCGACTGGTGGACATGCAGTACGAGCGCAACGACACCAATCTGGTGCGGGGCCGATTCCGGGTACGGGGCGACGTCATCGAGGTCCACCCGGCCTATGAGGAGTATGTCGTTCGCATCCAACTGTTCGGCGACGAGGTGGAGCAGATCACCACAATCGACCCGGTGACCGGCGAGCGGCTCCACACGCTGAGCGAGGTCGTGGTGTTCCCGGCCACCCACTATGTGGCCGGCGACGAGCGGATGCGCCAGGCCATCGAGGGCATCGAGGCTGAGCTCCAAGAGCGGCTGGCCTATTTCGACAAGGAGGGGCAGCTGCTGGAGGCCCAGCGGCTGCGGATGCGCACCACCTACGACCTGGAGATGATGCAGGAGATCGGCTTCTGCAACGGCATCGAGAACTACTCCCGCCACATCGACGGCCGGGCCCCCGGGGAGCGGCCCTACACCCTGCTGGATTACTTCCCCGACGATTTCATCACCGTGATCGACGAGTCCCACGTGGCCGTGCCCCAGCTTCACGGGCAATTCGAGGGCGACCGCAGTCGCAAGAACACGCTGGTGGACCACGGCTTCCGGCTTCCCTCGGCAGTGGACAACCGCCCGCTGCGGTTCGAGGAGGTCATGGAGCGGGTGGGGCAAGTGGTATTTCTGTCGGCCACCCCCAGCGACTATGAGATCAGCGTCTCCGATCAGGTAGTAGAGCAGATCGTGCGTCCGACCGGGCTGGTCGACCCCGAGGTGCAAGTACGCCCCACCAAGGGCCAGATCGACGACTTGATGAAGCTCATCGAGGATCGCACCGAGGCGAGCCAGCGGGTGCTGGTGACCACATTGACCAAGAAAATGGCCGAGGACCTGACCGAGTACCTATTGGAGCTGGGGGTGCGGGTTCGCTATCTGCACAGCGAGGTCGACACCATCGAACGAATCGAGATCCTGCGCGACCTGCGACTCGGCGAGTTCGACGTGCTGGTGGGCATCAACCTGCTGCGGGAAGGTCTGGATCTGCCCGAGGTGTCGCTGGTGGCCATTCTCGATGCCGACAAAGAGGGGTTCCTGCGCAGCGAGACCTCGCTTATCCAGACCATCGGCCGCGCGGCCCGCAATGTGGACGGCCAGGTGGTCATGTACGCCGACATGGTGACCGACTCCATGAGACGGGCTATCTCCGAGACCCACCGGCGGCGGGGATTGCAGCAGGCGTTCAACGAGCAGCACGGCATCAACCCCCAGACCATCCGCAAGGCAGTCAGCGACATCCTGGCTGAGCTCCGCCCGGCCGAGGATGGCGTGCCCATTCCCGGCGGGGCCCAGCGCTCCCGTTCGATGGATCAGTCTCGCCGGCGCCCCGAGGTGATCGACTTGGACACCGGCGGCATCGAGCGGCTCATTCACACGCTTACCGAGGAGATGAACGACGCCGCCGCCGAGTTGAAGTTCGAGTACGCCGCCCGCCTGCGAGACGAGATCAAAGACTTGCAGCGCGACCTTCGGGCGATGGTCTGAAGCTGTCTTCGTCAGATCTCCCGGCCTACTCGGGCGCCGGCGTGGATGGCGGCCATGATGCTGTTGGTGCCGTTGACGTCGCCCACCAGGTGCATGTTGAAGCGGGGTGTGCCGGATCGCTCATCCATTTCGGAGCGCAGGTGATCGGCCAGCTCGTTGTTGCAGTCGTGATAGCTCACGATCACCACGGTGTCGGCGTCAAAGCTCCGTTCGGTGTAGGTGCCCAGGTCGCGGGCGATCACTGCGTCGGAGGTGATCGCCCGGAGCGCCACTGCGGGGGTGAAGGAGAACGGTCCGCTTAGCAGCCGTTCGCGGCTGGCCTCAACGGTGGCGGCTGGATACAGGATGGTGGCCCCTAGTTGTTCGTGGCGGCTGAGGAAGGTCACCTCGGCGCCCGCGGCCATCAGGGCATCGCACACCGATATGGCCTCGAACGTGCCGGTGTCGTCGTACACCACTGCTCGTTTGCCGATGGCGGCTCGGCCGCCGAAGCCCAGCACCTCCCAACTGGTGTAAACGTGGGGTAGGTCGGCGCCGGGGACCGATGTTGATGGCGCGGAGATCTGGAAGCCCCGGCGGGGGGTGGTGCCGGTGGCGATGACCAGCTCGTCGGGCCGCTCCTCGGCCACCACGTCGGGATCGACGGGGGAGCGGAGCTTCACGGTCACGCCGAGGCGGTCGAGCTCGTCGGCCAGGAATGCGGTGATCGCCCCCAGGTCGGACCGGGGCGGGGCCGAGGCCGCCATGCGGACCTGGCCGCCCAGTTCGCCGGTCATCTCGTAGAGGATCACTTCGTGGCCTCTCAGGGCCGCGGTGCGGGCTGCCTCCAAGCCGGCTGGGCCGCCGCCAGCCACGAGTACCCGCTTGGGCTCGGGCACCCGGTCGAGCGGCTCGAACGGCACTTTGGTTTCTTGTCCGGCCGCGGTGTTGACCACGCAGCGCATCTTTCCGGCCACCATGAAGCGGGCCACGCAGCCCACCGAGGTGCCGATGCAGGGGCGGGTCTCGCTTTCCCGGCCGTCGCGGGCCTTGGCTACCAGCTCGGGGTCGGCGATCATCCCCCGCACGATGGACACCAGATCGGCCATACCGCTCTTGATCAGGTGCTCGGCGTGGTCGAGGGTGGTGATGCGACCGGTGACGATGGTGGGAACATCCACCGCTTTGGTCACCACCTCGCTGGTGGGCACCTCGTAACCCAGTCCCTCGTCCAGCGTGGACAGCAGCCGGTGGAAGCGCCAGTACGACGACAGCGACACGTCCAGGAAGTCGATGTCGGGTTCCACCAGCTTGGCGATGGCGGCGGCTTCTTCCGGCTCTACCCCGCCTTCGATCTGGTCGTCGGCGGAGATGCGGATCCCGACGGGGAAGCCGGGGCTGGTCTCGGTTCGAATGGCGGCCAGGACCTCCCGCAGGAACCGGGTGCGGTTCTCGATACTGCCGCCATAGCTGTCGTATCGCAGGTTGGTGGCTGGGGAGAGGAATTGGCCGATCAGGTAGCCGTGAGCGCCGTGGAGCTCCACCCCGTCGAGTCCGCCCTGCTCGCACCGACGGGCCGCGGTGGCGAACGCCTCCACCAGCTCGTCGATCATGGCCTGGGTCAGCTCCTGAGGGACCACTCCCACCATCGGGCTGGGGATGGCGCTGGGGGCCAAGGGCTGCTGGAAGTTCTGGAGCGACCGCTGCTCGATGGCCGCGCCCCCGTGCCAAAGCTGCTGGAAAACCTTGCCGCCGGCGGCATGCAGGCGGGTGGCCATCTCCTCGTAGAACGGGATTACCCGGTCGGTGAACACCGGGATGTCGGTGGGCGATGAGGGATGGACTCCGGCGATCTGGAGAATGGTGAGCGCGGCGCCGCCTTTGGCCCGGGCCTCGTGGTAGGCAATCAGGTCCTCGCCGACCGCGCCGGTGCTGTGGGCGGCCCGGACGATTCGGTTGGGCAGCGTGCAGCCGCCGATGTCGAGCGGCTGGAACACGTTGGGGTAGGGCATGGGGCTATTCGGGTCCCTTTTCTCCGACTCTTTCCATCTCTCCTGTCTCAATTGTCAGCGCGGGCCGATAAGTTCACTGCGTGGCCGACGAGATCGTCATCCATGGTGCGCGTGAGCACAACCTGCGCGACGTCCATCTGACGATACCCCGCGACAAGCTCATCGTATTCACCGGCATCTCCGGGTCGGGCAAGTCGTCGTTGGCCTTCGACACCATCTACGCCGAGGGGCAGCGCCGCTATGTGGAGTCGCTGTCGGCCTACGCCCGGCAGTTCCTGGGCCAGATGGACAAGCCCGATGTGGACTTCATCGACGGTCTGTCGCCGGCCATCTCCATCGATCAGAAGAGCGCCTCCCGCAATCCCCGCTCCACGGTGGGGACCATCACCGAGGTGTACGACTACCTGCGGCTGCTGTTCGCCCGCATCGGCATCCCCCACGATCCCGAGACCGGGGAGCGCCTAGTGCGCCAGACCCCCCAGCAGATCGTCGACCGGGTGATGGAGATGGACGAGGGGGTTCGGTTCCAGGTGCTGGCCCCGGTGGTGCGGGGCCGCAAGGGCACCTACGACACGATGCTGGCCGAGTTGGCCTCCGACGGGTTTGCCCGGGCCATCGTGGACGGCGACCTGATCGAGCTGGACAACGGCATCGACGACCTGGACCTGGCCCGATACGAGATGCACAGCATCTCGGTGGTGGTCGACCGGCTGGTGATGCGGGAGGGCATCGAGCGGCGGCTCACCGAGTCGATGGAAACCGCCCTGGGTCTGGCCGAGGGCGTGGCCGAGCTGATGGTCATGCCCCAGGATGCCGACTCCGACGAGGAGCCCCAGACCATCACGTTCTCCCAGCACCTGTCCCGGCCCTCCGACGGCAAGTCGTTCGAGGAGCTGGCCCCCCGCAACTTCTCCTTCAACTCGCCCTACGGGGCGTGCACATCGTGCGATGGACTGGGGTCGGTGTTCGAGGTGGATCCCCAGCTGGTGATTCCCGACCCCGACCTGAGCCTGGAGGACGGCGCCATCGCCCCGTGGGCCAAGGGCCACAACCAGTACTTCAAGCGCCTGGTGGAATCGGTGGCCGAGGATCGGGACATCCCCATGGACCAGCCGTGGGGAAGCCTCGATCGCCAGCACCACGACCTGCTGCTCTACGGCAAGGGCATCGCCAACCAGCGCACCGAGGTCCGGTTCCGCAACCGCTATGGCCGGGTCCGCCGCTACAACGCCCGTTACGAAGGCGTGATCCCCTATCTCCAGCGCCGCCACAGCGAGTCGGACTCCGACGCCGTGCGGACCCAGATCGAGGGGTACATGCGGGAGGTTGCCTGCTCAACGTGCCAGGGTGCCCGGCTGAATCCGCTGTCGCTGGCCGTGACCGTGGACGGCCGCACCATCGACGAGGTGTGCGGGTTGTCGATCCGGGATTCGGCCGCCGCCCTGGCCTCGCTGGAGTTGTCGGAGCGCGACCAGGCCATCGCCGGACAGGTGCTCAAGGAGATCAATGCCCGACTCAAGTTCCTGCTCGACGTGGGGCTGGAATATCTGACTCTGGGGCGGTCGGCTGGCACTCTCAGCGGGGGAGAGGCCCAGCGCATCCGGCTGGCGTCGCAGATCGGCAGCGGCCTCGTCGGCGTGCTCTACGTGCTGGACGAGCCCTCCATCGGCCTGCACCAGCGGGACAACCGCCGCCTCATCGACACCCTGGAGCGGATGCGCGATCTGGGCAACACCGTGCTGGTGGTGGAGCACGACGAGGAGACCGTGCGGGTGGCCGACCACGTGGTGGACATCGGCCCCGGCGCCGGCGAGCACGGCGGCACTGTGGTCCACTCCGGGACGGTGGCCGGCCTGATGAAGAACAAGGGGTCGCTCACCGGCCAGTACCTGTCGGGAAAGAAGTCGATCCCGATTCCTGAGCACCGGCGGAATCCCGGCGACGACTGGCTCACCATCCGGGGCGCCCGAGAGCACAACCTGGCCGACATCGACATCGACATCCCCCTGGGCTGCTTCGTGACCGTGACCGGGGTGTCGGGCTCGGGCAAGTCCACCCTGGTCAACGACATCTTGTACCGGTCTCTGATGCAGCGCATCTACAAGTCCAAGATCCCGCCTGGTCTGCACAAGGGCATCGATGGCACCGAGGCCCTCGACAAGGTGATCAACATCGACCAGCAGCCCATCGGCCGCACCCCCCGGTCGAACCCGGCCACCTACACCAGCGTGTTCGACCACATCCGCAAGCTGTTCGCCCAGACCCCCGAGTCGCGGGTGAGGGGCTACATGCCGGGCCGGTTCTCCTTCAACGTGAAGGGCGGCCGCTGCGAGGCCTGCTCGGGCGACGGCACCATCAAGATCGAGATGCACTTTCTGCCCGACGTGTACGTGCCCTGCGAGGTGTGCAAGGGGGCCCGCTACAACCGAGACACCCTCGATATCGAGTTCAAGGGCAAGACCATCTCCGAGGTGCTCGACATGTCGTGCGCAGATGCCCTGGAGTTCTTCGGCAACCAGCCGGCCATCACCCGCCACATGCAGACCCTGGTGGACGTCGGCCTGGGCTACATCCGCCTCGGCCAGCCCGCCCCCACGCTGTCGGGGGGTGAGGCCCAGCGGGTGAAGCTGGCCTCCGAGCTGGCCAAGCGCCCCACCGGCCACACCATCTACATCCTCGATGAGCCCACCACCGGCCTGCACTTCGACGACGTCCGCAAGCTGCTGGCCGTGCTCAGCCGCCTGGTGGACCAGGGCAACACCGTGCTGGTGATCGAGCACAACCTCGACGTGGTCAAGACCGCGGACTGGATCGTGGACCTCGGCCCCGAGGGCGGCGACAACGGCGGCACCGTCGTGGCCGAAGGCGCTCCTGAGCTAGTAGCCCGCTCCGACCACAGCTACACCGGCAAATTCCTCCGCCCGGTGCTGGGCATCTGATTGCCCCACCGCAACGCGGGTCACCAAGCCCACGGGCGGACTGCTAGCCGAGTCATTAGGCTCCGCCTATGGATCGGCGCGACTTTTTGCGGGCCGCCGTTGTCGCCACCGGGGGCGCCGTCACCGTTCCCCTGGTTGGCAGTGCAGTGGGCGCCCAACCCGGCTCCGGGCCCTATGGGGCTCTCGACGGCATAGAGCCTGACGAGAACGGCATCCTCTTGCCCCCCGGGTTCACGTCTCGAATAGTGGCGATGGCCGGTGAGCCGGTGGGGAATTCCGACTACCGGTGGCTTGTCTACCCCGACGGGGCCGCCGTGTTCGACGACGGCGAGGGTGGCTGGTACCACACGGTCAACAGCGAGGTGTTCCGACCAGGTTTCGCGGGAGTTTCGGCCATTCACTACGGCCCCGACGGCGAAATCCTCGATGCTTACCGGTTGCTAGGGGACAGCAACGCCAATTGCGGCGGCGGGCCGACCCCATGGGGAACCTTCTTGTCCGGTGAGGAGGACTTCACCGGCTACGGGGTGATCTGGGAGTGCGATCCATCCGGCGCCAAGCCGTCGGTGTCCCATCCGGCGATGGGGATCTTCACCCACGAAGCGGCCGCGGTCGATCCCGATCGCCAACAGGTGTATATGACCGAGGACCAGTACGACGGGCTGTTCTACCGGTTCACCCCCACCAACTACCCGGATTTGAGCGAGGGATTGCTTGAGGCTGCCCGCGTGGAGGAAGACGGGAGTGTCACTTGGATTGAAGTTCCCGACCCGTCGGCCGCCGAGACGCTTACTCGCCAGCAGCTGCCCGGAGAGGCGACGGCGTTCTTGGGTGGCGAGGGCATCTGGTATCACAACGATGTCGTGTTCTGGGCGACCAAATTCGACAACATCATCCATGCGATCAATACCGCCGACCAGACCTACAGCCGGATCTACGAGGCCGACCCGGCCATGGTGTCGGAGGGAACCGCGATCCTCTCAGGGGTGGACAACCTCACCGTGGACGGAGGCAGCGGCGACGTGTATGTGGCTGAAGACGGCGGCAACATGGAGATCGTCATCATCACGCCCGAGGGCGAGGTCGCCCCGTTCTTGCGCGTTCTGGACCAGGACGGGTCGGAGATCACCGGGCCGGTCTTCAATCCCCGGCGCGATCGCCTCTACTTCTCCAGCCAGCGCGGTCAGGCCCCCAACAATGCCGAAGATGTCCTTCCCGAATCTGAGATCACGGGGAACTTCACCGGCATCACCTACGAGGTAACCGGACCCTTCCGCGGCATTGTGCCCGAAGAGCCGGAGCCAACACCGACTGCCGCTCCGACCGTCGTCACAACCCCAACCCCCACGGCCACATCAACTACCGCTCCCACAGCCGCCCCCACAGCCGCGCTCACACCGGCACCAACCCCGGCCCCCACGGCCGCATCAACCAGGGCAGCCACCCCCGCACCAACCGAAACCATCGCCGCCGCAGCCGACACCGGTGGCAACGGAGGAGGAGGCGGAAACACCGGAGTCTTCGTCGGCATAGGCGTAGCCGCCGCAGCCGTAGTAGCCGGAGCCCTAGTGGCGACCCGAAGAAGGCGCCCCGCCGAATAACCAGCCCCGACGGCGAGGTCCGTCCTCTGCTACTGGAACAAAGCCGAGGGCTCTCCGAAGATCACGTTCTCGGGGTCGAAATCAGGATTGGCCACCAGCACCTCGCACTCCATCCGGTCTGGATCCCGGAAGAACATGCTGAGCTTGCGCCCGAACACCGTCACGACGCCATCGGTCGCCCCAGACGCCATCAGCCGTTCTCTGATCTCTGAGAACTCCTCCAAGCTGGCCGCCAGCAGCCCGATGTGGTCGATCCGCCCCCTGCCGTACATCGGGATCTGGTTGTCAGCCTCGGTATTCCCCTCAATCTCAAACACGTTCAGCTCGCAGTCCGGCCCAATGTTGATGATGGACATACGCGGCCCACCCGGAAACTCCGGCCCGTCAAACTCAATCAAAGCCCCAAAGTTCTCCACATAAAACCGCTGAAGCCGATCCGAGTCCTTCGTAATAGTCGCCACATGGTCAATCCCCGCCGTCAGCATGCCTGCCCTTCCTCGTAGGGTTCATAGCCAAACCCTACGAGCTTGGATCTCTGGTTCATTGATTCGGTTGCCGCTGCCTTCTTGAGAAGACCTCAGTTCAGAAGGACGGAATTTCGTTGGGCTGGACGATATGTATCCACCCCGGAGTCGGGGAAGGGGTCGGGAGGCGGATTGACGCTGCGACGTCCAGTGTCAGATTCGCAAGTGACTTCCCAGCCGTCGTCATGGATGCTGTGATGGCACTTGTTGCACACCAGCACGAGGTTGGCGAAGTCGGTGGGCCCTCCGTTCCTCCAGAATTGGACGTGGTGGGCGAAGCACCGGTGTGCACTGGCCCCGCAACCGATGCACTCCTTGTCCCGATAAATCAAGGCGGCCCGTTGAGCGTCAGAAGCGGTGCGCCTCTTGCGACCCAGGTTCATCTCCTGGGTGGCAGTACGGAACACACCCGGCAGCAGGTCGGCGTCGCAGGCCAGTCGGATCAGCTCGCTAGTTGGGATCGGGCTGCCGTCGGCCAGGCGGGCGTTGACCAGTTCTTGGTTGACAACGTCGTAGTCGGCCACCACCATCAGCGCGATGCCCTTGGCCTTGCCCTTTCCCGGTTCAAGTATCAGCTCAGCCAGTGCGTCGGCCATCCGCTGCTGGGGAGTTCGCCGGCTCTTCGGATCCTCCGCATTCCACAACTCCCGCTCTTTGGCAGCTAGCACCGTGTCAATGTGAGCGCCGGTTGTGGGATCAAACTCCCCTGACAGCACGAACATCCCGGTCTCGCGGCTTACAAACGCCCTCGCGGTGCGGTTCTCACGTTGACGGTCGAAAATCGACTGCCCATCGTCGTCCGACATCTCCTGTTGGTGGCTTCGCAGCGTCTTGGCGAACTTGTCGTAGTTCTCCCGCTGCGCGGCCTCGGCCAGCACCGACTCGTCGATTGGACCCTCAGAAGCCGCCCGAGCAATCAATCGAGCATGACCCGCCGGGATCTCTCCAGCCTCCAACCCCGCCGAAGTAACCGGCAGTTCGGCCAATTGGGCTGAAGACTTCACGTCCCGGGTGGCCTCTCTGCGGGACGATTGCAGCTCTTCGCGCAAAACCCGCTCGACTGCTTCCACGCCGTGCTGATCCCGCTCGGCATTGACAAGGCGTGTCTTCCATCCGGCCAAACAAGCCTCAGCCCGCCCCACCGAAACCAAAGCAGCCCGCCGCTCAGCCCCCGACATCTCTGCCGGGTCTGTCACGGGCACCTCCAAAGTGACCTCAAACTCCCTGGTCACAGCCTCATTAGCCATGCCAGCGACTATACCCACCACCTGTGACAGTTGGTCTCCCACCACCTACCCCCTGCGGGATGACACGCAGCGAGATATGAGCTTGTCGCTCCCTAGGAGTAGTCTGAATCCCTCTGTATAGCCTGTGGATAACTCCGCAGCGGAAAGGGAGCGGTCATGGCTGACCGAACCGGCATTGAGTGGACCGAGACAACCTGGAATCCAACCACCGGCTGCGATCGGGTCTCCATTGGCTGTGACAACTGCTACGCGCTCACTTTGGCCAAGCGGCTCAAGGCAATGGGCAATCCCAAGTACCAGAACGACGGAGACCCCAAAACCAGTGGTCCAGGATTCGGCTTGACGCTCCACGAGTACCAGTTGGAACTTCCTTACCGGTGGAGGGCACCCAGGTTGGTGTTCGTGAACTCGATGAGCGACCTCTTCCACCCTGAGGTACCGCTGGAGTTCATCCAGAAGGTGTTCGCCGTAATGGCCGACACGCCACAACACACCTACCAGATACTGACGAAGCGCTCGCAGCGCCTCGCTGCACTCGCTGAAGAGCTGGACTGGCAAGAGAACATCTGGATGGGTGTGACTGTAGAAACGGAGCGATATGCCTTCCGGATCGACCATCTACGCTCAGTCAACGCCGCAGTGAGGTTCATCAGCGCTGAGCCCCTACTGGGCCCTCTTCCTGATCTCAACCTGTCGGGGATCAATTGGCTGATTGCCGGCGGCGAGAGCGGACACGGTGCCCGCCCTGTCGAGGAATCATGGGTTCGGGATCTTCGTGACCAGTGCATTGCCGCGGGCACTGCCTTCTTCTTCAAGCAGTGGGGTGGTCGCACTCCCAAAGCAAATGGACGCGAGTTGGACGGCATCCACCATGACGACATGCCAGACGGCTTAGTTTGCGCTGGCTCCTAGCCCCGAAAGAAGGAACCAATGAACAATCTCTTTAGCGATGAAGTTCTGGACGCCCTCGTAGTGGAGATCAATTCGGGACGATCCATTTCCAGGCCCAAGGATGCACTTTCCGAAGCGCGGGAATTCCATGGGTGGACATTGAATAAGCTAGAAGTATTTGACTTATATCTGAAGCTTTACCGGATAGTTGCGGGGAACGGTACCTGCATTGACGCATTTGCTGGCACAGGGAGAGGATTGTCCACAGGAAATGGAGAGACAGTACATGTTGATGGCTCGTCCCTCATCGCAGCAAAGAGCGGCGCATTCTCCAATTTACATCTGATAGAAAGAGATAATGCTAGTTTTCAGCTTTTGAACATCGAAATTATGTCGCTGAAGCCAAGTCAGCAGTCAAAAATACAGACGTACAATGATGACTGCAATTTGAAAATTCCAGATTTACTACAGGGAGGTAAGCTTGATCCTTCGAAGCCATGCTTCGCATTCTTAGATCAAGAATCGACTCAGCTAGATTGGGCGACTATTGAAGCGCTTGCGGGATGGAAGACGTATGAACCCCCGCCGACTGAAAGAGGTAGGCCAAAGGCTTGCAAAACTGAGTTGTGGATTCTTTTCAACACATATCAAGCAATCACTCGGTTATGGCCCACCGATCGACAGAAATACCCTGAGGCGTTCAGCCCCCAAACATTGGATAGAATCTTTGGAGGTCGGGAAGTCTGGTGGGATCTTTGGCAGGACGAACGGTCCTTTAGTGCTCTAGTGGAGCGGTATTGCGACCGGTTGTACGAGATCGGGTACCAGTATGTCCTACCTCAATTGATAAGGGATCCTGGTACTGGCCGCCCTCAATACCACATGATTCACGCGACAGACCACCCTAGTGCCATCTCATTCATGAGATGGGCGAAACGAAGCAGCGATGGCTATGAAAACCAGCAGCTTCTCGGCATGGAGACCTCCACGTAGTCCGTCACATGAACGGGTCAATGATCTGGTCCATGTCGCGGCGCATCTTGTCGGGGTCGACGTGAGGCAGATGCCGCCAGCGGTTGAGCAGAGTAGCGGGATCAGCGTTTCTTCGGCGCAGGGGTCGGAGTTCAGCCACGGGCTGTCCCGATTGGGTCACGATGACGTGCTCGCCATCATGCATCTGGTTGATGGCGCTAGAGCAGTGGTTGCACAGCTCAAACGCGGTTGAGGGGGCCACGTCTCAAATCTAATCCGGGGAGCCCTTCAAACCCTGACGAAATTCCGGCAGCGCAGTAATGGCTCACGTTTTGCCGCGCCCAGGCCTTGGCCAATGCGTTGTATGGTTTCAGCTAGGCGGAGTTGGTGGGCCCAGGAGGACGATCGGGATGCAGAGGTTTACGTTCACCCTGGTTGTTGAGGATCGCGATCTCAAGACGGATGAAGTTGTCGACGCGTTGTTCGAGGCAGGCTGTGATGATGCGCTAGTCGGGTCGTCCGAGGGGGTTCAATTCTTGGACTTCGATCGTGAGGCAGGTTCCGTTGAGGAGGCAGTTCGGTCGGCGGTGGCCGATGTGGAGTCAGTTGAAGGACTTAAGTTCGCTCGTCTGGGCTGACTGTGCCCCAGTCAGTGATCCCCAATCGGTCTAGGGGCGACGTGCCGCCACCTGAGGAGGCCACTTCACCCCAGGCTCCGGCAGCGGCCTTCCTTCGGCCAATAGGTGCTCGATGGCCTCGGCGACCACTGCCCGGATGCCGGACTCTGCCGCTTCTCGGTCTGGCTCCAACCAGCTGATCAAGGGAAACCCGTCGCACAAGCCGACCCACTCGCCGTCCTCTTCGGACCACTCAGTCCAGAAACGGTATTGATCAATCATCTTCGAACTCCTCCATCGCCTCAAGCACCCTCAGCACCTGGCGCACCTGGTAGGGCTTCGCCTTGCCCTTGCGGGGCTGGAGAACCAGCAATCTAGGTGGTGCGAGGCACTGTACGACCGCGGGTTCCATGCCGCCGCCTTTTTGCCAAGATCGTCACTTGCATTAGCATATATAGAAATATATTGTAATAGCTAGAAAATATCGCACCCGAAGATCAGGGCGCCCAGGCAATTTGCACAAGCGAGGAGAAACACGGGATGGGCGTGTTCCTGACGGCGGTGACGATCAGTTCGTTCGGGTTGATGATGTTAAATCTGGGGTTGCTGTACCCCTACTTGAGGAACAAGTGGCATCGGCGGCGGTTGAAGAAGGTGCGGGCTGTCGGGCCCGATGGGACGGTGGTCACCAAGGACGACATTCGGCGTGAGCTCATGCGGGATCCCGTGGCTGCTGATTTATTCACCAGCGATGACACACCTGATGACGTGGCCCGGTACCTGTTCTTGGAGGCTGAGCGGCGGGCGATGCTGCGGAAGTGCAGTCGGCTCGACGACGATGAGAACGACTTCTTCGCCCCACCCCGCCGCTCCGGCCCCGATCCCGGCTTCCGGGGCTGCAATGAGTTGTGATGTCTCCGAAGCACGGACTGGAGTACCGAGAGGGCCTGCCGTGGAATTGCTGAGGACCAGCACCGATGGCGCTTGAGCAAGACCCCAACCAGCAGCCGGATGACTTCGATATCCGGATCTTGCCGGAGATGGCGGGAGGTGTTTGGGCGAACTTCGCCAGAGTCAGCCACTCACCCTACGAATTCACCTTGGATTTCGTGCGGCTGGATTTCACGACTGCGGACCCCATTCAGGGGGTTCTTGTGCAACGGGTCAACATGTCGCCTCAATTTGTCGAGCAGCTCATCAAGGTGCTTGACGCTAACCTCACTTTGTGGGCTTCGATTGTTGTGCCCACGGAGATGCGATGGTTGGAGGAGGAGCAAGACGATGAGTAGCGAACACGACGAGAGTTGGGTGCTGAGCGAAGAGGAGGTTGAGGTATCCCTCTACCCTGGTCAGCCGCCACGCCGGTATCGACTGCGAATGATCGCGGACCCGTACCCCAAGCCGCGCCACATAACTGGCGTCTTGCCGGAAGGATACTTGGACTACGGGCGCTTGGCGGTGGTCCCACACCGCTGCCGTCGGCCCGGTCCCGGCTCCCCGGACTCCGAAGAGCAGTGATCTGCCCCCTTCGTTGACAGGCCGCTACTCTCCCTCTGGCAGTTGACCGAAGGGGAGCTATCTACGCATGTATCCGGGACAGCACGCTCGTACTACGCCGGACAAGGCGGCGCAGATCATGGCTGGTACGGGGGAGGTCACCACTTACCGGGAGCTGAATGAGGCGGCTAACCGGCTGGCACAGCTGCTGCATGACCGGGGGTTGCGGGAGGGCGACCACATCTGCATCTTGGCGGAGAACAATCGCCGGTATTACGAGGTGTTCTGGGCGGCGATGACGTCGGGGCTGTACTTCACCACCATCAACCGCTATCTGTCGCCGGAGGAGGCGGCTTATGTGGTGAACGACAGCGGGTCGAGCGCGCTGATAACCACCCTGGCGATGGCCAATACTGCTTCGCAGATGCTCGACCTCATTCCCGACTGTCGGCACAGGCTGATGATGGACGGTGCCGTGGACGGCTTTGAGTCGTACGAGGATGCCGCCGCGGCCATGTCGTCTGAGCCGCTGTCCCGGCTGCCCAAGGGCGAGGTGATGCTGTACTCGTCGGGCACCACCGGTCGGCCCAAGGGAATCAAGCGCCCTCTGACCGGCGTGGAGGTACACGATGCCAGCCTGTCGGGCATCGGCATGCTTGAGCAGCACCTGCTGGGCATGGACGAGAACTCGGTGTACCTGAGCCCGGCGCCGCTCTATCACTCCGCCCCGCTGATGTACAGCGCCGGAGTTCACGAGCTAGGCGGCACGCTCGTGATCATGGACCGCTTCGACCCCGAGCGCTTCTTGGCCTATGTCGAGCAGTATTCGGTGACCGACACCCAGATGGTGCCCACCATGTTCATCCGCCTGCTCAAGCTGCCCGAGGAGGTTCGCAACCGCTACGACCTGTCGTCGTTGAAGATGGCGGTCCACGCCGCCGCGCCCTGCCCGGTGCCGGTCAAGGAGCAGATGATCGAGTGGTGGGGTCCGATCATCCAGGAGTACTACGCCGCCACCGAGGGCAACGGGCTGTGCTTCATCGGTGCCGAAGACTGGCTCGAGCACAAGGGGTCGGTGGGCAAGGCGATGATGGGAGTCCCCCACATCTGCGACGACGACGGCCGCGAGCTCGGCACCGGGGAGCCGGGGGTGGTCTATTTCGAGCAGGAAACCCCAACCTTCGAATATCACGACGACCCGGAGAAGACAAGAGAATCCCGCCATCCCCAGCACGACAACTGGTCCACGGTGGGCGACGTCGGATACCTCGATGCCGACGGCTACCTATACCTCACCGACCGGGCGACATTCATGATCATCAGTGGCGGGGTCAACATCTACCCCCAGGAGATCGAGGCCTGTTTCGCTCTGCACCCCCAGGTGGCCGACGTAGCGGTGTTCGGCCTGCCCGACGACGAGATGGGGGAGTACGTCCACGCGGTGGTGCAGCTCGAAGACGGCGTAGAGCCGTCCGACGAGCTGGCCGAGGAGTTGCGGGCCTTCGCCCGCCAGAATTTGGCCGGCTTCAAGGTGCCCCGGGTGGTGGACTTCCGGGCCGAGTTCCCCCGGCTGCCCACCGGCAAGCTGTACAAGAAGCCGCTGCGCGAGGAATACCTGGCCCGGCAGTCCTAGCCGCCCGGCCTCTTTGGCCACCACACTCCCGGTTCCAGCCGGAATTACCCCGAAAGTTAGAGTAGGCAGATGGCCTACACCGACGACGCGATCCGGGACCTGACCCGCCGGGTCTTCGGTCTGTGGCAGGACAACACCACCGATCTGGCCCCTGATGTGATGCGCCAGTCGGTAGACGCCTACCTCGACCAGGAGCGCTTCGAGTACGAGGTGGAGCGCATCTTCAAGCATCTGCCCTTGGCGCTGGCCCTCAGCTCGGAGCTTCCCGCCCCCGATACCTACAAGGCCATGGACGTCATGGGCGTGCCGGTGCTGCTCACCCGGGGCGCCGACGGTGCGGCCCGGGCGTTCCTCAACGTGTGCCGCCACCGGGGGTCGCCGCTGTGCGAGGCCGGGTCGGCAGGGTCGGCTCAACGGCTGAGCTGCCCCTACCACGCCTGGTCGTACGACACCGCCGGCGACCTGGTGGGCATGTTCGGCGCCCACACCTTCGGCGACGTCGACCGCGACCACCTCTCCCTCACTCCACTGGCCTGTGCCGAGAAAGCCGGTTTCGTGTTCGCCAGCCTCACCCCCGGCATCACCTTCGACATCGACGCCTTTCTGGGCGACTTCGGTCCCTATGTCGCCGCCCTCGACCTCGATCAGTGGCACATCTTCGAGCAGCGCACCCTCGACGGCCCCGGCTGGAAGGTGGCATGGGACGGCTACTTGGAGGGCTACCACCAGGAGCGGCTCCACCCCAAGACCGTGGGGCTGAACACCATCGGCAACCTCATGGCCCACGACACCTGGGGGCCGCACCAGCGCATCGTGTTCGGTCGAAAGTCGCTGCCCAAGCTGGTGAACCAGCCCGAAGATGAATGGGACCTCGACGAGCACATCCGCCTGATCCACTCCATCTTCCCCAACGTGTCGATCTCCGGGATTCTGGGCGACTACTGCCTGCTGAGCCAGCTGTTCCCCGGTCCAACGGTAGACACCAGCCTCACCATCCAGACCGTGCTCTGCCGCCACGAACCGTCCACCGATGATGAGCGCGAGACAGCCGAGCAGTTCAGCGCCCTAGTGCTTCAAGCGGTGCGAGATGAGGACTACTGGGTGGGCTTCCAGATCCAAAACGCCCTCAAGAGCGGCGCCACCGCCGAGGTGCTCTTCGGTCGCAACGAGCCCAGCTTGCAGCACTACCACCACGCGGTGGAGCGCTACGCCGAGCTGAGCGTGGACCGAGACAGCTAAGAGTGCCGGGCAGCTAGCCTCCGCTGCCCAAAAACACCAGCTAGGTAATACTCAGCATCCGGTCGAGGGCGATGCGGGCGTCGGCCGCAATATCCGGCTCCACGGTGATGCGGTTGCGGACCCTGTCCTCAACCAGGCCCTCCAGCGTCCAGGCCAGATGGGCGGCATCGATGCGGAACATCGTCGAGCACGGGCAGATCAGCGGGTCAAGCGACACCACCGTTTTGTCCGGAGTCTCATCGTTCAGACGGTTCACCAGGTGGATCTCAGTGCCCACCCCGATCACCGAACCGGCTGGAGCGGCAGCCACCGCCTTGATGATGTAGTCGGTCGATCCCACCTGGTCGGCCACCGCGCACACCTCCCGGCTGCACTCGGGGTGGACCACCACGATCCCATCGGGATGCTCGGCCCGAAACGCAGAAACGTGGTCGGGCTGGAACCGCTGGTGTACCGAGCAGTGCCCCCGCCACAGCAAAAGCACCGATTCCTTGCACTCGGCCTCGGTCAGCCCGCCCAGCTCGAAGCGGGGATTCCACACCGCCATGTCGGTCTCGTCGTATCCCATGTCGAACCCGGTGTTGCGCCCCAGGTGCTGGTCGGGGAAGAACAGCACCTGATCGCCCCGCTCCAGCGCCCACGTCAAAACCGCCCGGGCATTAGACGAAGTGCAAACCGCCCCGCCGTGGCGGGCCACGAACGCCTTCAGGTTTGCGGCCGAGTTCATGTAGGTGATGGGCACCACCCGGTCGATGTCGGTCACCCGGGCCAGCTCCTCCCAGGCCTCTTCCACCTGATCGATGTCAGCCATGTCGGCCATTGAGCAGCCCGCGTTCAGGTCGGGGAGCACCACCTGCTGATGGTCGCCGGTCAAGATGTCGGCCGACTCGGCCATGAAGTGGACCCCGCAGAACACGATGTACTCGGCCTCGGGGCGCTGTTGGGCCAGCACCGACAGCCGGAAGGAGTCGCCGCGGGCATCGGCCCAGGCCATCACCTCGTCGCGTTGGTAGTGATGCCCGAGAATGAACAGCCGGTCGCCCAGGGTTCTCTTGGCGTCGCCAATCCACTCCGCCAACTGCGGGGGCGATGCCGTTGTGTACCGCTCGGGGAGCGGTCGCTGAACGCGCAACATGTTTTGGGAACCTCCGTGAGGTACGGGAACTCCAATTAACGGCCGGTGGGGACAGCCAGGTCGCCTCGCCACGGGGATGTCGGCCTCAGAATTCGATATGTCGCCGGATACCTGGCCGGCGTTAAAAATATTACCTGTCGCTAATACAGAATCAAATGGCAAGAGTCGGGGTCTGAAGCGAGGGCAACCGCCCGCCGCCTGGCTCGTAGGATGGGAGGAGCATGTTGAACCGCCCGCCCCCCGGCACCATTCCCGACGCCGCGGGCTCGTACCAGTTCAAAGACCGCCACGGGCGGCTCATCTACGTGGGCAAGGCGAAGAGTCTGCGGTCCCGGCTGGGCAGCTACTTCCAGAACCCGGCCTACCTGCCACCCCGCACCGCTCAGATGGTGGCTGAGGCCGAATCGGTGGAGTGGATTCAGGTGGACACCGAGGTGGAGGCGCTGATGCTGGAGTACAGCCTCATCCAGCAGCATCAGCCCCGGTTCAACGTCCGCTACCGCGACGACAAGAGCTACCCGTTCTTGTGCGTGACCATGGTGGACGAGTGGCCCCGGGCCATGGTCATCCGGGGCCGCAAGAAGAAGGGCAACCGCTATTTCGGCCCCTACGGCCACGCCTACGCCATTCGAGAGACCCTCGACCAGCTATTGCGCACCTTCCCCATCCGCACATGCAGCGACAACAAGTTCAATCACCACGCCCGCCTCGGCCGCCCGTGCCTGCTGTACCACATCGAGAAGTGCGCCGGACCGTGCGTAGGCGAGGTGGAGCGGGAGCGCTACGACGAGATGGTGGACGACCTGTTGGCCTTTCTGGGCGGCGACACCGACGAGGTGGTGAAGCGGCTGGAAGACGACATGGCCCAGGCTTCGGCCGCCCTGGAGTTTGAGCAGGCCGCCCGGTGCCGGGATCGGCTGGCCACCGTGCGCAAGGCCATTGAGGGCCAAGAAATGGTGGGGGGCCGCTCAGAGGACTACGACGTGGTCGGCCTGGTGGACGACGAGCTGGAGGCGGCCTGCCAGGTATTCTACGTCCGCAAGGGCCGGGTGATGGGCCGCCGGGGCTTCATCGTGGACAAAGCCGGTGATCTGGGCCGCGATGAGTTGGTGAGCCGGGTGCTGGAGCGACTTTATTTCGAGGAGAACCCGTTGGGCAGCCCCAAACAGGTGCTGGTTCCCGACCTGCCCCACAACCAGGAACTGTACGAGGAGTGGCTGCGGGAGCAGCGGGGGTCCAAGGTGGCCATCGCCGTGCCCCAGCGGGGGACCAAGCGCAAGCTCCAGGAGACGGTGGCCCGCAACGCGGCCGACGCCTTCGCCCGCCACCGGCTCAAGCGCAGCACCGACCACAACAGCCGGGCCCGGGCCCTCAACGACCTCCAGGAATGCCTGAGCCTGCCCGAGGCCCCTCTGCGGATCGAGTGCTACGACATGAGCCATCTTCAGGGGTCCGATTACGTGGGCTCGATGGTGGTGATGGAAGACGGGCTGCCCCGCAAGTCGGAATACCGCCGGTTCAAGGTGCGAACCGTGGGGGGCAACGACGACTACGCCGCCATGGAAGAGGTGCTCACCCGGCGGCTCACCAACTACCTGGACGAGCGCGATCGCCCGGTGGAGGAGAAGGGCAAGTTCGCCTACCCGCCGCAACTCCTGGTGGTGGACGGCGGCAAGGGGCAGCTCGGCGTGGCCGAGCGGGTGCTGGCCGAACTGGGCCTGGACGGGGAGATCTTCCCCGCGGGGCTGGCCAAGGAGTTCGAGCAGGTGTTCGTGCCGGGCCGGGCCGCTCCGGTGGAGATCCCGAGGCCTTCGGAGAGCCTGTACCTGCTCCAGCGCATCCGGGACGAGAGCCACCGCTTCGCCAACGACTACCACCGCCAGCTCCGGGGCAAGCGGATGACCCGATCCTCGCTGGACGGCATCGCCGGCCTCGGCCCCACCCGCCGAGCCCGGCTGGTCAAGGAGATGGGCGGGGTGCGGGCGGTGGAGCGGGCCTCGCTCGACGACCTGCTGGCCCTGAGCTGGCTCCCTGATGCGGTGGCCCATTCGATCTACGAGAAGCTCCACGGCCCACGAGCGGATCGGTAGCCTGAGGTCGTGGCCGAGTTCGTGGTGATCACCGGGATGTCGGGAGCGGGCCGGTCGCAGGCCGCCAACCATTTTGAAGACCTGGGCTGGTACGTGGTCGACAACCTGCCCCCCGCACTGGTGCCCAAGGTCCAGGAGTTTGCCGATGCCCCCGACAGCGGCATCTCCCGAGTGGGCCTGGTGCTGGGGCTGAACCTCTACTACGAGGATGTTGCCCCCGCACTGGTCGAGCTCAAGGAATCAGCTCAAGGGTCGGTGCGCATACTCTTCCTCGACGCCTCCACCCCGGAGCTGGTGAAGAGATTTGAGAGCACCAAGCGCCGGCATCCGTTCTCCAGCGTCCCGCCGATGGGTGTGTCCGACGCCATCGAGGCCGAGCGGGAGTCTCTGGTCAACTTGCGCAGCCAGGCCGACGTGGTGGTGGACACCTCCGAATACAGCATCTACCAGCTCAACCACTTCATCGACGAGGTGTTCGAGCTGGACGCCGGACCGGAATCGATGACCACCCGGATTATGTCTTTCGGCTTCAAGCACGGCATCCCGCTCGACGCCGACCTGGTGTTGGACTGCCGTTTCCTGCCCAATCCCCACTGGGTGGAGGAGCTTCGCCCGCTCACCGGTCAAGACGAGGCGGTGAGAGACTTCCTGCTCAACGGCCAGCCCATGGCTGAGACCTTCCTGCAAAAGACCGAGGACCTGTTGACAATGTTGGTACCCGCCTATGTGCGGGAGGGCAAGTCGTATCTCACAATCGCCTTCGGCTGCACCGGGGGCCACCACCGCTCAGTATTTGTGGCCGAAGACATCAGCCGCCGACTCATCGAGAGCACAGATCTCGGCGTCCGCCCCCTCGTCGTCCACCGAGACATCGACAAATAGCCCGGAGAGGCAGCAGCACCGGGTTCAGGTGGCGTCCCCGTTCCCATATTTCGCCACCATTGCTTCACTGGCGTCCCACAGCCTGGCCCCGTTGTCGGGGTCGGCGGCGCTGTCTGAAACCGCCTTGCGATTCATCAGGTGGAGGTACATCCCGGTGGATGCTCCTGCTTCTGGTGCACAGCAGAGATAGACGATGGGTGCCATGGCCTTCTCGGGGGACCGGAAGAACAGCCGCAGCGCCGGGTTGACGATCGGCTTCAGCAGCGCGGGCGCGTCTCGGGCGATCTTGGTGGACACGCCTCCAGGGCACAGCGCGTGCACGGCCACCTCAGGGTTCTCGTGCGGGTTCAGGCGGCGCGACAGCTCGGTGGCATAGGTGCTCAACACCAGCTTGCTGAGCCCGTAGTGCCGCATGCTCTCCTTGATCCCGTATTCGGCGTATTCGCCTAAGTCTTCGAATTCGATTGCCTCATAAGACCGGTGCGATTCCGACGAGACGAACACGATTCTCGGTAGCTCTTCGCCAGGGCCCGCGGGGCGGATGACGCCGTCCTTCAGCCACCGGTCGATCATCACCCGCTTGGACAGGAAGTGAACGGCGAACATGGTGTCGTACCCCTGTGGGGTCTCCCTCGCAGTGGGAGTCATCAAGCCGGCGTTCATGAGAGCGATGTCGATCCGGGCGCCCCTCCGTTGGAGCTCATCGCAACAGTGATGCACCGAGCGGACATCGGCCAGGTCCACCTCCACCATCTCCACGGTCTCCGAACCCGACGCCTCTTTGATCTCATCGCAGGTCTCGTTGTGGCCGGGGCGGCAGGCCAAGATCATGTTTCCGCCCCGCCGAGCCAGCTCGATGGCCGCCGCCCGCCCCAACCCGCTGTTCGCCCCGGTCACCAAACACGTCTTGCCATCGATCCGCACGTCGTCGGGAACCGGTTCGACATCGGGGGTTCTCAGATTGCGGAAGTCGCGAACCGCCCCGGTGATCGCGTTGACCACGGTGCGCTTCTTTGGTGCTTGGCTCATGGCCAACGGTACATCGTTGCTCGATGGCCGCTTCGCGCTGGTTGAGCCTGGCTTGGCCTATTCGAATGGACCTATTCGAATGGAATCGCATACGCCTCTCGGTACGCTGCGAAAGTCTCGTCCATGACCGGCTCGCTCAGTCCGAAGTGCTCAAGTTGGTAGTGGTGCTTTCCGAAGCGGTTCTGGGGGTTCGCGGCCACGTACTGCTCGGCCAGCGCCCTGGCTTCGTCGTTGAAGTCGATTCCCGCCACCTCGTAGATCCGTTGGAGCTGGGCAATTGGGTCGCGCACTAAGTCGTAGTAGGAGACATCCACGAATCGCTCGCTTGGCGCCTCGGCTCGGGTTGTCATGGCCCACTCAACCATCCGGTGCGTCTTATGGCACCAGTGCCGCCCGATTTCGATGGGGTCCACCTCATCGCTGAACATGCCCCGGCCGTGGGCCACCATGCTGCAAAAGGAGGTGACTGCGATGCGGGGATCGCGGTGGGTCTGCACCACGGTGGCACCGTCGAACACCTTGAGGAAGACGTCCAGGTACTCCAGGTGGTGCGGGGTCTTGAGCACCCAGGCGCGGGCCGGTCGCGGCCAGGTAAGCACCTTCAGGACCCGGCGGAAGTACTGGTAGGTCGCCGTATGGTCTTGTTCTGCCAGCCAGTGGGAATAGCTCGGCACGTGCAAGATGGCCTCGGCCGACTGGCTCATGAAATTGAGATCGAGGAGCAGCACGTCTTCTTCGGGCTGCTCGCGGTCGATGGGATGGACCGCCATGAAGTCAGGGGCTAGGTAGGAAATGGTCCGCTCGGCCAGCACCGCCCTCCTCTTGCGAGACCGCTCGGCGCGTTCGGCGGTCTCAGCCGCCGTCACTGGCAACAGCGCTTCATTGCCGGAGATGCCGCGGATTTCCAGGTTGGAATACAGCAGGCGGTGCAGCAACGTTGTGCCGGTGCGCTGCAACCCGGTGATCATGACGACGGTGCCGAGGTCGGTGTCGTCTATCTCAGGGTGCCGCTTGAGCAGGTCCTGGATACGCAAGCGCTGAACCAGTGCGCTGGCCAGCCTCGATTTCTGAACAATCAGACCGGTTGGAGTAAGTCGAGCTTCGTCGTTGATCGAATCCACGAGCACTTGCAACGCCTCCAAGTGCCCATCGTCGCCGAAGTCGGAGAGCCCGGTTTTGCGCCTTGCGTGCTTGATGAGCTTGTTGACCTCTAGGCGGTCTGGGAGTCCAAGGCGCTGGCCGGCGCGGCCGAGCCGGTTGACGGCTCGGATCGGGATCGGCCGATAGGGGTTCTGGTAGTCCGTGGAAGTCAAGCCGCTAGTCCCGCAGGCTGCTCAACGGCACCACCCGGCACTGCGGCTGGGGAGTCTCGGCGGCCCGCACCCATCGGAACGACATGGTACCGAGCGAGTGGCCTGCGGTTTCGATCCAATTGGGCAGGCCGGGATCCTCATGGGCCACGATCAGGCGCACCGACCCATCGGCTTCGTAGTGGGCCAGATGGCTGTTGGTGTGGATCGTGAAGTGGCGATAGTCCAGCGATTCCATCCAGTAGTTGCTGAGCTGGAAGTTCCAATACTCGCACTCCGGGGGAGTGGCCTCAATCACTAGGGCCTCGTCGGGCCCCAGCGCCCAGTGGCTGTGGTAGTAGGTGATGTTGGGATCGCCGCCGGCGTTCAGCGACACGTCCGGGTCGAACTGGGGAAGCTGGTTGCTGTGCTTAGAGAAATCACGGGCCCACTTGGTGAAAAGCAGCGGCGCGCCCATCACCAGCGCCCCCACATTCTTCAACCCGTCATCCAAAGCCTTTGGCGTGAGGTGAGAGGGTTGGCGCTCTTCGGGGGCGCAGTTGATGCGCTCGATGGCCAGCTCGGCGGGGATCTCCGTATTGCGGTCGGCAAAGGTCTGGCGCACCACCAGCGTGCCGGTCTCGGGCGTCATCGGCAGCCAGTTCCCCTGCTGTGGGGTGCTGCTCAGGATCAGCTCGAAGCGCCCGTCGGCGTCCATCTCGATCTGATCGGCTTCGATGTGCCCTGTTGGGGGCAGGCCGCCGCCCTGGCCGTAGTTGCCCGATTGGGTTCCGATGCTCAGGTAGGCGATGTTGTTGCGCCGCCCGGTGATCTTGTAGTCGTAACTGCCGTCCAACGCCGCGGTGTAGTAGTAGTTGTCGGGGTTGTCGGCGCCCAGCTTGGTGGTCTCGTTGGCCACGCGGTGCATCACGGGGGCTTTGGGGTCGGCGTGCTCGATGAACGCCATCAGCCCGGCCCGGGCGAGCCGGCTCAGGTGCCGGTAGCCCTCCGCCTGGCTGAACGGATCACGCGGCGCGCCGGGGAAGTTCATCGCCGCCCCCGCTGCCTTCAAGGAATCGCAGAACTCCTCCCACGCCTTGCCGCTCACCACCCGTTGTTCGGCCACATCGTCGAGCGTCTTGCCCCGCATCTTCCGAATGAGAAGGGAGACCCGTCGAAACGCACCGAGCAGTCGAATGGCAAGCCGTCGCATGGCGATTGTCTAGCGACGGACATGGCCCAGCGGCAACATGGGTCCGGCACACCGCGGTGTCGTTGAACCATGATGGTCCGGTGAGATTCGGCCTGCTCCTGACCTCGGTTCATGGCCGGTCGGTGCCCGCGCCTCAGCAGATTGCCGAGCACCACGAGTTGATATCAGTGGCCGTGGATCATGGGTTCGACCTGGTGGTGGCGGGACAGCACTTCGCGGCCCCGACGCTGCGCTACCTCCAGCCCATCCCGTATCTGACCTCGGTGGCCATGCAATTCCCGACGGTCAGCGTCGCCACCGGCATCCTGCTGCTGCCCCTGCACCATCCCCTCACCATCGCCGAGGAGATGGCCACCATGGACGCGGTCACCGGCGGGCGGGCGATCATGGGCGTGGGCATCGGCTACAGCCAGGAAGAGTTCGACGCCTTCGGCATCGACCGCACTACCCGAACCAAGCGGTTCGAGGAGGCGGTGGAGATCATCCGAGCCCTATGGACCGGCCAGCCTGTGACCGACCAGGGCCGGTTCTTCCGGCTCGACAGCGTGGAGGTGTCCACGCTGCCGGTCCAGCAGCCTCATCCCCCGATCTGGGTCGGGGCCCAGGTGGAGGCATCGGTTCGGCGGGCCGCCCGGGTGGGCGACGCCTGGTACGCCGCGCCGTTCCCCACCCACCGAGAGCTCATCGACCTCTACCAGGCCTATCTGGATGAGCGAACGGCTCACGGCAACCGGGCGCGGGCCGCCATCCCCGTGCGTCGGGAGGTCTACATCGCCGACAGCCCTGCTGAGGCCGAAGCGGCGGTGGCCGCGGGGGCGTCGTCGCGCTATGGCACGTATCGCTCTTGGGGGCTTGACGTGGACGACGGCATCGGCAAAAGCGATTGGCTGGAGAACCGCTTCGTGCTCGGCAGCCCATCCGATGTGGCAGAGGGGCTCTCTCAGCTCATGGACCAGGTGGAGCACTCCCACTTCGTCTACAAGCCGCAATGGCCCGGATACGACCATGCCCACGCCCTCGCCCAGCTCGAGCGGTTCGGCTCCGAGGTGATCCCGCTATTGTCCGGCTGACATCGAGAGCCCCTACCACCGAAAGCCCCAACTACCGAAAGCAGAGCCCATGGGATCGGACAACACTCCCTACCGCGGTCCAAAGATCGGTCTCTGCTTGCCCTACGAGGGCCCAGCCACAGCCCAGGACATCGTCGATGTGGCGCAAGCGGCGGAGTCGGCCGGTTTGGACTCGGTGTGGGTGGGCGACCACATCGCCTTTCCGGTGGAGTTCGCCTCGCAGAACCCGACGATGGCCGACGGGAAGTACCCCTATCCCACCGACAACCCCCGCCTTGAGGCTCTGACCACCTTGGCCTTTGTGGCCGGGGCGACGTCCTCCATCAGGCTGGCGGTGAATGCCTGCGTGCTTCCCCAGCGCAATCCAGTGGTCGTCGGCAAGGCCGTGGCCACGCTCGACTACCTGTCGGGGGGAAGGGTGATCTTCGGGGTGACCCTCGGGTGGCTCCGCGAGGAGTTCGACGCTCTCGGTGCTGACTATGGCCGTCGTCGGCAGTTGCTGGAGGACGGGATCGAGATCCTGCGGGCGCTGTGGGAGCAGGACCAGCCCTCCTATGACGGGGAGACCCACTCGTTTTTACCCCTGAACATGAAGCCCAAGCCGGTGCAGTCGCCGGTGCCGATTCTTGTGGGCGGCCACTCCCGGCCGGCGCTCCGCCGGGCCGCCGCGGTAGGGGACGGTTGGCTGGCGGCGCGGATGACCCCGGACGACTTGCGGGAACACGTGGGCTTTCTACGAGAGGAGCGAAAGCGGTCGCCGCGGGCCGATCAGCCCTTCACCGTGGCCACCAACTGCCCGGCCGCAGTGGGAAGCGGCCCGGCCGGAGTGCTCGATCTTGCCGATAGCGACGCCACCCAAAGCATGCTGGCAGCGCTGGGGGAGGCCGGGGCCGATGTGGTCAACATGGTCGTGGTCTCCTATGACCCCGCCGAGACCCGAGATGCGGCCCACGCCCTGGGCCAGCACTCCCACTCAGCCCAATAGGGGCACTCAGGCCGTGCCCGCCACCCCGGCCTGGATCATGGCGGCGATCTCCTCGGGGCTGTAGCCCGCTTCGGCCAGGATCTCCTCGCTGTGCTGGCCCAGCACCGGGGGAGGCCCGGCAATCCCGCCGGGGGTGTCGTGGAGCCCGATCACCGGACCCAGCTGGGGGATCTCCCCCAATGTGGCGTGCTCCACCGATTGCACCAGTCCGGCCTGCTTCACCTGGGGGTGGTTGAGGATCTGCGAGAAGGTGTGGACCGGCCCGAACAGCGCCCGGTGCTGGTTGAACGACTCCTCCCACTCCGCACTGGTCCGGGTGATGAAGATGCTTTGCAGGTATTCAGTGAGGTCGGCGCGGGCGTCCACCCGCTGCTGGTTGGTCAGATAGCGCTCGTCGGCGGCCAACTCCGGCTCTCCGATGGCCCGGCAGAAGCGCTCCCACCCGTCGGCGCCGCCCCACACGCCGGTCACCACGTGGCCGTCGGCGGTCTGGAACGCCTCATAGGGCACCACCACGCTGTGGGCGCTGCCGTGGCGCTCGGGATCCTCACCGTCCACCCAGTGCGAGGCCAGCCGGGTGGTGAGCGACGACATCAGGGCGAAGAGCATCGACACGTCGATGAGCTGGCCCTTGCCGGTTTGCTGTCGGGCAAACAGGCCGAGCATGGCGGCCTGGGCGGTGACCAATGCACCGGTGAAATCGGCCATCGGTACCCCCACCAGGTTCGGGCCCCGATCAGGCTCCCCGGTCACCGACATGACCCCCGAAACGGCCTGGACCACCGGGTCGGTTCCCGGATAGGGGGCCAGCGGACCCTCTGGTCCGAAGGCGGTGAGGGAGATGTACACGATCTGGTCGTTGATGGCCGACAGGGCGTCGTAGCCGATGCCGATCTCGTCGGCCACGCCGGGCCGGTAGCTGGTGACCACCACGTCGACGGTGGCCACCAGGCGATGGACCGCCTCGAGCCCCTCGGGATTGCGCATGTCCAGCGCAAGGCTGCGCTTGCCTCGATTCCAGATGAGGAACAGCGCGCTCTCTCCGTCGATGAATGCGGTGCCCACACCGCGGGCGCCGTCGCCGTGGGGAAGGCTCTCCACCTTAATGACGTCGGCCCCGTAGTCGCCCAGAATCATGGTGCCGTAGGGGCCGGCCATGTGGCGGGTGAAGTCCAGCACCCGGATGCCGTCGAGGGGCTTGGTCATGCCTGGCCTCCCGACAGGTCTTCTCCGACGAGCTTGTCCAACCCGATTTCGGCCAGGACCTCGGCGGTGTCGGCACCCAGTTCAGGAGGGGGCGGCAGATCGGACAGATCGGGCTGGGCCGCCTCGTTCGGGTTCGAGGAGAGCTGCACCGGTGAGGCGGCCATTTGAACTCGCCCTCCGGGAAGCTCGGTTCCCCGGAGCACCCGGTTGACGGCGGCGTGGTCGCTGCTGACCGCCTCGTCGAGGGTGAGTATGGGGGCGAACGGTATCTCGGCTTCGTCGAGAAGGCGGTTCCAGTCGTCGAAGGTGCGCTGACTGATGGCCTCGGCGATCAGCGGGAACTCGTCGTCGTATCCGAAGTCCATGCTGTGGGTCCACTCTCCCCGCGCCCGGAGTTGGTGTAGGTCGGTGAGGTCGCAGAACCGCTCCCAGGCCACCTTCTCCAGCGGGCAGATGAGCAGGGCGCGGTGGTCGGAGGTGGCGTACATGGCATAGCGCGATCCCAACGAGCGGTACTCGTGCCAGGGCTCGTCGTTGTTCACCCAGGTATTCACATCGCGCCAGTTCCACCACAGTGCGGTGTTCCAAATGGAGGTGTGTACGAACTGGGGTCCGCCACCCCGGTCTCGCTTGACGATGGCGGCCAGCACCCCCATGGCGCCGAAGACCCCGGCCAAAAGCACGCCGGCCGAGCGCCACCCGACTCTGGTTTGGGGCTGGCCGTCGTTCCACTCCACCTCGACCCGCCCGGCCAGAGCGTCCATGTTCTGACCGTGGGCCTTGTACTCGGCCCACGGTCCGGCCAGCCCGTAGCCCGAGATCACGCAGTACACCAGTTGCGGGTTGGCCTCGAGCAGGGTGTGGAAGTCGAGCCCTCGGCGAACCGCGTCCTTGGGACGGGCGCCGACGATCACCGCGTCGGCCCAGGCGGTGATCCCGGCCACCACGTCGGGCCAGTGGGGCGAGCGGGTGCTGATTGCGATGCTGCGGGTGCCGGGGTTGAGGGCGAGGTGCAGATCGCTGACCCCGGCGATCTTGGGATCGTTGCCCCGGTTGCCGTCGCCCTGAACCGGGTGTTCGACCTTGATGACGTCGGCACCCATCTCCACCAGCAGGTGCGAGGCCAGCGGCCCCGACATGTGGGTGGAGAAGTCGACGATGCGCAGCGGCTCCGGCTGGGTCATTGTGCGGTCATCCGAGGATGGCCAGGATCTGGCGAGACTGGCACAGCAGGGTGCCGTCTGGCGCCCAGATGTCGAGGTCCCAATCCAGGTAGCCGCCGCGCACCAGCCCGGTGCGCGACCGCAGCAGCACCATGTCGTCGGCCTCTGCCTGAGACAGGTCGGCCCGGAAATAGGTGGTGTGGTCCAAGGTGGCGGTGGTGTACATGCGGTCGAGGCGCACCCACCAGCCCATCATCCCGATATCTCCGATCATCAGCAGACCGGGGGCGTCGATGGGGCGGGCCTGGGCGAAGCCGGCCCATCCCACCCGCTCCATGGGGCCGTCGGGCGCGGTGAATGGTTTCGGTCCGAGGCGGTCCTGCATGACCACGTTGTCGCCGTACGGATAGGCGAATTCGGGCACATAACCGTCGGTCTCTCTTCCCGGTGTGGGCGGGGCCACCTCGGGCATGGGCAGCTCGTCGAACTCGGGGCTGGGCCGGTCGGTGGCGAAGCTGGCCAACGCGGTGGCGATCAGTTTGTTGCCCTGCACCACCCGGGCCGCAGTGCTGATGAGCGTGCGGCCCGTGCGGAGCACGTCGGTCTGCACCTCGTAGTCGCCCTCGCCCGGCGCTCGCAGCAGATGGGCGGTGAACGACAGCGGGCGGTACTGGGCGTCGGTGACCATGGCCGCCAGTCCGGCCATCAACTGCGCCTCCACCAGCCCGGCAGGCACACGGCCTGAGGCCATCCACGACGGGGGCGTGGAGGTGAGAAAGCGCCCGTCGCCCAGTGGCGTGTGGGCGATGGCCTCATCGAATGATGCTGCGGTCACATGGCCCCCAGTGCCTCGGCCACCTCGTCGGCCACGGGGGCCAACGAGGCAGGGATGTCCTCGACGGGCATGGGCGGGACTTCAGCCAGCGCCGGTATGACCTCGCGTCCCATGGTGTCGAGATAGTCGATCACCTCGTCGATGGCCATTTGGGGCCATTGGGGCTTCACCACGAACGGATCTATAGGCAGCTCTCGAGCCACCTCGGTGAAGTGGTCGATCACCTGTTGGGCCGTGCCCACCGCCACCGAGTGCTTCACCTCCTCGAAGAAGTTCGTCATAAGCGCTTCCTCGTCCAATATGTCGAGTTCCTTGCGGGCGTAGGCGAGATATCGCTCCTTGCTGACATCCACGAACCTGGCTCTTGCCTCCTCGTTGGTGGCGCCCACGAAAGCGTTGCGCCGCAAGGGCTGATGGCCCATCGGCTTGCCCCGATCTGCAAATCCCGCGGCCATGATGCCCAAGCGGACCCGCATCTCATGGATGTCGTACTCCGGCGGGATGATGAACCGGTCGCCCACTCGACCCGCCCGCCGGGCGCCCTTGCGGGAGTGCGCTCCCATCCAAATGGGGGGATGGGGCTGCTGCACGCACTGGATGTGGGGCGTGGCTCCCTGAATCTGCCAATGCTGGCCGTGGTAGTCGAAGTCCTCCATGGCCCAGCACAGCTTCATGATGTCGAGGCACTCGTCGAACAGGCTTACCCGCTTGTTGAAAGGGACGTTCATCAAGTCGAATTCTTCAGTCCGATATCCGAGCCCTAATCCGATATCGAGGCGACCTCGGGTGACGATGTCGAGGGTGGCCAGCTCCTCGGCCAGGATCACCGGGTGGTATTTGGGGACCAGCAGCACGGTGGTGGCCAGCCGCACGTGGTCGTCGATTTCTGCTGCCAAGCGGGCCAGGAGGGGAACCGGCTGGAGCCAGCGCAGGTCGCCGTACAAGAAGTGCTGCCCGATCACGAAATGGCTGAGGCCGTTGCGCTGGCCGGCCTCCACTTGGCGCAGGATGCCGTCGAACTGCTCGATGGGGTCTACCTCGCGCGGCACGTCGCTGATGATCATGCCGAACTGCATGGGATCCCTTAGACGTCGATGCCGTAGAGCTCGGCGGCGTTGTCCTGGAGCACGCGGCGGCGGACATGGGGATCGACGCCGGCCAGAACCCGGGTAAAGTGCTCTCGGGCGCCCGGGAACAGGCACGTCGGATGGGGGACGTCGGTCTCCACCAGCACGTTGTTGACCCCGACGTCTTCAATGAGCTTGGCCGGGGCCGACCGCTCGAACCAGAACATGACCCAGATGTGGTCGTTGAAATACTCCCGGGGGCGGCGGGTGTTCAGGGCCAGCTCGTGGGCTTCGGTGACCATCTCGTCGTACTGGTACTCGAGGGCTTCGAGGATGAAGGGAACCCAGCCGATGCCGCTCTCGGCCGAGACGACCTTGAGGTTGGGGTAGCGGTCGAACAGGTCGCTCATGCAGAGGTTGACGATGATGCGCACGTTGCTCATGTACATCTGGGTGGCGTGGATGGCGAGGCGACGCTGGTGGTCGAATTGCCCCCACCAGGTGTTGGGGGCCACGGGAATGGGCCGGGGCAGGTCGTCGGGGCCAGCCTCGCCGCCCACCCGGGCCTGCTGGAAGCGGGCGCCTCGGATGCTCTCCATCTCGGCCCGGCTCATGCCGGCGCCGATGTGGAAGTTGGCCACCGCTCCCGACTGGTTGAACAGGTCCCACATGGGGGCGAAATAGGGTTCCCACAGCTCGGGGAGGCCCACCATCTCGGGCTTGTCGGAGAGGGTGAACCCGGTGATGCCCTTGTCCAACAGCCGGGTCATCTCCGCCACGGTGAACTCCATATCCCAGATCGGGAGCATGGCCTGGGGGAACAGTCGGCCGTTCGACTCGTGCTGGATGTCGACGAAGAAGTCGTTGTAGATCTCCAAGACCATCCGTCGCTGCGCCAGATCCTCGATGGCGAAGACGTGGTTGGAGGAGAAGCCGACGCCGTTGGGGTAGAGGATCTGGGCATGCACCCCGATCTCGTCGCAGAGTTCGAGCCGCTCCTTCACTGCCCAGGCGCTGGTGTCGATGACGTCGAAGGGCTGGACCACGTGGCTGCCCAGGATCTTCTCCTGGCCGGTTTGGATGGTGTTCCCGCCGGTACTGGCCCACAGCTCGCCGTCCAGATACCAGGCGGTGACGCCGTCGACCGTCTTCTGCACCGGCACTCGGTGGTGCATGGCGGCGGGGGCCCGGGCCGTCCACAGCTCGGGCGGCTCGGTGAAATGGGAATCGCAGTCGATAATCTTCAGGCCGTCTAGCGGGTCATGTGCGTTCATGGCGTTCTTTCCTTGCTGCGACGGCTAAATCGATCATCGTAAATGGAAGAGTTCTTGCTCACGGGGGTTTCAATGGGAGTGCTCGATGGAAGAGTAGCGGTCATAACCGCTTCCGGTTCAGGCATGGGCCGGGCCGCGGCCAGGCGCATGGCCTCCGAGGGCGCTCATGTGGTGGTGGCCGATCTTCGCGCCGAAGCCGCCGCTGAGACTGTGGCTTTGATCGCCGATGCGGGGGGCGCGGCGAGCGCCTTCACCGTTGATGTCAGCGATGTGGCTCAGATTGAAGAGCTGATGGCCGAGGTCGGCTCGACTCACGGCAAGATCGACGTTCTCTACGCCCACGCCGGCATACCCGGTCCGGCCGGGCTCAACATGAGCGAGGCCGACTACGAAGAGACCGCGGCCATCAACATGAAATCGGCCTTCTTCACCGTTGCCCGGGCGGTGCCCTTGTTGGAGGCGTCGGGCAACGCGTCAATCATCCTCACCGCTTCCACATCCGGGGTGGTGGGCTCACCGTTCTCGCCGCTGTACTCGATGACCAAGGGGGCAATCGTGACGTTCGGCAAGTCGCTGGCTCTGGCCCTAGCCCCCAAGGTTCGGGCCAACGTCATCTGCCCCGGCCCAGTGGACACACCCATGCTTCCGCTGTTCTTCGGACGGGATCCCGGCACCGACGTCAAACCCCTGATGAAGGAGTCTCTGGAGACTTCGGTGCCCTTGCAGCGCCCATCGCAGCCCGAGGAGATCGCCGAAGTCGCGCTGTTCTTGGCCAGCGATGCCAGCAGTTTCGTGACCGGGGTCGCACTCCCGGTTGACGGCGGCTACCTGGCCCGATGACCCAGTGAGTGCCGGAAGGTTTATCGGACAGCGGGTTCTTCGCAAGGAGGACCGGCGGCTCACCGCCGGTAGGGGTACCTACATCGCCAACATGGAGGTGCCGGGCATGCTGCATGCCCGGTTCGTGCGCAGCAGCGTGGCCCGGGGGCTGGTTCGAGGCATAGGCACCGAAGCGGCCAAGGCCCACCCTGGGGTAGTGGATGTACTGACCGCGGCGGAGTTGAATCCGCGGGCCGGCCCGATGTTCGCGGCCCTGATCGGCGACCAGGTGCCCTACCCGCCCCTGCGGGCCCTGGCTGAAGGTGACGTCCGCTATGTGGGCGAGCCTGTCGCCATGGTTGTGGCCGACACCCCTTATGCCGCTTGGGATGCCGCTGAACTGGTTGAGGTGGACATAGAGACGCAGACGCCAGTGATCGGAGCTCAGGTCGCCTTGGAGAACAACGTTGATTTGGTCCACCCCGAACGCGATTCCAACGAGGCCCAGTCGATGCCGCCTACCGACCCGCCGGAGCTCGATGGGGTGTTCGAATCGGCCGCCCATGTGGTGACCCGCAGGTTCACCCAGTCGCGCGCCACCAACGCGCCGATGGAACCCCGCGGCATCATCGCCAGCTGGACGCCGTTTGCCGACACCCTCGAAGCCTGGGTGTCGTCGCAAAATCCCCATGAGTACCACGTTCACTTTGCCAACCTGCTCGGGGTGGCCCATCACCAGGTTCAGGTGCGTATGGGCGATATCGGAGGCGGGTTCGGCCAGAAGATGATGGTCACTCGGGACGAGGATTGCATCGTGCTGGCCAGCCGGCATCTGTGCCGGCCGATCAAGTGGATCGAGGACCGCAGCGAGAACCTGATCGCGGCCAACCAGGCTCGAGCCGAGGTGCTAGACGTGTCGATGGCGCTGGACGCCGATGCCCGGATCCTGGGGTGCCGGGTGCGCCATGTAGAGGATGTCGGTGCCTATGCGGTGGGCGGGCACAGCAGCGCATCGGGCAACCTGGCCCGGTTCTTCCCCGGCCCGTACCGCGTTCCGCTCTACGGGTTTGCCAGCCGGTCGGCCTACACCAACACCGTAGGGCGGGCGGCCTATCGAGGGCCGTGGCTGAGCGAGACCACCGCCCGAGAGCAGATGATCGACCATGTGGCCCGCGAGCTGGGTATCGACCCATTGGAGCTGCGGCGCCGCAACACGGTTACCGCCGACGAGCTTCCCTACACCACCGCCACCGGCATGGTGTATGAGAACGTGTCGTTGCAGGAGTGCCTGGACCAGGCCGCCCAGATGGTGGACTACGACGGGTTCCGCCAGCGCCAGCAGGAAGCCCGGGCCCAGGGCCGTTACCTCGGTTTGGGCATCAGCTCTTATGTGGAGCCCTCGGGCATGGCGTGGGCATCGTTGGCCACCGAGCAGGTGACCATCCGGATCGACCCCAGCGGCATCGTGCGAGTCTTCATGGGCAGCGGCGACCACGGGCAGAGCCTGGCCACCACCATGGCCCAACTGGTGGCCGAGCATCTGGGTTGCGCGCTGGACGACATCGAGTTCGTGCAGGGCGATACCGCCGCCACCCCTTTTGGGGCCGGCACCGGCGGCAGCCGATCGGCGGTCATCGGGGGCGGGGCGGCCATCGGCGCGGCCCGCGAACTGCACGACAAGGTGGCGGAGATTGCCGCCCACCTCCTGGAGGCCGCCGCAGCCGACATCGAGGTGAGCGATGGGGTGGCCTCGGTGGCCGGCACCCCTGCCCGAAACATCACGCTGGGCGAGATTGCCGGGATCGCCTACCGCAGCACCGACCAACTCCCTCCGGGCATGGAACCGGGGCTCGAAGCCAGCAACCGGTATCAGCCGCCCAATGTGTTCACGTTTTCCAATGCCACCCACATCTGCATCTGCGAGGTGGACATCGAGACCGGCCTGGTGTCCCTGGAGCGCTTCGTGGTCAGCGAGGACTGCGGCCGCATGATCAACCCCATGGTGGTGGACGGCCAGATAGCCGGCGGCGTAGTGCAGGGCATCGGCGGCGTACTGTGGGAGAACATGGCCTACGACGACCAGGGCACCCCGCTGGCATCCACCTTCATGGACTACCTCATACCCAGCGCCCCCGAGCTGCCGCCCATCGAGTGCGGCCACATCGAGACTCTGTCGAACACCGAGGGCGGATTCAAGGGAATGGGGGAGGGGGGCACCATCGGCGCCCCCGCGGCGGTGGCCAATGCCGTGGCCGACGCTCTGGCCCCGCTCGGCGTGCAGGTGGACACATTCCCCCTTGGGCCACGCGAAGTGTTCGAGCTCATCCAAAGAGCTCAGCAATGAGCAGGAGCATCTCCATCGGCAGCGGGTCGGCCTATTCCACCGATCGGCTGGACTGGGCTCAGGAGCTGGCCGACAGCGGCCTGGTGGATTACATGGGCTTCGACTGCCTGGCCGAGCGGACCATGGCGCTGGCCCAAGTGCGCCGCCTTGATGACGAGACCGCGGGCCACGATCAGCGAATCCCCGAGCTCATGCGCCGCTTCACCGGCTTTCTGCGTCGCGGCGGAAAGATGGTGGGCAACTTCGGCGCGGCCAATCCTGCCGCCGCGGCCGACGACGTGCTTCGGGGGCTGAAGCTCAACGGCGTCACCGGCGTGAGGGTCGGGGTGATCCACGGCGACGATGTGCTCGACCATGTGCTCGACCAAGATCTAGAGCTGCCCGAAATGGGGGTGACCGCCCAGGCCATCGCCGCCCAAGTGGTATCGGCCAACGCCTACATCGGCGCCGATCCCATAGTGGAGCTCCTAGACGAGGGCGCACAGTTCATCCTCGGCGGCCGTATCGCTGATCCGTCGCTCTACGTGGGGCCGATCGCCTATGAAATGGGCTGGGCGCTGTACGACTGGGAGAAGATGGGCACCGCAACCCTGGTGGCCCATCTTCTGGAGTGCGGCACCCACGCCACCGGCGGGAATTACGTGGATCCGCCCTACCGGGTGCTGGACGACATCGTCCACCTCGGCTTTCCCCTGGCCCAGGTGAGCGAGGACGAGCTGATCATCACCAAGCTGGAGGGCACCGGTGGGGCGGTGGACATCGGCACCATGAAGACGCAGTTGGCCTACGAAATCCACGACCCGGCGGCCTATCTCACGCCCGACAGCACCGCGGACTTCTCCCATGTGTGGGTGGAGGAAGTGGGTCCAAACCGGGTGCGGGTCGGCGGTGCCTCGGGCCGCCCCCGCCCTGACACTCTCAAGGTGCTGGTGGGGGTGGACCAGGGGTGGAAGGTGGTGACCGAGATCTCCTACGGCGGCGCGGGCTGCGTGGAGCGGGCCCAGCTGGCCGCGGAGGTGGTGGCCAAGCGCCTGGAGCCCTACCAGCCGGGCATCGACGAGCTCCGCTACGACCTCCACGGTATGAGCGCCCTGTTCGACGGCCAGCTTCCCGGTGGCGACCCGGCTGAGGTGCGGCTTCGCATCGCAGCCCGCTGCGATGATCGGGAGACGGCAGACGCGGTGGCTTTCGAGGGGCAATTCCTGTGGATGGGACCGGCCGGGGGTGGCGGGGTCACCACCCAGATGGCGCCGGCCATCGGGGTCACCCCGGCGCTGTTGCCCCGTGAGGATGTGAAGCTGATCACCGAGGTCATCGAGGCATGAAGCTGCGGGAATTCGCCTACAGCCGCTCCGGCGACAAGGGCGACATCGTGAACCTGTGCGTGTTCGTGTACAACGACGACAACTGGGACGTGCTGCGGCGCGAGCTGACCGTGGAGAAAGTGCGGGACATATTCGGCAGCCTGGTCAATGGCGAGATCACCCGCTACGAACTGCCCGGCACCAAGGGCCTGAACTTCGTGATGACCGAGGCGCTCGGCGGGGGAGTGTCCATGAGCCTCCGAACCGACCCCCACGGCAAGTCCTATCAATCCCTAATCCTAGAAATCGACATCGACGCTGACGAAGAGATCAAACCCCGCCTCGGGTAGAAGCCCCGGCTGGCCGGCTTGTCCGGTCAGTCGGCGGCGAGGTGCTCTCGGAGTTCTACTTTGCGGATTTTGCCGGTGACGGTGCGGGGGAAGCTGTCGACGGCGATGAATTCGTCGGGGACCTTGATCTTGGCCAGGCGCTGGCGGCACCAATCCGCTAGTCCGTCGAGCGACTCTTCGGGTCGGAGCTCGACGAAGGCCACCGGGCGCTCGCCCCACTCGGGGTCGGGGCGCCCGACCACCGCTGCCTCGGCAACTGCTGGGTGGTCGTAGAGCACGGCCTCGATCTCGCTGGGGTAGATGTTGACACCGCCACTGATGAGCATGTCCTTGGAGCGGCCGACGATGTAGAGGTAGCCGTCGCCATCCATGCGCCCCAGGTCGCCGGTGCGGAACCATCCGCCTACAAGGGCCTCGGCAGTTAGGTCGGGATTGCGCCAGTAGCCGGCCATCACCTTTTCGGTCTTCACCCAGATCTCGCCCACCTCTCCGGGAGCAACCGGGGCACCGTTGTCGTCGTGGATCTCGATTCGGACCCCGGGCACGACGCGGCCGCACGAGTCGAGCAGCTCGGGGCGTCCGGCCATGGCAAGGTCGTGGTCTTCGGGGAGCAGCCCGGTGAGGTTGGTGACGCACTCGGAGATGCCGTAGCCCTGGTAAAGCCCGCACCCAAAGCGCTCATAGGCCTGTTTGATGAGCGGCCCGGCGGTGGGGGCGGCGCCGTAGACGATGAGGCGAAGGCTGGATAGGTCGGCCTCGTCAAAGCCCGGGTGGTCGAGGAGGCGGCGCAGCTGCGCGGGGACCAAAATCGAGATGGTCACCCGGTGCTCAGCCACCGCAGCAAAGAACGACTCGGGCGAGAAGGAGCGCAGCACTACGTGGGTCTGGCCGTCGGCCAGCATGGAGCACACCCGGGTGCCGGTGGCCGCGTGGTACAGCGGCGTGGTCGACAGGAACACATCATCGGGCCGGAACCGCTGCACCAGAGCCATGGTCAGGCCGTTGAAGGCCAAGCCCCGTTGGGTGAGGCACACCCCCTTCGGCTGTCCAGTGGTCCCGCTGGTGTAGATGATCAGCGCGGTGTCGTGTTCGGTAGAGCGGTCCAAATCGGCGAAGGGCTCCGAAGCCAGCAGGCTTGCGTAAGAATCGCCGTCGGCGTCGATCACTGGGTCATTGGCGCCGATGGCCTTCAATCGTTCGACGTACTGGCTGGTTGCCACGGTGAGGATGGGCTCGGCGTTAGACAGGATGAAGGACAATTCGGGATCGGTGAGCTGGGTGTTGAGCGGCACTGCCGCCGCTCCCAGGTAGGCCACCGCCAGATAGACGTCGAAAAAGACCAGCCCGTTGTCGGCCATGAGCGCCACCCGGTCGCCAGTCCCCACCCCCGCGGCCTCCAGACCGCCAGCCAGCCGGCGAACTCGGTCGTGCAGCTCCTTGAAGGAAGCAGATGGCCCTCCGGCAACCGCTACCGCAGTGCGCTCGGGGTAGAGCGCCGCATCCCTCTCCAGCAGGTCAACGATCCGCATTATGCAAGATTCAGGTTGCCATCAGACGGGCACGATGTCGACAATCTCATTCAAGCCTGCAAAGTCATTGGGGTTGCGAGTGTAGAGGGGCAAGTTGGCGGCGAGGGCGGTCGCGGCGATCATCAGATCGACTGCCCTTGCCCCGCGGGGTTTCCGCTCAGCGCTGAGGACAGCGGGTTGGTCTGGGCGTCTCAGGCACGAGGAGATGGATTTTGGTGGGCAACGGCGTCGAGGTCGGCCCGGAGATCCCAGTAGTCAACACTGGGGGCAGTCCAGAAAAGCTCAACAGCAACTTCAGCGGAAATGAAACTGATCTCACCCCCCACATCTCCACCGTAGCACCCCGCGCGACACCCTCAACCTCCTGGCCTGGATGAACTCATACGTACCCGGATTTTGCTATGCAATTGGATCGGGAAGGAGTCAGAGCGTGGAATTGCATGGCAAGAGGATCATTGTCACGGGGTGTGCGAGTGGGATGGGGGCGGCGACGGTGCGGGCTTATGTGAAGGCGGGGGCTCGGGTAGTGGGGATGGACCTTGCCGATGACGCGGGGCGGGCGGTTTGCGCCGAGGCGGGGGCAGATGGGCCTGGCGAAGTCGTGTACGTGTCGGTTGACGTTGCCGATGAAGAGCGGGTGGATGCGGCGTTTGCCGAGGCAGACAGCCTTTTAGGAGGGCTAGATGCGCTGGCGCACCCGGCTGCCATTCATGCAGCTTCCGCCGCGGAAGACGTGACTATCGGTGAGTGGGACCGGATGTTCACAGTGAATGTGCGGGGCACGGTGCTGACTAATCAGGCGGCGTACCAGCGGCTCAAGGTTGGCGGGGGAGGTGCCATCGTCAATTTCGGGTCGATTTCCGGCCAGCGGGCTGAGCCGGGAGCGGCGGCCTACTCGGCTTCCAAGGGAGCAGTACATGCCTGGACGCGCACTGCGGCCGGAGCCTGGGGGGCCGACGGCGTTCGGGTCAACGCCGTTCTACCGGCCATCAGAACTCCTATGTTCCAAGCATCCTGGGATCGGGCAACCGATGAGGAGCGCACCGAGAAGTTCTGGCGGAACATCCACAGCATCGCGCTGGGCCAAGACTACGGCGACCCGGATCGGGATCTCGGGCCGGTGATGGTGTTTCTGGCCTCGGATGGGTCCCGGTTCATCACCGGCCAGCTCATCCCCGTCGATGGCGGACAGGGGAACGTGCGCTGAAATCACGCGTTTGAGCGACAGGCCTGGGCTGAGGGAAATATGGCTGATTTCGTTCGTCCCCATCATCAGAATTCGGCGGGTGGGCCGTTAGTCTCAGCCGCATGAGCATTCGCGTGGGAATCAACGGGTTCGGCCGCATCGGGCGGAACTTCTTCAGAGCAGCCCGGCAGGCTGGCGCCGACCTGGAATTCGTGGCCGTAAACGACTTGGGCAGCCTGGAGACCATGGCCCATCTGTTGCAGTACGACTCGGTGATGGGCCGGTTCTCCGACCCGGTGGCTGTGGTGGACGGCGCACTCGAGATCGGCGGGAGCACCCTGCAAGTGCTGTCGGAGCGCAATCCGGCCGATCTGCCCTGGGGCGACTTGGGCGTGGACGTAGTGGTGGAGTCCACCGGGTTCTTCACCGCTCGGGACAAGGCGGCGGCCCACCTTGAAGCTGGGGCTCCGAGGGTCATCGTGTCGGCGCCGGCGTCGGGGGCCGACGCCACTTTCGTGGTGGGGGTGAACGACGGCGACTTCGACCCCGACAACCACTTGGTTGTGTCCAACGCCTCCTGCACCACCAACTGCTTCGTGCCCATGGTCAAGGTGCTCGACGATGCCTTCGGGGTGGAGCGGGGCCTGATGACCACCGTCCACGCCTACACCGGCGACCAGGCCTTGGTGGACGGCCCCCATTCCGACCTGCGTCGGGCCCGAGCCGCCGCGGTGAACATCGTGCCCACATCCACCGGAGCTGCCCGGGCCACTGGGCTGGTGCTCCAAGCCATGAACGGCCTGCTCGACGGCATCGCGCTGCGGGTGCCGATCCCCAACGGCTCCCTCACCGATTTCACCGCCGTGGTGCAGGGTGAGCCCTCGGCCGACGACGTCAACGCCGCCTTCGCCGCCGCGGCGGCTGAAGGGCCGCTGGCGGGGGTGCTGGACTACAGCGAAGCCCCGCTGGTGTCGGCCGACATCGTCGGCTCGCCCGCCTCCTGCACGCTTGACTCCGGTCTGACCATGGCCCTGGGAAATCTGGTCAAGGTGTCCGGCTGGTATGACAACGAGTGGGGCTACTCCAACCGGTTGGTGGACATCGTCTCCATCGTGGGCGCGGCGGGCCGCTGAGCGCCGGAGTGCTTCCCACACTCGAAACGCTGGGCGAGACCCTCGGCGGCCTGGACGGCCGCCGGATACTGCTGCGGGCCGACTTCAATGTGCCGCTTGACGCTGATGGCCACATTGCCGATGACTTCCGCATCAAGGCCGCGCTGCCCACCATCCGCTGGCTAACCGGCCAGGGGGCCGCGGTGGTGGCGTGCAGCCACTTGGGCCGACCCGACGGCAGCCCCGATCCCCGATATTCCCTGACCCCGGTAAGGGCCCGGCTGGGGGAGCTGGCCCCCGGAGTCGAACTGCTGGAGAACCTGCGCTTCGACCCGGGCGAGACCGGCGATGACGATGATTTCGTGCAGCGGTTGGTGGAGGGCTGCCACGGCTACGTGAACGACGCCTTCGGGGCTTCCCATAGAGCACACGCGTCGATCGTGGGGCCGCCCCGCCATGTGCCCAGCGCAGCGGGCCGCCTGCTGGCCAAAGAAGCCGAGGTGCTATTGGGGCTGCGGGCCAAGCCCAAGCGGCCATTTCTCGCCGTGTTGGGCGGGGCCAAGGTGAGCGACAAGCTGGGGGTGATCGACGCCCTGTTGGAGACCGCCGACGAGGTGGTGATCGGCGGCGGCATGTGTTTCACGTTCCTGGCCGCCCTGGGCCACAGCGTGGGCGACTCGCTGCTTCAGCCCGACCAGATTGAGGCCTGTGGCCGTCTGCTGGGTTCGGGCGCACCGATCCGGCTCCCCTCCGATATCACTGCGCTGGCGCCAGGGGAGCGGGTGGTGCAGGCCGGAGTGGATTTGCACCCAGAATGGAAGGGACTGGACATCGGCCCCGGCACCGCGGCTGAGTTCAGCGACCTCATCGCCGAGGCCGGCACCGTACTGTGGAACGGCCCCATGGGGCTGTTCGAAGACCCGAGGTTCGCAGCGGGCACGAAAGTGGTGGCCCAAGCGCTGGCCGAGAGCCGGGCGTTCACCGTGGTGGGCGGGGGGGACAGCGCGGCCGCGGTCCGCCAATTCGGCTTGGATCGAGAGATGGACCACGTGTCCACCGGGGGCGGGGCGTCGTTGGAATTGATCGAGCAGGGCGACCTGCCCGGCTTGAGAGCACTGAGAGAATCAGTTGGGACTCCCGAGGAGGGACACGATGGCTGAACGCAAGCCGCTGATCAGCGGCAACTGGAAGATGCACATGAACCATCTGGAGGCCATCCAGCTCATCCAGAAGCTCTCGTATGCCCTCGACAGTGCCGACTACAAGTCGGCCGACGTGTCCATCCACCCGCCGTTCACCAACCTGCGGTCGGCCCAGACCGTGCTCGACGCCGACAACATCCCCATCGCCTTGGGGGCCCAGCACTGCCACTGGGAGGAGAGCGGGGCGTTCACCGGAGAAGTGTCGCCCGCCATGCTGGCCAAGCTGGCGGTGAGCTACGTGATTGCCGGCCACTCCGAACGCCGCCAGCTCTTCGGCGAGACCGACGAGAACGTGAACCGGCGCCTCAAGGCCATTCTGGCGGCGGGGATGACCCCGATCATGTGCTGCGGGGAGACTCTGGAAGAACGGGAAGCCGACCAGACCGAGGCCCGGATCACCACCCAGGTGGACGCTGGTTTGACCGGTTTGAAGCGGGACCAAGTAGGGGCCATGGTGATCGCTTACGAGCCCGTGTGGGCCATCGGCACCGGCCACACCGCCACCCCCGCCGATGCCCAAGGAGGCTGCGCCCTCATTCGGGATCGGGTACGGGCCAACTTCGGTGCCGACGCCGCCAACGGAGTCCGCATCCAGTACGGCGGCTCGGTCAAACCCGTCAACGTCGCCGAGCTCATGGCCCAGCCCGACATCGACGGCGCCCTGGTCGGTGGCGCCTCCCTAGAAGCCGAAAGCTTCTCCCGCATCGTCCGCTTCCGGCTTCAATAGGCAGAAGCGGGATCCTCGCCAGTCGAGGCTAGGCCCAGCGGGCCGAGTCTTTGGGGTGGTCAGGTGATCTCTAGATCGTCCCACTCCACCTCGGTGCAGAGGCGGTGGTACTCGGGGCCGTACCAGGGGGCGCTCATCTGAAGCCGGTTGTGTTCCGAGTTGACGTAGTAATTGTTGTCCGGTGACCCAATGTCGTGCATCAACAGGAGCTCGGAGGCCTCCTTGTCCAGGGCCTCGTTGTAGCGCTCGTAGGCGTCCATGGTGACCTCCACGCTGGACTTGCCCTCTTCGAGCATCCGCACGATCAATTGGCCGGCGTAGCCCGACCACACCTGATACCAGATAGGAAGGCCCGTGCCGCCCGACAGGGGTTGGGAGTTGGGGCCGTAGAGCATGAACATGTTGGGGAATTTCGGCACCATCATGCTTATGTAGGCCCGGGGGCCGTCCTTGGACCAGAAGTCGTGCACGTTGAGCCCGTCACGGCCTATGTAGTCGGCCGGGTACAGGAACTGGACGATCTCGAAGCCGATGGCGGTGATGACGGTGTCCACCTCGTGGACGGTCCCATCCTCGGTCTCGATGCCCTCAGGGGTGAACCGGACGATCGGATCGGTGATCAGCTCCACGTTGTCGCGAGTGAGGGCCCGATACCAGCCGTTGTCCACCACTGGGCGCCGGGAGAAGGGCGCGTAGTCGGGGATCAGCCGGTCGACGAGGTCGGGGTCGTTGTCGGTCTGCTCGTGGATGTAGTTGGTGAGGAAGGAGCGAAGCTGGTCGTTCACCTCGTTCCAATAGCCTCCTTGGGCCTGCCACTCCTCGTCGGGAACGAGCTGGTCGTGGGTCTTGAACAGCGCGGCGATGGCCATATAGCGCCACCAGTTCCAGTAGCCCGGGAAATTGTCGAGCAGCCAGCGCACTTCCGGCTCGATGGGCTCGCCGTACTTGGGCCGAGGGCTGATCCACTGCTTGGAGCGCTGGAAGACGTACACCTGCTCGGCCTCTTCGGCGATGGGGGAAAGCAGTTGCACCCCGGTCGAGCCGTTGCCGACCACAGCGATCCGCTCGCCGCGGTAGTCGTAGTCCTCAGGCCATTGCGATGGGTGGATGGTCCGACCGGGGAAGTCCTCGAAGCCCTCGAAATTGGGGGTTCTCTGGTTGGCGAAGGCGCCGACCGCGTTGATCACCACGTTGGCCTCGATGGTCTCGATGCCGTCGGGAGTGCCGGCCTCGAGCACCCAGACATCGCGGCTCTCGTCGTAGGTGGCCCGTTTCAGATCGTGGTCGAATCGGGTGTTGTCGTACATGCCGTACTTGCGCGAGATGTGGAGCAAGTACTCCCGCACGAATTGACCCTTTCCGAAGTACTCGGGCCACGGGTAGTTCTTCTCGAAGGCGAACTCGTAGGTGATCGAGATGGTGTCCACCCGGATGTCGGGATAGCGGTGCCGGCTCCACGTGCCGCCGGGCTCAGAGCGGCGCTCCAGGATCACATAGGGGATTCCCAGCAGCTCCATCTGGATGCCCGCGGCCAGCCCGCTGAACCCGCTGCCGATGATCGCCACCTGGAATCCTTCGGGCAGCTCGGGCTTGCCGTCGGTCCAGTCCACCGTCCAGGGGAAGGGCTTGAAGGCCATCAGCTCGCGCCGAGACTCGAACTCCAGGTCGCCCATCTCCTCCTTGGTGGCGAAATCCATCAGCTGGCGCAGGCGGGGCATCGGCGGTTCCTCGGGCATTCCCGGGCCGGCGTTCTCCATGAGCCAGGCGGTGGTCTTGGTGATGAGCAGCTCGCGTTGATTGTCGTCCAGCTCCAGCATCCGCGGCAGTGCCTTGATCTCCGGATCGTCGGTGTGGTGGAACAGCGCCACCCGCACGGCGTCCAAATCGGCCAACTCTACGGCGCGGCGGATGAACTCCGGGCTCACCGAGTCCGCGGTCGTCTCAGGGGAAGATTCCACAGTCACGCCCTAAAGGTTCTCAGAATCGGCGGGGGAGTGCTGAGTCCTAGCGGTACCTCGCCGAAACGAGCCTGCCTGGCTCAGGCAGCGGGATCGACGGAGAGGGGAACCGACTTGTAGCCCCGAACGGTGGAGGTGTGGATCCACTCCAGGTGGTCGTCGTCGACCTCCCAGTCGCGGTAGCGCCGGAGCATCTGCTCGAGGCCGATGCGGCCTTCCAGGCGGGCCAGCGCGGCGCCGATGCAGAAGTGGGCGCCGTAGCCGAACGACAGGTGACGGTCGATGTTGCGGTGGATGTCGAAACGGTCGGCATCGGGGAAGTGGCGCTCGTCTCGGTTGCCGCTGCCGTTGACCAGCAGCAGGTTGGCCCCAGCCGGAACTACTTGGCCGTGCAACTCCACGTCTTGCATGACCCGCCGTCCTTGCACCGGGGAAGGGGCCTCGTAGCGAAGGATCTCCTCCAGGGCATCGGGGACCAGCGAGAGGTCATCGCGGAGCTCGGCATGCTGATCGGGATGCTCAGCCAGCAGTACCACCGCCCAGGCCAGGAAGCGTGCCACCGTCTCCGCCCCGGCCCCGCCGATCAAGGCAACGTAGGAGGTGATCTCCTCCAGGGTGAGGGGGCGGGAGGATCCGTCCAGCAGCTCTCGCTCGTGAGTGGCCAAGATGGTCAGCAGATCGTCGGCCGGCTCCTTCCGCTTCTGCTCGCACAGCTCGGGAACCAGGGCGTACACCTCGTGGGAGAGGTTTCCGGTCTGGTCGACCAGCTCCCGGCTGCTGCCCGCGGTGGCTGTTCCTTCGATGTGCAGCCCTTTGTCCATCGATTGCCGCAAGTCCTGTTCGAGCCCTTCGGGAAATCCCAGCAGGGCCAAGATCACGGTGGGAGGCATGAGCGCGGAGAATCGGTCGACGAAGTCGAAAACAGTCAGACCCTCAAGAGGGTCCAGCAAGTTGTCGCAGATGGACTCGATCCGGCTTTCCAAGCCGTTGATGGCCTTGGGGGTGAAGGCCCGGCTCACCAGTTTGCGCAACAGCGTCTGCTCCGGTGGGTCTCGGAAGATGAACAGCGGCCCAGTCCATTCCTCATCGCCCATGAGGTCGAGCGATGTGGCGTAGCGAGAAGAGTAGGTCTCGGTATCGAGCAGTCCGGCGAGCACATCGTCGTAGCGGGTCAGCGCCCAGAAGTTGTGCTCGTCGTTGTGGTAGAGCGGGGCCTCGTCGCGCATCCGCCGCCAAACACCATGGGCTCTAATATCGATGTCGTAGTCGAACGGGTTGTAGTCGATCGAACTCATGCGACGTTTCTAGCCGGGATTGCCTGCGGACCGCTAGGAAGTCTCGGCGAACAGGGTGGTGTAGACGTAACGCGTCTCTGCTGCTGATAGGCCAGCGCCCAGATACTGGTTGTCGATGTGCAACTCCCAATGCAGATGGGGGTCGGTGTAGAAGTCGCCGTTAGCGGCCGCGTGGGTTCCTCGATTTCCGATTTCTCCCACCCTCTGTCCGGCTTGAACTGCTTCACCGACTCGGATGTCGGGGTCGACACTTTCCAGGTGGGCGTAGACGGTGACCACATGGCCGACATCGGGGATGACGCCGTGGTCGATGACCACGTAGTTCCCGTACAGCGTCAACAGGGTGTAGGGGGGCGTGGCGTCGAGTTGCGCGGCGACATCCAACAAGAGATCCCGCTTGTCGGAATCCGGGTCCTCGTAGTTGCCCACCACCAGCACTGCCCGCCCGTCCAGCGCGGCTACTGCGGGATGGCCTCGGGCAAAGCACCGGAAGTCAACCCCCTGGTGTGTTCCCGAGCGATAGGTCCGGGGCGCATTGGGAAGCAGGTCGGGGTGGGGGAGGGGCGACATGCAGGCGCTGGGCCAGACAATGTCAAGCGACAAGCGGGCGGCATCTTCCAGCGCTTCTTGATACGTCTGCGGCTCTTGGTCCAGCACCACGAAAACCGGGGTGGGGGTGGGTGCGGGGTTGGCATCGGTGTTGTCGGGGGGGTTGCTGGGCGATGATCCGTCGCTCGGGTCTGAAGCGGGTGTTGCTTCCGGGGTGGTGGGCGGATCGGTGGATAACGATTCGTCATCGGATTCTGAAGGGGAGGAAGTCGGCTCGGAGTCAGCCTCGGATAGGCCAGCAGATGACGCCGGGGTGTCGTCGGACCCGTCCGATGACCATGCCTGGGAAACCACGATTCCGATCACGAAGGCCACCGCCAAGGCTGCAATCGAAAGCAGGACTCGGCCCGACTTGAGGTTTCCTAGGATCTTGACGACCCACTTCTTCAACCAGCGGAATGACACGGCCAAGCCGCGCCTGATTGCTCTCAGTCCGTGACGAATCTTCTTCATTGCAGATCAGCACACTACACGGGTGTTCGGTGGGCTAGTGGAGCGGGTAGAATTAGCCGCTGTGACTATTGCGCTTGTGGTGATCGACGTGTTTTCCGCGTTGGCACTGCTGTTCCTAGTGCTACTCCACAGCGGCCGAGGCGGCGGCCTCTCCGACATGTTCGGCGGTGGCCTCGGCACTCAGGCCGCCGGGTCGACCGTCATCGAGAAGAATCTCGACCGGCTCACCATCGTGGCCGCGTTGATCTTCTCCTTCTCCACTCTGGCGCTGGCCCTGCTGCTGGATTCCAGCTAGCAGCTGACCACATTCCGTCGGTTGGACTTCGCGCTCAGCCCCGAGTTGCTGGAACTGCGCGACCGGGCGCGGATCGTGGCCTCGGAGGGGGTGGCCAAATTCGGGCGTCACAACGACTCGTGGATCAACGGCTACTCCAAGGAGTTCGCCCGGGTTATGGCCGACGAAGGCTGGATCGGCATGGGATGGCCGAAAGAGTACGGGGGGCGGGCCCGACCGCCCATCGAGCGGTTGATCGTGGCCGAGGAGATGATCAGTGCTGGCGCGCCGGTGGCGGCTATGTGGTTCGCCGACCGCCAAATGGGGCCGTCGCTCATTGCCTACGGCTCTAAGCAGCAGAAGGCCGAGTTTCTGCCTCAGATGCTGGCGGGGGAGAGCACTTGGTGCATCGGGATGAGCGAGCCCGACGCCGGCTCCGATCTGGCCTCCATCGGCACTCGGGCGGTCCGCGACGGCGACTACTTCGTGATCGACGGCCAGAAGATCTGGACCAGCTTCGGCAACTTGGCCGACTACTGCTATCTGATCTGCCGCACCAGCGACGATGGTCCGCCCCACCGGGGGGTCAGCGAGATCATCGTAGCGATGGACACCCCCGGCATCGAGGTGCGCCCCATCACCGACATGATCGCCAACCGGCACTTCTGCGAGATCTACTTCACCGGCGTGCGGGTGCCGGCCGAAAACCTGGTTGGTGCCGAGGGCGACGCTTTCAAGCAGACCATGGTGCAACTGGCCCACGAGCGAGGAGGGATCGACCGCCTGGTGTCCAACCGGGCGCTGTTCCTGCACGCTAGGTCGAAGGCCGACCACGACGACCCCCGGGTCCGCCAGGAGATCGCCCGGCTGGAAAGCGAGTACCGGGTGGGCCGCCTGCTGGTGTATCGGGAGGCGCTGGGTCAGGCCCCCGCAGGATTCAGCGCGGCCACCAAGGCATTCTGCACCGAGCACGAGCAGCGAGTGGCCCAGTTTGCCGCTACCGCCCTTGGCCCATCGGCCCTGCTCGACAACCAGTGGGCAAAGGCGATCTGCTACGCCCCCTCGTACACCATCGCTGGCGGCACCTCCAACGTTATGCGCAATATCCTGGGCGAACGGGTGTTGGGGTTGTCCCGAGAGCCCCGGTGACTTCTTTATGACCGACTGAGATTCCGTATCAGCCCTTTGGATCTCTTCTCCGGCGAGGCTGGGGGCCGCGGTCGTGGGTTTCGGCGTCCACTCCCTGCTCGCGCAGCACCATCTTGCGGACCTTTTCCGACGGCGTCTTCGGCAACTCGTCGATCACGCGGAGATAGCGGGGCACCGCGAATGCCGGTAGCTGCTTGTCGGCGTAAGCCCAGACCTCTTCGGCGCAGATCTCGGCGCCCGGCTCGGGTACCAAGAAGACCATCACCTCGTCTTCTCCGGCCTCCTGGTCGGCGGGGACGCCGATGGCGGCGACCTCGGCAAGGGCTGGATGGGAAACCAGGCCCTGTTCAACCTCGTACGACGAGATGTTCTCGCCCCGCCGCCGGATTGCGTCCTTCAGGCGATCCACGAAGTAGTACCAGCCGTCGGCGTCGCGGCGGAGCCCGTCGCCGGTGTGGAACCACAGGTTTCTGAAGGCTTCGGTGGTCTTGTCGGGCATGCCGAAATACCCCTGGCAGGTGGTCCAGGGATAGCGGCCCCTGACGATGAGCTCGCCCACTTCGCCGACCGGCACCTCTTCGTCAGTGTCGGAGTCCACCAATCGGATGTCGAACCAGTCGGCGTTGAGAAGCCCGGCGGCGCCCGGTGGGCGGTCGACGCCATAGGGCGTGAGGATCGGCATACAGGTCTCGGTGAGGCCGAATACCTCCACAAAGGCCTCGATGCCGAAGCGCTCCTTGAACTGGTCGAGGATGGAAGTAGCCGTGGGCGCCGCGAAGATGCAGCGCAGGTGGTTGTCGGCATCGTCGGGCCGGGGCTCCTGCTGCCAGACGAAGTCCATCATCACGCCGACGAAGTTGGTCACCGTGGCGTTTGCTGCTCGGATCTGGTCGATCCATTCCGAAGCGCTGAAGCGCTCGTGCAACACGTAGCGGGCACCGGCGATCAGGGCCGGGTAGGCCGCCAGGAACTGCGAGTTCCCGTGGAACAGCGGGCCCACCGACATATAGGTGTCGGCTTCCGTCAGCCGGGTCAACGACACGCACTCGTCTGCGAACAGGTACATGTGGGCGTGCGGCATCATGACGCCCTTTGAGAGCCCGGTGGTGCCCGAGGTGAAGAAGACCGACGCGAGGTCGCGAGCCTCCACATCGGGCAACTCGGCTCGTGCGGCGGTAAGAAGCGAGGCCCACTGGCTGGCCTCATAGCCGGCGGCTTCCAGTTGGGAGATACCGGCGGCAACCGCAGCGTCATCTCCGACGACGAAGTAGTGGCGGATGGACGTCACCGCGTCGGGAACGTCGACGATGCGCTCCACGAACTCGGGCGCGATAACGGCTAGCACCGGCTCTGTAGTGCGAACCTGATGGGCCAAGAACGATCCTCGATAGGCCGTATTGATCGGTACCTCCACGAGGCCGGCGACCGACGACCCCAGCCACGCGAGAATGTACGCGGAGCAGTTCGGGATCATGATCAGGACCCGGTCGCCCGGCTGGGCCCCAGCAGCCAGCATTCCCGAGCCGACACGCTCGGCCAGATCGAGGGTTTCAGCGAACGTGTAAGACTCGCCGGACCACGGCACGTCGAGATAGGTGCGGTCCGGATGCCGAGCAGCGCGGTCCCGAAGCACCCGGGGAGAGCTCCACGACGCCCGATCTGGATAGGTAGGCGAGTACTCGTCGTAATACTGAGTCATGAGACGTGCCCCGGCAAGGAGGTTCTACGGCGAGGTCACCGCGTGAATTGTTCAGATGACTCGCACGTTTTGCGCTTCCTCGCCCTTGCGGCCTGGGGCAACGTCGAACTCGACTGTTTGGCCTTCGTTGAGGGATCTGTGACCCTCACCGGCGATGTTCGAATAATGGACGAAGACGTCATCGCCGCCGTCTCGCGAGATAAAGCCGTAGCCCTTCTCATTGTTAAAAAACTTGACAGTTCCTTGCATGTCCTCATGCTCTCGTTGGAGTCGATCTCGTGACCTACTAGTCCAAGACTGTAAGGCGGCGCTAGGCCGGAAGTACTAAGCCAGACCAACTTTGCGCGAATTCTCTCGCGGCGCTGAATTTGGAAGACTCATGAGGTGTTTCGCGTTACCCAGTTCTCAGACACCCACTTCAGCACCGAGCCGGACGGGGAGTCGCGCAATACCGATGACACCTGGGACGCGGTGTTCGCCGATGCGTTCGACGAGGCTCGGCCACTTCCCGATCTGGTGGTGATCACCGGTGACATTGCCAACGACGGCACTGAAGTCGAGTACATGAAGATTGCCGAGCACTTCGCCCGTATCCCGGTTCCCGCTGTCGTTTGCCCGGGAAATCACGACCGACAGGTGCCCTTCGATGCCATTTTGCCGCGGCCGGGTTTGAGCAACGGGCGAACGATGCGTATCGAAAACTGGCTGTTCCTTTTCGCGGACTCCAATGCCGACGGGCGAGAGCGTCGCCCAGATGGCTCTCTGGTAGACACCGAGGATCGGACCATGCAGCACGGTCGCTTCGGAGACCCCGAGGTTGTGTGGATGGGTGAGACCGTCGGTCGGAGTGATGCCGACCACGCTTTCGTTTGGACTCATCACCCACCAGGGGTTGTCGGCTTCTTCAAGAGCGAAGCTCATGATGCCGAATTCGCTCGGCTGATCGGCAAGGCCCCCACCATCCGCGGGGTAGGAGCTGGTCACACCCACACCAACACGATCTTGGAGTGTGCGGGACGCCCCATCTACCAGTGCCCGTCGCTCTCGGTCAACTTGGACATGAGAGAGAACACCACTCTCCCGCCTGGATACCGCACTTATCAATTTGGCGAAGACGGCTCGATCACGAGCGAGGCACACCTCGTCGGGGAAGACCGGTGGCCGAGGAGCCAACTCCCCATACTTGCTCAGCGCATGCTCCGCGGCGAGATCAGCTATGAGGAGATGAAGGCTGAGCAGGCCGCAGACATATTCTGAAAATAGATGAAATAGAATTCTTGATTTAGTCTAGAGTTCTTGCTAGAGTGTCCGCATGGGATCCAGCAACACTCCCGTTCCAGCCGATCTGTTGCGGCAGCACGGCTTGCAGGTGACCGCTCAGCGGATTGCTGTGATCCGTGCCGTTTCGGCCTGTCCTCACGGTACCGTTGAGGAGGTGGCCGAGGCGGTCCACAACGAGATTGGCGCTATCTCTCGCCAAGCGGTTTACGACTCGTTGGGGATGCTGGCCGAGAAGGGCCTGATCCGCCGGATCCAGCCCGCCGGGTCGCCCGCTCGCTACGAGGACCGGGTAGGCGACAACCACCACCACCTGATCTGCCGCTCCTGCAATCGAATGGTCGACGTCGACTGCGCCGTGGGCTACACCCCTTGCCTTACCGCGGCCGACGACTCCGGGTACGAGATCGACGAGGCCGAGGTCATCTACTGGGGCCGCTGCCCCGAGTGCTTTACCGCTGACAAGGAGCCAGCGGCCCAATGAACCAACCAACAATCCACACAACTCAAACTCAAAGGAGAGTCCAATGACAGAAAGTGCGAACCAGTGCCCGTTTTCTGGGGCCAATACCGCCAAGGGAACCTCGGCCACCGAGCAGTGGTGGCCCGAGCAGCTGAACCTCAAGATCCTGCACCAGCACTCTCCTGAAGCCGATCCGATGGGAGGCGACTTCGACTACGCCATCGAGTTCGAGTCCCTCGATCTGGCGGCAGTGAAACAGGACATCGCCGATGTGCTGGTCGATTCCAAAGAATGGTGGCCCGCCGACTATGGCCATTACGGCCCGTTGATGATCCGCCTCACCTGGCACGCCGCCGGCACCTATCGGATTGGCGACGGCCGCGGCGGGGGAGGCACCGGGGCGCAGCGGTTCGCCCCGCTGAACAGCTGGCCCGACAACGCCAGCCTGGACAAGGCCCGCCGTCTGCTGTGGCCCGTCAAGCAGAAGTATGGCCGCAAGCTGTCGTGGGCCGATCTGTTGATTCTGGCCGGCAACGTGGCGCTGGAGTCGATGGGCTTCAAGACATTCGGCTTCGGCGGCGGCCGTCCCGACATCTGGGCTCCTGAAGAGGATGTCTACTGGGGCTCGGAGAACGAGTGGCTGGGCGATGAGCGCTACTCAGGCGAACGCGAGCTGGAGACCCCGCTGGGTGCGGTGCAGATGGGCCTCATCTACGTCAATCCCGAGGGTCCCAATGCCAACCCCGACCCGATCGCCGCGGGGATCGACATCCGGGAGACGTTCGGCCGCATGGCCATGGACGACGAGGAGACCGTGGCGCTGATCGCCGGCGGCCACACTTTCGGCAAGGCCCACGGCGCGGCCCCCGACACCTATGTCGGGGCTGACCCCGAGGGCGCCAGCCTCGAAGAGCAGGGTTTGGGCTGGAAGAACACCTACGGCACTGGCGCGGGCGGTGACGCCATCACCAGCGGCCTGGAGGGCGCATGGACCAACGACCCAGCCACCTGGGACAACGGCTTCTTCGACAACCTGTTCGGCTACGAGTGGGAACTGACCCAGAGCCCCGCCGGCGCTCACCAGTGGCGCCCCACTGACCGGTCGGCCGATGACACGGTGCCCGATGCACATGATCCCGGAAAGCGGGTTGCGCCAATGATGCTGACGACCGACCTGGCGCTGAGGTTCGACCCCATCTACGAGCCGATCTCCCGCCGCTTCCATGAGAACCCCGACGAACTGGCCGACGCCTTCGCTCGGGCTTGGTTCAAGCTCATCCACCGCGACATGGGCCCGGTGGCCCGCTATCTCGGACCCGAGGTTCCCGACGAGGAGCTGATCTGGCAGGACCCGGTGCCCGCCCCCCAGGGCGAGCCCATCGGTGCCGATGAGATCGCCGACCTCAAGGCCCGGGTCCTTGGCTCGGGGCTGTCGGTGTCCCAGCTGGTGTCCACCGCCTGGGCATCGGCCTCGACGTTCCGGGGCACCGACATGCGAGGCGGTGCCAATGGGGCCCGCATTCGGCTCGCACCGCAAAACGGGTGGGACGTCAACGTCCAGTCCGGCACAGCCGAGGTGGTGGCTGCCCTTGAGCAGGTGCAGGCCGACTTCAACGCGCAAGGCGGCAAGCAGGTCTCGCTGGCCGATGTGATCGTGTTGGGCGGGTGTGCCGCCGTGGAGCAGGCGGCCCGCGACGCCGGTCACGACGTGGCGGTTCCGTTCTCGCCGGGGCGCACCGACGCCACCGCCGAGCAGACCGACGTGGAGAGCTTCGCCGTGCTCGAGCCCACCGCCGACGGCTTCCGCAACTACCTGGCCGACTTCCACAAGCGGCCCGCCGAGGAGCTGCTGGTGGACAAGGCATTCTTGCTCAACCTGACCGCCCCGGAGATGACGGTGCTGGTGGGCGGGATGCGGGCGCTCAACGCCAACGCCGGCCAATCCCAGCACGGTGTGCTCACCGACCGGCCGGGCACCCTCTCCAACGACTTCTTCACCAACCTCCTCACCATGGACACCGAGTGGCAGGCCTCAATCGACCAGCCCGGCGTCTATGAGGGCCGGAACTGCGCCACCGGCGAGCTCCGCTGGACGGCCACCGCGGCCGACCTGGTGTTCGGCTCCAACTCGCAGCTCCGGGCCATCGCCGAGGTGTACGGATGCGACGACGGCGAGGAGAAGTTCGTCGGCGATTTCGCCTCAGCCTGGGCCAAGGTCATGAACCTGGATCGGTTCGACCTGACCTGAGCCCAGTAACGGCCAGCCGGCCAGCGGGATCCCCCTCTCCCGCTGGCCGGCAGCTCCGTAAGCTGGCTGGCAATCTCATAGAGCCCTTGGTATCCAGCGCGATAGAGTGCCCTCTGCGCCGGTTGCCCGGCGTCCACGTCGGAGTGGCGGAATTGGCAGACGCGCTAGCTTGAGGGGCTAGTGCCCAATACGGGCGTGGGGGTTCAAGTCCCCCCTCCGACACCAGGGCCACGAGTTGCTATCTGAATCAGACGGATGTTGCGGCTTGGTTGGCGTTAGACCTTGAGGCTGACGCTGTTATCGGCGAAAGCGGGCGAGGGCGGCTCGGCGTCGTTGGGCGAGGGCGGCCGATCGTGCGTCGGCGGTCAGCACGGCCTCGGAACTGGGCATCGCGGCAGGGAGATCGTCGATTGCGAGCAGCCGGGCGACGGGTTTGGGGATCACGCTGGCTTGATTCCAACGGAACAGGATCTGGCCCTGCGTGCAGCCGCCGAGATCGAGCCAGTTGTTGTAGCCGGGGTCGGTCTCGCACACGGCTACGCGGAGGATGCCGTTGTCGAGCACCGCTTGTCCCGCATTGAGGCTCGATTGCCGGTTGACCCAGTCGGTCGACTGTCCCCAGATGTCACCGAGTTGCACATTCCAGTAGACGCACTCGGGGATCTCGACCTCGATGAGGAGCGCTTGGCCTGGGGAAATGTCGTACCAGCACTCGGCATACGCCTGATCGGTGGCGCCGCCCAATGATCCGACGACCTCAGGTGGGGTCGGTTCGATGTGTTCGAACGAGTTGACCTCCCCCCGGGCGATGTGCTCCCGGTAGTAGCGGTTCCAGAACGGGGGAACACGGTTCACCTCGGCGGATACGGAGCGCAGTTTGGAGACCAGTAGCTCAGGGGTGATCCGAGATGCCGGCGGATCTTCGGAGAGGCATCGCAGCGAGAGGGCTGCCAGCGACTCGCTCTCCCAGTCCGAGAAAAACTGGCGCACAAGCAGGGACGTGCGCTTGGCCGGGAGCTCGAACCACGGATGGCCGGTGGTCCCCGGGTCGGGTTGTGAGCTCAGCGTCACCGTGAAATCGCCGTTCTCATCGGCACCGAGCTCGGAGACGTGGATGTTCGTCACGAACTCGAATTCGCCCGTGCCCCACTTCATGCTCATCAAGGCGATACCGAGGTACGCCACCGACCCGATATTGCCGGAGAACTCGTAGTCGTGGACCAAGTCGATCGGGGCGGACTGATAGAGCGCATCAGGATTGTCGAGTCCCATCTTCGACGGGTGGAACCAGGCGAGCTCCGGGAGGTTTGGGTCGGCGTTCTCGAACGTCGCCAAGCACGCTTTGACCAGTGACCTAACCACGTGGCGAACTCCTTCGGCTTCGTCGACGGGGGACTCGGCAACCTGATCGTCGGCGAAGATGTAATCGACCGACCCCTTCAACTCCTCACAGAAGTCGATCCAAGCCTCATGGGTGTGGGACATGTCGGAACCTTCCTTGTGGAGAACAACCCCGTCTGATTGAAACCCGCTGGTGCTGTGGGGCCGCCGTGGTAGTCTACTTTTATAGCGCCTTCAAAGACGACAACGTTGCGGGTCCCCAGCGAGTTGCGGGACGAGATCGCCTGGATAGCTGAACAGCGAGGAACGTCCATGGTTGACGTCGTAGCCGATGCAGTACATCAACTGGGCCGCGACGAATGGTGGTCGTCGGTCCGGGATGCGCTCGATGATCTAGCCCCGTCGGAAGTTGACGCCTACCAGGCGGAGAGCAGGCGATTGGATACTGCCGCAGCAGACGGTCTGGATGAGCACTGAGCCGCTGTTGGCTAGAGGTGATCTGTGGTCGGTGGACTTCGGGGCTGATCCTGAGCATCCCGAGCAGGCCTTCCGACGTCCGGCGCTGATTGTCTCTGACAACCGGCTGCACCATCCGAATCTGAAGATGGTGATCGTGGTGCCGGGCACTTCGACGATTCGCTCGGTGCCGCTGCATGTCCTGGTTGAACCCGATGTTGACACCGGCCTCGTTTCGGCCACTGCGTTCCAAGTTGAACAGGTCCGGGCGGTATCGACTCATCGTTTTGTGGAGCGACTGGGTCGGCTCGGTCCCGTTAACTTGCAAGCGATAGACGAGATTCTGCGGAATGCGCTCAACCTGTGATTGCTGGCCTATGACCGGTCGCCGGCTGCTGCGTTGGCCGCTAGGGCGGGCGTGTGCAACTCAGGTGTTGGCAAACTTTGCCAACACGCTCATGGTCAGAATGCGTTGGTGGGGAGGGGGTCGATGGCCAGCTCGATGACTGCGGGGCGGTTTTCGGTGATCATCTCCCGGACTGCGGAGCGGAGGCCGGCTTCGTCGGCTACGCGGGTGGCGGCGCAGCCGAACGACTCGGCGTATTTCACCAGATCGGGGTTGCGCAACTCGGTGCCGAGGAGCCTTCCGCCGTAGTTGAGCTCTTGGTCGAGGCGGGTGTTGCCGTAGCCGCTGTCGTTGACCACGATGTGGAGGGAGCCGATGTCGTACTGGACGGCGGTGGCCAGCTCGTTGCTGGCGAACAGGAAGCCGCCGTCGCCGCTGATGGACACGGCTGGGCGCTCGGGGGCGGCCAGCTTGGCGCCGAGCGACATGTTCATGGCGAAGCCGAGGGTGCCCATGTACGAGGAAGTGAGGTAGGAGCGGGGGCGGGCCACCGGCAGGTACATGTGGCACATGTAGCCCACCATGGTGGCGTCGACGGCCAATATTGCGTCGTCGGGCAGGCTGTCGCTCAGGGCTTTGACGATCGCGGCCTGCGGACCGGCGGCTCGGTGGGCAGTATCGACCTGCTGGCGAGCTTCCTGCCACTCGGTCGAGCGATCGGGACTCGGATCGCTGATCTGGCGCAGGGCATCGAGCAGGTCGGTTGCCCCGGCTTCGGCGTCGCCCACGAGGGCCACCTCGGGCTTAGTGAATCGTCCGATTTCGTTGGGGTCGACGTCTAGGTGGATGAGTCGGCTGCTGTCGGCCAGCCCGACGCCCTGGAAACGGGTTCCCACCGCGAGCACCACGTCAGCATTGGCGATGACAGGCGCGAGGCGCTGGTGGACGAACAGCGTGCCTATTGCCGCGGAGTTGTGTCCGTCGATCACGCCCTTGCCCTCGCGAGAGGAGATGGTCGCTGCCTGGAGGTGATGTTGCAGCTCGCGGATGACATGAGCAGCGCCATGGGCACCGCCGCCCACCACGATCAGGGGACTGTCGGCACTGGCCAGCAAGCGGGCTCCCTGAGCGAGCAACTCGGGATCGGGCCGCAGAGGCTCGGGGGCGATGGGGTCGATCACTGGTGCGGCCGTCAGCTCTCCCATCGTCTCGGGTGGGATCTCGAGGTGGGCCGGGCGGGGACGGCCGCTAGTCATCGCCGCAAAGGCCCGTCGCACCGCGGCGGGGAGCTGATCGGCCTCGGTGACTCGCGCGGCGTGCTTGGTGATCGGCCGGACTACGTCGAGCTGGTCGTGTACTTCGTGGGGAAGGCTGTTGCCGCGACCGATCGCATCGCGGTTGATCTGGCCCGAGATTTGGAAGACCGGCGACGACGCCGCGTACGCCGTGGCCAGCCCCGCTCCCGCGTTGTACACGCCGGGGCCAGGCACTATCAGGGTTGTGCCCGGTTGTCCGCTCACTCGGGCATAACCGTCGGCCATGTAGGCCGTGGCCTGCTCATGGCGGGCGGTGATGTAGCGGATCTTGTCAGCGCCGCGGTGGAACGAGTCGAGGATACCCATGAGCTGCACGCCAGGGATACCGAACACCACCCCGACGCCTTCACGCACAAGCTGCTCCACAGCCGCCGATCCGCCCGATCGTGTCGGCTGGGCCTCAATTCGCTCGGTCATAGTGCCCTCACCCTTGCCGTTCCTGTGGCAGCGGCAACATAGCGCGTCTTTGCGACATCGCTTCCAGTTCCATCCGCTTTGCTGGACATCTCTGGTCCCGTACCGTAGGGTAGCTATTGCGGTAGTTGCACAAATAGTGCAATAAACGCACAGAGGGAGGATTCTTATGCCAAGTAGCAACAGCGACCGTCAGCGTTCACCTGGGCGCCTTTGGCGCATTCTCGCAGCAGTCTTCGTTCTTGCCCTCGTCGCGGCCGGATGCGGCAATGACGACGATTCGAGTGGTGTGACCGATCCAACCCCGGAGGTGGCCAGCGGCGGTGCTGACGACAGTTCGGGCGGCGCCTCGCCTGAGCCGGCGGATGATTCGGAGGAGGGGACCGCTGATGCCCCGGCACCCGCCCCGACGCCAGAGCTCTCTGGAACGATCGGCTTCATCAAGGGGCCGCATTCGGCGATGGAGGTCGAGTTCAACGAGCAGATCATTGCCGATTTCAATGCACAGGTCGCGCCCGACGTCAACGTCGAGTTCTCAACCTATGACTGGCCGGTACACGTAGCTGAGCTGACAACTCTGTTTGCCAGCGGTTCGCCGCCAGACGTCCAATATCTCGTCGATCTGATCTATCCGGCGTTTGCAGAGCAAGGTGTTTTGCACGACATGACGGACTTGGTCAACGAGCCGGAGTGGGCCGACGAGCGGGCCGACATCAGTCCCTTCGCCTGGGATCTGGCCGAGCAGCAAGGCGGCACGTGGGGTGTGCCCGTGCTCGGTGCCGTATACAACATCTTCATCAACGAAACCCTTCTGGAGGAGGCAGGTTTGCTTGACAGCTGGGATGACTCCTACGAGTCGATGCTTGCCGCGGCCGAGGAGCTGACAACCGATGATGTGTTCGGCTTTGCGGCGCGAACTTCGGCCGCCGACTTCGCCTGGTGGGATTGGTACCCCTACATACACAATGCAGGCGGCGACGTGTTGTCCGACGATTGGACTGAGTGCGGGTTGGTCGGCCAGGACGTGGTCGACGCCATGCAGTTCCTGATCGACATCCACACGGCTGGTGTCACCCCAGCAATCGGTTCGCTGGACAACCAGGGCCTGTTCGACCTGTTCGCTGCGGGGCGTGTGGCGATTTTGCATCATGAGACGCCGAACATCGTGTCGCTGAATGAGAACCCGCCGGGCTTCGAATGGACGGTCGCGGCTGCGCCCCCCGGGCCGCAGGGCCACACGGTGATGGGGAACTTCGGAATCCTGAGCATCGCAGAGGCCAGCAACAACAAGGACGCGGCATGGGAGTTCATCAAGCACTGGGCATCTGCTCCGCAGGTTGGAAGATTCGCGGAGCAGGTGAACCTGCAAGTTGTCCGCACTGACATCATCGGCGACCTGTTTGCCGAGAACCCGGCAATGAAGACCGTGCAATCCGAGCTTGTACCTCGTGTCCAAGGGCTTCAGCCGCATCCCCAAATCCTCGAAGCACTGCAAGCCGCGTGGCCTGTGGCTGAGGATGCGTTCCGCGGAAACCTGACTGGTGAAGAAGCCATCGCTGGGATGTGTGCCGCTATCGACGGCGTGCTCGCCGGGTAGCGGAAGGGAAGAAACCACGTTCGCATCAGGCCGCTGCGGCCTCCAGGACATTCCCCTCCCCTCGGAGGGCATTGCAGCGGCCACGTGCGAACCCTTCAGGAGTTCTGGCGCCCCAGGCAGGTGGGATTTGGGGCGCCAGAACCTCCCTTTTTCGGTGTTGGCTGTCTTCAGTGAGAGGCGGGGAGCATCCAGGCAAGCACCACAGTGGCTCGGGGCCCGTTGCTTGGCTTTGGCTAACTTCAATGCGAGGGGAGGCAGCACGCGATGGCTGACGTCGACACCGGCTTGAGCAGCACGCAGCTCACCCTTTCCCCCGAGGAGCACCGCCGGCTGCGGAGACGGTACCGACGGCGTACAACGCTCACCGCCTACGCCTTTTTGGGACCGAATCTGCTGGCGTTTATCGCGTTTCTCCTCATTCCAGTTGTGTGGCTCTTCGTGTCCACGTTCAGGACCGGAGGCGTGCTTGGTCCTGCTGAGTTCGTTGGCCTCGACAACTGGCGAGACACGTTCGCTGACCCGTTGGCTAGAACAAGCATCCGCAACACGGTGGTCTACAGCGCGATGGCGATCCCGGCCGTGTTCATCATCGCCATGGTCTTGGCATTGGCATTGCGCACGATCTCCCGCGGCAGTGCTCCGATCCGCGTTGCCCTGTACTTGCCGACTCTCCAACCAGCCGTAGTGGCTGCGTTCATCTTTGCGTTCGTGCTGCACCCCGACTTCGGGGTGATCAACTATGCCATTCGGGGGCTTGGCGGCAACCCGATCAACTTCCTGGGCGACACGTCGCTCGCGCTCCCCACGATTGCCGGGATCGAGGTGTGGCGGGGAACCGGGTTCTGGACGATGATGTTCCTCGCTGGTTTGACGGCTCTGCCCAGCGAGCTCTACCACGCTGCGGAGATCGACGGGGCCGGAGCGATACGGCGGTTCCTGCGGCTGACGCTTCCCTTGCTGCGGCCGACCTTCTACTTCGCGGTCATCTTTGCGACGATCGTCAACCTCCAGCTCTTCGACTCCGTTTTCGCGCTCACCGATGGAGGCCCGGTCAACAGCACGATCTCAGTGTCGCTCTACATCTATCGGAGCCTGTTCTTGTTTGGCGACATCGGTTTTGGCGCGACGCTGTCCTTCCTGCTGGTCATCACTGTTCTGGTCCTCACCGGGCTTCAGACGTTCCTGCTGCGAGACCGCAAGTGACGACGCCGAGGACTTACGAGGGCGAGACACGCGAGGTGGAATCCGCCGTCAGTGCGGCTCGCTCGGGGCTGCCAGCGTCGCGACCGGCGATCGCATTGTCATACGTGATTCTGCTCGTTGGGGTCGCGATCGCGCTCGTGCCGTTCCTGTATGTCGTATCCACCTCGCTGAAGGAAACGACGTCGCTGTTCAGCTACCCGCCAGACTGGATCCCGTCGCCGATCTATTGGGGCAACTTCGAATCGCTGTTCGCAGACCACCCTTTCGTGTGGTGGACCTTCAACACGCTCTTCGTCGCGGGCGCTGTGACCGTGTTGAAGCTGTGGTTCGACACTATGGCGGGCTACGCGTTGGCGAAGATGGAGTTCACCGGCAGGCGTGGTGTCGCGCTGCTGTTCCTGCTGTCGGTGGCGATTCCCATTTCGGCGTTGATCATCCCGCTGTTCTTCGTGGTCCGCTATCTGGGACTCTTGAACACCTATTGGGCTCTGATCCTGCCGCCGCTGGCGAACCCCCTCGGCATCTTCATGGCTCGCAGTTTCATCGTCGGGATCCCCGACAACTTGGAGGACGCAGCTCGCCTTGACGGCGCTTCTGAGTTCACCATCTACCGCAAAATCGTCTTGCCGCTGATCCGCCCTGGACTGGTGGTGTTGGGGATGTTCACGTTCATGTTGCAGTACACGTCGTTCATCTGGCCCCTCATCGCAGTGCAGGACTCCGAGCGGCAGGTGCTCGCAGTTGGCATCTCTGGCCTCCAGAGCGCGTTCTTGCAGGACTGGGGTCTGCTCTCGGCAGCCATGTTGTTGGCCGCCATCCCCATCACACTTGTGTTCCTGCTGGTTCAGAAGGCATTCGTGGTCAACGATCTCTCCGGCGCACTCAAGGAATAGGAAGAAATGCCCGCCTTGTCGTCCCCGTCCGACGTTGCCGTGAGCCTCATCCAAGTCGCGAAGTCCTACGGCGCCGTCGAGGTGCTCCAGCCATTCGACTTACAGGTCGCCGAAGGCGAATTCGTTGTCCTCCTGGGCCCCTCCGGGTGCGGCAAGAGCACCATCCTGAAAATGATCGCAGGCCTTGAGGAATCCAGCCACGGCGAGATCCACGTCGCGGGCGAACTCGTCAACTACGTCAGGCCCCGAGACCGCAACGTGGCTATGGTCTTCCAGAACTACGCGCTGTATCCCCACATGACGGTACGAGAGAACATCGCGTTTCCGCTCAAAATGAGCCGGCAGCCCCGACTCAGGCGCGCGGTCATCGATGAGCGCACCGCCGAGGCAGCCGACATCGTTGACTTGACGCCGTACCTTGGCCGAAAACCTGCGCAGTTGAGCGGCGGGCAGCGGCAGCGGGTTGCCCTGGCTCGAGCGATAGTTCGCCAACCAGCAGTGTTTCTCATGGACGAGCCGCTCTCCAACCTCGACGCGTTGTTGCGCGCCGACATGCGGACGAGCCTCTTGGATGTGCATGCCCGCATAAAAAAGGCGACGTTGTACGTCACCCACGACCAGATCGAGGCCATGACTATGGCCGATCGGGTGGTGGTCATCAACGCGGGCCGGATCCAGCAGATTGGACAGCCCCACGAGCTGTACACCGCTCCAGCGAACACGTTTGTGGCTCAGTTCATCGGGAGTCCGCGCATGCCACTCCACTCGCTGACGGTGAGCGACGATGGCGCTCTTCGGATCGCTGACGCGACCCTCGCTCTCGACGCTGCCGTCGTTTTGGAGCCGGGGGCCACGGTCACGGTGGGCCTGCGGCCAAGCGCGCTGCGGGCGACTACCTCGGGGTCAGCGTGCTTTTTCGGCGAGGCGAGACGAAGCGACTACCTCGGAAGCGACAGCTACCTGGAGGTCGACCTCGGAGACGGCGCATCGGCGATGGTGCGGGCCGAGGCTGATACTGAGGTGCGGCCTGGCGACATCGTTCACGTCGACGCTGCTCCCGGCGCGATCCACGTCTTCGATGAGGCCGGGGTGCGGATCTGTGGTGCTTCGGTTGGCCAGCGAGAGCGATGAGCAGCGCATCGGTGGTCATCGCGGAAGGTGTGAGTGCTCCGGAAGGGCCTACTCTCGGGCCGGGCGGCTGGACACTGAATGTTTGCAGCTTCAGCCGCGACAGCGACTCGAGGGTCTCCGGCGGTGACATCGTGGCGACGCACCCCGATCACCCGGGCGACACGCGGCGGCTGTTCAACACCTCGGCCGGTAGCGTGGAGGGGATACCAGCGGCGCTGGCATTCGGACCCGACGGCTGCCTCTACATCACCGACGAGGGGCACCGGGCGATCCTGCGGGCGACCGATCAAGGATCGCTGTCGGTGTACCTGCGATCACCGAACGGGCCGAACGACCTCAGTTTCGATCGCGAGGGAAATCTCTGGTTCACCGATCCGTGGGGTTCGGATCTCGACAACGCCGTCGGCGGGGTGTATGTCCTGTATGCGGGAACGGCAATTCCCGAACAGGTCGCATCTGGTTTGGCGTTCCCAAATGGGATCGTGGCCACGCCAGAGGAGCTGGTGTACGCGGAGACGCGCACGAGCCGCTTGTGGCGCCACCGGCGACTTGCCGAAGGGCAACTAGGCGGAGCGGAGCTCTTCGCGGATCTGCCTCTTCAGGCTGGCGTCGCAGTGCAAGGCCCTGACGGTATGGCGCTTGATGGGCGCGGCAACCTGTATGTGGCCCACTACGGCGCTGGGTGTGTCCGCGTGTTTGCGCCTGACGGCACCCAACTCGATCCGATTGCGGTGCCGGGCCGCGACCCAACCAACCTGTGCTTCGGAGGGCCGGATATGGGCACACTGTTCGTGACGCTCGACGACACCGATCAGCTCATCGCGCAGCGGGCGCCCTGCCAAGGAGCCACGATCCAGTTCTGCCCGTCGGCCAGCGAATCACCCTCATACGAGCACTGGCTGCGCTTGATCGAGAGCAGTCCCGCGGTGTGATCAAGCGCGTACCGGGAGGGAGTATGCGTCGGTTTGAATCACACCTCGTCGCTGTTGGGGCTGTTGCCGGTCCACCCGAATTCCCGGGAGATGCCAAAGCTGGCCTTGAAGAGCTGCGGCACCATGGAAAGCAGGGTGTTGTAGTCGCAGGACAGAGTCGTGGTGGTGATCGAGACCGATCCGATGACCTGACCGGATGCCTCGAATACCGGCGCGGCGATGCAGTTGACCCACGGCTCGTGCTCGAGATGGTCGATCGCGTAGCCGCGCTCAATAGTGGCCTGAAGGTCTGAGAGATACTCGCCGGTGCTCGTGATGGTGTTCTCGGTGTGGGCGACGTAGTCGATGGTCGACGCAATGCGCTCTTGGTCCTCGGGTGGAAGAAACGCGACGATGGCTTTGGCGACGCCTGTGCAGTGGAGTGGTGCTGTGTTGCCGATACGGGAGTACATGCGGACGGTCTGTTTGGCTTCGCGCTTGTCGATATAGACAACGGTGTCGCCCTCGAGCATGGCGAGATGGATCGTGTGCTCGACATCATGGCTGAGGTCGGTGAGAAACGGCGCAGCGACCGAGCGGAGATCGATGTTCTCCAACGCCGCATTGGCAAGGCTAATAACGCGGCGACCGAGGCGGAACACGTTGTGGCTGTCTCGTACCACCATCTGCTCGGCCTCGAGCACTTGGAGTGTCCGCAAGGCAGTGCTGCGATGGGTCCCCATGAACGAAGCGATCTGTTCGATCGACGATGGCCTCTCGGCGATCTGGCCCAGTACTTGGATGGCTCGTTGCACAGTCTGGCTCATCGCGCCTCCGCTCGATTATAGGGGTTGGATGCCGGGCGAGGGGGCGGCTCGGGTTGGCCGGGGTATAGGGTGAGCAACGTTTCGGGTTAGAACTCGGTTGAGATCACGGCGACGACCGTCCCATTGTCATCTACTTCGGGAATGTGCTTCCACTTGTCGAACGTTGTACACGGGTGGCTGATCCCAAGCGAGATGAAATCGCCGACGGCTAGCGCATCTGAGGCTTCGACGGTCAAATAAGCGTGTTGGTCCATGAGGTTGGAGACTCGCCAGGAGTCAGGGGCGGGGGTGCGTCGAGTCTGCTGGTATCGCCACAGCGGCACCGGGAGTCCCTGGTCGAACGACACGTCCCTCTTCCCGAGATCAAGCAGGGCAAGTGTTGGCTCAGGGCGTGAAATGACCTGGGCGATAGCTTCGAGCGCCGGTCGGAACGGGGCCAGTTCGGCATGGTCTCGGAGCGGGGAAATCTTGTTGTAGAACCCGCTGTCGTGGGTGACGTAGCAGCCGCTGCGCAGAACGAGCTCGCCATGGTGGGCATCGGCCACCGGGCCACAGATGTCGACAACATCATCGAAACAGGCACTTCCGCCCGCTGTGAGGATCGGGGGAGTTTCCGGGTCGTAAAGTCCGAGGGCGGCTATCCTCTCGAACGAATGGGCGAGAAGCCGCAGATAGTCCTGCACATGACGGCGGTCGCCATGATCGTGGGCGGAGAGGAACACGCCCTCGTACCCGGCGACCCCGGCAAAGCGCACCGTCTTCAAAGCCCTCGCCTCTTCTGCCAGCGCAATCGCCTCGTCGATGTTGCGCACGCCGCCTCGGCCGCCGCGATCGCCGATTTCCACGAGAACTGATACGTGCCCAGCGCTGTTGCGATTGAGTCGAGAGAGGCCGGTGTGCGAGTCGACGAAGCAATAGAGTTCGAGGCCGCGGGTTGAGGCTTCGAGGGCCCAGTCGATAGCGGGCTCGTTGACTAGTTGGTTGGCGATGAGCAGGCGTTGTAGGCCGAAGTCGAAAAGGGTCCGTGCTTGGACAGCGTTGGCGATGGTTATCCCCCATGCGCCGTGCGCGATCTGGCGGGAGATCAGGCTGGGAGCCATGGTGGTCTTGCCATGCGGTGCCAGTTCGACCCGGTTTGCGAGGCAGAATTCGCGCATCGTTGCAAGGTTGTGTTCAATCGCGGTGGTACGGGCAATGATGAGAGGGGACAAAAACGTTCCATCGAAGACGTTGCGACCGATCAAGGCATCTGTCGCTGCCCCGACTAGGTCGGTGGGGATCGCCTTGGAGCTGGGTCGAAGCTGCTCTGTCATCGTGGGGATTCCGACTCATTGGCGCGGAACCCGGTGCTTGTACTCGATCGAAGCAGCCCTTTAGTCATCATCACTGGGATTCCCGTCTCTCGGTGAGCCATTTTCTCAGCAAGTCGACACCCTTGGGTTGGACAAGCTCGGTGCCGAGTCCAATCCCAAGGGCACCTGCGTCAAGGTACCGCTCGATCTCTGCGATGGTTACGCCCCCGGTAGGGATGAACGAAACACCGGGAAAGGGCCCCGACATGGCCGCGAGGAAGCGGGTCCCTCCGACCTCCCGGGCAGGAAACAGCTTCAGCTCCGAGACGCCATGAGTCTGCGCCAGCTGAACTTCGGTGGGTGTCGCCACTGCCGGCAGGTAGGGGATGCCCGACTCTGTGGCCTGGCCTACGAGTTCAATATCAAGGCCGGGAGAGATGGCAAATGCAGCACCGAGGCCGATGACTCGATGGAGGTCGGCAACTGAGGTGACGCTGCCTGCGCCCAAGGGCCGGTCGTTCTCAGCCGCGATCTTGGCGACGAACTCAAGTGTCCGGAGTCCGTCGTCATCTTGCACGGTGACCTCGATTAGGTCGACTCCGACGTCCCACAACGTTTGGGCGGTGGTCGCCGCAGCGGCGGGTGGGAGTCCTCGCAGAATCGCGATGACCGGGCAGCGGCGGAGGTGGGCCTGAAAGTACGACACCTCAGTTGTGGTGCTCTGTTGTGCCTTAGCAGCTTGCCTCATGTGGTCGTGTTCGGGGGCAGTCCCGGCGGCTGCTGGGTGCTGTTGGTGGTGTCAGCTAAGACCAGGTTTGCCGAGAGCCAGTCCTCGGGTGATAAGTCGAGCAGGCGTTCTATCGTGGCATCATCGGCAATGGGGCCCACGTCGCTGTGCTGGGAAAGTGCGCTCATGGCTGTGATGTGCCCGAGCCGCAGGGCGGCTTCGATGTTGTCGTCGTATCGGAGCACCCCGACGATGAATCCGGCTGCAAACGCATCCCCGGCGCCGATCGGCTCCACGACGGTGCCGTTGAGCGCGGGAACGAAGTGCGTTCTGCCGCGCCGGTCGGCATAAGCGCCGTTGTCGGCGTCCTTGACGACAACCGTCTTGGGTCGGGGAAGCAGGGTGCGGACATCGGCGGCTGTGGTGGCACCCCAGAGGTCATCGGCTTCGTCAAGTCCGACGAAGACGATGTCGCATCGGTTTGCGGCCTCCCGCAGCGCTTTCGGAGGATCTCCTCTCTCCCAGATTGAAGGGCGCCAGTTGATGTCAAAGGATACGAGCGCTGACCGGGATGGATCTCCGATCAGGGATCGGACAAGTTTGTTGCAGGAGTTGGACAAGCCCAGAGTGATCCCAGTCAGGTGGAGGACTCTCGGCCTCTGGCTGAGCTCGGGCCTGGTCGTCGGCCCCATTGCCGCTGCTGCGGAGCCGGCCCGGTAGTAGCGGACTCGCCGCTCGTCTGCGGTGACCTCCTTGAGCATGAGCCCGGTCTGGCGATCGGAAAGCCGGCGTACCCCGCTTACGTCGACGCCTGCGCTCTCGATGGTCGAGAGCACGAGGTCCCCAGCAAGGTCAGTGCCTAGCTGGCTGACCCACGCGGCTTGCATACCGAGAGCCGCGCTGTAGCGCGCAACGTTGGACTCCGCGCCGCTTACCTCCCATTCGAAGGCCGCTCTGTTCGGGTGGGGCCGTATGGTCAGCATTGACTCCCCCAAGGCAACAATGTCTGGGAAGGGTCTGCGGTCGCTCGGCTCGTCGGCCGAGTGGTTCATCATGGGCTCCTCGGGGTAGCGGTACTCGTGTGGACTCTCATGATGCTAGCCTGAAGTGCAATAGTCACATAACGAGTGCGGATATTGCACGTATTGGGAAGAAGGGAATATTCGAGTGGGAACCCATGTGGCGGCCAACCGGAGGAATTCAGTCCCAAAGCCGCCGTCGCGAGGGTGGTGACGTGTACGACCTCGCCATTCGGGGAGTACTCATTGAGGACGGCTCCGGAGGGCAATCGTTTGAGGGAGACATCGCCATCGATGGCGGTCACATTGCTGCGGTGGGAACAGTGGGTGCGTCGCGGGCCGAGATTGATGCCGAGGGACTGGTCGCCGCCCCCGGCTTCGTCGACGCGCACACCCACGATGACATGGAACTCCACTGCAACCCCGACAACGGATCGAAGATCAAGCAGGGTGTAACGACGGTCATCTGCGGCAGCTGCGGATTCAGTGCGTTCCCCCATGTACCTGGGCGGCCTTCGCCAGACTTCTTGTCGGTCGATGGCTGCTGGCGGACATACCGGGAGTACCGGGAAGTGCTGACCGGTCACGGCATTGGCACAAACTCAGCTTGCTTCGTCGGCCACAACACCGTTCAGCGGCTTCTTCTGGGGATCGATAGCGCCGAACCTAGTGCTCGGGGCCTCGCGGCTGTGTGCGACGACATCCAGAGGGCGATGGACCATGGAGCGTTGGGCGTGTCCACGGGCCTCATCTACCGCCCTGGTCGGCACACATCAACGGCAGCACTGACACGAATCGTTGCGACCGTGTCCGACTACGGCGGTATACACAGCACCCACCTGCGCGATGAATCGGATGGCCTCCTCAATGCCATTGCCGAAGTCACCTCCGTGTCTCGAGAAACCGGCGCATCGCTCCAGATCTCTCATCTCAAGGTCATCGGGGAGCACAATTGGGGCAGCCTCGGCGCCGCGCTCGACCAGATTGGCAGAGCCCGAGCCGACGGGATCGACGTCGCCTTCGATGTGTACCCCTACACCGCAGGGTCAGGGCCATTGGCGACCTATTTTCCTCCCGATGACATCGACGTGACCAGGGCTCGATTGGTCCAGATAATTCAGTGTCATGACTACCCCCACTTCGAAGGGCGGCGACTTGCCGACATCGCGAGCGACGAGGGTGTCTCACTGCGCAGTGTCACCCGCCGTCTCGTCACAGCCCCGAATGCCGACAAGACGCTGTGCGTCATCTTCGAGATTCACGAAGACGACATGTTGGAGGCGCTGTCCCATCCAGCGGCGATGATCGGAAGCGACGGGATACCCCAGCAGAAAGGAGTGCCCCATCCGCGTTTGCAAGGCACGTTCCCCCGAGTTCTCGGCCGCTACAGCAGAGAAAAGGGGGTGTTATCGCAAAGCGCGGCGATCGAGAAGATGACGTCCAGGCCGGCAATTCGGTACGGCCTAGTGGGCCGCGGCCTGCTGCGACCCGGCTACGCGGCCGACATCGTCGTTTTCGACCCGACCACGATTGCGGACTGTGGAACTTACTCCTCACGTGCCGACCCAGTGGGCGTTCGCCACGTTCTCGTCAACGGGAAACAAGCGCTGTCAGACGCTGCCCTTACCGGTGTGCGAGCAGGTCGGGTCCTGGCACGCGAAGAACGCTAAACCCAGGCTCTGCAAGGGGTTGAGACTCGGAGGTCAACACCCGGTCCAACTAAGAAAGGATTGACAATGACCACTCGACACGCCATAGCCAGCGCGGCCGTGCCAGAAGCCTCGGGCCCCTATTCGGCAGCAATCGCCTCGCAGGGGTTCGCCTTCTTGTCGGGGCAGGGGCCATACGACGCGGAGGGCGCACTCGCGGGTGAAGACATCGCAAGCCAGACACGGCAGACACTCCAAAACCTGGAAGCCGTCGCACAAGCCAGCGGCGCGACGCTCAGAGAGGCCGTGCGGGTGTGTGTCTACCTCACTGACATGGAGAACTTCACCGCCATGAACGCCGTTTTTGCAGAGTTCTTCGATCATCCGTATCCGGCTCGAACGACGGTTCAAACTGGGCTTCCAAAGCCTGAGATGCTGGTTGAGATCGACGCGATCGTCGCACTGTCTGATCCGGCTTGAAATCTGTGGACGCGATTGATCGTCGGTTCAGCCCTGTACCGACCTATCGGTGATGCTATGATATCATCCAATGAGAACGGTCATCACCATCCCAGACCAGATTCATGCTAAGGCCAAACAGCGCGCTGCGGAATTGGGCATCAGTTTTGCGGAGTTTGCCCGCCGCTTGCTCGAGAAGGAACTGGAGACCCCCACTCCCCAAGGAGATATCGAAGCCATTTGCGGCATGGTCAGCGGCTCGCCATTTGATATGGCCCGAGATGGAAATGAGATCGCTGCGGAGGCAGCCCACTGGCTGAGTTCCGAAGAGTCCGGCTAGAGGATGGAGTCCTCCTATGTGGACACCTCGGCATGGGTGGCGATGGCCGATGGTGCCGAGGCTTCTCACAAAGCTGTAGCCGAGGCACTCCGCATCCGGCAGGGACGCTTGGTCACCAGTGATCATGTACTTCACGAAACTTGGGCGGTAATGCGCTACCGGCACAACTTCCATACAGCCGAAAAGCTCGTCAACACCATCCGAAACGGCATCGCCAGGATTGAAGTATCGGGTCTGGCCGACCTCGAAGCCGCCGCCGCTATTGGGGTTGCATTTGCCGACCAGGACTTTTCGCTTTCGGATCGCACAAGCTGGGCGATCATGGAACGACTTGGGATCCACTATGCGATCTCGCTCGACAATGATCTCCGCGTCTACCGGTTCGGCCCCGGACGCCGCCAAGCCTTCTCTGTCGCTCCGTGAGAACTGCCGATCCGCGGCATGCTCCGCTTCTTGGGGTGTCGCCCACTAGGGGCTGGCATTAGTTTGAGCCCATCAAGCTGCAAAGGAGCTCATTGTGGAGTTGCGGAACAAGACCATTGTGGTGACGGGGCCGACGGGGATGGTGGGGCCGCCTCTGTGCAAGACCCTGGCCGTCGACAATCGGGTGATCGCGCTGGCCCGGTTCTCAGACCCTGATGCCCGGGCTGATCTTGAGGCCGGGGGAGTGGAGTGCATCGCTGTCGACTTCGTGAACGCCGACTTCTCGGAGATTCCCCGCGACGTGGATGCGGTGGTGAATCTGGCGGTGATCAAGACCGGCGACTGGAAGACCGACTTGGCGGTGTGCTCGGAGGCCACCGGCCACCTGATGAGCCACTTCCGTGACGCACAGGCATTCCTCCACTGCTCTTCGGGCGCGGTCTATCAGCCCAGCGGCGGCGAGCCGTTCACCGAGGACAGCCCCCACGGCAACCATCACGCCCACATGATGCCGACGTATTCAATCTCCAAGATCGCGTCGGAGTCGGTGGCCCGGTTCGCGGCCCGGGAGTTCAACCTGCCCACGGTGATCGCCCGGTTGAATGTGCCTTACGGCGACACCAACGGCTGGCCGCTGTTCCACCTACTGATGATACGGGCGGGCATGGCCATCGAAGTCCACCCCGATGGGGCCCGCTACAACCTCAACCACGACGAGGACATCGCCGCCGACATCCCCGTGCTTTTGGACCAGGCTTCGGTGCCGGCCACCACGCTCAACTGGGCCAGCCCCGGGTTGGTTTCGGTGGCCGAGTGGTGCGAGTTCATGGCCGAGATCGACGGCTGCGGCCCGCCCCAAATCGTCGAGTCCGAAAACGCCATACCCAGCACGGTTATGGACACCAGCCGCATCGAGGCCCTGCGCCCCGACCGCCTGGTGAGCTGGCAAGACGGCATCCGCCGCCTGGTTTTCAACAACCCCGCCTGATCAGGGGCCTGCGGAGCCGGTTTCCGGGGCCGATTGTGGGCGCCGATTGCTGGAACTACCCTGCGGGAGCGCCTAATTGAGCGCAATGTCAAAGGGGGAATTGTGGCTGCTATCGAACCCGACATCCTGTCGCCGACGTTTCTTGAGGACCCGAATGCCGTTCTGGAGGTTCTGCGGGAGGAATACCCGGTGGTGTACCACGAGGCCACCGAAGCCTGGCTGCTCTCGCGCTACGACGACGTGGAGCGGGCCTTCAAAGACAAGGCGTTCACCTCTAAGAACTATGAGTGGCAACTGGAGCCCGTCCACGGCCGGACCATCCTCCAGATGGAGGGGCGCGACCATTCAGCCCATCGGAACTTGATTGCGCCTGCATTCCGGGGTAGCGAGCTCACCGCCAAGTTCGTCCCGGTCATAGCGGCCAACGCCCGAGACCTCATCGACGGCTTCCGCCACGACGGCAAGGTCGATCTGGTCGACCAGTTCTCCATCCGCTTCCCAATCAACGTGATCGTCGACATGCTGGGGCTCGACAAGTCGGACCATGAGCGGTTCCAGAAGTGGTACCACTCGATCATGATGTTCCTCAGCAACCTCACCGGTGATGAGGAAGTTATGGCCCAGGGGCTCCAGACCAAAGAGGAGCTCGAGGCCTACATGATGCCGATCATCGCCAAGCGTCGGGCCAACCCAGGCGACGACCTGCTCAGCACCCTGTGTACTGCCATCATCGACGGTGAGCAGATGACCGACCTGGAGATCAAGGCGTTCGTGTCGCTGCTGTTGGTGGCCGGGGGAGAGACCACCGACAAGGCGATGGCCAACATGATGATGAACCTGATCGCCAACCCCGACCAGCTCCAGGCGGTCCGCGACGACCGCAGCCTCATCGACAACGCCTTCGCCGAGACGCTGCGGCACTCGCCGCCGGTGCAGATGATCATGCGCCAGCCTGAAACCGATGTGGAGATGCACGGCGTGACCATCCCGGCCGGCTCCACGGTGACCTGCCTCATCGCCGGGGCCAACCGCGACCCCCGCCGCTACGCCGATCCCGACACCTTCGACATCTTCCGCGAAGACCTCGACGTGTCCAAGGCGTTCTCCGGGGCGGCCAACCACACCGGGTTCTGCCTGGGCCGGCACTTCTGCATCGGCGCCATGCTGGCCAAGACCGAAGTAGACATCGCCACCAATCAACTGCTCGACGCCATGGACGACGTCGAGTTCGACGGCATGCCCCCCACCCCTGAGGGTGTGTTCACCCGAGCCCCCAAGACCATGCCGCTCACCTTCACTCCGACAGGGGGCTAAGAAACCAGCCCTACCGGCACAAGCTGCGCTACTCGTTCTTTCCCAGCGTGGTCGCGGGGCTGGGGGTGGTGCCTTTGAGCTGACGGCGCCGCTCGAACAGCTCCTCGGCGGCGGCTTGGGCCTGCCCGGCAACCTGGGCGACGTCGACCGAGGTCACTTCGCCGTCGACCACCAGTTGCCGCCCTTGCACCCACACATTGGCCACGTCGTGGGATGACGCGGTGAACACCAAGTGGGCTGCGATGTTGAAGTCGTCGCCGTGCATGACCGGCACGAAGTGCAGCCCGCCCAGGTTGACGGTGACGATGTCGGCGTCCTTGCCGGTTTCCAGGGAGCCGGTCACTTCGTCGAGGCCGAGTGCCCGAGCGCCCGACAGCGTGGCCATGTCGAGGATGTCCCAGGGGTCGCCGGTGGTGGGATCGAGGGTGCTCACCTTCTGGAGCAGCGATGCGAACTTCATCTCCTCGAGCATGTCGAGGTTGTTGTTCTCCTTCTCACCGTCGGTGCCCAAGGCCACTGTCATACCCTGCTGGCGATAGAAACCGATCCGGGCCGGACCCGACGACAGCTTCATGTTGGAACAGGGGCAATGGGTGACGCTGGTGCCGGTTTGCACCATCAACTGAACTTCCCGGTCGTCGAGCCACACCCCGTGGGCGACAACGCTCTGGGGTCCCAGAATACCCCGGTTGTAGAACTCCTCGATGGGGCGACGGCCGAACTGGCGCAGGCACTCCTGCACCTCCCAGATCGACTCCGAGGAATGGGTGTGGATGCCGGTGTCGAACTCCTCGGCCAGCGCGGCCGCTCCCCGGAACATGTCGGGCGAGCAGTAGAAGATGTGCTCCAGGCCCACCCAGGTCCGCACCCGGCCGTCGGCGGCCACCCGGTGGGTCTCAAGCAGCCTCCGATTGGTCTCCAGGGTCTCGAAATAGTCGTACAGATCAGCGGTATAGGGAGCCAGAGTGGCCCGGATGCCGATGGCTTCGGCGGCCCGGGCGGAGCCCTCCATGTACCGCCACATGTCGAGCACCGAAACGGTGCCGCCCCGCAGCCCCTCGGTATAGGCCATCCATGAGGCCGCCTCGGCGATCTCCGGCGTGAGCGCCCGGTGGGCCGGGTCGATGTGGTCTTCCAGCCACTCCCAGAGGGCCAGCGACTCCGCCGTACCCCTCAGCAGTCCCGAATGCAGATGGCAGTTGTGAAAGCCGGGGACTACCGCGTGCCCGGTGACATCGACCACCTCGACGTCGGAGGCGGCGGGGTGCTGATCGACATCGGCTACGCGGCCCACCAGTTCGATCTTGCCGTCGATCACCAAGACTGATCCCGGATCGAAGACGGCCTTCGAACCCTCCATCGGAAGCACCGTTCCACCGCGCAACAAGAAACTGGTCACCATGCCTGCCTTTCAGAGCCGCATCTGCGGGTCACGGTAGTGGTTTCTTTACACCGAGTTTGCCTGTGGCCCATTGCTGGCCATTCCACAACCTGCGGCGGTGGCTAGGGGCTAGCGTCTATCTATGCACAGCCACCTGGAGGAAGAGGTTCGGGCTCGAGCAGTTGCCGCTGCGCTCGGCAACGAGGCCTTCGATCTGATCCTGACGGGCGGAACGGTGGTGGATGTCGGAACGGGGGAGCTGCGCGAGGCCGATGTCGGCATCGTCGGCCCGGTTGTGGCCAGCATCCACCCGACGGGGTCGCGCACCGATTCCGCCGACTCGTTTGACTGCACCGACCGGTACATCGCCCCCGGGTTCATCGACATGCACGTTCATTTCGAGAGCTCAATGCTCACTCCCGGTCAGTACGCGGCCGCAATCTGTCCTCGGGGCACCACCACCGTGTTCATCGACCCGCACGAGCTGGCCAACATCGCCGGGGTCGAAGGGGTTCGCTACGCCGTGGACGCCAGCCGGGAGCTTCCGGTCCGGTTCGTGGTTCAAGCCCCCTCGTGCGTACCGCCCCTGCCGGGGTTGGAGCTTTCGGGCCACGACCTCCATGCGGCCGACATCGCCGAGATGCTCTCCTGGGACGAAGTGGGCGGCCTGGCCGAGGTCATGGACATGGGCGGAGTGTTGGGCCGCGACGCCCGCATGGTCGACATCGTGTCGGCCGGCCACGAGAGCGGCAAGCTGGTCAGCGGCCACGCCGCCGGCCTGACCGGGCCCGCCCTTCAGGCCTATCTCAGCGCGGGCATCTTCTCCGACCACGAGGTGTTCGCCCACGTGGACGCCATGGAAAAGCTCCGGGCCGGCATGACCGTCGAACTGCGGGGCGCCTTCGACTTCGTGCTGCCGCTCCTGGTGGAGGAGCTGGCCAAACTGCCGGAGTTCCCCACCCACCTCATCGCCGCCACTGACGATCTGTTCGCCGCCACGCTGCTGGAAGAAGGCGGCATCGACGATCTCCTGCGTCGCTTGATCCGCTACGGCTTGGCACCGGTGCGAGCCCTGAGAATCGCCACCTACAACGCCGCCTATCGACTCCAGCGCACCGACTTGGGCATGGTGGCCGCAGGGCGCCGGGCCGACATTGCGGTGCTGTCCTCCTTGGAAGAAGTGGCGGTGGAAGATGTGTTCTTCGACGGCTGCCATGTGGCCCATGGAGGTGCGATGCTCAAACCGGTTGTCGAGGCGCCGTCGAACCCGCCGCTCGACACCATCCAACTGTCGACGATGACCGCCGACGACTTCATCTTCCGCCTGCCCGGTGTTCCGGATGGACGTCACCGCATGAGGACCGTTGAGGGCGTGGTGATGACAGAGTGGGGCGAGACCGAGGTCGAGGTGGCCGACGAGGTGGTAACCATTCCCGATGGCTACTTGCTGAACGTGGTCGTACACCGCCACGGCCGAGTTCCGGCCATGCCGGTTGCCGGGCTGCTCGGTGGCTGGGGCCACTGGACGGGCGCGGTAGCCACCACGATCAGCCACGACACGCACAACCTCTCGGTATTCGGGCGTGATCCCTCCGACATGGCGGTGGCGGCCAACGCGGTGATCGCCACCAGGGGAGGAGTGGCAGTGGTCCAGAACGGTGAGGTCGTCTCGATCCTGGAGCTCCCCGTGGCGGGGATCTTGTCGCCGTTGCCGGCTTCCGACGTTGCTCGGCTTCAGTCAGAGGTCGGCGCCGCGGCCCAAGCCATCGGCTTGCCGCCCGGGCCGCTCACCCAGCCGCTGTTCTCGGTCATGCTGATGAGCCTGGCCTGCCTGACGGGACCGCATGTGACCGACATCGGTGTGGTGGACGGCACATTAAGCCAGCTCGTCGACGACCTCGTGTTGACGTGAGCCGGTTGCCTGTCGTTCCCGAATACGAAATTTGGTGAGCATGACGTTCATCGGCGCCGACCTCGCTCCCAGTCCCGAACAGATCATGCGGCTTCAAGCCGCAGCCCGGGGCGATCAGCCGGCCGACCTGGCCATTCGGGGCGGAACGGTGCTGGCGCTCCACAACCGCGAGCTCATCGAGCGGGACGTGCTGATCGTTGGGGAGCACATTGCCGCGGTGACCCCTCCCGGACGACTGGAGGCCACCGTCGAGGTTGATGCTTCGGGCCAGTTTGTGGCGCCGACGTTCATCGACGTCCATCTCCACATCGAATACACCATGCTCACGCCGGGAGAGTTGGCCCGATTGGTGGTGCCTCGGGGCACCACCACCGTGTTGGCCGACCCCAACTGCCTGGCCAACGTGGTCGGGACTCGGGGTGCCGACGCCATGGCCTCTACGGCCACGCCGATGCGCATCTTCCAGCAGATCTCCCACAAGATTCCCCGGGTGCCCGCTCTCGAATTGGGCGGAGCGGTGATGCCCGAAGAAGACGTACTGGAACGCCTCACGGCGGCAAACGTGGCCACATTGGGTGAGAGCAACCCCTTCGACCTCGACATTTCGGCCGCCCGCAAGGCCCACACCGCCATTGCCGCGGGTCGCAGGCTCACCGGACACACCGCCCGTATTGCCGATGAGCCGCTGTGGGCCTATCTGGCCGGCGGGGTCAGCGACGACCACAATGCGTTCAACACCGCAGAGGTGATCGACCGGCTCCGCCTCGGGGTGATGATCACGGTGATGTCGGGATCGATGAACGACAACGTGCCGTTGGTGTTCGAAGACGTTGATGCCGTGGCCGGCGGGTTCGACTACATGAGCTTTTGCGCCGACGACCGCCACGTGGAAGACCTCCGGGACGAAGGTCACATCGACTACCACGTGCGCAGTGCCATCGCCGAGGGGGTCCCGGCCATGGAGGCCTACCGGATGGCCTCGCTCAACGCGGCCCAGTACTACCGGCTCGATCACCTGCTCGGCTCGCTCACCCCCAGCCGGTTGGCCGATGTGATGATCCTCGATGATCTGGCCGAAGTGCGTCCGTCACTGGTCATCGTGGGGGGAGAGGTCGCCGGCCGAGACGGCGAGGCTGTCTTTGACAATCTCGACACCATGCCGGACTGGGTTCGCAACACTGTCCACCTGCCGGGCGATTTCGGACCCGACATGTTCCGGGTGGAAGCCGACGCTGCGCCCGACGAGGTGGCGGTAGTCCGAGCCATGGAGATGTACGACGGCTATTTCAAGCGGGCCATCGAGGCCGAACTCCCGGTAGTGGACGGCAATGTGACCCCCGATCCCGCCATCGACATTGCCAAGATCACAGTGGTCGACCGCCACCACGGAACGGACACCCGGGCGACAGGGTTCGTGCGGGGGTTCGGGCTCACCCGTGGCGCTCTGGGCATCACCAGCAACTGCGAGAACCAGAATCTGGTGGTGGTGGGCACCAGCGATGAAGACTTGGCCCACGCGGCCCGCACCCTCCAACAGATCGGCGGTGGATACGTCTGCGTGGCCGACGGCGAGGTGTTGGCCACGGTCCCGCTCCCGCTGGGGGGCATAATGAGCGACCAGCCGTGGGAGCAGGTGTACGACGAGTCGGTCGAGGCCAACCAGGCCGCGGCGTCGCTGGGCTGTGAGATTGCATCGCCCTACATGATCCTGGCCTTCGTTGGCTTGGCCGGTGTTCCCGACTACGGCCTCACCGAGAAGGGTCTCATCGACACCTTCACCCAGTCGTTCATTCCCGTGCTGCTGTGTTGTCGGTGCCCCCAGCACGTTCATGCCAGCACGCCCATGAGAGATAAGGCATGAAGGTGGGGCAGGCGCTGTGGATGAGGCGCGATAGCGGGGAAGTGACACGATGAATCCAACTGATTGGCGATTGAGGAGAAAACGATGACACTGGCACGGCTGTTGGGATCGGCGATTGCCCCTCCGGTGCTCGACGACGGCGAGGAGCAGGCCCTGGAGACGCTGGACGATGTGATCGCCGACGTGGTGGCGCCTCTGGCGACTGAACACGATGACGAGGGCCGGTATCCCACCCGAGCCGTCGAGGCCCTCAAGGGCTGCGGGATTCTCGGACTCGCTGTGCCGGCAGGATTCGGCGGTATCGGGGCATCGCACTCAGCCAGCCTCCACGCCCAGGTTCGCCTAGCAGTGGCCGACTCCTCGGTGGCCCAGGTCTACAAGGTCCACGACGAGCTGGTGCGGGAGATCTTCGGCTACTGCTCTGACGATCTGAAGCCCCACCTCGCGGCGCTGATCCTCGAGGAGAACGCCATGCTGGGCCTGGCTGTGGCCGAGGCTGGGCGCACAGTGGCCGATCCGTTCACCACAGTGGCCCTTGAGCAAGAAGACGGCAGTCATGTGATCAGCGGCCAGAAGATCTATACCACCGGTTCTGCCGAGGCCGATTACGTGGCGGTGTGGGGCGTCAACCCCGAACGGTTCACCCCTGAGAAACCGTTCTTCGCGCTCCAGTTGAACCTGGTGGCCAAGGACACCCCAGGCATGACGGTCCATCGCGACTGGGACACGCTCGGGCAGCGGGCCACCGATTCCGGGTCCATCAGCTTCGAGAACGTCCATGTGGGCGCCGAGTGGAATGCCAGCATCCCTGGGCGGGCACCATTGCCCCATTCGGGGGTCCGGTTCGAGGCTGGATTCGCGGCGGTGAACATCGGGATAGGCATCGGCGCGCTTCAGGCCGCCGTGCCGTTCGTCAACGAGCACAGCCGTCCGTGGCCCTCAGCCGAGGTGGACAATGCGGCCGACGATCCCATGGTGCAGAGGACGACGGGGGAGTTGGTGGCCGACTTAGCCGCCGCCCATGAGCTGACCATGCGCTGCGGGAGCCTGATTGACGCCTTCGAGAGGGGGGAGATAAGCCGCACCGATCTGGCCATCCCGATCTATGCCGCCCGCTCGGCCGCCGACCGGGCCGGTTTGGCCGCGGCGCAGGGCATCTTCGGGCTCATGGGCACCCGCTCGGTGCGGCGTCCTCTGGGATTCGACCGATGGTGGAGAAACGTCCGCACGCTCTCGCTGCACGATCCGGTGGAGTGGAAGCACGCCGAGATCGGCCGCCACGTCCTCACCGGTTGGGATCCTCCCCCCGGTATCTACACATGACGATTGTCAGGTTGAGCTAGAGCGTGGGCGTACTCCGATGACGGCGCTCAGTGCGGAGCAGGTTCGCGCTGTCCCCAAGATCGAGCTCCACATCCACCTGGAGGGCACGTTCCGCCCCAGCCGAGTGGCCGAACTGGCTGGCGTCGTCGGTGAGGAGCCGCCCCGGCCGGTGGACCGCCTCTTCGAGGTGGACAATCTGGCCGACTTCTTGGAGACGCTCGACTGGGTTTGCGGCCTCGTGCGTGACGAGCCCACCGCCGAGCAGGTGGCCTATGACTTCGCCGCCTACGCCCATGACCAAGGCATGGTGTACGCGGAGGTCATCGTGAACCCCACCCACTGGTCGGGGCTGGCCACGGGCGAACTCTTCACCGCCTGCGCTCGGGGATTCGATCGGGCCCAGGCCGACGGACTGGGCGACTTCCGCTTGCTGCCGTCGATACTCCGCCAGCAATCCGAACAGGAAGCCCGACAGCTGGTGGAGTGGATCGCGGGAGCAGGACTGCCTCGAATCGTCGGCCTCTCCATCGACGGCAACGAAGAGGCCGCCGGGCGCACCGGTCCTCGATTTGCTCCCGCCTATGCCGACGCGGCCCGAATCGGGCTGGGGCGCACCGCCCACGCCGGCGAGTCTTCAGGGGCCGAAGGCGTTCGCGATGCCGTCGAACTGCTTGGCGTGAGCCGCGTCGATCACGGGGTTCGCTGCATCGAGGATCCTGAGGTGTTGGCCATGGTCCTCAAGAGGGACATCACGCTGAATGTCTGCCTGACGTCCAACTGCACCCTGCTTTACTCCAGCCTGGATGACCATCCGATCAGAGAGTTGGCCGCCGCGGGGGTGCGCTTCACCATCAACACCGACGACCCCGAGACGCTGGGAATCTCGCTGTGCAGTGAGATTCAGCTGGCCGCCGACTACCTGGGTTGGAGTCTGGGCGATCTCGTCGCTGCCCAGCACCGAGCCATCGATGCCGCCTTTTGCTCCGATGCCGACAGGCAGGCGCTCAGGGCCTTGGTCGATCAGACCGTGGGAACGTAGTTCTCGCCCAGCCCTCGGGGCATACGGGCCCATCGCGCGCTCACGGTAAGGATCACTAGGGCCACGAAGAACGGTATGGCGTTGAGACCTTCAATGGGCACGTCCACAAACACGTTGTTGAGGTTGAAGCCCAGCGCTTCGAAGAATCCGAAGACGAATGCGCCCACCGCGGCCCCCCAGATGCTCCAACTGGCCATGATGATCACGATCAGGGCGATGAACCCGCGGTTGGCGGTGAGGTAGGGCTGGAACCGGCCCACGCTGCCCAGCATCAGGGCCGCGCCGCCCAAACCGCCGAGGAACCCGGAGATCAGCGTGGCCTGGGTGCGGATGCGCAGGACGTCGACACCCTTGGCGGCGGCGGCGTCAGGATCCTCCCCAACAGCTTTGACCTCGAGTCCGAAGATGGTGCGCGACGCCACGAATCCCGCTACCAGCACCAGCGCCAGCGAGAGCCACGTGTACCAGCTGTGGCCGAAGACGGCATCGCCGAGCCACGGGATGTCGGACAGGAGCGGGATGTCGATTTCCGATGGCAGGGAGACCTGGCGGTCTCGTCCCCCGACGTCGGTGGTGACGTGGAAGATATATCCCGTGGTGCCTATTCCGAGGATGGTTAGCCCGAACCCGACCACAACTTGGTTGGCAAAGAGGCGAATCGAGAGCAAGACCATGATGAACGCCAATCCCATTCCAGCCAGACCTCCCACCAGAAAGCCGAGTGGGGCCGCGGTTGGATCGGCGACATAAAGGGAGGTCAAAGCACCGATGATCATGTATCCCTCGAGGCCCAGATTCAGCACCCCGGCTCGCTGGGCGAACGTCTCGCCGATCGATGCGTAGATCAACGGGGTGGCCAGCCGCAGTCCGCCGGCCACGGTGGCGCTCCAAAACGTGGCTTCCAGAAGCTGGCTCATGTCCGTCTCTTCCCGATGAGGGTGAAGTTGGCCATGACCCCGCGAGTGAGGCGGATGATCTGGGGCGCATAACGAATGGAGAACCCGAGCAGCAGAAGCGCCTGGATAATGTCCGATAGCGAGGCCGGGATGCCCTCAGAGGATTGCATGGCCAGGCCACCGGACTGAAGGGCCCCGAACAGGAGGGCGGCCACCAAGACCCCGCCTGGGGTAGCGCCCCCGAGGAAGGCGACGACGAGGCCGAAGAAGCCGATGTCTGAGGCGATCTGCACGTAGACCCGCTGGAGAAGACCGGCGGCTTGGATCCATCCGACGAGGCCAGCGGTTGCCCCGGAGATGAGAAGCGAGTTGATGATGACGCGGTTGCCGGAGATGCCCAGACTCTGGGCCAGGCTCGGGTTCTCGCCGTACAAGTCGTAGCTGAACCCACGATCCGAGCGCACCCACCACACGAAGAGCAGTCCGATGGCTACTGCAACGAACACCCCGGCATGGAAACGGGTCCCGTCGATGACCAGTCCTAGAACGCCGTTGGCGGGGTAGGGGTCGGACTGCGGCGTGATCGCGGTGGGGGGTTTGAGGGGATTGTTGAGGAGGTATTCGATGAGCAAGGCGGCGAATTCGGTGAACAGCAGGGTGGAGAGAATCTCGTTCACATTGAAGTGGGCCCGCAGCAGCGCAGGGATCAACACCCACGCCATACCGAACAAGGCGCCTCCGAGTGCGGCAGCCGGAATGGCAACAGCCGAAGGGCCGCTCTCGAATAACTGGGCGGTCACCAGCGCTCCGATGGCGCCGGCGACAACCTGGCCTTGGGCGCCGATGGTGATCAGGCCAGCGCGAAGCGCCACTGCGGTGCCGTACCCGACGATGGCCAGCGGTGCGGCCCGGGAGAGGGTCTCACCGAGGGCGAACTCCGAACCGAACGCCCCGTCCACCATGGCGGTGTAGGCGGTCAGCGGGTTCTCGCCGGACATGAGCATGATCAGCCCGCCAAGAACAATGGCCATAAGGACGGCTATGCAGCTTGTCGACAATGACGTGGTGAGTTTGCGCCCCTCGTCTTCGAGGGGTTCGGACGGTGCGTCACCCACATTGCCGCCGATGAAGGTCTCAGCCACCGACGGCCTCCGTGGTCTCGGTCAGACCGGCCATGGCCGCCCCCAGGCGCTCAGATGTCAAGTCTTCAATGGGGAACGCATCGGTTACTCGCCCGCGGTAGAGCACGATGACCCGGTGAGCCAGGTCGGACACTTCGTCGAGGTCGGCAGAGATCACCACGACAGCTCCACCCGCCTGGGCGGCGGCAAAGCAGCGATCGCGCATGGTCTTGGCGGCTTCGGGGTCGAGTCCTTTGGTGGGGCCATGGGCCACCAAAACAGCGGGGTTCTTCTCGAGCTCACGAGCGGCCATCAACTTCTGCTGGTTACCTCCGGAGAGCGAGCTGGCTCTGGCCGCTGGCTCAGGGGGGCGGACCTGGAATCGCTCGACCAATTGCCGGGCGTGGCGGGCGATCTTGTCGGGCAGCCTGAAGCCAAAACGGGTGAATCTCCGGCTTCCCACGTGGCGGGCGGTAGCGTTGTCGGCCACCGAGAACGCGGCGGCCAGTCCGGTGGAGCGGTCCTCGTGCAGGTGCGCGACCCCCGCGGCAATGGCCAGTCGGGCTGATCCGGAGATGTCCTTGCCGTCGACCACAACGTGGCCGTGGTCTAGTTTGACTTGCCCGGTGAGGGCCTTGGCCAGCGATTCCTGGCCATTTCCGGCGATGCCGACCACGCCGAGAATCTCACCGGAGGCCACCTCGAATTCGAGGTCGTGGCAGCCGACCTCTTGGGTAGACGAGGCAGAGAGGTTGCTCACGCTCAGTCGGGTTGGCCCTCGCTCAATCTCAGGCCGATTGACCTCAAGGAGCGAAACGTCGCCAATCATCAGCGTGGCCACCTCCCGAAGGTCAGCAGCCCGCACGTCGGCACCCTCCACCACCACTTTGCCGCCCCTAAGCACCGTAAGCCGGTCGGCCAACTCGGCCAGCTCGGGCAAGCGGTGGGAGATATAGATGATCGGGGTGCCTTCAGCTCGGAGGCGGTGGCACAGCGCGATGAGAGCCGTGGTCTCAAGCGGTCCCAGCGCGGAGCTGGGCTCGTCAAGGATCAGCAGCCGTGCTCCCCATGCCACTGAGATGAGGATTTCAGCCTGCTGGCGGACAGCCAGCGGCATGTCGTCGACGAGCGTCTCGGCCGGAACCTTCAGCGCAAACTCGTCCGACCACCGCTCCACCTCGGCCCGGGCTGCAGACGCGTTGAAGATTGCGGGAGCATCTGGTCTTCCCAGTTGCAGATTCTGGGCAACGGTGAGACCCCGGACCAGCGAAAGCTGTTGTCGAACGTGGGCGACACCGGCGGCCGCCCCCTCCCGGCGCGATGACGGTCGATACGGCTGGCCGAACAAGGTCATCGAGCCAGCATCGGACCGTATCGCCCCGGCGACGATTTTGGCCAGGGTTGACTTGCCCGCCCCGTTCTCGCCCACCAGCGCGTGGATTTCTCCTGCCGCCAAGTCGAAGTCCACGGCCTCCAAGACCCGGACGGACCCGAACCGCCGGGAAACGCCCCTTATGGAGAGGGGCGTACCGGTGGCCGGGTCCGCGCCTGGTTCTGAGTTCAACGAGTGTCTAGCCGGGGAAGGGGATTGAGAACTCGCCGGCCTGGATTTGGGCAACCAGTTCGTCGAGGGTGGCTTGCAGCTCGTCGAGCCCCACTGCGGTATCCACCGTTGCCGCCATGTTGACCGGCAAGACCTCCACCTGGGCGTTGAAGATGCCGCCCGGATAGAAGGCGTACCCCTCTTCGCCGAAAGTGTGCACCTCTCCGTCGGGGGTACCGAACGTGCCGTTGCGTACCTGATCGAAGAAGTCCAAGTATAGATCCTTGAGGCGAATCACCGTGGCCGACAGATAGACATCTGGCGCGGTTTGCTCCTGCGAACCGAATCCGACCGCGATGGGAATACCTGCTGCTGACGCCGTCTGGGCTGCGCCGATGCAAATTCCGTCACCGGAGCAATAGATGAAGTCGGCGCCTTGGTCGATGAGCTGCTGGGCCACCTCGGCTGCGGCTTGCACGTCGATGAACGAGCCGGCAAAGCCCTCGAGGAAGTTCAGATCCGGGTTCTCAGACAAGGCCGCGTCGCGGAACGACTGGTGCATGTCCTTGACGAAGTCGAACTCGGGGCCGCCCACGATCCCGATGGTGTCGCCAATTATGGCCTTTGCGGCCAAGATTCCGTTGGGATAGGCCATGTCCTGGATGTTGTAGAGCCAGTCCACCACGTTGCTCGAGGTGACGGATCCGGGAACCAAAATGCCACCGGTCATGGAGAAGGCAACGTCGGGGAATTCCTCGTAGAGCTGCTGAATCGGATCCACGTACTCGATGCCGTGTCCCAAAATGAGGTCGAATCCTTGGCTGGCGAAGTCGCGGAGCGCCGGTAACGAGTCGGTCGGGTCGATGATCTCCTCGAGAACCTGGGTCTCGACGTTGCCATCCTCGGCCACGGCATCCCGCAGGCCCTCATAGGCCGCCTGGCTGAAGGAGTTGTCGTTGCGGACACCGGGCAGCAACAGGGCCACCCTGAGGGCATCGCCGTCGTCTTCAGGCTCGGGTTCGGGCTCCTCTTCGGGTTCGGGTTCCGGCTCTGGTTCGGCCTCGGTCGGTGCCGGCTCTGGTGCCGGCTCTGCGTCCGAGTCGTCGTCGTTGCCGCACCCTGCCGCAATCAGGCCAAACACCATCAGCAGCGCGAAAAGCTTGAACAAGATCGAAGATCGACGTGTCACGGAAATACCCCCTCCTCTACGGCGTGGTCCCTTGGACAACGCGCGCATCTGACAGTATCCGACACTACCCCCTCTCAGAACAGGTGTCGATTAAGAGTGCTGGGAGTCAGCCGCGGCGCCGGTGCGAGGATGGACGCACCGGATACGCATCGCGGGCCGCGTCAGCGATGGCCGCCTCGTCCACAGTGGTGCAGCGACCGTCCCGGACGACAACCTTGCCATCCACCATCACCAACGAGGCCCGATCAGAGAGCCCACCGAGCACCAGCCCGATGACCGCGTCGTGGACTCCCACTCGGTCAACGGTGGTCATGTCCCACGCCGCGATGTCGGCAGCCTTTCCCGGCTCGATCACGCCCAGCTCGTGGCGCCCCAGGCACGCGGCCGACCCCCGGGTGGCCAGACCCAGCAGCTCGCGGGCGCTTGGCCACTTCTGCGGGGAGATGTCCATATCGCGGTGGGCCAGAGCTGCCACTCTGATATCGCCAAGCTGATTGCAACCGTCATTGGAGGCCGACCCGGTGGTGCCGAATCCGACCTTGCATCCCGCATCGAGGTACTTCCGCAGAGGGGCCAGCCCCCAGCCCATGCGCAGATCGGGCGCGATCAAATGCACAATGCCCACCCCGGCCGCGGCAAACTCCGGGATCTCTTCATGAGGGGGATCAACCATGTGGGCCAGCCACACCCTGTCGTGGTCCCAGCCATTGTCCCGAAGGAATTGCCACGGAGTAACCCCGTAGGTGTCAGTGCAGAAACCAGTGTCGATGACCTCATAAAGATGGGTGTGCAGACCGACCCCTGGATGATCCGCGGCGAGCGAAGCGAACTCGCGGTATATCTCCGGTTCGTCGGTGTGCACACCGCACGGGGCGAGGTCGATCCTGATTCGGGCCAGGGGATCGGGGTCGTGGTACTGACCGATCAGCTCTTGAGAGTGGCGCAGAACCTCATCGATGGTCTGGCAGGCGTTGTCGGGCACAACGCCGCCGTGCCGTTTGCCCTTGGTCATGGAACCCCGTCCGGCGTGAAGGCGGATGCCGATCTCGAGAGCACCCTCGATCATCTCCTCGATGAAGGGCTCGGTGTTGCCCTCGACGAAGACGTAGTGCTGATCGGCGACGGTGGTAACCCCGCCGAGCAGCGACTCCACCATGCCCGCCCGGGCGACGGCGCCTACCGAGGCTGGCGTGTAGTGGCCCTGGCGCCACAGGTACAGGGTTTTGACGTGGAGTGCGGTCAGCCAGGGGTGAATGGGGGCCCGCTCGAGTTCCACGAACGAGCGCAGCCCCACTTGGTAGAGGTGTTGATGCCCGTTGATCAGTCCGGGGAGCACGAGCAGGCCCCGGCCGTCGATGACCTCGACGGAGCCATCGACCTCTAGGTCGTAGCCCACCGCGGCAACGCGTGAGCCGGACACCAGAAGGTCAGCGCCCTCCAGCTCGCGGTCGTTGGTGTCGAAGGTGACCAGATGGCTGATATTGCGGATCAGAGTGTCGGGCATCTCCTGCGAGTCTCGCCCTTGGGCCTGTGACTGCGCAATCGCCGCTGATCGGTTGGGCCAACGCTGGCTAGTGTCGCGACACCTATGAAGCCCCGACTGGTCGGCCAGCGAGTGACCCGTCGCAACGACGAGTATCTCTTGCGCGGTACGGGCCGATACCTCGACGACATAGTTCTGCCGAACATGGCCCATGCCGCCATCGTTCGCAGTCCGGTGGCCCACGGGCGCCTCGTGGACTTCGATGCCGCGACCGATGGTCGGGCCACGGTGTACAGCCCCGACGAGTTGGCCTCCCTCATCTCCGGGGAGCTGCCCGTCTTGTGGATCCTGGGCGGCCAGCAGCAGCGCTCCACCCCGGTGATCGACCACATTCTCCGATACGTGGGTCAACCGATCGGAGTGGCCATTGCCGGCTCGCGATACGAGGCCGAAGACCAGGTGGAACAGGTCGGCCTCGACATTGAAGAGCTCACACCGGTGTTGGAAATCGAACAGGCTCTGGCTGCCGATGCCACTTTGCTGTATCCCGAACTCGGCACCAACGTGCTGGCCTCCTTTGACGCGGGCGATTCCGATGAGCACACCGCCGCAGTGTTCGGGGATGCGGATCGCACGCTGCGCACCAGGCTGCGGATCGGGCGGATCCACGGGCTGGCCATAGAGGGACGGGGCATTGTTGCGGTGCCCGAACCCCAGGGCAAGCTCACCGTCTACACCTCGACGCAGACACCCCATTCGGTGCGCGACTCACTGTGCGAGGCACTGGGCATGGCGCAGAGCCGGGTGCGGGTTGTCGCCCCCGATGTCGGGGGCGGTTTCGGGCTCAAAGACCATCTGTACGAGGACGAGGTCATCGTGGCGGCGGCGGCATTGGACCTGGGCCAGCCGGTGAAGTGGGTGGAGGACCGGTCTGAGTCGCTGTTGGCCACCACCCACGCCCGCGACGAGGTTCACGACATCGAGGTGGCCTTCGACGAAGACGGAACGCTTCGGGGGTTGCGGGTTGAGAGCGCTCGCAACGCCGGGGGGCGATTCGCGGTGTTCGGCGGCGGGCCGCTCTTCACGGTGTTCGGCGTTGTTCCTGGCCCCTACCGCTGGGAGGCCGTGCGCTGTGTCGGCCAGGTGGTGGCCACCAACACCATGTCCACCGGGGCTTACCGCGGCTTCGGGCAGACTCAGGCAGCGTGCATTCGAGAACGAGCGGTTGACCTGGTGGCGGGGGCATTGCAGCGCGATCCGGTGGAGCTGCGGCTTCAGAACATGATCACCCCTGAGGAGCTTCCTTATCGGATCCGAACCATGATCGAATACGACAACGGCGACTACCCCGAGGCGCTGCAACGGGCACGACGGCTCATCAGCGATGGTCCGGCGCCTCCCGACGACGGGCGGCTCCGCGGCGTGGGCTATTGCTGCTATGTGCAGATGGCTGGGATCGGTCCGAGCACCATGAACGAGTTCATCGGGCTCAGCATCGGAGGGTTCGAGAGCGCCACCGTGCGATTTGAGCCCGACGGCTCGGTTCGGGTGGCCACCGGCATATCCCCCCACGGTCAAGGTCTGGAAACCACGATCCCGCAACTGGTGGCCGACGAGTTGGGCGTTGACCTGGATACGGTCGAACTGGTCCACGGAGACACCGAGACCACTCCGTATTCCCCGTATGGCACGGCCGCCTCACGTTCGATCGCGGTTGGTGGCGGAGCTTCGGTGGTTGCTGCCCAGCGGGTGGCCGACAAGCTCAGAATCATCGCCGCTGAGATGCTCGAAGCCAGCCCTGCGGACATCCAGCTTCAGGAGGGTCAGGCCCGGGTGGCCGGTACTGGCGTCGGGGTGAGCATCGCCGAGGTGGCTCAGCGGGCCTGGCAGGGGTTCCGGCTCCCCGAGGGAACTGAGCCCGGGCTGGTTGCGTCGCACTCCTACGATCCGGCCAGCCCTACGTTCTCCTACGCCACCCATGCCTGCCGGGTGGCCGTCGATCCCGGCACCGGCCAGGTGGAGGTTGAGGACTACGCAGTGGTGAGCGACTGCGGCACCATGGTCAATCCGATGATCGTGGAGGGCCAGATCCACGGCGGGGTGGCCCAGGGACTCGGGGCCGCGCTGATCGAGGAAATCGTCTACAGCGACCAGGGCCAGCCGCAGTGCTCAACGCTGCTCGACTATCACGTTCCCGACAGTGCGACGATGCCCGACATCCGCATTGAGCACTTGGAGATCCCCAGTCCCTACACGCCGGGAGGAATGAAGGGCATGGGGGAGGGGGGGACCAACGGCGCATTTGCCGCCGTGGTTAACGCCGTTTGTGCCGCGCTGCCCGATGTGGACTGGACCGACGTCGCCACACCGCTGTCACCAAACCGGATATGGGAGGTGCTCCATGACCAATCCTGAACACACCCGTTTGCGGGTGCTCTACCCCGACATGTTCGGCTTCGCCCGAGGGAAGTACATCCCCCTGGCGGCGGCCACCGGCGAGGTGAGCTACTCCATCGCCATCTTCGGGGTGGGGTATGACCGGGCTCTTATTCCAGCCCCTGGGGCCGAGGTGCTCGAGGGTCTCGGCGATTTCCGGGCCATCTACAACCCGGAGGAAGCCAGAGACTGTTGGCAAGAGGGAACCGGCGTCGTTATCGCCGATCTGTTCCAGAATGGCGAGCCGCTGGCCATCTCACCCCGACATGGATTGGCCAGGGCGGTAGACGATCTCGAGGCCGTGGGATTGCGGGCTCGGGTCGGGATCGAGCTTGAGGCCTACGTGCTCCAGCCCGATGGAAATGGCGGCTGGGAGCCCTGGGACACTCCGGGCTCGTACTGCTACGGGACAGGACCGTTGGTGGACCCGGTGGGGCTGCTGGACGAGATCATGGCCGCCGCAGAATCTACCGGCATCGGTCTGGAAACCATCGCCAGCGAGTACGACACCCCTCAGTTCGAGGTCACCATTGAGCACCAGGAGCCCCTTGAGGCCATCGACAACACCTTCCTGCTCAAGCTGTTGTGCCGCGAGGTGGCTGCTCGGCACGGGCTTTTATGGACGTTCCTCGGCCGGCCTTTCGGCGATCGCGGCGGCAACGGCCTCCATGTAAATGTCAGCTTCCAAAACGACGCCGGCGAGCATTTGCTCCACGATCCACAGGCCGCCGATGGGCTCTCTGCGCTCGCCCACCACGGCATCGGGGGCATGCTCGAGCATCACGAGGCGCTGACCGCACTGTGCGCCCCCACTGTCAACGCCTACAAACGGCTCATTCCTGGGCAGTTGTCGGGCTATTGGGCCAACTGGGGATACGACCATCGCGCCGTGGCCATCCGGGTACCCAGCGACCGAGGCGCGGGCACCAGGCTGGAGAGCCGAGTCCCCGACGGGGCGGCCAATCCCTACGTCGCAAACGCGGCGATTCTCCAGGCCACGCTCTTGGGGGTGAGAAACGAGACCTCTCCGCCGCCCCATGAGGAGGGCGACGGCCTCGAGACCGCCAATACGGAGCGATGCGCCCCGGAGAACCTGAGTCTGGCCCTCGATGCGCTAGAGGCCGACAGCGCCCTGGTAGAAGCCGTCGGATCAGGCCTGGTGGCCAACTTTGTGGCCATGAAGCGGGAGGAGTGGCGCCGATTCTGCCAAGCGGTAACCGACTGGGAGCTGAACGAGTACCTGACGTATCACTAGGACTTGGAGCCCATTCTGACGCTCAGTCAGCGCTTGGGACGGGATCCAATTCGAACAGGCGCAGCTCTCGCTGGGTTATGGAGTCATAGCCAGTCCACAGCGGATACCAGGCGACCGCAGTCTGCCATCTTGATTCACGCTCGGGTCCGGAGAGGAGGCGGGCTCGCACCGGAGTTCTCTTGCCTCGGAAGATGATCTCCGCATCGGGGTTGGCCAGGAGGTTGGCCGTCCAGGCCGGGTGCTGCTCGCGGGCGAAGTTGCTGCCCACCACCAAGAAGCGACCACCCTCGAGCGGGACCGCTCCGAGCGGTGTCTCTCGGGTCTGGCCGGTCTTGGCGCCGGTCGAGAAGAGCATGAGCATGGGCTGAGCGGCGGAATCGAGCAGTGTTCGCCCTTGGGTGAGCCGGTTTATCAATCGGTGGGCACGCGGGACAACGAGGGGACCGAGGGTCCTAAACGGCCGCGACAGCACCACGCGGGGCGGCATCCGGAAACCCTTGGGCGGTGTCGGCGCTTTTCTGGGGTCAGGGGAGGGGAATGCTTTGCCTATCTGGCGGTTGGAGAGGAGGCCGGCCTTGTGCCAGGCAGCCAGGCTGTCAGCGAACGTCTCTTCAATATTGCGGAACTCAACCCCGTACACGGAGAGATCGCTGTCTTCTGATCCCTCCCATTGAGTGAGCACGCTCATGCTGAATCGGTTCATCGCCGCATTGATCGGCACGACACGCCGGATCGAATCAGCCACTCGGCCAATCCCTCGGAGCGCCGAAGGAGGAAGCGGCATCATGGGGAATCTTCGACCCGTGATGTCGCGGTGGATGCGGGCAAAGTCGTTCATGTCTACCAAATGACCGCCGCACATGATTCGACGGGGCCCATGGCCCGGTTCGAGCAGCGCCACGAGGAGCGAGGCCATGTCTCGGACATCGGAGATCGCCACCGCGGCCCTTCGGGTGGGAATGATGCCGCTTGCCGTGAATCGGGCCATGTCTTCGCTGGCCTCGCCGAAGGCCGAGCCCGCGGGCGGACCGATCACTGCGCTCGGATACACGATCGCCAGGGGAGCACCGTCGGCCTGGAGCTTGCGGGCCACCATCTCCGCGTCGGCTTTGGCTTGGCCGTATGTATATCCGGCTGATGAAGGCGGGTGGTCAACCGTGAGGGAGCCAGCACCGGGGTCAAACAAAGCGGCCACGCTGGAGAGATGGATGATCGGGTCGAGCTCCATTTCGTGAGCCTTGTGAAGCACTAGCCGGGCTCCGGCGATGCTGTTCTCGATCCCCTGGGCGTTGCCGCGTGCGTCGAGCGATACGACGGCGGCACAGTGGATCGCCGCGTCAGCGCCGTCGAGGGCTGCGGCGACGGCCTCAGGATCGGTCATGTCTCCTATGACATGGTCGATGGCGGGCAAGTCAAAGGCATCGCGGAGATCTTCAAGCTTCTGGGGCGACCTCACCAGAGCGCAAACCTCATGGCCCGCATCGATGGCGCGTGCCGCGGTGTGTCCGCCGATAAACCCTGTTGCCCCCGTCATCATCACGCGCACAGAAATCCACCCTAGTAGCCAGTGGGTTAGATTCCGCTGGTGGACCAAGACACGCGGCGAGCGGCCAATCTCAATCTGATTAGGGCGTATTTCGAGCTAATAGCCACGGGCGATGTGGATGCGCTGGCGCAGTGCTGGCACGACGAGATTGTCTTCGAGGCGCCCTTCTCGTTCACCGGCAAGCCGTCGCGCACTGCTGGCAAGCAGGAGGTATACGACCGGCTGTCCACCTCCTACGGCCTGGTGACCATGGCCTTCCACATCACAGAGACCTACGAGCTCATCGACCCTGATCGCTTCCTGGTTGAGTACGACAGCGATGGCCACATGCTCGGCTCGGGGGAGCGGTATCGCAACAGCTACATCACGCTGGTGGAGATGCGGGACGGCCTGATCAGCCGCTTCCGCGAGTTCTACGACTCCCAAAGGTGCGCCGCCGCCTTCGGCCCGCTGCTGGACCCCGACCATTGATCGATTATGAATAGCTGGAACCAACTGCCAGGAAAAGGAGACTCAAGTGACTGACCGATCGGGACAGGTGTGGGAAGAGCTGGTGGAGTTGATGGCTGAGATCGAACAGGATTGGTGGGGCGAAGACAGAATGATGCCCAGTCCGGACGAACGGGCCGAAGCGCGGATATTCGCGCTCAACTCATTGCAGCACGCCCTGGAGTTCTGGTCGCAGGCCGACCCGGCTCGGCCTTGGTTCTACCGGTGGTTCTCGCCCACTAAGAAGCTCTTGGGCGACAATCCAGATGCCATCTACTACGGCTCGGTGATCGATCCCGATCGCGAGTATGTGATCCGCGGCAATTTGGCGGGGGCGGTGTATACGTCGTTCACCGTGGAGGCCGGGACGGCTGGTGGAAATATGTCGGCCAAGCTGGGCGCCACGCTGAATGACGACGAGATTGAAGTGCGGCCCGACGGGAGCTATGAGCTGCATCTCAGCCAGCGTCCCCAGCCGAAAAATTGGCTGGCGCTCTCACCGGAATCGGGCAGTGTCACCACCCGGCACTATTTCGAATGGAACCGCCCGGCAGCCACCGACCCGACAAAGCACGTTCCTCTGGTGATCGAGCCGACGGAGGATCCCGGCCCGCCGGCTATTCCCACCGACGAGTCTTGCGCCCAAGGTCTCCGGCAGGTGATCACCTTTTTGCGGAGCGTCACGGTGGACTGGCCAACCGGCCCGCGGCAGCCTCTGGCCTGGAGCTCTACCGTGCCCAACCAGTTCACCAACCCGCCGCTTGACGAGGGGAATCGTGAAATCGGCTACGCCGCGGCCGACAACGCCTACCGATCGGCCCGCTATCAGCTCGGCCCTGACGAGGCGCTGGAGATCCGCGGACGATTCCCTGCCTGCCGGTTCGCCAACGTTGTCCTGAACAACCGCTTTATCCAGACTCCGCCCTATCGGGAGCGGCGGGTGTCGCTCAATCGACGCCAGACGGTGCTGGAATCGGATGGGTCGTTCCGGATGATCCTGGCCCATCGCGACCCGGGCATCCCCAACTGGCTGGACACCGCCGGAGCACCCACCGGCACCCTGTTCTGGCGCTACTTGCTGGCTGAAGAGCAGCCCAGCCAGCTTGAGACGAGGGTGCTGTCGATCGATGACGTATAAGAGGAAACTGGCATCGCCGGCTATTCCGCATCGCCACTAGGTTGCATTCGGCGTTGCGGGCGAGTTGCCCTATTTCCGGGTAGCGAGAGCCCGAAGGCGGGCGACCCGCTGGTCCTTGCCGCCTAAGTAGCGAACGAGCACGCCCAGTACCGCTTCGTGGTCGAGGGTGCCGGCTGCGTCCATTTCCTCGAGATCGGCCCAGTCTCGAGTGCGGTCGAAGAACGCCTTGAACACGGCCAGGTCTCGACAGGCGAGGAAGGGAATATCGGCGCCGGCGAATGATTCGATCCGGGCCCGGGTGGCGGCGGCTTCGTGGAACGGGGTGGTGTTGAGGAATACGTCCACAGGGGTTGTGTCCCACCAGAGGCGACTCTGCCCGTCGGCCTCTAACTGCTCCCGGTTGGCGGTGGTCACTTCTATTCCTGCGGGCAGTGCGGCCATTACCTGTTCGACGCAGTCGAGGCCGACAAAGAGGTTGACGTCGATGTCGATGGTGGCCCGCGCCTGCTGGGTGCACCATGCCAGGGCCAGCGCGCCTCCGAAGGCATGGGGGATAGCAGCGTCGTCCAGAGCGTGATGGAGGGCGACAATGCGCTCGGCCAGGTTCATTTTCCGAACACGGGAAATTCGAGGGTTGGGGGGTGGCGGGCGGGAAACACGGCAGCCAACTCGAGCACAGCCGCCAATTCGACCCCCCGATCGAGACGGCCGTCTCCTCGCACCCGGGGGCTGATCTCCCGGTCAAGGGCGAAGCCGGCGGCACGAACGATGCGGTCGACGGTAGCGGCCGAAGGCACTTTGGCTCCCGCCTCGTAGGCGGCGATCGCCGAGTGGGAGGTGCCGGCAGCCGCAGCAAGGCCCCGCAGCGTGAGGCCAGCCCGGCACCGGGCAGTGCGGATCACCTCGGCCGCGTCCATGCCTACGATGGTATCCGATCAGATACCATTTGGCTATAGCAGCCGGTCTAGAGGTCGCGTCCTAGGAGGCTGAAGCACTGGCCGGTCGGGCCATCTTGTGGTGAACGGGTAGCGAGAAATGCCACGTACTCGGCAACTTCGCTGGGCTCTTTGACCCGATCCCCGCCGAGTGCCGGCTCAAGTTCCGCGAGACGGTCCATTGGCAGTCCGACCGTCCAGCTCAAGAGCTCGGTGGCAACCGCGCCAGGCACAATCTCGTTGACTGTGATACCTCGGGGCCGGAGCTCTCCTGCCAGCACGCGGACGTACATCGAAACGGCGGCCTTCGCCGAGCAATAGGCGGCAGCCCCTGATGAGGGCGAATGACCCTGGCCTGAGCCGATCACGATGATGTGGCCACCGTCGCCCGCGGCCAGGAACTCGAGTGCAGCGTCGCAGCAGAAGTGGACCCCATGCACATTGACATCGAAGCAGCGGTCCCAGTCTTCACCAGCGAGTTCTCCGACTGGGGTAAGCGGCTGCATAGCGCCGGCATTGTTCACCAGGATGTCGAGGCGGCCAAAGACCTCTTCGGTTCTGTCGAAAAGACGGCGGACCTCGGAGCGTGAGGTCACATTGGTCGCAATCACCTCAGCCCGCCCGCCTGCGTCGGTAATTCCAGCCGCGGTTTCGTCAAGTTCATGGACAGAACGAGCGGCAAGCACGACTGAGGCACCCATTTTGGCCAGACGCTCAGCACTTGCCCGTCCGATCCCACGTCCCGCGCCGGTTACGACTGCGACTCTTCCTGTGAGCGGTTTTGTCGACATTAGACCTCCCGTGTGGCCCACCCAATCATGTCCGGTATCGCCAGGCGATGTGGGAGGAACGGCGGGCGATTTGAGCTTGGCGGTCTGTAGGGGGCAGGTCTAGTTGGGTGATGGGGACGACGTTGGCGTCCACCACTGGGGTGTCGGCGGGTGCCACCAGCGGATGGTGCATAGCACCGATTCTCGCCCTTCGGTGTCGAGCCAGTTGGCTCCGCCCGGATCGGAGCCGGCGATCACGATTGGTCCGGGCTCGATGAGGGCGTGGTTCAGGCAGGTCAGCCGATTGGTGAAGTCGAGCGCCTCGTACCACGGCCGGTTGTAGAGCTGGATGTCCCACATGGTGGCGCCCCGGTGGTCGATCTCGACCACGAGGGCCTGATCGGGGTCGAGGGCCACTCCGGCATGGCTGTAGATAAGGGTCTTGACACCGCGTCCCATTCCGGCTGGAGGCAGGAACGAGTTGGGAGGCTGGTCGCCGAGCATGCGCTCCTGGTAGCCGTTCCAGAACTCGAAGGAGTGCTCGATCTCGCCTAGTGCTGTCCCGAGGATGGCGGCAGCGTCGATTTCCGGCTTGGGCTCGCCCACGGTATCGAGGCGCTCTATGACAAATGTGGCCGGCTCGGCGGGTTGCCAGTCGAAGTAGTAGTCGCGGATATGCACAAACGACACCTCAGGATCGAGGGGCAGCCATGTCTCACTTTCGTCGTCGGGGGTCTCGCCGCCGAGCTGGATATCAATATGGTCGCCGGGGCCCAGACCGAGACTGGAGCCGGTCACCTCCAGGCCTACTCCAGCACCACCGCTTTGGGTGGCCCCGAGCTTGATCTGGAGCACAAACTCCTCACAGGCCCCCATGTGGCCGGATATCCGGTACACCCCGCCGCCCTCGATCGCGGTCCGGCGAGCCACCTGGTCGGCGTTGGGCCCGCCCCACTGGTACACGGGATCGCTGCTCCGGAAGAAGGCAGGGTGGCGGGGGTCGTTGTGGCCGATCGCATAGGTCAGCCAGCAAGCCACCTGGTTGGCTAGATGCCGCTGCCCTTCATCATCAAGCCCTTCGCCAAGAGCTTCAATCCGCTCACAGAACTCACTCCATGTAGTCATAGACAACTTGCAAAATAGACCACTCCCGCTCAGGCAGCGAGTGTGGAAATTGGGTAGGCGAGAATCTTCTGGTCGGCGGTTACAAGGGTGCAGCCTTCAGTGGTGGCTTGGGCGATAAGGAGCCGATCGAACGGGTCGGCATGGAGCAGGGGGAGTGTTCGTAGTCCCATGGCGTGGACGGGAGTCAGGTCAAGCCAGGTGGCGCCGAGCTTTGCAGTGAGGGTGTGGCAGCTATGTTCCATTTCCATCTTCCCGAGCCGTCGTTTGATTTCGATCTCGGCAACCGAGACGGAGGACACCAGTAGCCGGTTGGTTGGATCTTCCAGCGCGTCGACTGCTTCGCCGGAGAGACGTTCTGGTGCCTCATTGGCCCAAAGCACTACGTGAGTGTCGAGCAGCAGGTCGGCCATCAGATCGGGTCGCTAAGGGAGGCGAGCACTTCTTGCGGCGTTTCATCAAAGTCGTCAGCCACGGTGATCGTTCCGCGGAGCTGGCCGAGTTGGCGGCGCGCCGGTGGACGGGCCACCAGTCTGAGGCCTTCTGTAAGCAGCTCATTGATGACTTCTCCCAGTGTGCGACGGGATTCGAATGCCATGCGTCGCGCTTCCTCGTACACTTCGTCGTCAATCGACACGGTTGTGCGCATATGCGCATCATAACATCAACAAGAGATGTATGGTTGACTGATTGAAGGAGGCCATCGGGATGCGAATTGAACCGCTTACGGCGGCGCTGGGGGCGGAGTTGTCGGAGATCGACCTTGGGGGGCTCGACGCCGGGACAGCCTCGGAGCTTCGGGCGGCGATTCTGGAGTACAAGGTGGTGGGTATTCGCGACCAGTTCCTGGATGATGCTGATCACGTGCGGTTGGCCGAGTTGCTGGGTGATCCGTGGATTCATCCGATGGATCGCATCGCTGGGGTCGACAAGGCGGAGCCGTCGGAGTTGCGGGTCAAGAGCGATCATCAACTGCTGACGGATAGGTGGCACTTGGATGTGCTCTATGCGCCCAACCCGCCTGCTTTCGGCATCTTGAGAGCGATTGATGTTCCACCGGTAGGGGGCGACACCATGTGGGCCAACCTGGTGCTGGCTGCCTCGTGGCTGCCCGACGAGCTGCGGGAGCAGATGCGGGAGCGCTTTACTGTCCACAGCGTGCCCGACACGCTCATCGGCTTGAAGCAGCAGTTGTTCCCAGATTTCGATCCGCAGATCTGGCAGGACAACCTCCAAGGGGTGCGCCAGCCCCTATTGCGACGGCATCCCGAGACGGCAGAGGAGGCGATCTTCTGCGTTGGGGATGCCTCTATCGACGGGCTCGATGATGACGCCAGCAAAGACATAATGGCCGCCGTCACCGAATACGCCACCAATCCCAGCGTGACCTGTCGCTGGCGCTGGCGCAACGGAGACGTGGTGATCTGGGACGAGCGTTGCACCGCTCACTTCGCCGTACGCGACCCCTGGGAAGGGGAGCGCGTGCTGCGGCGGCTGCTCGTGGAAGGCGATTGCCCGGTTGCGGTCGACTAGCTATCCGGTATGGCGATGACAGATTCACTGGATGACAGGATTCAGCGGCTGCTAGATCGCGACGAGGACCTGCTGGCTTCGCCTTGGCAGCTCTTCGACGACGTGCGGGAGGCGTCTGAGCCGGCCTTCTATAGCGAGGCGATGGGGGCCTGGGTCATAACCAGCTACAAGCTGCTGCACGACATCGTTGTCGACCCGGAAACGTGGTCGAACCGGTCACCAACCGCGACCTATGACTTCCGGAATCCGGTGGCAGATCACACCGCCGCTATTGCTAGGGAGCCGGACATGGCTGAGGCGGTCAGCCGTTTTCGAAGCCGGAATCGGGGGCGGGTGCTAAACACCGCCGATCCGCCCGAGCATGTTCGACAGCGCCGGGCGCTAAATCGGGCGTTCCGTCCTGCCCGCCTTCGGGCGCTGGAGCCCGAGGTCATATCGGTATCTAGTCAACTGGTTGCTGAGTTCGCCCATCTGGGCCGGGCTGACCTGTTTCGCGAGTACGCCGTCTTGTTGCCTATGGCGATGATCTCCCGAATGCTCGGTGTCCCCGAAGAAGAGCTCGGGAAGTTCAAAGGATGGTCGGATGACTTCGCCATTCCCATCGGGCGGGCCAACCCAAGCCAGGACGAAGTACGCAGCTACATCAGATCGGAGTCTGAGTTCGAGGACTATTTCTCGGCCATGATCGAACAACGCCAGGCCGAGCCGCGAAGCGATCTGATCTCGGATGTGGCTAACGCCGAGGTCGACGGCGAGCCCTTGACCCACGAAGAGCGGATAACCGCGTTGAGACAGTTTCTGCTGGCAGGCAACGAGACGACTACCACGCTATTGGCCAACATCGGCCATCGACTGGCCACCGATCACGAGCTGCGCGACCGGCTGGCAGGGAATCGGGATCTGGTGCCCGCCTTCGTGGAAGAGGCACTCCGCCACGAAGCACCGGTGACCGGGTTGTTTCGAGTTGCCACCCGAGACACCCAATTGGGCGATAAGCCAGTGGCCAAGGGCGAGTTCGCATGGGTGGCGTTCGCGGCGGCCAATCGAGACCCCGAATTGTGCCCGATGCCCGATAGGTTCGACATCGACCGAGACCCCAACGAGCACGTGGCGTTTGGATACGGCGAGCACTACTGCATCGGCCAGGGCCTGGCCCGCCTCGAAGGCAAAGTGGGCACCAATGCCATGTTGGATCTGCCCAACCTGACCCTCGCCGACGACCACACCTACAACTACATGGACAGCTACATACTCCGGGGACTTACCCAGTTGTTGGTTACCTTCGACCCGTTTGGCGGCACCCCCGGCAATTGAGGGGAAACCAATTCGAGTTGGCCTGCGGGTCAGGTCGCGCCGTCGGCCACCAGAACGACTTGGTCGCTGGCCAATGCTTCGATCTGTTCAGCGGTGTAGCTGAGCTCAGCCAGGATCTCAGCGGTGTGCTCCCCACATTCACACGGGCCTCGCTGGATCGCTTCTTTGGTGTCGCTGAAGTTCACCAACTGCCCGACGTCCTCGAACAAGCCGACAGATGCCGAATTCGTCTGGGCCCGCAGCCCGAGAGCGAGAGCCTCGGGGTCGTCGAAGAAGTCGCGGCAGAACTCCTCGTTCACCACCTCAACCGGCACGCGGTTGGAATCAAGCAGCTTGAACGTCTCATTAGCAGAGCGCTCCCGGCACCACGAGGAAATCTGTTCGCTTAGCGCCTGGTCGTGCTCAGCCCGGGCAGTCGGATGGGAATACCGGATGTCTGCGGCCAATCGCTCAAAGCCCGGAACGGTACACAGAGCCGCCCAGGCCGGCTCATCGATCGCCGCGATGGCGATGTATCCGTCGCTGGTCTCGTACATGCGATAGAGGGCGCTGAGGCCCCACTGGTCGGCATCGACCTGATCCCAGGTAACTTCTGGGTCTTCGGGGTTGATCCAGGCATAAGACGTGGCCAGAAGGGTGGCGTTGACGATAGATGTGCTTACCGAGCGGCCTATCCCGGTGCGCTCCCGGTCGAACAGCGCCAATGCGATAGCGGTCGCACTGAGCATCGCGTTTCCCGTGTCTCCCATTCCCGAGCGCGACCACATCGGAGGATTGCCGCTTGAGCAGGCACCGTCTTCCCACTCCGTTCCGCACAGCGCGGCGGCGGTCTGGTCGGTGCCGGGAAGATCGGAGCGCGGCCCCTTCTCATAGCCGCGGGAGTTGCAGATAACCAGGTCGGGACGGCGCTCCCGCAGCGAAGCTTCGTCTATCCCCAAGCGGGCCATCGCACCAGGCCGCCAGTTGGTGGCAATGACATCGGCCTGGTCGATGAGTTGGTGCAAGATCTCCAGTCCGCGGGGGTCCTTGAGGTTGACTGAGATACTCCGCTTGCCTCGGTTGGTGCCGAGCCCCATATGCGTGCCCGCCCAGAAGGTGTCGTGCAGCGCATGGACCTTGATGACGTCAGCGCCGAGGTCGGCGAGCATCCTCGGCCCGAAGGGTCCGGCCACCCCAAGACCAAGGTCGAGCACCTTGATACCGGCCAGCGGACCTCCGGTGAGCTCGGCGGGGCCATTGGACCGGGCCTGCGTTTGTGTCCCATAGGGCTCGCCAAACTCCAGAGGGTTGCCGATGTGGCGGATCCGACCGTGGAGGGGATGGTCAACCTCGGCCACACATCCATCGGCCAGGAACGACTCGTCGAGCAAGGCCTCGAGCGGGGAGCGCACCAGCGCGACCCCCATTTCGTTCGCCTCTGCCTCGGCCACCCAGTCGCGGGCCGGGAGTCGCTTGAAGGCTTCGGCCAACTCGGGGTAGAGGAAGTGGGTGACGAGCAAGTCCTCAGCAGTCATGCCGATGCGATCAGAACCCCGGCGATAGTCGGCAGTGGCGGGGGCTGAGGAAGCCGAACCGGTTTCGCGGACCCAAGCCGGCCAAATGGACCAGTGGTGGACCCATCGTCCGTCGGCGCACTCGAATAGGCCTTCGATGGATCGGCTGTCGGTGGGCCACATCCAATACAGGGGGCTGTCTTCAGGACGCTCCACCCGTTGCCAGGTGAGGGACCCGGCGAACAGTGCACCCTGGAACAGCGATGTCTCCACCGCCTGCCCCCTGCCGGTTACCTCGCGGGCCCGCAGGGCAGCCGCGATCCCGAAAATGGCCAGGTGAGCTGCGCCCAGGCTTGGCCAGTTCGTCCGGGGGAATATGGGTCCAGGTCGATCAACACCTCGGACCATGCCATCGGGAGGACCGAACTCGGGGGAGGGCGGATTGCGTCGGCCGATGTAGTTCATGGCCGTCCCCACCCGGCCCCGCTGGTCGAAGAACAGACCGGTCCGAGCGGCGACTAGGGCATCGATTCCGGGCCGGTCTTTGTGGTCGGAGTGATGCCCGTAGCCGGTGATGGAACAGGAGATGACCTGGGGGTTGATCTCGGCCAGAGCAGCGTGGCTGAGGCCCAAGCGGTGGGTGGCCTCGCTGGAGAACGCGCTGACAACGATGTCTGAGTTCTCCACCAGCTCCCGGAACGAAGCAGCATCGGCTTCGCCGTGGAGGTCGAGCGGGATGCGCTCTGCGCCCCGGTGCCACACCACATAGCCCGACTGATTTGCGAATGGATCGCCTTGCGGAGGCTGGATGCGGACGACATCAGCGCCGTTGTCCTCCAGCATCATCGTGGCCATGGGACCGGCGATGCCCCATGACAGGTCGAGCACTCGCACCCCGCTCAGGATCCCCATTGCTGCTCCCTCCGCCACCAGTCCAAGTCAAGTGGTGATTTCTTCCAGGGCTAGGATAAGTCCCGATTCTCAACCAAGGGAGATTCATGACTGCGACTGCACCATTGGAGTCAACCGCTGACCTCGAAGCGCGGGAGTTGCTTGTGTCTTCGGACTCGCACGTCCGGTTGACCCATGAAGGAGTGAAGGACCGGCTGGCAACGAAATTCCACAGTGACTACGACCAAGCCGTCGACCAGGTCGGGGGCGGGGTGGCCACTCGCGCCGGCCAGAACACGATGCCCCCGGGATTTGAGGGGGTGCGCCACGCCATAGGCCGGGCCGGAAATATCGACGGCCATGAACGCTTGAAGGACATGGACCAAGACGGTGTCGACGTGGAGGTGTGCTACTGCGAGTTCAGCGCGTTCCGCTACCTGTATCTCATGAAGGACGGGTGGCGGGAGGCCACCCAGGCGTTCAACGACTCGCTGATCGCATTTGGAGAAGCCGACCCCAGCCGGCTGGTGGTTTCGTACCAGATACCCATTCACGGCATCGACGTCGCGGTCGAAGAGGTCCACAGAGTCGCCGCCCTGGGCGGTAAGTCGCTGCAACTTCCGGTGTACCCGGTGGAGCTGGGTGCTCCTGACTACTACGACCGGGTCTACGACCCCCTGTGGGCGGCCATCCAGGAGACCGGGCTTCCGGCCTGCTTCCACATCGGCTTGGCCCCGATTGACTACTTCCAAGATGAAATGCCCCAGTTCGGGCAGGGCTGCATCCAGCCGATGTCAGCGATGTTCACCTCGGTGCAGTACGCCAACTTCATCCTCAGCGGCATCTTCGTGCGCTTTCCCGAGCTGAAGACGGTGTGGGTGGAGCCGGGGGTGGGTTGGATCCCCTGGTGGCTGTTCATCATCGACCAGATGAAGACGGTGACCAATTACCCCTTCAACGAGATCGACGAGCGCCCCAGCTTCTACTTCAACCGCAACATGTCCGTGACGTTCATCCACGAGCCGTTTGCGGTCCACAAGCTCCGCTACGACATCGGCGTTGAGAACATGATGTGGTCCACCGACTACCCCCATCCCGCCTGCACCTGGCCGGACTCGCGAGAGCTGGTCAACCAAGACTTCGAAGGCATCCCTGTTGATGAGCGCGAGCTGATCTTGAGCGGCAATGCCATCCGGGTCTGGAATCTCGACCTCTGAAAATTCTCAGCACTCCGCCCGCTCAATCGAGCGTCAGGATCGCACCGGTCCGGCTGGCGGAGATAACCGCGGTTCGGGCATCGGCCACCTGATTGACGGCGGTGCCTCGTAGCTGGCGCACCGCCTCCAGCACGAGGTTGAGCCCGTGGATGTAGCCCTCGCCGATCAGCCCGCCGTTGGTGTTGGTGGGCAGTGAGCCGTCGAGGGCCAGATTGCCGTCGGCGATGAAGTCCTTCGCCTCACCGAACCCGCAGAACCCCAGCCCTTCGAGTTGCATAAGCAAAATGGGGGAGAAGGCGTCGTAGATCAGCGCGACGTCGATGTCGTCTCGGGAGAACCCCGCATCTTCGAATAGGCGGCGGCCCAGCGCCATTGTGCCATCCATCACGGACAGGTCGGGCCGGTAGTGGTCGCTGGCGATCTCCTGCTCGAAGAGACCGGCCGTCGATGCGGTTCCGATGCGGACGGGGGTGTGATGCAGATCGGCGGCTCGCTGCGACCCGGTGATCACCAAAGCCACTGAGCCGTCGGTCTCCTGGCAGCAGTCGAGCAAGTGGATGCAAGGCTCGACGATCCACCGTGACTCCTGGTGTTCATCCAGGGTGATCGGATTCTGGAATCCCCAAGCGGCGGGGTTGGTGGCGGCGTAATCGCGCAGCTGGACTACTGCACGACCGAAATCCGCGCTCTCCACCCCGAATTCGTGCATGTAGCGCACTGAGTTGAGCGCCATCCAAGACGCCGGAGTCAACACCCCGAAGGGCATGCACCACTGCATGGCCGTGGTTCCCGAATGGCCCGAAGTGGGAGTGGGTGCTGTTTTGGCCGACCCAAACCGGGTGGCACCGGATCGGGCCCGAATCGCCCGGTAGGCCACGACCACCTCCGCGGTGCCGCTGGCCACCGCAGCCGCCGCGTGCTGCAAGACGCCTACCGATCCGCCACCCCCGTAGGGGATTCTGGCCGAGAAATTGACCTCCTCGATCCCCACCGAGCGGACAAGCTCGGTTTCCTCCACCGGGTCTACGGTGTAGCTGACGATCCCGTCGACATCGGCCGCGGCGAGGCCGGCATCGTCAAGGGCGGCGGTAATCGATTCGCAGGCCAGTTGGAGCTCTGTGCGGCCGGCCCGGCGGGAGAACTCCGTGCAGCCGGCACCGACGATAGAAGCCGCCCCGCGGGCCAAAGTGCGGCGGCCCATCACAAGTCCTCTCTAGGCCGGAATACAGGGATCAGGGGACCGTCAGCGGTGGGGACGAAGTGCGCGTATACCGGCATGCCGATGAGCACGTCGTCTTTCAAGACATCGGTAAGGGACGACAGCAGGCGAACTCCCTCTTCGAGATCCACCAGCGCCGCGATAACCGGGTACTCGAATGCCGGATGTTGGGGGTGGTGGAGTATGGCATAGCTGTACAGGGTTCCCTGCCCGCTGAGCTCAGCTATTTCCACCTCCAGAGATGAACAGGCCGGGCACATGGGACGCGGCGGGTGACGCAGCCTTCCGCAGTCGGCACAACGCTGGGCCACGAGGCGCCCTTCGGCGGCCGCGTCCCAGAACACAGCGCTGTCATCGGTGACCGTGGGCGAGGGCCGGATTGGCGCATCGGCTGCCATTTGCTCTCCTTTCTAGCGACGGCCTGTGCATGGTAGGTCGCCGTTGGCAGCGAGGGGCGGTTGTCGAAGCTAACCTGCGGATTGGTGCCACTCCGCCGCAGTCGCAAGGCTTAGGGCCGATGATGACGGCCAACGAGAACGAGCGGGTGTTGTTGGTGTCCGGCGATTCCCATGCGGGGCCCAGCCTGGGTGCGCTGCGGTCGTATTGTCCATCGGCCTATCTGGCGGCCTTCGATGAGTTCTCCGCCAGCCCCCAAGTCAAGGAAATGCGCGCCGTGGTGCGGGAGAGCGGGTCGCTGTACCTCAACACCTCGGGACACAATGACCCGGAGGCCCGCCTGGCCGACATGGACCGTGACGGCATTGCCGCCGAGGTGATCTTCCACAACAGCTTCAACGGCGAGCCGATTCCGTTCGTCGACGAGGGCTGGCCCGAGCTCGACAATCCCGAGCTGGCGGGGGTGGGATTTCAGATCTACAACCGCTGGCTCGCCGACTTCTGCTCGGTGGCACCCGAACGATTGATCGGATTGGCCCATATCCCGATGTGGGACATTGACGCCGCCATTCGAGAGGTTGGATGGGCGGCCGACCACGGGTTGCGGGCGGTTAATTTTCCCAGCGCTCGACCACAATGGGTCCAGTACAACGAGTCGGACTGGGATCCGTTCTGGGCCGCAGTGCAGGAAGCCGGGTTGGTGCTGGGCACCCACGCGGGGGCGGCCACCGATCCTGCTGTTCGAGATGTAAGCGGCACGCCTCTGCTCTTGATAGAGGCCGGTGGGGCGTACAACCGCCGGGCGGTGGCCCGCATGATTCTGGGGGGAGTGTTCGAGCGATTCCCCGGGCTCAAACTGGCCATGACCGAACAGCCCGGTGTGTGGATCCCCGCAGCCCTGGTCGAGCTCGATTCGGCGGCCTTGGCGCCCCTGCCATTGGCCAACGCAGAGCTGTCCAAACCTCCCAGTGAGTATTTCAAGCAAAACGTTTTTGTCGGCGCCAGCTTCATCGCCCCGTTCGAGGTGGAGGCCGCGGTGGACGACTGGTGGTGGACAAACATCTTTTGGGGCCGCGATTACCCGCACCCCGAGGGCACTTGGCGCTATTCCGATGATCCCAAGGAGACGCCGATGACCCACCTCTCGTTGCGCCATGCCATGGCCGGCATCCCCCACGACAAGGTTCGGGCCATCGTCGGGGAGAACGCAGCCCGCGTCTATGGGCTCGACATGGGCACGCTGCGATCGATCGCCGATGAGATAGGCCCGACCATCGGGGAAATCACCACTCCGCTGGAGGCAATTCCGGCCTTGGAGGGACCTGAGCGCAAGGGGTATGGCTACTTCGCGTTCCGAACCGTCGGCCCCTACGCGTGAGCCTTGGCCCAAGGACGAAGACGCAAGCACTGAGGGAGAGCGAAAGATGACTGCTCGAAACGGCAGCCGGGTTGCAATTGTCACCGGAGCGCGGCCCTGGGGAGTTGGGGGATCGACGGCGCGGGCCCTTGCCCAACGGGGCTACGACATCGCACTGGTGGACATTCGCCAGGACTGGGGGGAGCAGAGCGCCGAGGCAGTCATGGGAGAGACCGGCCAGCGGGCGATCTGGGTGCGCGCCGACGTGTCGAATCGAGATGATGTCGCCGACATGGCCGACACGGTGCTCGGGGAGTTCGGACGCATTGACGCTCTGGTCAACAACGCCGCTATCGGCGGGGCCAGCAGCACCGAGAACTTTGAGGTCGAGGAATTCAACCGGGTGATCGGCGTCAACTTGCTCGGTCCGATGCTGTGTACTCAGGCAGTGGTTCCGGCCATGAAGGAGGCCAACTACGGCCGGGTGGTCAGTGTGGCTTCAACAGCGCCCTTCAACCCGCCGCCCGCCGACATGAGCCCCGTGTCCCTCTACAACGCCGCCAAAGGGGGCTTGATTGCCTGGACCAAGTCGGCCGCGGCCGAACTGGCCCCCTACGGAATTGTGGTGAACGTCGTCGCCCTCGGGGGGATTTCGACCGGGGGCATGGGCAGCGAGAATCCTCCAACTCCCGAACAGGACGAGCACATGTTGAATGTCGTGCACCGCGGCTTGTTGCCCTGGGGCCGGGTCCTGCGAGTCGATGAAGCAGCCGATGTGATCGCCTATGCCGCCTCCGCGCCGAGCCACGCCATGCTCGGGGCCACAATTCACGCCAGCGGCGGACGGGTAATGCCGCTCTGAGTTCGGCTACAGAAGAACCCCAACAACAAGGAACGAGGCAGAAGATGGACAGCGCCCACACGATCCGCCGCGTGGTCACAGGACACGATGCCGACGGCAAGTCGGTTGTCGTCTTCGACGATGTTCACGACTACAAGCGCCGAGTGCAGATCTGGACAGCGGAGGGTTCTCCGGCAGACAACTCCGGGGAGGTGGCCGATGCCGCATTGCGGGAGACTCGCCTTGAGGCCCCGCCCCAGGGATCGTTGTTCTGGATGGTGGAGCTTCCCCCCAGTCGGGAACTCGCCCCGGGAGCAGCTGCCGAGACCGCGGAACGGCTCGCCGCAGAAGGAGCCGTCACCCACCGTGATGGCCGCCCAGGGATGCACACGACCAGGACGATCGACTACATGGTGGTTCTCGACGGTGAAGTCACCCTGTTACTGGACGAGGGCGAGGTGACCCTGCACAAGTACGACACGGTGGTCCAGCGCGGGACTGCCCATCACTGGGAGAACCGAGGCACCGAGCCGGCCCGCCTGGCCTTCGTTCTGCTCGATGCCTTGCCGCTGCGGTGAGCGGCTTCGCCTCGCTAGCTGACTTCGGCCGTGGTGGCGATGATGGAGCGGCGGTCGTAGGGGGCGGTTTCGCCGGCGAGGTCGACTGGGATCACGCGCAGGCCGGAGTCGTATGGTGAGCCCCCAACTCGGAAGGTGAACGTTCCGGGCTCGGTAACGAGAGCCATGTCGAGGCCGTGGAAGGCCAGTCGGCTGGGGTGGACGGTGAAGGTGACGGTGCGGGACTCTCCGGCGGGGATGGAGATCCGGGTGAATCCGATCAGCTCGCGGATCGGCCGAGCTACCGATGCGACCTCGTCGGTGGCATAGAGCTGCACGACCTCATCACCGTCGCTTGATCCGGTGTTGGAAATGGGCACTGCAATCCTGGTGGCTTCAGTCGTCGACCCGGGTGTCACTGAGGGCTCGCCATATTCGAACGTGGTGTACGACAGGCCGTGCCCGAACCAATAGAGCGCGTCGGATTCACAATCGACATAGCTGCCGTAGAACTCCGACCGGTCGCCCCGTCGCCGCATGTCGTAGTGCAGCGGAACCTGACCGACGTGTTTGGGCAGAGAGACCGGGAGACGTCCCGCAGGGTTGACGGCACCAACCAGCACATCGGCAATGGCCGTGCCACCTTCCTCGCCAGGAAGGATCGACCAGAGCAGGGCATTGGCGGCCGCAGCCTCATCGGCGAGCGTATGTACCCGTCCACTGATCACGACGACGACGGTCGGGGTGCCGGTGGCCGCGACCTCGGCTACGAGTTGCGACTGCACTCCGGGAAGGCCCAGGTGGGTGGCGTCGCGGGCCTCACCGACGGTGGCGTCGGCAACCAGCCCCGAGCGGGCGCCAACGCACACAATGGCGACGTCGGCTGAGGCCGCGACGGCAACGGCATCCCCGATTCCCGATACGTCGCCGCCGGTATCAGCACACCCTGCTACGTAAACGACCTCGGCGCCGGATAGAGCGGCCCGCAAGCCTTGGAGCGGCGTCACATGGGGGGTGAAGTGCGGTCCCGGGGAGAACGTGCCGCCGGCCTCGGGCAGCTGGTCGAGCCCTTGCTCCATGCCGAGAGCCTCCATGGCCTCCAGCATTTCTGCACTGCGGTTCTGGTAGATGATCTCCAGATGGGCGGGATAGTGGTAGTCGCCCTGGAGAAGCCGAGGATCGTCGGCGTGGGGGCCGATGACCGCCACTTGTGAGATCGAGGGGTCGAGAGGCAGCACTCCATCGTTTTCCACCAGGATCACCCCTTTAGCGGCGGCCCGCCGGGCCAACACCCTCTGGTCGGGGGTGTCGAAGACGTCGGGAGCAGATTCGGCGTCCACATAGGGGTTCTCAAACAGCCCGAGCCGGAACTTTTGGGCCAGCACCCGTGTACACGACTCGTCGATGATTGACTCGTCGATTCGGCGTTCTTGGACTGCGGTTGGAAGGTGCTTGTAGCAGTCGAGGGCGGGGAGCTCGATATCGAGGCCCGCGCTGAGAGCTTGGATGGCCGACTCAGTGGGATCTGCCGCGGTCATGTGGTTGAAGTGCAGTTGCATGACCGCGAAGTAGTCGGCCACCACCGTGCCGTCGAAGCCCAGTTCGCCCCGCAGGAGATCAGTGAGCATGGCCCGGCTGGCCGCCACCGGCACTCCGTCGATGGACGAGTAGCTGTTCATGATCGATTCCAGGCCGGCCTCTCGGATGGCGGCCGCGAACGGCTCGGCGTACACCTCGCGCAGCTCTCGATCGCCGAGGTGGACAGGCGCTTGATTCCGGCCCCCGAGGGAATATCCATAGCCCAGAAAGTGCTTTCCAGTACACACAACGCCGTTGGCCAGATTGTCGGTCTGGAGCCCTCGCACATAGGCCACTCCCATTCGGGCGCACAGCTCGGGGGATTCTCCGTAGGTCTCCTCCACTCGGCCCCATCGGGGATCCCGGGCCACGTCCAGTACGGGGGAGAGGTTGTGGCGGGCGCCAACGGCGGTCATCTGGATGCGGATCACCTCCGCCACCTCGGCCATCAGATCGACATCCCAGGTGGCGGCCAAGCCCAGCCCCTGGGGGAACGTGGTGGCGCCGCGGTGGAGGAATCCGCCGACGCCCTCCTCGTGGATCACCGTGGGGATCCCCAGTCGGGTGCGTTCCACCAGCACTTTCTGGATGTCGTTGCCGAGCTGGGCCGATTCGTTGGCCAGAAGGCCGGTGCTCGCGCCGATACGGGTGACTTGGCCGATACCGTCGGCCAGTGTCTCGGCTGCTTGGTCGGCGTCGAAAGTCTCGTCTTGGACCAGCGCAGTGAGCCAAATCGCTCCGAGCTGGGCCACCTTCTCCTCCAGCGTCATGCGCCCCAGGAGGTCGGCTACTCGGTCGTCGATGGCTGCGTTTGGATCGCGGTACGTCTCAGTCATGGAGTCTCTCCTTGGTGGCTTTCTCTGCTTATCACTCCTGCAAGCGGGGCATGATGCCCTGGTGCAACCGGTAAGGGCTGCATTCACAGCACCTGACGGAGAATGAGAGCGAGCCCGCCCGCGAGGGCGACGAGGAGCACGGCGGGGCGAAACCAGGCCCGATCGAGAAAGGGGCGAACAAAGCGGGCCAAGAACAGCCCCAGAATGATGCCGGGGATGAGCCAGCCGATGAGCTCGATCTCGTACAGGCCGAACTCGCCGGTGGCGAGGAGCCCGATCAAAGCGGCAACCGCCACCATCAGGAATACGGTGCCAACTGTGCCTCTCAGCGTCGCCGGCTTCATATCGCTGAATGTGAGCACGAACGCGGGGCCGGGCAAGGCAGCGGTCATGCTAGAGAATCCAACCCCCATTCCAGTGGCCACCTCCACCCTTGGCGTCCGGGCAATCCGAAATCCGCAGAGAAGAGATAGGGCGCCGGCGGCGGCAAGGCTTCCGACCAGGAGCGCGATGACCTCGTCACTAACCATGGAGAGCACTACCAACCCAGCAGCCAAGCCGAATGGCAGTCCGTATGCACATCGTCGGACGGCCCTGCGGTCGGTGTGGCTGCGTTCGACAATGACATTGCGAATGCCGACAACTTGGCCGACGACGATGAGCGGCCCAGGGGCAAAGCTCGGGTCGATGGCCACCAGAGCTGGACCAGCCACGAGGGCCAACCCTATGCCCAGACAGCCCTGGGAAATGGCCCCCGCGGCCGAGAAGCAGATGATTACGAGTATCTCAAGCGGGGACAGGGCAGTATTCCCGGGCTAGTGGAGTCGCTCATACCTTCTTCGGGTCGGGGATGCCGGGGCGGGTGCCTTCCTTGTGCTCGACGAACTCGATGAGATAGCCGTCGAAGTCCTTCACGTAGGCCATGATCACCGGCCAGCGGTCGAGATGGGTGGGCTCCATGACCGACTCACAGCCGGCGTCCATGGCTCGCTGGTAGAGCCGATGGCAGTCCGACGTGTTGATGTAGATCTTCCACATGGCCGTGCCCATATCGATGGGGCCCTCATTGTCGAGGTGCTGTGCCAACTGGAGGCGTGACCCACCGTGGGGCGACTGGATCACGGCCTCGAGCGCACCGGGAATCTCTAGGCGGTGCTGGAGCTCGAGCTCGCACACATCCACCCAGAACTCCAGAGCCCGGTCCATGTCTTCCACATTGATGCAGTACTGGGCGAGAATCTGCGTCATACATTCTCCCTTGGGGCGTCATTGGCGAGCTATTGCCGGTGTGACAGTACAGTGTGATCAGCGCTCTAGCTGTTGTACCCACCCAAATTTCGAGAGGGAGCCGACCAATGCCCAGCCCTGTCGCCGGTGTTGACCAAGGCAACGCCCCATACATCATTGTCTCGTCCGATACTCACGCCGGACTGTTCGTGGAGGACTACCGCGAGTATTTGGAGTCATCGCTGCATCCTGAGTTCGACGAGTGGCTGGTTACCCGCCACCAGCATCGGGCCATGGTCGAAGAGATCAACGGCGAATACGTCGAGCAGTGGGAGAGCGAGAACGAGATCGGGTTGAAGGGGGCCTACGACCCGGAAATCCGCGACAAGACACTGGATGCCGATGGCGTGGCCGGCGAGATCATCTTCGCCGACGGCGACGCCGTCACCGGAATGGAGGCTCCGCCCTTTGGGGCTGGTCTGTCAGCCGGGCAGATCACCGACTCCCGCCAGGCCTGGGCCGGTGCCCGGGCCCACAACCGGTGGCTCGAGGAGTTCTGCGCCACCAACCCGCCTCGCCGCGGCGGGGTGGCCTTGGTGCCGATCACCCACGGTGTGAAGGAGTCGGTGAAGGAGATTGAGGCGCTGGCCGGCAAGCCCGGCGTGAAGGGCATCATGATCCCGACCATGTGGCATGAGCATCCGTCATACGGCCACGAGAGCTACGACCCGGTATGGGCGGCCTGTGCCGAGGCCGGGCTGGTGGTGCACACTCATTCGGGCGAGGCCGATCGGCCGTCGTACAACGAGAACATGGCCCAGTACATGCTCGAGGTGGCTTTCTGGACCCATCGGCCCCTGTGGCAGCTCCTGTTCTCCGGGGCCTTCGACCGCCATCCCGGCCTTCGCTATGTGCCGGTGGAGTGCGGATCGTGGTGGCTGGGCGACCTGCTGTTCAAGGCCGACGCCATGTTCGGCGGGCGCAACTGGAAGGTGAAGAAGATGAGCTCGCAGACGAAGGGCCTCATCCAGCGCCTGCCGTCGGAGTACATCGGCACCAACGTGTTCATCGGCGCCTCCACCATGAGCAAAGTCGAGCTGCGCCGCCGTTACATGAACGGCGTCGACGCCCTGATGTGGGGCACCGACTACCCCCACCCCGAGGGAAGCTGGCCCAACACGGTTGAGCGCCTGGAGACCGACTTCCAGCAGATCCCTGTCGAGGAAACCCGCCTTTTGCTCGGGCTCAACGCCGTGCGGTGCTACGACCTTGACATCGACGGGCTGTCGAACATCGCCAGCCAGATCGGGCCGACCCCCGAGCAGCTCAACCAGGATCTCAACCTGCGGACCGAGCCGAACGCCATCCGCGAGGCCCGGTTCTGGTTTGACGACTACAACATCGAGTGGCCTGAGTAACCCGCCCGACGCTGGAGAATTGACTGTGGCGGCTCTGCGCCTTGATCCGGCCAATGGCGGTCGGATTGCTTCGCTGGAGGTGGACGGGGTTGAGCTGCTGGCCCCGCGCCAGGGCACCGATTGGCTCCGGTGGGGGTGCTATCCGATGGTGCCCTGGGCCGGGCGGGTCCGCGACGGCCGGTTTGAGTTCGACGGCGAGGAATACCAGCTGGAGTTGGATCTTCCCCCGCACGCCATTCACGGGGTGGCGTATCGGGCCAGTTGGGAGGAGACCGGCCCTGCGACTCTGCATCTGAACATGGAGGGGCTGTGGCCCTTTGGCGGAGGGGTGGAGCAGCACTTCGAGGTGTCGGACCAGTCGCTGCTAGTCACCATGTCGGTACAGGCGACTCAGCGGATGCCAGCAATGGCCGGATGGCATCCGTGCTTTCTTCGGCAATTGTCGAAGGGCGACCCGGCTGAGCTTTCCTTAGACAGCGAGTACATGTGGCAGCGGGATCATGTTGGGATTCCGACGGGGGAGCGAGTAACAGTTCCGGCAGGTCCGTGGGACGACTGCTTCGGCGATGTTGTCGAACCTCCTGTCGTGCGCTGGCCCGGCTTCGGTTCGATATGGCTTGAATCCAACATGACCTCATGGGTGGTCTACAACGAAGAGCCCGATCTGGTATGCGTGGAGCCCCAAAGCGACGCCCCCGATGCATTCAACCGCAACCCGGTGGTTCTTGAGCCAGGAGAGACGTTGGATGTATGGATGCGGGTCTCGTGGGAACTCGAGGGATGAGCGTGGACCCCGACGGCGATTGACCGCACAGCTTGACAGGATGCCGTGGACGGCACCGTTAGATTGTTGGCCCATGAGCGACGATTACATCTTGTACAGCACTGCTGGAGCCACTGCGACGATCACTTTGAATCGTCCTGACTATCTCAATGCCATCGTCAGGCCAATGTGGACGCAACTCGACCATTACGTCGCGGAGGCGAACCGCGATCCTGATGTGAAGGTGATTGTGCTGCGGGGCGCTGGGCGGGCATTTTGCGCCGGTTTCGACTTCGGCGCCGACGGTGACCTTGCCGCAGCGCGGGGTGAGGGACGGGCTTGGGATCCAGGACGAGATGCCATCGGGGTCACCAACCGCTGGGATGCACCGGTCCCGAACTTCATGGGCCTCTGGTCGAGCCCGAAACCCACCATTGCCCAGGTACACGGGTGGTGTGTGGGAGGTGGATCAGACATGGCCCTCTCAGCCGACCTTGTTATCGCCGCAGAGGACGCGCAGATCGGCACGCCGTATTCCCGGATGTGGGGCTGCTACCTGACCGCGATGTGGGTGTATCGGCTAGGGCTGGCCAAGGCCAAGGAATATGCGCTCACTGGTAAACCGCTCAGCGGAGCCGAGGCAGCTCGCGTGGAGCTCATCAACCAGGCAGTCCCGGCCGACCAACTCGATGACGCGGTACAGGAGTTGGCCGAACAGTTATCCAGCATCCCGTCGTCGCAGTTGGCCGCCATGAAGTTGGTCGTGAATCAGGCCTACGAGGGAATGGGGCTGCGCAATTCCCAGGTGCTCGGATCGATCCTCGACGGGGCAATGCGCAACACCCCCGAAGCGCTGGCCTTCATCGACACGGCCATGACCGAGGGTGTTCCTGTCGCGGTTGCCCAACGCGACGGCCCATTCGGCGACTACAGCCAGCGCAAAGCTTGATTGAGGGCGGACTTTAAGAGTCAGCGCCGGTGCTGAGATCGAGAATGCTCTGGTAGGCGTCCACCGTTTCCTGGTTGAAGGCCACGAGTCGAACTTCGTTCACCTGGGTAGGAGTGGTGCGGAGAGTTTCCACTGCAATGGCGGCCGCCGCCTCAATCGGATACCCGAAGACACCAGTAGATATGGCCGGAAAGGCAACCGTCTCCGCCCCAACCTCGTCGGCCCGGGTCAGCGACTCCCGATAGCAGGAGGCCAGCAACTCCGGTTCATTGTGGCCACCGCCGTGCCACACCGGCCCCACCGTGTGTATGACCCAGCGAGCCGTGAGGTTGAACCCCGGCGTGATCTTTGCCTGCCCTGTCTCACACCCGCCCAAAGTCCGGCAGTACTCGACCAACTCCGGCCCCGCCGCCCGATGAATCGCCCCATCCACACCGCCACCCCCCAACAACGTGTGGTTGGCCGCGTTCACGATGGCATCAACATCCTCAGCCGTGATGTCCCCAAGCACCAGCTCCAGGCGGGAAGTCACACGCTGTTTCCAGGGTCGCTCTGGACGTTCACTTGACGGATGGTAATGGCTGTAGGTTGAGGCTCCTATGGCGGGGGAGAAGCACTACTACATCGAGGCGTTTGACACGGTTGAGTTCAGCTCTTACCGGCAATGTCTGTCGCCGTTTGCTGATCGGTATGCCACTGATTCGACGATCTTCGGCTTGTACTGCGGTCGCCTCTATCCGCTGAAGGCGTCCCACGACGAGGATCCGATTCCCAATTATTGGAAGTTGCGCAATGGCGTTCTGTTGTACGACGTTCCTGAGCAGCCCATTGAGATTGTCGGCCCTGATGCTTCCCGGGTGCTGGAACAGGTGCTCGTGTGCAAAATGGAGACACTTGGAGTGGGACGATGCCGATATGCCCTCGCCTGCTATGAGGACGGCAAAATTGTGATGGACGGTGTGGTTATGCGGCTGGAGGCGGATCGCTACTGGTATGTCAAGGCCAATGGCGAGTTCATCAGCTGGCTCAAGGCGGCCGCCATCGGGCTTGATGCCGAGGTCTCCGATCCAAAGTCACAGGTGCTCCAGATCCAAGGGCCGAAGTCGCTGGATGTGCTGAATGCCGCGATAGGCGGAGGGTTGTCTGCCGACTTCAAGTACTTCCGGGCCGGATTTTTCGACATCGGGGGTCAGACACTGTGGGCGTCTCGAACGGGATGGACTGGGGAAGTGGGAATCGAGGTCTATTGCAACAGCGGGTCTGAGCCCACCGATCACGAGGTCCTCTGGGACCACTTGTTTGCCAGCGGCGAGCAGTTCGGCATGGAGTTCAGCACGTCGTCATCGATGGGGATTCGCCGTATCGAGGCTGGCATCTTGGACAACGGCAGCGACATCGAGCCGGATCTGACCCCGTTCAGCGCTGGCCTCGGGCACTTTGTGAACTTCGACAAGGAAGATTTCATCGGCCGAACCGCGTTGGAGACCGCCGACCGCAGCCAGCTATTGCTTGGGCTGGTTTGCCCCACTGCCACGCCAGAGACCTATATGACCGTGCACTACGAGAACGCTCCGGCAGGGCACATAACCATCGGCACGTGGTCGCCCACGCGGGACGAGGGAGTCGGCTACGTGCGTTTCGACCGGCCACTGCCCGGGGACGAGTGGACGGGCAAAGGGGTTCAGTTGCAGGACCATGACGGCGAGTTGCATGAGGCGACCGTGGAGTTGCTGCCCTTCATCGACAAAGAGAAGCAACTGCCACGAGCCCAGTGGAACCAGTGACCGCCGGAACGAGAGAGGAACTCCTTTGCGACTAGGAATCCACCTGCCTCAGTACGGTCGGGCGGCGTCACCGGAAGCAATCGCCCAGATCGCCATGCGGGCCGAAGAGATCGGCCTTGCCGATGTGTGGGTGAGCGACCACCTCGTCTATCCGGCCGACCAGGGATACCCGGCTTCGTACTTGTTCGATCCTTTGCTCACCTTGGGATGGGCCGCGGCGGCTACAGAGCGAATCGGACTGGGTACCAGCGTGATGGTGGTGCCCCAATACCATCCACTGCACTTGGCCAACAGCCTGGCCAGCCTCGACCAGCTGAGCGGCGGTCGCCTGACCGTTGGTGCCGGTGTGGGATGGTCGGAGGCTGAGTTCTCGGCCCTCGGGCAGGACTTCCATACCCGAGGGGCGCGCATGGACGAGGCGTTGGAGATCATGCGCCTGGTGTGGAGGGAGTCCCCCGCCTCCCACCAGGGGAATCACTACCAGTTTGAAGACATCAAGGTGCTGCCCCAACCGGCCCACCCGATCCCAATCTGGGTCGGCGGCAGCAGCCACCCCGGATATGACCGGGCCGCCGCGGTGGGGGACGGCTATCAGGGACTGAGCAAACCTCCTGAAGAAATGGGGAGGATCGTTTCCAATATCCGTGCCCAACTGGCTGAGAGCCGCCCGGAGGCCGAATTCACTTTCTCATACCGCACTGGTTGGGATCCCCAAGGCATGGATCCCGCCCAGATCCGTGAAGAGCGAGACCGCTATGCCGAGGCCGGAGTGGACCACGTGGTTTCGGCGCCGTGGAGAACCGACGCCGAGGCATGGGTCCGGTCTATGGAGATGCTGGTAGATGTCGTCGAGCCAGAACTCGTCACTCCGTAGCTGCCACTTGAATCCCGCTCACGTCGAAATCGCATCGGCAGCAAGGTCGAAGAGCGGTTCGGGCCGGCCCTGCACTCCAACATCGAGGGCCAGCAGGTCTCCGGGCTCGAATCCATCGCGACCGGGTTCAGAAGGTGTTGTGCCCCCCATTCCGATAGTGGTGACGAACAGCGTCGAGAGGTCGGAGCCTCCAAAGGCGGGCATCGATGGCTTCTGTACCGGGAACTCGATTCGGCGGTCAACAGCCCCTTCAGGGGTGACCCGGATGACAGCCCACCCGTAGACGGAGGCGGACCAATAGCAGCCGTCGGCATCGACGCACCCGCCATCGGGCTTGCCGGGCAAGTCCGTATAGTCCAGAAAGACCCGCTCATTGGAAATGTGGCCAGTGTCTAGGTCGTAGTCGAACACCAGGACCCGGTCGGTGGGAGTATCGGCAAAGTACATGCGCCGGCGGTCAGTATCGAAGGCCAATCCGTTGGTGACGCCGATTCCCGTGCGGAGACCGGTCAACTCTCCGCTGCTTTCAACCCGATAGAGGGAGCCAGTGGATCTCCCGGCGTTGGTGTCGGCGTACATCGAGCCCACCACGTATCGGCCCATGGGATCGCAACGGCCATCGTTGAGTCGATTGCCGGTTCCCGCCTCCTCGATCTGGAGCCAGCTTGCCACTGCGCCCGCGTCCCAATCGAGGACCACCAGCTCGTGCTCGCAGGCCACGAGCAGGCGGTTGGGATCGGTGGTGAGGACAAAAGATCCCGGTCGCCCAGCCATCGCTCTCGAAGCGGTCGCCCCGGTGGTTGGATCCAGACGATGGATGGCCCGTCCGTCGATATCGGCCCAATAGAGCACCTGCTGGCGGCCATCCCACACCGGGCACTCTCCCAATGTCGAGGGTGCCTGGCTCACCGCCTCAATGGTTGTCATGGCGTTCTCCGACGTTGACAAATTGACCACGTATTCATAACCTCCGATCCGACCTGCCAGCAAGCGCCGGAGCACGTGTGAAGGGATTTGATCCGAAGTTCAGCGACCTGCCCGACTACATCCTCGGGATCACCAAGGAGATCTGGGAAGAGCGCGGCGTCGACTCGCTGTATCGCTACTACGCGCCGAAGATCGCGGTGCGGTCACCCGACGGAGTAGTTGTCGGCAACGAGGGGGTGGTCAAGGCCACTATTGCCACCCTGGCTGAGTTTCCGGATCGCCAGCTCCTCGGGGAGGACGTGATCTGGAGCGGAGACGAGGAAAGCGGTTTCTTGTCGTCACATCGCATCTTGTCAACGGCGACCCATCTTGGCGATGGCGTGTACGGAAAGGCGAGCGGAACCAGCTTGAGATACCGAATCATCGCCGACTGCGCCTGCCGGGAGAATCAGGTTTACGACGAGTGGCTCATAAGAGATCAGGGGGCGGTAGTCCGCCAGCTCGGGATGGACCCCAAGCGCTATGCGTCAGACCGGATAATTGAAGAAGGCGGCTTTGGGAAGGCCAAAAAACCGTTCAGTCCGGCAGTTGACGTAGATGCCATCTACCAGGGAACTGGGAATGGTCACGAAGTGGGCATCCAGTATGCCGAGGCCATGAATCAAGTCATCGATGGCAATCTGGCGGTGATCCCCAAAGTGTACGACCGGGCCGCCCACCTGGAATTGCCCGGTGGTCAGACTGGGCACGGCTGGAGCGATGCCGACGGCTTCTGGCTCGCACTGAGGAGCGCGTTCCCCGATGCGGAGTTCCGCATCCACCACGTCATCGGTCGTAGCGATCCCGAAATGTCACCGCGGGCGGCACTGCGCTGGTCGCTCGATGGCAGGCACGATGGGTGGGGAATGTTCGGAAGGCCGACAGGAGCGCCTGTTCATGTCATGGGATTGAGCCATGCCGAATTCGGTCCGTGGGGACTGCGGCGCGAGTACGTGCTGTTCGACGAGACCGCCATATGGAAGCAGATCCTGTTGCACTCTGGCTGAGCGGAAGCAGATGATGCTGATGGCGAGTGCGGTTTGACAGAATGACTACGTATTCATAGTGTCGCATCCGTGGGGGGCAAAGCCGGGGCGGCATCCTCTTCTCTAACGCGGAACCAATCGCAGGCCAACCATCGCGTTACCTCTGTCGATGTGGCGGCTGAAAGCGGTGTTTCGCAGACAACGGTTGCCCGGGTGTTCTCATCGCCCGACAAGGTTTCACCGGCCACGCGAGAGAGAGTGCGGGTAGCCGCGGAACGGCTGGGGTACGTGCCCAACGCCATTGCGAGGAGCCTCAAGTCGCAAAGGACCAACATCGTGGGTGCCGTGGTGCCTGCCTACGGTGAGTATTGGCAGAGCGTTCTGGCCGAGTTCTCCCGCCAGTTGGCCGAACGCTCATACCAGCTGCTGGTGTTTAGTTTTGGCACGCCGAGAGATGTCGATGGGGCGTTGGCCTCTGTTGCGCAGTACCGCCTTGACGGTGTCGTACTGGCATCAGCCACCATTGGTCAGGCCCAACTGGTCGGGATGCGCTCCTCGGAGCGGCCTTCGGTTGCCTTCAACCAGCCGGCCGCAGAAGGCGTGGTGCCTTCAGTGTCGGTTGACAACGAGGCGGGGATGGCCGAGCTGGCCGAGCATCTTGTCAAGCTGGGAATAGAGACTGCGGCGTACATCGGCGGGGTGTCATCGGTTTCCACCGACCAGGTGCGGTATCGAGGAGCTGTGCAGACCCTGGCTGAGCACGGGGTTGCTTGTCCCTATATCGAAGCAGGTGCCTATACCTACGATGCCGGCTACAAGGCCGCCGCCCAATTGGCGCAGCGAGACCGATTGCCTGATGCAGTGATGGTGGGCAGCGATGAAGTGGCCTTTGGTGTTCTCGACGGGCTTGCCAATGCGGGTATCTCTGTACCAGGTGACCTGTTGCTCACTGGCTTTGACGGGCTCCCTCAAGCAAGTTGGGCCGGATACGACTTGACCACGCTGGTGCAGACCACCGACGTCCTCGTGGCTCGGGCAATTGACGTGTTGATGGGCTCTGGGGCCGGCCCGCAGGAAAAGCCGGTTTCAATCGTCGTTCCCGGAGCCATCCGCATTGGCAAGACAACGAGGAAGTCCAGTGCCTGAGGTTCTCAAAGCCGCGGCGGCCAAAGCCTCTCACGGCTCCGACCCGGAGCTCTCTGAGCGGGTCCGTTCCTTGATCGCTGAGGTTGAGGCCCGGGGCGAAGCCGCGGTGCGGGAGATGTCGAGCCAATTCGACAATTGGTCCCCGGAGCAGTTCCGACTGAGCCCAGGGGAAATCGACAGGATCGTCTCTGGAGTCGATGCAAGCACGGTAAAAGACATCAAGTTCGCCCAGTCCCAGATTCGGTACTTCGCCCAAGCCCAGCTTGACTCCATCAGCGACACCGAGGTTGAGACCATGCCCGGGGTTGTCCTGGGGCACAAGAACATCCCAGTCGAGTCTGTGGGGGCGTATGTCCCGGGCGGACGCTACCCAATGGTGGCCTCGGCCCACATGAGCGTGCTCACTGCCAAGGTGGCCGGCGTGTCACGTGTGGCAGCCTGCACCCCGCCGATCGGCGGAGCGGTACCCGCTGAGACGGTGGTGGCCATGCACTTTGCCGGAGCAGATGAGATATATCTGCTGGGCGGGGTTCAAGCAGTGGCCTCACTGGCACTGGGAACCGAGTTCGTCGATCCCGTCGACGTACTGGTCGGACCAGGGAATGCCTACGTGGCCGAAGCCAAGCGCCAACTCTACGGACGAGTCGGCATCGACCTTCCGGCCGGACCCACCGAGACTCTCTTGCTGGCCGACGACACGGTGGACGGAGAGATCTGCGCCACCGACCTGCTTGGGCAAGCCGAACACGGTCCAACCTCGCCCGCGGTGTTGCTCACCACATCCCGCCAACTCGGTTTGGACACCATTGAAGAGGTCGAGCGCCAGCTGAAGACCCTTCCCACCGCGGATGTTGCTTCGACGGCTTGGGCTGACTACGGCCGAGTGGTGGTCTGTAAAGACAAGGAAGAGATGCTGGAGATGGCCAATGAGCTGGCCTTCGAGCATGTCCAGGTCATGACCTCGGATGACGACTACTTCTTGGAGCGTTTGACCAACTACGGCGCCCTGTTCCTGGGCCCGATGACGAACGTGTCCTACGGCGACAAGGTGATCGGGACGAACCACACCCTTCCCACCCAGGGCGCAGCCCGCTACACCGGTGGCCTCTGGGTGGGGAAGTTCATCAAGACAGTGACCTACCAGCGAGTCACTGAGCCGAGTTCCAGCGCTCTGATTGGGGAATACTGCAGCCGGCTGTGCGCCATTGAGAATTTCGCCGGACACCAGGCTCAAGCCGATATCCGCGTCAAGCGGTACGGGGGAGTCCGAGCATGAAGACGGCGGTTGTCACCGGGGCAAGCGGCGGAATCGGATCAGCCATTGCTCATCGCCTGGCCGCCGACGGCTTCTCCGTGGTGGCTGGATACCACCGCTCTGCCGAGCGGGCTGAATCTCTGGTGGCCCAACTACCCGGCCACGGCCATCAGGCAATGAGGATCGCGGTGCTCGAACCGGAGTCGCTCGTCAGTCTTGCCCACACGCTGGCGGAATCGCCGGGCTCGCTGGACGTGCTCGTCAACTGCGCCGGCGTGACTCGACCAGTGCCCCACGACGACCTCGACGCGCTGGACGACTCGACAATCGACGAGATCTTCGCGACCAACTGGCGCGGTTCATTCGCCGCCATCCGGGTCCTGCGTCCTCTGCTGGACAAGGCCGACGGAGCGGTCGTGGTCAACATCTCATCGGTGGCCGCCGTCACCGGTCAGGGGTCAAACGTCGCCTACTGCGCATCCAAAGCGGCGCTCGACAGCATGACCCGATCGCTGGCGCGGGCATTGGCCCCTTCGGTGCGCGTGGTGTCGGTGTCCCCCGGGTGGGTTCTGGGGGAGTACGCCGACAAGATGCCCCCAGAATTCATTGATGCCCAGCGTGTGGCCACACCCCTGGATCGCCTGGCCACTGTCGAAGATGTGGCTCGTGCGGTGAGCGCGGTGGTCAGCGATCTGCCATTTACTACCGGCGCGATCATCAGCGTCGACGGTGGTCGGCCCCTGGGGGCGGCATGAGCGACCATCGCACCTCCGAGGCGGTGATCGAGCCGCAAGACTTCGCCCGTCGGGTGATCCAACCGGCTGATTTCATGGCCGACACCGAGGCATTCGTCGACGTTCGGCTTCCCCGGTCCAGAGGCAAGGCTAGCTACTCCTTCATTGGTCCGGGCGTTTCGCAAAACACCGACCAGACGGTCAATCTCACTGAGCCACACGGCTTCCAAATCGGCGCGGCGAGCATGGGCCACGGGGTGGTCAACAACCAACACCTGCATTTCACCGCTGAGGTCCTGATCTGCACTAGAGGCCAATGGCGGGTGAACATCGGCGAACACGCTGAGCAGCAATTGGAGATCTCACCCGGCACCGTGTTCTCCGCTCCGAATTGGGTATTCCGAGGATTTGAGAACATCGGCCCCGACGACGGCTGGCTCTTCACCGTGCTAGGCGGTGACGACACGGGCGGCATCATTTGGGCACCCGACGTGCTTCGCGATGCGGCTCAGACCGGCCTGTATTTGAAGGCCGACTACTCGCTGCTCGATGCCAGCAACGGGGAGCCTCCAGAGGACGTCATACTCCCTCTGGATCCCGAACTGCTCAGCGGTGTGGATGACTACTCCGATGACGAGCTCGCGGCCCGAACTGTGGCGAAGGAAGACCTCCAATGGTCAGCTAGCGCGTTGTTGTCAAGCGTGCTGTCGGGTCACGACACTGCTCTGGCGCCGGTAATCGGCTACGGCTTGACCGAGGATCGTCACCATAGGGCACCCATCGCCACCCCCCATGGCTTCTCCGTGGAGTGGCTCAGCATCGCGCCCGGCGCCTCCACCGGAATCCATCGCCATGGACACAGCCAGGTAGTGCTGATCGACGAGGGCCATTGGGAGATTGCTGTCAATCGCGGCGATGACGCTATTAGCGCCTCACCGGCCGAGGGTTCGGTGGTTTCCATTCCCCCCGGTGTGTGGCGAAATCTGAGGAACTGCGGAACCTCCCAAGCGCTCGCCGTCGTGGTCTGCGCCACCGACCAGAGGGCTGGCATCGAATGGGATCCAGACATTGTGACCGCGGCCGAACTCTGCGGCTGGAGTCACGACGCCGCGGGCTATTTGGCGCCAACAGCGCTGCTTGGAAGGCCGCCGAAGTGACCACGTCAAAGATCTACCTACGTAGAAAAACAACAACCAAGGAGGGGTTACACCCATGAGTACACAACATCGCAGGTGGTGGCGGATCTTCGCCATCTTCCTTGCCTTCACCCTCGTTGTCGCGGCCTGCGGCAACGACGACGATGATGATACGGGCGCGGCATCTGGTGATACCGGCACTGAGGAGCAGGCACCTGCCCCGGAACCAGAGCCGGAGCAGGAAGAGGCGCCCGAGCAAGAAGAAGCACCGGCCCCTGAACCCGAGGATGAGCCCGAGCCTGAAGAGCAGGCCCCGGAGCCGGAGATGATGATCATCTCCGACGAATGCGCCATTCCGGACCCGAGTAATTCCATCGAAATCGACGTCATGGGCTGGGAGTTCCCAATCATCACCCAGTATGCCGACGAGCTCGACGACTGTGAAGAGGGCAACTATTCCTTCAACTATCAGTTCCTCGACTCGGTTGAGGCCCGCAACGCCATGACTCAGGATGCGGCATCGGGCTCGCCGAGCTTCGAGCTCTACCAGGGTTCGAACGCATTCATCAGCGAACTGGCCAACCAGGGATTCGTCCGGCCGCTGAACGACCTGGTGGACAAGTACCGGGACGAGTACAACCTCGACCAGATCGATGAGGCCTTCTGGAATATGGCGTCGCTCGACGGCAACATCTACGCCATTCCCATGGTGTCCAACACCATGCACGTGTTCTACAACGAGCCGGCTCTCTCCGAGCTGGGCCTCGATGTGCCGACCACATTCGACGAGGCGTTCCAGACCTGCGCAGCCATCCAAGACGCCGGATACGACATCGGCTTCTTGTACATGCTGTCTGCGGGCTGGGCCTGGCAGATCGAGTTCGACAGCGTTCTCGGATCACTGGGCCAGACCTCAATCGATCCCGTGACCGGCCAGCCGAACTTCAACAGCCCCGAGGGCATCGAGGCGGCAACCCTCTTGCAGCGCATGTGGCAAGAGTGCGCGCCAGACGCAGCCGGCTCCTACAGCACCGATGACGTACAGGCTGCGTTCCAGACTGGCGAGGCCATCCTGGGCCATACCTGGGCTTCCCGAGCTGGTGCCATGGACGATCCCGAGGCCTCAACAGTGGTCGGCGAGATCCAGTTCGCCCCCGCGCTCGGCACCGGTGGCAGCACTCTGGCCGCTCCGGCCTACATCGACGGTTGGATGATCCCCGCCAATACTCCTGAGGACAGGGTCGAGGCGATTTTCCTGGCCATGCTGGCCGCCACCGACCTGGAGAGCCAGGAAGCTGCTGCTCAGTTCGGACTGGTAACCCGCACAGGTGTGAGCCACCCCGAAGGCCCGCGCGACGCGGCCGCCGCCGAGGCCAGCCTTGTGAATGGCCGGGGTGCTGATCTCACCCACCCGGCCGCGGGCATCGCCCGAGCCAAGCTGGGTGAGGCTCTGGTCACCATCCTCGACGGCACTCCTGTCGAAGAGGCATTGGCGGCTGCTGAAGAGGCTTACCTCGCCGAGGCCGCAGAGCAGGGTCTGCTCTAAACCTCGCAGCGTTGTCCTAACGGGCAACCTCAATTCCCCCTCCTGCGGGGCGGCGTCCATGAGGCGCCGCCCCGTACGGGGGTGGGGGATCATCTGCCGTACCATCGGCAAGAAACTGGGGGAAGATGAATAGACGCACCTTCTGGGGATTCACGGTACCCAGCGTGATCGTGATGCTGGCCTTGATGGTCTTTCCGCTCATCACGACGGTGTGGCTGGGCTTCCAGAAGCTGCTCTTACGCGACCTGAACAACCCCCAATGGATTGGTTTCGACAACTACACGGACGTGTTGACCGATCCGGAGTTCTGGGCCGCGTTCCGGTTCACGATGGTGTTTGTGGCCGTCGTGGTGCCGGTCACAATGGTGATGGGCTTGGGCGTCGCTTTGCTTCTCGACCGGGTCGGCAGAGGCCGCAGCCTGTATATGGCGGCCCTTCTCCTCCCGTTCATCGTCACACCTGTGGTGGGATCGCTCGTCTACAAGGATTTGTTCGAACGAGGCGGTTTGATTGCCTGGCTTTGGGAGGTGATCACCGACGATCCCTTCGCGGTTGACGCCAGCAATGTGAAGTGGCTGATCATCATCCAGTCGATCTGGTACGTCATGCCGTTCGCCATGATCACCTTCTTTGCCGGGCTCCAGACGCTCCCCGAAGAGCGGGTGGAAGCCGCCGCCATTGACGGGGCCAACTTTCTGCGGAATTTGTGGCATGTGATCTTGCCCCACTTGAGAGTGCTCATATTGTTCGTGGGGCTGATCACCATCATGGACGCCTATCGGGTGTACGACCAGGTGTTTGTCTGGACCGGGAACCGTTTTACCGATGCCCACACCCTGTCGGTATACAACGTGCGCGTGGCCACGGCCTACGACATCGGGAGGCTGGGGAAAGGCAATGCCATCGCGGTGTTGAATGTGATCGGCATCTTCGTGGTTCTCATCCCGTTCTTGTGGCGCAGCTATAAGGACCAGATTGAGGAGAGGACCTGATCGGAATGCGCCGGTCAACGCGCCTCTCCCGAGTCGGCCTCCACGCCACGATGTTGATGCTAGTGGCGTGGAGCGTCCTCCCGTTCTTGTGGACCTTCCAGACTTCCATCAAGTTCACCCGCGACGTAGCCGCCAAAAAGCCCGTGCTCTGGGGCTACGAAACCACCGCCAACGCCTACCGGGCATTTTGGCTGGACGAAGACGACATCAACATGTGGAGCGTCTTGGTCTACATATTGGCGGTTGCGGCGATCTGCCTCATCCTGGGCCAAATCGGCAAGCGCGTTCGGCACAGTTGGCCCTGGTTCACCGCGGCGGTGGGCGTGATTTTTGTCGCCCTCTGGCGATTTCCGAGGATCTGGGAAGTCAACGACGAATACGACTTCTTGATCAACAGCATCGTGGTCACCGTGCTCACCATGCTCATCTCCCTGTCTATCGGGCTACTGGCCGGCTATGGGTTGGCTCGGTACACCGGTATCTCGGGAGCAGTGATTCTGATCGTGGCCCTAGGATTTCGCGCCCTGCCTCGCACTGCGTTTGTCCTTCCGTACTTCTTCGGCGCCAAAGAGATCGACGACTGGCTGGCCAGCAGCGGCGTCGGTTCATGGGACTTTCCCTTCATTGACTTCCCCGGGATCGACACCCTCCAGATACTCGATACTCGCCTCGCCATCGTGTTAGCCCTGGTTGCGGTCAACCAGCCGTTCACCATTTGGATGTTCCGCAGCTTTTTCATGGAGGTACCGAAGGAGATCGAGGAAGCGGCGATGATGGACGGGGCCACCCGGCTCCAGGCGTTTCGCAGAGTGATCATCCCGATGATGTGGCCGGCGATCATCGCCACTGGCCTGTTCACCATGCTCTTGGCCTACAACGAATACTTGTTTGTACGGGTGCTGGCCCCAACAGAATGGACTTTGCCCGTGGCGATCGTGTCGCTCACCGGGGGCGAGAGCTCTCGCACTATCACCGAGGCCGCGGCGGCCTCGGTGTCGATCACGCTGCCCATCGTGGTGGTCATCATCTTGTTCCAGAAACATCTCGTGAAAGGGCTCGGCGCGGGCGCCGTGAAAGGCTGATGTCGGAGAACTTCCAGCAGGCCAAACGCGTGGTGCTCGACTACTACGACGCTCTCGATGGCGCCGGCGAGAAGGAAATCGATGAGGTGCTGCGCGCGCACACCGCCGAGGGCTACCACTGGCGGGGTATGCACCCGTTCAATGAGATAGCGGGTGCCGAAGAAGTGGCCGAACGCTTTCATATTCCGCTGCGCCAGTCGTTCGCACCCATCCAGCGGCGACCCGATGTCTTCCTGGCCGGTGCCAATACCCGGGGGGAAGTGGGAGATACCTGGGTCTGTCAGATGGGTCACCTGCTTGGACTGTTCGACCAGCCTTGGTTGGATATTCCGCCAACCAGGAAGATGTGCTTCATCCGCTATGCCGAATTCCACCGGGTGGAGGACGGGCAAATAGCTGAGACCGCATTCTTCACCGACATCATCAGCGTGATGCGGCAGGCTGGCCACTACCCACTGCCGCCCCAGACCGGCTCGTCGCACATCTATCCCGGCCCCCGCACCCACGACGGGCTGCTGTTCGATGCCCAAGACCCAGCTGAGGGCAAGGCCACCATGGCGCTGGTTGACCGGATGATCGACGACCTCATCTGGGCAAACGAAGTGGGCAACGCCAGAGGCGAGAACATCATGCCCCGATCGGTGCTGGCCGAATGCTGGCACGAGGACATGATCTGGTCGGGATCAGAGGGCATCGGCGCGGCCTACACCATTGACCGCTACCAGCAACAGCATCAGCACCCGTTCCGGGTGAATCTCTCGGAAAAGACCTTCAACGGTCACGTGGCCCGTTTCGCCGAAGGGAACTACGCCTGCTTCTTCGGCTGGCCCAACCTCACCGTCACCGCCGATGGGGGGTTTATGGGTCTGCCCGGCTCAGGAATGCCAGCCGACATGCGGGTGGTGGACGTCTACCGTCGCGACGGCGACAAACTGGCCGAGAATTGGGTGTTCCTCGACCTGCTGAACTGGCTCAACATGCAGGGGCTCGACCCGCTAGCCCGGATGCGCCAGCTCTTGGGTATCGAAGAATTTCGAAGCGGGGATGCAGAAGGACTCGCATGGATCCGACCAGAGTCGCCGGGCTCTGTCGGAGGGGAGTAAAGATGTCAACCGTCACCCTTGACAAGATCACCAAGATCTATCCCAACGGGTTCCAAGCCATTACCGAGCTGAGCCTGACGCTGGAGGAGGGGGAGTTCCTGGTACTGGTTGGGCCGTCGGGCTGTGGCAAATCAACCGCGCTGCGGATGATCGCGGGATTGGAGGACATCAGCTCGGGAGATCTGTACGTGGGGGACCGCTGGCTCAACGATGTCCAGCCCAAAGATCGGGACATTGCGATGGTGTTCCAGAGCTACGCGCTCTACCCCCAGATGACGGTCGCGGAGAACATCGGGTTTCCCCTGAAGCTTCGCAAGATCAGCAGGAGGGAGCGCCAAGAGCAGGTGTGGCAGGCGGCCGAGATACTGGAGCTCACCGAGCAACTCGAGAAGAAGCCGGCCCAGCTGTCGGGCGGGCAGCGCCAGCGGGTGGCGATGGGCCGGGCCATTGTCCGCCGTCCGGCGCTGTTCCTCATGGACGAGCCGCTTTCAAACCTCGATGCCAAGTTGAGGGTTCAGATGCGAGCCGACATTGCCGGGATTCAGCGGGAGCTGGGCGTCACCACCTTCTACGTGACCCACGACCAAGTCGAGGCCATGACCATGGGTGATCGAGTGGCAGTCATCAAAGACGGGATCCTCCAACAGGCTGCGGCGCCAGAGGCTCTCTATGACAACCCCGACAACGTGTTCGTGGCCGCTTTCATCGGCTCCCCGTCGATGAACCTCTACGAAGCGACCTTGTCGGAGGTTGACGGCCACTATCAGTTGCAGCTGGGCGACCAGTCTCTCGCAGTCCCTGAGCAGATTCTGGCAAGTCGCCCGGCGCTGCGGGACTACTTGGATCAGCCTGTAGTCGTCGGTATCCGCCCCGAGGATCTTGAGGATGCCGCCGTTGCTTCCGACCACCCGAACGATCAGCGCCTGGACGCGGAGGTTGCGGTGAGGGAGGCACTCGGCGCTGAGACTTTGGTTCACTTCTCCGTCGCCGCGCCCAGCGTGGACAGCGGAGACCCCGATGCCCTCGATGAGCTAGGCGACGAGGACGTCAGTCGGTGCACGGCCCGCTTCAGTGCCGCCACAAGAACCCGAGTCGGTGATCGCATCAGAGTCAATGTGTCAACCGAGAAGCTGCACTTCTTCGACCGCAGAACCCATTTGGCGATCCGCACATGAACACAAGAGTCCGTGCCGCCTCCGGTGGCGGTGTATCCGTCAGGACCCGTGCACGATGAGGACCAGCATCGACCGCATTCTCACAACCCATGTCGGCAGCTTGCCCCGGTCCGAGGCCGTTACGCGAGGGGTGTTTGCGATCGAGAGAGGCGAGCCCATTGATGTCGACGAGCACAATGCCGTCGTCGCAGCCGCGGTGGAGGCGATTGTGGCCCGACAGGTGTCGGCTGGGGTGGACGTAGTGAGCGATGGCGAGATGAGCAAGCTCAGCTATGCCACCTATATCAGATACCGCGTCACTGGATTTGAGGGCGACAGTCCCCGGCGGGCGCCTGCTGATCTGGAGGACTTCCCCTCGTTCCTCGAGCGCCAGGCCGCTACCGGAGGCACGCCGACCTATACCCGGCCCCAGTGCGTCGGCCCCGTGGAGGTGATGGACATGGGGCCTTGTCAGACAGACATCGCCAACTTCCGAGCGGCCACCGAGGAGCACACTCCGGTCGAGGGTTTCATCAACGCCGCTTCTCCAGGGGTAATCGCCCTCTTCCAACCTGACGCCTACTACGGAGACCACGAGGCCTACCTCTATGCCCTTGCCGACGCCATGAGAGCCGAGTACGAGGCCATCGTGAATGCCGGCTTCCTGCTGCAACTCGACTCGCCCGACCTTGGGCTGGGTCGGCACATGATGTTCAAGGGCAGGCCCGATGACGAGTACGAGCGGCTGGCAACCGTCCATGTTGAGGCGTTGAACCATGCGGTGAGGAATACCGATCCCAGTAGGATGAGGCTCCACATCTGCTGGGGCAATTACGAGGGTCCCCACACCCACGATGCGCCGATGTCTCAAGTGCTGCCGATAGCGCTCAAGGCCAAACCCCAAGCCCTGCTGTTTGAGTCGGCCAACCCAAGGCATGCCCACGAGTGGAGAACCTTTGCGGAGGCGACCATTCCTGAAGACAAGGTGCTGGTTCCCGGCGTTGTTGACACCACGACCCACTTTGTCGAACACCCGGAGTTGATCGCTCAGCGCATCGAGCGGTTCGCGGAGATCGTGGGGCGAGAGAGGGTGATGGCCGGCACTGATTGCGGCTTCTCGTCGTTTGCCGGATTTGAGGGGATCGATCCTGAGATTGCGTTCGCCAAGCTCGAAGCGCTCGCCCAGGGAGCGGAGTTGGCTTCGGAGAAACTGTGGCGAGCCGCTTGACGTCTACATCTGGTTGAGGAGCATGGCATGACCACTCACGATGACAACAAGGCTGCGCTCGTTCCGTTTCGAGATGCGCTGTACCACTGGACGGAAGCGGGTGTGCGCTCGGTGCTGGGGGATGCTTTCGCCTCCGAGGCTCTGGTGCATCTGGCATTTCCATTCGAGGCTCTCGATGGTCCCGAAGGTTTCTGGGACCAGGCTTTGAGCAAGTTGGCCTCGGCGATACCCGATGTCGAACGCCGCGACTTCATCGTGATGGCCGGAGACGATGACCAGGGGGACAGCTGGGTAGGGTGCGGCGGCCATTACACCGGTACTTGGCAGGGACCCTTTCTCGACATTCCTCCAACCGGGCACCAGGCGGCAATGCGCTACCACGAGTTCTTCCACATGGTCGAAGGGCGCGTGGTTGAGATGCAGGCCCTTTGGGATATCCCCGAGATGATGATGCAGGCTGGGGTGTGGCCAATGGGTCCGAGCCTCGGCCGCTATTGGCATGCCCCCGCCCCCGCCACCCAAGACGGGGTTCACCGCGGCTTGAGAGATGCCGCGGTATCGCAGGCCAGCGTGGATTGGGTTACTGGAATGCTGACAGACATGGGCCGTCATCCCGCCGAGCCTGAAGAAGTGATGCGCTTGGAGAACTGGTGGCATCCGAAGTTCAGTTGGTATGGCCCCGCCGGTATCGGGACAGGACGAGGGGTGAACGGTTTCCGCAACTGGCACCAGATCCCGTTTCTTGCCGCCATGCCTGACCGCCGAGTCGACTTCAGCAGCGTGAGCCATTTCTTCGGCGACAATGATTACGTCGGGGTCACCGCTTGGCCGGGAATGGCGATGACGGTGACTGGGGACGGCTGGCTTGGCATCGCTCCTTCAGATCGGGAGATCACCATGCGCAGCCTCGATTTCTGGCGACTGGAAACCGACCCGGTCACGGGCCAACGGTCGATACGTGAGAACTGGGTGCTCGTCGACCTGCTCCACGTGTGGAACCAACTGGGGGTGGATGTCTTTCGCCGAATGAGAGAGCTGACGGGCCCGCAAAAGCTCGCCCCATGAGGTGGATGGCTACATAGCTGAGGTGAACCCGCCGATCTGGTTGGGTTCGGTGTCGAATGACCTCACCATGGCATGGACGGAGTAGGAAGCGACGAGGCGTCCGTCTCGGGCGAAAATTCGGCCTTGACCCTGCACTTGGCCCCGGCCGGCGTAGACGGCGGGATTTTCGTAGAGATGCCAGTCAGATACGTCGGCCTCGTCGTGGAAGGCGATGTCGACCGCCATAGGACCAGTTGACAGGGTGACGTGGGCCAATGCCTCGGTGATGCCCCTATGGGGGCGCATCGAAGCTCCGATGGTGTAGTGCGTCGTGGCCTGGGCCAACAGAGCGGCCTGCATCGCCGGACCTTTGGGCCGGTCCCGATAGCGCATCCACACAAACAACTCCGGAGGACCCACATCATCAGGGTCGAAGTTGTAGGCACCGTCCACCACCCGGATGTCGCGCCCGATCACCTGGAAGTCCCGCAGCGGGCAATCCAGCGGATCGGGAACCTCGGGCATTTCAGCTGTCACCCGGTAGACGTCCTCAGCACCGCCGTCGAGCAGGACCAAGCCAACCGAGCACAACTTGTCGTGTTGGACGATACGGGTTTCCACGGTGGAGTAGGTCCGGCCCTGACGCAGCAGGTCCACTTCGACGGCCAAGGGAGAGTCGAACCGGGCCGCTCTGGTGAAGACCATCGAGGCCGACACCACCCGCTGGTCGGGGACGGTCTTGGATGCTGCCACAATGGCCTGGCCCAAGAGCTGGCCACCCTCAATCACTTGGCGGGGTCGCCGGTCATCAGGCAGGTCGATGAAGGTGCCCAGGGGCGGGTCGGGGAACGACGGACTGGTGAACCGCCGGTCGCCATCGGGCACCACGTCGATCAATCGAGCCAGATCGGCGGCAGTGCCCCAAACCGGAAAGCGGTAGGCCACGACGTCGTCGTCCTCGACCACCTCTTCAAGGAGCGCGACTTGGACCTGGTCGGTGTAGAAGGCCACGTGGCCTTCGAGGCCGGCAACTTCGGAGAACGGCTGGCGGTATGCCCAAACTACGTTCTCCCGGGTCTCGTTGCCTACGGACAGCGACCAATAGTCGGCCTGGCCTTTGAACGGGCACACCGTGTGCAGCTCGGTCTCGGTGAAGTGCTCCCAGGCCACATCGTCCATGGGGAAGTAGAGCTGGTCTTGATGATCCGACTCCTTGACGATCAGGCATGAGTCGCTTTCCGCCACGACGGTGCCGTTGAACGTCGCACGTCCCCGGCCCGACCACGGGACCAGGTCGATGGCATACCCGGGGTACCGGCCCCACGCAGACTCAATCTCGCTCACGCTGAGATCGTATTGGTAGCGTCGCCTCGACGGGGGAGCGGGAGGAAGAGGAGCTCATGATTAAGCCAATGGAGGGCATCCGCATCCTGGATGTCTGCGATCACACCTTCGTGCCCGCGGCGTCCGCGGTATTGGCCGACTGGGGTGCCGATGTCATCAAGATCGAGCACGCTCAGCGGGGCGATGCGGCTCGGGGCCTGGCGTCGAGTGGCGCCCTCGACCTCAAGGGGCAGGTCCACGCCATCATGGAACACGCCAACCGAGGAAAGCGCAGCCTCGGGCTCGACCTCCAAACCGAGGAGGGGATGTCGATTCTGCACCGGTTAATCGCCATTTCAGATGTCTTCCTCACCAACAAGCCGCCGAATGTGCGAGAGCGGCTGCAGATAACCGAGGAAGAGGTGCGGCCCCATAACGAGAACATCGTGTACGCGGCGGGCACCGCGTGGGGTCCCGAGGGGCCGGAGGGCAATCGGGGCGGCTACGACATGACCTCGTTCTGGGTGCGGTCGGGGGCGGCCATGGGCACCTGGTATGCCGACGATGAGCGCATGCCCTCTCAGCCGGGTCCGGCCTTCGGCGACTCGATCGGGGCGATGACAATCGCCGGAGGGATTGCCACCGCGTTGTTCCATCGGGAGCGGACCGGGGAGGGCGTCGCGCTGGAGGTGTCGCTGCTGGGCACCGGCCTGTGGGCTATGGGCGCCGGTGTGGCGATGTCGCACGTCAACAACACGCCGTGGCGGCCGGTGGACCTCAGCGGGCTCACTCAGCCGCTCCTCGGCAACTACGTCACGGCCGACGGCTACACCATCAACATCACCTGCCTCCAGCCTCTCCAATATTGGCAGGAGTTCTGCCAGGTCATCGAGCGTCCGGAACTGATCGAAGACGAGCGATTCGCCACCTATGAGACGCTGATGGCCAACGCTGCCCCGGCTCGGAATGTCGTCGAGGAGGTGGTGGCGAGCCGCACCCTGGAAGAAGTGCGGGAGCTCTTCGCCGACTTCTCCGGTCAGTGGACGCCGGCGCTCGACACTCTCGAGATCATCGACGATCCTCAAGTAGAGGCCAACGGCTACGTCCAGGATGCGGTGACCGAAGATGGGATTCCGTTCAAGTTGGTGGCAGTTCCGGTTCAGTTCAACGGGGAGCCGGCCCCACCGGGCCGCGCTCCTGGGTTCAACGAGCACGGCGATGAGATCCTCACCGAGAACCTGGGCATGGACTGGGACGAGGTCATCGACTTGAAGGTCAAAGGGGTGGTTGCGTAATGAAGGCCGCGGTTGTATATGAGGCCAGCGTTCCTATCGACGTCGTGGAGTTCACCTCCGGCGCTGTCGGTCCGAATGATGTGCGGGTCAAGGTGGGCGCCAGTGGCCTGTGCCACTCGGATGTCGCGGTGCAAACCGGTGATCTGCCGTTTCCTCTCCCCATGATCCTCGGCCATGAAGGCGCTGGAGTGGTGGAGGAAATTGGCCGCGAGGTCACCACTTGCCAGGTGGGCGACCATGTGGTGCTCTCAGCTCTGATCCACTGCGGGGTGTGCCGGAACTGCCTCAAAGGCCGGCCCAACCTGTGCTCTGCGAATCTGGATCTGACTTTCACCGGCACTGATTCCGCCGAAGGTGAGCCGCGGATGGCCGATTCCGAGGGCCGCGGTCTCTACCAGTTCTCGGCGATCGGCACCCTCTCGGAAGAGCTCGTCTGCAACGAGAGACGTGCCATACCGATCCCCAGCGATGTGCCGCTGGAGATTGCGGCCATGACTGGTTGCGGCGTGTTGACGGGAACGTCGGCAGTCTTCAATCGGGCCAAGGTGCAGCCGGGTTCCTCTGTGGTGGTGATCGGCTGCGGCGGCGTGGGACTCAACGTGATCCAAGGGGCTGTGCTCGCCGGGGCCAGCGGGATCATCGGCGTCGACCTCCACGACGACAAGCTGGCCATGGCGCAGGGTTTTGGAGCCACCCACCTCATCAAGAACGAAGACCCCGAAGCCACAGTCGAGCAGGTTTTCGAGTTCACTGGGGGAGAAGGAGCCGACTACGCGTTTGAAGTGGTTGGCATCCCCGCCCTGGTACGCCTGGCCTGGGACTGCCTCCGTCAGGACGGCACGGTTGTGGCCATCGGAGTCCAAGCCGCCGGCGCTTTGACCGAGCTGCCCGGCCTGGAGTTCTGTATGACAGAGAAGACTCTCATGGGTTGCGTGTACGGCACTTCTAGGCCCACCACTGACATTCCGATGCTGGTTGAGATGTACCGGCAAGGCCAGCTCGAGATCGAGAAGCTCATCACCCACCGATTCGATCTCGAGGAAATCAACGGCGCTGTTGAGAAGATGGAAGACGGCCATAACGCCCGCGGGGTCGTCGTATTCTGAGAGCAGATGTCGGACTCGATGGGCCGCATGGCGGCCAGTATCAGCGTTGTCGCTCTGGTTGCAGCTTTGCTGATGGCATGCGGATCATCTGCGGATCAATCGGATGAGGCTCCGAACGATGCCCGGCAGCCCGACGCCGCCACGCAGCCAACTCCTTCGTTGGAGGCGACTCCGGTTGAACCGACTGGTGATGGCCCGGCTGGAACCCCAGCCGTAGACGTTCCCTCGGTACCTGTTGAAGCTGCCACAAGTGAGCCCGACCCCGTTGCCTCTGGGGTTGGCTACATCGAAGAGGTGTACACCGATTATGAGCGTGTGACACCGCCGAGCGGAGACGATCCCGGTAGGGATAGCCGGACGCTTCGGACCCTGATCGTATATCCGGCCGCGGTTGATGGCGCGTCCGCTCCGGTCGAGAGCGCTTCGCCGGCCGGTGGCCCCCATCCGCTGGTGCTGTTCGCCCACGGGCTGGGCGGTTTTCCGGAGGGATACGGGGAGATTCTGGCTGCGGTGGCTTCAGGGGGATACGTGGTTATCGCCCCCGAGTTCCCCCGCAGCTCGCGTTTCAATCCTGGTGGCCCCGACGCGGGCGATACCGGTTCTCAACCGGGGGACCTGAGCTTTCTGATCGACACCGTTGTCGAACGGGCCGCCGATCCCCAATGGCCGTTGGCGGGCACGGTGGACAACAGCCAAGTCGCGGCAATAGGGCATTCCAACGGGGCGATCACCGTGCTGGGAATCAGCGCCAACAGTTGTTGCCGCGACGAGCGGGTAGACGCGGTGGTGGCCATGGCGGGTCCGCCGGCCCCGTTTGAGGGTGAATACGACTTCGCCGCCACTCCGCCCATCTTGATAATCCACGGCACCAAGGACCCCTTGATCCTCTATGCGACCTCTCCGAAGCTGTTCAATGACATCTCGACGATAAAGGGCCTCTTGACCCTAGAAGGCGCGGATCACGGTTCTTGGCTAGGTCAAACCAGCAATCTCTTCGACGATGTTGTCACCACCATCTTGGACTTTTTGGCCGTGGCTTTCGCCGGAGATGAAGAGGCCGCCAACCGCTTGCAACAGCCCCGCTCATCTCCCGAAGCCGAATTGGTGTTCGCAGCCGAAGCCGATTCCGGCTTGAGGGTTGAATTCAAGGTTCCCGAGCTCAGCCGTCAAGCATCGGCCGAGCCGACAACTGGGCTAGTCGACGGTCAAACCGTGGTGGTCACGTGGAGTGGCTTCCTCCCCGAGCAAACCGTGAACATCCTCCAATGCTCCCAGGGCGGTACTGAGGGTTCGGGGGCCTGCGACTTCACCAACGCCAGGATCTTGCATCCCAATCCCACTGGCGAGGGCTCGGTGGAGTTGGCGGTCATCGTTGGCGCGGTAGGCAGCGGTATCTGTGATGCCACTGTCGACGACTGCGTAATCGCGGTCAACGACTCGGGCCTCCAAGAACCCGAGGCCACTATCCGAATCCCCCTCAGCTTTGCCCCATAACTCCGAACTCTGATCGACTGCGGCCATAGGATTTCAGGCGCGCAAGAGGGGGTTGTATGAGACTTGAAGGCAAAGTTGCGATAGTCACCGGTGCGGGCGGCGCCGGTGTCGGAGGGCTGGGGGTTGTGTACGCCCGGGCGCTGGCCTCAGAGGGTGCCGCGGTGGTCGTCTCTGATATCGATGGCGAAGCAGCAGTTCGCACCGCCGAGAGCATCGCCTCAACCGGGGCCCAGGCCATCGGAGTCTGCTGTGACGTGACATCTGACGAAGACATCAACGCAATGGTGAAGACTGCCGACGATGCATTCGGCGGCGTCGACATCCTGGTCAACAACGCCGGGCTGGCTCGGGGGAAGTGGAGCGAGGCGTTGATCCTCTCCGCCGATGAATGGATGGAGATCCTGGCCGTGAATACCGTTGCCCCGATCATGTGCGCCAAGGCCTGTGCTGAGTCAATGCGCAGTCGGGGTGGAGGTGTCGTCGTCAACCAGTCTTCGAACGGCGCATTGATCGATGCCGGGGCCTACACGGTTTCGAAACTCGCGCTCAACGGCGTGACGAAGGTGCTGGCCGATGAATTCTCGAGTGACAACATCAGGGTCAACGGCATCGCTCCGGGCGTGATGACCGCCAAGCTTCCCGAGGAGCAAGTGCAGAGGCTGCTGGCCCGCCAAACCGTCAGACGACCCGGTCATCCCGAAGACCTTGTCGGTTTGCTGCTGTACCTGTGCTCGGAGGAATCAAGCTTCATGAACGGCCAGACCGTGGTGATAGATGGCGGCATGGCCCGCATCACGAAATAGAGGTCAAGTACCTCTGCCCGACATCGGTGGGGCAGACTTGGGGGATGTCCACCACTGAGCTCGTCATCGACGTCGACACCCATGTCACCGAGCCCCCTGACACCTTCGTTTCTCGGGTTCCCGCCAAGTTGAAAGACCGCGTACCCAGAGTGGAGCGCACCGAAGAGGGCAAAGATCACTGGTTCGTGGGAGGCGAGGTGTTCTCGTCGGTGGGCATGACCGCGGTGGCTGGTTGGCCGGAGCCCTTTCCCGCCGGCCCATCTGTGTTCGAAGAAATCCATCCCGCGGCCTACGACTCCAGTGAGCGGCTGAAGCTCATGGATGAGCAGGGAATCTGGGCTCAGGTGCTCTATCCCAATGTCGGGGGATTCGGCGCCCAGCACTTCCTCAAGCTGAAGGACCGCGAGCTGATGCTGGCCTGTGTTCAGGCTTACAACAACTTCCAGCTCGACTGGATATCTCCCGATCCGCGGCGATTCGTGGCCGTCATCTCGACCCCCTTCTGGGACATCGATGACACCGTGGCGGAGGTCGCCCGGTGCGCCGAGCTCGGCCACCGCGCGGTCCTGTTCACTGGCGAGCCGCAGCGGTTCGGACTGCCCCTCCTCGGTGACCCCCACTGGGATCCACTGTGGTCGGTGGCCCAGGAGGCCGGCCTTCCTATCAGCTTCCATATCGGCAGCGGTGACACCACCACCGGGTTCACTCCAGAGCGGATGGCAGCCCACGGCAAGCCTTCCACCTACGCCTACGCGTCTCTGGAGATGTTCCTCAAGAACGGCATCCAGCTCACCGATCTGCTGGGGTCCGGCGTACTTCCTCGCTACCCCGACCTCAAGTTCGTGTCGGTGGAGAGCGGCATCGGATTCATCCCCTTTGTGCTCGAGGCTGTCGACCACTCCTTCAATGAATGCGGCGGACTTGAGCAGGCCGCCAACTTCGAGATGATGCCCAGCGAGTACTTCCGCCGCCAGGTGTACGCCTGTTACTGGTTCGAGGAGACTGCACCGCAGCGGCTGCTCGACAAGATCGGCGTCGACAACGTGTTGTTCGAGACCGACTTCCCCCACCCGACTTGTCTCTATGGGAATGTGCGGGAGCGGATCGAGGCCTCGCTCGCCGGCCATTCCGAGGAAGTCCGCCGCAAGCTGCTGTGGGAGAACGCAGCCGCCCTCTACCGAATCGAGGGACCCGAAGACTAGAGATGCTCGAGGTGTCCCAAGATCATCTCTTGGAGATGGCGGAGCCGAACCTCGACATTCGTTCGGTTCTGTGGAGATCCGGCTACTGCCAGGCTGCACAGTCCGCTGACAGCGGCATCGGTGAGCGCCATCAGACGGCCAGCCGTCTCCTGGTCGAGTTGGGCGCCGAAGAACTGGCCGCAAGCCTCGGGTAGTCCTTGGAACTCGCGAGCGTCGTACCACTCTGCCAGTTCGTCGGAGCGTTCCTCAATGGCATGGTAGGAGCTGTATGCCGCGCAAAAGCGAAATGCTGACTCCTGGGCGGGATACACCGCGAAAAGGGCATTGAGACAGTGGCGGGCTGCGTCAAGGCCGCTGACTCCAGCGGGAACCTCTGCTCTGACCGCCTCAAGGACCGATTCGAGCATTCGGCTATACACCTCGAGGGCAATTGCGCCGCACTCGGGGAAGTGGCGGTACACGGTAACCCGGCTCACTCCGGCCTGCTCGGCGATCTCCCCCATCGTCGTGGAGGCGATTCCTTGCTCCAAGAACAACACCTGTCCCGCTTCGATGATCGCTGAACGGCTTTGAGTGTTCAGATCTTCGTGGTCGGAGCGGTATTTTCTGAGCTTGCTGGAGGCACCCATTTGGGCCACCCTACACTGCGTAGAAGCGATGTGTCACATGGTGGTTTTGGTGTACTGATGTTCGAACGACGGGCTTACATGTTGGATGTCTCGAGGGACCGAGTACCGACCCAGGAGACCCTGGAGTGGCTGGTAGAGGTCTTAGCGGAGCTCGGATTCAACGAGCTCCAACTCTATGTCGAGCACACATTCGCCTATTCCGGACATCGTGAAGTGTGGGAGGGGGCATCACCCTTGACTGCGGAAGAACTGCGGTGGCTTGATCGTGTTTGCCAGGCCCGCGGCATCGACCTCGTCGGGAACATGAACTGTTTCGGCCATATGGAGCGATGGTTGGCCCACGAGCGCTATCGAGGTCTAGCTGAGTGCCCCGATGGAGCGCCCGCCCTTTTCGGCCCTGGCACTATGCGGCCGGGGTGCCTGGCTCCCACGGCACAGAATGCCGCGTTTGGCGTTGCCCTGGCTCGGGAATTAGGTGGGGCTGTCCGCAGCAGCCGCATCCATATTGGTGGTGACGAGCCATTCGAATTGGGGGAAGGCGTTTCCGCGCCGGACGTGGCCGCGCGGGGCCGGGAAACCGTGTATATCGAGCATCTGACCCGGATCATCGAGCCTCTGGTTGGCGACGGCTACCAAGTGATGTTCTGGGCCGATCAGTTCCGCCGGGACCCCTCCTTGCTGGACAGGATTCCCGACGGAGCGGTGCCGGTTGTCTGGAACTATGAGGCTCCATCCGAAGGAGGGTGGGAGGCCATGCTCCCGCCCGACCTTCGCGATCGTCTCGTGCTTCCAGAGGATCCCCATCTGGGCTTTCAATCCCACGCTCGTCTCTTCATAGAAGCTGGAATGCCGTTCTGGGTGGCTCCAGGAACCGGCAGCTGGAACACCTTTATCGGTCGAAACCTCAACGCGGCTGCCAACATCGCCGACGCTGCCGCGATTGGCGGAGCTCATGAGTCACCCGGGTTCCTGCTGACCGACTGGGGCGACAATGGGCACTTCCAACCCCTGTCGGTGTCGCTCCCGTCCATGGTGCGGGGTGGCGCGGCCGCCACAGGAGAACCTGTCGATGACGACGCACTGGTGGCTGAGCGCATCGACGAGGTATTGGGCTGCGAGAGGGGAGTGGGAGCGCTGATCGACCGCCTCGGCCGAATCGGCGAGGAGTTGGGAATGGTGTCTCCCAACTCCAGCCCCATCTTCACGCCGTTGTTCGCGTCCGGAATCCCAGGATTCGGAGAACCAGACCCAGAGGGATTCGCTCGGGGGATGGAGACCCTCGCGGAGGCCAATGAGCGTTTCTCCCGAACGATCAGCGGCCCGCGGGGTGCAGTGATAGCGGCAGAGATGAAATCGGCCTGTCGCTTTGCCGAACTCGGCCTGCGGCGGCTCGGCGCGAAGCACGGCTTGGGGATCGATGCACCAGTCGCCGGCGAAATCGACGAAGCCGCGCAAGCCCAGCGCGCCGCATGGCTGCTTTCCAGCCGACCTGGCGGCCTCGACGACTCGATCAGCAAGCTGATCCGATAGGGCCGCGTGACGGGTACCCTGACCCCAGGAGAGCTGCGCATGAGAATCGGATTCATCGGACTGGGGAACATCGGCGGACCATGTGCCCGCCATGTCTTGGCCGCGGGAAACGAGCTGACCGTGGCCGACCTTGACCACGATGCCCAACAGCGTTTGGTCGATGCCGGCGCACAAGAGGCTGCCCATCCCGCGGGGGTCGCGGAGGCCTCCGAGGCCGTCCTGCTGTCGCTGCCCTCACCGGAGGCGTCGTGCGCCGTGGTGACCGGCGAAGACGGGATCCTCTCGACTGCGTCGCCGGCATCGGTGGTCGTCGACCTCTCTACCAATAGTGCAGGTGTCACTGAAGATCTCTTCAAAGCTTGCGCTGCTGCCGGAGTCGACTACATCGACTGTCCGGTATCAGGAGGCAGCGTGGGGGCGGAAGCTGGAACCCTCACCCTCATGCCCTCCGGCGACGAAACAGCCTTCGGCCGAGTCAAAGACGTGCTGCTGTGCTTCGGAAATGAGGAAACCCAATGGCTCGGTCCATCAGGCACCGGCACGCTGATAAAGCTGATCAACAACCAGGTGTTCCTTGTCGGTACCCAAGTGTTTGCAGAGGGGTACCTCATGGCCGCCAAAGCCGGTCTCGACATGCCCAGGTTCTTGGACGTGCTCCGGGGAAGCTCGGCAGGCTTCTACATGCTGCTCTCTGAGATGATCGTGAACCGCCAATGGGATGACTCAACCTACGATCTGTCCTTGGCCGAGAAGGATCTGCGCTTGGCGCTCGAGTCATCAGAGCAGATCGATACACCCCTCCCGTTGACGAGGGCTGCCCACGGGGTGTTGGAACAGGCCGTGCAGTTGGGGCTGGGGGATAAGTTCTTCATTGGGGCGCTCGAAGCGCTCGAACACGAGGCTGGTTTCACTGTTCCGGTGCCGCCCCAGGAGGACTGATGGCAGCGCTGGACATTCCCGATCTCAGCAGCTATCAGACATTTGTCCACGGGTTCCCCCATGAGGCTTTCATCCAGCTGCGGGAACAGGCTCCGGTGTGGTGGCACGAGCCCACCGATCGCACCCCAGACGGCGAGGGCTTTTGGTGTGTGAGTACCCATGAGCTGGTAGTTGAGGTGTTTCGCAGCCCCAAGATCTACTCCAGCCACACCGGAGGGGATCGCCCTTACGGCGGTACAACCATCAACGACATGGAGATGAGCGGGAAGCTCCTGAACATGATGGACGACCCGCGCCACCAGCGGATCCGACAGTTGGTGAACAAGGGATTCACTCCCAAGATGATCGGTCGGATCCGCGATGACCTGGAGACCAGATCTCGCCAGATCCTCGACAGCGTGGCCCCCGCTCTCGGCAAGCGGGGCGCCTGCGACCTCGTTGTCGATGTGGCCGCGGAGCTTCCGCTTCAGGCCATTTGCATGCTGCTGGGCGTGCCCAACGAGGATCGACGCATGCTGTGCGAGTGGGTGGACATCACCTCTGAGACCCTTACTCAAGAGGAGATGTCCAGCGAGCCCAGTGAGGCCGGTGTCAACATGTTCTTATACGGCCAGCGCCTCATCCAAGAGCGCATCGAGAACCCGGGAGACGACCTGCTTTCGGTGGTCATCCACGGCGAGCTCCCCGACCAGGATCCTTCCCGGCTGGACAGCGACGAAGTGGCAATGTTCTGGTCGCTGCTGTTCACCGCCGGATCGGAGACCACTCGGAAGGCCATCGCCGGGGGCTTGTGGGAGTTGGTGAAGTCGCCGGAGCAGTTGATTCGCCTCACCGCCGATCGGTCCCTCATGGGCACGGCGATCGAAGAGATCGTCCGGTGGACGACACCGTCGGTCTACAAGCGGCGCACGGCCACACAGGACACGGTGCTGGGTGGCCAGAACATCCAGGCGGGAGAGAAGGTCGTGGTGTGGGAGATGTCGGCCAATCGGGACGATGCAGTGTTCGATGATCCGTTTGATTTCCGCATCGACCGAAGTCCTAACAACCATATGGGCTTTGGTCACGGCCCCCATTTCTGCCTGGGCGCCAATCTGGCCCGGCTCGAGATCGATGTGATGCTCAACACGATCTTGGATCGCTGGACCGATATCGAGATCGTCGGTGAGGCCACATGGACCCGCACCAACCGATTGAGCGGGCTCAAGACGCTGCCCATCGAGTTCATCGACCTCGCCGTTGGCCATACGGCCACTGATTAGAGTTCATCGACTATGGAGATCCGGCAGCTGGCAGGTGCCCTCGGCGCGGAGGTGCTCGGGTTGGATCTGACCAGTGAGATCTTCGACACCGAATTCGCGTCGGTGCGCGATGCCCTTCACGGGAACGGCGTCATCTGCATCCGCGGCCAGGAAGCGATGACCCCTGAAGACCAGCTGGCCTTTGCCGCCAAGTGGGGGGAGGTCTCCATCCACCCCTATGTCCCGTCGATCGAGGGGTACCCGGGGATCATGAAGATCTACGACCCGAACCCCATCACCCAGACCTGGCACTCCGACTCGACCCACATGCGCGAGCCCCATGCCTACACTTTGCTGCTGGCCAGGGTTTTGCCCGAGGTGGGTGGTGACACGATGTTTGCCAGTGCAACCAGGGCGTTCGAGTCGCTGTCACCCGGTCTCCAGGAGTTGCTCCGCTCCCTCTCCGCGGTCCATGAGGGCACCAGCCTGGCTGCCGACGCCGGCTTGGACCACGAGGCGGTGGTTGCCGTGCACCCGATGGTGAGGGTCCATCCTGACACCGGAGCCGAGGCATTGTTCGTCAACGGCAACTACGTGACTCGAATCGATAGGTGGACCCTTGAAGAGAGCCGCCCTCTCCTGGAACACCTCTACGGAGTGATCGGGCGCTATGAGAACACGTATCGACATCGGTGGTGCAGCGGCGACCTGGTGATCTGGGACAACCGCTTGACTCAGCACGCTGTTGTCGGGGATGTGGCCGGTGAGGAGCGTGTGCTCCACCGGGTCACCATTGCCGGGAGCGCCCTCGTCTAGTCGGTGAGGCGAGCCAGCTGCTCCAGATGTTCGACGGTGCTTCCCCCCTCAGTCTGGATGGCCCAGGCTCGACGGGTGAGCGGCGCGAGATAGTGGTCCTCGTAGTAGCCGTCGGCCCCGTGCAACTGATGGGCACCGGCCATCACATCCAGCAGGCACTCGTTCCCAGTCACCTTGGCCGCTGACACCAGGTAGTCGCGTTGTGGCCCGGAGGGGACGAGGGCGGCCTCCGCAGTGGTCAGCTCCATGGCCTCAACCGCGATAGCCATGTCCACAAAGCGATGACGGGCCACCTGTAGGTCTCCCACCTGCTTCCCGTACAACGGGCGCTGGAGAGCGTGCTGAGCAGTCAGGGCCAAGACTCGGCGGGCCTGCGCTGCCTGCTCGGCACAGGTGGAGAGAACAGGGTTATCGAACGTCGCGGCCGGGGGAGCGGCCACAGTCAGGTCGCGGCTCAACAGGTCGGCCGCAATCATGTCCCGGTGGGTCTCGTTCGCGCCGACCGACACGGTGGGGTGAATGGCCTCTAAAGCGTCATAGGCATACGACGGGCCGTCCTCAAACATCGGAGTCCATTCGGTTTCGTCCTGCCCCGCTCCCAATCGGGCCATGCGGGCGATGTCCTGGAGAAGCTCGGTGGACGTCACCTTCACCACTGACGCCTCATAGCCAACAGGCTGGCCGGACTCCTCGTACTCGATCAGTCTCTGGCCGAAGGCCCGGACTCGGGCCGCGGCCGCGTGCAGCCTGGCCCGCTCCAGCCGGGCAACTCCCGTTGGCAGTCGTTGCAACCACTGTTCCGCCCATCCGTAGTGGGCCAAGGAGCCTCGTTCCGCGGCCACCGCCGCCATCACTTGCGACCATCCCTCGCCAACTTCGCCCAGCACGCAATCGTCATCGATTCGCACCTGGCGAAGGTCGATTTCGCCGAGAGTCCAGCGATTGATGGTGGGCTTTCGCTCTACCTCGACTCCGGAAGTATCCAAGGGAACCAAGAACATGGTCATCGAAGAGCGAGCGCTCTTCTTGGGGTCAGTAACGGCCAACACCACAGCTACGTCGGCCTTGTGGGCCCCCGTCACGTGTGACTTGGTTCCCGACAGCACCCACCCGCCGGAGTCTCGGACCCCCGTTGCGGAGATGGCCGCCAGGTTGTTGCCAGCCCCGGCCTCGCTATAGGCGATAGCCCCCAACATCTCACCGGAGACCATGGGTGCCAGCCAACGAGCCTTCTGGGCTCGGGTTCCGAAGCGAGAGAGTACGAACCCGCACAGCGTCACACCGGTGTCGATGGAGGGTGCACCGTGGAAGGCGGCCTCCAGGTCGTACACGTGCTTCCAGGCCCGAGACCGTCCCTGGCCACCATCGGCCGCGGGCAATGAGATGGCCAGCATGCCCCGCCGGGCGGCCTCCTGCTGATGACGCCGCTCGAAATCCCGATTGAGTCCTGTCAGATCAGTCGGGTCGATATGGCCAGCAACCTTCTCGGACCCCATCTCTGTGTTCAGAAACTCCCTAACCTCATCGCGCCATGGGAGCAGCTCTGGACGTAGCCGGAGTTCGGTCAGCCGCATAGTCCGAGGCGAAGGCTCGGCAAACAGTTCAGCAATGCGCGCAGTGCCCGTGAAGGTCGAGGCTGTGATGGGTAGGAGTGAACCCGGTTCGGTCTGCGATCTCGGTCAGGCTCTTGTCCACCAAGTGTTCGATATCACCGTCAAGATGGACATCTTCAATGCTGCCACAGCTGATGCAGATGAGGTGGTGGTGGTGGCCGAGCAGTGGTTCGGCCAATTCAAAGTGGGCGTATTCACCCCCGGAGTTGATTCGCCGGATGGAACCGCAGCGAACCAGCACGTCCAGGTTGCGGTAAGCGGAGCTCCGAGCGATCTTGGGATCTGCTGCCACAATGTCGGGCAACGTCATGGGTTGCCCGGCTTGAGCCAAGACCTCTACCAGTTGCTTTCGACCCCTGGTGTATCGGTGGTCTTGCTGGGCCAGCTTGTTGCTGATTTGGGTGTGCAGCTCGGAAAGAGAGTTTCTGTCATCGGAGTCCGGTAGTGGTTGCCCAGTCATTTGTGTTCTGTATTTTAGGTGCTTACATCCGATGAAATCGACGCGCTCAATGAACAGCCCGTCGGGGAGGACGTGGGCCCAGTCGATGCAGCAATAGGCGCTGAGCACTGCTCACGGCGGGCGCACCGGCATCTCCACCAGTACCGGCAGCATTCGCACATCACCAAGGGGAGGGCGAATACCACCCCCATGATCGCAACGAGCTGGCCGATGATGTACAGCGCGTGAACTACAGCCGCCATGGTCTTCCTGTTCCGCCGAAGCGCCTCTTGAGAGTTCTGCTTGGCATTGGTGCTTACCCAAGAATAGGTTTGCAGGAATGGGACTCATTATCAATTCAAGACGAATTGGCTTTCGTGCGGTGCTTTTGCTGGCCGCGCTGGCATTGGTTGCGTGGGGGTGTGGGAACGACGATGACGCGGCTGAGTCCGATGGCGTCCCGACAGTAGTGGTCACCACATCGATATGGGGTGACGTGGTGGCGAACGTGGTCTGCGATGGACTAGCCGACGTGGTCACCCTCATACCGACCGGAGGAGACCCCCATGCCTACCAGCCTTCGCTGCAAGCCCGGGGTCTGATGGAAGACGCCCCGCTAGTTGTGGCCAACGGTCTCCATCTAGAAGAAGGGCTCGTGGACACTCTCGAAGCGGTGGAGCAAGCCGGGACGCCGGTATTCCACATGGCAGACCACGTCTCGACTATCGAATACGGTTCGACGACGGTGCAAATGGGCCACGATGACCACGACGACGAGCATGGCCATGATGAGGACGATCATGAGGATGACCACGACGACGAGCATGGCCATGATGAGGACGATCATGAGGATGACCACGACGAGGACGACGGCCATGATGAGGACGATCATGAGGATGACCACGACGAGGACGACGGCCATGATGAGGACGATCATGAGGATGACCACGACGAGGACGACGGCCATGATGAGGACGATCACGAGGATGACCACGACGAGGACGACGGCCATGATGAGGACGATCACGAGGATGACCACGACGAGGACGACGGCCATGGGCATGCCGAAGATGACGGCCACGGCCACGCCCACGGCGGTGCCGACCCCCACGTGTGGTTTGATCCCATTCGGGTTGCCGATGCGCTGCCCGCGCTCAGCCAAGCTCTGGCCACGAACGCGGGCCTAGATGCTGGGGCCCTGGATGAGTGCGTTGCGACTTATCGCAGCGAGCTGATTGCTGTGGACGACGAAATCGATGAGATCTTGGCCCCGCTGCATCCTGAGGATCGCCTGTTAGTCACCAATCACGATGCCCTCGGCTACTTCGCTGATCGGTACGGGTTCCAACTGATAGGGACCGTCATTCCGAGTGGCTCCACCCTGGCCGAGGCCAACCCTGCGGGACTTCAGGAACTGGTTCATCTGATCGAAGACACCGGTGTGGCCGCCATCTTCTCGGAAACGACGCACAGCTCCGATGATGCCGAGGCCCTCGGCCGAGCAGCTGGCGTAAAGGTGCTTTCCTTGAACACCGGATCACTAGGTCCCCCTGATGGCAGCGCTGGCACCTACATCGGTTTCATTCGCACCAATGCCCAGGTGATCGTCGAAGGGCTCGGTTGATCTATCCGATTAACTAAGTTGGGCGAGTGGAGTTTCTGACCAGTCCTTTCGACTGGTGGATCGAGCCCTTCATCGACAACGTCTTCATGCGAAAGGCCCTGTGGTCGGGGCTGCTGGCGGTGCTGGCCACCTCACCCATCGGAACTTGGGTGGTGCTTCGGGGGATGAGTTTCTTCGGCGAGGCATTAGCCCATGGGGTGCTGCCCGGCTTGGCCATCGCCTTCATCGTCGGGGGCGATCCAACGTTGGGTGCGCTGGTCGCCGCGCTAGTCATGATTTCCGGCGTCAATTTGATCCGCAACCATTCACCGCTACCTGACGACAGCTCGATTGTTTTGCTCTATGTGGGGTTCCTGGCTTTGGCAGTGGTGATCATGTCCAGCAGCTCGGGGGCTTACTCCGGTGATCTCAGCCGGTTTTTGTTCGGCTCCATTACCGGCGTCACCGACAGCGACCTTCTTCGCCAGCTGATCATCGCCGGAATCGCACTGTTAGGGGTCATACTCTTTCACCGTGCCTTCCTGGTAATGACCTTCGATGAGGTCCAGGCTCGGCTGATGGGGCTTCGACCCCGCCTGGCCCACGCCGCTCTACTGGCGCTTTTGGCCATTTCTATCGTGGCCTCGTTTCAGGCAGTGGGGAACTTGCTGGTCTTTGCCTTCTTGGTGGCACCGCCATCCACTGCGGCCATGTTGGTCCGCCGTATTCCGGCCATCATGATCGCCGCGGTCATCATCGGCGCCGCCTCCGTGGTAGTCGGCTTGCTCATCAGCTATCACCACGACACTGCGGCTGGCGCCACCATGGTGCTAGGCACTGTCGTCCTGTTCTTGTTTGCCTTGCTGATCCGGTCGCTTTCCGGCAACTACAACGTGAGACTGGCCGCCTAGTCCGGTCTCACTCCAAGATCAGGGAGGCTGTTCCAGCCAGTACCGGGTGTGTGCCGTCTCTTGCCAGCCATACTTCGCATTCGACGGCGCCATCGTCACCGATTGCGGCGACAGTGCCACCGGCCTCCAGCCGGTCACCAGCGAAGACGTTGTCCAAAAAGCGCACACGTATCTTTTGGATGCGCTCGGCACCTCCGGCCCATCCGCCCAACATATTCATCACGTAACCCAGATTGTTCGGGCCTTGATTCACCGGCTGATCGCCCATACCCAGCTCTCTCACGGTGTCAACGTCCCAGTGGATGGGGTTTGAATCACCCAGCAAAGCGGCCATCGTCTTCATCTTCTCGGCGTCAACCGACTCGATGACCAAACGGGGCAGCTCGTCACCTACTGACGGATCAGGGACCGTACTCACTGGGGCCTCCTAGGAAAGATAAAGGAATTGGACACAATGGAGGACACCTCGCCATCGGGGGCAATGACTTCCAGTTGAAAGGCCACAATGTCGAAGGTCCCCGTGCGCGTCCCTTGCTTGCGGACTGCGCTGGTTATCCCTCCCCGTACGGTGTAGGTGGCACCGATCTCCAAGGGACGTAACTGTTGGATGTCGCATTCGCCGAACATCGGGCCATCGTCGGCCGACGCATAGCAGAGGGTGAACATCTCGTCGATGGAGATGCCCAAACCGGCCATGGCTGCGTAATAGCAGAACATGGGATGGGCGACGCCGTCGGTTCGCTGTGGCGCGCCGATGACGTCGTTGGTCAGCCAAACTCGCCACGGCTCCACGGCGTAGGTTCCGCCAGGAAACTGTCTTCCCACCAGGGATTCGAGTTCGTCGGTGGTTGGAGTCAATGTCATCGAGGCCATTGGTTCACCACCGACAGGCTTCAGGGATGGCCGGATGGTCGGGGGCGGGATACTTGCGGTGCAGGGGCTGCACCACCTCCTCTCCAAAGCGTTGGATCTGTTCCCGGGTGGCCTCGAACGAAGGGCCGGTGACCATGCGGAACTGCACGGTGAAATACTGCACGCCCAACTCTTCGTAATACTGCTCCAAGCGCTCTCGGCACTGGGCGGGGGAGCCCACCACGATGTGCTCGCGGGCCGATTCGGTGGTGATCTTCTCGGGAGAGTCGAATTCGGGGTGGTGGGCCAGGATTCCCTGCTCGCAGTAGAACCTCATCTCGGGTACGTAGTGGTTGCCATATTGCTCGGCGGCCTGTTCGAAGGTGTCGGCCACCCAGGCCTTTCTCATCAAGACGATGAACGGTTCTTTGCCGTGTTCGATGGCTTTGGCCCGGTAGGCGCCGGCCTGCACATCCCAGGTCTCCTTGAGGATGGGGAAGTCGTCACAGGTCCACGATTCGGCGTAGACCCCGCACCGTTCGATAGCTGCGGGAAGCTGGCCGCCGCCCCAGAACGGGAACCGGGGCTGCTGAAAGGAATTGGGAGACAGCAGGCCGTCGTTAACCTGGTAGAAGTCGCCCTCCCAGCTGAACCGCTCCCCTTTAGATTGCAGAGCCTTGTCGATGATGGCCACGTTCTCCAGGTAGCGGCCCAGCATCCGCTCGGGTGGAACGCCGAATTGGCCCCAGTAGCCGGCGTGGAATCCCCGACCCCAGGTCATGTACAGCCGGCCTCGGGAGATGTTGTCGATGATGGCGCACTGCTCAGCAATTTCCATGGGATGGTAGAGGGTATTGACCAGGCAATACGACCCGATGGCCACTCGACTCGTCTCTCGGGCCAAGATCATCAACAGGTTCAGTGGAGAGCCGAAGTACGACTCCGTGCGGCCATGGCGGTCGGGCACCTGAATGGAGTGAAATCCGGACTGCTCAGCCAGGATGCCTTCTTCAATCATGGCGTCGAGGGCTTCGGCCGCATTGTCGGGTTCGGGCAGGGGCTGGTCGTAGTACCCGTGGTTGGTGTCGATCAGGTAGCCGATGCGCAAGATGAACTCGCTTTCTGGGGAAGTTGCTTCGCCTAGAAGGTAGTAGCTGAGGCGTGGCGAGCCTACGCTGACAGTCGAGAGGCAAAGGAGCGCACAGTGGCTATCCACACTGAGATTGATGAGCAGGGCATCGCGGTCGTCACCATGGACAATCCCCCCGTGAACGCCCTCAACATCGCCGACACCTATCGGCTGGCCGAGATCTTCCGCAGCTACAAGCACGACTCCAACGTGCGGGTTGCCATCCTCACCGCGGTGGGCCGGGGATTCAACGCCGGGGTGGACATCAAGGAGATGCAGGCCATGGAGGGCTTTGAGGGGGTCTTGGGCACCGGAGATGCCTGCTATGAGGCCTTCGGGGCGGTGTACGACTGCGCGGTCCCTGTGATTGCCGCCGTCCAGGACTTTTGTCTGGGGTTGGGCATCGGCCTCGCGGGGAATTGCGACTTGGTAGTGGCCGCAGAAGGAGTGAAGTTCTCCATGCCCGAGGTGGACAATGGGGCACTAGGCGCTGCCACCCACACCGCTCGGCTGGTTCCCGAAAAGGTGATGCGCTGGATGATGTACAGCTGCGAGCCCGTGGTGGCTGAAGACCTCCAGCGGTGGGGGACTGTGCTCAGCGTTGTCCCGGGAGATGAGCTCATGGACGAAGCCCGAAGGCTGGCCGGGGTGATCGCGTCCAAGCCGCCCGGAGTGATCCGCAAGGCAAAGTGGTCGATCAACGGGATCGATCCGGTGGACGTACACCGGAGCTATCGCTTCGAGCAGGGGTTTACCTACGAGCTGAACCTCATGGGTGAGGGCGACAAGGCTCGGGAGGCCTTCGTCCGAGGCGAGCGGGAGTCGAACAAAGCCGCCCAATAGTGAGGCGGGATCATCCGCGCAATCGGTTGGGGTCGATGTCGTCGGGCTGCCAGCCGAGGTGAAGCTCGGTGCCGTCAAGGGTGCAAACCGGGCGGTTGAGCTCGCAGATCAAAGACAATGAGTAGGTAATCCTGCCGGTGAGTTCTTGGGGCTTGGCCGTGCTCAGGGCCAAGATGGCCTCGCACATGGTTTCCATGGGCTCAAGGCTCTCCGGCGGCAGGTTCACGTAATCCCCGGCGCCGGGAGTCATCACCGCAGCCTCTGGCGACACGGCGTTGACGGTGATCCCGTCGTCCCATGTCTCAGCGGCCAACCCCACCGTCCAGCGGTTGAGAGCGGCTTTGGTCGATCCGTACAGGCACCCGGTCATGGTGGGTCCGCTGGCCCGGTTGGGAGGCAGCGACGGAGGCTCGGCTACTCCTGATGAGACGTTTACGATTGCTCCCCGGCCCAGTTCCCGCATTCCGGGCAGAACCAGTCGGGCCAGATCCCATGGGGCCCACACGTTCAGCTCGTAAGCGATACGCCATCGCTTCTCAGTCAACTCGGCAAACGGCTGGTAGAAGGCCCGGGCCGCGTTGTTGATGAGGATATCCACCTTGCCACCCAGCGCTTCTTCGGCCTGAGCCACGACGTTCGACCGGTCCAGCGATGGATCCGACAGATCAGCTGGGATGCCCACCGCCCGACCTCCCAGCTCTGCAATGTCGGTTACCAACCGTTCCAATGAGCCGGGCAGTCGGTGGTCGCCGTCGGCGCGGGTGCGGGCCACCGCGGCTACTGCTGCCCCCTCGGCAGCCAGACGCCGCGCCGCCCCTTCTCCGATGCCTCGACTCGCTCCGGTGATCAGCGCCACCCGTCCCTCACAAGATTTGCCCATGGAGCCAACCTAGTGGTCGCCCGTTTGGTCGCTACTGTGAGCCAGTGGTGCAGGCTGAACGTTCGTTTGACAGGGTCATCGTGGGCGGGGGCTCGGCGGGGTCGGTCTTGGCCGCCCGGTTGTCGGAAGATCCGGCGTGCCGAGTGCTGCTGATCGAGGCCGGTCCGGACCACGGAATCCACTTGCCCCCTGCATTGGCCGACATCACGGTTTCGTCGCATCCGGATCATGACTGGGGCGATGAGGTGCGTCTTCCCGGAGGCAGAACTCAGCCCTACCCCCGAGGAAGAGTGCTCGGCGGCAGCTCTGCGGTCAATGGCGGTATCGCCATACGGGCAATGCCCGCTGACTTCGACGCCTGGGGGTTTCCTGAGTGGCGGTGGGAAGCGATGCTGGACAGTTTCCGACGACTGGAGTCGGATCCAGACGGTGAGGAGCGCTGGCATGGCCGCGACGGCCCGCTGCCCATCATGCGCACCCCCGAGGCTGAGCTGCTCCCCGTCCACGCCGCGTTCTATGAGTCGTGCAAGACAGCGGGCTTCGACTACACCGCGGATCACAACGCTCCCAATTCCAACGGCGTCGGCCCGCTGCCTCGTAATCGCCGTGGGTTGCAGCGTGTGTCCGCTGCTGATGTTTACTTGACCACCCAGGTCAGGAAACGGCCCAACCTTGAGGTGAGGGGCGGCTGCCTGGCGTTAACGGTGCGGTGGAACGGCAACCGAGCCGTTGGAGTGGATGCTGTTTGTGGCGGCCGGGCAGAAGCCATTCCTGCCCAGGAGGTCATCCTGGCCGCTGGGGTCGTCCAATCGCCGATGTTGCTGTGGCGATCGGGGATTGGCCCGGCATCTGAGCTGGCTGGTTTGGGAATCGACGTGGTTGCCGACCGTCCCGGGGTAGGGGCCAACTTCTCCGATCACCCTGCCATCTATCTTTTTGCCGCACCCAAACCGAAGATGGTGACCCCGGAAGATGTGACCATTCAGACCCTGCTGCGGTTCACCAGCTCGACGGGACCCGCCAACGATCTCCAGTTGTTCCCCGTGGGGAGGATTGATCTCGCCAGCAGTCCCCGACGCCAGGTTGAGGCTGGCAGCCTGAACACCGTCTTCGCCTTTAACGCGGCGCTCCAGCAGGTGGAGGCCCGAGGATCGGTGCGCCCGGTGTCAACTAATCTGGCTGACCCGCCAGCCATCACCTATCCGTTTCTGGCTCATAGGCCCGACCTTGAGCGGCTGGTGGAGGCGGTCGAGCTGGGCTTGGAGCTACTGGCGACGCTCCCGTACCAAAGGGTGGCCCGAGGCCCACTGTTTTTGCCCGATCGACTGACTCGCGACGAGCTATTGGCCTACGTCTTCACCCGTCATGTGGCCTTCTACCACGGCGCAGGCACTTGTGCGATGGGCTCAGCCGACGACCCGGCTGCGGTGGTGGGTCCCGACGGCCGGATTTGGGGGACCGAAGGGCTCCGGGTGTGCGACGCGTCAATCATGCCGGAGACCCCAAGAGCCAACACCAACTTGAATGTGATCGCGGTAGCAGAGCGGATGGCTGAACTGATCTAGCAGCGAGATCGATCAGGCCGCGGTAAGGCTAAGTCCCAGTACCTCTTCCGGGGCAGTGAAGCTGAGGCCGAGCGATTCCGCCACCGCCGGTTCGGTGACCTGCCCTTGGCATATCGAGAGCCCGGCTCGAAGTCCGGGATTTGACCGCATGGCCTCTCTCGGTCCCAGGTCGGCCAGCATGGCGATATAGGGGAGGGTGGCGTGCTCCAACGCGAACGTCGAGGTGCGGGGTACGGCTCCGGGCATGTTGGCGACGCAGTAGTGGACCACGTCGTAGGCCAGATAGGTGGGATTGGCATGGGTTGTGGGTCGGGAGGTTTCGATACAGCCACCCTGGTCGATGGCCACGTCCACTACAGCTGATCGGGGCCGCATCTGCTTGACCATCTCGGTTGTGACCAGATGCGGAGCTCGGGCTCCTCGCACGAGGACGGCGCCGATCACCAGATCGGCCCCCAGGACTGCCTCCTCCAGGGCACCTCCGCTGGAATGAAGGGTGTGCAAGGCCGAGCCGAAGCGCGAGTTCAAGTCCTCCAAAACGGAGACGTCTCGGTCGATCACCGTGACATCGGCACCAAGGCCGACGGCCATCTGTACCGCGTTGCGGCCGACCACGCCTCCGCCGAGGATGACCACTCTGGCAGGAGCAACGCCCGGTACGCCGCCGAGGAGCACTCCTCGACCCCCTTGCGATGACTCCAAACAGTGTGCCCCGGCTTGAATCGACATGCGCCCCGCGACTTGCGACATGGGAGCCAGCAAAGGCAGACCACCGTTGGGACCGACAACTGATTCGTAGGCGATGGCCGTGACACCCCGTTCGACCAGCTCGGCAGTCTGGGCTGCGTCTGCCGCCAGATGCAGGTATGTGAAGAGAACCTGGTCTTCGCTCAAGCGGGCTCGTTCTTCAGCTTGGGGCTCTTTGACCTTGACGATCAGATCGGCCTGATCGAACACCGATTGGGCAGAATCCGCGATTGTCGCGCCGTGGGTGATGTACTCCTCATCGGTGAAACCCGCTCCGTCACCGCAGCCGCGCTCCACAAGAACTTGATGGCCGCGACCGACGAGGTCGGCTGCGCCTCCCGGCGTCAACGCCACCCGTCGTTCTTCGCTTTTGATTTCCTTCAGGATCCCAATGCGCATCTCGTGCCTCCGCCGCAAGCCGATCGCTATGTTGATATTTTATCCGCGATAGAGGTGAATAATTCTTGAAAAGATGCGAGAAATGGGCCTATAAGCGAATAATCTCTCCGTTTAGATCCAATATACCGGTTATTTTATGTTCTGCGAGATTTGAGTGTTTATCTCGTCGCAAGGAGGCAGACCAGTGTCGGACTTGGACTCAATCGATCGATCAATCCTCAACGAACTCCAGAGCGATGCGCGGATGTCGAACGCGGAACTCGCCGACCGGGTGGGGCTGTCGCCGTCGGCTTGTTATCGGCGGGTCCGGCGCCTCGAAACCGACGGTGTGATCGCCGGGTACGTGATGATCCTCGATCCCGAAGCCATCAACCGCTCTCTCGATGTCTTCGTTGAAATCTCCTTGGTGAGCCAGAGCGAGGCGAATCTCCGCCAGTTTGAGAAGGAAGTGGTGGAGTGCCCCGAGGTCATGTCCTGTCACTTGATGGCCGGTGACGCCGACTACCTCCTCCACCTTGCTGTGGCCGACCAACGCGACTTTGAGCGGATCCACAATCAATATCTGTCCCGCTTCAGCGGTGTGGGGCGACTCCGATCCAGTTTCGCCATCCGTTCTGTGTGGGAGACCACCCGCCACGAGCTTTAGCATCAGAGCATGACGACGGCCGCCCAGCACGCCTATGACTCCTATGAAGCCTTGGTGGAGGACTATTTCGAAAAGGGATGGACTGATGGGCTGCCCATCATGCCTCCAACGCCGGAAAAGGTGGCCGCCTTTCTGGAGCGCGCCGGCCTCTCCGGGGACGAGGTGCTTGGCACCGTGCCGACCCGAGAGGTGACGTGCATCGCGCAACAAGCCGCGGCGAACGCGGTCATGGCCGGTTGCCTGCCCGAGTACTTCCCCACAGTGGTGGCCGCGGTTCGGGCGCATCTCCATCCCAAGGGCAACTGCCACTCGACCACCGGCACACTGTCGGGCGCAGCTCAGGCTGTCATCATCAACGGACCAATCCGCAATGAACTGGGCGTGGCCTCGGGGGCGGGCTGCTTCGGACCTGGATTTCGGGCCAACGCCACCATCGGCCGGGCCCTCCGCCTCGTGATCCGCAACGTGTGCCGTGGCATCCCCGGCTTTTTGGACCGGGCCAGCTACTCCACCCCAGCTCGCTACTCCTTCTGCTTCGGAGAGAACGAAGAGGCATCCGAATGGGAGCCGCTGCACGTCCAGCGGGGTCTAGCCCCTGAGCAGAGCGCGGTCACCGTCCACTCCCTGATGAAGATGGTTGAGGCCACCGATTTCACCAGTCGCAATGCCGAGGGGGTTTGCGACACGCTGGTCACCAATATCCGGGCCAATGGAATCGCTGGGGACTCTTGGCTGGGAGAAGACGGCAACGTCGTGATCGTGGTCGGCCACGAACACCATCGGTTCTTCAATGAGGAAGGGTGGTCGAAAGCAGATATCCAGCAGTATCTGTGGCCCCGGCTCAACGCGCCGGCCACCAGCGCCACCGACCGGATGGCCCGCATCGGAAAGCCCGAGGGCATTTTGATTGTGGCCGCCGGGGGAGCGGGCATGGGGGCTAGCTGGCTCCTGCTACCCCACCTCGCCCTTGCCATCACCGAGCCCATCTCCTAGCCGCGGCCCGGACGCGCGCTTGTCGGCTAGTCTGAAGCCATGACGACCCTCATCGGCCTCGATCCCACCTCGGGCCCGTTCGACCGCACCGACGACCATGATTTTTCTCCCCGGCCGGCCAGCTTGGACGGGGCGGTCGTCGCTTTGGTGGCCAACGGCCTCGGAGAGGGGGAGATCTTCCTGGATGCGCTTTATGACGAGCTGAACAAGTTGAGCGATCTGCAAGCCCCGCTCAAGGTGGTCAAGAGCTCGGTGTCCATTCCCCCTGATCCGGGAGACTGGAGTCGGTTGACCGAGGAGGCAACCGTCGCCATCACCGGCTTCGGCGGTTGAGGCAGCTGTAGCGCCCGCAGTTTGCGGGACGCAGTGGAGTTGGAGTGGGCCGGTGTTCCAAGCATCGCCATCGTCCATGAGGAGATGAGGGGATCGGCCCAGGCCATCGCCCGAGTCAGCGGATGCCCCGACTACGAGTTCCTAACCGTCGACTATCCGTGGGTTCCCATCGCCATCTGGTCTAAAGAGGAGTGCTTGGATCTCGCCGAGATCATGGCGCCTAAGGTTCTGGCCGCGTTGACCGGCCAGAGCTGATCGTTCGTTCCGCCACCGCGGAGTTTGATGAAGATATAGCGGCAGCGCCGAAGACCCCGACCGCGGCCACCGCCGCACCCAGCCAAAAGGCGTTGGCAAAAGCCGCACCAGTGCCACTCTCTCCCACGGCCAGCACCAGAACCTGGACGCCCACGGCTGTACCCAGGCTGGTGAGCGTTTGGAACATCCCGGTTGCTGCCCCCAGACGGTCCATCGGGACTGACCCCACTACCGACACCTGGTACGCCGGTCCGGCTACTCCCAACCCCGCGCCGGCCAGGGCTAGGCCCAGCACGACCAGAACCACGGCATCGAGCAGGGATCCCGCGGCAAAAGACACCATGGCCGACACCACTAGGACGCTGCCCAGACAAGACGTCCACCGTTCACCCCTAGTAGCGGTCAGCCGACCGCCCACCGGCGAGCTGAGGCTGAAGCAGATCAGTCGTATTACCAGAAAGACAGTTGCTGCTGTCAGTGTGTACCCGTACCGCTGCTGCAGGATCTGGGGCGCGAGGATGAAGCCGCCCATATAGGCCGCGTTGGCCGTGGCTGAGGCCACCACCGGACCGGCATAGTTCCGGCGGCGAAACCACTCGAGCGGGACCATCGGATGCGCCGAGTGCCGCTCGATGGCCACGAACGACCAGATGGTTGCCGGCACGAGGGCAAGGAGCGCAATTGCCGCTGGGTGGCCGAAGCCCAGGGTGGCGCCCCGATCCAGAGCCACCATCAAGACGACTACCGCGGCGACCAGGCCGAGCGCGCCTGTGACGTCAATCGGCTTGGCCTCGCCAGCACGGGTAGGACGCACCACGATTACGGCGGCGATCAAACCGAGCGCGGCGATTGGGGTGTAGACCGCGAAGATCGCCCGCCAGCCCAGCGCATCCACCAAAGCGCCCCCGGTGACCAAACCGATGGCTGGTCCTCCCACGGCCGCGAATTGGAACCATCCCATAGCCCGAGCCCGTTGATTGACCGGGAACGCAGCCATCATGATGGCCATCCCGTTGGGGATCATCATGGCTCCACCCAGCCCGAACAAGGCCCGAAACGCAATGAAGCTCAAGGCGTCCCAGGCCAACCCGCACACTCCCGTAGCTGCGGTGAACACGGTCAAGCCGAGGATCAGCATCCGACGGTGGCCCCAGGAGTCGCCCAGGGTCCCGAATACCGTGGTCCCCGCAGCCAACCCGAGAAACGGTGCGGAGACCGCCCACGACAATGTGGCGTTGGTGGTGCCCAGACTCTCCGAGATGTCCGTTAGCGAGGCCCCAATGATGGTCATGGTGGAGCCGAAAACCACCTGACCAGCGAGCAGGGTTACGAGCAACCGCCAGGCATACGCTGGATCATGCGGCTGTTGATGGATTGTTGAAGAAGTCAGTCTTTCAACTCAATCAGGATCTCGTAGTACGACTCGGCACCGGTGTTGACTGCGGCTTCGATGCCGCCTCTGGAGATGAACATGGATTGGCCGGGGATCACGTCGCCCTCAACCAGGCCAGAGAACTCCCCAGCGGTGTCAGGCTCGAAATCTCCCGCGATCTTGTCGCCCGACACCTGGACCAGTACGTAGTCATGATCGTGCTGGTGAAGGTCAGACCGCTCGCCAGGGTCCAAGCGCATCTCCCAGATCCGCACGCGGTCGTTCTCCATCAGGAGTTTGGTGGCAACATCGCCGAATACTCGCTCTTCGCTCATAGCTGCATCGTAGGCTCACGGCATGGTTGGCGCAGAACGCCCCGGGGTGCGGTATGCCATGTCGGAGATCGACGAGGCGGGAGAAGGACCGCGTCTGGCGCTGTTGGAGGCCATCCTCGACGAGCCCACTTTTGCCCGGCTGGAGCGAATCGGGGTGGGGAGCGGCTGGCGGTGTGCCGATGTGGGGGCGGGCAGAGGCTCGGTATCGAATTGGCTGCGAGATCGCGGTGCCGAGGTGATTTCGGCGGACATAATGCCCAGGTTCTTAAGCGGACCCGACGTTCGCACCCACGACATCTGCGACGGCCCGGTGGAGGATTCAGCCTTCGACTTGGTGCATTGTCGGGCCCTATTGGCCCACGTTTCCGATTTTGATGCTGCCGTAGGCAATCTGGTGTCCTCAGCTCGTCCAGGAGGATGGGTAGCTGTCGCCGAGCCCGACTACGGAACCATGATGGAGTGCGACCCTGACCATCCCCGAGCCGAAGTGTTCCGCCGTTTCCGGGAGAGATCGGCCTCTGGTACTCGCATGGATGCGTTTGTCGGCCGGCGTGTGCACGACGTTCTGGGAGGCAGCTTGGAAGAGGTGTCCTCGGAAGGGCTGACCGACATTGTGAGTGGCGGGTCACTGCGGGCCCGATACCGCCGCTTCACAATGGAGGTGGCGAGGCCGCTAAGCGCCCGCCGAGAGGACTACGACGAATCCGAGTACGACGGGTTGCTCGACTGCTTCGATGATCCCACCTTTCGCTACATCGACTGCCTCTGGGTTGCTGTTTGGGGAAGGCGACCTGGGGGCTAGCGGCGTGATAAGCCATCGGGATGGCTGAAGAGCTAAAGCACGACCTGCCCGATGGAATGACCGACTGGATCGCCGAGGCGGGAGGCGGTCGCATTACCCATCTGAAGCGCCACATCGCCCGAAGGGAGGCGTGGGAGGTAGACGTCACCCGTCCCGATGGGTCGGTGGCGGAATACTTCCTGCGGCTGGACCGCGAAGGGGACGGCAGCGGCACACACTCGGTGAAGAGCGAAGCCAAGGTGCAGACCGCGTTGGTCGAGACTGGCATGAAGGTTCCCGCCATCTGCGCTTGGAGCGAGGATCTCCAAGCCGCGTTGCACCAGCGGATGCCAGGTCGGGCCGACCTGGACAACGCCGACGCCGAAGAGCAGGCCGCGGTGCTCGAGGACTTCATCCAACAGCTAGTGCTGCTTCACTCGCTGGATCCCGCCTCGCTCGGGCTCGACCACATGCCCATTCCCACCACCTCGGCCCAGTGCGCGTTGGGTGAGATCGACTTCGTAGAGCAGTTCCTCGGCGGCATGGTGACCGATCCGCTGTACACGTATTCGCTCCAGTGGATCCGCAACCATATTCCCGAGCCCCTCGACCGGGTGAGCCTCTTGCAGGGCGACACCGGGCCGGCCAACTTCATGTTCCATGAAGGACAGGTAAGCGCCATCGTGGACTGGGAGTGGGCTCACTACGGCGATCCCATGGAGGACTTCGGCAACATCTGCACTCGGGAGTTTTTCTGCCCCTCGACTCCCGATGAGGGCCTTGGCCCGATCTTTCGCCGATATGAGGAGCTTTCGGGATTTCCGGTTCACCTCGACTCGGTTCGGTACTACCGAGTGCAGCAGTTTGTGCGGTCCATCGTCTCACTGGCTCGCATTACCGTGATCAACGACCCCCAGATGCCCAACGGCATGAACTGGGCCTACCGCTATATCTGCGAGCGGGCCACCTGCGAGGCGCTTGCCGATGCCATGGGCATCGAGTTGGAGCGTCCAGAACTTCCCCAGGTTGAAATGGGCTCCTCGCTGGAAGGAGTGGTGATCCAGAACCTGCGTGATGAGGTACTGCCCGCCGTAGACGGCGATTTTCCCCGCCATCGCCTCGAGCACGCCGCCTTGTTAGTTGAATGCCTGGATCGCCAGAAGCAACTCGGCCCCCATCTCGCAGACATCGAATTGGACGAGATCGCTGCGCTGACTGGCCGACGGGCGGACAAGCTCGAGGAGGGATTGATGGACCTCGAGCAGGCCATTCAAGGATGGGGGACACAAAACGAGGCTGAAGTGCTCCGCTATTTGGCTCGCCGCGCCTGGCGCCAGGAGCATCTCTGGAAGCCAGTTGTGGACCTGTTCCCCGGACGCACCTTCTCGAAGATCGACTAGCGCCGACTCAGCATCTCGATTGCCTGGACGAGGTAGCCGTTGGGGTCGGCTCGCTTGGCCTGAGCGGTCTGTAGCAGGGCCGGGGCGGCAAATCCCTCGAAGTCGTCGTTGCCTAGTTTGGCAATCAGCGCTTTGGCCACATCCACGGGGTCCATAAACGCCTCAGGAGGCTGGGGGAACGGGTTGTCGTTTCCCGGTTTGGGAGTGGAGAACTCGGTGGCGGTGGCTCCCGGGGTGAACAGATGAGCCCGAACACCGGTCCCGGCCAGATCGAAATAGAGTCCCTCGGTGAATAGGTTCAAAGCGGCTTTGGCCGCCCCATAGGCCCCAGTTCGAAACGACATCGATTGGGTGCCCATGGAGGAGACGTTCACGATGGCCCCCGAGTCCCGCTCCAGCATGTGGGGCAGCAGGGCCAGAGTGAGCCGGGCCGGCCCGGTGAAGTTCACCGCCATTGTTTCGTCTAGCTCCACGGGAGTGAGACGCTTCATGGACCGCCGCCGCGGGGCGCCGGCGTTGTTCACCAGTACGTCGATAGGACCCATTTCGGCCCAGGCCCGATCGGCAAACGGCGCCACGCTTTCCAAGTCAGCCAAGTCCAGCGTCCACCAGCAGCCATCGCCGCCAGCATGTCGTACTTCTTGGAGAACTTGTTCGAGACGATCACCCCGACGGGCGGCCAAGCCCACGAACGCCCCTCTCCGGCCTAGTTCAACCGCCAGAGCAGCACCGATCCCCGACGAGGCGCCGGTGACCAGCACTCGCTGTCCGGTTGGATCCCAGCTCATCCTGCTGTCATGCCTGCATCGATGCTCAGCACCGAACCATGGATTCGATGGCCATCGTCGGAGGCGATGTAGGCCACCAAGGAAGCGATGTCATCGGCTTGAGCCTGGCCGCGGAAGCCCAAATAGCGCCCCATGAGGTCGGCATCAGGGTCTTCAGGAAACGTGAAGGTCTCCATCAAGTTGGTTTCCACCCCGCCGGGGGCAATGGCATTGACCCGAATTCCGGTCTTCATCATCTCCATGGCCATGGCCTTCGTCATCAGCACTACTGCTCCCTTGCTGGCGCAATAGGGCACGGTGTAAGCCTGTCCCATCAATCCTGCATTGGAGGCAATGTTCACAATGCATCCCTCCGATGACTCCAAGTGGGGGAGGGCGGCCTGTGACATCCAGAAAACACCCTCAACATTGACGCCCATGATCAGATCCCACGCCTCCTGATCGACGTGTTCCACCCGGTGGCCCCGGGCTACTCCGGCCACGTTGCACAGCACATCGAGGCGACCGTGATCGGCGACCGCCGAGGCCACCAGCTCATGGCAGGCATCTCGAGAACGCACATCTGATACGGCCGGATGGAATGCGCCATCGCCGGTGACCATCCCCGCGGTTTCCTCGAGACCGGCCTCGTTGATGTCGCTGCCGATCACCACGGCCCCCTCACTGGCCAGCCGTATCGCGGTGGCCTGGCCGATGCCCGACCCAGCACCGGTGACCAATGCAACCTTTCCGGAAAATCTCATGATTGAAGCTCCTTGATTCTCTAGGGAAGCCCGACACCGGGGATTTCCACCGGTACCGATTCAATGCGCCCCTGCCCAAGTCCCTGAACTTCGTCAGGGTGAGAGCCGGGGGCGGTGACAAGGAAGAGCGTGCGGCGGTCGTCGCCGCCCAGCATCACCGCGAAGCAGTTGAGCTCTGTCTCCACCCGATGGGTGATCTCGCCCCCTTCGACGACGCGCACAGCGGCTCGGCCTATGGCGTCGGCGTACCAGATGCCTCCTTCGGCGTCGTAGCAACAGCCATCGGGAATGGTCCCCGGCACCGCGGCCCACAGCCGGCGGTTCTCCAGCCGTCCCTCGGGCCCGAAATCGAACGCGGTGAACTGGCTGGCAAAGCTCTCTCCCACGATGAAGGTAGCGCCGTCCGGAGTGATGACCGCACCATTGGGGAACGCCAGGCCGTCGGCCGCGGCTTCCGTCGAGCCGTCTGTCTGCACCAGCCCAAGAGTGGCGGGAGCAAAGTCCTCGCCACTGTGCAGGTCGAACCCGAAGTTGCCCACGTAGGCGCGCCCCTCGGCGTCCACTGCCATGTCGTTGCAGAGCGAGGTGGCTATCTCGGAGAGGTCGCCATGCTCATGGAGGGCCACGCCGTCATAGCGCATGACCCTGCGGTCTCGCATCGACACCACCAGGAGATCGCCATTGGGCATCCATCCCAACCCCGATGGTTGACCGGGAACCTCGACGATCACCTCAACGGTTCCGTCCAGCGAGGCGGCGTTCACGGAGTACTGGTAGAAGTCGGAGTACCAGAGACGGCCGTCATGCCAACGAGGGCCCTCACCGAAGTCGATTCCACCGATGAACGGCTCAGGGATGGGAAGTATCTCCATGCCGGGGGACAATAGCGACTGTGAACGAGCTCGCTGTTGTAGACCTCACCGATCCGGCTTATGCCTGACCGGCCTCCCCTCGGCCGGCGGTAGGGTGAATCAGTGCTCCACTGGGCCAAGAGTCGAGTCATCAACTCGGTGAGCGGCATGTTCGCCCACGCGGAGATGCCTTTGAGGCACACCCGAGATTTCCCCGGCGATCCGGGACTGTGCGGTCCTGGCTCGATCAGCTGGAGGGTTATCGGCGATGTCAGCGTGTTCATCGGCGGAATCCGCGCACTGTTGATCCAAGCGGCCCACCCTGAGGTGGTGGCCGGTGTGGAGGACCACAGTCGCTACCGGGATGATCCGCTCGGCCGGCTCAGCCGCACGTCCTTCTACGTCACGTCGGCCACTTTTGGGGCGATGCCTGAGGTCAAAGAAGCCATTGATCTGGTCAATTCGGCCCACCAAGGTGTGAGCGGCACTTCACATCGGGGGCAGGCGTACAGTGCGTCGACTCCAGAGCTTGCCGCGTGGGTCCACAACTCGTTGACTGACTCTTTCCTCGAGTCCTACCGGCGCTTCGGCGGCCGCCTCAGCCCCGCCGAAGCCGACCAGTTCGTGGTCGAGCAATCCCAGGTAGGGGAGATGCTGGGCGCGGCGCCGTTGCCCACAACCGCCGGAGCACTTCGGGAGTGGATCACCGGGCATCCTGCGCTGGCGCCGAGCCCGGGCATGCGGGCCGCGGTCAGCTTCCTACAGAGTCCTCCGATTCCCGCGGCGCAGAAAGCGGGATACCAGATCCTGATGAACGGGGCTATCGCCACCATCCCCCGAGAGCTCACCTCGGTCTTGGGGTTGACCACGGTTCCCGGGGCGCGAGCCGCCAGCGCGGCAATGGTCCTGGGACTGCGGCGCATCATGAAGAACAGCCCCGCCTGGCAGGCCGCCCTCGAGCGATGCGGTGCGCCCTATGACCGGCGGCTGTTTAGAGACAAAGCCGTTTAGGCGGCCAGCAGTCCGGCCAAATTCTCCCGCATTATCAGACGGATATCACTTGGCGGGAGGCTGGACAGCCCTTCGGCGAACTCCAGCGGCTGGGCGAGGCCTTCGGCGTGGGGCCAGTCGGAGCCGAACAGCACTTGGGATACCCCGATAGAGCGGGCCAGATCGGCCACCGGCTCCTCGTGGTGGGGCGATACGAACACGTGGCGTCGGAACACGTCGCTGGGCTTCTCGGTCAGCGGACCCCGCAGCCAGGGGCCGTTGCGGCCCATGCGGTTCATCTTGTTCATCGCCGCCATCAGGTAATCAACCCACAAGCTGCCGTTCTCCACACTCATGATCCGCACGTTGGGAAACGCCTCGAACAGGTTGGCGTAGATCAGCGCGGCCATCGTCTCCATGATCGGCCGATCGCCGTAGAAGCAGGTCCACTGCAACGCTGACTGCCGGTGTGAGGGTGGATTGGGCTCCTCTCCCCAGTGCACCGACATCGACTGGTTGTAGCCCGACTCGCCGATGTGAAATCCAACCACTGCTCGGGCCTCGTTGACCCGAGCCCAGAAGGGGTCGAACACCGGGTCGGCCAGATTCCGGCCGGCTGCGGGTCCCGGGCGTAGCGAAACGACCCGAGCTCCCCGGTCCAACGCCCATTCCAGTTCGGCTACCGCTCGGTCGGGATCGACCAGCGACAGCAGGGGAGGGGCATGGATGCGGCCATCCCGGTTGAGACCCCACTCGTCGTCCAGCCAGCGGTTGAAGGCGGAGAGGTTGGCGTAGAGCAGGGCAGGGTCGTCAACCATGTAGTGCTCCACGCACACCGCCAGCGTGGGGAACAGCACCGCGGCCTCGATGCCCTGATCGTCGAGCACCTCCACCCGAGCCGAGCGTGTCACATATTCCGGGCGATGAGGTTCAGACACCCGAGTACCCCTGATGTTTGCACCGCCCTCCCCCCGCTTCATGGCTTGCAGCATTTCCCGCAGCATTCCCGGCCGCGGAGCGGTGTCGAAGTTGCGGTGCTCTAGGAAGGTGAACCGCTGGTTGCCGATGTACACCTCCTCAGAGCCATCGGGCTCGATCACCGGCCGCACTGCCCGATCAGCGAACGACGGGTCGATGTAACGAGTAAAGGCATCTCGGGGCTCGTAGTAATGATTGTCGGCGTCGAGCGCCCGATATCCCAGTTCCATGCGGCACAGGTTAGGGCCACTGGGACCAGCCAAGTAGGGTGGCTCCGGCAAGTACCGCCTGATCGACGAAGGAGAGCCGAAAGATGGGACGGCTGGACGGCAAAGTAGCGATTATCACTGGAGCAGCTCGGGGCCAAGGGGAGGCCGAGGCCCGGCTTTTCGCCTCCGAAGGGGCCAAAGTCGTGCTCGGGGACGTTCTCGACGACGACGGCGAGCAAGTAGCAGCCAGCATCGGAGCAAACGCCCGATATGTACACCTGGATGTGGCCCAAGAAGCCGACTGGGACGCGGCCGTTGAAGCGGCCGCCAGCATGGGCTCGTTGAGTGCCCTGGTCAACAACGCCGCCATCCTGCGGCCCGCAGCCATTGAGGAAACCACCCTCGACGACTACATGGCGGTCATCAACGTCAACCAGGTGGGAACCTTCCTGGGGATGAAAGCGGTGTTGGAGTCTATGAAGATGGCCGGCGGGGGCTCCATCGTGAACATCAGCTCCATCGACGGCCAGCAGTCCAAGAACGGCCTCATCAGCTACTCCGCCTCGAAGTTCGCCATCCGGGGCATGACCAAGACCGCGGCCATCGAGTGGGGCCGGTTCGACATAAGGGTCAACTCCATCCACCCCGGCGGGGTGAACACGCCTATGGGCAACCCGAGGAATGATCCGCGGGCCGAGAAGGAGCCCTACATCTACCACCCCATTTCCCGAGTTGGTGAGCCCATCGAGATCGCCTACGCCGCCTTGTTCTTGGCCAGCGACGAATCGTCCTACGTCACTGGTGCCGAGCTGAACGTGGACGGCGGCTGGCGAGCCGGGCTGGTCACTCCCGGTCTTCCCGGCACTGATCACGTGGTCGACTACGGCTACGAAACGGACTGACGATCATCCATTTCCTGCCCTCACTTTGAGCGAAAAACCTCTCTGGGAAGCCCCCAGCGCAGCGCCTAGCCCCGATTACGGCGCCGGGGCCGACCGCCTGGCTTTGACCGAAGCAGCTCGTCGAGTGCTGAACGCGGTGAGGGTTACTTCGGCCACCGGGAGTTCTCTCACCGAGGCCACTGAGCTACTGGAACAAGCCGCGACCTTGGTGGAAGCGGAGCAAATGAAGGGACTCCACCAACAAGGGGTGATGGGGGAGCTGACGGCCAATTTCAAATCTCGCGACCCCATGGCGTTCTTTCCCTTCAGCCCCATCATCGGCCGGTTGAACCCGGCATCCCCGCCGGTTGAGTTCTGGGCGGAGGGAGAAGAAGTTCATGGAAGAATGAACCTGTCTCCGGTCTATGCCGGCCCTCCCGGCTTGGTCCACGGTGGGATCATCGCCGAGATCTTCGATGAGCTCTTAGGGGTGGTCAACGTAGTCAACAACAAGGGCGGTTACACCGGTACGCTGACGGTGGTCTATCGGCGGCCCACGCCTCTATTGAGGGAGATCAAGCTCCGAGCCTGGCCCTCTGGAACCGAAGGCCGCAAGCTGTACGCGTCCGGTGAGATGGTGTGCGACGAAACGGTGACCGCTACTGCTGACGGCGTCTTCATTCGGGCCAATCGGCAGCTCTATGAGGATCTGGAAAACCCACAGGAGAACCCATGACTGACACCAGCTTTGAAACCAGCGCGGCGGTTTACGAACTGCTCGACACTATGAAGGGTCTCGATCAGGAGTTCCTCACCGGCCCCAAAGCGCTGGCCGATGACCAGGCCGTGCTGGAGGGCTACCGGTGGATATTCTCCATTACCCAGGTGGCATTGGACGTTTACGTGTGGGCCGATACCAACCGGCCCCGTTTCACCGAGATTGTGGGCCCGTACAAGAAGTGGGGTGGCGACAACTCCGATGCCTTCTACTTTATGACCCGGGTCGACCCCTCCCGCACCTATCGGGTAACCGTGGACCCCGGCGACGCCGTGTACCTGTCGCTCACCGTGTACGGCGGCCCTGACGACGGCCGCTACTCCGAGCGCATCGTCGGAACACTGAACACCACCCAGATGACGCCCAATCCCGACGGCACCTACGAGATGATGATCAGCCCCAACGACCATGACGGCAATTTCCTGAAGCTGGCCCCCGATGCCGTGGTGGCCTGCACCCGCGACTACATGAACAACCCCGTCAACGGCGAGAAGGCCCGCTGGCACATCGAGTGCTTGGACCCGGCCCCGCCGTGGAGCGACATCCATACCGACGCCGAGGTTGCCCGCCGATTCCAGCACGCCACCACTTGGGTGAAGCAACAGGCCGCGATGGTGCCTATCCCGCTGGGGACGCTCAACCACATCGATGATCCCTTCCCGGTTCCCACCGAGACCTTCGGCTGGGCCGCCGGAGATGCCTCTTATGCCATGGGAGCGTTTGAGCTCGACGATGATGAGGCATTGGTATTGAAGGGCAGTTCACCGGAGTGCGTCTTCTGGAACATGTGCCTGTGGAACCAGTTCCTGCACTGCTTCAACTATGACTACGACGACGTCACCACCAATGGCTCCAAAGTGCAGCTCGACGAGGACGGATCGTGGACCATCGTGATTGCGGCCAAAGACCCTGGTGTGCCCAACTGGGTGTCCACCCAGGGGCGCCCCCATGGGCGAATCTGGTTCCGGTGGTTTCTGCCCGAGCGGACCCCCGACCCGATCAGCGCCGAGGTGGTGAAGCTGGCCGAGCTGAGCTAGTGCTCTAGTTCGACGGCAAAGCGGTCGGTGTAGAAGCTGAGCGCTTGGCGGCGCTCTTTTGCGGTCATGCCGAAGTCGGCCAGATCGTAGATCACCCGGCCGTGCTTTCCTCGAGGATGGTCAGCCATGTAGGTGTCCATGGCGGACTTGACTTCGGCGGTGAATGGCTGGTCGGCCAGTTTGTAGATGCGCTCCACCATGGCCACGTCGTCGGCCATGAACTCGTGGAACAGCACATCGATGGACTGCTCGGGCGGTACGAGATCGCGGTCGTCGGTGCAAGATTGGAGCATGTCCTGGATGAGCTGAGCCCACCACTGGCCGATGCCGGAGACATCCACCGGGTGGGTGGCGCTCATGCGAGCCGAATAGCAGATCATGGTGGCAAATGAGGCGGTGATCGACACCGGGTCGCGGTGGGTGAAGACCACGGTGGCGTCGCCGAACACATTCATGAGCGGGGCAATCTGCTCCAGGTGTTGCGGCGACTTGAGGACCCAGCGCTCCCGGGGTGGCCGCTGGTGGGTCAGAACTTTCAAGATGCGCTTCAGGTACTGATAGTGGGGGGTCTGGTCGTGTTCCTTGTAGTAGGCCCGCCACGTGGGCAGCACGGCCAGGCAGTCGAACAGCATGGTGGAGAAGTCGATGCCCAGCAGGTGGATCTCCTCGTGGACATGGTCCCAAGTCATCTCGTGCATGCGGGCGTAATGAGGCATGGCGGTGTTGTGGATCACCAGCCCGTTCTTCGCCCGTTCGATGCGGCCCTCTACGGTTCCGGCCTCCTCTGGGGGTGGGACCGGCTCCATGGCCTCCCACCAGGGCAATGAGCGCAACGCGGGGTCAGCAGAGATGAGATTGTGCAGATGGGTGGTTCCAGTGCGGGGCAGCCCGGCGATCACAATGGGCCGCTTGATGGGCACATCCAGGGCATCAGGGTGGTCCTTGATGTACTGCTCGATGCGCAGCCGGTTGGCGGCAAACGCGGTGAGCTGGCTGAAACCGCTCACCCGGCCCATGGGGGAGTGGTCGGCTTCGGCGTCAAGGGAGTGGCAGAGCACCTCGAGCGGGGCCCGGAATTCGTCTGGACCGAAATCGCTGAGCCCTGTCTGAGCGGTGGCCGCGGCCAGAATCGCCTCAGGGCTCAGCTCGATCTGATCGGCCATCGGAGCGGTCTGCTCCATCATCTCCGCGATCTCAGACGGAAGCACTGGATCGACGAGGTCCTCTATGCGGATGGGGGCAGGGCGGTCGCTCACGTCCGGCAGGATAATCTCGCTCAATGCCCCAGCATGTGCCGGAGATCGAGTGGACCGATGATGCCCTGGAACTGAGGAAGTTCGTGTTCGACTACTGGGGTGAGAACAAGCGGGCTCCCAATCTGGCTGCCATGCATGCCGGGACGGGGATCGAACGGCGCCGTTTGATAGAGGCGCTCAAGCTTCTCCAGTTGGGGATCGTTTTTGTGATCGACGAGACGTCTCCGAACTGCGACATATTGAAGGCGCCGCCGTTCTCGGCCTTTCCCAGCCAGGTGGAGATGTTCATCGACGGGGAGTTCCACAGCTATATCGGCTGTGCCCACGAGGGAATCGGAGTCTCCTGGACCCCGTACTTCAGAGGTAAAGAAGTGGAGCTTCGGACCTACGACGCTCACACCCTGGAGCCCATCACCCTGGTGTCGAAGGACTTCAAGCTGATCTCAGCCCACCCCTCTGAGCCGCTAATCCTGTGTACCGAGGTGATCTGGGACTGGGTGAGCACCGACATGAAGCACATGTGCGACCACACGAACTTCGTGTTGAACCGTGAGAACGGAGCCGCCTACGAGGCATCCATCGGGCGGCGGGGGATTTACTTCACCGTTGAACAAGTTGCCGAATACATCGCCTTCGTACTGAACATCCGCATCTATGACTACCACTGGCCAGCCCTGACCATGGACCCTCCCATGATCATCAACCGCCTGCGCGAGCTCGACATCGACCTGAGCCCCTGGGGGCTATAGGGCAGGGGGCCAGCCCGCTAGCCGGCTGCTTTCTGGCGGCGGCGGTGAGCGGTGAGGATCGCCTCGGTGTAACCGTTGGGCTGCTTACGACCCTCGAGGACCAATGCGAGGGCGGCGTTGAAGGGGATGCTGGCGTAGAAATCGCCGCTCATGGGCTCATAGTCGGGATCGTCGGCGTTCTGGCCGTCCACCACCGCAGCCATGCGCTGCATGGCCTCCACCACCTGCTCTTCAGATAGCAGCCCGTGGTGGAGCCAGTTCGCGATGTGCTGGGAAGAGATCCGCAGAGTGGCCCGGTCCTCCATCAGGGCGACATCGTCGATGTCGGGCACTTTGGAGCAGCCCACTCCCTGGCCCACCCACCGGGTGACATAGCCCAAGATGCCTTGGGCGTTGTTGTCCAGCTCCCGCTGGATCTCCCCAGGCGAGAGCTCGCGGTCCGGCGGTAGGACTGCGGGGGCCAGCATGGCTTCAATCTCAGCATCACGGTTGGTGCGAGATTCGGCCCGGTCGGTTTGAACGGCAGCCACATCGGTCTCCAAGTAGTGGAGAGCGTGCAGGGTGGCCGCGGTGGGGGAGGGGACCCACGCGGTGGTCGCCCCCGCCTGAGGATGGCCAATCTTCTCGTCAAACATCGCGGCCATGTCGTCGGGCCGGGCCCACATGCCCTTGCCGATCTGAGCGTGCCCTGGCAAACCCATAGCCAGGCCAACGGCCACATTTGCCTCTTCATAGGCCGTCAGCCACCCGGACGCCTTGATCTCCGCTTTGGGGATCATGGGACCGGCCTCCATATTGGTATGAATGTCGTCGCCGGTGCGGTCCAAGAAGCCGGTATTGATGAACACCACTCGCTCTGAGGCCTCGGCGATGCAGGCGGGCAGGTTGAGAGATGTGCGGCGCTCCTCGTCCATGATCCCCATCTTCAGCGTGTTAGGGGCCATTCCCAAGATGGCTTCGACCGCGGCGAACAATTCGCGGACCAGACCTGCTTCTTCAGGGCCGTGCAGCTTCGGCATCACGATATACACCGACCCGGCATGACTGTTGCGATGGAGCCCCGTTCCGGCCAGATCGTAGAGGGCGCACCAGGCGGTCACCGCCACATCGACGATGGTCTCGGGGATCGGCTGGCTGTCCAGGCGAACCATGTCGGTCTCCATGTGCAAGCCCACGCTGCGCACCAACATGACGCTGCGCCGCCGGACTGTCAGTGGGTTCCCGGCCGGATCGACGGCTGAAGTGTCACTGTTCAGACTGCGGGTTATGGACTGGCCCCCTTTGGTGAACGAGGCCCTCAGATTGCCCTGCATGAGACCCAGCCAGTTGGCGTAGGCCAGAGTCTTGTCTTCGGCGTCCACCGCAGCCACGGAGTCTTCCAAGTCCATGATGGTGGTCAGTGCCGACTCCATCATCACGTCGGCCACCCCCGCGGGATCATCTCGCCCGATGGCGTGACTGCGGTCGATGATCAGCTCAATGTGGAGGCCGTGCTTGCCAAGCATCACTGTGTCGGGCGCGGATTTGTCGCCGGTATAAGCGACGAATTGCGCGTGGTCAGCCAGCTCTGCCGATACGCCGCCGGCCAAGTCAGTCCGCAGCCTGCCTTCAAAAACCGAATAGGACACCGCTTCGGCATGCGACCCAGATAACAGCGGGAAATGGCTGTCCAGCAGGGCTCGAACCCGGTCGATCACCCGCTGACCCCGAATCGGGTTGTAAGGCCCGCTTCGTTCCGCGCCATTCGCCTCATCGATGGCATCGGTGCCGTAGAAGGCGTCGTAAAGGCTGCCCCAGCGGGCGTTGGCCGCGTTCAGGGCATAGCGGGCGTTGTCCACAGGCACCACCAACTGCGGTCCAGCCAAACGGGAAACTTCCGGATCGACTCCCGCAGTGGTCACTGCCGCCGATGGCGGATCTTCGACCAGATAGCCGATGGAGCGCAAGAAGTCGGCCGGGCTTGCTGACTGCCCACCTCGATTCCGATGCCAGGAGTCGATACGGGCCTGCAAGTCGTCGCGTTCGTCCAAGCTGGCCCTGATGCTTGGGCCGAAACGCTCTATTACCTTTGCCAAGGAGGACCAGAACTGCTCGACGTCCACATCGGTGCCCGGAGCCAATCGGCTACTGACGAAGTCGACCAACGGCTTGGCCACCTCGAGTCTTCCGAAAGTCTCGTAGGTCATGGCCACGGCCACAGGGTAGAAGTTGCCTAAGCCGGAATCTCAAGCAAAGTCATGTTTCCCGCAAATAAAGGTGCGGTTAGACCCGGCGGGGTTGCTATCGTCCCCGGACAACCACCACCACACCAAAGAGGTATCAGCATGGCCGCCAACGTTGTCGGTTCGTTCGATGCCGAGGTCCGATCCACCCAAGCGTGGATGGCCTCGCCCCGATTCGAGGGGATCACCCGCCTGTACTCGGCTCGTCAAGTAGTGGAACAACGCGGGGCGATTGGCCAGGAATACCCCGTGGCTCGCGTTGCCGCCGAGCGGTTCTATGCCCGTCTGCGAGAGCTGTTCGACCAGGGTCAGTGCATTTCCACGTTCGGCCCATACTCACCGGGCCAAGCCGTTGCCATGAAGCGGGCGGGGATCGAAGGGATCTACCTGGGCGGATGGGCTACGTCGGCCAAGGGTTCTTTGCATGAGGACCCTGGCCCCGACCTGGCCAGCTACCCCTTGGGCATGGTGCCCGACGAGGCCGCCGGACTGGTGCGGGCGCTGTTGACCGCCGACCGCAACCAGCGCTTCACCCGTTCCCGGATGACGGCATCAGAACGCCTGTCCAACCTGGAGGTCGATTTCACCCCCAGCATCATCGCCGATGCCGACACCGGTCACGGCGGCGATGCCCACGTCCGCAATCTGATTCGCCGCTTCGTGGAGGCCGGCGTTCCCGGCTATCACATCGAAGACCAGAAGCCCGGGGTCAAAAAGTGCGGACACCAGGGCGGCAAGGTGCTGGTGCCGTGCGACGAGCAGATCAAGCGGTTGAACACAGCCCGATTCCAGCTCGACGTGATGGGGGTGCCCGGCATCATCGTGGCCCGCACTGACGCTGAGGCGGCAAACCTGTTGGACGGCGGGACCGACGAGCGCGACCAGCCGTTCATCATGGGGGCAACCCAGATGTCGGTTCCCTCATACAAAGACGCCTACTTGGCGGTTCTGCGCCGGTTGGCCGAAGTCGGCATCGAGGGTGTGAACGGCCACCTGCTGTATGCCGTGCCCGAGAGCCGCTACAAGCGGGCTATGGGATGGCTCGATCAGACCGGGGTCAACCAGATCATCGAGAAGACGGCGGTCACATACCATTCCTCGCCCGACCCCCGGGCCGACGACGCAGTGGACCGGGTCTCCGATGCGCTGGCCGAGGCGTGGCACCGAGCATCGGGGCTGGCCACCTATGCCCAGGCGGTGGCCGACCAGATGGTGATGCGGTCTGCGGAGGGGGAGGCCTTCGGTATGGAGGCGGGGGAGTGGTTGAGCTACGCCCGCACGGTTGACATCGACACCGCGCAGGAGCGGGCTGTGGAGATGGGCCTGGATGTGGCCTGGGATCCCGAGGTGGCCCGGACCACCGAGGGATACTACCAGGTGCAGGGCGGGATCCCCTACGCGGTGGCCAAGTCTTTGTCCGTGGCCCCGTTCTGCGACTTGCTGTGGATGGAGACCAAGACTGCCGACCTGGAAGATGCCCGAGAGTTCGCCGATGCCATCCATGCGGTGCATCCCGAGAAGATGCTGGCCTACAACCTGTCGCCGTCGTTCAACTGGGACACCACCGGCATGAGCGAGGACGAGATGCGGCAATTCCCCGCCGAGTTGGGGCGCCTGGGGTTCGTGTTCAACTTCATCACCTATGGCGGCCATCAAGTGGACGGGATGGCGGGGGAGGAGTTTGCCGCCTCCCTCCAGCAAGACGGAATGCTGGCTCTCGCCCGTCTCCAGCGGAAGTTCCGCCTGGTTGATTCCCCCTACAAGACGCCGCAGACCTTGGTGGGCGGCCCCCGGCTGGATGCCGCGCTGATGGCCAGTTCGGGGCGCACTTCCACTACCCGAGCCATGGGCAAAGGCTCAACCCAGTTCCAGCATTTGGTTCAGACCGAAGTGCCCACCCGCGAATTGGAAGCCTGGTTGGAGTACTGGGCGGACCACAACAGCGTCGACGCGCATCTGAGAGTCCGGCTGCGGCCCTATACCGCGGGATCGGAGGTACTCGAACTGGTGGTGTACAGCGGAGACAACGACTTGGCCAACGTTGTATTCGGAATCCTGAACGACCGGCGGGGCCGAGCCATCTTGTCAGTCCGAGACCAGAACACCCATAGTCCCGCGCTACGCCGCAAGCGTTTGATGGCCCTCATGCACCTGTACCTGATCCGGCGGTACAACGCGGTGTCCATCCAATACCTGACCCCGACAGAGGACAACTATCGCCAGGCTGTGGGCATGAAAGAACTGGGCTTTTTCGCCTCAGTGTCAGATGAGGTGGGCGAAATCATCGTCGCCGACGTGGACGAGGCGATCGTGGTCAAGCTGGTCAGCGACGACCGCGCCTTGCAGGAGCTCATCAAGGGCAGGGAGGTATAGCGGTTAGCGGTGGCTCGCGGACAGAGGTGTCCCTGTGTTGTTGTCAAGCTGCGGGGGCTGGTTTTTCTAGTTGGTTCGGGTGAGGTTCCTCCCCTCTCCGGGATTAGGAAGGAGACTCACAGAAAATTAGTATTTGGGGATGGATACACGAAGAAACCATCAAGGCTGGCGCGCCCGCACGACAGCCGCCGCGGCCGCGCTCGTGGCCGCCGGGATCGCCGCCGGGTTGGCGCTCGCCCCCGCCGCGGTGCAGGGCGACTCAGTGACCGAGACGATGGCCGACCACGAGCGCCGCATCGCAGTGTTGGAGAACACGACCGGAGCTCCGGCGACGACGGACCTCGACGCCTCCCACTTCTTCGCCTGCGCCGACCCGCCCGACAGTTGGTTCCCCGAGTACTCGATGTGCTCGCGCACGACGAACAACATCGGGGCGGTGGGCCGCTGGCGGGTGGACTACGGCCCCGACACCAAAGAGGCCATGTTGTGCGCCACCACTGGCCCCGACCTGAGAAACGCCCCGAACCCCTGGGCCGCAGACTGCACCGGCCTCCAAGAAGGCAGCACCCACGACATACCCCCCCGCCACTCCATCCTCATAGCCCGATACGCCAACGACCCCGACACCTCCGGGCTTATGCTGACACTGGTCCCCATGCCCTGACCCGCCCGGCCGCCCTGGGAGCTCTATGGGCCGCTGGGTACTCAGCCCCCCGAGGCCATGGACAGCGGGCCCGGCCCGATTACAGGTGTGTGGTGGGGGGATACTCAGCACCTATCGCCGTTTGCTGATCGGGGTGTCGTAGCGGTTAGCGGTGGCTCGTGGGCAGGGGGGCGCTGGACATCGCCGAACGGAGCAAAAGGGCGAGCGCTGCGGTGGCCAAGGTCACACCGGTTAGCAAGATTAGGCCCGCGGTCGATCCACCGATGTCGGACAGCACGCCGAAGAGAATGGGGCCGGCCACGCCTCCAGCTTCTCCGGCGGTGAAGAACAGCCCTCCGGCTGCACCCATATTGCGCTGGGTGACACCGGGGAGCTGCATCATCACCAATAGGGCCACCGGCACGGCCAGTCCCTTGCTGAAGCCGATGACGGTCAACCCGATGAACGTGGCTGGCCTGCCGTCCAAGCTGAGTAATATGGTGGCCACTCCGAATGCCGCGAAAATCACGGCCATGGCCGCGATTCGGCTGCTTACCGGGATTGCGCGCGGTCCGAATAGCGCGCCGAAGATGCCGAGAGCAGTCACGGTACCGGCCAGGTAGCCCGCCACCGAACTGGAGAATCCCTGGTCTTCGATCACCGTTGGCAACCACCCATTGAGGGAGTGGTTGTAAAAGAACATACCCAAAGCAAAGACCAGCATCAGCTGCACCGCGCGGTGGCGCAAAAGCCCCCAAGCACCGGAGAACCCAGGAGCTGCATCGTGGTCGCGGTCGGTACCGGGAGCGACACGGTCGGCTACTACCGCCGCTAAGAGCCAAATGGCAATGACTGCCGCGCTGACCAGGGCGTAGACCAGCAGCGTGGCCCGCCAGCTCTGGTCGAACGCGGGCATAAGCACGCTGTTGGCGGTCACCAATGCGAGGACTCCGCCAATTGCCGGACCGGTCATCGTGATGCCCATGGCTAGCGCCCGCTCTTCATCGTCGAACCAGACGCTGACCAATTTGGGCGCACCCACCGACACCAGCGGACCGCCGAGGCCGAATACCGCTACCGCGCCGAACATCGCGACAAAGCTGTCGGCCACTGTGCGCAATAGCGCGGACGCCGAGATGAGCACTGTGGCGATAGCTAGCGAGCGGCGGAGTCCGAGGCGATCGATCATCGCGCCCGAGGGGAGCGCGGCAACCAAATACACCAGCGGCCAAGCCGCTAGCACGGTTCCCATGGCTCCCTTGCTAAGACCGAGGTCATCGCGGATGGTCTCCACCAGTGGCGCCATGGAGAACACCGCGAGGCCGAAGGCGAAGTACACCATCCACAGCGCGCTCAGCATCACCCAGCGGTAAGGATGGCGGCGATGCTGCACCCCGGGAACCTAGCAAGCAGCCAAGGTTGACCTATCATGCTGACCCAATGGGTACAGCAGTGGTAACCGGTGCCGGTCAGGGACTCGGACGGGCAATCTCTATGCGCCTAGCCGCCGATGGGCATCATATTGTGGCGGTAGATCTGATCCCCGACACTGCCGCGTCCACGGCGGAAATGCTCAACGGCGAATGGCGACAGTGCGATGTCTCCGATCCTGAATCGGTGGCCGCGCTCGCCGATTCGCTCGACCAAGTGGAAGTGCTGGTGAACAACGCCGGCATCTGGATCTTCGCTGGGATGGATGCCATGACCCCAGAGGACGTGCGCCGGGTGCTTGAGGTGAATGTGATGGGCGTGTTCTATTGCACCCAGGCGTTGGCGCCGCTGATGGGGCCGGGGTCAGCTATCGTCAACCTCTCTTCCAACGCCGCGTATTCCAACTCGCCGGGGGTGGGCATCTACCCTCCGTCCAAAGCAGCGGTGGAGAGCTTTACCAGGCAAACAGCCCTGGAGTTAGGCGCTCGGGGCATTAGGGCCAATGCAGTTGGGCCGGGAATGATCCTAACCGAGGGCACCCAGGCCAACTACGAGGGCGAAATGGGAAGAAGGCGGGCACGAGCCGTGCCCTTGGGCCGAAACGGCTACCCCGAAGATATCGCCGATGTGGTGGGCTTTTTGGCCTCCGACGATGCCCGCTATGTGACGGGCCAAGTCATCTACGTCGACGGTGGTCTCAGCGCAGGCCGAGCCGCTCTTTAGCCGCTGGCGGTCAGACTGGATCTTTGGGCGCGCCAGCGGTGGTACCGGGCCCAGAGCACCAGCAGCGACGGGAGCACAGTGAACGTGGCTATCAGGCCGAACAGGATGGCCACCGCGGCGAGTATCCCCAGTTCCTGCATCGGCACAAGGGGAGAAAAGAGCAGCGCCAATAGCCCGAGGGCGGTGGTGAGTGCGCTGGCCAAAAGAGCTCCGCCCGTGGTGGTCATCGCATTCCGTATACCGTCAACGACCTGATCCGCCTCCTCGTGCTCCTCCAAGAAGCGATGCGTCAGGTGGATCGTGTAGTCAACGCCAATTCCGATCGTGAGCACCACCATGAGTGCTGTGCCCATGTTGTAGGAGATTCCGAACACCCACATGGCCCCAAGCAGCCAGGCAAGGGTTACCGCTATGGGAATGATGGTGACCAACCCGAGCGCGGGGCGGGATCGGCTGATTCCGAAGTAGGCCACAAGGATGGCCAGTGCGGCGGCGATTACGAGACCCACGCTAAGCGCCTGGCTGGCGGCCAGCTCCTCGGTGATCAAGGCGATGAGGGCATCGCCTCCGGTGACAGTGATCTCTCCGCCAGAGCCTCCCCAAAGCGATTCGAGTTCGTCGATCAACTCTTGGAGTGCCTCATTGTCCTCTACCGCGACCGGTATCTGAATGATGGTGCGGTCAAGGCCATCGGAGCGAAGGTCGATCACCTCCGCGAATCCTCCGGGGTCCGCCCTTCTCAACATCTCCCAGGCTTGACGGATCTCTTCCTCGGTGGCCACACCGCCTGTCCCGAGGTTCTCGAAGGCGGCCGCGACGTCGGCGTCGTAGTTGTCGCCGGCTTGTCCGCTACGGCTTGTCCAATCGGCAAGCAGTGTCCCAGCAGAGCCCAACGGAGGCCCCACGATGCCGTTTGGTCGGCGTTCTGAGTCAACCAAAGTGGAGTGAAGGCCGGTTAGGTCTTGAACGGCTTGGCTGCTGTCGAGATCGGTCTCGATAAGCACAGTCATGAGCGTGGCGCTGCCGTCGAAGTTCTCTTCCAGGAAGTCGAAGCTTTTGAACGTGTCGGAGTCCTTGGGCAAGAAGTCCTTGACGGCGAAAGTGGTGCTGAGGTTGCCGGCAGCCACCACAGCCAACGCCGTTACGACGATGGCCGCGCCCAAGACCGGAATCGGACGGCGCACAACGGCGGTAGCAATACGGGGCAATACGGCGGCCGCTCCAGGAATGGTGTCGGCCACGGGGCGAGTTGTCGGTTTCTTTCCTTTAGCAACCAGTCGCCGATCTAGCACCAGTCGAGCGGCGGGCACGAAGCTGGTCATGACTATCCAGCCCGAGATGACTCCGATGCTGGCGATGAGTCCGAAGTCGGCGATGGGTTCGAACCTGCTGCTCAGGTTGGCCAGCAGGCTGACCGCGGTGGTGCCCGCGGCTAGCAACACCGGTACACCGCAGAGCCGGACGGATCGGGCGATGGCCCGGCCTGAGGCATCGTCGTCGGCCTCGGAATCGTCCCGCAGAGCTTCTCGGTAGCGACCGATGATCTGAAGGGCGTAGTCCACCGACAAGCTGATCAAAAGGACGGGGACCAGAGTGAGGAGGATGTTGTCGGGGTCGACAATGCCGACGCCGCCGGGGGAGAGCCAGGATATGGCGCCAAGCGTCCAGAGGATCGTCATGCCCAGGCCCAACATGGTGATGTGGACGTCCGACTGAGTCCGGTAGAAGAGGGCCAGCAGGACCACGATGAAGACGAGGGCGATCACGGTGAGAACCACCAGGTTCTCCTCCCGGGCCTCCCTGCCCTCGGCGTCGCTCTTGGCCAGTGTGATAATCGTGACGTCAAGGGATGCCGCATCGAATCCCTTGGCGATCTCGTGGGCCCGTAGCTGCGCCCTCTCTTGGCCGAGCGCATCGCCGACGTCATCGAGGATGACCAGCGAGAGCCCGGCCAGGGGCGTGCCGGCGTCGTCACGGGCCACGAAACGGCTGAGCAGGTCGTTCAGCTCGGCCTGCTCGGGATCCTGCGCCATCTGGGCCAGCCCAAGGGCGACCTGGATGTCGGTAATCGTGTCCAGACTGAGCCCTGCATCGGCTGCGGCGAGTTCGATCAGCTGGACGTAGCCGTAGATGGGTTCATCTACCAGGAATGGGGCAATCTCCGGATGGCTGGTGATAGCCGTTTGCAGATCTCGAACGGTCCGAAGCGATTCCGCAGTGAGGACGTCGCCTTTGGCCAGAATCTGGACCACACGCAGATCTGCGGCGGCGGGAAAGCTCTCCCTGATCGCGTCGGTGGCCTCGGCGAGTTCGCTGTCGGCAGGAAGGAAGATCCCGGTAGAGTCGATAGGTCCCTCGGGCCGGTCTCTAACCAGGAATCCGGCCAAAAGGGCCAGCGTCACCGCGCCCAAGGCCAAAAGGACGAGTTGGGGTGATCTCCGGATTATGCGGGCCTGCCAGTGGAACATGTTCAGGTCCTAGGAATGCGCCGTCCAGTCCGCCAGCATCACCATTGGCTGGATTCCTCGGCGTAGACATGGTCGGGCAGATCGTAGGTGATGCCCTCCTCGTGGTACCACGATCCCGACAAGAGCGTTGTGAAGTTGGCAATGTTGCTCTTGCGGGCGATCTTGGGGAGGAAACGCAATGCGAAGCGGTCGAATCTGGCCTGCATTCGGAACCAGGGAAGTACGCCGAATGTTGACTGCTTGGGGTAGTTCAACTGGTTGGCCAGTTCGTCTCCGATGAGCGCCCGCGACACCTTGTAGACGTACCGCGAAAGCTTCTGTCCCTCGCTTGGGTCGTCGATGCCGACAACAAGGGGTGCCGAGTTGATCAGCGAATTGGCCAGAACGATAGATGAAGCGCCGGGCTCTGGCTCGCACATGGTGCCTATCTCGTACAGCCTCAACGCATCCTCTTCGCCTTGGAAGAGGATCGACTCGGGAATCCCCATGAGCAGTCCCGAGTAGCGCCACGTCGCCATGAAACTCGCGGCCTCCTCCTCGGTAAAGGCTGCTCCCAGACTCCTCATGTGCTTGAGAAGCCGGGCGGAAAAGGCAGTGATCGCATAGCCCACATGGGCTGCGCTCAGCGGGACGCCGAGAGCATCCTCGTCCCAGTCCGTGGAATTCTTGAGCAAGTACCTGACTTGGGCATGAACCAGACGGATCCTGAAAGAAAGCCTCCATCCATCCCCGTAGACGTCCATACCGCCGGGAAGGAATATCTCCACCATGTGGCGGTTGTTCTGCCGGAGGCGCCGCACACCCTGGTCGCGCAAACGGCCGGTGATGAAGAAGGATTCGCTGATATTGGTGGAAAAGCCTTCCACAAGTACTCCGGCCAGCATTCCGGCCACGACCATCTTCCGGTTCCGATGGAACATGTGGATGCCGGGCGTCAGTGAGGAAAGATCGAGCCAGTCTGGTGGCGTCATAACATCGTCAAAGAGCGCCTGGACCTCTGGAGGGACAGCAGGGCGCTCATTCCCATCGGGGGGGCTCATGTAGACCGAAATGATCCGGGATGCTTCCGAGCGCTTCATCGCCGAGAGGGCTTCTACAGCCGCGTCGGCAATTGGGTCGCCGATCGCCGAGTGGTCGACGTAGTTGTCGGCCATCTCAGGCTCAAGGGTACGGGCCCGCGCGTAGTCAGGGTTGTCGTAGTCGTTGGGAACTTTCATCAGCGTTCTCGAGTCAGCATACCTTGGGGGCTGCGGACCCAAAAACCCAATACTTTACATAACATACATTCTCAACGCTTCAGGGGAAATTGTTAGACAGAATTTATTGAAATTGGCTATAGACATCTGAAAGATAGCCAACTATAGTCGCACCACTGGCTCAGGCCAGGGTTATCGGCCTCGCAGGCCCCCCACGAGAAGCGTCGAACGGAGGGCCTTATGGTTGCCGCCTGGCAGGTTTCCCTGGTTGCCGCGCTGTTGCTGGTGGCTTGCGCCGAGACCTCCGATGAGCTCTCTGACCGTCCGTTGGCGCCTGCGGAGGATCCAACCGCCTTGGGACCCCAGATCGCGCGGTCGGCGTCAACAGCCCCTGAGTCGGTAGCTTCTTCAGCCCCACATCCGGAACCTGTTCTCGCGGTGCGGGCCAGTGACGGCGTGATCGAGCCCTCCAGCGCCGACCATTCGGCTGTTCTTCCCCATGCCGATTGGTTTCGCGACCCGACTTGCCGCCACGAACTGCGGTGGTGGTCTGGGCTGCGATGGACAGACACTGTTTCCGGAGATGGCGGCACTGCCGAGGATCCCCTGACGGGATCCGATGCCCTGATGCCACCTGACGCCGGCTGGCCGGTAGATCCCTGCGAAACCCTGGGCATCATGTTCACGGCGTTTCCGCTCACCGCTGAAGAGCTGGGATGTGCCGGGCCTTATCCGGCCTGCGTAATAGACGACAGCGGACTGCCTCGAGCCACCCGACTGGTCACCCACCAGGAACTGCTCGGCTCCGGCGGATACCACCGAAGCCTTCTCCACGACCATGCGCCGGAAGGGCTCCCCGAGAATGTTGTGCTCGGATACCTGAGCGAGTGCCTCGTGGAGTGGCCTGGATTCAGCCGCCAGAAACTCCAGTATGGGGGGACGCCGGTTCAGACGTGCAGCATGGTCTGGCGCGACATGGCATACCCGATCACTTATCTGGGAGCACGCGACGACCACCGTTGCGTGTGGGATGCCTACAAGGCGTTTTACTTGCGCACTGGACAGCGCGCCGCCCCCTATATTCGCACCGGCTGGGCAGAGAATTGCGCGAGTTGGCTCGATCCGCACCCCGTCCGGCAGGTGGCGGATGAGTGCCGACTCCCCAACGGCTATTACCGGCGCCTGAGCGCTGACGACCGGTTTGCCGACTACGGCCTATCACTCAACGATCCTGAGCTGTCCCCGGAAGCCGTTCGTCAGCGGTGGTGCAGTCTCCTTGCCCGATGCAACGATCTGTGGCAGCAAGTGGCCCCCACTCGCTCTGCCCGCTTTGCCGAGGCCGGATGGGCCAGCCCGTGCGTTCAGAGGGTGTCGGGCCATGAGATCAACACCGTCCGCAGGGGCCGGTGCGAAGAACTGGACATCCTGGCCAGCCTGGTGGGGGGTGAGGGCGAAGACGGCCTGCCTACCGTGCCGCCCATTCCCTCCGGGCTCTGGCTCAGTTGCTAGGAGGTTGAGGAGATGCAGCTCACAATGAACCAGATGCCAAAATCAAGGCGGCAGCGGCAACGGGTTGTCCGGCAGTTGATGTTCAACCGCCGCAAGCTGGCCTTTGTGATGCTGGTGTTCGTACTAGCGACAACTGCCGACACCTGCACCGACCCGAATACGGGCCAACCGGTCCCCCATGAGCACACACCGGTGCCGGTGCCGGACCCAACTCCTGAGCCGGAGGATCCCGATCCTCCGCCGACGTGTCCGCCGGGGCAGATTCCCTGGGGCTTGTTCAATGAGTGGATCGGCTGCATGGATGATCCCAACACGTCCAGCCCTGAAGACCCTGAAGATGGTGAAGAAGACGCAACTGCCCCTCCACCGGACGATCGAGAAGAGTCGGATGACGGCACCGGCACCACGTCGAAGCCGTCGCCGGGTACCTACACGGTCAAACCAGGGACAACCGAGGATGGCACGGAAGTCCTGGTTGAGCGTCCCCCCTTGTGCAGCACAGTAACCGACGATGCCCCGTGCATCGTCAGCTATCACCAAGATGAAGAGGGCAACGAGGTTTGGGTGCTGCCCGAGAGAGATGGCGGGAACACCGAAGACAACGTGGACACCGTGTATTGCGGCGGTCTCGGCGATTCTTTGGACCACAGCAGCGCTCCGACACCGCACACTCACCCCGCCCCGTTCCCCTACGACCACGATGGCAATCCGAACACCCCTGACATCTGTTCGCACAACAGCGAGAACTGTGCGTGGCACGGTACTTGTCCCAGCTCGCAGCCCCCCAACGCTCCCGTTGTCAACCCGCCTACTTCCGCCCCGCCCTCCAAAGTGTGTACGAGTTCGTGGAGCAACTCCGACCGCCAGAGCCTTCTCAGTTCCCTGCGGTGGGAGTCGATCGTTCCCTATGCCCAGGGATTTGTGGGCCACCATCACCCGGAGGTTCCCGGTGGCCAGTTGTTTCTGACCGCAGCCTCCACCCCGGAGAGCCCAGCTCGCCACTGGATTGCGCTGAAGTCGGGTCGCTCGCTCGATGTTGTGGACGCCCCGAGAGATGGATGCTTGTGGACGGCAGCCGCAGTTGGGGTATCGCTACGGGAGCTGCTCCCCCACCATGCCTCTGATCTGGCCAGACTTCGATCACCGGGCACCACAGCCGCGGCCAACGAAGCCCGTGCTGCGGCGGCGCTGTGGGATGGCCTCAGCCAACAGCGCCAGCAGTGGTATGCCGCGGCGTTCCCCCGCAACGATCCGCCCACTACATGGTGCTCACCGGGTGATCTGCCCGCTTGGACCACACCGACGACCGGAGTTCTGACGTTGTCGGAGAACTGGAAGAGCAGCCACGGCAAGTGCCGCTGGTTTATCCCCCGTCAAGGCTTCTGGGAGTGGCAGCTGCTAATCAATTACGCCTCTGAACAGGGCGATCTCCATACCGAGACCGTGGCCTCCGACTTGTCCTGGTTCCGTGATCCGGCAGGTTACCTGGGCCAACAGGTGACCTTGTGGTAGCCGGCCTCAACCGGGAGCAGTGGTCGCCGACTTCCTGGCCGGTGAGCTTCCGGCGACGCTTGCTAACGGCGGCAATAGTCCTTGCTGCCACCGTGGCAGCAGTCATTGCCCTGTCCCAAGACGGTGATGTCGTGGCGGAAGTGCCGGTGGTCGCCGCCACACAACGATGGCCTGCGGGGCATCCTCCCGGCGATCACACCTTGGTCAACATGCCTGCTGATTTGGCGGTGCTCTTCATCCATCCCTCGGAGCTAGCCGGAACTGTGGCCGCGGTTGACGTACCCGAGGGCACCCTGGTCTCGGCCAATATGCTGCGCCCACACAAAACCGGCGACGATGTCCGCACAACCGCGCTGATGCGGTTCATGGTGAGCGACGAGCTGTGGCCCGAGCCGGGTCCGGTGGCCGGAAAGCGAGCCGTGTTCTCGTCGTCTCCCGGAGGCTGTGCGGCTGCCTTGGTGACTGTGGTGGCAGCCGACGGCGATGGCGCCTCCACCAGCGTCACGGTGGAGGCGGACCCCAAATTGGCTGCTGTGCTGTCCGATGAGCAGTGGTGGATCTGGGAGTCGCCTCCCGGAAGTTGGCCCCTGTGCCATGGTGAGGACGTTCGCTGATGCTCTTGGCCATAGGAGATCGGTGGCTCAGCCCCGAGGCGGTAAAGCGGGTACTCGATGAAGTTCTTGAGGGTATGGCCGACGCGGCCCCCGGTGTTGTTCTTGCTACCTCTCCAGCCGAAGTCGACGAGGCATTGGCGGCTGGCCACCCCACGGTCTTGTCGATGGGAGACGACCAACCGGAGCTTCGCCTCGAGTCGGCGGTTGCATCGGCCGCCGCGGTGCTGTGGATCACTACATCCGACAGCACCGACGTGCGCTCCCAGCTCCGGCTGGACACAGGATCGCGCCGAGTCACCCCCATCGTGTCGATTGTCGTGTCCGCCGAGCAACCCGACCTCGGTCGAAACCGCGGCCAAGGGGTCGCAAACCTGTGGGTCTCCTCCGAGCCGACCCCTCGCGATCAGCGTCGTCTGCACCGGGTCGGACGCCGATTGGCGTGGACCGCAGTCGCCCCCCGCCGACTCGATCCGCTTGACCGCGAGACCCATCTCTGGTCGGCATCGCAGGCCGCCCAGACCCGTCTCGCCGGCCTGCTTGAAGAAACCGGGGTTGAGGAGTTCCAGATCCGGGGCGGCGAGTGCATGATTGTCCACCTAGCCGACGGCCAACGCGAACGACGACCCTCGCCATTTGCATCCAACGATGAACTGATCGAGACAGCTCGCCACTTGGCCAGCTTCTCGGGCGGGCAGCCCCAACGCTTCGACGTTCTCGACAGCCGCCTGGATATTCGCCTCGGTGACCGATGGAGACTCCACGCCAAAGCGTTCATGTGCCATCCCCCCACTATGGTGCTGCGCTCCAACATGGCGGGTAAGGCCACCCTTGACGACCTCAACGTGGCTGCCCCCTTGCTTCAGAAGATCCTGGTGGGAGCGGTGTCAGGTCCGGTTCGGGCCAACGTAGTGATCGCGGCGGCCATGGGCGGGGGCAAGACCACTCTTTGCCAGGCTCTGCTGGCCACCGTCGATGGCTCGGAGAGGATTGACACCATTGAGGACACCCCCGAGCTGCGGTTGGCCCAGTATGACATCCACCCCAACAGCTTCGAACGCCTCACTCGGGATGCCAACAACGACGGCGTGGGGAAGCTCTCCATGAGCGACCACATCCGCGACGCCAAGCGGGCCAACTCGTCGAAACTGGTGATCGGCGAAACCAGGGGTGAGGGAACCCTTGCGCTTTTGGATGCCATGAGCAGCGGGCTCAACGGCTGCCTGGTCACCTTGCACAGTCAGCCTGGCCCGGGGGTGCTGGCCAAGCTGCTGTCGTACGCGTGCAGCGAGGGTGCCGACCCCCGATTCGCCCGACAGCAGATCGCCATCGCGGTTCACCTGCTGGTCTGGATGGGCCGCAATGAACTCGGGGGGCGGGTGATCTCTGACGTCTCCCAGATCGTGAGCTACGACGACCGCCACGACACCATCAAAACCCAATGTCTTTGGTCGCTTCGCCCCGGGCAGCGATGGGCCGTCCCGGTTGGCCGGCCCCAAGGTCAGATCGAGGGGCTGTACCAGTCAGTGGGAATCGACCTCCGACCGGCGGACAGTTCCAACCGCGGCCCCGATAGAGCGCCGGCTGCGGCCCCTCCGCCGCCATTGGCCTCTGCAACGAGGGACAATTGACCGCGCCAACTGCGGTGCTCCTGACCGCAGGACTCGCTCTCATGGCCGTGATCTGGTGGCCGGCTTCAACGGGAAACCCGGCCGGGCTCCTGGTCGGCAGCCTGGTGCTGGCTCAGCGACACAGGATCCGAGTCGGACCCCTCGCCGCTACAGCCATGGTTGTTCTCGGATTTCTGGTGGGGCAGATTTTGCTGGGACCCATCACGGGGCTGGCAGCGATGATCCTTACCGGGGTGGGCCTTTGGGCCATCGCCATACAGATCCGGTCGCGCCGCAGCTTGCGGGAGGCCGACGAACTGGCCCAACTAACCAACGGGCTGGCCAATCAGGCTTTGGTGGCCCCCACTGTGGTGGAAGCCGTGCGCCAAGCCGCGCCGCTGATTCCCGGCCGGGTCGGGGCCGCTGCTCGGGTGATGGGCGCTGAGTGCCAGACTGGCGGTCTAGTAGAAGCGGCCAACCGCTTTGCCGCCACCATCCAGCGGCCAGTTGCCGAGATGTTGGCCACGGTGCTGGCCGAGGCGTTTCGGGGTGGTTCCCAGTGGGTGGGCTTGGCCGGCGTCTTGGCCGACGAGGCCACTGAGGCCGCCGAGACCGCCCGGCACTTCCACCGATACGCGGCTGCTCTCATGCCTCAGATCGCCGTCACGGTGGTGATGGCCGTCGGCATGCTGGCCATAACCGGATTTGCCGCCAGAGACGTGGGCCGCTGGCTGGCCTCCCCAGTGGGGCAGCAGCTTCTGCTGCTTCTCGCGGTGTTGACCGCGGCGCTCTGCGCTCGAGTACTGGCCCCGGCCTGGAGAATGAGCCGATGATCTTCCTGGCCGGATTGTCGGGAGCAGGCGCAGTAGCAGTACTGCTACTGGTTCGCCCCAAAACCAGTGGCCACCTCGCAGTTCAGGCTGCGGCCATGGGATGGCCACCCAATCAGATTTCGGCAGCCGGCTGGCTTCTGGCTGCTGTCGGCACGGTTGTGGGTTGTGTGGCGGGAGGGGCGATGTTTGGGTGGGCCGAGGGCCTGGCCTTGGCGGTTATGGCTGGAACATGGCTACCTCGGCTAATGCCGGCGGGCATTCGGGCTCTGGCCGCCGCGGCCTACCGCAGCGAGCGAGATCAGAAGATGCTCGAATGGATGCGGAAGCTACGGCTGTTGACCTCAGCGGGCCAGCCAATCAATGCGGCCGCGGTCAACGCGGCGCTGACTGTCTCAGGCCGGGCCTTCACCCTGGCCCAGGGCGCCATTGGAGCCGCCCTCGACGCCGGACGGGATCCACTGCCCGCGGTCTCCGCGGCCATTGCCGGTTCCCCTGCCGAACCGCTGCTGGCCTCGGTTGTGGCTGCTGAGCGGGCGGGGGCGGCGTCTTCCGACTTGTTGGACAAGTCACTGTCGCGATCGGTTCGGACCCTGGAGTCCGAGCGGCGCCTGGCGATCGACCAGCTCAGCCGGGCCATTGGAACCACGGTCACCCTGGTCGCCGCCATCGCTGGTCTTGTCGTCATGGCCGCCGTGATCTTCGTCCTCTGAAGCTCGTCTGCGGTCATACAGCCTGAAGGAGAAAAGCATCGTGCAATCAGCCATCGTCCAGATGATCTTGATCGTGGTCGGCATCGCCGCCGCCGCCATCGTGTCCATCATCGTCTACGCCCAACTCAGCGACAATGCACCAGATACCGGGGACAACATCGACAAGGGTCGGATAACGACCGAGACGCTCTGCGACGCGGTAGGCGGAACTTGGACCGCAGCCAACACACCACCGTGTGCGTAGCCAGCCATGACCACTTCCCTGGTCGTGCTGCGCACATCAGTGCTGCTCATGTTCCTGCTGATAGCGATCACCGGGCTGTATGTGCATCACGTCACCCGGCTTTCGGCCGATGCTGCCGCCCAGTCGGGCGCTGCTGCGGCTGCTCAGGCGGCGGTGGCAGCCGGGTGGCAGTGTCAGCCCACTCCCCCAGCGGAGGCGCTCACCGCCGCGGCCCAAGCGACTCTCAGCCATATGAATCATTTGGCAGTGCAACCGGTGGCGGTGGAGGTGTTTGCCGACGCTTGCAACCTGTTCACCTCAGTCACGGCCGCTCCGTTGGGTTCTCGGGTGTCTGCCCTGCATATCACCGCCATCGCGTGCCGTTCGGCAACCCAGGCGGCGACCCTCAAGGTTCCCGGATCGTGTTAGTGGCACCAACATGAGTGATGCCATCGCGTTCTTGCTGATCCTGCCTTCCCTGGCGCTCGGCGTGGTGGTGCTCGATGCGGCCGGCACCCTGGGAACAGCCCGCTATCGAACCTCGACTTTCGCCGAGGCTGCTGTGGTCCATGCCGCCGACACCCTGGCCCAATCCCCAGCCAATGGCACTAAACCTTCGGATCGGGCCCGATGGGCTGAGGTCGCCGCCACAGTGGAGGAATCTGGCCTGGGCGCTACCGCCGGGGTCTGCAACCAAACCGACCCTGAGTTCAGTATCAACCTGCTCTCCCAACCCCGACCGGTGAGCAGCTCCAGCACATCACCATCGGTCGCCGTGGTGGTGAGCTGTCCAGTCGAGTTGGGCCGACTATTCAACGTCAACCGGATCGTCGCCGCCAGCGTCGAACCCGTCGGATAGCGCTATGCACACCTCCATTGTGCTGTTGACCCTCGGCGTGGCTGTAGCCGTAGTCACCGGCTCGCTCACCGACCATGCAGAGTTGATCGCCAACCGCAACTTGGCCGCCGACCGAGCTGATCGAGCGGCGGTGGCATTCATCAACGGTTGCGGCGGCGACGGGTGCAACTCTGCCTCCCTGAATGCCACCCGCGTCGACGGCACGGGTGTGTCGGGCTGCGTCAGCCAGTCCCCTAGCGGAGCCGTCCTTCTCGTAGAGGCCCAAGTCCCCTGGAGTCCCACGGTGCTCACCGGGCTATCCCCCTCTTTCGCGACGACCGCAGTAGAACTCGAGGGTTTCAGCGTGGCCGCGACCAGCGTATTGGGATCGTGTTAAGTGTCTGCCCAAAGCACACCAGCACCTCTGCACCTGACTGCCGAAAGCGCGCCAGCAGTTCTGTGGCTGAGCTCTCATGCGGTAGCGTGACCGCCGGTGTCTCGGAGAATAGAGATCGAGCTGACCAGCCAGCGGCCCGATGGCTCCTGGACGTGGCGAGCAGCCGGCGCGCGCGAGCCCAAGGGTGAGCTATCCGGTGATCTGATCTCCTTTGCCGCCAGCGTGGGCGACGAGCTGACCGTCGAGGCCGAATTCCATATGGACGGCATTGAGATCATTGAGGTGTTTGAAGCCAAAGAGAAGCGCCCCATGCCGGAGACACTGGAGATCCTGGGCTCTGGTCGAGACCAGCCGCTGGTGACCACCCAGCTGGTGTCCACCCGCAAGAACCGGGGGCGCGACCGCGGCGACCGACGAGAAGGTCAAGACCGCCGGGGCCGAGGAAACAGGAAAGACCGCGACCGGCAGGAGTCCCGTCGTGAGGATGACCGTCCCAAGGCCAAACGTCTGCGCCCAGACCGCGCCCACCGTCAGCGTTTGATCGAAAGCTTGCCTGAGGAGCAACAGCCCGTAGCCGAGAAGATGATGCGTGACGGCATCAGTTCGGTCGAACAAGCCCTGCGAGACCAGCGCAAGAAGGCTCGCGATGCCGCCCAAGCCAAGAAGAAGGCAGCTGAAGAGGCCGCCAAAGCCATCGAAGAAGCCGCCGAGTCAAAGAGCCCCGAAGCCGACGCCAAACCCGAAGAGCCCACCCCTGATACCGAAGCCAAGCCTGAGAAACAACCGTCGAAAGGGAAGGCACCCGATTCAGACTCGTCTGACGATTTCCTGACTGTGGCCGCCAAGCTGCTTCCCGGCATGCGAGCTGCGGAATGGCGGGATCGAGTTGAAGCCGCATTGGCCGGCATCGACGAGCTTGATCTCCGCGATCTCCGATCTGTGGTGGTGGCCTCGGAGTCGGGAGCAACAGACGAAGAGGCCAAAGCGCTGGCTGAGGAGCTTCGCACCAAGCTCACCGAGCGGGTCGACCGGGAACACGCCGAATGGCTGGCCGAGGTCGCGGCCACACTGGCCGATGGCCGGATGGTGCGAGCCCTGCGGCTTAGTTCCCGCCCTCCGAAGGCCGGGGTGCCCCTTCCTCAAGACATCGTTACCCGCCTAACCGAGGCGGCGAACGCGGCATTGACCAGCGAGACTCCATCTAAGCGCTGGATAACCGTTATGGGCGCGGTGGCCTTTTCCCCGGTGCGCCGAACCGTGGAACCCATGGGAATCCCAGAGAAGCCCGATGAAGAACTGCTGGCTGAGGTCAAGAAGCTATCGGAGCGGATTCCCCATATTGCGGCTCTGTTCGGAGTGGAACCCACCCCTGCCCCGAAGCGCCCTCGCCGACGGGCAGGCACTCCAACGGCTAGCCGATGACTTGATGATCGCTCAGGAACTCCAGCAAGCCGTCCACCACGTCCCACTCTCCTAGGTCATCAAGAGCCACCCACGCCGCGTCTGAGGCATCGGTAGCCGCCGTTGGCACCGCGTCGGGCGCCACCGTGACCCAGTAGTCCACCACCACGTAGTGGCGTCGTCGGCCGATGAGCTCAGTCCAGCCCACCGCCTGGCCCACTTCTCCATCAAGGGAGGTCTCTTCTCGCAGCTCGCGGCGAACAGCCTCAGCTAGAGTCTCCCCTTTCTTCACCCGCCCACCGGGTACCGACCACAGCCCTTCTCCTGGAGGACTACCTCGACGGATCAACAGAATGGCGCCGTCGCGAACCACTACAGCCCCAACACATAGCTCCGGCCAGCTCGTATCTGCCCTGTCAGCGTCGGCACCTTCTGGAGTTCCGCTCACGCTTCTGGCTCTTGATCGAGTTGCGTGTGCACGATTAGCGCATGGGCCGTCAGTTTGAACGTCTCGAAGAAGTTCTTGGCCTCGCGGTGGCCTGGCAGCACGAAAGCATCAATCGCCACCAGACCCTGTTCCTGAGCCCACTTCTTCAGGATATCGAACAGTGACTCCCCCACTCCCACCGAACGGGCATCAGGAGTCACGTATAGCTCGTCGATTCGAGCAATGAAGGATCCGTCCCGGCGCACAACCCGCTGAGCCCATCCGTATCCCACTACGGCTTCTTCCCATATCCCAACGACCACGAGAGCTTCTGGATCAGCCAACAGCTCGGCGAGATGATCTTCAAGGGACTCGGAGGCAGCTTCCGTGGCGATCCAGCGCTCCCCTCCCCGGTATTCGAGCGCCTCGCTACGGGCCTCCCGAGCCAAATCGGCCACAATGCCAGTCTCATCGGAACGAGCTGGTCGGGCCGTACCCTCTTTCGGCCGATCGCTCACGTTCAACCTGGCTCTAAATCAAAGGGGTCGACGCTGGCCCCCGAAGGCTTCGAGGAATGGTCCAAAGCCATGCGGCCGAGCAGGCGAGCCGCTTCCAAATGGCGGCGACCCCGGGCGGCCAATTCGGAAGGCGGCGAGTCAACCGACAGCAAGAGCCCCACGGGTGCGTAGAGCACCGTATCAAGCAGACGGTCCATCGACTCGCGGGAGGAACCAGCCGACTCCCGGGAGGAATCGGCGTCACCGGTCGAGCTCATAGCCGGGCCAAAGACGGACAGGGCTCTTCCCCCGAAGGACACCGGGGATTCTCGCGGGACCCGAACTGGCTCGAGCTGACGATCAGGAAACACCCCTCGCAGGTCCACTCATTGTCTCGCTTGGGCGCGACCTGACCCGAGGCCTCAGGCGACGGGTCGGGAGTCTCCTCGTCTTCGTCCTCGTCGTCACCGGCGGCCAGGCGGTCTTTCAAAATGGTGTCGAGATCAGCCTCGACGTTGTCGGGGTCGATGTCCTCCCCTTCGCCATCCTCATCATCGCCCGCGTTTGCGTTGCGAGCTGGCCCGTTGTTCCCGCTCTCTTCCTCTTCCTCTTCCTCGAGTTCCTCGTCGAGGTCATCGTCCTCAAGATCGCCGTCTCCGAGGACAGCTTCGAACTCATCATCGAGTTCCTCGCCGATGTCTTCGTCGAGGTCGTCGATGGCGCTTTCGTCGAACTCCTCGTCCGGCATCTCGTCGTGCTCGTCAGGGTCTGTCATGCTCCCCTGCTACCTCCTCAGGCAATCCGATCAGCGCGGATCATAGACACCGGCGCGCCACAATGTGCGCACTTACCCGTTCAATCTTCCATTTGGCCAAAAGAGCATCTCCGGCTCATGCCCGCTCTCGAACCTGGCGACGCTCTTCTGCTCGAAGTTCGGCATCCAGGCGGCCAAGCGGAGGTTCTTCGCTGAGGTCGACAAAACGCATCATCTCTGCCACTGCCGGGTGGCCGGCCTCATCGCGGATGAGCTGCCACATGTCCTGCCCGATCTCCCGGTACACCGAGTGGCCCTGAGGGGTGGTGCGCAGCTCGATAACGTGCATTGCGGCCCTGGCGTTGATGCTCATGTTGAAGCGCACCTTGTAGGCAAAGCTCACCGCATAGGGGGCCTGTTCGGGGAAATCCCGGTTCAAGAGGCCGTACAAGTCGGCTGAGCGATCCATGGCCTCTTTGAAGACCGGAGCACATCCCGCGGCGTCCACCGACTCAGGAAGGGTGAAGCCGTGGCGGGGGCTGAGCTTCTGCCATTCAAGGGTGAGCATGCGATGGCGCTGGAGATCCCGAAAGGCACCGTAGTCGGCCAATATGTCGAACCGGTAAAAGGAACGCTCCAAGGCCCGTCCGGGCTTGTGTCGGCGATTGGCCCGCTCGCCGACGTATGCCCGCACGACGGAGAGGCGGTCTTCTGCCCCCATCGCCCGAACCTCTCGTTCTAGTTGCTCTTCCGAGAAATGGGTGTAGGGATAGAGCATGGACGCCACCATCTTGATCTCGGCGTCTGGGTCGAAATCCACCAACCGCACCGTCGGAGCTTCATCAATTGGCAGGTCGGCCGGCAGCAGGTAGTCGACCACGCTCTCCATCGACTCTTGGACGTCGCCCATATAGCGACTCCACGCCACCCCTCGGTCCTCTAGATCCACCCGCTTCAAGAAGGAAGGGATGACCTTGCGCAGCTCGGTCAACATCAATTCGGCATAGGTCTGCACTTCCGGTAGTTCGTGGGCCCGCATTCGAAGCAGCAGCAGTTCGTAGGATTGGCCGGTGCCGTAGATGCCCACGTTGGACACGGTTGCCGCGGGCAGCACCCCCCGAACGGCATCCAGGGCCTTGGCCCGGATCGCCTGGCGATAGGCGAAGTCGGAGGAGTCCGAGTCCCTGGGGGTGTGCTCGCGGTAGAAGTCGGTCATGGCAGGCAGGAGTTGGCCGTAGGCCTCGAACATTCGGTCCATGTCGCTCACGTAGCGGCCCGACAGAGGAGACTCCCCAACCTGGGGATCGCGGTAGTAGCGATAACGGCCGCCAATCCGAGCGAGATAGTCGATATACCGCGTGGACTGCTCCAGATATGACATAAGCCGACCCCACTCCAGCACCTTGGTCAAGATGTTGGAGGCCTGCTCGCAGGCCAAGTGGACTCCGCCCAACTGGGCAACCGAATCGTCCCCATATTCAAAGAAAACCCGGTCGTATAGCTCCTCGGCTCGGCGCAACCCCACGGTGGCGTCGATACTCACGTCACCACTGATGTCCAGCTCGCCGACAAACTCGTCCAAGAACAGCCGACGCAGCGACTTGGCCGAACGGCTATAGCGGGCAAACAGTGCCCCCTTGACCACCTCGGGCAGGTTGACGAGGGCGAACACCGGCTGATCCAGGTTGGTGAAGTACCGGCGGAGGATGTCCGCCTCTTCATTGGTGAACTGTTCAGCGACGTACTGAGTCATTGCAGGCTAGCGGCGAACTAAGTCGCTGAAGGGCCATTGCAGGTTGGCGACGTATTGAGTCATTGCAGGCTTTGAGCCAACTCATCGGCAGCCCGGTTCGTGGCGCCAGGATCCAACCACAGATCGGCCACCGTCATGGCCATGATCTTCGCTCCGTCGAGCACCGCCTGGTCGCCGCTTTCCGATTCGGCGTAGTGGGCGAACTCCGGGGTGTGAATGGCCACATTGTCCGGGGCCACCTTGATCATGGGATGGATCGACGGCACTGCGTAGCTCACATTTCCCATATCGGTGCTGCCCACGACCGCGGCCGACGACTTGGGCTCGCGAGCGATCCGCCCCGTCGACGCGGCGTTGCGGGCATAAAGGTCCAGCAGCACCTGGTTGTCGATCAAGTCGGCGAAGATCGGCGATTCTCGACGGCACTCAATGTCCACCCCGGCAGCCGCCGCACCTGCTTCGAGGCAGGCCACCACCCGCTCTTTCAACTCGGCCAGGCTGTCCAGCTTCGGAGAGCGGACGTACCACTCTGCGGCGACATCGTGAGGAACGATGTTCGGCTTGTCCCCAGCCCGGGTGAAGATCCCGTGGATGCGCTCATCAGGCCGTATGTGCTGGCGAAGGGCAGCCACGTTCATGTACCCCAGCACCGCACCGTCGAGGGCATTTCTACCCAGGTGGGGTGACGCGGAGGCGTGGGATGGCTGACCGGCGTACGTCACCACTAGCTGCTCCACGGCGATGGTGTTCATGCGGACGAGCTCGTGATTGGCGGGGTGCACCATCATGGCTGCGCTGATGCCGTCGAAAGCGCCTCTCTCTAGCATGTACTGCTTGCCGCCACCGCCCTCCTCCGCAGGGGTGCCGATAATGCTGATGCGTCCCCCAAGCTCGTCGGCCAGGACGGCCGCGGCCAATCCGGCACCCAGTCCCGCGGCTGCGATCACGTTGTGGCCGCATGCATGCCCGATTTCAGGCAATGCGTCGTATTCGCAAATCACCGCAACATGAGGGCCGGCGCCGCCCGCTCTGGCGACAAACGCCGTGTCTAGGCCGAATGCCGACCGCTCCACTTCGAGCCCCTCGTCCTCTAAGACAGAGCAGAGCAGATCGTGGGCGGTGTGTTCCTCGAAACACAATTCGGGGTTCGCATGGATCTGGTGGGAGACGCTGAGTAGTCGAGATGCCCGGGCATCAACCTCTGAAGCCATCTGCTGCTTGGCCACATCGGGAGTCACGGGGCGAATGCTACTTGTCCCGTCGTGGATTGTCGCGGTAATGCAGTCCTCAGTCACACCACAACAATGAGTGCTGCTGGCTCCACTCGGATGGACAAGTTGGAAGCCTTTTGCACTGGTTGTCCGTCTAGCTCCACCATCAGCGGCCGCTCGAGCTCCACTTGGACAGCGCCGGTGCGGCGGTACCGAATCTGGGGATGGGGTAGGTGGTCTCCGGTGCCCACCCGGCGTAGGGCTCGCAGCCGATCTCGGACCGATAGACGGCCATGGGAGACGTCTAGCAATCCGTCTCCTGGATGGGCTTTGGGTCCAAGATTCCAGCTTCCCCACCACGCCGCGTTCATGGCCACCAGTGCCTCGCCAGCCCACCCCTTTCTCCGAGCCGCAAGGTGGGCGCAGAACCAGAACAGACGCCCATCCAGCAGTACTGCTCCGAGGTCCACAGCGAACCTCCACGCTTCCGGTGAGCGAATGGCCTCGGCATCACCCCTCCCTCCGAGGGTGCGGCACAGATCACCTCCCAACAACCCCAGCTCGGGCAGCGGACGACTGGCCCGACGGGCCTCTTCGATCACTGACCGAGCCTCGGCGTCGCTGCTCACCAATACGCCGTCAGCGCCCAGACCTCCGGACTCGCCCCAATCCTCACCCTGCTGTATGGGCATTGGCTTCTACCTCTTCGGGCGCCTGACGCCTTTGTCGGCGGTCCCGCAACCAGCCGATTCCAATGGCAGCCTCATAGAACAGGTACATGGGCACCGACAGCACCATGAGTGTGAACGGGTCTCCACTAGGAGTAATCACCGCAACCAGGGCGACAATGCCCACAATGGCGAATCGCCTCCCTCGTATCAGCTGTCGGTAGTGGATGATCCCGGCCATCTGCAAGAACACCAGCAGGATGGGGAATTCGAAGCCGATTCCGAACGCCGCCATCATCTTGATGACGAACGACAAGTATTTGGCCGGCGAGAAGCCGGTCACCAAGTCTTCGCCGCCGATGGAGGCCAAGAAATTAAGCGCCCGGGGGATGCTCCAATACGCGAGGCCAGCTCCCAAGGCAAAGAGCAGGGCTCCTATCACGGTGAAGGCGGCCGCGTGGCGGCGCTCGCGGGGATACAGGCCGGGCTGCACAAACCTCCACACCTGCCAGAGCACCACCGGGATTGCCAGCGTCAGCCCTCCGTAGCCCGCCACGGTCAAGCGCACCGAGAACGGCTCCAGCGGGTCGAGTACCAACAGCTCGCAGCCACCGAAGAGGTTTTGACGGGTTGCTTCTTCGGCCACCGCTTCTTCGGGGACCACGTCGCAATAGGGCTGGACCAACCGGTCCAAGATCTGGGGGTAGAACACCCAGCACACCACCGCGCCGGCCACCACGGCCAAAATGCTCTTGATGAGCCGTGATCGCAACTCCACCAGGTGCCCCATCAAAGGCATGGTTCCATCGCTGGATCGGAGGCGGCCCTCCCCCTGGTCGCTCACTGGCTGCTTGGCGGTGGGTCGGAGGTCTGTTCAGTCTGTGTCTTCGACTCCTCGTTCCCCGGACTGCTTCCCTGCCTGCTCTGTTCAACGGCAAGCTGGCCGCGCTGGCGGGCTTCAGCCTCCATAGGCTCGTCTAGGGCATTTTGCAGCTCCTGCTGAAACCCAGTGGAGATCTTTCGGACCTGACGAAGGACGTTCCCGATCTGGCGAGCTGCTCCCGGCAATTTCTCTGGTCCCAGCACAACCAGGGCCACCACCACGATCACCGCGATCTCAGCCCATCCGAGGTTGCCCACACCGAGAGGCTACCGCTACCTATCCTTTACAGGGCTGCTCAAGGCGTGACCATCGCTACCTATACTCCGCGAGGCTGCTCGAGGTTTGACTAATGGCCCCAAGGATTCCCGCCCTTCTCATACCCCCAATTGGATTCGCCCATCGGGGGGCTCGAGCCCACGAACACGAAAATACGCTGGCCGCGTTCAGCCAGGCATTGGAAATGGGGGCCACCGGCTTGGAGAGCGATGCCTGGGTGACCGCCGATGGGCAGGCCGTGCTTGACCATGACGGTGTTGTTCGGATGGGCCGCTGGCCGCGGAAACGGCCCATTCCCGATTGCCGGCGAGACGAACTTCCCGGCCACATTCCCAGCCTGGCCGAGCTCTATGGCAGGTGCGGCGGAGGTTTCGAGCTGTCCCTCGATCTGAAAGATCCTGACGCGGCTCCCGCGGTGGTCGCCAGTGTGGACGAGGCCGCAGCCCGCACCGGGCTTCCACTTCGTCAGCGACTATGGCTGTGCCACCCCGACGTGGACACCCTGGTCGAACTGCGAAGCCTCTGGCCCGATGTGCGCCTGTGCAATTCCACCCGGCTGAGTCGTATGGACGGCGGGCCGGAGCGACGCGCCGCAGTGCTGGCTGAGGCCGCCATCGACTCGGTGAACCTCCATCAGACCGACTGGACCGGTGGCCTGGTAACCCTCTTCCACCGGTTTGGAATCCTCTGCTTCGGCTGGGATGCCCAACAACCCCGAGTGCTCAGAGAGCTGCTGGACATGGGCATCGACGCGGTGTACAGCGACCACGTCGACCGCATGAGAGAGGCGCTGACAAGCTGGTACCCTGAGGGGCAATGAGCGAACAAGCCGCATCTGCCAAGGCCCTGGTCGCTCAAAACAAAGATCCCATTGCCTTCGCCGACGTCACCGCCAAGTTCGGCAACGGCCACGTCGCCCTCGCTGACGTCACCTGCCAATTCGAGCATGGAACGTCCACCGCTCTGATCGGGCCAAATGGCTCGGGCAAGACCACCTTGCTCCGAATGATGTGCGGTCTCGCCCCACCAACCCAAGGGACCATCTTCCCAGAACCCTCCAAGAAGATATTCGCTCTAGTGGCTCAGCAGCACGGACAGCGGGGGTGGATGCCATTGACCGTTTCCAACGTGCTGCGCATGTCCCGTTTCCGCGACCGAGGTTTGATCAGGCGTTTGGGAGCAGCAGATCGGTTACTGATCGAGAATGCGGCCGAACGCCTCGAGGTATCCGACTTGGGCAACCGCCAGTTCGGAGAGCTGTCGGGAGGCCAGCGCCAGCGGGTAATGGTGGCCCAGGCCTTGGCCCACGACGCCGACGTGCTGTTGATGGACGAGCCCATTACCGGCTTGGATTTGCCCAGCCAAGAGACGATCCTTCGCATCGTTGATGAGGAACGCAGGCGGGGTCGAATCGTGGTTATCTCCACCCATCACATGGACGAGGCCGAACTTTGCGACCAGGTGATTCTCTTGGCCAACCGGATAGTCGCGTCGGGCACGCCCGGTGAGGTTCTGACCAACAAGAACTTGCAAGAGGCCTTTGGCCTTCGCATGGCCCACGGCGATAAGGACGATTGCGTGTTCCACGGCGAGCACGACGACCACACCGATGGGGTAATCCACGTCTTCAGCGACCACGGCCACGGCCACGATCCCTACGACCGTTGAGCAAGAATTAGAGGCGACCGAAATCCGTCACCGGCCAAAGTCGCAAGAAGGCGTGTCCCACGATCAAGTTCTCGGGGATGGGACCGAAGGCCCGACTGTCGGTGGAGTTTGCCCGGTTATCGCCCATGACGAACACCTTCCCCTCCCCGACCAAACAGCCTCCGTCCACAATGCGCTCGCATCCTGAAGGCATCCTGCCGGTCGTGATGCCGGATGATTCAAGATAGGGCTCGTGGAGCCGCCGGCCATCGATATAGACATTTCCCTCGACAAACTCGATCACTTCGCCAGGCAGGGCGATGACCCGTTTGATGAGGTCATCCTCCTGTCGGCCGCTGACTCCCGAGGGCCGCTCGAACACCACAAGGTCGCCGCGACTCACATCGTTGAGGTCATAGCCCAGCTTGTTCACCAAGACCCGGTCGCCGTTGCCCAGGGTGGGCTCCATGGAAGTGAAACGGATGTAGTAGGCCTGGAACAGCACCGAGCGCAGCACTAGGGCCAACACCAGGGCCCCAGCCAAGACCAGAACCCACTCGGCGACGACCCGGGCACTGGACTTCTTCCGTTTGCCGTCTGCTCCGCTCTCCCCACTTTCCTCAGGAGTCGGCGCGAACACCGGCTGATCGGCATGCTGGTCCTGCGAAGCTGGCGCAGCTACCGGGCCTGCTTGCTGGTCAGGCTGATCGATGGTCATGGCGTCGAATACCCCTATTGGTACCGGGCCAGTACCCGCTGGGCGGCGAGACGAGCCTGGTCCGGGGCCACCGGTGGGTCGGCGCGCCGCAGCTCAGCCTGAGGCCCGAGCTGGAGCAACAGCCGCTCGAGCCTGCTGACATGGCTCACGGGCATGGTGGCGTCGACCTCTCCACTGCTTAGAACCACCTGGTCTTCGGTGGGGTACTTCTCAATGGCCCAAGAAGCCCCTGGCGATAGCCGCAGCACAACCCGGGGGTCGGTTTCGCGGGCTTCGAAGGCTGAGGGTGCGCCGGTCTCGTCGGGCGGGTCGAACCGCGCCTCCAACAGTTCTAGCGACCTGATCCGATCAATTCGGAATACCCGCACCCCTTCGGCCTGCTGACAGTGGCCCTGCACATACCAGTTGCCCATATCCGAGAAAACTCGGAATGGATGAATAACGCGATCGGATTCCTGGCCTCTTCCGAAGCTGAAGTAGCGGATCCGTACTTGGCGGCAATCAGCAACCGCGGCCAGCAGAGGCTCGACCCATTCGTCGGCCAGCTCTCCCAAGCTGACCGCGAGGTCCTCGCCCATACTCACTCCAAGCCCATCGGCCAGCTTGGCCAATCCCCGGCTCAAGGGGCCTTCAGGGTCGGCACCGGACAACAGAGCCTCCCCAGCCCCAATAAGACCCAGCGCCTGGCCAGGGGTGAGCCGGAGTGGCCGGGAGAAATAGTCGGCGTTGCTGATCGCCACCCAACCGCCGTTGTCATCTTCATCCAGACCCATCACGTATATCAGCTCGTCTGGCGTGAACGGGTGCAGCCCAACCACAAACAGCACTTTCACCAAGTCTTCCCGCAGCTCCGTCTCCGGGTAGTCGAATCGCTGGGACACCTCGCTCAGCTCGGCGCCTCCTTGGGACATCACCCACGGAACCAGTTCCAGCATCCTCCGCAGTCGGTCACCAGCGCTCAACCGGCTCATCGGCTCAGTCTTTCGAGCCAAGCCACCATGTCAGTGCGCAGTTCAGGAGGTCCGAGCATTTCGGCATGTTCAAGGAACTCCAAAACCAGGGATCGGAAGGCGTCTGGGCTTCGAACCACTACCTCGAACACAGCCGAGCCGTCGGAACCCCTCTCCGAGGGTTCTTGGCCGAGCCGCCGAGCGGCCCAAACCGCCTGATCGGGATCAACCTTCAACCGGGCGGTGACAGCCGGGCCGCTTCCGAACTTCCAGGGCTGGAATGGCGCCCAGCCCGTGGTTCCCTCTCGCTGCTGAAAGCCGCCTGGCGATCCCAGAGACATATCGCCTTCAATCCGGTCTACCCGGAAGGTGCGCTTGTCCTCCCGCCCTCGGTCGTGTCCGACCACGTACCAGTGGCCTTGGTCGAAGGCCAGAGTCCAAGGCTCCACTGAGCGGGGCTGACCGCCATAGGTGAACTCGGCCACCCGCTGTTCGGTGACTGCCTGGAAGAGCTCAGCCAGGGCAGGATGCACAGGCACCGCGGCCAACTCAGCCTCGGTCCCCTCCCCCACCCGACCGCCTAGCTTCCACAGGGCCTCGGTGCCTGAGACCCCGTCGAAACGGACCGCAGTGGCGGCCCGGTGCAAGGCGGCGAGCTCGTCGGCCTCAAAATCCATCTCTGGCAGTGAGTAGTCCTGCTTGCGAATCCGGTACCCCCAGGTCTCCCGTTCTTGGCCGGGTACTGGTCCGGCGATAACCGGTATGCCGGCATCGGCCAACTGGTTCATATCCCGGTGAAAGGCCCTCTTGGCGGCGGCTCCGTTTTCGGGGTAGCCAGCCGAATCGTCTCCTCGGGAAGTCCCAACCCTTTCCAGCAACTCTTCAATGGACAAAAAGCGGGGAGTCTCGATCAGTGCGGCTATGAGTCGAAGCAAGCGCTCCAGCCTTACCTGCTCTGGCTTTCGTCTCGACCCGGCAACCATCAGCGCCCCTGCTCTGGCTTGCGCCCGGACATCACAAGGATTCGATCAGCTTTTCCACCCGCTCGTCATGGGCTCGGAACGGGTCTTTGCAGAGGACGGTCCGTTGGGCTTGGTCGTTCAACTTCAGATGCACCCAGTCCACGGTGTAGTCCCGCTTGCGCTCCTTTGCCCGTCGAATGAACTCTCCCCGGAGCCGGGCCCGAGTAGTGGCGGGCGGGTGCTCGACCGCATGGCTGATCTCGTCGTCGACGCACATCCGCTCGGCCAAGCCCCGATTCTGCATCCGGTAGAACAAGCTACGCGAGCGGTTCACGTCGTGGTACTGAAGATCCAGCAGGGCCACCCGGGAGTCGCCGAGACCAAGGCCGTGGCGTTCACGGTAGGCCTCGATTAGGTGGTACTTCATCACCCAATCGCATTCCCGGGTCAAACCGAGGGGATCCTTGGCGATCTGGACCAGGCAATGCTCCCACATCTGCAGGGCCTGCTTGTCTTGGGGCTCTAGCTCCCGACTGTCGGCGTACTTGAGCGCCCGGTCGAGATACTCAGACTGGATATCCAGTGCGCTGACCTCGCGGCCGCTGGCCAGGCGTATCCGCCGAGTGCAGGTGGGGTCATGGCTGATTTCCCGGATAGCCCGGATCGGGTTGTCCAGGGTCATGTCTCTCAACGCCACCGATGGGTCTTCCAACATCCGCAGCAGGATGCTGGTCGCTCCTGTCTTCAAGAATGTGGCGTATTCGCTCATATTGGAATCGCCCACGATCACGTGCAGCCTTCGATACCGCTCAGCGTCAGCGTGGGGCTCATCGCGGGTGTTGATGATCGGCCGAGAACGGGTGGTCGCGCTGGAAACCCCCTCCCAGATGTGCTCGGCTCTTTGGCTCATGCAGTAGGTGGCCCCGCGAGCCGTCTGGAGCACCTTGCCCGCCCCGGCATAGATCTGGCGGCTGACCAGGAACGGAATCAGGACCTCCGCGTACTCGGAGAAGTCGTCGCGCCGACTCGTCAGGTAGTTCTCATGGCAGCCGTAACTGTTGCCCGCCGAATCGGTGTTGTTCTTGAACAGGTAGATGTCCCCCTGGATCCCTTCTTCCCGCAACCGCTGCTCGGCGCTCTCAATAAGCGTTTCCAGAATCCGTTCGCCGGCCTTGTCATGGGCCACCAAGTCGTAGACAGAGTCGCACTCTGGGGTGGCGTACTCGGGGTGCGAACCCACGTCGAGGTAGAGCCGGGCGCCATTGACCAGAAAGACATTGCTGCTGCGGCCCCAAGACACAACCCGGCGGAAAAGGTAGCGGGCCACCTCATCAGGGCTGAGCCGGCGATGGCCCCGCAGCGCGCAGGTAACGCCGTACTCATTCTCTATCCCGAAAATGCGCCGCTCCATGCCTATCCGTTCCCGATCCCGAGATCCCGCCTGTTCATCAGTTCAACAACTCAGCTAATTCGTCGCCTTCGATCCTCTGGAACGCCCTCCGACCGGTCTCCCGCACCAAGAGGGCCACCTCGAGATCGTCGGCTTCCAGGGTCCGCTCCTCCCCGCTCAGCGCGGCGGCGGAGGCCTTGACGGCATCGCCCAATTCCCAGTCACCGTCGTAGGTCTGACCCAGCCGCTCAGCAATGGAGTCAGCCTCTCCCCCCAACACGGTGTAACCAGACTCGTCGTTGACAGTGCCGTCGTAGAGCACGTGGAACATCTGATCGCCATCGGACTCAGGCGCCACTTCAACCACCAGGATCTCCACCTCCAGCGGTTTCATCTCGTGGGTGAAAGTCTGGCCCAGTACTTGGGCGTATTGATTGGCCAGACTCCGGGCATCCACATCGTCGCGGCTGTAGGTATAGCCCTTGAGGTCGGCATGGCGAACGCCGGCTATGCGGAGCTGATCGAACTCGTTGTATCGGCCGACACCGGCAAACGCGATCCGGTCGTAGATCTCGCTCACCTTGCGTAATGTGTTCGACCGATTCTCCGCGCAGATCAAAATACCGTTGCTGATGCTCAGCGCAGTCAGGGCTCGGCCCCGGGCGATTCCCTTGCGAGCGAAGTCGGCCCGATCCTTCATCAGCTGCTCCGGTGCAACGTAGAAGGGCATGGTCATTCGGAATCACCCCCCTGGCTCTCCAAACTGGCCAGGAGATCCCGGAACCGTGCCTCCACATCGGCATCGGCCACTCGCTCGAACCCATCGGCACCGATAACCGCCACCACCGGGTATATGCCCCGCACTAAATCGGGACCGCCAGTGGCGGAGTCCTCCTCTGCGGTGCGGAACAGAGCCGACACCGCCAAATCAATCATCTCATCGGCATCAGCGCGGGGTCGGTAGCCCAGTTTGATCACCGTTCCCGCATGCAGACTTCCTGAACCTCCAACCGCGTATTCCCGCTCCTCGTACCGGCCCCCGGTCACGTCGTACTGGAACAGCCGACCGACTTCTCGAGTCGTGTCGTAGCCGGCAAACAGCGGCACCACGGCAAACCCCTGCATGGCCGCGGGCAAGTTGTTCCGAACCATCATGCCCAGCTGATTGGCCTTTCCGTCCAGGCTGAGACCCTTGCCCTCCACCTTCTCATAATGCTCAAGCTGCAACTGGAACAGCCGAACCATCTCCATGGCCGGCCCGGCAGCTCCGGCGATGGCCACCCCGGAATGCCGGTCGGCGGGGAAAACCTTCTCAATCGTGCGATGGCTGATGAGGTGCCCTGCAGTGGCTCGACGGTCCCCCGCCATCACCACTCCCTGCTGGCAGCGAATGGCGACCACGGTGGTGGCATGAGTTATAGCCAGATCGGCAGCCGGGACGTCGGGATCGGGCGGCACCAACCCGGTGGAGCGAAGCAAAGCCGCAAAGTTGGGGCCCGGGTCGCCCCCGGCTTCAAATAGGGGCAACGTCACAATTGGCAGACTACCGCGATGAGGTCTAAACCGCGCCGGTCCAAACGATCGACTGCCACAAAGGGCTACTGCCCGCCCTTCTGGATATATGACTTCACGAAGTCCTCGGCATTGGTCTCCAACACCTCGTCGATCTCATCCAGCAGGTCGTCGAGTTCGGCCTTCAACTCCTCGACTTGTTCCGAGGCCGCCGGAGCGTCTTCAACTTCAGTCTGCTCGCGTTGAGGCGCCGGTTTCTTGATCTGCTCTCTTTCCGCCATCTCATTCCCCTCATGCCCGAGTTCGTGTGGATCACGATATCGCGCCCACACCAAGGTGAGGGCAATTCGCGGTGGCGCTTCAGCGGGTGCCTGATTCTCTTAGCCGATTCAACAGATCAGCAGCGGTGTCGCAGTCAGCCAAGAGTTGACCGACATGGTCTGCGGTTCCCCGGGAGGGCTCCATCATGGGCACCCGCCGCAGCGGCTCGTCGCCCACATCGAACACGATCGAATCCCAGTTGGCGGCCACAATGCTGGAGGCCCATCGTTTGAGGCACTGACCTCGAAAATAGGCCCGAGTGTCCAATGGCGGCTCGGTGATGGCTGCTTGCGCGCCGTCGGCGGAGATCAACGATTCCAACCCTGCCCTGGCCGCAACCGACCGCTCGGGCCGCAAGTCATGGTACTGGAGGTCGAGTGCGGCCAACCGAGCATCGTCAGGGCGCAGGTCGTGGCGCCGGGCCAAGCCCTGGATCAGCCGATACTTCGCCACCCAGTCAAGCTGGCCGGCCAGGGTTACGGGATCGGCTTCCAGACCGGCCAAGACCTGCTCCCACCGGTCGATAACCATCTCGCCCACCGAGCCGCCCACTGTGTCGAGCCCATGGCTGTCGGCATATTTCCGGGCCTGGTCCAACAGGTCCCACTGGATCTCCAGCGCAGTGGCAGAAGTTCCATCGGCCAGCTCCAGGGGTTTGGCCAGGCTCAGGTCGTAGGACACCTGCCGCATAGCGAGCACTGGCATTCGAAAGCGGAACTCCCGGGGCAAGACGTTGTCCTCCACCATGGCCAGGACAATGGCAGTGGTTCCCACCTTGAGGAAGGTCGCCACCTCCGACATGTTGGCGTCACCGGCGATCACGTGAAGGCGGCGATAGTGCCGGGCATCGGCGTGAGGCTCGTCCCGGGTGTTGATGATGGGGCGTTTGAGGGTGGTTTCCAGCCCCACCTCCTCCTCAAAGAAATCGGCCCGCTGGGTGATCTGGAACGGAACGTCTTCGGTAGTCAGACCCGGTGCCTCGGAGCCCACTTTGCCCGAGCCGGTGAAGATCTGGCGAGTCACCAAGTGGGCGGTGGCATGAATCACTATCTGGGAAAAAGGAGTGGCGCGCGCCATGAGGTAGTTCTCATGGCACCCATAGCTGTTGCCCTTGCCGTCGGAATTGTTCTTGTACACCACGAGCTCTTGGCCCGGGGGCAGTATCTGGGCGGCCGCTTCCATGGAGCGCCTGAGAATCAGTTCGGCGGCCTTGTCGTAGCGAGTCACGTCCAAGGCATTGCTGCACTCGGGGGTGGACAACTCGGGATGAGCATGGTCCACGTAGTAGCGAGCTCCGTTGGTAAGCACGGCATTCACCAAATGGGTCTCGATCTCGGGGGCCAGCGACCCCAAAGGAGCAATACCCCGGATGTCATTACCCGGCATCTCGTCTTCGAAATCCCAGGTCACTCCGGCAGCCGGTCCACCCTCCCCCGTGCGCTCAACTTCAGACAGATAGGAGTTGATAAGCAGGGACGAAGCCGCGATCGGATTGGCATCGTCGGTGCCGGTGTGCGCGATCCCGAACTCGGTCTCGATGCCGCAGATCTTGGGAACCGCCATGCAGGGCACGCTACATGACTTAGGGGGCGGGTCTGGGGCTCAGAGGTATTGGCCGGGGCCGATGGCCTCTATGGAGCGCCCGCCCTGGCTCGACTCCTCGTCGGACAAGAGCGTGCGGACGAACACGATTCGCTCCCCCTTCTTGCCCGAGATCTTGGCCCAGTCGTCGGGGTTGGTGGTGTTGGGCAGATCCTCGTGCTCCCGATACTCCTGATTCACCGACTTCAGCAGGTCGGTGACGTGGATGCCCGGCGCACCGCCGGCCAACAAACGCTTGATGGCCAGCTTCTTGGCCCGCCGTACCACGTTCTCGATCATGGCTCCGGAAGCAAAGTCCTTGAAGTACATGATCTCTTTGTCACCGTTCTGGTAGGTGACCTCCAAGAACTGGTTGCGCTCCTCTTCCAAGAACATCTCGGTCACGGTCTGCTCAATCATGGCCTGGATGGCCTTGTCGGGGTCGCCGCCGCCAAGACCTTCCACCATCTCGGCGGCGATGGGCAGCTCGGAGGTGAGATAGCGGGAGAAAATGGCACAGGCCGCGTCGGCGTCGGGACGCTGGATCTTGATCTTCACATCTAGACGCCCCGGCCTCAGGATCGCCGGGTCGATGAGGTCTTCCCGATTCGAAGCACCGATCACGATCACATTCCTCAGAGTCTCCACCCCATCGATCTCGGCCAAGAGCTGGGGCACCACGGTGGACTCCATATCAGAGCTGATCCCGGTGCCCCGGGTTCGGAAGAGAGATTCCATCTCATCGAAGAACACGATTACCGGCCACCCCTCGGCCGACTTCTCCCGAGCCCGTTGGAACACCAGGCGGATCTGGCGCTCGGTCTCACCCACGTACTTGTTCAGCAGTTCCGGACCCTTGATATTCAAGAAATAGGAGCGTGCTTCCCGGTCCGAGCTCATGTCGGCAACTTTGCTGGCCAGGGAGTTGGCCACCGCCTTGGCGATCAGGGTCTTGCCGCAGCCCGGCGGCCCGTACAACAAGATGCCCTTGGGTGCAGGCAACTGGTACTCGGCGAACAGATCCTGGTGAACGAAGGGGAGCTCAACCGCATCGGTGATCTGCTCGATCTGCTCGTCCAAGCCGCCGACCTGCTCGTAGGTGATATCGGGAACTTCCTCTAGCACGAGGTCTTCTACTTCGGGCCGGGGCAGGCGCTCAACGAGCAGACCCGAGCGAGAGTCCATAAGCGCAGTGTCCCCGCTCTTGAGCGGCTGGTCGATCATCTCGGTGGCCAACTCCACCACGCGCTCCTCGTCGGCCCGACCGACAATGAGCGCCCGCAGACCGCCGGCCAATACCTCCTTGATGGTCACCACTTCACCGGTGCCATCGCCCACCCGGGAAAGAACGACGTTCAGCGATTCGTTCAGAACAACCTCCTGTCCCCGGCTCAGCTCCTCAGACTCGATCTCGGGATGGAGGGCGACCCGCATCTTGCGACCCCCCGAGAACACATCCACCGTCCCGTCCTCGTTGCGACCCAACAGAGTCCCGTACGCCGACGGGGGCTGGGTGAGTTTGTCCACCTCATCCCGCAGTGCGGAAATATGCTCACGGGCTTCGCGAAGGGTATAGGTGAGCTTCTCGTTCTGGGAGACAGCCTTGGCCAGCTGTCCCTTGGTCTCCAAGAGCCGCTCTTCCAGGGTGCGGACCCGCTTGGGGGCATCCTGAAGCCGCTGGCGGAGAACGGCAATCTCTTCTTCAAGCGCTGCTACCTGCTCGGCTGGAGAAGACTCCTCTGGTGCGATACCTGCTTGCTCGGCTGGAGAAGACTCCTCTGGTGCGATACCTGTATCTGCCGCTGCGTCGCCGTCTGTCATACCAACGCGACTTTACACGCGCTTTATTCAATTTCCGCTGTATGGCCAAGGTCGACTTCCGGTCGGTTACACTGAAGGCTCACCCAGCGTCTACCATGCTTGCCGTCCGCTGCCTGTAATGAAAGGGCCACTGCACCGATGCAAATGAAGGTCTGGATCGATCAAGATCTCTGCACTGGTGACGGTCTCTGTGAAGAGATCGCCCCCGATGTCTTCACTCTGCTCGATGACGGTCTTGCCTACGTGAAAGAAGGCGACAAGGTCTTCAGCGAGCCGGGCGGCGTCGAAGGGCTGGCCATCGTGCCCGAAGGGCAGGAAGAGGCCACCATCGAGTCAGCCGAGGAATGCCCTGGGGAGTGCATCTTCATCGAGGTCTGAGCCTCTCCTCTAGATTCCCCTCCTAATCAGCGAGTCGACGGGCAGCAGTCACAAACCCGGTGTGGCCCACCATGCGATGCTCGGGCCTGACCGCGTCGCCTTTGATGTGCCAGCCACGATGAAGGACTTCCATGGTGGAAGCAAAGGCCCAAGGTCCGGAGTCGCAGGCTTCTCGCAGTTGCACTGCCTGAATGATGCTCGGGGTGTAGGCCACCAGGATCCCGCCGGGACACAGTGAAGCAGCCGCGTGGGGCACCACCCGCCAAGGCTCTGGCAGGTCGAGCACAATCCGATCCAAGCCCTCGGCGTCGATTCCCTGGTAACAGTCCCTGATTTCCACCTGGAAGCGATCAACGGCCTTCGCGCCGAGAAAGCCGGTTACGTTCTCGACTGCCTGTTGGGCGAAGTCCTCTCTGACCTCATAGCCCACCACCACTGCTCCAGCTCTCAGCAGGCTCAGCGACAGCGCCCCCGATCCCACTCCCGATTCCAATACCCGAGCACCGGGGAAGACGTCGGCGTGCATCAAGATGGCCGCGCTGTCCTTTGGGTACACCACCTGTGCTCCACGGGGCATCTTCAGCACATAGTCGCGGAGAGTGGGGCGCCAGACGGTCAGTTCAGCATTGCGGGTTGTACGTACCTGCGTTCCCTCGGGGCCGCCGATCAGCTCGTCGTGAGCCACCGACCCCGCGTGGGTGTGGAATTCACCGCCCTCGACCAGTGTGAGCAGATAGCGGCGACCCTTTCGGTCGGTGAGCAAGACCAACTCGCCGGCTTCAAGCGCCCGGCTCACTGCGATTCGTCGGAAAGATGGGAGATAATCAGGCTCTCGCCGGGCCGCAATTCCTGGGACAGCACCTTTCGCATCTGGCGGGTGCTCGCCATCCGACGCAAGAGTCGGACCCCCCAAACCGCCCCGCCCAAGATGAGCCACGCCCGGCTCCCGCCCACCACGCCACGCCTGATGGCCTGTCGACGCAAGTACCCCAGAGGATCTGGCATCCGATCAGACCCGGCGGACTTCGACCACGGTCCGGCTGGCCCGCCCGCGGCGACGCCCCAACATGAATGCCAACGCAACCAGCACGGCCAACACCACAATTCCCCCGGCCAGCGCCGGGGTGCGGGCCGCCTCTGCGGTGCCGTCCAAGCTGTGCTTCAGTTCTTCGAACTTGGCCTGGATGTCGTCTCTGTTTATCGCCTCGCGGCCCAAGTCCAGATCGCTCACGAACGGTCTCCTCTCGATGCTTGGCTTCTGAGCGCGAACACGCCGGCCAGAACGACAAGCAGTCCGACCAGCACAATTGCATAGGGCAGGGCGCTCATGTTGCCGTCGAACACCCCAGAGACCTCAGTTTGGAGCAGGCGCAATCCGGCAATGGTCAGGAAGATCAGCCCGATCCCGATGCTCAGCGCGCCTAGGACGCCGAGTTTCAGCGTCTTCCCCAAGTGGGTGAGCGGCGTGACGATCTCCTGTCGGCCATAGCCGATAAGCAGCGTCTTCAATTCGGCCAACGTTGCGTTGGGCGAATTCCCCTTTCGGGTAGCTTTTGAACGTTTGGACACGGCCTCCTCCTGCAACCGCTCAGCCTATCCGGGTGATTCCCACTACCCCATTTCGATTCTGGCTCGAATGATCTCTTCAGCGTCAGACAGAAGTTCAGCCAACAGGCCCAAGCGGAAAGTGGCATTGTCGGCGGTTAACAGCTTCTGTCTGTCGAGCGGCCCCATCGGAGAGAGAGCCGAGAGCTGCCAGACCGCAGTCGGGGGATCCTCAGATATCTCAAAGTCGGTGGGAGGGCCGGGCGCCCCCAATTCTGATTGCAATGCCAGAACCCGGCGCCACTGCGCCACCACCGAGGGCAGCTGGCGGGGCGCTTCTTCATCGTTGAATTGGCCGGTGTCGGGCCAATCTTGAACTTCGGCCCGAGGATAGGGGTCATCCTCCAGCCACTGGGAGACTTGAACCCGGCGTGTACCCCCGACCATGAGGCCCCAGCGGCCATCAGGAAACTCTTGGGCGTCGATGATCTTGGCCACCGTTCCGGCATAGGTGCGGGTATCACCACCCCCGACCTCGCTGCCCCGCTCGATGAGCACCACCCCGAACTCTCGGTCACCGTCCAGGCAGTCTCTTGTCATCTGCCGGTACCGGGGCTCGAACACATGGATCGGCACCACCATGGTGGGCAACAGCACCATCCCCAGTGGGAACATGGGCATCGTGGTTGCCTCGGTCATGTTGGCGTGATCCCGCGTCGACGTCAGCCGAGCCGAAGTGGTGCTAGTTGGATGTCGTCGAGGGTCGGCTTCGCTTCCAGGCTGGCCAAATGGCTGACGACACGGCTCTCCAGTTCCTTCAGAGCCTGGTTGTCCGGCGGGCCCTGCTGGTTGGCGATGAAAGCGAAGGTCAACTCTTGGTCACGGCCGATGTCGATATACCCCATCATCACCGAAGTGCCCGATGTCCCGCCTGACAGCGCTCTGATCCGCCCGGGGTTCTCGACGCCGGTGAATCGGCTCTGAAGCGGTCCGGCCTCGGCGGCGGTGGGCAGCAACTCACGGAACAGCGGGGCGTACTCATTGCTGTCTAGGAGTGCCGTGAACACCGGGCAGGTGGCCACATTGTCCGGATCAAGTCCCGAGCCGTCATCGAATTTGAGTGGTTGGAACTGATCGGAGTTGATCCCGACTCTGGCCAGCGTGTTGTTCATCGCCTGAAGTCCGGCTTGGGTGCTGCCCACCCCCGTGGTGACCCATCCGATTTCCTTGATCAGCATCTCGATGGTCTCGATATCCCGGTTGTCGAGAATCTGCCGATAGTGGGCAGAAAGCGGCGCTGATTCGATTGACGCCAGGATATAGAGCTCTTCTCCCTCCGGCACTCCCTCCGAGCGAGGGGTGCGGCGTATGACCACGTCCCGCGCCTCGAGCATGTCGTCGAACAGCGCCGCGGCATACCACGGTGGATCGTCCGCGACCACATAACCAACCGCCTCCTCATTGGCTTGAGTCGCGGTCTCTTCGGCTTCTAACTCTGGATCCGAAACCGGGAACTGCCGCCAGCCGTCGTCGAATTGCAAAGCCAGCAGGGTGCCGATGTTCTGGGACTCAATGGTCTCCTCCGGCCAAGAACCGTAGAACAGGTCGTCATAGCGAGTGGCGTCGCCCACCACCGCACCTGTCACCAGAGCCAAGCCATCGTCCACTAGATCCTGAGCCAGTTCCTCGATGGGAGTGCGGAGTTGGTTCTGGCCCAATTCCAGGGTGGCAGCAAACTCGCGGGTCAACAACAAGGGGTCGCCTCCACCGACTAGGTAGACATCTCCGTTGATCACGCCGCCCTCCATCGGAACCACCGACTGGACCGAGGTTGTAAAGGTGTGATCAGGTCCCAGCGTCTGGTGAGCCGTGGCCAGGGTGAGCAGCAGGGTGGCATCAGAAGGTGAAACCGGAGTGTTGGCGTAACCGTTCTCGCGAGGGTCAAAGGAGCTTCCATTCTGAGTCACATGGAGGCATGCAGAGACGGGGGAGCTAGCCATCAACTCGTCCAAAGTGTCGAAGAAGTCAGGCTCAGTGAGCGACGGGGCCAGCATGGAGGTGAGCCGGCGGGTGGAGACCAAAGGAGTACCCACACCCGGTGGAACAGTGTCGTCAGTGGCCACCTCCCCCAGATCGTCATGAAGCTGGTCGCTGAGCTGGTTCGAGCCGAATAGCGCGGCAAGGGCAATCACAAGCAGCAGAACGGGCATCACGATTCGGCGCACTGGAATTATCCTAGGAGGCGCTTGCGCCAGCGGGCGTACCACCACAGGTGGTGCAAAGCTCTCACCGCCCGGTCAGCGGAAGGAAAGCAATAGCTGCCCTGGGCAGCCAGCGTGGCCGGACCGGCGTTGTCAGGCTGGGTTATCCCCAGTTCGGTCGCGGCCAAAATGGGCTTGCCCGTTCGAGCGGAGGCATCGGCTGCGGCTTGGGCGAAGCGGCTGTCCTGGCGCTCATGGTACTCACAGATACGGGCCAGTTCGGCCGCCTCGAAGTACGGGCCCGACCGCAAGTGGGACGCAGTATTGGCCTGAATCCCCATACCCAGATAAATCACCGCGTCGACTTCTGGATGATCGGCAACGAGGTCAATGACCTCAGGAATGGTGTCGCGGCTCTCGCCCCCAGCCAGGTCGATCGGATTGCTGCGACTCCAGCGGGGCGGTACCAACCCATCGATGGCCTCCTTCAAGTCAGCGGGGAGGGGAATCAACTCAAGTTTCGACTTCGAGAGCGCGTCAGCGGCGATAACCCCCCATCCGCCCGCGCTGGACAGCACCAGAGTACGGGGCCCCGCAGGAAGGGGCTGGGTGGCGAAGGCGGCCACCGCGTCATAGGCCTCTTCGATGGTCTGAGCCCGTACCGCACCGCTCTGGCGCACCATCCCGTCGAAAATCCGATCGTCGGTTGCCAGCGCTCCCGTGTGGCTGGCCGCGGCCTGTGCTCCCCGCGGGGTGGTTCCCCCTTTGACCAGTACGACCGGCTTTGCCGCTGCCACTCTCTTGATAGCTGCGGCAAACGCTGGGCCGTCTTCTACTCCTTCGACATAGGCAGCCATGGCCTTGGTATGGGGATCGCTAGCAAACCACCCGAGATAGTCCACCACTCCCAACATGGCGGCGTTTCCCGCACTCACCGCTCGGCTGATGCCCACTCCGCTATGTGCCGCGTAGTTCATGAACGCCGAGACCAGATTGCCCGACTGGCTGGCTACTGCAATCGGCCCAGGGGGCGGAATGGGCGCCACGATCTGGGCGGCCAGCTTGGCCGGATTGGAAATCAGCCCCTGCCCATTCGGCCCCGCCACCACCATGCCCAGCGACCGGGCCAGTTGTACCAGTTCCTCTTCGGCTCGAGCCCCTTCGGAGCCTGCCTCCCGAAAGCCGCCTGAGGCGATGAATGCCGCGCCAACCCCTCTGCTGGCCGCCGATCTCAAGATCTCGGAGCACGTGTGGGGCGGAGTGCAGACGAAGACCAGGTCGGCTGCCCCCTCAGGTATATCGGCGACCGACTCCAATGCCTCGACTCCCAAAATGCTGGGTTGATCGGGGTTGGTGGCGAAGACCGGCCCGTCGAACCCTCCGGCCAACACGTTGTGAAGAGCAACGAAACCGAACTTGCCTGGATGCGTGGAGGCGCCAGCTACCACGATGCCCTGGGGGTTGAACAGAAGATCTAACGGTGGCCGACTCATGAGCCCGTCATCACCACCAGAGCGTCCACAGCCACCGGCAACCCGTCCCGGATCACCAGGGGATTTACGTCGATGGCCTCGACCCCTTCCCCTCCCCCGGCGTGAGCCAAGCCCAACAACGAGTCCACCAACGCGCCCTGGTCCACCGCAGGTTCGCCCCGGAGCGGAGCCATGAGGGCGGGAATGTCCAAGTCTTCGATCATGTCCTTGCAGTCGGCCTCGCTCACCGGAAGAAGCCGGAACACTGCCTCCCCTACTGCTTCGGCCAGAACGCCTCCCAAACCGAGCATGAGCGCGGGACCGAACTGCTCGGTGTGTACTACGCCGGCAATGAACTCTCGATACCCGGCAACCATCTCCGATACCAGCAGGGCCACCTCGCCGTCTTCTTCGACGGCTGCGGCCAGCAGCTCGTCGGCTGCGCTGCGCACCGCAGAGGAGTTGTCGAGACCCAGCCGCACCAACCCCCGTTCGCTCTTGTGGGCCAGCGACGAGCCGCACAGCTTTACCGCCACCGGACCGCCGATTTCGACCGCTGCGGCCACCGCCTCGTCGGCCGAGTGCGCCAGTTTGTCTCTGCTCACGGCAACGCCATGGCGAGCGAGAAGCTGCTTCGACTCGAACTCCGACAACACCCCCACCCCGAACACGCTACTTGCCTGTCTCTCCCTTTCTCACCCTGACGCCTCAGCGTTAGGCACTAGGTTCTGGGTCGTTCAACCTTCATGTAACCCCCCTCTGTCCTCTAGGGTCACATCCGTGGCTGTTGTTATCAGCAGCCGGTCCTAACCCATTGGGAGTTCAACTCGTGCAGATAGTGATCGCGATTGCGGTAGGCCTCGCGCTTACCCAGCTGGCCAATCTCGCCACCACCGTGTATTTGCACCGGGACCTGGCCCATAAGGCTGTTCAGATGCATCCCGCCATTCGCAGCTTCTTCAAAGTGTTCCTCTGGATGGCGACCGGAATCTCAGCCCGGCAGTGGGCCGCAGTCCACCGCAAGCACCATGCGTACACCGATGCCCCTGAAGACCCCCACTCACCAGCCCGGTTGGGCTGGCTTCGCGTGCAGCTCACCAATGCCGCCCTCTATCGGCGATCGGCCCGCGACCCCCGCACCACTGAGCGCTACGCCAAAGACATCCCCATCACCCTGCCCGACCGCATCCTGCTAAACCGGGGGATCATCGGTTTGGCCTTGGGAGTCGCCATCTTGGTGTTGTTGCTGGGCTGGGTGCCTGGTCTAGTGGCCTCAGCGGTCCATACCGTGGGCTATATCGGCTTGGGCGGCTCGGTAAACGGGGTGGCCCACACATTCGGCCGCCGACCGTTCGACAACAGCGCCACCAACGTCACCTGGTTGGCCTGGCTCACCTGCGGCGAGGGCTACCACAACAACCACCATGCCGCCCCGACATCGGCTCGCTTCGCCCGACGGTGGCACCAATTCGACCTGGGCTGGTGGTTCATCTGCGTGGCCAGCTGGCTCGGTTTGGCTCAAATTCGCCATGCCGACGTCGACGCGCTGGCCTCTCGCTCCACCACCTCTGTTCAGGTTTGACGAAGAACCTCCCCCCATTTGTGTAACGCAACGTTTTTTCCGCTGACGGAGCGCGCCGTCGGACTAGCGTGCAGGTAGTGAGCAGGTATGGGGCCGCTTTATCCGAGCATCCTGACTCGGCTAACGCCGCAGGAGAGGTAATCGGCGAGATCCTCGAAGCGGTGGGACCCTCCCCCGACTTAGCAGTGCTGTTCACCTCGGCCTCCCATCAGGAAGCGATCAACGAAATTGCCGATGCCATCCACCAGGTCTTGGCACCGTCTGTTCTCATCGGCACCACCGCGGTGTCAGTGATCGGCGGCCCGCTCGAAGTCGAGGAGCACCCGGCTGTTTCGCTTTGGGCCGCATCCCAATGCCCCGCCCGGGCGGTGCGACTCGAAGCAGTCCGCGGCCCCGACGGCTGGGCAGTGGGCGGGATTCCCGTCGATGCCGAGGGAACACTGCTGGTGGTTCCCGATCCATTCACCTTCCCCAGTGATGCCCTGCTGAACGCGGGACCGCCTATGACCGTGGTGGGAGGTCTGGCCTCTGCCGCTGGCCGGCCGGGAGGCAATCGCCTGGTTCTGGGCCATCAGGTCTACGACGACGGTGCGGTAGGCGTCATCCTCGATCCCCAGGTCAAGGTTCGCACCGTTGTCTCTCAGGGTTGCCGCCCCATTGGCCAGCCCTTCACCGTGACCAAGTCTGAGGACAACATCGTCTCGGAGATGGGAGGCCGCCCGGCGGTGGACCGCCTGCGGGAGACCCTTTTGGCGCTAGACGAGGCCGACCGGACCCTGGTATCGAGAGGACTCCATATCGGCATTGTCATCGACGAGCACAAATCAGAATTCCACCGGGGCGACTTTTTGATCCGGGGATTGATCGGTGCCGACGAGCAAACTGGCGCACTGGCGGTGGGCGACTCGGTCGAAGTCGGCACCACAGTCCAATTCCAGGTGCGGGACGCTGCCACCGCAGACGAGGATCTGCGCGAGCTGATGGCTGACGCTTCCGCTGGGTCGGCCTTGGTATTCACGTGCAACGGCAGGGGGACCCACTTGTTCGAAGGCCCCGACCACGACGCGGCCGTGGTCCACGAGGCTCTGGAGAGAGCGCCGGTGGCCGGGATGTTCTGCGCCGGTGAACTCGGGCCGATCGGGGGCCGCAATTTCCTCCACGGATTCACCGCTTCGGTGGTGCTGTTCCCATGACCATCCGACATTTCCCATGACCATCTGAAAGGACCGGCCAATTTATGCCCGCGTTCCCCGCCGCTCTCGAAAGCCAAGGCATCAGCGTGATCCGCGGCCTTGCCATGGACGCCCCTCACCAAGCCCGCTCCGGGCATCAGGGGACGGCCATGGCTATGGCACCACTGGCCCATGTGCTTTGGACCCGAATAATGAGCTACGACGCCGACGACCCGACTTGGCCCGACCGGGACCGGTTCGTGCTCAGCGCCGGCCACGCCTCCATTCTGCTGTACTCGATGCTCCATTTGACCGGCCAAGGGCTGACCCTGGACGACCTGCGGGACTTCCGCCAGTGGGGAAGCCGCACTCCCGGACATCCTGAGGCCGGTCACACCGCGGGTGTGGAGGTCACAAGCGGGCCGCTAGGCCAAGGAATCGCCAACGCGGTGGGAATGGCCCTGGCCGAGCGCTGGCTGCGTCACCGCTTCGGCGCCGATGTCTGCGATCACCGGGTGTTCGCTCTATGCAGCGACGGCGACCTCTCCGAGGGGATCAGCCATGAGGCTGCCTCGCTGGCTGGGCATCAGCGCCTCGATCGGCTGGTCTGCCTGTACGACGACAACCGGATCACCATTGACGGGCCGACCGACCTATCACTGTCTGACGACGCGGCCCAGCGATTCGAGGCCTACGGCTGGCATGTGGTGGACCTGGGTGAGGCTGCCGAGGATCTTGATGCCCTCGAAACAGGAATCAGAACGGCAATGGCAGTGGACGACGCTCCGTCGATGGTCATTGTCCGCAGTCATGTCGCCTTTCCCTCCCCGGGCCAAACCGATAACCACGAGGCCCACGGCTATTCGCTGTTCGACGAGGAGATAGCGGCTACCAAGGCAGTGATGGGACTGCCGGCCGACAAATCCTTCTATGTACCCGACGACGTGCTCGATGCCTACCGGGCGGCTGGTCGCCGGAGTGCCTCCGAGCGGTTGGCCTGGCAACAACAGGTGGAAGCACTTGGACCCCAGCGTTCGGAGTACGAGGCTTGCCTGGCTGGCCGGGGGCTTCCCGGCTGGGAGAACAAGCTCCCGTCGTGGCCCGCTGGCGAGTCGGTAGCCACCCGCAAGGCCAGCTCGGCCTGCCTCAATGCCATGGCCGATGTCGTCCCGGGCCTGATCGCGGGCGGCGCCGACCTCACCGGCAACACCGGAACCAGCCTCTCCGACGCCGAACCGCTCAGCTCGACCCACCCTGCCGGACGCCAGATCTACTTCGGCATTCGAGAGCATGCCATGGGTGCGGTGCTCAACGGAGCCGCCCTGCACGGAGGCGTGGTCCCGATAGGGGGCACCTTCCTGGTGTTCAGCGACTACATGAGGCCCGCAGTTCGATTGGCTGCATTGTCGGGGGCCCACAGCATCTTCGTGTGGAGCCACGATTCCGTGGGGGTCGGCGAGGACGGCCCCACCCACCAGCCGATCGAGCACGTCATGTCGCTACGGGCCATTCCCGGCCTGCGAGTGTTCCGTCCGTCCGACGGCAACGAGGTGGCGGAAGCTTGGCGGCTGGCTGTCGATCTCGATGGCCCCAGCGCCATGATCCTGACCCGACAGAACGTGCCTGTCTTGGAGGGAACCGCGGCTAACGACGGCGTGGCCCGAGGCGCCTACACCTTGGTCGACCGGCCCAACCCCGAAGTGATACTGGTGGGCTCCGGCAGCGAGGTATCGCTCTGCGTCGACGCGGCAACCGCTCTGTCGGAACAGGGCGTAAGCGCTCGAGTGGTCTCTATGCCCTGCTGGGAGTTGTTCGCCGAACAAGACCCGGCCTACCAGGAAGGCGTCCTGTTGCCGGGAGTGCCCAAGCTGTCGGTGGAAGCCGGGGTAACACTGGGCTGGGAGCGGTGGGTGGACCTTCCTGTGGGCATCGACCGCTTCGGGGCGTCGGCACCAGGGGCGGAGGTGCTGGACAAGCTGGGGATGAACCCGGCCAACGTAGCCGCTCAGGCGGTATCGCTGATCGAGAGCGAGGAGCAACAAAGATGAGCAGTCTCCACGACTTGTACCGCGAGCACGGGCAGAGCCCTTGGCTCGACAATCTGCGCCGAGAGTGGATCGTCAACGGTGAGCTGGACCGCTGGGTGGAGCGCGGCGTGCGAGGACTCACTTCCAATCCCAGCATCTTTCAGAAGGCCATGACCTCGGGGGGCGAATACGACGAGCAGTTCGCCGGATTGCTGGCCGACGGATTGAGCGTTGCCGATGGCTATTGGGAGCTCGTGCTCACCGACATCGGGGGTGCCCTTGACGCGCTCGCCCCGGTACACGACACCAGTGACGGCCTGGATGGCTTCGTCTCGGTGGAGGTCGATCCCAAGCTGGCTCGCGATACCGATGGCACCCTGGCCGCGGCCCGGGCGCTCCACCAGCGCGTCAACCGCTCCAATCTCTACGTGAAGATCCCCGGGACCGCTGAGGGCCTTCCCGCCATCGAGGCCATGACCGCTGAAGGGCGCAGCATCAACGTGACCCTCTTGTTCTCGCTGTCCCGCTACGCCGAGGTGATCGAGGCCTATCTCCGCGGCCTAGAGGCTTGCCCCGGCGACCTGTCATCAGTTTCCGGGGTGGCCTCCTTCTTCATCAGCCGCACCGACACCGAAGTGGACCGACGTCTGGAGGCCATTGGCACTCCAGAGGCGCTGGCCCTGCGGGGTCAAACTGCGGTGGCCCAAGGTCAGGTGGCCTACAAATTATTCACAGAGCAGTTCACCGGGCCCCGCTGGGAGGCCCTGAAAGCCAGAGGGGCACGAGTGCAAAGGCCGCTGTGGGCTTCCACTTCCACCAAGAACCCGGCTTATCCTGACACTCTGTATGTCGATCAGCTCATCGGGCCCAACACTGTGAACACGCTGCCTGACGCCACCCTGGAAGCATTCACCGACCACGGAACACTGGCCCGTACCGTGGATGCCGACCCCGACGCCGCCCAGTCGATTCTGGATGGAGTCGCCAATGTCGGCGTAGACCTCGATGAGGTGGCCGACCGGCTGGAGGACGAGGGGGTGTCAGCCTTCGTGAAGTCATTCGACGACTTGCTGGAAAGCCTGGCCACAACCGCCGATCGATTGACGGAAGGCCATCGGTGACAATTACCGACACCGGCAGTCATAGCCTTCTGGATCTGGACCGGGCCGAACTCATGGCCCAGGCCCGAGAGATTCGGGATCGAGCGCACGGTGCCCGGGTGACCTATTCCCCGAAGGTGTTCATCCCCCTCACCATGCTGTGCCGGGACAAGTGCGGCTACTGCACCTTCGCCCAGCCTCCGGCCCGGTTGGAGTCGCCCTACCTCAGCGATCACGACGTGCTGGCCATCGCCGAATCGGGAGCGGCCGCCGGCTGCCACGAAGCGCTCTTCACCTTGGGCGAGCGCCCCGAACTGCGCTACCCCGATGCCGCAAAGTGGCTGAATCAGCACGGATTTGCCTCCACCGTGGACTACCTGGCCCATGCCACCCGGCTCGTGGTGGACAAGACCGGGCTGCTCCCCCACGCCAACGCCGGGGCGCTCTATTCCGAGGAACTGGCCCTGCTCCGCAAGACCGCCCCATCGCAGGGGATGATGCTCGAGACGCTGGCCGATCTGGACTGCCATCGGGGATCACCCGACAAGACCCCCGACCGGCGCTTGGCCACTTTGGAGACCGCGGGCCGACTGGCCATCCCGTTCACCACCGGAATCCTGGTGGGGATCGGAGAAACTCGCGCCGACCGAGTCGACGCCCTGGAGGCCATCGCTGAATCTCATCGGCGCTGGGGCCACATTCAAGAGGTCATCGTCCAGAATTTCCTGCCCAAGCCGGGCACGGCCATGCACGCGACCCCGCCCTGCGACGGCGACGAGTATCTGGAGGCCATCGCTCTCGCTCGCCTCATCCTGCCTGAGGAGATCCACCTTCAGGCCCCGCCCAACCTCTCTGACGACTTTGGTCGGCTGCTCGATGCGGGCATCGACGATTGGGGAGGGGTCTCCCCCGTCACCGCCGACCACGTGAACCCTGAGCGCCCATGGCCTGCCCTCGAACGATTGCGGGCAGTCACAGAGGCCAAGGGGTTCGCTTTGGCGCCTCGGCTGACCGTGTATCCAGAGTACGCACTCGACTCCGAGCGATGGCTCGATCAGGACATGCGTTTCCCAGTGCTTGACCGCAGCGATGCCGAGGGTCTGGGACGATCCGATGACGGCGGCTGGTACTCCGGCGCTGATGCCGCACCACCGCAGTTGCTCGCGCCACCGTCCGACCAGAGCGCAACCCCGGCTGGAGCCAATGCCCAGCCCTCGGTGCTGCTGGCCACAGCCCCTGAAATGGGTGTCCTGGCTGGCCAGGCTGCTAGCGGAGGTGCGGTAGGCGAAGTAATTGCCGGCGTCCGGGCTGGCCAAGAAGTCGGGGTCGAAGAGATCGTGACCCTTTTTGGTGCTCGGGGACCCGAGGTCCGATCGGTGGCTGCGCTGGCCGACGAGCTACGCCAAAGCGCGGTGGGAGACGAGGTCACCTGGGTGTCCAACCGCAACATCAACTACACCAACGTGTGTACGTTCAAGTGCCGGTTTTGTGGATTCTCCAAGGGCCCGCTGTCGCTCAACCTGCGAGGCGACCCCTACCTGCTGAGCCTGGACGACATCGCCGAGCGCACGGTAGAGGCGGCCGAGGCCGGTGCCACGGAGGTCTGCTTGCAAGGCGGCATCCACCCCAACTTCGACGGCGACTACTACATCGACGTCACCCGGGCGGTGAAAGACGCGGTCCCCGACATCCATGTCCACGGATTCACCGCCCTTGAGGTCACTGAGGGCGCCCGACGCCTGGAAGAGCCGCTGGCCGACTATCTGCGCCGATTGATGGACGCCGGCCTCCGCTCACTGCCCGGCACGGCCGCGGAGATTCTCGACGATGAGATTCGGGCGGTGATCTGCCCCGACAAGATCGACACCGGCGAGTGGTTGGAGGCTCACCGCACCGCCCATGGCCTCGGCTTGCGGTCCAACGTGACCATCATGTTCGGCACGGTCGAGCAGCCCGTACACTGGGCTCGCCACCTGGTCCGCACCCGCGAACTCCAAAAGGAGACCGGCGGGTTCACCGAATTCGTCCCGCTGCCGTTCGTCCACATGGCCGCCCCCATCTACCTGCAAAAGCGATCCCGACGAGGCCCCACCTTCCGGGAGGCATTGCTGATGCACGCCGTGGGCCGTATCGCCTACCACGGGTGGATCCACAACATCCAGGCATCATGGGTGAAGTTGGGCATGGCGGGAGCCGCCCAGATGCTCCAAGCCGGCGTGAACGACCTAGGCGGCACCCTCATCAACGAGAACATCTCGAGGGCTGCCGGCGCGTCCCACGGCCAAGAAGCAACCGAGGACGACCTTCGAGCCCTGTGCGCCCCCCTGGGCCGCACCCTCCGCCAGAGAACCACCCTCTACGACGCGGTAGCCGTCTAGCCCAAGATCTGGATCGCCTTTTCGACTGACCGGCGGGCGCGGGTCAGCTTCTTCTCCTCTTCGGGCCGCGTCGTCGCTCCCTCTTCTACCGCGTCGCGCAGCACTGACATAGCCAGATCATCGAGTTGCTCGGCGATCTGTTCGAGCTGCTCTCGGATGTGCTCAGCGGTCATAGTTGATTGCCTCGTCCACGATCTCCAAGGGGTGGCGCACGTCCACCCCGGCATTGGCCAAGTGAATGGTGCAGCCAGGGTTGGCGCTGGCCACGATATCGGCGCCGGAGCGGTTGATGGCCTCAAGCTTGCGATCACGGATCGATGCTGCAAGTTCCGGTTGCATGGCAGCGTAGGCACCGCCCGCCCCACAGCACAGACCCTCGTCGTCCAAAGTCACCACTGTGGCGTAGCGGGACAACACATCGGCCACCGATTGATGGGCTCGCTGCACATGGCGCAGATGGCAGGGATCGTGAATCGCGACGGTCACATCCTGGCGCCGCTCCCCTACCGATGGCAGTCGGTCAGCTTGGACCGCCAGCCATTCATGCACGTCCACCACCCGCTCGCTGAAGGCAACGGCCTCCGGGGTGCCCAAATGCTTGCCGTACTCCTTGAGGGCGGCCCCACACCCAGCCGAATCCACGAGAATCGGGGCTGAACCTTCCAGAGCGCCCATCGTTCGGATAGCCAATGCGCGGGCATGGTTCTCCAAGCCGGCATGCAGCGACAACGCGCCGCAACACCCGGCGGCTGCGCCTGGAAGGTCCACCCCGACCCCGGCAGACTCCACCACTCGCTTCACCGCGGCATGGGTCGACCGCTGCCAGGCATCCATCACGCATCCGGTGAAGAGCCACACCTCGTCGCCCGAAGCCCGAAGCCGATCTTGTATCAGGGGAATCTTGGGCAGTCCCAACCGTTTGGACGGCACCAGCCGCAGCCGTTGGACCATGGCCAGCGCCCGAGACAGCAGATTCAACAGCCAGCGATGGCCGAGTACTCGGAATCCCCAGCGCCGCCAATCGATACGACGGCGGCTAGCCAAGGAGGCTTGTGTGGCCTCCATCATCGAGCCGAACGGCACACCGGAGGGACAAGCCGGCTCGCACCCTCGGCACTGAACACACGAGTCCATCGAGGCTAGGAAAGCCCGGTCGATTGCCATGCCGTGATCTTGCACCTGGCGCATGGCGCTGATACGCCCTCGAGGGGAGGCCCACTCTTCCCCAGTCACCCGAAATGTCGGGCAGTGGGGCAAACACAGCCCACACGCCACGCACGAAGTCAGTTCTTCGGGATCGATTCCCAGCGAGACCCTTGCACTCATACTGCCGCCAAAGGATCGCGCCCGGGATTGAGCCGACCACGGGGGTCGAACTCGGCTTTCAGCCGCCGATGCAAGGCAGCTACCGCGGGGGCGGGGTCGGGGACTAGACAGGGCTCGGCCACGTAAGCCACCCCGGCCCCAATCTGCACCAGATAGTCCCCCGAAAATCCTCCGGTATCCAGCGCTCCTGCCGGCACCCGGTGCGCAGGCAGTGGCGGTGGGCCGTCCTCCGGTTTGCACCCCAGCGACCGGGCCAGTTCGGCCTCGGACTCCACATCGGCCTCGTGGCCTTCCAGATGGACCCATACCGTTTGACCATCCCACAGGATCGACGACGGCCGGTACAGATGCCGCCGAAGCTCCGTCGGATCGCCCACACCAGCCAGCCATTGCCGAGCAGCAGGTCGAGGCCAAGTGCGCAATATCACTTCGCCGAGCAATCCCAATGTTCCCAGCGATCCCACCAGCAGCCGGCACAGATCGAAGCCCGAGACGTTCTTCACCGTCGGCCCGCCCGCGGTGACCAATTGGCCGTCGTCGGAAACATAGACCGTCTCCAACAGGGCGTCCCGGAGCCGCCCTCGGCCCAAGGCGTGTAGGTCGTCGCGGCCCACCGCCAACACGCCGCCGACAGTGGCACCCGGTATCAAGGGCAGGTTGGCTCGCTGACCGGCCTCGGCCAGCGCGGCGTCAAGCTCCTCAACCGGGGTACCGGCCCCCACCCGGATGGTCATGTCGGCGGGATCGAAGCCGCGCACTCCAGCCGGGGCCTGCACCAGGTGGGTCCCTTCTGGGCACTGGCCACCGATTTCCCAATGGGTTCGCCCGCCGACCACAGCCACCGGTCCGTCCGTCCCCACCTCGGCGGCGAACGATTCCAGATCTACTGGCGCCTCTCGGCTAGACACTTATCCCCAAACCCCTTCGGGGATCTTGTCGAGCGCCTTCACATCGGCACAGCTCGCTCCGGTGGGCAGCACCTTGCCGGGGTTGGCCATCTCGTCGGGGTCGAACGCCCGCCGCAGCCGAGCTTGGGCGTCCAGATCAGCCTCGCTGAACATCAGCGGCATGAAATCCCGCTTTTCGATGCCGATGCCGTGCTCACCCGACAGCACACCGCCCACCGCCAGCGAGGCTTCGATGATGGCCGATCCGGCGGCATGCACCCGATCCATGATTCCCGGTTCCCGGCCGTCGTACAGCAACAGCGGATGAAGGTTGCCGTCACCGGCATGGAACACGTTCATCACCTGCAAGTCGTGCTCGTCCACGATCTCGTACACCTGGTTCATCACCTCAGCCAGTCGAGTCCGGGGAACCACCGTGTCGTGCAGGTAGTAGTTGGGTTTGATCTGGGCAATGGCCCCGAACGCGCTCTTGCGCCCCTTCCATATCAATGCGCGCTCGTGGTCGTCGGCGGCCCGGCGCACGCTCCCGCCTCGCTCAACAGCAAGTTCGGCCACGCGGTCAGCTTCGGCCGCTACTCCGCCAGGAAGGCCGTCCACCTCCACGATCACCACCGCGGCCGCATCGGTGGGGAACCCGGCCCCCACGAAATTCTCCACTGCCCAGATGATGTTCTTGTCCATCATCTCGATGGCCGCAGGCACGATTCCGTCGGCGATCACCGCGCTCACAGTCTGGGCTGCCGCGTCAACCGAGTCGAAGGCCAACAGCAGAGTCTGTACTGCGGGGGGATTCGGGGTGAGCCGCACGGCGATGGCGGTCGTGACCCCAAGCATCCCCTCCGAACCCACATACGCCCCCCGCAGGTCCAAGCCGGGGGTCCAGCCGTCGGGATCGCCCAGCACTACGGCCTCGCCCGACATGAGCACCACCTCGGCGGCCAGGACATGGGCGCTGGTCACTCCGAGGGCCAAACAATGAGGACCGCCCGCGTTGGTACCTACATTGCCGCCCAGAGAGCACACCTGCTGGCTGGACGGATCGGGAGCAAAATGCAGGCCATGTGGCGCAAGAGCCCGACTGAGATCCAGGTTGATCATGCCCGGCTGCACCCAGGCCACTCGCTGGTCGGCATCCACCGACACAAGTCGGTTCATCTTGGTAGTAACCACCACCACCGGCTCTTCCAAAGGAACCGCTCCCCCGGCCAGCCCGGTCCCCGCTCCCCGGGGTACCACCGCCCGGCCATGACGGCGAGCTGCATCCACGCAGCCCTGCACTTCCTCAGTGCTGATCGGGAAGCACACCGGTCCGGCTCGGCCGCCTTCGAAGATCGAAGCGTCCCGACCCATAATCGAGCGCTCCAACGGGGCTACCCTCACCCGGTCGGCAGGCAGCACCTGCCGAAGGTCTCGCATCAAGGGGTCGGCCTTTCGAAACTTCATCCGCCAGTAGAATACCGGCAGTGAGTCACACAGGATGCAAGCGCTCCAAGGTCTTCTAACGGGACGAATCGCACGGTCAGGGGTGGAGTTGCTCGCCTCGTTCCGACCGCGTCGGGCCTTTCCCGCCGTGATGGTGCTCTCCATCGTCACCGGGGCTCTCGTCGGGCTATTGGTGGCCGGCTTTGAGCAGCTCACCGTCGAAGTGCTGCTCAAGAGGCTCTTGGAGGGCCCACTTTGGTGGCAGGCGGCGGCTCCGGCCATCGGCTTGTTTGCCGCCGTCACAATCTTGCGCTATCTCGGACGGGGCACCTCCCCATCGACGTCCGACGAGTATGTGCGCGCCTTCCACGAACGCCATCCCCGACTGCCCCTATCCCAACTTCCCGCCAAGCTCCTCGCCGGTGTGGCCACCATCGGCCTGGGGGGTTCGATGGGGTTGGAGGGCCCCTCGGTATACGCCGGTGCCACTGTCGGCCACAGCACGCAGGGGCTGTTTTCGCGATGGTTGCGCCGGGAGGAAGCCAAGATGCTGCTCACCGCGGGAGCGGCTGCTGGCATCGCCGCCGTGTTCAAGACCCCGGCAACCGGGGTGATCTTCGCGTTGGAAGCCCCATATCGCGACGACGTGGCTCGCCGGGCCCTGTTGCCCGCCCTGCTGGCATCGGCCTCCGGTTATCTGGTGTACGTGGCCATCCTGGGCACTGATCCGGTTATCGATCTGGGCAGCCACAGCGGCGATCTCAGCATCATCCATTTGGGCGGAGGGGCGCTGCTTGGCCTCGTGGCCGGTCTTGGGGGACGGGGATTCGCCTGGCTGGTGCGCCAAGCCAAAGGGCTCGAACTGCACTACCCGGTCATGGTCAGGATCCTGGTGGGCGGTGCGGTGCTGGCTGGACTGGTGGTGGCGACTGAAGCAGTGTTCGACCAGCCCCTGAGCCTGGGTCCTGGGGTGGAGGCCACCCAATGGCTGCAAGACGACGATCACACTCTGCTTCTCATCGGAAGCCTGCTTGCCTTCCGGGTGATCGCCACCCTCACCACCGTGGGCGCCGGAGGCACCGGCGGGCTGTTCATTCCCCTGGCCGTTCAGGGGGTGATTGTGGGCAGCTTCGTGGGCCAAGCATTGGGAACGGCCGACATCGGGCTGTACCGCACGCTGGGGCTGGCCGCCTTCTTGGGCGCTGGGTACCGGGCGCCAATCACCGCAGTGATGTTCGTGGCGGAGAGCACCGGCGCATCAGTGTTCGTAGTCCCCGCGCTCATCGCCGCCGCAGTGTCGCAGCTAGTAGCCGGATCCAGTTCGGTGGCTTCCTATCAGCTCGACAAGCGGGAGGGTCTGGTGGAGCGCCGGCTCGCCCTGCCCCTCACCTCCGCACTCACCACCGACACCCTGACCGTGCCCCCCGACGCCACGGTCAGTGAATTGGTGTACATCCATCTTCTTGGTCGACGCGAACGAGAAGTGCCGGTAGTCGACGGTGGAACCTATCTCGGGATGTGCGGCTTGGAGCAGATGAGCGATCTAGAACGCGACGTGTGGAACGACACGCTGGTTGCCGACATCGCTCGGCGCGATCTTCCCACGGCCCGTCCGTCTTGGACATTGCGCGATGCAGTGGCCCAGATGGACGCCAACGACACCGACCAACTGCCGGTAACCGATGACGACGACACGTTCATCGGGGTGGTGAGAGCCGACGACATCCTTCGACTCGATGAGATCCTCGATGAGACGGAAGGAGTGTGACCGGGGTCTAGTCAGACCGGCTCAATTGAGGAAGAACTCGTCTTGGAAAGACGGGCTCAGTCGGGGAATAACTCGTCGACGCTGTCAGCGCTCGGGGTGTCCCGGTATTCGCACCAGGGCTTTGCCCCTACCTTCACTAGTCGGCATTCCTCACCGGGGATGGCTCCACACTCCACGCATGGATCCTCGTTCTCTTCGAACATAACGTCGAAGTCGTCGCTTGTGTGCTTCAGCGCACGAGCTTCTTCGTAGCGACGGTGGCGTCCCTTTTTCATGGGCGGCTCCGCAATATCAAGCCGGCGGCCATTTAGCTCCGGCAGCAGGGGGAACTCACCCCCTAACGTCTCATAAGGGCCAGTCTAACCACTCGGTTGCCGTATCTTGCACACCGCTAATTCCAAGAACGCCTGGCCGCGACACGCAACTAAGCATCGAGAACTTTGTGGCGAGCCTCTTCAGCACTCACCAAGGGCCGATCGGTGGACCACGGAAAGTTGATCCATTGGTCGGTGCGCTTCCACACGTAGTCGCACTTCACCAGGGAATGCGACTTCTCATAAAGCACCGCGGAGCGCACATCGCCAACCCGCTCAACACAGAAGTCGTAGACCATTTTGAGCGTGTGACCGGTGTCGGCCACGTCGTCGGCAATGAGGATCTTGGAGTTGCGATGGTCCACCAGGTCAACGGCGGGAGGCAGCATCACTGGAACGGGAAGCCGCTCATCCACCCCGGTGTAATACTCGCAGTTCATCACGTAGATGTTCTTGATTGACAGGGCATAGCCGAGTGACCCTGCGCAAAAGAGGCCGCCTCGGGCGATGGCCAAGATCATCTCTGGCCGGTAGCCGTCGTCAGCCACCAACGCCGCCAATTCCCGGACGGCCCGACCATAGGAATCCCAGTCAAGCCACTCCCGGTCTGCTGCTTCGCTCATGTGCTTCCTTTCGATGAGTCGGGGGAAATCGGTTTCAAAGAGCGCTCCTCATTCATGTGTTTCCTAAATCGGTCGCCCTGAGCGCTCCTCAAGCGTGAGCCTGCCTTGGCTGTCGAAGGCTACTGCCGCGGTCCCGCTCAACAATCGCTGGACTGGTGCCGCGATGATGTCGGCTCGCCACCCCTTGAGAGCTCGACAATCTGGATCGCCCCGCAACAGAGCCTCGATATCGCTGCGAGTGGCTACTAGGGCTGGATCGATATCGGCGTCGGCGGCGTGCTGGGCAGCCCACGACGTGATGAGGCTGACCGCCGGCTTGAGCGCTGGATCCAACCTGGGCGACTTGCTGGCCGGCTCGACCGCCAATTCAGCGTCTTTGAGCCCGTCGAGGAAGGCCAACAAATCCTTGTCGGCGCCCTTACGTAGGTTGCGAGGCTCGACACCCCGTATCTCCCGCAACTGGGCGAGTGACTTGGGCATGCGCTGAGCCACAGCCGCAACACCCAGATCCGACAGCACATGGCGAACGGGCTTATTCAAACGGGCGGCATACTCTTCCCGCCATCGGGCCACTGCTTGGGCTATCCCCCTTTGTCGACCCTCCATGCGACGGACCTCTTTGATCCGGTGCCATGCGGTTTCAGGAGACCGGCCTGCGTCGGCCCGTTTCAACAAGAGCGCACACTCTTCCTCAGCCCATTCCAGACGGTCTCGGGCATGCAGTTCTTTCTGCAAGATGTCGCTGATCTCCAGCAGGCGCTCCACATCGGCTGCGGCATAGGCCAGCATGCGATCGGGCAGTGGCCGCTGAAACCAGTCGGACAGACGAGCTTCCTTGGCCAATTCCACCCCCAGCAGGCGATCGTGGAGTGTGGCCAGCGAAGGCGAGCTGTAGCCGATGAACCCGGCCCCTATCTGAGTGTCGAAAATCCTTTGAGGCCGCGTCCCGCACTCGTGGTAGAGGACCTCCAAGTCCTGCTCCGCGGCATGGAGCACGGCAAGCCCCTCACCGTCCAACAGCTTGGCCAGCGGGTTGATTGGAACGGCCAACGGATCGATGATGGCCAGCTGATCGTGCCAGGCGATCTGGACCAGTGCGAGTCGGGGGTAATAAGTGCGCTCCCGGTGGAATTCGGTATCCAAGGCATAGGCATCTGCGGTCGATGCATCAGCCACCACCGCGGCCAACTTGCGCCGAGAGGTGACTACGGCTTCCACTCTGTCGAGGCTAACGGGCTGGGTGGGCTCAGCCGAGGTCTTCGGGTGTGTCGACATCTGCCACCGCCGATGGTGGCGCGGGAACGTCGACAACAGCCAATTCATCGAGCAGCGAGGCAACCGCGCGCTGGCCGGATTCGAACAGGCGCTCGGCCAGTGCTGCGGCTTTGGTATCGATGGCGAGGGGAAGATAGTGGCGCCGTTGGTCGCTGAATACGGCCGCTGAGGGAGCGGCGGCCGAAGACTCGCGAACTGCCCGCACCAGCACCGCCACATCCTCAGGGCTGATAGCAGGGAGATCACAGGGCAAAACCACCGTTACCGGATGATCGGCCAATTCCAGCGCGGTGGCCACAGCCCCAAGAGGACCCTCGCCGGGCCAACGGTCGGAGATGTGCCGGGCATCGGCTAAGGCCGCAGCATCCTCTAGACGGGGATCGTCGCCGCCGACGACAAATCGCTGCGATGCATCGGCCAGTGCCTCCAAAGCGCAATCGATCAGTCTTCTGCCCCCCACCGGGATAAACGCCTTATCCGCGCCCATCCGTCGGCTCTGTCCTCCCGCCAGCACTGCACCGGTGAAGCCGGACTCGATTTCTAGCCTCCGTAGTTCATGCGGGTGTCTTCCATCCGCAGAACGGGGGTGTCTTCGTCGTGCTGGAAGCCGCAGTCGACCACTTCGCCAATGAACAGAGTGTGGGCGCCAGTGACCACTGCGTCGCGCACCTCACAGTCGACATAGGCGGGAGCGCAGTCCAAGATGGGCGCGCCGGTAACCCCGTCGTGGAAGCCGAAGCCGTTGAGGGTCATGGCCGCCAAATCGACTTCCACCGGCTTGGTGAACTTGCGCACGATCGCCCGGTCTTCTCTGGCGATCGTGCAGAGGCTGAACACTCCGCCCTCGGAAATGAGCTCGTGGGTATAGGCGGGATGCTCCACGCCAATGCCCACCAGCTTGGGCTCGAAGGCCAACTGAGTGGCCCAGTTGAGGGTCATGCCGTTGCGCTTCTCCCCGGCCCGCGACCCCACTACGTACAACCCATAGGGCAAGCTCCACAGCACCCTTCTGCGGAGTCGGTCGTAGGCATCTTGAGCCTCAGGATCGTCCCCTACATGATCGGGGTAGGGGCCGATGGGTCCGCTGCCACCTGGCGCTGCCACGTCAAGCCCTCCAGTCCGCTGGAGGCCACGACGGGTCGAGTTGGTGCAAGAAGAGAAGGCAGCGCTCCTCCTCATCGGTCTCCCCGATCGCCGCCGCGGTGGCCTGCAATCCGGCCAAGGCCCGCAGGAAGCCCCGGTTCACCTCGTGGGCCCAGCGCACATAGCCCGATCCTCGCCAGCCATTCTGGCGCAACCGGTCCAGTCCCCGGTGATATCCCACCCGGAAGGCGGCATACGCCTCGGCCTGGTCCCGGGCCAGCAATCCCAGCCGAGCCCAGCCGTCCAGGAAACGGGGAAACCGGGCAACCACTTCGGCCACGGCTTCCCTTCTTTGGGCCTCGTCCGCACCCATCGCCTCGGCCAGCGCGAGCAGCGCTTCGGCGGGCTCAGGATCCAGAACGGTTTCGGGTGGCCCTGAGCGGGTCAGATTCACCGGCGCATCAGTCATCGGCCGAATTCTTCTACGGTCAGTGGATGCGCACCAAGCGCAGCACGTCGGTGGCTTCCTCCATGCCGGCTAGAACGGCAACTACATCCCCAGGGACAACATGCCCGGCTTCTTTGGCCAGGCTCAATGCCTCGGCCACTCGAGCCTCGTAGGTGCCGGGCTCGCAGGCCAGCATGGGGGTGACTCCCCAGCTCAGAGTGAGCTGCTGAACGGTGCGCTCGGAAGTACTGAACCCCAAGATGGCTGCCTGAGGGCGGAACCGGGCCATCGACCGCACAGTGAACCCCGATGCCGAGATGCATACGATGGCGGCCAGGTTCAGCTCGTTGGCCGCGGTGGCGGCGGCACCGGTCATGGCGTCGGTGACTGAGGTGGGGGCGTCGGCATCGGTCATGCGCAGGCGGCGGATGTTCTCCCCCCAGCGGACGTAGTCGAACTCCTCGTCGGCCCGCTCGGCGATTCGGGCCATGGTGGCCACCGTGGCCGCCGGGTGGGCCCCGATTGCGGTCTCGGCCGAGAGCATCACTGCGCTGGTGCCGTCGAAAACCGCGTTGGCCACATCCGACACCTCGGCCCTTGTCGGGGTGGATGCCTGGACCATGGAGTCCAGCATCTGGGTGGCGGTGATCACGGGCAAGCCCCCGGCGATGCAGTCTCGAATGATTCGCTTCTGAAGGTGAGGAGTCTCCTCCAACAGGCATTCAGTTCCGAGGTCGCCGCGGGCCACCATGATGCCTGCCGACGCCTCGATGATGTCGTCCAGGTTCTGAACGGCCGCCTGGGTCTCGATCTTGGCGATCACCAGCGGGCCGTCCGGATGGGGTTCCACCTTCACCCGGCGTATGTCGTCTCCCGACCGCACGAACGAAACAGCCACCATGTCCACTGCTTCACTTACGAACGCGTCCAGGCACTGCAAGTCCTCAGGCGTCGGCGTGGGCATACTGAGCCGGTCGGAGGGGATCCGAAAGCCGGGCCGCCCGTGGATCACATCACCGTGAAGGATCACGCCGGTGGCCTTGTCTGCTGACACGTCGGCCACTTGCAGCCGCACTTGTCCGTCGCCCAGCGCTATTTGGTCGCCAACGGCGATGTCGTTGAGGAGATCTTCATATTCCACTTCCACCACGGAAGCGGTGCTCTGGGTGTCGCCCACCCTGATCTCCACTTCGGTGTCGGCCCGCAGCTCCACGCCTTCTTGGCCAAAACTCGCCGTTCGCACCTTGGGGCCGGGCAAGTCCACCAGCACCCCCACCCGCCGACCCGCCTCCTGGGCCACCTGGCGCACGAGGCGCATCCGACCGAGGGCCTCGTCCAGCGTTCCATGAGCCAGCCCGATGCGAGCCACGTCCATCCCCGCGTCCACCATGGCCCGCAGCATCTCGGGCGATTCCGATGCCGGGCCAATAGTGGCGATGATCTTGGTTCGGCGGGGCACGAGATTTAACGCTACCGCCCAGTCGGGCTGAATTCGCGGTCTATAGGAAGCCGGCCTCTTCCATCAATTCATGCGGGCACGAGCCAGGGTGGCCAGTCGTTGAAGCTGGTCCTCATCATCGTCCTCGGCAACTTGGGCCAACTGCTCGAACCGGCGGGCGGCCTGGTCGAATCGGCCCCGCTCCATGTTGATCATGCCGAGTTGTCTTGCCTCGCCGGCTGGAACCGATGGACACATCGTCCGCAACTCCAGCACCCACTCCAGATTGGCGTAGTCCTTGTTCTGGGCGTAGATCGCCCGAAGGTTCCCCAGCATTCTCTCCATGATCGATGAGTGGTCCACCGGTGCCAGATAAGCGGGGTGGAAGCCCTTGTCACCCCCGGTGATCTGGTGGAAAAGCTGCTCGCAACCTTGGGCGTCGAGCAGCGCTCCCCCGGCATACACGTCGATGAACACGTCGGTCTCGTTACGATCCCGGATCAGGAAATGCCCTGGCAGCCCGATGCCGTCAAAGTCATTGCCGGAGAGCTGTCCAATGGCGATCGTGAGTACGGCAAGGCTGATGGGAATGCCGGTGCGCCGGTGTATGACCTCATTCAGGAAAGAGTTCCGCGGGTCGTAGTAGTCCGCCCGGTTGCCGTGAAATCCCAGTTCGCTGAACAGTGAATGCAGCATTCCGTCTCGGCTAGAGCGGTCGCAGCGATCGACCAGTGCGTGGAGCCGGTCGAGTTCGGCTTGGAGATCCATCCCAGGGCAGCCGTGAGCGGCAATGCACAGCGCGCCCTCATGGAGCGCGAACTCCTCGTCTTGGAGCAGTTGCCTGAACTTCTCCGCGGGATCCCAAGCCACGAATAGTGAATCTACTCCGACTACTACTCTTTCGCTGGTGAGTGCTTGGCCGTTCTTGGACCATGACGGCCCGATTCCCATCGCCCACAGGGGGGGCGCCGCGGAGGGGCCGGAGAACACCATGGCCGCGTTCGCCGCCGCCATCGACCTCGGCTACCGATATGTCGAGACCGACGTACACGCCACCCGCGACGAAGTGCTGGTGGCGTTCCATGACGAGGGGTTGCAGCGCCTCAGCGGACGGCCCGAGGCCATCGCCGACCTGAATTGGCGGGATCTGAAAACGGTACGAGTTGGCGGTGGACACGCTATTCCTTGCTTCGAGGAACTCTTGGAAGCCTGGCCCGACCTCCGTATCGCGGTCGACCCCAAACACGACCAAGCCACCGCGCCGCTGATCGGCGCCCTCCAACGCGCCAAAGCCGTCGACCGTGTCTGCGTCGGCTCGTTTTCCGGCCGCCGACTGGCCCTCGCCCGGCGGTTGGGAGGATCCCGCTTGTGTACCGGACTGAGTCCCAAGGAGGTCGGCCAACTCCAGGCTGCATCGGCTGGTTTGCCAGTAAAGGTCAAGGCCGGCGCGTGCGCCCAGGTTCCTCCAAGCGCCAAGGGTGTTCCGCTAATCCACCAGCGATTCGTGGACGCTGCCCACGCCCAAGAACTTGCAGTGCACGTGTGGACCATCGACGATCCCGACGAGATGCACCGACTCCTCGACATGGGGGTGGACGGCATCATGACCGACCGGCCCACCGTGTTGCGCGACGTTCTTGTGGCGCGCGGGATGTGGTCCTGAGGGTCGATTCAAGCTCCAAATCGGGCTTATGCCTGTGGTTAAATCCAGGTTTCTTGGGGATTTCTACTCACAGCAGTGGAAAACCCTGTGGATTTCGTTTTTCCGCTTGACCTGGGTTTTTTCCGCGCTATGGTATGCCCACCTACCAGAGACAAGCGGGGTGACTCGAGAGAGCAAGCGCCCGAAAGGGCGAAGGTTCACAAGAGTCCGCAGGGTCACTGGAACGGGCCGAGGAAGTCGGTGGCACCACCGAAAGCCAAGGACCGGGAAGGCGGCCAGGTGCCGCGAGGGTCTGGGAGGTAGGAACCGGGGAACCGGGGGCGCAAGCCCGCTGAGGCTCCGGGACCGAATGGGACGGCCCCGAGAAGTCGACCGGTTTCGACCGGGAGGCTACTCGGGGCCTCCTTCTTTTCTGACGAGTCTCAGAACCTGCCCACCGGGACTCGGGGCCTCCTGGTTTTCCCTGGCGCTTCGCTACTCAGGCAGTGGGCCTAAGTAGGGTGAGCGCCGTGAGCGGACCCGCAGTAGCACTGCTGCACGGACTGGCCGGATCGGCCCGCAGGACTTGGGGAGACAATGCCTGGCTCGACCTTCTGGCCGATGCGGGCCGAGAGGTGATCGGGGTGGACTTGATGGGCCATGGCACCGCCCCCAAACCCCACCATCCCGAGGGTTATGCCGATTTCGAACAGCATGTGATTGACCACTTTCCGGAGGCACCCATCGACGCCATCGGATTTTCGCTGGGGGCCTACACCCTGCTGTCCATCGCGTCCAAGACCCCGGAGCGGTTCCACCGACTGGTGGTTTCCGGGGTGGGCAAGAACCTCTTCGAGCGGGACGAGGACCACAGTCGCATGATCCTTCACGCCGTCACCGGCGAACCCGACCCCGAAAACCCCGAAGCCCTCCACTTCTCCACCTTGGCCGACGATCCCGAAGCCGACCGGGAGGCACTGGCCGCCCTGTTGGCCAGCCGCACCGCCTTCGACACCGATTGCCTGGCCGATGTCGCCGTGCCCACCCTTGTGGTTGTGGGCGATAAGGACTTCGCCTACCCCGCCGACCAGTTGGTCGAAGCCCTCCCCAACGCCCGCCTCGTCGTCCTCCGGGGCGTCGACCACTTCGCCACCCCCAAGTCATTCGACTTCATAGACGCCGCCCTCGATTTCCTCGACGCCCGCCCCTTCTAGAGGAGGGGCTAGCGGAGCTGTTGGGCGGTTGGAACTAAGGGCGTGGGAAGGAGGGTGTCGCCGGTTAGGTATTCGTCGACTGCCGCGGCAGCGGCCCGACCCTCGGCGATGGCCCACACGATGAGGCTCTGGCCTCGGCCGATGTCGCCGGCCACGAACACGCCGGGAACGGTGCTCATCCAGTTGTCGTCGCGAACCACGTTGCCCCGGCCGGTGAGCCCCACCCCGAGGTCGTCAAGCAGACCGCCGGTCTCGGGGCCGACGAAACCAAGGGCCAATAGCACCAGATCGGCCCGAAACGCCCGCTCGGTGCCCTCGATGGGATTGAAGCTCATCCGCCCGCCCTCGAACGACTGCTCTACATCCACCGTGTGCAATGCCTCCACTTTGCCGCCCGATCCGGTGAACTCCACGGTGTTGATGGCATAGATCTGGGTGCCGCCCTCCTCGTGAGCCGACGACGACCGGTACATGAGCGGCCAGGTGGGCCACGGGGTGGAGTCGTCCCGCTCGTCGGGCGGGCGGGGCAGGATCTCGAACTGGTGGATGGAGGCTGCCCCGTGGCGGTGGGCGGTCCCCAGGCAGTCGGCGCCGGTGTCACCTCCGCCGATGATGATCACGTGCTTGCCCTCGGCTGAGAACGGGTGCTCTTCCAGATCACCCTCCTGCACTCGGTTGGCGGGGGGCAGGTATTCCATGGCCTGATAGATGCCCTCGAGTTCCCGACCCGGAATGGGCAAATCGCGCCACTGGGTGGCCCCGCCGGCCAGTACCACCGCGTCGTACTGCTCGGTCAACTCGGCCGCGCCGATGTCTACTCCTACGTTCACCTCTGTTTTGAAAACCGTTCCCTCGGCCTCCATCTGGGCCAGCCGGAGGTCGAGATGGCGCTTCTCCATCTTGAATTCGGGAATGCCGTAGCGCAACAGCCCGCCTATGCGGTCGGCCCGTTCGAACACCACCACATCGTGGCCCGCCCGAGTGAGCTGCTGGGCCGCGGCCAACCCTGCCGGCCCCGACCCCACCACCGCGACCGAGCGGCCAGTACGGTCGTCGCACACCACCGGGGTGATCCACCCCTCCTCCCAAGCTCGGTCCACGATCTCCACCTCGACCTGCTTGATCGTCACCGGGTCTTCGTTGATCCCCAGCACGCACGCGGCTTCGCACGGCGCCGGGCAGAGCCGCCCGGTGAACTCGGGGAAATTATTGGTGGCGTGAAGCCGTTCGATGGCCTCCCGCCAGTGGTCCCTATAGACGAGGTCGTTCCAGTCGGGGATCAGGTTGCCCAGAGGACATCCGTTGTTGCAGAACGGAATCCCGCAGTCCATGCAGCGCGAGGCCTGAGTGCGCACCGACTCGGCATCGAAGTCCCGGTAGACCTCGTTCCAGTCTTTGATGCGCACCGGTACCGCTCGGCGAACGGGCAGCTCCCGACCATGCTTGATGAACCCCCGGATGTCACCCATGGGCGGCCGCCATGATGGCTGCTTCGGCGTCGGTGCCGGTCCGCTCGGCCTCGGCCAGCGCGGCGAGCACCCGCTTGTAATCCTTGGGCATCACCTTCACGAAGCGGTCAGCCTCGGTGGCCCAGTTGGCCAATATCCGCTCGGCCACGGCCGAGTCGGTGTTCAACATGTGCTGGCTGATGCGGTCCCGCAGCCACTCCCGGTCACCGTCGTCGGGCGTCTCCAAGTCCACCATCTCTGGGTTCACCTTGGCGGGAAACACCCCGTCAGGGTCGTGTACATAAGCGATTCCGCCCGACATGCCGGCACCGAAGTTCCTGCCCGTGGGACCGAGCACCACGGCCCGGCCGCCGGTCATGTACTCGCAGCCGTGGTCCCCCACACCCTCCACCACCGCGACGGCACCGGAGTTGCGAACGCAGAATCGCTCTCCCACCAGCCCTCGCAGGAAGAGTTCGCCGCTGGTGGCGCCGTAGCCGATCACGTTGCCTGCAATCACGTTTTCCTCGGCAACGAACCGGGCCTGCGGATAGGTGGTCACGATGATGCGCCCGCCCGACAGGCCCTTGCCCACATAGTCGTTGGCATCGCCGGTCAGCTTCATGGTGATGCCTCGGGGCAGAAACGCTCCGAAGCTATTGCCGGCCGACCCGGAGAAGTTGATGCGGATGGTGTCGTCGGGCAAGCCGTCCGCTCCCCATTTGGACGTCACCTGATGGCCGAGCATGGTGCCCACTGTCCGGTTCACGTTGCCGATGGGAAGGTCAATCTCCACCGGGAGGCCGTCTTCCAAAGCGGACTCGGCCATCAATATGAGCTGCTGGTCGAGGGCGCGATCGAGGCCGTGGTCCTGAGGCTGCGTGCAGTGCCGGTCGGCCTCAGAATCGATGTCAGGGGCATACAGGATGGGCGACAGGTCGAGCCCCGACGCCTTCCAGTGGTCCACCGCGTCGCTCACGTCCAAGCACTCCACCCGCCCGATAGCTTCCGCCAGGGTGCGGAACCCCAGCATGGCCAATAGCTCGCGCACCTCCTCGGCGATGTACTCCATGAAGTTGATGACGAACTCCGGTTCGCCGGTGAACTTCTTGCGCAGCTCCGGATCCTGGGTGGCCACCCCCACCGGACAGGTGTCCAGATGGCAGACCCGCATCATCACACACCCCGCAACCACCAAGGGCGCGGTGGCGAACCCGAATTCCTCGGCCCCTAGCAGCGCCGCGATCATCACATCTCGGCCGGTCTTGAGCTGGCCGTCGGTCTGCACCACGATCCGGTCCCGCAGCCGGTTCAGCAACAGTGTCTGCTGGGTCTCCGCCAACCCCAGCTCCCACGGGGTGCCAGCGTGCTTGATGGAGGTCAACGGCGAGGCTCCGGTGCCCCCGTCGTGACCCGAGATGAGCACCACATCGGCGTGGGCTTTGGACACCCCCGCGGCCACCGTGCCCACTCCCAGTTCCGACACCAGCTTCACGTGGATGCGGGCTTCAGGGTTGGCGTTCTTCAGGTCGTGGATGAGTTGGGCTAGATCCTCGATCGAATAGATGTCGTGATGCGGGGGCGGCGAGATCAGCCCCACGCCGGGGGTGGAGTAGCGGACCTCGGCGATCCAGGGCCACACCTTGTGGCCCGGAAGCTGGCCGCCCTCGCCCGGCTTGGCCCCCTGAGCCATCTTGATCTGGATGTCGTCGCTGTTCACCAGGTATTCGCTGGTCACCCCGAACCGCCCCGACGCGGCCTGCTTGATGGCCGAGCGGCGCAGATCGCCGTTGGGGTCGGGCACATAGCGGGTGGGATCCTCGCCCCCTTCGCCGGTGTTCGACTTGCCGCCGATGCGGTTCATGGCGATGGCCAGAGTCTCGTGGGCCTCGGCGGAAATCGATCCGTATGACATGGCCCCGGTGGAGAACCGGGTGACGATGCTGGAGATGGGCTCCACTTCCTCGATGGGAATCGGCTCTCGCCGCCCAGTTCGGAATCGGAACAGCCCTCGCAGGGTGGCCAGGCGCTCCGACTGGGTGTCTACTTTCTCGGTGTACTGCTTGAAGATGTCGTAGCGGCCTTCTCGGGTGGCGTGCTGGAGCTTGAACACCGTCTCGGGGTTGAACAGGTGGTACTCGCCCTCCCGGCGCCACTGGTACTCCCCTCCTCCTTCCAGGGTGCGGTGGGCCCGTTCATCGGGGTTCTCCGGGTAGGCGATGCGGTGGCGAAGCCGCACCTCCTCGGCAAGCTGGGGGAAGCCGATGCCGCCTAGGCGGCTGACCGTGCCAGTGAAGCACTCCTGGATGATGGGGTGCCCAAGGCCGATGGCCTCGAAGATCTGGGCCCCCACATACGACTTCACCGTGGAGATGCCCATCTTGGACATAACCTTCAGCACACCCTTGTCGCAAGCCTTGATGTAGTTGCGATGGGCCAGCGCCTTGTCGTCGTCGGGCAAGAAGCCGCACAGACCCTCGTCGATCATCTGGTCGATAGTCTCGAATGCCAAATAGGGGTTGACCGCGGTAGCCCCGTACGCCAGCAGCAAGCAGATGTGGTGTACCTCGCGGGCGTCGCCGGTTTCCACCACCAAGCCCACCCGGGTCCTGGTCTTCTCCCGAATGAGGTGGTGATGTACCGCCGCGGTGGCCAGCAATGAGGGGATCGGGGCCGAATCGAGACTGGCCCCCCGGTCGGACAGCACGATGATACTCTTGCCCGCATCAATGGCTCGGCTCACCTGCTCCCGGATGCGCTGGATGGCGATCCGCAGCCCCGGCCCACCGTCGTCCGCCGCATACAGGCAAGGAACGACCTCAGTGGACCAGTGGCTATGGCCTCCGGGTCCGTCCACCTCCACCAGGTTGGCCAACTGCTGGTCGGTGATCACCGGGTGGGGGGTGAAGATCTGGCGGCATGATTCGGGCTGGGGATCGAGCAGGTTCCCCTCGGGGCCGAGCCATCCACAGGTGGCGGTTATGATCTCCTCCCGGATGGCGTCCAGCGGTGGGTTGGTCACCTGGGCGAACAACTGCTGGAAGTAGTCGTACAGCAAACGAGACCGGTTGGAGAGAACAGCCACCGGGGTATCAGTGCCCATCGACCCCAGCGCCTCTTTGCCGTCGCGGGCCATGGGGGCTAGCAGGATCTTGAGCTCTTCATGGGTGTAGCCGAACATCTGTTGGCGAACCACCAGCGGAGTGTCATCGGGCTCGGGCAGCGGGCGGTCGACCAGATCGTCGAGATCCACTTGGTTGTCGGCCAGCCACTGCCCATAGGGGTGGGCCGAGGCCAACCGCTCTTTGATCTCCGTGTCCCGCACGATGCGGCCCTCAGAGGTGTCGATCAAGAACATGCGGCCGGGCTGCAAGCGGCCCTTCTCCACGATCGCCGCCGGGTCCACGTCCATCACCCCGACCTCCGACGCCATGATCACCAGGTCGTCGTCGGTTACCCAATAACGGGAAGGACGCAGGCCGTTGCGGTCGAGCACCGCGCCGATCAGCGTGCCGTCGCTGAACACGATGTCGGCGGGCCCGTCCCACGGCTCCATCAGCGAGGCGTAGTAGCGGTAGAAGGCCCGCAGCTCTGGCGCCATCGACTCATGGTTCTCCCACGGCTCGGGGATCATCATGAGCACCGCCTGAGGCAGCGAGTAGCCGCCCATGTACAACAGCTCCAGTACCTGGTCGAAGCTGGCGGTGTCGCTCACCCCCTCGGCGCACACCGGGAACAGCCGCTCCAGGTCGCCAGGGAGGTGGGGTGAGCTCAACAGCGCCTCACGGGTCCGCATCCAGTTGCGGTTGCCCTGCACGGTGTTGATCTCGCCGTTGTGGGAGATGAAGCGGTAAGGGTGGGCCAGCGGCCAGGACGGGAAAGTGTTGGTGGAGAACCGGGAATGGATCATGGCCAGGGCACTGGTCACCCGGGTGTCGCTCAGATCGGAGTAGAACTCTCCGAGCTGAGGGGTGGTGAGCATGCCCTTGTAGACGATGGTTCGGTTGGAGAGGCTGGCAAAGTAGCCATAGGTCAGCTTGCGGGTCTTCGACCCCAGTGCCCCAGTATCGGCCTGGTCATCGGTCTCATAGGCGACCTCGTTGCGAATGCGGGTGCGCACGATGTAGGCCTGCCGCAAGAGGGCATCGGCATCGAGCCCGTCGCCAGAGTAGAACGGCTGCCAGAACGAGGGCATGGTGGCCAGCGCCTGCGCCCCCAGGTCGTCGGGACAGGTGGGCACCTCCCGCCATCCCAGGGGAGTCAGCCCCTCGTCGACAGCGATGGCGTCCATGGCCGCTCGGGCATGGGTCGCGGCCTCGGGGGTGTCGGGGAGGAAACCGATGCCGGTGGCGTAGTGTCCCGCCGGCGGCAGATCGAAGTCGCACACCTGGCGGTAGAAGTTGTCGGGCACCTGGATCAGCAATCCCGCGCCGTCGCCGGTGTTCACTTCCGCGCCCAGCGCCCCCCGGTGCTGGAGGTTGCACAGCGCCCCGTAGCCCACCGACACAATCTCGTGTCGCGGCCGGCCCTTAAGGTCCACCAGAAAGCCCACCCCGCAGCCGTCGTGCTCGTTTCGGGGGTCGTAAAGCCCCTGGGGGTGTGGCAGACCGGGAGGCTGCGGCCAGTTCCTCATTGCGTCCTTTCCAGCGTGTTTGCGGTGCGCGCCGAGACGACATTGGCCAGCGGCAGGGCTGTAATTTTACCGCCGCAACCCGGTCCCCTACCAAGTCTGTTCTGCTCGGGAGACTCCCAGGAGGCATGATTACAGGGTGGAATCGTCTGTTGATGATGAGGCTGGAGTGGCTGGAGTGAACGAAAACCGCGGCATTGACGGCTTGCTCGACTTCATCGACGCCTGTCCGACGCCTTTCCACGTGGTCGATCGAGCGGCCGATGTCCTGAGGGCTTCAGGGTTCACCGAAATGGACGAAGCCGACGAATGGCCTGACGCCGTCGGCAGCCGCTACGTGCGCCGGGGCGGCAGCCTGGTGGCGTGGCGGCACCAGACCAGCGATGCAGGCTTTCGAATCATCGGCGCCCACACCGACAGCCCTAACTTGCGCATCACTGCCCAGCCCGACACCGGTCAGGCCGGTTATCGGCAACTCGGCGTGGAAGTGTACGGGGGCGCGTTGCTCAACAGCTGGCTGGATCGCGATCTTGGGGTGGCCGGTCGAGTAGCCACTCCAACGGGCACACGGCTGTTCTGTATCGATCGGCCCGTGCTCCGAGTGCCCCAACTCGCCATCCACCTCGACCGGGAGGTCAACCAAAAGGGGCTGCTGCTCAATCCCCAGACCCACATCGTCCCCGTATGGGGGCTGGGGCTGCGCACCCCCGGCGAATTCGCCTTGACGGCGGCCGAGGCGGCCGGTGTCGATGCCGATGAGGTGCTGGCCTGGGATGCGATGCTCCACGACCTCACTCCATCGGTGATCGGCGGCATCGACGGCGAGTTCATCTATGCCCCTCGCATCGACAACCAGGTGTCGTGCTGGGCCGGTCTCCAGGCCCTGATCGACGCTCCAGCCGACTCGCCTCCCAGCGCAGTGCTGTGCCTTTTCGACCACGAAGAGGTCGGCAGCGCCTCAGCACAGGGGGCCGCGTCCACCCTGCTGCCCACCGTGCTGGAGCGAATTGTCGGCAGCCGCGGCGCGCTGCATCCCGCGCTGGCCCAGTCGCTGTGTGCGTCGGCTGATGGGGCCCACGCCACCCATCCCAACTATCCCGAGCGCCATGAGCCCGACCATCACATAGCCATGGGCGATGGACCGGTGATCAAGCGCAACGCCAACCAGCGCTACGCCACCGACGCGGTGGGCGAGGCCGCATTCGCCGAGGCGTGCGAGAAGGCCGGAGTGGGCCACCAACTCTACGTCCACCGCGGCGACATGCCCTGCGGTAGCACGATCGGGCCGTTCGCGGCCTCTACTACCGGGGTGACCACCATCGATGTCGGCGTCGCCCAGCTTTCGATGCACTCGGCCAGGGAAATGTGCGGTGCCCAGGATCCTGTGGACTTCGCGCTGGCCCTCAGCGCATTTCTCAACGTCGCAGGTTGACTCGGGTCAGCCGACGGGTCCGCTCGTAGGCCGACACCACCACCAAGAAGATGGCGAAGAACTCCAGGCGGCCGATGAGCATCATCGACATCAGCACCGCCCGGGCTGGACGGGAGAACACCAAGTAGTTGGAGGTGGGCCCGGCGTCGCCCAGAGCGGGTCCCATATTGCTCAACGCGCTTATGGCCGCAGACGAGGAAGTGATCAGGTCTTGACCCAACGCGGCCAGCACCAAAGTGGCCACAAGCGCTGACAACGCGTAGAGGGCCACCAGCCCCGCCACCCGCTGGAGTATCGGCTCCGACACCACCATTTGGCCAAGCTTCACCCGTGCCACCACCCTGGGATGCTTCACTCGCAGCAGCCCGACCCGCATGTATTTCGCCATCACTTGGGCCCGCAACACTTTCAACCCCCCGGCGGTGCTCCCGGTCATGCCCCCCATCACCATGAGGGGCAGCAGCAATGCCTGTGCCCCCGGCGTCCATGCCGCGAAATCGCCGCCCGGATTGGCACTGGAGGCGTTGCCGAAACCGCCGCTGGTGCCCAGGGTCACCGCGCCGAAGATCCCGTTGCGGAGACTGTTGGCCAGATCAGACAAGTCGTTCAGCCAGTTCAGCAGGGACGCGAACAAAGCGACCGCGAATATCACAAGGAGATAGGTGCGAAACTCAGAAGACCTTCCGTAAACCCCCGGGTTGCCTGACACCGCCCGCCAGTGAAGGGTGAAGCTCACCCCTCCCACCAACATCCCAACAATCATCACCGCTTCCACCGCGATGCTGTCGAAGTGGCCGATGGAGTCGTCATAAGGCGAGAAGCCCCCGGTACCTGCGCTGGTGAAGGCATGGGCCACTGCGTCGTAGAGGCTCAATCCGGCGATCATCAGGGCGGCCGCTATTGCAAGGGTGATGCCGCCGTATAGTGCCCACAACCTCCGAGCGGTGGAACTCACCCGAGGCGCCAGCCGGTCGGACGTGGGACCGGGAGCCTCCGCAGTTATGAGGCTGAGCCCTCCAACCCCCAGGAACGGCAGAATGGTCACCGCCAGCACCACCATGCCCATGCCGCCGTACCACTGCATGATCTGGCGCCACATGAGCACGCCTCGGCCCGTCCCCTCTATGGGGCTGAGCACGGTGGAGCCGGTGGCGGTAACGCCCGACACCGCCTCGAACAGGGCAGTGTCGAAGCTCCCCAGGTCGCCAGAAAACCACAGCGGCAGCGCGGCGAATAGCGACAAGCCGATCCACGTCCATGCCACCGCCGCGAAGACCGAGGCCGGGGGCATGTCCTCGTCGAGCCGAGTGAAGGCCACCAACAGCCCCCCTCCAACAAGCGTGACCAGCGCTCCCATTCCCAGGGCAATCTCATCGTTCGATACCGACGACCCCCACTCCACCAGGGTGGCCAACAGCATCCCCGGCACCATGAACAGGAGCCCCAGCCCGACCACGAACCCCACTCTGCTGGTCACATTCCAGGGTCGGTCCACCAGCAGTTGGGACACGGCCCATTTCACCGCGGCCCTCCCCTTACGGGCAGCCGTCAATACCGTGGTCATGGCGCCAGCCTCATGTCTCCAGCCTCATCGCCCTGGCCTCATCGTCTCAGTCGCATCCGCTGGACCTCGCCTATACCCCAGCCGATCACCACCACCACCGGATAGATCGACAGCCGGCCCAAGAACATCAGGGCAATCAACACCCCTCGAGCCGGGGCGGCCAGCACCGTGGCATCGGCAAAACCCGAGAGATCGCCCAAGCCAGGTCCGGCGGTAGCCAGTGCGGAGATCGACCCCGACACCGCGGTCGGCAAGTCTCCCCCCAACGAGGCGATGCCGAACACCCCCGAGGCGGCGGCCAGCACCCACAGAATCTGGAAGTTGTGAACCCGGGTGAGCGAGGCCTCCGAAGCCACCGCTCCCGACACCCTCACCGGCACCACCGCCCGAGGATGGAGTTGCACCACCAGCTCCCGCCGTACGATGCCCAAAATCTCGATTACCCGTAGCACCCGGAAACCGCCCCCGGCCGAGCCCGCCATCGAGCCCACCCCGATAAGCAAGAGCAGCAGAATTTGGGGCGCGGCCACCCAATAGCCCCAATCTGCGACTCGGAAACCAGTTGTGCTGATCGACGAGGTGACGACAAAAAACGACTCTCGGATGGTGTCGGCACCCCCGCCGGTATCGGTCCACGTCCATGCCGCCACCAGCACCGTCGACCCAATAATCAGGCAGGCGTAGAGCTTGAGCTCGGTCGATCGCCACAAGGCCTGCACTTTCCCCCGCACCATCCATACCAACGCGGCCACCGACACGCCGGCAAGGGCCATGGCTCCGGCGCCCACCCACTCGATTGCTGCTGAGTCGAAGTGGGCGAATGAGTCTCGGTAGTTGGCGAATCCTCCGGTGGATGCGGTGGTGAGCCCGAAAGTGGCGGCGTCGAACACGCCCATACCCGCCGCGTAGTAGGACGCAAACACCAGGATCGTGAGGCCCATATAGGTCAAGACCACCCGTTGGGTGTTGTGCGACCACGTCCTCGCCAGCACTGCCCGTCGCCCTCGGCCCTCGGCCACCTCACTCAGCCGCCGCTGTCCCCCGAAGGCCGGCACCACCACTAAGGCGAGCATCAGGCCGCCCAAGCCGCCCAGCCACTGGGTCAAGGCCCGCCATGTGAGCAGCCAGGTGGGCAGCGCCTCGGGGTCCACCACGGTGAGAGAGGTAGTGGTAAAGCCAGCCACCGACTCGAAGATGGCGTCGTCCACCCCACTTATCTCTCCCGAGGCCAGGTATACCACGGTGGAGATCACAACAAGGGAAGCGGCCGTGGCTACGACGGTGGTCAGCACCCTGACTGCGGACCGGTGCCAGGGGAAGCGAACCCGAGACGGGTCGCTCATTCCAGGCTCACCCGAAGAAGCGCTTCACTTCGTCCACGGTGTCCGGCCGGGCAGGATCATGTCCTATCACCCGAAGAAGCGCTTGACTTCGTCAACCGTGTCAGGCCGGGCGAAAACCACAATGTGGTCGCGGCTGCGGAGCTGGCTGCGACCCCGGCCGATCTGTGCCTTGCCGTCTCGCACATAGGCGCCAACGAGCACGTCCTTGGGCAGACCCAGCTCTCTCACCACGGCCCCATCGGCCTTCGACCCCGCCTTGATCTCAACCTCGATGACCTCGAAGTCACCCGACAGGTAGGTGGCCACTTGGGCCACCTCGCCCCGCACATAGCGGAGCACTCCGTTAGCGCTGGCCGTGCGGGGCGACAACGCCACGTCGATGCCCACATCCCGAAGCAGCGTGCGCAGCGCCAAGTTGTGCAACACGGCGATGGTCCCGCTCGCTCCCATCGACTCGGCATACAGACAGGCCAGGATGTTGGCGTCGTCTTTGCCGGTGAGAGCGATCACTGCGTCGAACTTGCCGACATCCTCGGATTCCAGCAACTCGGCGTCGGTGATATCGCCGTGGATCACCAGCACTGCATCTAGTTCCTCACTCAGCGTCTGGGCCCGCTCCAGATTCCGCTCGATGAGCACCACCTCGGCATGGCGCTCACTCAGTCGCCGGGCCAATATCTCGGCCGTCCGGCCCCCGCCGAGCAGCATCACCCGGCGATGGGTGCCCGGCGCCAGACCCAAGAGCGGCAACAGCGTCGATCGGGCCCGCCGCTTACACACCACCCGCAGAAGATCACCGGGCTCAAGTGTGGTATCGGCCCGGGGAATCTGGGTCTTGCCCTCACGGGTGAGCACGGCCACAAGGAAGTCCCAGTCGGGCTCATACTCTTCGGCAATATCGACCAATCGCCGGTTAGCCCAGGGTGCGTCGGCGGTGAGCTTCGCCCCCACCACCACAACCTCCCCATCGGCCATCACCGTGACGTCGGTGGCCCCCGGATATGACAGGAGGTCCATGATCTCGTGGGCGGTCTCCTCGTCGGGGTCGATGATGGTGTCGGCCTGCATCGCCTCCCGCAGCTCCCGGGCGTCCTTCTCCCGCAGGTTGCGGGCCTGGATGCGGGCGATGGTGCGTTCCACGCCGTGCTGCTTGGCCAGCAAGCAGGCCACCAGGTTCACCTCGTCGTGGGCGGTGACCGCCACCAGCAGGTCGGCCTTGTTGATGCCCGCCTCGACGAGAACGTGAGGATGGGTGCCGCTCCCCTCCACCGCCAACACGTCCAGGTCTTCAGCCAGGCTGTGCAGCTTCTTGGCGTTCACCTCCACGACCGACACGGTGTTGCCCTCTTCGCTCAAAATCTGAGCGACGTGGGAACCCACCTCGCCAGCGCCCACGACCACGATGCGCACTGCTACATCCTTACTGAAAATCCACGGGGGTGCGAGCACTCCCCCGGTTCTGGGCTCGCACGCCGATCACCGGCGGGCCCGGCGCGACAGCGCTTTGCTGAACACCCGCACCCGCTCTTCGGTGACCACCGCATCCATGGTCACATCGCCGGGGTGGGACGGCACCCCATCCACGAGCTGGCACTCATAGGCCAGCCCCACTACCAGCGGCTTGGCTGGGCGGGGCCCGTTGAGCAAAAAGGACAGCGCCCGGTCGTAGTAACCCTGGCCCCGACCTGCCCTATGGCCAGCGGCGTCGAACACCACCACAGGGGCGAACACCACATCAAGCTCCCGGGCCGACACCAAGAGTTGGAGGTCGACATCGGGCTCGGGAATCCCAAACCGGTTGAGCACGAATGAAGTGTCCGGCCCGGCGGGGGCGAACTGGATGGGAGCGGGATCGCGCATCACCGGGAAATACACCTCGATGTCCCGCAGACGGCAAGCGGTCACCAGTGGGGCCGGATCGATCTCGCCGTCGTCGGCCACCGTGGCTGACACCCGACCCACGCCGTCCAGCCAGCCAAGGGAAGTAACCGCGTTGCATACTGCTCGCGCCGCACCCTCGGGATCAGAAAACGAGCGCCGGGCCTCCCGGGCTTCGGTCCGCAACCGGCTGAGGCTGACCACGGTTCCAGATTATCGCTAATGACCCGAAATTGGTTATCCCAAATGGCAACCTTGGCAGGTCATATTCTCGCTGGCTAACTTCGCCTAGTTATCTCAAACAGGGGGTCAACGTGGACGCCGTACCGTACCTTGCCGGATTGAGCGCGATTCTTGCGCTCGCACTCGCTTTCCTCTTCTACAGGCTGGTGAAATCGGCCCCGCCGGGCAACGACCGCATGGTCCATCTCATGAACGAGATCCAGTCCGGGGCTCGGGCCTTCCTCAAGCAGGAGTACACCTGGGTGGCCGGCTTCGTGGTCATCATGGCGATCCTCATCCCCTTGCTCACCGGCGTGGAGCTCACGTTCATCAGCTACATCCTGGGCGCGGTACTCTCGGCGGGGGCTGGGTACGTGGGCATGACAGTGGCCACCATGGCCAACGCCCGAACCACTCAAGCGGCCACAGAGGGACCGGCCAAGGCGTTGCCGCTGGCTTTCCGGGGCGGCGCGGTCATGGGCTTTTCGGTCGCTGGACTGAGCCTTCTGGGCCTGGCTTTCACCTACTTGCTGTTCGTGGAATGGCTGTCGGTCGACGACCCGTTCGAGATCTTCACCGCCTTCGGGCTCGGGGCCAGCTCCATCGCCCTGTTCTCCCGCGTGGGTGGGGGCATCTACACCAAAGCCGCCGATGTCGGCGCCGATCTGGTGGGCAAGGTGGAGGCCGGCATTCCCGAGGACGATCCCCGCAACCCGGCCACCATCGCCGACAACGTGGGCGACAACGTGGGCGACGTGGCTGGCATGGGCGCTGACCTGTTCGAGAGCTACAGCGGGTCGATCATCGCTCCTATCGCTCTGACCGCGTTCTCTTTCGCCGTGGCCGGAAGCGAAGCCACGGGCAGTGATATCGGCCTAGCCCAGCTCATGTTCCCCTTGGCCGTGGCCTTTGTCGGGATGCTGGCCGCCATCGTGGGCTCGTTCGCCGTGAGGGGCAGCACCCAAGCCGACGTGAAGAGCCTGTCCCGCCAACTCCACATGGGCACCAACGTGGCCATGGGCCTCACCGTCATCGGCACCATCCTGGTTGGACTTTGGTTCTTCTCCGGTGACGACTTCGACGGCTGGTGGGGCCTGCCCATCTCGGTGATCGGCGGCCTGTTGGTGGGCTGGGCCATCGGCAAGGTGGCCGAGATCTGGACGAGCGACCATTACCCACCGGTCCGCAAGATTGCCCAGCAGTCCGAGACCGGGCCGGCCACCACAGTGCTGTCGGGGATCAGTGCGGGCATGGTGTCGGTAGCCGCCTCGGTGATCCTCATCGCCGCTGGCGTGCTGGTGGCCTACTGGGGTGGCCAGCAAACGCTGGGCGACACCACTGGCGCGGGCATCTACGGGATCGCCGTGGCCGCCATCGGAATGCTGGCCACCACCGGCGTGGTGGTGTCGGTGGACGCCTACGGTCCCATCGCTGACAACGCCGGGGGCATCGCCGAGATGTCCGAGCTCGACCCCGAGGTGCGCGAGGTGACCGACGCCTTGGACTCGCTGGGCAACACCACCGCCGCCATCGCCAAGGGATTCGCGGTGGGCTCGGCCGCGCTGACCGCCTTGGCTCTGTTCAAAACCTTCGAAGTCGCGCTCCAACTCGAGGATCCCGGTTTCACGCTCTCGCTGGACGTGGGCCAAGTTGATGTGTTCATCGGACTCTTCCTGGGAGCAATGCTGCCGTTCTTGTTCGCCGCTCTCACCATCGATGCCGTAGGGCGGGCGGCCAACAAGATGATCGAGGAGGTGCGCCGCCAGTTCCGAGAGATTCCCGGTCTGCGGGAAGGCGCTGAGGGAGTCAACCCCGACTCGTCTAGGTGCGTGGCCATCTCCACGCAGGCATCGCTGCGAGAGATGCTGCTGCCCGGCGCCTTGGCAGTGGCCGTACCACTAATCCTGGGGTTCATCGACGTGGACACCCTGGGCGGCTTTTTGGCCGGTGCCCTGGTGACCGGCTTCGCTCTGGCCATCTTCATGGCCAACGCTGGCGGGGCCTGGGACAACGCCAAGAAGTACATCGAGGCCGGCGCCCACGGCGGCAAGGGCTCCGAACCCCACAAGGCCGCCGTGGTGGGCGACACCGTGGGCGATCCGTTCAAGGACACCTCAGGGCCGTCGATGAACATCCTCATCAAGGTGATGACCATCGTATCGCTGGTCTTCGCCTCAGCGTTCGTCTGATCCGGCCCCGTAGCGGTCTCGAACATGGCAACATGACCCGATGCCGATAGCCAAGGTCCGGGATCTCGACCTCTACTTCGAGCTGCACGGCTCGGGGCCGCCCCTGCTCAACATCAGCGGCAGCGGGGGCGACCTGCGCATGACCGCCCCCGAACTGAACCCACTCAACGCGTCTTTCTCCGTGGCCCACTACGACCAGCGGGGCCTCGGCCAAACCTCCACGCCGCCGTTGCCCTGGACCATGGCCGACTACGCCGCCGACGCCATCGCCTTCTTGGACTTCTTGGGGTGGGATTCAGTCCCCGTTGTGGGCACCAGTTTCGGCGGGATGGTGGGTATGAACATGGCCGTGCTTCATCCGGGGCGGATCAGCAAGCTGGTGCTCAACTGCACCTCCCCCGGCGGCCCCGACTACAGCTCCTGGCCCTTGCACACCCTGGCCGACCTCGATCCCGACGAGCGGGGCGAGGTGGCGTTGGAGATCATGGACACCCGCTATGAGCGGGGCGGTCCTCTTCCCCCCGGCGTAGAAGTGTTCGTGGCCAATGCGCGCCCCGACGGCCCCGCCCTGCCGCTCGAAACCCCCGGCGCGCTCGGCCAGCTTGAAGCCCGCAGAGGCCACGATGTGGTTGACCGTCTCGGCGAGGTCGACGTGCCCACCCTGGTGTGCGCCGGTATCCACGACGGGATCGCCCCCATCCGCAACAGCGAACTCCTGCGCGACCAAATCCCCAACGCCCGCCTGGCCACCTTCGACGGCGGCCACATCTTCATGATGCAAGACCCCACCGCCTACCCAACCATTCTGGAATTCCTTACCGAAGACTGAGCAGCCGGTTTCGCTCTACCGTGTTTGTGTGAATCGGGAGCGGGCGCTGCGAACACTGGGGCTGGAGAAGGGGGCGCAGCCCGACGACATCAACCGCGCCTATCGGGCGCTGATCCGCCAAGCCCACCCCGATGCAGGCGGCACCACTGCGGTGGCGGCCCGCATCACCGAGGCATACCACTGGCTCCAGCGGGCTGGTACTGAGCCTCCCCCGACTCCGAAACCAGCTCCCCCACCCCAACCAACCCCTTCGGCGACCGACGACGCCTCTGTGCTGCTCCTCCCTCCAGGTGACGTCTTCGCCCGGCTGGTAGAGGCAGGACACCAGTTGGGCGAGGTGAGCTACATCGACCACGACGCCGGCATCGTGCAGATCACCTTCACCGCCCACAACGGAGTGGTCTGCCAGCTGGCAGCCACGATCGTCCCGATGCCGTCCCGGGCCAGGCAGGCCGAAGCCAGAGTCGAGTTCACCCTCGACCCATTGGCCAGTGGCGAGGCCCCGCCCATCGATCAAGTCGTCGCCCGATTCGCCCGCATCTTCCAACGCACAAGCCTCTAGCTCAAACTGTCACCGGTCGTCCGTAGAGTGATCGGACCATGTCGGCTGTTGCCCCACCTTCTGAGCGATGCAGTGCCATTGCCCAGCCCGCGCTGTGGAGCATGCAGGAGCCAATCGTGCTTGAGCTGGCCCCTGAGCGGGTGGACCTGGGCGGCGAGGCATGGGTCGACACGATGACCGGCTTCGTCCGGGGCGGCGACACTCTGTTGGACAAGCTGGTGAAAACGGTCCCCCTTTCCACCGGAAGACGGCCCATGTACGACAACATGGTGGATGTCCCCCGGCTGTCGAGCCACCTCCCCACTGACGTTGTGGGCGCAGCCGCACCCGTGATCGACGACATCGCCGTGATGCTGGGTGCCCGCTACCGCAAGGCCTTCACCCGAGTGGGAATCAACCTCTACCGCAACGAAAGCGACAGCGTGGCCTGGCACGCCGACAAGATCGGACGGATCATGCACCAGCCCGTCATCGGCCTGGTGTCGCTGGGTGCGGCCCGCCCCTTCCTGCTCCGCCCCCTCGGCGGCGGCAAGTCCCGAAAGTTCGTCCTCGGCTCCGGCGACCTACTGGTGATGGGCGGCAACTGCCAGCACCACTTCGAGCACTCCGTCCCCAAACTCACCCACGCCACCGCCCCCCGCCTCAGCATCATCTTCCGCCACGAATCTTCAAAAGGGAGCCTCTGAAAATGTCGAACCGCCAAGCAGAGTTCTTCTCCTCGGAAGCTCATGAGCGTTTGCGAGCACTGACCAACGATCAGTCATCAACCTTCCGCCCTGGGCAACTTGAAGCCATAGAGCAGTTGGTATTGCAGCGGACGAGAGTTCTCTTGGTGCAGCGAACTGGTTGGGGGAAGAGCGCGGTCTATTTCATCGCCACACGGCTCTTGCGCGATAGAGGTGCCGGTCCCACACTGTTGGTATCTCCATTGTTGGCATTGATGCGGAACCAAATCGAAGCCGCTCTGCGCATGGGGGTCCGGGCGACCACCATCAACAGCTCCAACCAGGAGGAATGGGAGGCGGTCTATGCCGCAATTGACTCTGACCGGATCGACGTCCTGCTGATCTCACCAGAGCGGCTGGCCAACCGGGATTTCCGTACTGAGCACCTGCCGTCGCTGGCCCGGCGCGGTGGCCTGCTGGTGGTCGACGAAGTCCACTGCATCTCGGATTGGGGACATGACTTTCGGCCTGACTACCGCCGAATCAAGGGAGTCTTGGACTTACTGCCACGAAGTATCCCCGTGCTGGGCTGCACCGCTACTGCCAATGACCGGGTTGTGGACGATGTAGCCGACCAGCTTGGGAATGAACTCGTGCGCATTCGTGGCCCCCTTGGTCGCGAGGGGCTCCGGCTCCGCGTCTACGAACCAGCACATCAGCAGATGCGGCTGGCGTGGCTGGCTGAAACGATTCCCAAGCTGCCCGGAACCGGCATCGTCTACTGCCTCACGATCCGTGACGCTGACAGAGTTGCAGCCTGGCTTTCGTCCCAGGGAATAATCGCCGTCGCCTACTCGGGCGATTCTGACAATGACCGCCGATTGGAGATCGAGCAACAGTTGCTAGGCAACCAGGTGAAGGTCGTCGCAGCGACTTCCGCACTGGGCATGGGATTCGACAAACCCGACCTCTCCTTCGTTATCCACTACCAGGCACCGGGCTCTCCGATTGCCTATTACCAGCAAGTAGGGAGGGCTGGGCGGAATCTGGCCGATTCTTGGGGCATCTTGCTCCAGGGTTACGAGGACGCTGACATCCAGAACTACTTCATCGACTCGGCGTTCCCCACCATTGTCCAAGCCCATGAGATTGTTGGACTGCTGGAGCAAACGGCAAGCCCCTTGAAGCTCACTGAAATCGAGCGGGTTGTGAACGTCCGACGGTCGCGGCTTCACCAACTCCTGAAGATTTTGGAGGTCGATGACGCGGTCGAACGCGTCCCTGCTGGTTGGCAGCGGACACTTCAACCATGGAGCTACGACAGTGAGCGGGTCGAAGCGGTAACTGCCCTGCGGTGGGGGGAGCAGTCTCAGATGGCCGAATATGCCAGCACTGGACAATGCCGAATGAACTTGCTCAGGTCGTACTTGGACGATCCGCATGCGCATCCTTGTGGTATCTGCGACAATTGCCTGTCAGACCACAGAAAGCTCGGGGCGGGTTCCCAAGCCGTTCAGGCCGCAGTGGACTTTCTGAGGGAATCAGCACTCTCAATAGAACCCCGGAAGCAGGTCCCAGGCGAGGGCAGGATCCCCACGGATCAACGCTGTGAGCCAGGTCGCGTGCTGGCCCTCTGGCGTGATGGGGGTTGGGGAGCACTCGTCCAAAGGGGAAAGGCCGAAGGACACTTTGACGATGAGTTGGTTGATGCTTCGGCGGACCTGATCCGAAACCGCTGGAAGCCTGATCCTGCACCGACCTGGGTGTCCTATGTCCCCTCCCGCAGGCATCCTGCACTTGTCCGAGATTTGGCCCAACGCATCGCCCAGGAGCTGGGGCTGCCGTGCCATGATGCAGTTGACACAGCCCAAGACACCCAGCCGCAGAAGTTCATGCAGAACAGCGCCAAGCAATACGCAAACATCAAGGATGCATTCAGGATTGTCCCGGATGTTCCTTCTGGGCCCGTACTGTTGGTGGACGACATCGTGGACTCCCGGTGGACGTTCACAGTGATTGCTGCTCAGCTTCGGCGATCTGGTGCCAGACTGGTTTATCCGTTCGCCTTGGCAGATACGGCGGGAAGGTCGGCGCGTGACTGAGTTCGGACGAATCGGGTGCGGAGGTGCAGCAAACCAGGACTCGTTGGCTGCACTGTTGCTGACCAGCAGGCTGGCTTCGGAAGGGGTCAAGCCACTTACTTCTGCGGAGTACTGGCAACAATCTGAACTTGCCAGCCGACCGAGCGCGCTCCTTGAAGCACCCCCTGAAACGCTGTGCGCCATGCACGGTCTTGCGGAAGAGATGGCTTCCAGGATTGCCGCCCTCTTCGATCGAGCTATCGCGATGGCCTTTGAGGTCGACCGCTTGATGCAATCTGGCATTCACACCATCACTCCGTTTGATGAGCACTATCCATGTCTGTTCAGGTATCGGCTGAAGGAGAAAGCCCCGGTGGTGCTACACGCTGCTGGCCCCCTTGATCTCTTCGAACGCCCAGGTCTCGGAGTGGTCGGAAGCCGAGATATTGGCGAAAAAGGCGCTGAAGTCGCCAAGGGCGCGGCCCGGTTGGCTACCCGGCTGGGTTTGCCGGTGGTTTCCGGCGGTGCTCGGGGAGTGGATCAGCTGGCCATGAACGCGGCTATTGGGGAGGAGGGTGCCGCGATCGGCTTTCTGGCCGACTCGATGGAACGCCAACTCAAACGGCCGGACAACCGACGGGTGATCCTCGATGGCCGTGCTCTGTTATGTACTCCCTATAAGCCCGACGCCCGTTTTACTGCGGGGACAGCCATGGGACGGAACAAGCTCATCTATGCCGGTTCGTTGACCACACTGGTCGTGGCCAGCGACATCGAAACCGGCGGGACATGGGCGGGCGCGGTCGAATCGCTCAAACACGGTTTCGGACCGGTCGCCATGTGGCGGGGACCCGGTGAAGGTCCAGGCAACGAGCGTTTGGAACAACTGGGAGCCATGCCGGTCGGCTCTTTGGACGAGTTGGGAGACTTGCTCATCAAGGCACTGGACAAGCCGATGCCTGACGGACAGCAGACGCCACCTGAAGGAGAGGCTCGGCTTCCGTTCCCTCCAGGGTTCAGCAATCAGGGCTAAACGCGCTAGGAACTGGCGACGAGTCAGCTCAGGTTGAATACGGTTCTGATGCCGATGCTGGCTCGGAGGTCTTCTAGGCCGGCGTTGATCTCGTTTATGGGGCGGCGGGCTGTGATCATGGGCTCGAGGTCGAGGCGACCGTTTTGCCACAGGGCTAGCAGGCGGGGGACTTCTCGCTGGGAGTTGCAGCCGCCGAACAGACAGCCCAGCAGCTTCTTCTCGGCGGTGAGGTACATGACTGCGGGATTGATGGTCACAGTGTGCTCCAGGGCGGGCGCGCCCACCATCACCGTGGTGCCGCCGTTGCGGGTGGCGGCCAGGCCCGCCTCCACTAGCGGGCCAGCGCCGGCGGCGTCGAAGGCGTAGTCGGCGCCGATCCCCTTGGTGGCTTCCTGCACGTGGGCCACCACGTCGGTCTCATTTGGATCGAGCAGATCAGTGGCTCCAAATGCCACGGCGGCGTTGCGGCGATCGGCCACCGGGTCGGAGGCGAAGATACGCGACGCGCCGGCCAGGCGGGCCCCCTGCACCACCGACATGCCCACGCCGCCCAGGCCCATCACCAACACGGTGGCGCCCTCCTCCACCTTGGCGGTGTTGAGCACTGCGCCCACACCAGTCTGGATAGCGCATCCGATCACCGCGGCCACTTCCAGGGGCACCTCGGGGTCGATCTTCACCGCAGCGGTTTCGGCTACCAAGGTGAGTTGGCCGAATCCGGCGACTCCCAGGCCCCGGTACACCGGCTGGCCGTCCATCGTGAACGGAATCGAGCCGTCGGGCATTGTTCCCATGAACATCGACGCCGCCGACGCGCATAGCGTCATCTCCCCCCGCACGCACCAATAGCACGTCCCGCACGGCCCGAACGGCGACAGCATCACATGGTCACCCTCGGCCAGGGAGTCCACCCCGGGACCCACCGCGTCGACGATCCCAGCGGCCTCATGGCCCAGGATGATCGGGGTCATCATCTCGGGGGCATCGATCATGGTCAGATCGGAGTGGCACAAGCCGCAGTGGGTGACCTGCACCCGCACTTGCCCCGGTCCGGGGTCGACGCAATCCACATCGGCCATCACCAACGGCGTGGCCGGCGATGCCAAGAGCGCTGCCTTCATGGAAACCTCTCTTTTGGGTTTATTTCTTGCCGGCCCTCCAGCCGGTGGTGGCACCGGAGACCATGCCGTAAGGGCCTGACGGCCACCGGAAGCAGTCCACCATGAGCTGGTCTACTTCTTCCCGGCTGGCCACACCTTCGGCCACCACCGCGTTGGCCTCTCGGATCATGGCGCCGTACACCCGGTTGGTGACGTAGCCCCAGCTCATGGCCGAGTCCTTGATCACCACGGGGTTCTTGCCCGCGGCGGCGGCCAGGCGGCAGATGGTCTCGGTGGTCTCGTCGGAGGTTTGCGGTGCCCTCACGATCTCGGCCAGCTTCATCACCGGCGGCGGCGATGCCCAGTGCCAGCCGATCACCCGATCGGCCCGGTCGGTGGCCACCGCCAGGGCCTGCACCGGATACCCGCTGGAGTTGGACGCCAGAATGGTGTGGTCGGGGCACTCCTTGTCGAGGTCTTTGAACAGCTCGATCTTGAGGTCCAAGCGCTCGGGGACGGCCTCGATGATCACATCGACAGCCGCAGCCGCATCTCGGTCAGTGGTGAAGTCGATGCGGCCCAGCGCAGCTTCAGCCTCGGCTTCGGTCATCTTGCCCCGGGCCACTGCTCCCTGGATTCCGAACCGGCCCTCGGCCACCAGACCGGGCGCGGCCGCAACGATGTCGGGATCGATGTCGAAGGCCACCACGGGATGGCCGGCGATGGCCATCACCTGCGCGATGCCCGAGCCCATCACCCCCGAGCCGATGACCCCGATTTTCTCTGCGCCGGCGACAGGCTGTCCCTGGTTGGCGACCAACTGGCTGTCAGCGGTCACGACAGATGCACGCCGAACCAGGCCGCCATACGGGACCAGCCGTCGGAGGCAGCGTCGGCGTTGTACGACGGGCGCTCGTCGCACAGGAACCCGTGGTCGGCATCGGCGTAGCGCACGATGTCGGTGGGCTGGGAGTTGCCGTCGAGGTCGGACCGAAGTTGCTCGACACCCTCGACTGGGATCATGCCGTCGAGGTCGCCGAATAGGCCCAGCCACGGGCACTGGAGGTCGCCGTGGCGGTCGGCCAGTTTGGGCTGGCCCGGGGTGAACCCGTCGGTCACGATGGCCCCGCCGTAGTAGGTGACCGCCGCGCCCACTGGGCGGCTGATAGCCGTCAGGAAGGTGACCCGGCCGCCCATGCAGAATCCGGTGATGCCCACCTTGTTGGACGGGATCCCCTGGTCGGCCAGATAGCCGAGAGCGGCATCCACGTCCATCAGGGAGTGGGAGTCGAGGAGGTTGCCCATCATCTCGAATATCTTGTCCATCTCGTCGTAGCCGGCCAGATTGTTCTCGTAGCGGTGATACAGATCGGGGGCTACCGCCAGATAGCCCTCGGCCGCCATCCGTCGAGTCACATCCTCGATATGGCTGTTCAGCCCGAAGGCCTCCATGATCACGATTACCGCGGCCCTCGGCTCGCCATCGGGGCGGGCAACGTACAGCCTCATCGGGCCATCGGCAGTGGAGAGTTCTAGGTTCTCGGTTTGCATGGCAGCCGATGGTAGTTCTCGGTTCGGCCAGTGGCCTATTGGTCAGGACGGGGAGCATAAACGGGATCGGAGCGGTCTCGGCTGCCCCGCAAGAAGCGCTCATCGAAAGGACGGAACTGCTCTTCTCGCACCCATTCCGTGGTGGCCACCCGCCGTTGGATGAGCCAAGGTCCGCCGCCTCGCCGGCACAAGTCGTCAATGAAGCGGAAGCCCACCGACAGGTTCAATTCCGGCGGCCCTCCCTCAGTCCAATGCCGGGCGATGCCGTGGGCTTCGGAGCGAGCCCATTGCACAGTGCCCCCATCGGCAGAAGTTGCCAACTCCGGGTCGACTTCCACGAACACGTTCAACACGTTGTGGACCGAGCCGGTGTAGCGACGCAACAGGCGCTCGCTCCACACCAGATACTCGTCCACAGTGCCCTCGAAAGTGCCGTGGGAATCGGTGGCGTCCAGGTGGTAGCACGAGCGGACCAGCTCCATGTCGAGGCGGTCCACCCCCCGGCAGTACCGATACAGCAGTTCGATGATCTCTTGCTTGGACAAGAGTTCGGCAAGCTGGGCCTGGCTGTCCACAGCCGCCATTCTGCCCTGCCAGCAGGCTGTCGGTCTGGTTAGACTCAGCATCGAGTTGGCAGCGAACCCCGAACCCGAGGCCTCTTGGCATACCGACCCATTCGGGCGCCATGACGCCCGATGGTGGGATGGCACAAAATGGACTGAAAAGGTCCGCGACGGAGAGCAACCCGGCATAGATCCGCCTGGCATCGCAGTGGCCCCCCGGGCAATCCCCCTTAACGAGCCAGCTCCGCCCATCCCCAGCCGGCGAATGATCCGCCTCTTCGGCAAACGGCTACCCGGGGCCATGCTGCTGGCGTCAGTGGCCCTCGTTGCCGTGATCGTGCTGGTAATCGTGGTGGCGGTGCTCATCTGAAGGGCCCCGAGCTCTCAACAACTCCTTGATCGACATCTCCCGGTAGTGTCCTGGCCGTGGCAAAACGAGAGATCATCTTGCACGAGTACGTCGACATCACGGGCCAGGCGGCGTGGCCCTACATGGAGCACATCAAGATCCAGAACCGGGACGCCCGGGTTGGTTTCGAGCTCCTGGGCACCTGGTACACCATGGGGATCACTGCCCGCTGGCCTCAGGTGGTGAACCTGTGGGACTCGGGGGGTTGGGACGGCTGGCTCGAGCGGGTGGATCGCCTCAACCTCAAGCGGAAGTCCAACGACCTGCTCGACGAATGGTGGGAGGAGGCCTACAAACTCCGCACCGGAGGCTACGACCGAGTGCTGGGATCAGTACCCGAATCGCCCCCACTGGCATCGGTGCTCGCCGGTGAGGTGCGAGGCACCCTGTACATCCACGAGTTGACCGAAGTGCGGCCGGGATCAGCCCGCGATTATCTGGCCGCCATGGCTGCCGACTACCTGCCCGCCGCCGCCGACTACGGCTACACCTGCATGGGGCTGTGGGAGGTGCTGCACCACGACTATGAGGTGTGCACGGTGTGGGCCGCTTCCCCCGAGGCCTATATTCGACTGAACAAAGCGGCCGACGCGGCCGGCGGATTCGACGAGGGGGTCGACGGCGACGACCGGCTCGTGGCGTGGCGGACCACGGCCCAGCAGTACACCACCCGCTTTCGGGAGGAGCTGATGACCCCAGCCCCTGGCACGCTCACCGGCCCCCAGGCATACGAAGACGACACCTATATCAATCGGCCATAGGCATCAAACGGTCATAGGCAGAGAGGAGCACCAACTATGCGGGGCATCTTGTTCGACGGCGAGGGCGCGGTTGTGGTCGATGGGCTCGGGGTGACCGATCTCGAACCCGATCAGGTTCGAGTGCGGATCGGTGCAGCCGGGGTGTGTCACTCCGACGTGTCGGTGATCAACGGGACCTTCGGGCAGATGTTCTCCCCGCCATTCGTGATGGGCCATGAGGGTGCCGGCCAGGTGGTGGCGGTGGGCAGCGATGTGACAACCGTGGAGGCCGGTGATCACGTGGTAATCGCCACCATCGACAACTGCGGACGCTGCTCGGTGTGTGCCACTGGCCACCCCACCTTGTGCCAGACCTCCAAACTCGGCGCGGCCATCGCCAAGCGCAACGAGACCGGCGAGGAGCCCGGCCCCGGCGACTTGCCCGCCTACTTCACCTACCAGGGCGAGGAGATCATGGGCTTCGCCAACACCGGCGTGTTCGCCGAGGAGGTTGTGGTCGGTCAGGGCCAAGTTGTGGCCATCGATAAGAGGGTGCCGTTCACCAGTGCCTGCCTTATCGGCTGTGGCGTGCTCACCGGCACCGGCGCCATCTTCAATCGGGCCCAGGTCTACCGGGGCGACTCCGTGGCGGTGATAGGTGTGGGGGGCATCGGCCTCAACGTAATCCAGGCCGCCCGCATCGCCGGGGCTACCAAGATCGTCGCCGTCGACAACAACCCCGCCAAGGAGGGATTTGCCCGCCAATTCGGCGCCACCCACTTCGTGGACTCCGGCCAAGACCCGTCAATCGAGACCGTGCGGGAGATCACCGCAGGCGGGGTGGACTGCTCGGTGGAGTGCGTGGGCAACACCTCGCTGATGATGGACGCGGTGGAGATGCTGCGCCCCGGCGGCAGCATGGTGATCTTGGGAGTGGCGGGCATGGACTCCCGGATGGAGCTCGCCCCGTTCAAGCTCTACCAGAACAAGTCGATAATGGGCTGCCGCTACGGATCAGCCCGCCCCGCGTTCGACATCCCCGCCCTGGTGGACTTGTATCTCGACGGCCGGCTGCTGCTGGACGAGTTGGTGTCGGCCACCTACGACCTAGCCGAACTCGACAAGGCGTTCGACGACCTCGAGGCCGGGAAGCTGGCCCGAGGCGTGCTCGATCTGAGTTGATTCTCAGGCCGCTCGGTACTCCCGAGGGGCCCTGGATCCCTAGGCTGCCGGCGTCTCGGTGATGTCGGCGTCGAGGTCCAGATCGAAGTATTTGGCCGGGTTCTCCAGCAGCACCTTGCGGGAGATGGACTCGTCCACCTTGGTGAAGTTCTCTTCGATGAACTCCTGGGAGTCGGGGAAGGAACCCACCGAGTGGGGGAAGTCGGTACCCCACATGATGTTGTCCCACGGGATGATGTCGACCATGTCGAACACCACCGGATCGCGGATCACGCTGAAGTGGAAGTGGTCGAGTATCTGCTCGCTGGGCTTGCGCTCGTAGCTCACCTTGAACCAGTCGCCGAACAGGTCGTAGTTGTCGTCCATGAAGTAAAGCGTGCCGGGCAGCCAGCTCGCGTTGGTCTCGGCGAAGTAGAACTTGATCTCGGGGAACCGCTCCAGCACGCCGGCGGCGATGAGCTGGGCCATGCAGTACACCGGGGAGTGGCTGCCGGCCCGCTGTACCAGTGCGCTCGCCCAGGGACTGTCAGACGTTCCCTTGGCCGCCGATTGGAGCGGGGCCTGCCCCGCCCCGAAGCCGAAGTGGGGGGCCAGCTTGAGACCAAGCTCCAGGCTCTTCTCCCAGAACCGGTCGTCCACCGGATCGGCGTAGGGAGAGCCGTTGGGGAAGTTGTAGAACGCCACCGATGGCAGTCCCGCCTCCGCGACAAACTCCAGTTCCTCCACCGCGTGGTCGATGCCGGTGATGGGGGTTACCGCGTTGCCGATGAGCCGGTCGGGGGCCACCGAGCAGTAGTCGTGGGCCAGGAAGGTGTTGTAGGCCCGGATCATGGAGCGGTACACGTCGGGATCCTTGATTCCTTCGAGGAATCGGCTGGCGAACACCGGCGGGAACAGCACCTCGGCATCGATGCCGTCGAGGTCTTGCTCCCGGAGGCGCTGCTCAGCGGGACCAGCCCCTTCAGCCGGGCTGCCGTCGGCGTTGAAATAGGTGCCGCCGGAGAACTTCACCTTGTCGCGCCCGGCGATGTTCTGGCCGTTGCGAAGCAGCGGCTGGCCCTCGATCAGCCACCCCTCTCCCCCCTCGGGGAGGTGGATCAGACGGGGTGCCCGATCCTTGTATTGCTCGGGGACATACTTCACGAATACATCGGGCGGCGTCTCCACATGCCCATCAGCGCTGATTACCTTGTACTTTCGGCCCATGAACGGAGCTTATTCGCGTCAACCAGAGTCCAAGAAAGCGGGACGGTTCAAGAGCGTGACCAAAAAGACCTGGATTGCTCTTGTCATGGCTCTGGTGTTGGTGGCAGCGGGCTGCTCCTCCGACGACGACGGCGCTCCGGCCGCGGTCCCCACGGAGGCATCGGCACCCGAACCCGCGCCCACACCCGCTCCCACCGAGGCGCCTGCTTCCCCGCCCGCACCTACCGAGGCACCTGCCCCTGATCCTGAGCCAACCTCGGTAACCACACCTGAGCCCACGCTCGCACCAACCCCGGCGCCCACACCAGCCCCTACGCCGGAGCCCACGCCTGAGCCGCCGGTCGCGCTCACCGAATTTGGCGAGTTTCCCGTGGGGGTCATGACCCTGGAGCTAGGCGAAGAATCCGGCGAGCAGCCTCTTTCTGTTTGGTACCCCTCCGATGCGGACACAGTGGCCGGCATGGAGACTGAGATCTATGACTCTGCCCAAGCCATTCCGGCTGCATTTCGAGCCCTGATTCCCGACAGCATGCAAAGCGCAGTTGAGACCAACTCCTATCGCGACGCACCGCTGGCCGACGGTAGCCCCTATCCGGTGGTCATCTACAGCCACGGATACGGCGGTCACCGTGACGTTGCCATCTTTTTGACCACCCATTTGGCCTCGCATGGCTTCATAGTCGCATCACCCGAGCACATCCACAGGAATCTGCCCGCCCAGGCGTTTGGCACCGCAGAGTCCAGCCCCGAGAAAGACCAAGCCGACATCGCCAATACCCTGGCTGCGCTGGAATCGGCATTCGGGGGCGCCGTCGACACCGCCCGGGTGGGAGTGATCGGCCACTCCGCCGGGGCCAGTACCGCACTGGGCGCATTGGCCAACGAGTCGGTCTTGGCCGCCCTGCCGTTGGCTGGAGGCGGTGCGGTTCCCCCCGAGGGGGCAGACAAGCCGATTCTGGTGGTGGTGGCTGAGTTGGACATCACCGTGCCCACCGACAGGAGTCTGGCCAGTTACGACTCAGCCCCTGGACCCAAGACCTTCGTAAACCTGGCTCAGGCCGGCCACAACAGCTTCACCGACAGTTGCCCCGTCATTCTCGCCGGAGGCGGCCTGGGCATGCTCGAGCCTCTTCTTGGCGCGGAACAAGTAGCCCGGGCCGAAGACGGGTGTACTCCGGAAAACGCTGACCCCTTGGACATGCAGGCGGCCCTCGAGCACCTGGCAACGTCATTTTTCCTGGCCAATCTGACCGATCGGCTCGACGTCGGGGTCACCCCCGAGTTTGCCGATCTCATCGACGGTGTCGAACTGGCCGACTACCGCCAGGCTGGCTGAGAAAAGGGAGCCAGGCTCAGTCCAAGCCGAGGTGGCCTCGGACAAAGCGTCGGTAGCCAGCCGCACTCCAGTTGTCATGGTCTTCGCCCCAGCCAACCGCGTCGCCAAACGTCCATTCGCTGAGGCAGTTCCACGTCCACAGGTTGGGATTCAGGTGTACGCCAATCCTGTTGACGGCCCGACTTGTCGCTTCAAGGTTGCGGCCTAGCTCATCGGTGGCCGTGATCCGCACCACAGTGGGAGCGCCGGTGCCGGGGTCGCGCTCCAGCACGCCGCGCCGACCCTGTCCGGGCACCAGCCGGGAGTACTCGCCGTCGCACAGGTAGTAGCCGTGGATGACGGTACAGTCGGGGTCGTCGCCCTCGCCGTAGGCCATGGTCAGGGCGTGGAACCCGTCGGTGTCCGAGGCGGTGGCGTAGCTATAGCCGCCCCGAACCGCGCCATGCAGGGTGGCGCCGAACTGGCTGCGCGGCCCCCACGACCGGTCTCTCATGCCGTAAGCGTCCACCTCGTACACGTCATCGCCCAGCCGAATGGTGCCCTGGTAGCGACCCGGTTGGTCCAAATGGCCGTCGCCCAGATAGTTCGGCGGGCACACTGCTGTGAAGGTGAGGTCCACCTCGGCCTCCCCGTCGTCTTGGCATAGGAATCCGATCCGGTACTGCTCCAGAGGCTCGATCACCTGGTAGCGAATGCCGTTGGGCAGCTCGATGTCGCTCAGCGGCTGGTCGGGCAAAGGCAAGTGCCAGAAGTTCTTGGCGTAGCGGCAGTTCCAGATCTGGTCGCCCCCGGTGTCCCAGAAGAAGGCTCCGCCGGACGTGATCCCCTGGTTGGGCCGGAAGAACGGATAGAGCTGCCCCGACAGCTTGTGCTCGGGGGCGGCAAAGGTGAACCAGCAAGTCTCGGTCCAATAGGGGTCGTCCGACGTTGGTGGGTGGAACTCGTCGTCGGGGTGGGTGGCAGGGTTGGAGGACATGGGGTGCCATGCTATGGGACATGGCCCTCGGCCCCTACGATCTGGTGCTCAGCTCGGGCACGCTGGACAACCCGCCGATTGAGGTGCTGGTGGAGGCCGCCGTGGCCGGGGGATTCGCCGGTTTGACCTTGTGGCCCGCGGTGTACCCGGCCGATCAGGCTTTGGGCGAGCGCATCCGCGATGCCGGGCTGGCCGTGGCCGACATGGACGCCGTCATTGTGTGGGTGGGCCCCGACGACCCCGGCGGGCCGTATTACGAGGAAGCCCCCCGAGAGACGGTGTTCGAGGCGGCTGCCGCTCTGGGCGCTGCGGGGGTGAACTCGCTGTTGGTGTGCGCGGGATCAGCGACCAGAGAGCAAGCGACCGAGGCCATGGCTGATCTAGCCGACCAGGGTGCTTCCGTCGGGGTGGATGTGTTCATGGAGTTCAGCCGCAGCCGGCCCATCCCCGACCCTCGCACCAGCGCCGAGGTGGTGGCCGCCACGGGCCGGGCCAACTGCGGCCTGACGGTGGACTTCTGGCATGTGCATTACGGCCCCGGCGATTTCGCTGACTTTGATTCGATCCCCGGATATCTGGTGGGGGCCATCCAACTCAACGATGCTCCCGCCGATGCTCCTGACGACCTGGGATGGGCCACCCGGTACCGGCGCTGTGTTCCCGGCGAGGGGGTTATGGACCTGGCCAGTGCGCTGAGGATTATCCGGGCTGCCGGATCTGGCGCGCCGGTGACTCTGGAGGTGTTCGACTCCGACCGGTTGGAAGCTATGGGGCCGGTGGGATTCGCCCGGCTGTTGGGCGACGCCACCCGCCGGGTGCTAGACGAGGCCCGCGGCTAGACGCCCACCCGGATCGAGAGGCCCGCGGCCCGGTAGACCGCGTCGATGAGTTCCATCGTCTTGATCGACTCCGACGGGGGATACAGGTTGGGGCCACCTTCTTCCACGCAGGCCCGAAAGGCTCGGAGCTGGCAGGTGTAGGTGGCCACCGGCTGCGCGGCCTCGTGGTGGATGGTGTTGCCATCGTTGTCGGTGACGGTGAGGCCGCTCCCCCACATGGGGGCTAGCGGGTTGTCTATGAGCAGTCGCCCCTCGGCGCCGGTCACCACCACCTCAGCCCGAAACTCGAAGTCGAACGCCTCGGGGTCTATGTCGTCAGGGTCGCCCAACTCGGCCTTGCGGTCGGTGCCGGTGAACTCCGAGAGCATGGACGCGGTGGCCCCGCTATGGCGATAGCTCAGCTCGGCGGTCATCTTCCGGTCGATGTCCGGGGCCATCTCCTCGCACTCGGCCCGCACCACCTCAAGCTCCCCGAAAGCCCGCAGGTTGCTCAAGGCATACGAGCCAGTATCCATGAGGGCGCCCCCCGCCAGGTCGTAGCGATAGCGGATGTCGTCGGGACCGTGCATCGAAGGAAAGACCATGGCCGCCTCCACGTGGCTTACCTCCCCCACCGCACCATCGGCCACCAACTCGATGGCCCGTTGGGCTTGAGGGTGGAAGCGCCAGTGATAGGCCTCCATCACCACCAGCCCGGTTTCTTCAGCGGCCTCGGCCACTTGGCGAGCTTCGTCGGCGTTGGCGGTGAACGGCTTTTCCAGCAATACCGGCTTTCCCGCCTCTAGTGCGGCAATGGTCCAGCGGGCGTGGTGGGAGTTGGGCAGCGGGTTGTACACCGCGTCGATCTCCTCTGAAGTCAGCAGATCGTCGTAGCTGTCGAACACCAGAGGAATCCCATGCTCATCGGCATAAGCCCGAGCCCGCTCCGGATCCCGGGCCGCCACCGCGGCCACCTCCACCCCGTCGACTTCTTTCGCCGGCTCAATGAGCCCCATAGGCCCAATCCACGCCGCCCCCAACATGCCCAGTCTCATAGCCGGAGGATAGAGAGATCAGGCTGCGAACGCCGCTTTGAGGTCGGGAGCCAGTTCAGGGCGGCAGATCAGGATGCCCCACTGGGCGAGGTCGCGACGGTTGTAGCGCAGCGGGGAGCCGTCGAGGTGGGAAGCGTGGAGACCGGCGGCCACCGCGACGGCCACGGGGGCGCAGGTATCCCATTCGTAGAGGCCGCCGGCGTGAACCCAGGCGTCGGCCTCGCCAATGACCACGGCCATGGCCTTCACGCCGGCGGAACCCACGCCGTACACGTCGGCGTCGAGGTGGCGGGCCAGACGGTGGCTGTCCCACCTCACCCGGGAGCGGGACATCACCACCAGCGGTCGCTTTCGATCAGAGTCAGCGGGAGGCCCGTCAGCACTCATCGTGCTGAATGTGCGGCCCCAGGGAGGCACAGAGACTGCTCCGGCCGCCGGTTCGCCGTTCACTGCCAACCCGACGTGGACTGCCCAGGTGTCGCTCCACTGGTCGGCATAGTCCGACGAGCCGTCCAACGGGTCGACAATCCACACCCGTTCGGCGTCCAAGCGGGCGCCGTCGTCTCGCCCTTCCTCCGAGAGCACAATGTCGTCGGGCCTGAACTGGGCCAGCGCCCCGGTGAGATAGCGATGGCTGAGCTGATCGCCCGCCATCTCCCGGTGGAGGTAGCCAGTTCGGGATTCCTCCATCTCATCTGACAGGGCCTGGAGCTGTTCTCCAGCCTGCTGGGCTAACCAGTGAGCCAGCTCGTGGTCACTCGGTTCCGAGGTATCGCTCACGGGGCCAGCACAATCGGCCGCCAGTCGAGAACAGGAACCGGTTCAGCACCGCCTCGCTCGGCTTTCACAATCACGGTGAACGCCAGCAGACGGCCATTGGACACCGGATGCGCGGCGTCGAGGGTGGCCGACACATCTACCACGTCGTCTTCGAACACCGGGCCGGTGTGATCGCAAAGGTGCCAGCCCACCACGGTGGCCGCGGTGGGCAACAGGCGCACCAGCCCAGCCTGGGCCAATCCCACGGTGTGCCCGCCGTATACCAGCCGCTTTCCTCCCTGACCCAGCGACGCATCCCTGTGCGGCGGGGCCAAGTTTTGGGTGAGCCGCACCAGTGCTGGGGCGTCGGTGACCGTGTCGCGCAGTGGGTCGCTCCGGGTCTCTCCAATCAGCCACTCCTGGGGTGTCCCCAATGGGGACAGATCCCAGTCGAGCGGAGCGGCCTCGGCAAATGGGGCCATGTCGAGCTCTTCGGTGGTGCCCCCTAAGTCATCGTGGTGGCCGGTAGCCGCATCAGAGCGGCGGCGGACCAGCGCGCACCGTTCGAAATCCAATACAAGGCGCCCTTGATCGTCGACCGTTTGCATGCCGAGCAGCACCAAGCCCCGGGGCGGTCGGTCAGGGCGGGCGGAGGCCTCTCGCAGACCTCGAACGGTCACCGTCGTCGTGAGAGTCTCCCCCACTCGCACCGTGCGCAATGGCCGTACCCCCCGGTAGAACAGGTTGGCCACCACTTTGCGAGTGGCCACGGTGGATTGGCCGATGGCCACTTGCAACACCAGCGCGGGGTTGACCACTGATCCGGGTTGCCCGGTAATGGCCTCAGCCAACGGACGGCTCAGGCTGATGGCCAAGGGATCGCCGCAAATTGCCTGGTAGGCGGCAGCCTCGCCCGGTCCGATGGTGATACCCGGAGCAGGGTCGAGCGACTGGTCCACTTCAAAGTCCTCGAACCAGGGACCGTCTCCTGCCGGTGCAACCACGCTCCGAAGTAAACCACGCCAGCCACTGGTCACCTGAACCGGCTCCCATTGTCCATTAGGTTCGGCCCATGCCAGCAGCTGCACCCGACGAAGTCCCAGCCATCATCGAGGTGGCCATCAACGGAATCACCAGCCCAGAAATCAATCCCAACGTGCCCTTGAGCCCTGAGGCCATCGCCGCCGATGCTCTGGCCTGCTTCGACGGCGGCGCGGCCATCGTCCACACCCACAACCACGACATCAGCCTTACTGGCCGCGATGCCGCCGACCCCTACATCGAGGCTATGGCCCCGGTGCTAGCCGCCCGTCCTGACGCCCTGTGGTACCCCACGCTCACCTCAGGGGACCATCAGGCCAAGTACGCCCACATGGCCATGATCGCCGATGAACTGTCCCTGCGAATGGTGGCCGTGGACCCCGGCTCCACCAACATCGGCGGCGCCGGGCCCGACGGCCTCCCGGTGGGCGGCACCTACAAGAACGACTACGCCGAGATCCGGGCCAGCTTCGACTTGTGCCGCGACAACGGCTGGGCCCCGGCGATGGCCATTTACGAGCCCGGATTCCTGCAATGCGTGCTCACCTACCACCGCGTCGGCCAGTTGCCTGCGGGCTCGATGGCCAAGCTCTACTTCGGTGCCGAGTGGGGGCTCTCCCGCCGCTCCAGGGGGGTCACCTTCGGGTTGCCCCCAACCAAACACGCCCTGCTGGCCTATCTAGACATGCTGGAGGGCACCGACATCTCCTGGTCGGTGTCGGTGTGGGGCGGCGACCTCATGGCCACCCCGGTGGCCCGGCTTGCCCTAGAGATGGGCGGCCACCTCCACGTGGGCATCGAGGAGTTCTACGACCCCGACCGCTCCCCCACCAACCAAGAGCTCTTGGCTGAAGCCGTGGCCCTGTGCAACGAGGTCGGCCGCCCTGTGGCCACCTGTGACGAGACGGCCGAGATGCTGGAGCTGCCCTAGCGGCCTAGACGCAAGTGTTCTCCATTGCCCCGAGACCCTCGATCTCGGAGCGGATCACATCACCGGGCTTGAGGTAGAGACTTCGGGCATGGCCTACCCCTCCGGGGGTGCCGGTGAAGATGAGGTCTCCGGGGTGCAGGGTGAGGATGGTTGACAGGTATGCCACCATCTCGGCCACTGGGCGCATGAGGTAGCTGGTGCGGCTGTTCTGGCGCAGCTCGCCGTTGACCTCACAGGAGATGGCTAGATCGTCGGGGTTGTCCACCAAGTCGGGGCTCACCAGTGCAGGGCCGATGGGGCCAAACGACTCCCGTGACTTGCCCAGGGAGAACTGAGGCGGGGAGGCCGCGGTCTGCAAGGCCCGGTCGGAGATGTCCTGGCCGATCATCAGCCCGGCTACCCGGTCCCAAACCTGAGCCTCGTCCACCGCACGGGTTTCGATGCCGATCACCACAACCAGCTCGCATTCGTAGTCGCAGTGTTCGCCCACCAACTTCACCGGAGCGGCCGGCCCAACCAGGCAGGTGGGGAACTTGGTGAATACCACCGGTGCCTCACTGGCCGTCCGGCCCATGGGATCGACCCGATCGATCTCCTCGATATGGTCCCGGTAGTTCAGCCCGTAGCCGAACACCTGCTGTGGGTTGGGCACCGGGGGGCCTAGCTCGGCTGGGCTCAGCTGACCGTCGGGCACGCCCCGGTTGGCCCAGAGGCGGTGTAGATCGTCAATGTCGGCCAAGGCGTCCATCGGATCCATGCCCATCGCCCAGAAGTCGGCGCCGTCCAGCAGCACCGCCTCTCCCGCCCGGTTTGCCAATCGATAGCTCATCGCCAGTCCTTAGAGAGCTAGAGCGCGGCGGCCAGCTCGACCGCTGACTTCATGGCACCCTCCAGGAAACCGGGCTGAGCGCAGTCGCCCACTGCATGCACCTCGGCACCCGCCGCCCGCAGCTCGTCGGCCAGCGACGTGTCTGGAGCGAGCTCGGAGGTCACAACCACCAGATCAGCAGGTGTCATCTGCTCGGCACCGTTGGAGCGCCACACCACCCCTTCATCGGTGATCGCCACCACCTGCGCGGCGGTGACCAGGTTCACCCCTGCTTGGCCGAGGTCGTTGACAACCCGCCAGCGGCCAGGGAGCCCCAGAGAAAAGCCGAACGCCGGACCCGACTCGATGAGCGTTACCTCGGCCCCTTGGTGGTGGGCGGTCTCGGTCACCCCGATGCCGGGCAGGTCTCCGCCCAGCACCGCCACCCGGGCGGCATCCAATGAAGCGCCGTCGAGAAGCCAAGGAGCCAAATCGTCCACCCCCCACACCTGGGGGCCGTCGATGCCGTCCACATCGGGACGGCCCCACCGGCCGCCCACCGCGACCACCACTACATCGGGCGAGAGCGCGCTTGTCGCGGATGCGTCCAGACGGGTGTCGAGACGCACATCCACTCCGAGCTGATCGAGCTGGTGCTCGAACCAATCCATGAGCTCGGCGTTCACGTCGCTGGTGGCCGAGGCCAGCGCCCATCGGCCGCCCAGCCGATCAGATGCGTCGGCCAGGATCACCTCATGGCCCCGCAGGGCGGCCACCCGGGCGGTCTCCATGCCCGAGGGCCCTCCGCCTATCACCAGCACCTTTCTGCCTGCCGCCGCGGCCTCGGCGGTGAGCTCGTCCTCCCGGCCCAAAAAGCCGTTGCCCGCGCACCGAGTTCCCACCCGCAAGAAGATGTTGCCGATGCAGCGGTAGTGGTACACGCAGGGACGCACATCGTCGGGCTGGCCCGCGGCCAGCTTGTTGGGCAGATCGGGGTCGGCCAGGATCTTGCGGCCCATGGCCACAAAGTCGAACTTCCCATCGGCAATGTGCTGGTCGGCAGCTTCGGGGCTGATCCGTCCCACGGCAATGATCGGCACGTCCACCTCGGCTTTGACCGCGGCCGCGTTGGGCACCAGCAACTCGGGCACGTGAGGCCCATAGGAGTCGGTGGGCCCGGTGGCGATACCCGGATCGTGGTAGGCCGACACGTGGATGGCATCGGCCCCCGCCGCGGCCGCCACCCGGGCGTTGTGCAGGGCATCGTCTAAGACGATGCCGTCAATGCCCACCTCGGTGCTGTTGAGCCGCACCCACACCGGGTAGTCGTCGCCCACCCGCCGGCGGATCTCAGTGAGGATCTCCTCCAGGAAACGAGCCCGGTTCTCTACCGACCCGCCGTATTCGTCGTCTCGGGTGTTGATGGTGGGCGACAAGAAGGCGTCGATGAGGTAGCCGTGGCCACCGTGCAGCTCCACCGCGTCCACTCCGGCCTCTCGGGCCCGCACGGTGGCTGCCGCGAATTGGTCGATAACCGTGGCGATGTCGTTGTGGTCCATCACCCGGTAATGGGGGTTGGACGTGGGCGCCATGAAGGGCTCGGCCATCATGGCCCCTTCTTCGGCGGTGACCATCCCGTAGAGGGGGTCGACGGTCATCGGCCCCGGCTCCGACGGCACCCACATAGGGCGCCCGGCCATGGTGTCCTGAAGACCCATCTTGCCGGCGTGGGTGAGCTGCATGGCGATCTTGCCGCCATGGTTGTGGACCCGATCGGCGGCCCGCTTCCACGATGGGATGAACCGGTCTTCGGAAATGGCGGTCTGGCGCTTGTTGGAACAGCCCACCGGATGGGCCACGCCCACCGAGCCCAGCATGACCACGGCCATCCCCCCTTTGGCCCGGGCCTCCAGGTAGGCCGCCTGGTCGTCGGAAACCTCTCCGTTCTCGTCGCCCAGCTCCTCCCCCATCGGGGCCATGATCAGCCGGTTGCGCAGCTCCAAAGTGCCGATGCGCCCCGGTGACAGCAGATGCTCGTAGCTCATAGATGCTCCTAGCTCATTGATGCTCGTAGCTCATGGCCCCATCATGGCCCATTGTTGGCAGCCCGGTCAGAACCAAAGAGCCTCTGCGACTGTTGGCAACCGCCACCGGAGGGTTTATAACTGCTACCCGGCATCTCCCTAGCCGTAACCTGCCTGAGTGTCTTTGATCGCAGCGTGGGGGCTGACCAAGCGGTTCGGCGATTTCACTGCGGTCGACGGCATCAACTTCGAGGTCGAACGGGGCGAGGTGTTCGGCTTCCTGGGGCCCAACGGCGCGGGCAAGTCGTCCACCATGCGGATGATCGGCTGTGTGTCCGACCCCACCGGCGGGGCGCTGCGCATCTTGGGCATGGACCCTTCTCGTGAGGGCACCAAGATCCGCTCTCATCTTGGGGTGGTTCCCCAGCAAGACAATCTCGACGAAGAGTTGTCGGTGGCCGAGAACCTGTACGTGTACGGGCGCTACTTCGACCTTCCCCGCGCCGTGCTGCGCCCCCGCATCTCCGAGCTGCTGGAGTTTGTGCAGCTCAGCGAGCGGGCCGACGACCATGTGGAGCCGCTGTCGGGAGGCATGAAGCGTCGCCTCACCATCGCCCGGGCCCTGATCAGCGAGCCCGAGGTGCTGCTTTTGGACGAGCCCACCACTGGCCTCGACCCCCAAGCCCGCCATGTGGTGTGGGAGCGGCTGTGGACGCTGAAGCGCCAAGGGGTTACCCAGGTGCTCACCACCCACTACATGGACGAGGCCGAACAACTTTGCGACCGCCTCGTGGTGATGGATCGGGGCGAGATCGTGGCCGAGGGATCCCCTCGCCAGCTCATAGAGCGCTACTCCACCCGTGAGGTGGTGGAAGTACGCACCCACGGCCAGGTGACGGTGATGGCCGAGGCGTTGCGCCGGTTGGGCGAGAGCCCCGAGGCCCAGGCCAGGGAGGAGCTCTATGAACGGGTCGAGGAGCTGCCCGACCGTGTGCTGCTCTACACCGACCAGGGCGAACGGCTGGTTGCTTTACTCGGCGAGGTCAAGCACGAGAGCGTGCTAGTTCGCCGCAGCACGCTTGAGGACGTGTTCTTGCACCTCACCGGCCGCTCGCTGGTGGACTGATGGCCCGCGCCGCGGTGGTTCCCAGTACAAGGCTGGCGGTGGAGTACTGGCTATTGACTTATCGCCGCAACTGGAAGGGATCGATCCTCACCAGCTTCTTGAGCCCGGTCCTGTTCCTAGCGGCCATGGGCCTGGGCCTGGGTTCGCTGGTCGATGCCGAGGTCGGTTCCGGTCGAGACCTGGGCGGGCTTGATTACCTGGACTTCCTGGCCCCTGGGCTTTTGGCCGGCAACGCCATGATGCTGGCCGTCAACGAGTCCACCTATCCGGTGCTGGGCGGCTTCAAGTGGTACCGCACATATATGGCTATGGCCGCCTCCCCGCTGCGGGGCCGCGACATCCTGCTAGGCCACTTCGCCTATATGGCCTTCCGGGTGACGTTGGCCAGCTTCGTGTTCTTGGGGGTCATGGCCGTATTCGGGTCGGTGTCGTCGCCGCTGGCGGTGTTGGCCCCGTTCTGCGCCGCTCTGTGCGGCATGGCCTTTGCCACTCCCACCGCGGCCTTCGTCGCCACTCGGATCAACGCTGACAACTTCAGCACCTACACCCGATTCGTGATCATGCCCATGTTCTTGTTCTCGGGGATCTTCTATCCGGTATCCCAACTCCCCATCATGCTTGAGCAGCTCGCCTGGCTCACTCCGGTGTGGCACGGCGTGAGGCTGTGCCGGGCGCTGAGCACCGGCAGCGGGGTGAATTGGGAGTTGGCCGGGCATTTGGCCTATCTGGTGGCGCTAATACTTGCTGGCACGCTGGTGGCCAGCCGGACCTTTACCAAGAGGCTGTACGAATGAGCCTGGTTAGCCAGGGGCGTCGACCCAACCGGCTGGGATTGGCCACCGCGGCGGGCTTGCTGCCGTCACGGCGATTCGCCCGCGTCGTGGAGCGCAACATCACCGTTTACCGACGCACCTGGGTCACGTTGTTGTCCGGGTTCTTCGAGCCGGTCTTCTACCTGCTGTCCATCGGCATCGGCATCGGCGAGCTGGTGGGCGACGTGACCGTTGGAGGCCGCACCATCGACTACCGCACATTCGTGGCCCCGGGGCTGCTGGCCACCTCGGCCATGAATGGCACCTTCTACGACAGCACGATGAACATGTACTACAAGCTCACCTGGGCCAAGATCTACGACGCCGTGCTGGCCACCCCGGTGGGCGTGGTGGATTTGGCCCTGGGCGAGATGGGCTGGTCGGTGCTGCGGGCCACCCTGTACTCCGGCGGCTTCCTGGGCATAATGGCCGGGCTCGGCCTGGTGGACTCGTTCTGGGCCATCGCCGCATTGCCGGGGGCAACGCTCATCGGCTTCACGTTCGCCGCCCTGGGCATGGCCGCCACCAGCTACATGCGCAGCTGGAACGACCTCGATCTGGTAACCGTACCGCTCATCGTGCAGTTCCTGTTCTCAGCCACCTTCTTCCCGCTCGACACCTACCCCCGCGCCGTGCAATTCCTAGTGCAGGCCACCCCCCTCTACCATGGCGTCGCCATGGAGCGAGCCTTCATCGCCGGCGACATCAGCGTAGACTTGGTCGTCCACATCGCCTACCTCCTAGCCCTAGCCGCCGCCGGCGCGGCAATAGCCAGCCGCCGCCTCGGCCAGCTGCTCACACCGTGAGCAACTTACTTGTCAATTCGCATTGAATAGGTCAGAATTATGACCAATGGAATCGATACTGCCGTTTTCTGAAGCCAAGAGTCACCTATCGGAACTTGCCGACCGAGTTGAGCAGGAGCGCGACCGGATCATGGTGACTCGCAATGGGCGCCCGTCGTTCATGCTGGTCAACTGTGACTATCTCGAATCCTTGGAAGAGACCCTTGACATCATGAGGGATCCAGAACTGGTGGCCTCACTCCGCAAGTCACGGGCCGAAGCAGATGCGGGCCAGCGGATGCGGTTGCGCGACCACCTCAGGGACACCAGTGCATGAAGTCGACATCGCTCCAGAGGGGCACAGAGATTTAGGTCGTATACCAGACAAGGTTTATTGGGCGGCCATGGAGGCCATTTTCGGTCTGATTGCCGAGAACCCGCGCCAAGCGGGAAAACCGCTGCTCTGGGACTTTGAAGGCCTCTACTCGGCCCGCCGAGGCGACTACCGTATCATTTACGAGATCCTCGACTCCGAGAACACCGTGCTCATCCACCGCGTTGACCACCGCCGCAGTGCTTGCCGGCCGCGCTGACACCCAAGCGGTTTGGGCGAACCTCAGGAAATCCATTGCACTTCCTCGCCGTCTAGACGTAGGATAGGCGTATGCCGAGGATGCAGGTTTACCTGCCCATAGAGCTGCACGAAGAGGTCAAAGCCCGCGAGCTGCCTGCTTCCGAGCTTCTGCAAGATGCGATTCGAGCCGAACTGAGACGTCAAGAATTGCTCGATGAGACCGATCGCTATCTAGCCGAGCTGATCGCAGAAGCAGGTTCGCCGACTGAAGAGGAGATGGCCAGGGCGGAGGCACTCGTGGCCCGCATCCAAAGAGAGTGCCAGATCAAGCCTGTTGCGCCGAGACCGCTTGATGCCCCGGCTCATTCTTGACTCCGGGGGCGTAAGCCGTCTGGCCCGCCGAAGGTCTGACTCCGTTGGCTTGATAAGCGCCTTCCAGTCCAGTGGCTTGTGGCCTCCAACCGTCCCCACCGTGGTTCTCGCCGAGTCGCTCTCAGGACATCCCCGAACTGATGTGCCCGTCAGCCGCCTTATCAAGCTCTGCGAGGTCGACGAGCGAGTGCCCCGGTCGGCGGCGAGACGAGCAGGCGAGCTCCGTGCTCTGGCCAAGCGAGGGTCGGCGGTCGACGCCATCGTGGTCGCCCTCGCCGAGCCTGGCGGTGCGGTGCTCACCGGTGACCTTGCCGACATGCGGGCCCTAGCCGCCCACGCCGACAACGTCCACGTCTACCGCGTGTGATCCCGACGACAAGCAGTCCCCTCTAGCCGGGCTGGCGGATGATGGCTCCGGGCTCTATACCGGAGTCGGGGCCGATGCCGTCGAGTTTGAGGGTCATGAGCATGTGGAACTCGTCTCCATCGTCGCCGCTATCGCCTTGCACGGTGTGGTCGATGGAGACGACCGATGTGGAGATTGATTGATCACCGACATCAACCACAAGGGCGTCGCCCACTTGGACTCGGCCGGCGGTGGGTCGGCCGATTACGAAGAAATCCTCGGCGGACATGGCCTCGGTGCGGACCACCTCTAGGCAGAACAGCTCCTTGCTGCGGCGCCACCGCTTGAAGAACGTCCGCCAGTTGCGGGGCTGGTCATCCCACTCCCCTTCTACGATGCCCGGCGAGTTGCTCACAATTGGCAAACTAGTGCAATGAGCGACCGCTACACCATCATCTCGGCTGACTGCCATGCCGGCGCCAACCACGAGACCTACCGCGGATTTCTCGAGTCGAAGTACCACGACGATTTCGACGCCTGGCGGGAGAAGTACCGCAATCCGTTCCGCGACCTCCAAGACGGGGGCCGGGTGCGCAACTGGGACAACGAGCGCCGTCTGGGCGACCTGTACGCCGACGGACAGGTGGGCGAGGTGGTGTTCCCCAATACCGTGCCCCCTTTCTTCCCCAGCTTCATCTTGTTCGCCCGCCCGCCCCGAGCCGATCAGCTTGAGCACCGCCTGGCCGGCATCCGGGCCCACAACCGCTGGCTGGCCGACTGGTGCGCTCAGTACCCCGACCAGCGGGCCGGGATCGGCCAGACCTTCTTGAACGATGTGGACGAGGCCATCAAAGACGTGGAGTTCATCGCGGCCAACAACCTGCGTGGTGGTGTACTCATTTCCGCCATCCCGCCCGACTGCAAAGACCTCTCCCCCCTGTACGACCCGGCGTACGACCCGTTCTGGGCCGCCTGTGAAGACCTCGGCGTGATCGTGAACAGCCACGGCGGCACCGGCGTGCCCAACTACGGCAAGTACTCGGTGGCCGACCTGCTGTTCATCACCGAGGTGAGCTTCTACTCCCACCGGCCCTTCTACCAGCTTTTGCTGTCGGGGGTGTTCGAGCGCTTCCCCAGGCTCAAATTCGTGATGACCGAGCAAGGCTGCGCCTGGCTGTTGGGGGCTCTGGCGCACATGGACGAGACCCTGGCCAAGATCCGCGACACCGGCCGCATGGGCGAGATGCGCTACGACGAGAGCCACATCCTGCCCAAGAGCGCCACCGAGTACTTTCAGCAGAACTGCTGGGTGGGCATCAGCCAGCCCGGCCACGACGACGCCGCCGCCCGCGAGGTGCTGGGAACGCACAAGGTGATGTGGGGGTCCGACTACCCCCACAACGAGGGCACCGGGCCCTATACCCGCGAGCACCTGCGCCAGGTGTTCTGCGACACCGACCCGGTGGAGCTCCAGCAGATTCTGGCCGGCAACGCCGCCGACCTGTACGGGTTCGACCTCGACGCCCTGGCCCCGCTAGCCGCCCAGCATGGCCCGACCCACGACGAGATCGCCGTTCCCCTCGACGAACTCCCTGACGAGCCCAACGAGGCTCTGCTCAAAAACGCCGTCGCGGCCTGACAGGGCTGGTCGACAACAGAGCTAGCCGCATTGGCCTGATCCACACGCGTCCTTCGGCAAGCCCAAGAGAGCCAGAGGGAACCAAAGACCATCACTGGGCGTCGTTGCCAAGTGATGAAGACTATCCCTTGGATGGCTTCGGGAGTTTCAGAGGGCAGCCAGCCGATTTGGCATGGGCCCACGACAACTGGCGAAATTCCGCGGCTGACGAGCTTCGACGACCTGTACCGAGACGAATACGGGCCGATGGTGCGCCTCGCCCGAGGGTTGGTGGATGTGCAGGAAATCGCAGAAGAGATCGTCCAAGACGCCTTTGCCAGGGTGTACGAGCGCTGGAGCCGGCTCGACCACCCCGGCGGCTACCTGCGTACCGCGGTGGTAAACGGCGCCCGCAGTGAGCTGAGGAAGCGAGAAGTAAGGCGGCGGATTGGCCTTCGGCCGTTCATTCCCCCCCAGCCTGAGGATCAGGACTACCTGCTGGATGCCCTCGACCAGCTCTCACCCCGTCAGAAGACCGTCCTTGTCTTGAAGTTCTACGCCGATATGACCGAAAAAGAGATCGCCCAGGCCATGGGGGTGCGGCCGGGCACGGTGAAAAGCGCCACCTCCCGAGGATTGGCCGAACTGCGAAAGGTGGTGGATCAATGAGCGACGAGCGCCGCAACCCTGAGAACCCGACTACCGCCGACAATCAGGCCCTCGGCGAGGCCTTGGGCTCCGCCATCCGAGGACGTGTCGATGCCCCGGCTGCCCGGCCACCGGTGTCATCGATCGCCGAGCGGGCCGCCGCCCGGGCCAAGGCCCGCAACACACGGATGGCCGTTGTGGGCATCGCCGCTTCGGTTGCCCTGATAGCGGGCGGAATCACCGCCTGGAACGCCTTGGAGGATGATCAACCAACCCAGGTCATCGTGGTCGATGATCCCACTGCCTCCCCTGTGCCCGAGCCGAGTGCAGAACCGACCCCGGCACCAGCCTCGGAAACTCCGAATGAGCCAGAAGACGCGCCCCAGACTGATCCTGAGGTTGGCTCCGAACCCAAAACGCCGGAGAGCCTGTCCACCATCCCAGCGGTCGCCTGGACAGAGTTCCAGCCAGCCCAGGTTTTCGGTGCGGGCTTGCCCGACGCCCACCACATTTTGTCTGTAGGTGACGGTCGGATGCTGGCCCAGGCCTACGGCCCCGACGGCAACCAGGTCATGGTGACTGAGAACGGCCGCGACTGGACGGTGATTCCCATGCCAGCAGACTTCACACCCGAGAGATTCGACATAGCTGGGGATCGCTGGCTGGTAACTGGTTCGAGATTCAACGAAACCAGCTTCGAGACCCACGCGTTCTTCTCTGACGACCGAGGAACCACGTGGACTGATCTAGCCCTCGACATTGTTGACCCCGACGAGACCTCCCGTGTCGAAGCCGCAGCGGTGTCCGGGCAGAACATGGTGCTGGCGGTCGAGAGCCGCGTCCACGTTGACATCGCCGCGGTAATCGTGGCTCGTGGCCTGGTGCCCGACAAAGAGTCGATAAAGGGCTGGACGGGCGTGGAAGGCAACACGGTCAGCTTCACCCGAGACGAATCGTCGCCGCCCGAGTCGTTTGAGCTGACCGCCGAGGAGGAGGATTTCCTCTACGGAGGCGATCGGAGCTTTGTCCGCATCTTCCACAGCAACGGAGGACCTGCGGAACTCGTGGCCGAGTATTCGGGCTGGGATGTTGCCGGTTACGGCGCGACCAATGGCTTCCACCTTTTGATGCTGGCCGACGGGGGGGCGTTGGAACTCACCTCCCCAGATGGCCGCCAATGGAGCCAATCTCCTTTGTCCACTGGTGATGGATCTCCCGTCGACCGCCTCTCCAACTACTACGGGTCGACCAATGAGACGGTCTGGACATCGGGTGGAGCAGCAGCCGAGTACCGAGTCGAGCGTCTCAATGGCGTGTACACCACCCCCCTGGCGGCTGAGCTTCCGGAAGGCATTGCCCATGTGAATCGTTTCTCGGTCGGCCCTTCGGGCATTGCCATGGTGGCGGTGCCCGGAAGCTTCCCCGACGCTGACCTCGAGTTGGACTTGCGGGTCGCCAAAGACGGTTACGAACTGCGCTACGCCGAACCCGAGGGCGGATTCACCCTGTGGGACTTGACCGAGGACGCAGCCGTCTACGTGTTCGATGCCGAGGGCGAGCAGAGCAACATGCTCCCTGAGGGCATCCAGGTCGTGGAGGGCGGCGACGGCACTCCCGAACTGCTGGTCTTTGAGGATCCGGAGACCGGCGAACACCTTGTGTCGTTCACCAGGGAAGAACTGGAACCTTGGGCGAACCCTGAGAGCTTCTTGGCCGCCCCAGACATCAGACCCCAGCGGGTTGAAGCGTGGGTGGGATGGTCGGCCGACGGCACCAACTGGGTGTGGCAGACCCTTTCCGAAGCCTTTGGCCTGACTGGCCTTTCCGATGTTGAGAAAGAGCTCACCAACGTGGAACTGGCCGTGGGCCGCGACTTCGTGATCGCCCGTGTCCAGCCCAACCAAGTCGATCCCTCAGATACCCCCGGCGACGACAGCCTCATGGTCACCGGCGAACCCACCCGCTGGTTCATCGCCACCTTGCAGTGACGACGAACTCGTCCTCCACCTCAAACAGGACGGTGGAACTGCTGTAGGCGGTTGGTGCGTCCCCTCCGCACCAACCGCCCACAGCACCACTCGCAAGCCCCGCTGGCTGGCCGCCACTTAGACTCGGCGCATGATCATCGATGTGGATACCCACTGGGAGATCACGGGAGACTCGGCCGAGGTCGACCCCATGAAGCCGTGGACGGATCAGATTCCCGACAATCGGACGCATCTGGCTAACGCCATCGCTGGCGACCTGCTCCAGGTTCTTCCCGCCGATCGCCTGCCAAGCCCAGCGGAACTCCTGCCCAAGCTGTTCGAGCGGGCCAATAACTCGGGCGGACCGGTCATACTCCACCCCCGCCATGACTCCACTGCGGCCGAGCGGGTGGCTTGGATGGACTCGGTGGGCATCGACCACTGCCTGGTAAACCCTGGCGGTTACTGGCAGAAGCTCGACTACCTGCGGCCCGACGATCGGGTCATCGCCGCCCAGAGGTGCAACGACTTCCTCACCGAACAGCTTTGGGACCAGCGCGACCGGCTCCACTCGGTGGCCACTATCGACTTCTCAGACTTGGACGATGCGGTGACTGAGTTGGAGCGGTGCCGGGAGCGGGGGGCCCGGGCGTTCTTCCTCTACACCTGCCGGGGCGCTCCCGCAGGAGGCCCGCCCGGTCATCCCGACTGGGACAAGGTGTGGGCGGCGGCCACCTCCTTGGGCATGGTGGCGGTGATACACGTGGGCAACACCGAGTCGGACTTCTCGAAGTGGGCCGACATCGGCTGGGACCTGCCCGGCGGGGCCAGCATCGGCGGGCTGATCCGTCTGGCCAACACCCAGCGGCTCCATGCCGCTCAGAACCTCATCGCCAGCATGCTGTTCGGCGGGGTGTTCCACCGGTTCCCCAACCTCACCGTGCTGGTGGAGGAGATGCGCGCCGGGTGGCTGCCCTGGTATGTGGCCACGCTGTCGCGCCAGTGCCTGTCATCGCCGTCTTTGGGCGATTGGCCGTGGCCGGTCAGCGGTGAGGAGATGCTGCACCGCAACCTGAGGCTCACTCCCCTGCCCGGCTTCGGCGACACCGACGCCCTCGACGTGCTGGCCGCGCTGCCCGACATGGTGGTGTTCTCCTCCGACTACCCCCACCAGGAGGGCAACGCCGACCCGATCGAGCTGTACCAGCCAGCGCTTGATGGTCTCGACGACGGGGTGAGGACCGCGTTCATGGGAGCGACCAGCGCCGAGTGTTTCGCCCGTATCGGCGATCCGCTGCCCGCGGTGGGCTGAGAACTCAGCGCCCCACGGGCTGCATGTAGAAAGTGATGCCGCTGGGGGCCTCTTGCTCGGTGAGGGCGTCGCGGGCGGCAGCCAAGGTCTTGCCCGCCTCAGTCTCCTCGTAGAACCAGGCTTCGGCCTGCCGTGCCCCCGGGGGCGGGCCGCCGGCCAACTCCAGGGCGGCCTCCTGGTAGTAGGCCCGGATGTCGTGGGCGATCGCGATGGTGTCCAACCGGGGCCCGTACACCTCTTTCCAGTGTTCTCCGGCCGCCACCCGCTCGAGATCGGCCAGTGCTGCGGCCACGCCGTCGGCATCGACAGCACGGCCCACCTCGGTTGCGCCCCGCCGAACCACCGCCCGGTCGTAGGCGGCCCGCAGACCCTGGGCCTCATCGATAGACGGCGCGATATCAGGGTCGTAGCGGGGTGGCAGCGCACAGGCCAGAGGCGTCTCTACCGCTTCCACTACTTCGGGATAGTCCACTAGCACTGGGCCAGAGGGGGCGTTGAGCAAGTCGAATGCTGCGGCAAGCACGCGGTGTTGGAATTGGGCGTTGTCGGGCATGCCCAACGGGCGGCCCAGGGGAAACTCGCAGTAAAGCACCCTGGGAACGTTCATTCGCTCAGCCACCGGTCGCATCGACGCCAGCACCACGGCGGCGATCCCGGCGTCTTCCAGCACGTGGGCCAGCACACACACGGTGCGCGTGCACAGCGGTCAAACTGGGGTCAAGATGGCTATATCCACCCCGTCGGCCCGCAGCTCAGCCGCCGCAGCGGGTCCGGTATCAAGACGCACCTCTGAAACCGTGTCGGGCTGGTTGCCGGCGAAAGCCACATGCCGGGGTGCCACTGCCCCGATGGTTCCGTCAACGGCCAATTCCTCCAACCGGTCGATGGGATACACCACGTTGTGATCGGACACATACGCAGCCCGGTCGAAGTTCGAGCTCCAATGGCCCAAGATCAGCTCCCGGTCACCCCGGTCGAGCATCCGATAGCTGGTATCCCCACGACCCTCGAAGCGTTCCTGATCAGCCCGGTGCAATCCAGCACTGGTCACAATGGCCACCGTGGCCTCGCTGAGCGGCGGCGGCGACGCCCACGGTGTGGACTCGAATTCTGGCACGGGCAAGTTGGCCATCATGTCGCGCATCACTTGGTCACTGGACATGGGCCTACTCTCCCACAGCCCGGCTTTATCAATCGGATTGAAGTGGGAACGATCTCTGGCGCAGCTCCGCGTACCGGGCTCTGACCTCATCGCCTGCGATACCGGAAGGAGGTTCCACCTGCTCTCCCCTCCCCAGCGGCCATTCGGCGGCAACCTCAGCCGGGTGGCGGTTAGTGGCAACTGCCGCGGCCTGCACCGCCGCTCCCACCGCCACGGTTTCATCGTCGTCGGGCACGGTGACCGACTCGCCGTGAAGGGTGGCGGCTCTCAGTCGGTAGGCCTTCGAGCGAGCCCCGCCTCCGATGAGGTGCAACGTGCCGCCTACGTCCACCCCGGCGGCCCGCAGAGCGTCGAGACCATCGAACAACCCGCAAAGCACCCCATCATGGGCGGCCAGAGCCAACTCCTCGCGGGTGGTGTCGTTTCGCAGTCCGGCAACTAGTCCGGTGGCGTCTGGCAAATCGGGGGTGCGCTCCCCATCGAAGTAGGGCACCAGAATCGGGGGGTTCGGGCCGCTGGGCGCAGCCAAAGCCAGCTCGGCCAGGCCAGCAGCGTCCACCCCGAGCCATTGGGCCACCGTGTCGGTGACCCGGGTGGCGTTGAGAGTACACACCAGGGGCAGGAAGCCGCCGGCAGCGTCGGCGAATCCGGCCACTGCTCCCGACGGGTCGCTGGTCGGTGTGCGGGACACCGAGTAGGCCGTTCCAGAGGTGCCCAGGGAGATAACCGCGTCGCCTGGCTTCAACCCCAGTCCGAGGGCCGCCCCCATGTTGTCGCCGGTGCCGGGGCCGACCAAAACCGACTCGGGCAGTCCCAGTGCGGCGGCCGCGTCCGGGGTGATCGCCCCAGCAGCGGTGTCGGGGGCCAGCACTCGGGGCAGGCGTGTCAGCCAGTTATCCGGGTCACCCACCGCTAATCCCAAGAGATCATCAGCCAGTTCGTTTCTGGCGGGATCGAACCACCCGGTGCCCGAGGCGTCACCACGGTCGGTGACATGGGCGCCGGTCAGCCTCCAGGTGATCCAGTCGTGGGGCAGCATGATCTGAGCGATCCGGTCGCCCAGCTCGGGCTCGTGTTCCAATACCCAGGCCAGCTTGGCGATGGTGAAAGATGCCAGCGGCACCGACCCGCAGCGCTCGGCCCACTGCTCTGCGCTGTGACGAGCCACCAGATCTCGGGCCTGCGGTGCGGAAGTCGTGTCGTTCCACAGTTTGGCCGGGCGCAAGACCGTTCCATCCTCGTCTACCAGCACCAGTCCGTGCTGCTGTCCGGCCACACTCATTGCTGCCACGTTGGACCTGTTGGCATCGGTGAGTTGGGCAAAGCAGGCCGTCAGCGCCTCCCACCAGGTTCCCGGTTCCTGCTCGCTCACTGGTGGTTCCCAGCATGCGTGGGTGTGTGGGGCGCTGGTCCGGTCCACCAGCCGACCCGAGTCGATTTCTCGCAATTCGACCTTGGTGGACTGGGTGGAGGAGTCCACCCCGGCCACCAGCGCGCGGTTTGCCATCAGTTCGGCGTGGACCAGATGATGCGGTTTACTTCATTCTCCAACCGCTCCTGACGCCCTGACACCGGCTGGGGGTCGAGCCCGTCGGCCACCGCTTGATCGCCCAACGCGGCCAGGTCCACCTCGCCCTTCATGATTTCCGCGCCCAGACCCGAGTCCCATTTGCCGTAGCGGTCGGACCGGGCCTGCTCGATGGCGCCGTCGGCCAGCATGGCTTCGGCCACCAGCAGGGAGCGGGCCAGCGTGTCGATGCCGCCGATGTGACCCCAGAACAGGTCGTCTCGGGCCATGCTCTGGCGCCGGAGCTTGGTGTCGAAGTTGAACCCGCCGGTGGTGAACCCCCCGCCTCGTAAGATCTCGTAGAGAGCCAAGGACAGTTCGTCCACCGAGTTGGGGAACTGGTCGGTGTCCCACCCGTTCTGAGGATCGCCCCGGTTGGCGTCCACGCTGCCGAAGATGCCGTTGTCCACCGCATAGGCCACCTCATGGTGGAAGGAGTGGCCCGACAAGGTGGCGTGGTTCACCTCGATGTTCACCTTGAACTCATCGACGAGGCCGTAGCGGTCTAAGAAACCGTGAACCGAGGCGCAGTCGTAGTCGTACTGGTGTTTGGTGGGCTCCTGGGGCTTTGGCTCGATGAGCAGCGTGCCGGTGAAGCCGATCTTGTGCTTGTGCTCGGCCACCAGGGTCAAGAAGCGGGCGAGTTGGTCGGCCTCTTGGCGCAGACGGGTGTTGAGCAGTGTCTCGTAGCCCTCGCGCCCGCCCCACAGCACGTAGTTGGCCCCGTCGAGGCGGTGAGTGGCCTCGAGCATGTGTCGCACTTGGGCCGCAGCGTGAGTGAACACATCCGGGTCAGGGTTGGTGGCCGCCCCGGCGGCGTAGCGGGGGTGGGAGAACAGGTTGGCCGTGCCCCACAGCAGCCGCACGCCGGTGGCCTCCATCTTGGCGGCTGCCCGCTCCACCATGGCATCCAAGTTGGCCCGGCTCTCACCCAGGGACTCCCCCTCTGGGGCCATGTCTACGTCGTGGAAGCAGTAGAACGGCGTGCCCAGCTTCTCGAAGAACTCGAAGGCGGCATCCTGCTTGGCCCGGGCGGCGGCCATCGGGTCTTGGTCGGGCTCCAGCCAGGGGCGGTCGAACGTGCCGTGCCCGAAGATGTCGCTTCCCGGCCAGTTGAAACTGTGCCAGTAGCACACCGCAATCCTGAGGTGGTCCTCCATGCGCCGCCCCATCACCACCCGATCGGGGTCGTACACCCGGTAAGCCAACTGGCCGAGACCCGCGCGACTTCCGGCATGCGCCACCGGCTCGGGAACAGTGTCGAAGAAATCAGTCATGGTGAGCCTCCGTCATAGCGTGCTCTTGCTATGAGCCGATTTTAAGGACCGCCCACCCATGTCGGCTTAAGGCAGGTACGTTCTCGATGTGGATGTATCCCCGGATGAGGGCCAGGCCGATAGCCCGGCCAAGGTCCGACATAGTCGCTGGAAGTCATTAGCCCCCATCGCGGCACTCGCCCTACTCGCCGCCGGTTTCGGCACTTGGCAGCTGTTGGACCGCAGCGGACCGGACAACGAGGTCCACGTCACCGGACCAGAGATCGCCTCTACGGGGCCGGTGCTTGAATGGACCGAGTTCGACCCGGGCTTCGACGAGACCGAGGCTTTTGGGCTTCTCCAATCACTGGGTGACGGGCGAACCCTTTTCAGGCTCTTCGACCTAAACGACAACAGCCTCCAATTTCTGATAACCGTGAATGGCTCAGACTGGACTCCGGTGCCCATGCCGGAGGGATTCCTTCCCTTGGCCGTCGATTTCTCAGGACCACGCTGGCTGGTGGCGGGCCTGGATGATATCCAGGCGTTGGACGGGGTTGATGAGTGGGGCGTGGACGAAACCGGTTCGGTGGTAGTCCCCCGTGAACGGATCTTCTATTCCGATGACGAAGGTGCCAATTGGACTGAACTGGGGATCGACTTCACCTCCAGGTCTTCAGGGGGCTCCGGAGAGGCAACTGGCCCTAGAGGGATTCGGCTGATCAGAACCGCTTTGGCATCGGGAGACAACATGGTCGTGGTAACAGTCGAAGAAGTCCAGAACGAAGAACCGGCGTCTGGCCAAGTCGATGGTCAGGACGAACGCGGTCGATCTCTGATCTACGCCAGCGACGGCGGAGATTTTGAACTTGTTGCCGAATATGGCGGCTGGGTCCACCACGGCGTCACCGGTGCGAGCTACAGCACTCCTGCTGGCTTCCATCTCCAACTCTACGTTGAGGGTGGAACCGATCAGGAGCGAGGTCGGCTTTCGACGCTCACTTCCCCCGATGGCCGCATTTGGAGTGAGAGCGAGTCGGCTGCTGTCCTCTTCACCTTCAAGGCGCTTGGCCCCGACGGATCTCTGTGGACGACGGTCTGGCTGGGTGCCGGGTACGGCCTGCACCGATTCGATCGTGAGGGGACTCTGACCACCGAGGTGGCTTTCGATAACTTGATCCCGTTCCGGGTAGCCGCAGGGCCGGCAGGCTTCGTCGTGAACGCGATGACCAGTCCCGGCACCGACCTCTTCACCCTCCCAAACAAGCGAATTGCCAAAGGCGGCTACGAACTACGGCTCAACGAGCCCGAGGGAGGCTTCACCCTTTGGGATCTGTCGGCAGACGTCGCGGTCTATGAGTGCCAGCGTGAAGTTCTCTGGGCGCAGGGCATGGGCCCGGATGAGGAAGCTGTTTGCGAGTTCACCTATCCAGGGCACGACAACGCTGACATGGACGCGGTCGTGCTGGTGTTTGAAGATCAGCAAACCGGTGACCGATTGGTGTCGTTCACTCGCAGAGAACTGCTCCCCACTTTCCCATTGTGGTTGATTACCGGGTTGGATGTTGATGGCGCTGAACACCAGCAATGGCTGGCGTGGTCGACCGACGGTGTCGAGTGGGGGTGGCAAACTACCGCCGATGCATTTCCGATCGATCCATCCGAGGCCAACGACGCGATGGTCGAGCTTGCCGTCGGCGATGGGTCCGTGCTCGCTCGAGTGCAACAGATGGACGACTCTCCCCCTTACTACTCATCGATACGATGGTTTATCGCCCAAGTGCCGTAGCACCGCGATCGCGCCTACGCTGTCGGGGTTGACAACGAGCAACGAGCATGAGAGGCGGGTCCATGTCTTTTCCTTCTGATCTCGAGATTGCCCGCGGGGCGAATCTCCGTCCGCTGACCGACATTGCTGAAGAAGCCGGCATCCCGGTCGAGATGCTGGAGCCCTACGGGGCGGGGGCGGCCAAGATCAGCCTGGACGCCATCGAGGCGCTGGCCGACCGGCCTCGGGCCCGCTATGTGGTGGTCACCGCCATCACTCCCACACCGCTGGGCGAGGGCAAGACCACCACCACGGTGGGGCTGGGCCAGGGGTTCGGCCATATCGGCAAGCGGGCCACCATCGCCATCCGCCAGCCTTCGCTGGGGCCGACGTTCGGCATCAAGGGCGGCGCGGCCGGCGGCGGCTACAGCCAGGTGGTGCCCATGGAGCTGTTCAACCTCCACCTCACCGGCGATATGCACGCGGTGACCGCGGCCCACAACATGTGCTCGGCCATGCTCGACGCCCACATCTACCACGGCAACGAATCGGGCCTCGATCTGCACAACATCACCTGGCGCAGGGTGGTGGACATCAACGACCGGGCCTTGCGCAACGTGGTGATCGGCCTGGGCGGGCGGCTCGACGGAGTCCCCCGGGAATCAGGCTTCGACATCACCGCCGCGTCCGAGGTGATGGCCACCTTGGCGCTAGCCACGTCGCTGTCGGACTTGCGGGCCCGGCTGGGCCGGATCGTGGTGGGCTACACCAAAGCGGGCGACCCGGTGACCGCCGAGGACCTGAAGGCCGCCGGGGCCATGGCCGTGCTGTTGAAGGACGCCCTCAAGCCCAACCTGATGCAGACCCTGGAGGGCGGCCCCGCCCTGGTGCACACCGGGCCGTTCGGCAACATCGCAACCGGCAACTCCTCGATCGTGGCCGACCGCATCGCCATCCGCACCGGCGACTTCTTGGTGACGGAGGCCGGGTTCGGTGCCGACATGGGTGCCGAGCGGTTCTTCAACATCAAATGCCGCTACTCGGGTATCGACCCCGACGCTGCGGTGATGGTGGCCACCGTTCGTGGGCTCAAGGCCCACTCTGGCAACCACCGGATCGTGGCCGGGCGTCCTCTGCCCGAGGCGCTGCTGGCCGAAAACCCCGACGAGGTACACGCCGGAGGCGACAACCTCCGCAAGCAGCTCTCCAACATGAAGGCCCACGGCGTGACCCCGGTGGTGGCAATCAACGCCTTCCCCGGCGACCACGACGCCGATCTGGCCGCCATCGCCGAGATCGCCGATGAGTACGGCGCCCGCTGCGCGATCACCACCCACTTCTCCGACGGCGGCGCGGGGGCAGCCGAGCTGGCCGAGGCGGTGGCCGAGGCCTGCGAGGAGCCCAGCTCGTTCAAGGTGCTGTACGAGGACGACTTGTCTCTCAAGGACAAGATCGCCGCAGTCGCCACCACCGTGTACGGCGCCGACGACGTGGAGTACTCAGCCACGGCCAACCGCCAGCTCGACACCTACGAGTCCGCCGGCTTCGGCCACCTCCCGGTGTGCATCGCCAAGACACACCTGTCGATCTCATCCGACCCCTCCCTCAAAGGAGCCCCGACCGGCTGGACCCTGCCGGTGCGGGAGGCGCGGGCCTCGGTGGGCGCCGGCTTCGTCTACCCCATCTGCGGCGACATGCGCACCATGCCCGGCCTCGGCCGCCAACCCGCCGCCATGGGTATCGACCTAGACGAAAACGGCGAAATCGTCGGCCTCAGCTAACGGCGGTCGAGGCCGTACCGGGCCGATAGGCTTGAGCAACCTCAGGGTGTCTCTGGGGGAAAGGGGTGCAAATGGCGAGGCGGGAACGTTTGACCGTGCCGATGGTGCGGGACAACGGGAGCCTGCGAGAAGCGACGTGGGAAGAGGCTCTTTCGCGGGCTGCGACTGGATTCAACCAGGTGCTGTCTGAGCATGGGCCGCAGGCGTTCGGGATGTTCAGCTGCTCCAAGGCCACCAACGAGATGAACTACATCGCCCAGAAGTTCATCCGCACGGTGGTGGGATCCAACAACATCGACTCCTGCAACCGAACTTGACACGCTCCCTCGGTCGTCGGTCTGGCGACAGTGTTCGGAGCGGGAGGGGGCACGTGCTCCTACCAGGAGGTTGAGGAAACCGACGTGATCTTCTTGTGGGGATCCAATGCCCGCGAGGCCCACCCCATCTTCTTCCACCATGTTCTCAAGGGCATCGACAACGGTGCCCGCATGTACTGCGTGGACCCCCGCTACACCTCCTCGGCCCAATTTTCTGACGTGTGGGTGGGCATTGACGTGGGCACCGACATCGCCTTGGCCAACGGGATCGGCCGAGAGATCATCCACGCCGGTCTGGCCAACCAAGACTTCATCGCCCACTCCACCCAGGGATTCGAGGCCTACGCCGCCTCGGTGGAGCCGTTCACCCCCGAGGCAGTGGCTGCCATCTGCGGCATTCCCGCCGAGGTGGTGGTGGAGATGGCCCACGCCTACGCCACTGCCGACAAGGCCCAGATCCTCTGGACCCTGGGTATCACCGAGCACCACAACGCGGTCGACAACGTTCTGTCTCTGTGCAATCTAGCCCTGCTCACCGGCCACGTGGGGCGTTGGGGGTCGGGCCTGGTGCCGCTGCGGGGCCAGAACAACGTGCAGGGCGGCGGCGACATGGGGGCTATCCCCAACAAGTTCCCCGGATTCGCCGGCGTGGACGACCCTGACCATCGGGCCCGCTTCGAAACTGCCTACGGTCGGGAGCTCAACCCGGTTCCCGGATTGCACCTGACTCTCATGTTCGAAGCCATGGAGCGGGGCGACCTTCGGGCGCTGTATGTGATCGGCGAGAATCCGGCTGATTCCGAGGCTGATGTGCTCCACGCCCGGGCCCAGCTCGAGAGCTTGGACATACTGGTGGTGCAGGACATTTTGATGACCCGCACTGCGGAGATGGCCGACGTGGTGCTGCCCGCCTCGGTTGCCTGGGCCGAGAGCGACGGCACCGTCACCTCCAGCGAGCGGCGAGTGCAGCGGGTTCGGCCTGCGGTTTCACCTCCTGGCCAAGCCCGCCACGACATCGACATCTTGTGCGACATGGCCGAGGCCATGGGTGCTGAACTCGGTCCCCGCGACCCTGAGGCCGCGTGGGATGAAGTGCGCTCGCTGTCGGCGATGCACGGGGGCATGGCCTGGGAGCGACTGGAGGCTGCCGGCGGCCTGCAATGGCCGTGTCCCGACGAGGACCACCCTGGCAGCGCTTTCCTCCACGGCTGGCTGTGGGCCGACGACCTCGAAGGCCGCGAACCAGCCCCGTTCTCGGCGCTGGAGCACGAGGGGCCCACCGAAGAATTGAGCGAGGAGTTTCCCCTGCGGCTCACCACCGGACGGGCACTGGACTCCTACAACACCGGGGTGCAGAGCGGAAAATACGATTCACCGTTGCGGTTTGCTGGCCTGGATTTGAACGCTCACGATGCTGCTGATCTCGGTATCGCCGACGGCGACCAGGTGCGGGTCTGCTCCCCTCGGGGCTCGGTGGAGATGAACGCCCGGGTGGTGTCAAGCCTGCCGCGAGGGCTGGCCTTCACCACCCTTCACCATCCCGAGCTGATCGACGTGAACGTTCTCACCAACCCCGACTGGGATCCCAAATCCGGCACTGCCGAGTTCAAAGCGGCAGCCGTCCGGGTAGAGCGGATCGCTACTCATCAGACCGCCGCGACCGCAGGCGCCTCCGTTGGCTGATCTTCATTTCGGCGACGACCAGCCCACCGAAGCCGAACGGGCGGCCATCGACGCCATCGTCCCCCCAGCAGACGCCGCCACCATCGTCGAAACCGAGCGGGTCGTTCGCGGCGGCCGCAGCCGGCGCCACGGCCTGCGCCACCTGCTGTTGCCGGTGCTGCACTCGCTTCAGCACGAGATCGGCTGGATCAGCCCCGGGGGTTTGAACGGGGCAGCCGAGCGGCTCGGAGTTCCCCCCGCCGATGCCTATGGCGTCGCCACGTTCTACGAGCTGCTCCGCACCACCGACCCCGGCCACCGCGACGATGTCGTCCATGTGTGCGTCGACCCAGCGTGCGCCATGGCCGGAAACGACGACCTACAAGCATCACTAGAAGCCGACGGGGCCAGGGTCCATGCCAGCCCCTGTCTCGGCCAGTGCGAACGGGCCCCGGCCCTGTTCGTCCAGGGTGTTGGGCGGCCCGATCAGGTGCCGGCCGACGACGATGAGGACTTCCAGCTGCCCCAAGCCGGCGACCCCGGGCTGCGGGTGCTGCGCCGGGTGGGTGTGGTCGATCCCACCTCCCTGGACTCCTATCGCAGTCACGGGGGATACCAGGCTCTGGCCCGAGCCATCGAGATGGGACCGGACGCGGTCATCACCGCCATCTCCGACTCAGGACTGTCAGGCCGGGGCGGGGCGGCCTTCCCCACCGGCATTAAGTGGCGGGCCGTGGCCGATGAGCCTGGCCCGGACAAGCACGTGGTAGCCAACTGCGACGAGTCGGAGCCAGGTACCTTCAAGGACCGCATCGTGTGCGAGCACGACCCGTTCGCAGTCATCGAGTCGATGACCATCGCCGGTCTGGCCACCGGGGCGCCCCACGGCTGGATCTACATCCGGGGCGAGTACCCCCGGGCCACCGCCCGGCTGGAGGGTGCCATTGCCCAAGCCCGGGCCGCGAGGTTGCTGGGCGACGACGTGGCTGGCAGTGGACAGCGCTTCGACATCGATCTGCGCCGGGGTGCGGGGGCCTACATCTGCGGTGAGGAGACGGCACTGTTCAACTCCATCGAGGGCTTCCGGGGCGAGCCCCGCAACAAGCCCCCCTTCCCCACAACCCAAGGCCTATTCTCCCAGCCCACCGCCATCAACAACCCCGAAACCCTCATCAACGTGCTCGACACCGTGGTCGACGGCCCCGACGCCTACCGCTCGGTGGGCACCGAGCGCTCCCCCGGCACTCGGCTGTTCTGCCTGTCGGGGCGGGTAGGGGTTCCCGGACTCTATGAAGTGCCGTTCGGTACCACCCTGGGCGAATTGCTCGACTTGGCCGGAGGGGCGACTGGCCAGTTGGCCGCGGTGCTGCTGGGCGGCGCCGCCGGAGTGTTCGTCGGTCCAGACGCCCTCGACATGCCCCTCACTCTCGAGGACACCCGTGAAGCGGGAGCCACCCTGGGGTCGGGTGTGGTGATGGTGTTCGACGACGCGGCTGACATGACGGCGGTAGTGGTGCGCATTGCCGAGTTCTTCCGCGACGAGTCGTGCGGCCAGTGCGTGCCCTGTCGGGTGGGCACCCAGCGCCAGCACGAAGTGCTGGTGGAGTTGCAAGGCTCTAGCCAGCCTCTGGCACCCCAACGAGCCGAGCTCATCGACGACATGGCCCTAGCCATGGTGGACGCCTCCATCTGCGGCCTGGGCCACACCGCCGCCTCCGCGGTGCGCTCCGCTCTGGCGCTGGGCCTGATAGGAAATAGCTCGTGACCAGCGTCGCCACCGAGACTGAGGTGACCATCCGGGTCGACGACCAAGAGGTGGCCGTGCCCGAAGGAGCGACCATCCTGGATGCCTGCGATGCCGCCGGCGTGGATACCCCCACCATCTGCTACGGCCCCACCCTAACCCCGGTCAACGTATGCCGGGTGTGCGTGGTGGAGCTCGACGGCAGCCGGGCCCTGGTCCCCTCCTGCTCACGCCCCGCCGAGGAGGGCATGGTGGTCCACACCGACAGCGAGCGGGTGCGCCACAGCCGCAAGATGGTGCTGGAGTTCCTGGCCACCGGGGTCGACGTGTCCCAAGCCGATGAGCTGGGCCAGTGGGCCGAGCACTACGGGGCCGACCCCGACCGCTACGTGCCCGGCGGCGAGACCATGAACGAGCCGGTACGGGTGCAGGACAACCTCTACATCCGCGACTACGACAAGTGCGTGCTGTGCTACCGCTGCGTTGAGGCCTGCGGCGACGATGCCCAGCACACCTACGCCATCTCCGTGGCCGGCCGGGGCTTCGGCGCCCGCATCTCCACCGAGTTCGACGTGACCCTGCCCGACTCGGCCTGCGTCTACTGCGGCAACTGCGTGGCCGTGTGCCCCACCAACGCCCTCCAGTTCAAAACTGAGTTCGATCTCCGCCAGGCCGACGACTGGCGCCCCGAAGACCAAACCGTCACCCAAACCGTGTGCTCCTACTGCGGCGTCGGCTGCAACCTCGAACTCCACGTCCAAGACAACCAAATCGTCAAATGCACCTCCCCCGACGACCACGACGTAACAAAAGGAAACCTCTGCATAAAAGGCCGCTTCGGCTGGAACTACGTGTAATGGTGTAGGCATGCAGCCCGGAGACTGGGAATTTGAGTCTCCACAACAAGAGGCTGAGCTAGGCGGAGGCCGCAGTCAGAGAGTCCTGATCTGGGCTACCGCGGTTGCACTCCTCCTGGTGGTCGGCGCCGGGTTGGTTGCCTTGGCCATCTGGCTCACTGATTCTCCCGATCCGCCGCCTGCGTCGCCGGACACCGAAGCTCCCGTCGCCCCAACCCCCACTCCGAGCGCGCCAATTGCCGCAACCCCCACTGTTGTCGCTCAGCCGCCTGGCAGTGGCGAATCGAGTGAGTTTGACGAAGACGAGATCCCGGTCGGCCGCATCAACGTCACGCTCGGCGACGGCACCAAGTTGTTCATGCGCCTTCCGGGCATCAGCAACGACGCGGAGGTGTCTCTCTGGGATTCGACCCAGTTCGTTGTGGGCGGCATCGCTGTATCGGTGTACTTCGAATCGTGCGCCAACCGCGGTTACGACTCTGCTTATTCAAATGAGGTCAACCAACACCTGAAGGTCCCCGATATGTCGATAGTTGTCCTCTGCGAACCCCACATCGATCTGCCGCTGTCGGCCGTGCTCTTCTTTGGCGATTCCAGGCTTCCAGGCGACCTCAGATTAATTGACATGCGGCTGATGGAGGTGGGATCGGACCTGAAGCTGCATCTGTCCGACCCTCGCTCCACCCTTGGGCCACTTCAAGTCGGCGATCTTGTCTTGTTCTCTCCGAGGTTCGACCAAGGCGACTTGTCCGCATTTGACGCTGAGAGCGGCAACCGTGTCTGGTGGCGGCCGGTCGATGATTCGATGGACCTCTTGGCCGCGTCGGACGACACTGCCCTGGCCGCACTCTGGAAAGACTCTGTCATCGCCATCGATACCGCCAACGGGGAGGAGCGATGGCGGGCCAGCTTTGGGAGGTACGCCAGAGTCACCAGCGCGACCGCGACCGAAGAGGGCGACTGGCTAATTACCTATGAGTACCTGAATGAGGGCGACCCATCCCCTCCAGGGTTGGCCCGCCTGGATGCTCTGGGGGCAACGCAGTGGACTGCCACCGGCCGCGAGGGAACTGATTGGTCTTGGGATATCCCCATCGTTTCCGACGGCCGAATATTCCTAAGAGATGTCCCCGCGGCCTGGGCAGATGCCGGCCGCGTGTCGGTTTCCGCCTTCGACACCGAGACCGGCGATCTGCTGTGGCGAACAGAACTCAACTCCACCTCTGAGGGGTATGCCTCTGACTCATTGGTGATCTCACAAGACAGCGGTTCGTTTCTCGTCGCCGCTCTCCGAGAAGAAGAGCAAATCGTTCGGCTAGACGCCACAACCGGCCAGATCCAGTGGACAGGGGTCAAGCCACCGGGTCGTATCCTCTCCGTGCGCGACTCCTCAATCAAGATCGGCAACTCCCCCTCGGGCTCCAGGTACGACATCAACCCCGTCAACGGCCTGCTCCGCGGCTTTGTGAGATAGCCGTCTGAGTATCCCGACATTGGTGCCTCACCCGGAGTTGGACCGCGACATATTGCTGGCCGACGCCGCGGCCATCGAAGCCGTTACCGAAGAGCGGTTCCCGCTGCTAGCCCTGATCGACCCCTCGTTCCCCAGTCCCTGTCCGTTCTACGACCAATTTGCCTCTGATCCCCTTCAAGGCCCCCTCAATGGTCGAGACGTGCCCATCCTGGTGATCGGTAACCACTCTGCCCCGGCCACTTCCTTCGGGGAGTCCGAAGAACTCGTTACCGAGACGCTCACCAACGACTATCTTGTGGAAACCACGCACATCGCTCACGTCGTCTACCCCCACAACCGCTGCGTCAACGATCACATTCACCGAGCGCTAATCGAAGTGGTGTACCCCGATGAGCGCCGGGTCGTCTGCGAGCCGCAGAATTAGGGGCGGCGACAGCCAGGTCCTGTTACGTCACTGTCAAGTGCTCCTCTCCCATTGCCGATGACGTAATCCGAGGCAACCTCTGCATCGAATGCCGCTTCGACTGGAACTACGTGTAGGAACTAGGTGCTGTTCCAGTCTTTGGGTGGGAACTCAGGTCAGGCTGGTGTCGAGCAGTAATTCAAACGCCGCAGGAGCTATGACCGGTGGGCTTTGCTCGCCCCAATCAAGCAGATCGCGATCACCGGAAACTATGTAGTCCGCCTTGTGGGAACGGGCGAGACTGATGAGGTAGTCATCATCTCGATCCCGTGTGACCGGAAGAACCAGTTCCGGATCTGCTACCAGCTCCGATGCTGCGCTGAGTGTTTCAATGAACATCTCGGCTGTTGCAACGTCGATCCACTTCCGCATTCGCGGCCGCTCTATCAAGACAGCTTGCACCTCGACCAGGATTTCGGGGCACACGATCACCTCGTAGGCACAGTCCGCGAGCCAAGCCTGGACGATGCGATGGGAGGAACCTCTTGCGATTGCCGCCGAAACAAAGACGTTCGCGTCCAGCACCACCTTCACCGGTTAGTGCCGTCTGCGCCGTCGAACCGATCGCACCTCGTCTACTGCCATCTGCATCGCCTCGACCTCTGACAACTCGGCGTTGGCGTTGGCGTTCTCCGCCAGTTCTTCCCGAATTCGAGCAGTGAAGTACTCCCAAGCCGACTGGCGGCTCACTCCGAGCGCATTGCCCACCTGCTCCCAAGTGGCTCCGGCAGCACGAGCCGCTAAAACCTTGTCTCGGCGCAACCGCTCCAATTCTGGCTCACTGCGAGCAAGCTCCCGCAGCGCCTCCAAGGGGTCAGCCGGCAGTGCATCAGCAGCGATCACGCCCATATGTGTCAGGATAACCTGACATGCTCACTAAGCCAACAACCTCTTGGACTCTCAGCCTGTTTTAAGACCTGCGATGGCTCTAGGCCCCATGCCTTTGTCCGTGCGGCCCAGCAGATCCATGGTGCATCTCCCCCCGACGACCACGCCGTCACCCGGGTCAACCTCGACATGAAAGGCCGCTTCTACCAGAACTACGTCTAGGAGCCGCGTGCTGACCCAGTCCCAGATGGAGAATCAGGTCAGACTGAAGTCTGAACCCTGGGGGAAGAGCCGCTCGCACAACTCAAAATACTCCTCTCCAAGTTGCGCAAATGCCTCGCGAGTGGCGGCATCGAGACCGGGAACGGGCGCTTCGACGAAGCCAGTGCCGGTCTGCTGTGCCCTCCTTGCAGAGACAATCTGGGATGGAGGCTGCTCGCCGAAATCGTGAACCGTTGCCATCGGCGTCAGCGTATCCCAGAGGTTGTGCTCCCCCACCGCGAGACCAAGTGCACCTCTTCGAGAAACACGACATAACCCCGGGCAACATCTGCATCAAGCGACGCTTCGGCTGGAGCTACGTTTAAGGCAATGACTGGATTGGCCAACACGAGGCTGCTGACCGCTGACGAACTGCTGCTGTTGAGCTCCGAAGGCGTGCGCGCCGAGCTGGTGCGGGGCGTGCTTCACGAGACGATGCCCTCAGGACACCGACATGGCAAGATCGCAGTGAACGACGTCATGGAGCTGGGCAACGTCGTGAAGCCCAGGAAGCTGGGCACGCTAGTGGCTTCCGATTCGGGCGTGTGGCTGGGGCGCGACTCCGACATTGTGCGGGAGCCCGACGTGGCATTCACCTCAGCAGAGAAGATCCCACTGGACGCAGAGATCGACGGCTAAGCCGAAGTCGTTCCCGACTTGGTCGTAGAAATCGTCTCGCCCAGCGACACCCGCCGCTGGGCCCGCGACCGAGCGCAGATGTGGCTCGGCCACGGAGCCCCGCTGGTCTGGATAGTCCTCCCCAACACCCAAACCATCGATGTGTACCGCCCCGGCGCGAACGCCACGACCCTGCAAGAGGACGACTCCTTCAACGGCCTCCACGTCCTCCCCGGCTTCACCTGCCCCGTCAGTGCCGTGTTCGCCTAAAGCCATAGAGCGAGAGCAATTTTCTTGCTTTCCAGTAATTGTTCATAAATTCAAAGCAGATACAAGGGATATTGTCACTGGTATCGGTAGACTGGAGGTATGGATTTAGGTATCCTCACCAGGGGAAATACCACAAAAGATAGAAGCGAGCCACCAGGCGGCGGCCGCGCCATTGTGGACGTCCAGCTGGCTGAATTTGATGGGCTGGGGTCGGGTGAAGTGGTCAAGTTGATCCTTCAGGCTGACAGTGCTCGGCGGCAGCTGGATGGGTATTTGGCCGCGCTGCTGGGCCGGTTTGGGGATCTGGAGGGGCAGGACGCGGTTGAGGAACTGTGCCGTCAGTTTGGGCTCGGTCGCCACAAGGCCCGTCAACAGGCCAAGACCTCAAGTGCTCTCAAGGCGTTGCCCGACACGTTGGAGGCTGCCAAGCAGGGGTGGATTTCGATTGATCACGCCCGAGTGATGGGCGAGTCGCATCTGCGGGCACCGCTGTCCAAGGACGAGGAGTTGGAGTTGGTCGTCGTGGCCATTTCTGAGGACCTCGATGAGTTCAAAAAGACTGTGGCCCGCAGCGAAGACCAGCGACGGGCCGACGACGGGTTGACCCGCCATGAGCGCCAGCGGGAGCGGCGCAGCGGCAAAGTGTTTGACGGCGATGACGACATGGTCGTTCTGCACGCCGAGTTCGATCGCATCGCCGGGGAGCGGGTCAAGACAGCGCTCTTTGATCTGAGCGATCGCCTCTTCCGCGAAGATGCCAGATCTGGGAGCGACCGTACTCATGAGCAGCGCAACGCCGATGCCCTGGTCGCGCTCATCACCCAACGACCATCCCGAGCAGACAGGGCCGGTGGCGAATCAGAGACAAAACCCGACATCGACACACCTGAAACCGGTGTTGCTAACGACGACGCCAACGGTTCGGGGGGTGACCTTGCCCCCCAGGCCACGACGCTGATCGTCTCCGTCGACTACGACACATTGAGCGGCCAGCTCAAGAACGCCGGGGTCATCGACGGCACCACCATCGACATCGACGACCTCCGCCACATCGCCTGCGACGCTGGCATCGTGCCCGCCATTTTCGCCGCCGATGGCCAGCCGCTCTACATGGGAAGAAAACAGCGAGCCGCCACCGCCGCCCAAAAGCTGGCCCTGATCGCCCGCGACAAGCAATGCGTCGGATGCGGCATGAGAGCCAGCGCCTGCGACGCCCACCACATCATCTGGTGGGACGACGACGGACCCACCGATATCACCAATCTGGTGCTGTTATGCCCCAAGTGCCACAAGAAAGTCCACAAACACGGCTACGCGGTGATCATGGACCCCGCCGGAGAGCATCGACTCAGACCGCCCAAGCGCAGGTCTGACGGGGTCTTACCAAGAGGCCCAACCCGGTCTTTGGCTGCATAGCTCTCAATGCCAAGCCATCTTCTGAGACTGCCAAGTGCCAACGGCTGAGTTGGTCATTGTGCCAGTCCCATGTATGAGCGAGAATTCCGGGCGATGACTGCTATCAAATTGGACGGCGAAATGCTGTCGGCTGAGATCAAGGAAGGCTTGCGGGAGCGGATTGCTGCGCTGGCTGAGAAGGGGGTAACCCCGGGATTGGGCACGCTGCTGGTGGGGGACGACGGGCCCTCGGCCAATTACGTGGCCATGAAGCACCGTGACAGCGAGGAGCTGGGGATGGGCTCTCGGGAGGTGCATCTGCCTGCTGATGCCACCCAGGCCGAAGTAGACGCCGTGGTGGACGACTTCAACGCCGATCCGGCGGTGGATGCCTACATCATGCAGTACCCGTTTCCCGACCAACTGGACTACGAGACCGCATTGTTGCGGGTGTTGCCGGAGAAGGACGCCGATGGGCTCCACCCGGTGAATTTGGGGCGGCTGGTGCAGGGGGTGGATGCTCCGCTGGCCTGCACACCGCGTGGCATTCAACTCATGTTGGAGCGTTACGACATTCCCATCGCCGGCCAGCATGTGGTGATCATCGGCCGAGGGCTCACTATCGGGCGGCCGCTGGCCAATTTGTTGTCGCTGAAGCGGCCAAACGCCAATGCCGCGGTCACCGTTGTGCATACCGGGGCGGGCGACATCTCCCGCTATACCCGCGATGCCGACATCCTCATCGCCGCGGCGGGGGCGCCTCGCATGGTGAAGGCCGACATGGTGAAGCCCGGTGCTGTGGTGGTGGCCGCCGGGGTGAGCTTTGCCGACGGCAAGCTGGTGTCGGATGTGGACGACGATGTGGCCGAGGTGGCGGGCTGGCTGTCGCCTCGAATCGGCGGGGTGGGGCCGATGACCCGTACCATGCTGATGGCAAACACCGTGGCCGCTGCTGAACGGGCTGTGGGCTGAGAGGCCTCGGTCCAACAAAGAGCAGCAACCAAGGAATCCCGAACAAGAACCAGGAAGCACAGACATGGCCGACGCCTACATCATCGACGCAGTTCGCTCCCCCATGGGCCGCTTCGGCGGCGGGCTGAGCCACCTCCACCCCGCCGACCTCGGGGCCAACATCTTGAGCGGGCTGATCGAGCGGACCGGCGTGGACCCAGGCGCGGTGGACGACTGCATCATGGGATGCGTCGGCCAAATCGGCGCCCAGGCGTTCAACGTGGCGCGCAACGCCTGGCTGTCGGCTGGTCTTCCCGAGCACGTTCCGGCAGTCAGCATCGACCGCCAGTGCGGGTCATCACAGCAGGCGGTGCACTTCGCCGCCCAGGGCATCATGTCGGGTACCCAAGACCTGGTGGTGGCCGGCGGGGTCGAGGTGATGAGCCTCATACACCTCAACAGCCAGGGCGATGTGGGCCCCGATCTGGGCATGCGCTACCCGTTCGACGCCGACGGCTGGGCCAATCGCTTCGGCGACGAGGAGGTCCACCAGTTCCGGGGCGGCAACCTCATCGCCGAGCGGTGGGACGTCACCCTGGAGGACATGAATGGCCTGGCCCTGCGCAGCCATCAGAACGCGGCCCGGGCCTGGGAAGAGGGCCGCTTCGAGCGCGAGGTGCTGGCGGTGGGCGAATGCGCCCGCGACGAGGGCATCCGGCCCGACACCTCTATGGAGAAGATGGCCAAGCTGCGTCCGTTCTCCGAGCACGGCCCGCTGACCGCGGCCAATTCCAGCCAGATCACCGACGGATCGGCCGCGCTGCTCATCGCCTCCGAGAAGGCAGTGGCCGACCACGGCCTCACCCCGAGGGCCCGGGTCCACACCATGGCGGTGGTGGGCAGCGACCCGGTGCTCATCCTCACCGGCCCCATCCCGGCCACCGCCAAGGTGCTGGAGCGCGCTGGCATGGGCCTCGACGACATCGACCTGTTCGAGTGCAACGAGGCCTTCGCCTCAGTGGTGCTGGCCTGGGCCAAGGAAACCGGCGTGGACATGGACAAGGTGAACGTGAACGGCGGGGCCATCGCCCTGGGCCACCCCCTGGGAGCCAGCGGTGCCCGAATCATGACCACGCTGCTCAATGAGCTGGAGCGCTCTGGCGGCCGCTACGGACTCCAGACCATGTGCGAGGGCGGCGGACTGGCCAACGCCACCATCATCGAGAACCTGGCTGCGTAGAGACCACCGAGGAGACCGACAACAACATGGGCATCCATATCGACCACATCTCATTGCTGGTGAAAGACCTGGCCCAGGCCGAGGAGGACTGGCGCCAGATCCTGGAGGTTCTCGCCCCCGGACACACCATGAAGGTCACCCGGGGGGAGGGGGCCGACGACATGGACGGAACCCCTATGGCGTGGGTCACGTTCCAGAACCCCGACCCCACCGGAGTGTCCATCCAACTCTGGTCGCCCGCTGAGCCCGGCCACTGGCCCGACAAGGTGTTGGCCAAGAAGGGCGAGTACGTCCATCACATCGCCTTCTGCTCCGACGATTTCGACACCATGATCGACGGGGTGCGCGACGCCGACATCCCGCTGGTGATGGAAGATCCCAGCCATCCCGACACCCAGCCATGGCTCAAGTGGAACTTCATCCCCCCCGCCAAGGCCCACGGCCCGCTGATCGAGTTGGCCACCCGCTACCTGTCGGTGGGCGAGGAGTGGCTCCCCCACCCCGACAACGCCGAGAACCAGCCCCTGGCCGACGAACTCCACGACCGTTTCGCCGGCTAGCCCTCCCGCCGACTAACTCAAGCCATGACCGACTCCCCGGTGGCCATCACCATGCCGGTGGAGGACGGACTCTCCATCGGATGGCTGACCGACCTGGTTGTACACGCCGAGCAATCCGGGATAGACACCGCGCTGGTGGGCGAGGTGGCCGGCCCCGAGGTGTTCGCCACCCTGGGGGCAATGGCCACTCGCACTGAGCGCATTCGGCTGGGCTCGGGCATCGTGGCCGCCTACACCCGCTCCCCCGCGCTCACCGCCATGGGATTCGCCACCCTGGCCTCCCTGGCCCCCAGCCGGATAGTGGCCGGCATCGGGGCCAGCAGCCCCATCGTGGTGGGGCGCTGGCACGGCGGCGATTTCGAACAGCCTCTGGCCACTGTGCGGGAGTTCATCGGCCTGCTCCGGGCTGCACTGGCCGGAGAGAAGCTGAACCACGACGGCCCTCGGTTCCGCTCCAAAGGGTTCCGGCTTGACCTGCCCGGTGTAGACGTGCCCGTCTGGCTGGGGGCCATCAACCCCCGGATGCTGGCCGTGGCCGGCGAGATAGCCGATGCGGTGTTCATGACGTGGTGCCCGCCTGGGGAGGTTGGCCCCAAGCAAGAGATCGTCAAAGCCGCAGCTACAGAGGCGGGGCGCGATCCCGGCGACGTGGCCACCGTGCTGTCGTTCTGGGCCTACGCCGGTCCCGATCCCGAACAGGCCCTAGAGCGGATGCGCCGCCAAGTGCTGGCCTATTCCATGGTGCCCACCCATCAGCCCGCGTTCGTCGGCACCTTCGACAATCTGTCTGAGGTAGCCGAGGCCTGGCAGCAGGGTGACCGCGCACGAGCGTTATCGCTGGTGCCCGATGAGGCCGTCCTGGCCCAATGTGCCCTCGGACCCGACATGCTGGCCGACCGCATCGCCGCCTACCGGACTGCGGGCGTCGACCTGCCCATCGTGCTGCTCACCGGCGCCCACGTCGGCGACGACATCGGCCCGCAGGCCACGGTGGACGCGCTCAGTGCGATTGCTGGCCCCTGAGCGGCCGACTTCATAACGTGCCTCCCAGCGCCGCCCGCTCTTAGTATCCCCCCATGACCAAATGCGACGTTGTCGTCATCGGCGCCGGGGCAGCCGGGCTTAGCGCCGGGGCGCTTCTGGCTGCTGAAGGCAAGTCGGTCACCCTCTTGGAGCGGTCGCCCTTCTTGGGGGGCCGGGCTTTGGCGGTGGACGACGAGGGCTTCAAGGTGAACCTCGGCGGGCACCTCATTGAAGACCCCGGCTCGGGTCTGACCAAGGTGTTCGAACACGTCGGCAAGGAGCTCATCCACGGCGAGGTGTCCCACGACATGCCGATCTGGGACAACGACACCCAAACCTGGGGGTCGATCCGAGACCGCTACCCCGACAAGACCGAGGTCAAGAAGGTCATCAAGGCCATCACCGAGAGCACTTGGGACGAACTGGAGGAGTGGGACGACCGCCCCATGCGGGAATGGCTGGCCCAGTACACCTCCGACCAGGGGGTTTACGACCTCTATGAGTTCATCGCTGTGCTGGAGTGCATGACCGACGAGTGGTACGACCACTCGGCCAGCGACAACCTCTGGGTGCGCAAGATGCACTACGAGGAGCGGCACATGGCCGCCTACTCGTGCTGGCCCGGCCAGGGCTGGGACGGCATGTGGCAAGACCTGGCCGACGGCTTCACCGAGCACGGCGGCGAGCTGCGCATGCAGACCGCAGCCGGACGCGTTCTGATTGAGAACGGGGCGGTGGTCGGGGTGTCCATCCCCCATGAGCCCAACGTGCCCAACGACTGGGATGTGGGCGAGGTGATCGAGTGCGATGCGGTCATCTCCACCCTGCCGGTGTGGAACGTGTTCAACGTGGTGCCCGAGTGGGAGCTGCCCGAGTGGTACACCAGCCAAATCCGCTACCTGGCCCAAGACCAGTACCGGGTGACCATGCTCAACCTCTACTTCGCCACCGAAGAGCCGGTGACCATGTTCGACCCCCGGGAGCTGGCCACCTGGCTGGAAACCCCCCACAGCCCCACGCCGGGATACATGTACGACCAGGCGGCCATGGACCCCCAGGGCATCCCCAACGGACTCCACCTGTACTGCACCGGCGGCATCGTCCCCGGATCCCGTGGGCGGGACCGGCGCTACATCGAGGACATGTACAACCGCCTCGAACAGGGCCTCTACGTGATGTATCCCGGCTTGGCCGAGCATGTGTGGAAGAGGCGCCTGTTCGTGTTCGACCCGGCGTTCGGCGTTGCCCAGAAGCCCATGCTGGTGGGCAAGTTCCGGCCCCATTGGCGGGCCCCCACCGTCGATGGCCTGTACTTCGCCAGCGAGACCTTCCGCAGCCGGGGCATCGGCACCGACCGCTCGGCCCGGGCCGCCCTCACCTGCGTGGAGGACATCCTGGGCCGCCGCATCCCCACATTCGGCGACGGCTGGCGCTACTAGACAACGATCGACCCCCAACCACTGACCTCAGGCTGAGACACTTAGACAACAGGAAACAAGGAGCAACCAGGCACATGGAGTTCACCCTCACCGACGAGCAGACGATGTTCCAAGAGATGGTCCGCAACTGGGTCGAGAAGGAATGCCCCAAGGACGCAGCCCGCGACTACGAGGCCCAGGAGTTCGAGTATCCGTTCGAGCTGTGGGACAAGATGTCCGACGCCGGGTTCCACGCCATCGGCCTGCCCCCCGAGCTGGGCGGCCAGGGCGGCGACGTGGTCACCCAGATGATCCTCACCCGGGAGCTGGCCCGCTCGCTGGCCGGGCTCACCTGGATCTTCGGCATCTCCTCCTTCTGCGCCAAGTCGATCAACAAGTTCGCCTCCGATGTGGCCCGCGAGGAGCTGATCCCCCAGCTGGCCGAAGGCAAGCTGCGAGTGGCCATCGCCGTCACCGAGCCCTCTGGGGGCACCGACCTGATGGGGGCCATGAAAACCCGGGCCACCAAGGTGGACGGCGGCTGGAGCATCACCGGCCAGAAGATCTGGTCGACCGCGGCCCACGTGTCCGACTACCTGTTCTTGATGGCCCGCACCGAGGACATCCAAGACAAGCCGGCCCGGGGAGTGACCCTGTTCTTGGTGAAAAACCCCGCTGAGGGCCTGGAGTGCCGCCAGATTCCCAAGGTGGGCATGAAGTCGGTGGGGTCGTGCGAGGTGTTCCTCGACGACGTGTTCGTGCCCGACGAGTACGTGGTGGGCCAGCCCGGCCAGGGCTTCTACCAAATGCTGTCCACCCTCAACAACGAGCGGATCATGGTGGCCGCCCTGTGTACCGGCATCATCGACGGCTGCATCGAGGAGACCCTCAGCTACCTCATGGAGCGGGAGGCCTTCGGCAAGAAGATCGGCTCGTTCCAGGTGTGGCACCAGAACCTGGCCGACATGGCCATGATGCAAAAGCAGGCCGAGCTGATGACCTATTACGCGGCGTGGAAATCGGAGTCGGGCGAGGACTGCGGCCGGGAGGCCAACATGGCCAAGGTGGTGGCCTCGGAGTACGCCGGCAAGTGCTCGGACATCGCCATTCAGGTGCTGGGCGGCATGGGCTACGCCCTCGAGACGCATCCCCAGCGCTACTGGCGAGACAGCCGCCTCTACCGCATCGGGCCCATCACCAATGAGATGGCCAGGAACAGCATCGCCGAGACCTTCGGGCTGCCCAGAAGCTTCTAGTGGTTCAAGTTCTGGATGGCCGGGTGGCGCTGGTAACCGGCGCTGGACGGGGTATCGGGTTGGCAGTGGCGGCTCGTTTGGCCCGCGATGGCGCTGCCGTGGTGGTCAACGACGTGGACGGCGAAGTCGCTGAGGAAGCAGCGGCGGCCATCGTTGCCGACGGCGGGCAAGCCGTGGCCGCGGCGGGGTCGGTGGTCGATAACGACGACGTGGCCGCCATGCTGGGCGCTGCCCAGGACTCCTTCGGCAGCCTGGACATCTTGGTGAACAACGCGGGGATCACCGCCGATGCCATGGCTCACAACATGACTGACCAGCAGTGGGATTTGGTGTGCGATGTGGCCCTTAAGGGCACCTTCAACTTGTGCCGGGCCGCCTTTCCACTGCTGCGGGGCAGTCGGGACAACCCGCCGGGCCACCATCGCAAGGTGGTCAACATGGCTTCCATCAACGGCATCTACGGCATCGCCGGGAACGTCAACTATTCAGCGGCCAAGGGCGGGGTGATCGCTCTCACCAAGTCGCTGGCCCGGGAGTGGGCCCGCCACCGGATCAACGTCAACGCGGTGGCCCCGGGCTACATCGCCGGTACCCGCCTGACCGGAGCACGCGACGACGACACCGGCTTGGGCATCCCCGAGGCGATCATCGAGCGCATCGAGGCCCAGATCCCCATTGGCCGGGCCGGCACTCCTGAGGATGTGGCCGGCGCCGTCGCTTGGCTGGCGTCGGGGGACTCCGACTATGCAACTGGACAGGTGATTGAACTTCATGGAGGACGAGAGATGGTGGAACTCCTGTGAGCGCTGAGAAGCTGACCACTCTTGAGGACGCGGCTGCTCTGGTGCGCGACGGCGACCTCGTGGCCATCCAGAACATGGCCACTCAGGCCGCGCCCATGGCCCTGGTCCGGGAGCTGATCCGACAAGGCCGCAAGGAGCTCGGGGTGGTGTGCCTGGTAGGGGGAATACCTGTGGACTGGCTGGCCGCGGCGGGGGCCATAAACCGCCTTATCGGCGCGGCGGTGTCGATGGAGCAGTTCGGGCTATGCCAGCGCTATCGCAAGGCAGTGGAGGCCGGAGCTATCCGTGTGGAGGAGCTCTCGGAGACGGCACTGAACGCGCGACTGGGCGCGGGCGCTCGCAACCTGCCGTTCCTGCCCACCCGGGGGCTGATCGGCACCGACTTGATCGACGTGAACGACAACCTGGTCATGCTCGACGACCCGTTCGGCGGTCCGTCGGTGGTGGCCTGCAAGGCGCTGGTGCCCGACGTGGCCCTGGTTCACGCCCACAAGGCCGACCGGTTCGGCAACATCGGATATGAGCCCACCGCGCTGTGGCCCGACCTGGGCATAATGCCCAAGGCCGCTACCACGGTGATCGTCACCGTTGAGGAGATCGTGGACTCTGAAGTGCTGCGAGCCGACCCCGACCGCACCGTGTTGCCCGGCTTCATGGTGGACGCAGTGGTGGAAGCCCCGTTCGGCGCCCACCCCACCTCGTTCTACCCCCGCTACGGCTACGACACGGCCATGCACTTGGAATGGATCGGCGCTACCCGCGACGACGAGGCCGTGGCCGGATTTCTTGAGAAGTACGTGACCGGCCCCGCCGACCACGCGGCCTACCTGGAGGCTGCAGGCGGATCTGAACGGCTCGCCGCAGTGGAAGCCTGGGAGGCCTCGTGAGCGATTGGCAGAACAGCCCCCCGGCTGAAGACTGGACCATTGATGAGCTGATGATCGCTCGGCTGGCCGCCTGCTTCGCCGACGGCGACCAGGCCTGCAACGGCATGGCCTCGTTCGTGCCGGTGAGCGCCTTCTGGCTGGCCCGACTCACCCACGCTCCTGAGCTGGTATGGCTGGCCGGAGCGGTGGGTCTCGAGCCCCGGCCCGACCGAGTGCCCGCCTCCACACTCGAGGCCCCCCTGTGGCGTGACTCCATCATGTACGTGGAGCAGTACGGCGACTTCTGGACCATTGCCCTGAACGGCCGGTGGCTCACCAAGTTCTGCGTCGGGTCGGCCCAACTCGACCGCTACGGAAACGGCAACAACTCGATCATCGGCACTGACTATCACGCTCCCCGAGTACGGCTTCCCGGCACCGCCGGCTTGGGCGACATGGGCTCCATCGGCAAAGCGCTCTACTACTGGAACCCCAACCACAACCCCCGCTCACTGGTGGAGAAGGTGGACTTCATCTCCTGCGCCGGGTATCTGGGCGGCGGCTCAGAGCGGGCCGACGCCGGACTGGAAGGCGGACCTGAGCTGGTGATCACCAACCTGTGCGTAATGGATTTCCACCCCGAAACCCGCCACATGCAGGTGGCGTCGCTGCATCCTGGGGTCACCTTCGAGCAGGTGCAGGAGGCCACCGGCTTCGAGCTGCCCTCTCCCGAGGGACAGTTGCCCACCACCACGGTGCCCACTGTTGAACAGGTGCGGCTGATCCGCGAGGTGATCGACCCCGACAACATGCGCCGCCGGGAATTCGGCGGATGAAAGACCGAGCCATGTGCTGCGAAACGACCCATAATCCAGTCAGGAACAGGGGATGAAAGACCTCGAGATCGGCGTTCCCGGCCAGATCATGCCGCCCGCGGACCGGGCGGTAACCCTGGGCCAGCGGGCCGAGGCCGACGGATACGACGCCCTGTGGTGGCCGTGCCACCTGATGGGCTGGCACCCCGACTCGATCTGGACTCCGGACATGAGCCCGCTGGCCGCGGTGCAGCCCAGCGGCCACGTGTACTTCGATCCCCTGGTGATGATGGGCGCGGTAGGAGCCCAGACCGAGACCATCAAAGTGGGCTCGGTGGTCACCGACCTGATCCGCCGCCACCCGGCCATGGTGGCCAACATGGCCCTCACCGTCGACCACCTCACCCAAGGCCGGTCGATCTTGGGGCTGGGCTCGGGCGAGCGGATGAATGTGACCCCTTACGGCATGGGCTTCGAGCGTCCCGTCGGCCGCCTGGAAGAGGGCATCGAGATCATACGGGCGCTGTGGAATGCCGACGGCCCCATCAGCTACGAGGGCAAGTTCCACCAGCTCAACGACGCCGTGCTCGGACTATCTCCCTACGGCAACACTCCTCCGCCCATCTGGACCGCAGCCCACGGACCTCGGATGCTCAACATCACCGGGAGGCTGGCCGACGGGTGGCTGCCCACCAAGCTGGCCCCCGAGGTGTACGCCGATTCGCTGGCCACAATCCGCCAGGCGTCGGTGGAGGCTGGCCGGGGCGCCGATGCGGTCACCCCCGGCTTGCTGGCCTATGTGCTGGCCGCCCCTGACGAGGCCACCCTGCGGCGCATGCAGGAAGCCCCGCTGCTGCGGGCCATCATGGTGATGCTGCCCCCGCAGATCTTCCTTGAGCTGGGGGTGGAGCCCCCCGAGGGCTTCCACGACCTGATCCCCGCGTCGGTGCCCCGGGAGCAGGCCGAGGCCATTATCGACGGCATCCCGCCCAAGGTGGTGGACTACTACTGCTTCTGCGGCACCCCCGAGCAGATCGCCGAAGAGGTCAGCACCTACTATGACGCGGGCTTGCGCCACTTGATCATGTGGAACGTCACCGCCTTCGGCGACCCCGAGCTGGCCGGCTGGTCGTTCCGAGCGATGCGCGAAGTCAAGGACATATTGAGGGCTGGATGATGGTCGCAGAAGAATCGAACAGAAGCCCGCTTGCAGTGGTGAAGGACTATTTCGTCGCACTAAATGGCGAAGACTGGGACCTGATGGCCTCGGTGCTGCACCCCGAGCTCGACCTGATCCCCTCCGGATCGCGCCCTCGCATCGGCTCAGATAAAGCCATCGCCATGTTCCAAAAGATCTTCGAGCGATTCCCGATTCACCAAGACAACCCCACCCGGTTCATCTGCGACGACAACACCGTGGTGGTGGAGATCGCCTTCAACGGCGCAACCCAAGAAGGACAAGAAGTGTCGTTCGTCGCGGTAGACATCTTCGACGTCGACAACGGCAAAATCTTCCGCCTCTCCCAATGGTTCGACACCGCAGCCCTGGCTGCTGCACTGCAGGGCCAATAGCGGTTCCGCCGCCCCACTGACGTGACTCAAGTGGTGGTTGTCGGTTCGGGAGCTGCCGGGTTGACCGCGGCGGTGGCCGCGGCCCAGGCAGGGGCTGAGGTCACCGTGGTGGAGCGGGCGCCGGTGCTGGGCGGGACCACTGCCCTGTCGGGAGGGCTGGCCTGGATGCCCGCCAACCGGCTGATGGCCACCGAAGGGGTGGGCGACTCCCCTAACGAAGCTCGCCGGTACTTGCAGGCCCTGCGGCTGGGCGACGTGGACGACGACCTCGTGGACTACTTCGCCGATCAAGCACCGGTGGTGGCCGATTGGCTGGAGTCAGCCACTGGATTGTCGTGGCAGACGGTCCCCTACCCCGACTACCACCCTGAACTGCCTGGCGGGAAGCCGGGGCATCGCCCCCTGGAACCTCAGCCCCGCGAAGTGCGACCCGAGCTCGAACAGCGAATCCGGACTGCACCGAATGTGACCGCGCCCATCACCTACCGGGAGCTGGCCACCGGAATCATCGACTGGGACGAGGTGGCCGACCGGTCCCGCCACGGAGTGATCACCATGGGCCGGTCGATGATCGCCTCACTGACGGAGGCTGCCGAAGCCGCCGGAGCAGCGATCCTCGCCGGCACCGAGGTAGACGGCTTGGCTCAGTCGGGCGGCACGGTAAACGGGGTACGCATCGGCTCTGATGTGCTGTCCGGTCGGGTGATCTTGGCCTCCGGCGGTTTCGAACGGGACCCCTCGCTGGTGCAGGCGTTCCTGCGGGGGCCGATGACCGGCCCGGTGGGTGCGCCCGGCATGGATGGCACCGCTCTCCGCCTGGCGCTGGCCGCCGGAGCCGAGCTGGGCAACATGGCCGAGGCGTGGTGGTGCCCGGCCGTGACCGTGCCGGGTGAAACCATCGACGGCGAGAACTTCCACCGGCTGGTGCTCACTGAGCGGGCCCGGCCCAGTTCGCTGATGGTGGACTCCCGGGGGCGGCGCTTCGTGAACGAGGCCCGCAACTACAACGACGTGGGCCGGGCCATGCAGGCCTTCGACCCCACCGGGTTCCGGTACCCGGCGGCCACCGCCTGGCTGGTCTTCGACACCAGCTACCGCCGCCGCTACCACCTGGGCCCGCTGCGCCGAGATGACCCCGATACCAGATGGCTGCACCGGGCCGACAGCCTTGCCGAATTGGCTGCCGTCATCGATATCGACGGCGATGAACTCGCCGCCTCGATAGCCCGCTTCAACCAGTTGGCCGCCTCCGGCGACGACCCCGATTTCGGCCGGGGTCGCTCCATCTATGATCGTTTCGTAGGGGACCCGTCGGCTCCCCACCCCACACTTGGCCCGGTGGACGAACCGCCCTTCTACGCGGTGCGCCTCCATCCCGGTTGCCTAGGCACCAAGGGCGGCCCCCGAACAGACATACACGGCCAAGTCCGCCATCTAGGCGGCGGCCTCATCGAGGGTCTCTACGCGGTGGGCAACGCCGCCGCCAGCCCTCTCGGTGCGGCTTATCCCGGTGCAGGTGGCACCATCGGTCCAATGCTGGTTGCCGCCCATGCAGCTGGGCACGCCGCGGCCAGCTGACCAGGAAATTTCCCCTCTTCGGGAACCTGAGTCTCCCACACATCGTCAGAAACCCCCAAGAGGGTGCTGCGGGCATCCAAGGCGCAAGGGGGAAAGATGACATCGGGCACTGAGTCAAAGAGGACAATCGCACTGTCATACCGGGTGGTGATCGCTTTGACAGCGGTCCTGAGTGTTCTGGCCTTGTCTTGCAGTAGCGGCAGCGGGACTGACGGCGCTTCGCGGGGAATCTCAGAACCCCCAGTGCCGACACAAGGCAGCCTGGTCCAAGATTCACGTGGCTCATCGTCAGCAACAGAGTCTCCGAGCGCGCCCGAACCCAGCACTGTTGACGCCGTCCCCGACTCTCCCGACGGCACGGCTGAAGGACCGACGGATGATGGCCCCGCAATCGTCCCAGCAACTCCGGCTCAGGGCGCGGACAGGGATAACGGCGACAGCGTGGTCGATCTCAGCGGCCCAGAAGACGAGTTGGCTGCTTACGAAATGCCCGCAGAAGAGATGGCAGCAGAGCCAATGGCAGATTCCGCTCCGGCCAGCGGCCGCGCCCAGTCAGCCTCCCCACAACCTGTCGAAGAGGCCTCGTCAGAGATGCGTCGGCCCTGTAGGAGATGTGATCCGAACAACTTCCAGGACTACGGCGTCAATCCCTTCGTCGACACCTGGGATGACTCGCTCTCCACCTTCGCCCTTGATGTCGACACTGCCTCCTACACGGTCACCCGTAATTTCCTGGAAAGCGGCCAGTTGCCACCTATCGAAGCCGTGCGAACCGAAGAATTCGTCAACTATTTAGACGGCGGATACGAGGCAATACGTGACGAGTTCACCGTCACTCTGGATTCTGCGCCTTCACCTTTTGCAGAAGCAGAACATGTGCTGTTGCGGGTGGGCATTCAGGCGCCGCGAGAGCTGTCGCAGTCAACTGCCCCCGACAGCGTGGTGTTGGTGATGGACCGCTCTGGCTCCATGGACGAGCCCACCGGATACGGATCTGAGTCGATGCGCAGGATCATGCTCGCCCACCGGGCGGTGGAATTGCTGATCTCGGGATTGCCCCGAGAGACCCGGGTAGGCGTCGTCGCCTACGAGAGCCGTTCGGCAACCGTGCTGGAGCCTACGGAGCTAGGCGGCAACGCCAAGTGGATCATGGACAAGATCCGCGCCGAAGTGACCCCCGGCGGCTCCACCAATGCCGAATCAGGTTTGATCAGGGGATACGACATGGCCCTGGACGAAGCTGATGCCGGTCGCCAAGTGCTGGTGCTGTTGTTGTCCGACGGGGTCGCCAACGTGGGGGCATCCCGCACCGACGAGATCCTGGAGTCGATCGGCGAGCGGGCCGACATCGGCCTGTCCACCATCGGCGTGGGCCTCGGACCGTTCAACGACGAGCTCATGGAGCAGCTGGCCAACCGGGCCGACGGCACCTACCACTACATCGATACTCCGTCTGAGGCCGTGCGAGTGTTCGTCGACGACCTCGACGGGCTGTTGGCCTACGCCGCCCGCGACGCCAAGGTCCAGGTTGAGTTCGACCCCGAGGTGGTCCGCTCATACCGACTGCTGGGCTACGAGAACCGCGACATCGAGGACGAGGCCTTCCGCGACGACGCCCAAGATGCCGGGGAACTCGGCATCGGCCACAGCTCCACAGCGCTCTACGAGCTGGAGCTGGCCTCCAGAACCCGGGACGAACGCAGCACAATCGCCACGGTCAGAATGCGCTACGAGCGGCCGGCAACCGGGACCATCGTCGAGTTGGTCACCCACCTGCCCCGCTCCGCGGTGGAACGGTCATTCGAATCAGCCAGCCCCCACTTCCGACTGGCCGCGGTGGCCGCCGAATTCGCCGAGATCCTGCGGGACAGCCCCTACGCCCCCAGCCGAATCTCCAGGGAGTTGCAACACCAGGCCGACGCGGTCGCCGACGACCTGCATCGCGACGCCGATGCCGCTGAGCTAGCGTCCCTGATCGACACCGCCCGCCGCCTGCTCCGCTAGCCAAGGAGACCTGTCACCCGTGCCCACAGGCAACGATCAACCCCAAGCCGCCGCGCATGACCAGCGGGCAAAGGACGATTGGGACGCATTAGCCCACCATTACGACAGCCGCCACGGGGATGCGGGCAATGACTGGCACCGGAACCTGGTGCTGCCTACCACCCTCAACCTGCTGGGCGAAATCCAGGGCAAACGAGGAATCGACCTCTGCTGCGGCAGTGGCGTCCTGACCCGCCAGCTCGTCGAGCTCGGAGCCCAGGTCACCGGCGCCGACCGGTCGAAGACCTTCCTCTCCCTGGCCGACAAGTACGACGGCAGCGCCGATGTGGAGTGGCTCTGCTTCCCGCTAGCCGACATCGCCGAGCACGTCGAGCCGGACTCTTTCGATTTTGTGACGTGCACGATGGCGCTCATGGACATCCCGGCCAGCGAAGACCTCTTCTCCGCCATCGCCCACTGCCTGAAACCTCACGGAGTAGCAGTAGTGATCACGATGCACCCAGTGTTCAAGAACCCCAGCAACCTGCAATTCAGAGTCGAAGGAGAGTTGGCGAGCGGAGAACAACGAGAAGGAATCATCATCTCCCACTACCTCACCCCGTTGGCCCAAGAAGTCGAAGGAATGCCCGGTCAGCCCCAAAAGCAGCTCAACTTCCATCGCTCCATCTCCCATGAGCTGAATCTCGCCTTTGACGCAGGCCTGGTGGTGGACGGTTTCACCGAGGTCACCAAGAGCGCACTAGAAGAAACCCCCACCCGACACACCGACTTCTTCATCCCGCCCACCCTCCAAGACGAAATCCCCGTACTCCTAGGACTCCGCTTCAGACCATCACCCTGGTAGTCCCGTTCAATTCCTAGAAACCCGCAACCTCTGCCTGCACGTCCGGCATCACCATCTTGAATTCCGCGATGCCCTCATCCTCAGCCCATTCATGGATCAAGGACTCCAGCTGAGGCAATGTGTCAGCGACCGCAACAAAACCGCAGCCGTCCTCGCACCACCAGCTCGACCCCTCCTCGTCAGTCTCAACATGGACCCGAAACTCGTGCATCGGCTGCTCCTCTCCAACTAGGCCACCAAAGCGATCGTGAGCTCTGGCATTGAGCCCTCGTGTGAGATGGCCACTCTATCTTTCGCCGCTCCTGTGTATATGTGGACATCACTGTGGATTCAATTAATTTCAGTTATTTTCAATATACCGAGAAGTTCGCAGTCGGACCACTAGGATTGGAAGAGATGGGCAAAATCGTCTTCGGCGACAACCTTCCGGTGTTGCAGGGCTTGCCCGACGGCAGCGTCGACCTCATCTACGTTGATCCGCCGTTCAATACCGGCAAGCGCCAGGAGCGCGACCGGATCAAGGCGGTGCACGATGAGGCCAATGGCGACCGGACCGGCTTCGCTGGACGCCGCTACCAGACGATCCACCTCGGCAAGTCGGGCTTTGAGGACGTTTTCGACGACTACCTGGGCTTCCTCGCTCCCCGATTCGAAGAGGCCCACCGGGTGCTGGCCGCTACCGGCAGCTTCTTCCTCCACATCGACTACCGAGAAGTCCACTACTGCAAGGTGCTGCTCGACCAGATCTTCGGCCGGGACTCGTTCATGAACGAGATCATCTGGGCCTACGACTACGGGGCCCGCTCGAAGAAAAAGTGGTCGGCCAAGCACGACAGCATCCTTTGGTACGCCAAGGATCCCGACGACTACACGTTCTGCTACGAGGAGATGGACAGGATCCCGTACATGGCCCCCGGCCTGGTCGGCAAAGAAAAGGCCGCCCGGGGCAAGACCCCTACCGATGTCTGGTGGCACACCATCGTCAGCCCTAACGGCAAAGAGAAAACCGGCTACGCCACCCAAAAGCCCCTCGGCGTCCTCGAGCGCCTCGTGAAGGTCCACTCAAATCCCGGCGACCTCTTACTCGACTTCTTCGCCGGCAGCGGCACCCTCGGCGAAGCCGCCGCCAACCACAACCGCGACTACCTCCTAATCGACAACAACCCCGAAGCCATCAAAGTCATGATCAACCGCCTAGCCCCCACCAATCCTGAGCTCGTCGGCTGCGAGGCGTTGCTTGACAAGGCATAGGGCTGCACTCTTCACCTGACCGCGATGCCCAGAAAGTGGGGTTGGTAGTCCTCGGCACCGATGTAGGCGTCGTGCGGACCTGCATCGACGATCAGGGCAATGGCGCAACCTCGTTGGCCAGAATCTCCTCAATTCGCTCCGAAACGTCGCGACGCCCGCCCCAACCAGCAGCGGCGGCGCCAAGAGTTCTCTGGACACCCAAATGCGCCTGAATGGCCTCCCGAGTCAATTCGGAAATCGTGATGCCACGCCGCTGCGCCTCATGACGAAGCCGTGCGTCAGTCTCATCAGACAAATTCACCGTGGTGCGCTTCACGAAAGTCAACATACCAATGCCACCGGCATCTCTCCTGCCGCCGACCCAACTTGCGCCACCGGTATCGCGACACGGGGGAAGCGCCGGAACCGACACAGCCTGGATCAACATACAACCCCACACAAGTCAGTTGTCATATGCAGCGAAAAGGTCGATAATGTGTCCTATATCCAAAGCCCACGTAAATCCCGCGTCTTCTGATACTGGTTGAAGTGCATAATCTCCAGGCATCCTGCGCTCCTTCTCATCGGATGTCATTGCAAGAGTCATACCTATCACTCGAGATTTATTGTCCCCGGTGGTGAACGCACATACGGGACCACCAGAGAAGCCCCTATTGCATTGAGCTCCAACAAGCCAAAAAGTGTCATCATCTGGGCCAGATTTGAAGATTCCACTTGTGGGGCCGGACTTCAGCACCGGCCCGTACCATACGTCGCGAATATAATCTTCAGAGTTCGGTAAGGGCAAATTCGGATATCCCAACAAATAGACTTCTTGGCCAAATACAACTTTATCCGAAGAAAACAACGGCACGGGAACATCCCTATCGGGTCCCTCCAAAAGAAAGGCAACCAGATCATGCTCTGGTTTGGTTTGAATTTCACTTCTCTCAATTACCCGCCGAGTCAGGATTGCTTCACTACTTGAATGCATCACCACCAGGTCTGACCGTCTTATATTCTTTACAACATGACTTGCTGTAACGGCCCACAAACCTGTATCACGGGGAATCAAAATACAAGCACCAAGGCATTCTGACCAGTTTGTGTTCTCAACCCGGATTTGCCCACACGCTGCATAGTGCTCAGCCCGAGGTACATATGACATCGTCTCTTCCTCTCTCTAGTGCTCTTACCCTGGCTCGCTTGTAGCAGCTTTCTCAAACTTCAGATGAAATAGTGCATTCAAGACACACAGACTGTTACTTGTCTAGTCGGGCATATTGGATCCCAAATTTCCTTCTGAAGCTAACCGATTTCTCTTCTCTGAACTGGTAGGGCTGGAGCGAGAGACACCGGCTCTTGAGAGCTAGCCACACGCCACCAAGTGCTTCCAATCGAAACTGATCCCGGACTTCTTGGCTTTGCTGGGAAGACACGAGCGCTCACTGACTCGCCCTTACCTGGCACAGGGAGCCCAAGTCCGCGGGCGATCTCGCGATGGGCTTCGGACTGGCCCAGGATGATGATGCCCTCTTCTCGAAGTTGGCTGCGGGCACCGCCGTTGCCGCGGATTCGTTTCATATAGTCGGCCTGCTGGGCGACGGTGGCGACAACACCACGTCCTATCCGCTGACCCTGCACAGTGCGGAAGAGGCGTCGGACCCTCTCAGCCCCAGACCTCGGTTCCATGATGTGGTCGACATCAGATTCTGGAATCTGGAGGAGGACGTTCGGTGGGAGTTCGCTCTCCTGGAAGAGCCAGCGCACTGTTGACATTCCGGCTTGGCTCAGGCTGGCTTTCCTGTCCCTGTTTCCTCCCTTCGTGAGCATCTCCTTAAGGGCTCTAACCAACCCCATTGTCCAGACCGACTTGCCATCGTCAGCCCAGATCACCATGCACACTTCGCCTCGGGCCTCTACGGGGATCATCCAACCGCCGAGCCTCTGGGAGTACTTGCAGTCCACTTCGATATCGGCGATCTTGTAGTCGAGCTTGTCACCATCGGCGAACTTGAACTCCCGCTGCATGTTGATCTCGACCAGGGTTCCGCAGTGAGTCTTTTCCGTCTTGTGAAGTTGATCCCACTTGTACCGGCCAGTGCGCTGGCCGTCGTAGAGCTGATCGAGCGTGTCTCGCAGAACGATGGCCACCCGGCCCTCAAAGTCCCGGATGCCCATGAGTACCTCGGCTACTGCGTCTAGCTCAGGGTCGCGTGTCTGGGTCACCGGGCGATGTCTTACTGAACAATGCGTTTATCGTCAACCCCCGACCCATCTCCTAGAGCAGCTTGGCGATGTGAATGGCGATCGCCTTTCCGAGAAGCGGTGGGACGGCGTTGCCGATCTGGCGGGCGATCTCGATCTTGGTGCCTTCGAAGATGAAAGAGTCTGGGAAAGTCTGGAGTCGAGCCGCTTCACGGTGAGTGATCGGGCGGTCTTCGCTGGGGTGCAGGTAGCGGCCCTTCTCAGGCTTATAGAACTCGGTGCGGATCGTGAAGCTAGGCCGATCCCACCACAGCCGGCCCATGACGTCGGTCGTGCCCGTTGGCTTGTTGGCCCAGCACGCAGGGGTCAGATCAGGTCGGGCCCGCTGGAGGTCGAATCGGTTGCCGCCCTCGGGTATCGCCTGGTACCGCTCTAGGGAGGTGGGCCGTGGGTTTCGGCGGATGTGTAAGTCCTGAAACCCGTCCTTCATGGCTGGCTGATCGGTTGTCGGCTTCGGCGGAAGGTCTTCAATCGCATTGCGCACTGTCTGGACCGGCTCCTGGCCGATTGGGCCGTCTCCATGTGTAGGGGGCGGAGGCCAGGGAACCTCCTTGCCCCGAACTGCCACAAAGATGCCCCGGCGCCTGCTCTGTGGCACCCCGTAGTCAACCGCGTTCAGCACTCCATAGCTGTAGTTGTACTCGCGCAGTAGCGGGTGGGAAGACAGCCGACGGCACAGCTCTGCGAACTCCGCTGACTTTTGGAACTCAGGGACGTTTTCGATGGCAAAGGCCAACGGCTCTACTCGCTCCACCGCAGCCAGATAGTGCTCCCAGAGCGCATTCAGCTGAGAGCGAGACTCGTCATCTCGGTCACGTCCGAGCGGGGAAAACCCCTGGCAGGGAGGCCCGCCGACGATCAGCTCCGCTTCTGGGTAGGTGATCGGGTCAAACCCTTCGATGTCGCCGTCGTACACACCGACACCGAAGTTGGTCTTGTAGGTCAGCGCGGCAGCGGGGTCATGCTCTACTGCAAAGACCGGCTCAAACCTCATGCCGTCGAGCTCATCGTTGGCCAAGTCGAACCCCAGCGAAAGGCCACCTGCTCCCGCGAATAGGTCGATCGAGCGGATGATTCTGGACATCCTCGGTCCCTCGCTTCCTTGATGTAGACGGTAGTGCGATCTCAACTCACACTTATGTCATTATCAAGAGACGAGTGACACTTGCCCAGGGTTCAGATCAGCCAGATTGCCCTCGCAGGCGCTCGCGGGCTGCTTCGAACTCCATTTGACTCATGGGAGTGAAGTTTTGGACTAATTCGTCTGGAGAGAGGCGCGACGCTATCCGAATCAATTCTCGGCGCACATGCTGCTCCAGCGTCAACCCCCCATCTGTTGCCTGCTCACGAAGACGCTGGACAACAGAGTCGTCAAGATCGCCAATTGCCAGATCCATATCTTTGTTGTATCAGAACATCACCAGGCAGCCGCGTCAGCCCGTTCAACCCCACAGCTCATCTTCGGCCAGAGCCTTGTGGAAGTGATCGAGGGGCCAGACGTGGATGCCGTCTTCGGTTTGGAATTCGTGGGTGCCGGTGTAGATGAGGATGCGGCGGGCTAGGCCGGGCAGGCCGTCGATGGCTCGGAGGCCTTTGAGCATGCTGGTGTTGTAGGTCGCTGCGGCCTTGACCTCGAGGGCGAGATGCTCGTTGTCGCGGGTGAGCACGAAGTCGACCTCGGCGTCGGACTCGACTGGGGACCAATAGGCGATGGCGTCAAACACCTGCTGGGTCTCATTGTGGGCCCTGAGCAATCCATATACCCACCCCTCCAGCAGAGCGCCGCGTTCCTCGGCGGCAACCGGGCCGAGTTGGCGTTTGACCGCCCTCACTAGTCCGGGATCAACCCAGTAGAGCTTGGGGCGCTTTCTCTCACGAACCCGGAGCTTGGCCTCGAACGCCTCTAGCCGGGTGGCGAGCAGTGTGTCCTCTAGCACTTCCAGATATCCCGCCACCGTGGGGCGAGCTACTCCGGTGTCTCGGGCCAGGCTGGACACATTGACCGTTTGGGCATGCATCAGCGCGGCCACCGGCAGGAACCTCACAAAACCGGGCAGGTTTCGAACCGCGGCTTCGGCTCGGATTTCCTCTCGGAGATAGAGCTGGGTGTAGCTCTCCAACACCTCGCGTCGGTCTTCGGCCGCCCATACCAGCGGAATCGTGCCGAACCGCAGAAGGTTGCCCAGATCAAAATCGTCGCCCAGTTCCGCGGGGGTGAGCGGATACATGGCTTTGCGAGCTGCCCGCCCGGCAAGCAGGTTCGTGCCGGCAGTCTTGAGCTTGCGGGCACTGGAACCCAGCAGGGCGAACCGCACTCCCCGTTCTTCAATCTGCCGGTGGACCTCGTTCAGCAGGGCGGGAATGCGCTGCACTTCGTCTACCACCACCCATTCGCTTGGCTTGATGCCAGACAGGAGGTTCCCGAACAGGGCTGGATTGCCTATCAGATCGGTGAACAGCGCCTCGTCAAGCAGGTCGAAGCGCGTTGCATCGGGGAGCATCATGCGCACCCAGGTGCTCTTGCCAACCCCTCGCACTCCAAACAGAAAGAAACTCCGTTCGGGCACTGGTAGCAATCTTCTGTACACCATTACGACAAAAATAGCCGATTTTTGACAAGTACCTATACATTTTTCGATCCCACTGGCTCACGGCAGGGCAAACCACTGGATCGGTGCGCGAAGCTACGGGGATGAGTACTTGGGTTGATGTGACCACGTATGGCGATCTGGTGGTGCGGGGATCGGCGCTGTACGGGGATCAAGATGCGGTGGTATTCCCGGACACGCGGCACAGCTTTGCGTCGCTGGAGGAGGCCGCCCGGCGGTCGGCTCGGTCGCTGTTGGGGCTGGGGGTTCGGCCTCAGGACCGGGTGGGGATTCTCATGCCCAACTGCATGGACTTCATCGAGGTGATGTTCGGCGCATCCCTCATCGGTGCCGTTCCGGTTCCCATCAATGCCCGCTTCAAGGGGCGGGAGCTGGCCTATGTCACCGAAAACGCCGACCTGAAGGTGCTGGTGACCAGCGACATCATCGACCAGTTCACCGACTATGTGGTGATACTGCACGACTGCCTGCCCGGCTTGGCCGAGGCGCCCGACCCGGCCAATCTCGATCTCGATGTCGCCCCTGAACTCAAGGCAGTGGTGCTGTTGGGCAGCACCTCCCCCGCCGGGATGGTGGACCGAGGGGCATTCGAGGCACTGGCTGAGCAGGCCGCCGACGACGAGGTGGAGTTGCTCCGCAGCCAGGTGGCTATTCGAGATGAGGCCCTGATGATCTACACCTCGGGGACCACGGCGGAGCCCAAGGGCTGCCCCCTGAATCACGAATCGCTGGTGCGTACCGCAGTGACCGCCTGTCGAACCCGGTTCGAGCTGACCGACACCGACGTGTTCTGGGATCCGCTTCCCTTGTTCCACATGAGCTCGATCCTGCCGCTCATCGGCTGCCTCGACGCGGGATCGTCCTACGTCACCATCACCCACTTCGACCCAGCCCAGGCCATCGCCCAGATGCGCGACGAGAAAGCCACCGTGTGCTTCTCCACCTTCCCGCCGGTCACCCAGGCCATGATCAACCACCCCGACTGGGACTCTGACGAGTTCCAGCGCATCCGGCTGGTGAACAATGTGGCGCCCCCCGACGCCCTGCGGGCCATCCACGCCCTACTCCCCTGGGCCCGCCACATGAACGCCTACGGCCTCACCGAGTGCGGCGGCGTGGTGGCCTTCTCCGGCCCCGATGACCCACCTGAGACCTGGGCGGTGTCGTCGGGCCGCCCATTCCGAGGCATCGAGGTCAAGATCAAAGACCTCGAGACGAGAGAAACGCTCACCGAGCCCCACCAAGCAGGTGAGATCTGGGTGCGGGGCTACAACGTGTTCGAGGGGTACCACAAAGACCCGGAGAAGAACACCGAGTGCTTCGACGACGAGGGCTGGTTCTTCACCGGCGACATCGGCTCACTCGATCCCGACGGGCGCATCAGCTATCTGGGCCGCACCAAGGACATGCTCAAGGTGGGCGGCGAGAACGTGGCCGCGGTGGAGATCGAGAGCTACCTCCAAACCCATCCAGCGGTGGCCATCGCCCAGGTGGTTGCCCTGCCCGACGAGAAGTACTCCGAGATTCCCGCCGCCTTCGTGGAACTCAAGCCCGGGGCCGAGGCCAGCGAGGACGAGCTGATCGAGTTCTGCCGAGGCCAGATCGCCAGCTTCAAAATCCCCCGCCACGTCCAATTTGTGGCCCCCAACGAGTGGCCCATGTCCGCCACCAAAATCCAAAAATTCCGCCTCGCCGACAAACTCCAAGCCGAACTGGGGCTGTAGCTCTCTACTCGGTATAGCCGTCGGGCAGTTGGTCGACGTGCCAGATTTGGCTCCTCCACCAGCGCCACTTGCCGGCGATCACATCCTCCACCGTGCAGTGCGGATGGGGCTCCAGCCAGTCGATAGTCGAGTCCACGATCTGGAAAAGGCAGCCGTGCCCTGATCTGGGCCGCACATAGGTCTCCCGCCAGTGCGGCTCGCGCAGCTCTGTGTCCACCACCTCATAGCCAGCGGCCTCCAAGTCTTCGATGGTGGCCTCTACGTCTTCCACGAAGATGGTCACGTGGTGGAACCCCTCCCCATGCTTCTCGATGAAGCGGTGCAGGTAGCTCTGCTCGTTCAGGGGCTCCAGCAGCTCCACCTTGACGGTGTCGGGCAGCTTGAACATGGCGGTGCGGATGTCCAGTGGCAAGTCGTCGCCCCCCATTACGAACTGCCCGCCGAAGACGTCCCGAAACAGCGGCACCGCGGCCTCAATGGAACGCACCGCGATCCCGATGTGATCCCAGCGCTGAATGCGCGGCGACACCGACGGATTCGCGTCCAAACCAGCCGGATATCCGGCCTCGCCCATCGTTCTCCAGCCCATGGCTCGCCCCTCCCGGTGCTCTCACATTCTTTGGGAAGCTCCCAAGTGTGCTATCTAGCAGGGAATGGGCAAGCTAGACGAAGCCATCGCCGGACAAAGCGGATTTCCCCGAGTGATGCCCGGACTCGACCAGCCGCTCACTGTGCCGCAGAAGATCGCCTGCGCCGCCCGCATCCTCGACGCGGAGGGATACGCCCTGGATGTGGCCGGGCACATCACCGTGGTGAGAGACGACGCCGACGACGGCTCCATGTGGTGTACCCCCTACGGACTGTGGTGGAACGAGGTCACTGCCTCTGACATCTTGATGATCGATGCCGACGGCGAGGTGCTGGAGGGCCGCTGGGACGTCACCCCGGCGGTGTTCATCCACACCGAGATGCACCGGGCCCGCCCTGACGCCCGAGTGGTGATCCACAACCACCCCTACTACGGCAGCCTGCTCTCCACCATGCACAAGCTGCCGGAGATCACCGACCAGCAGGCCTGCATGTTCGACGGCGACATCGCCCTGTTCGGCACCTACACCGGCGGGGTCGACAACGCCGCCGGAGGCCAAGAGATGGCCGACGCAGTGGGCAGCGCCACCGCGGTGATCCTGGCCAACCACGGGGTGCTCATCGCCGGTGAGACCACCGAGCAGGCCGTCTACCGGGCCTCCAACTTCGAGCGGGTGTGCCGCCTCAACTACGACGCCATGCAGGCCGGCCAAATCCCGGTGCCGGTGCCCCCCGACCAGCGCCCCACCCTGAAGGCCGCGGTCAACAGCCACCACATGACGGTGAGGTACTTCTGGGAGGGGGCGGTGCGGCGGTTGCTGCGCGAGGCCCCCGAGGTGCTGAACTAGCGGGACCAGCCATGAGCACGACTTCCAGCACAGCCACACCGCGCACCATCGGAGCGTGGATCCGCCACAAGGCCGAAGCCAACACCGACCGGCTGGCCCTCACCGTGGAGGGGCGGGACAAGACCTACGCCGGGGTCCACCTCGACTCCGGCCGGCTCGCCGCTGGTTACGCCTCTCTTGGGCTGGGACCAGGGGATCGGGCCTGCCTGATGATGCAGAACTCACTGGAGTGCATCGACGCCTGGTTCGCCATGAACAAGGCCGGGGTTGTGGAGGTGCCCATCAACCAGGCCTACCGGGGCCACCTGCTGGAGTACCTGATCAGCCAGTCGCGCTCCTCGGCGGTGGTGTGCGACGCCGACTACCTCGACCGCATCGCCGAGGCGGCCCCGAGCCTCCCCGGCCTCGAGCACGTTGTGGTCAACTGGGCCGAGGGAACAGAAGACACCGGCACCCCGGATTTCCCCAGCCACGTCACCGTCCACGAACTGGCCGACTTGTACCTAGACTCCCCCGCTTCCGAACCCGATGTGGACTACCGGGACACCGCGGTGATCCTGTACACCTCGGGCACCACCGGCCCGTCCAAGGGCGTGATGCTGTGCCACGAGGCCAACCTCAACCTGGCCCGCCACACTGTCGACCTGGTGGGCTACGACGCCGATGACGTGCTCTACACCGCCTTCCCGCTGTTCCACATCAACGCCAAGTACACCAGCGTGATGTGCGCCATGGAGGCTGACGCCCGGCTCATCATGGACCGGCGGTTCTCGGCCAGCCGATTCTGGGACCGCTGCCGGGCCGACGGCATCACCGCCTTCAACTACCAGGGCGGGCTGCTGATGATGCTGTGGAAGCAGCCCGAGAGGGCCGACGACGCCGACAACCCGGTGCGAAACGGCTTCGGCGCCCCCTGCCCGATCGAGATCTGGGAGCCGTTCGAGGAGCGCTTCGGGGTGCATCTCAGCGAGGTGTACGGCATGACCGAAGTGGCCATCACCACCGAGAACCGCCGGGGCATGCGCAAGATCGGCACCGCCGGCCGGGAATCGGCCCTGTACCACGTGGCGGTGGTGGATCCTGAAGACCGCCCGGTGCCCCCCAACACCGCCGGCGAGATCGTGGTGCGGCCCAAGAAGCCCCACATCATGATCGACAGCTACTTCGACATGCCCGACGTCACGGTAAAGACCTTCCGCAATCTGTGGTTCCACACCGGCGACCGGGGGCGACTAGATGAAGACGGCTACCTCACTTTCATCGACCGCATGAAGGACTGCGTGCGCCGCCGAGGCGAAAACATCTCCTCCTATGAGGTTGAGGCGGTGCTCAACACCTGCGACGCCGTGCTGGAGTCTGCGGTGATCGGCGTTCCCTCCGAACTGGGCGAAGAAGAGGTAATGGCCGTGGTGGTGCTCAAGCCCGACCACCAGCTCTCCGAGACCGAGCTGCTCGACTTCTGCGTCCCCCGTATGGCCCATTTCGCCGTCCCCCGGTTCGTCCGCTGGTGCGACGACCTACCCAAGACCCCCTCCGAGCGGGTACAAAAATTCAAGCTCCGCGAGGAGGGCATCACTTCAGACACCTGGGACCGCGACGAAGCCGGGTACGTCGTCCCCCGCTAGCCAGCAACAAAATTCGGATTCGGCGTGAACGTCAGCGGCAGCGAGGTCAATCCCCGGGTATAGACCCCGGTCTCCACCTGCTCGTAGCCGTCGGCATAGGCGATGTCGTCCATGGCGTCGAGCAGGGCGTCCATAGCCACGGTCAGCTCGGCCCGGGCCAGCATCGATCCCACGCAGAAGTGGCGGCCCAGGGCGAACGCGGTGTGGTCGGCCGCCGCGGTGAACGCCTTGTCGAACTCCATGTCGGAGCGGTGGATGTTGAACCGGTCGGGCTCGTCGAAGGCCTCCGGGTCCCGGTTGGCCGCACCCAGCAGCAACTCCAGGGTGTGGCCCGCGGCCACCGTGCCTCCGGAGAACTCCACATCCTCATCGGTGTGGCGCATGATCATCTGCACCGGCCCGGTGAACCGCAGCGTCTCGGCGAAGGCCGGGCCGATGAGCTGGCGGTCGGCCCGCACCTCAGCCATCTGCTCGGGATTGTCCAGCAGATTCCGCATGGTCAAGGTGATGGCCTTCTCGGTGGTCTCTCCCCCGGCGGTCAGCAGCAGGCTGCAAAAGCCGCGGATGTCGTCGTCGCTCATCTGCACGCCGTCGAACTGCTTGGTCACCATGGCGGTGAGCAGGTCGTCGCCGGGATTGGCCCGCCGCTCGGCGATCTTGGGCATGAGGTACTCCCCCATCTCCACCCGGGCGGCCATGCCCCGCCGGTTCTTCTCCTCGTCGCCGGTGATGTTGGACACGAAGTCCATGATCATCGTGTACCACTCGTAGAACTGGGGCACGTCCTCCATGGGGAGGTCGAGGAGCTGCACGATCACGCCGATCGGGTAGTAGGTGCTGAACCGCTTGCACAGGTCCACCTCGCCGTCGGCTAGGAACTCGCCGATCTGCTGGCGGGCCGCCTTGGTGATAGCCGGCACGATACTCTGCTCCAGGTAGCTGCCCCGGAAGATCGGGTTCACGATGCCCCGGTACGACGAGTGCTCCTTGCCCTCCATCTGCAAGATGGTGCGCCCGTGCACCGGCTCGGTCTGCCACTCGTAGTTGCGGCTGGAGATTTGAGGGTTGCGAAACGCCCCGGCCACATCCTCGTAGCGGCTGATCACGAAGGCCTGGGTGCCCTCGTGCCACATCACGGGAAACTCGTCGCGCAGCACCTTGTAGAACGGGTAGGGGTCGGCGTCGTACTCAGGCGAGAGGATGTCTGGGGCATCAGTCATGGGCCGTATAGTACGGCGGGCTGCAAGAACTTCAAGAATGGCCAGTCAGGGGGAAGCGGAAGATCTCATGAGCAAAGTCACGACACTGGAAGAGGCGGCAGCGTCGATCCCCGACGGCGCCACCGTGGCCATCGGCGGCCTGTCGATGAACAGCGCCCCCATGGCCCTGGTGCGCGAGCTGGTGCGCCAGCAGAAGAAAGACCTCGACTTGGTGGCCATTGTGGCCGGCATGGCGGTGGACTGGCTGGTGGCCGGGGGCTGTGTGCGCCGAGTGATGTCCGGGCTGGTCAGCTTCGAGGGCCTGGGCCTGGCCCCCAACTTCCGAGCGGCGGTGCAGTCGGGCCAGGTGGCCATCGAGGAGTACAGCGAGCACCTTCTGATCTGCCGACTCCAGGCCCAGAGCTACAACCTGCCGTTCATGCCCACCAAGGCCGGACTGGGCACCGACGTGCTGGGCCTGCACGCCGAGAGCGGCGCGGTGCGGGAGGAGAAGGACGGCCCCACCGGCGAGCACTACGTGGCCTGCACCCGACTGCCGGTGGATGTGGCCCTAGTCCACGCCCACGAGGCCGACGAACGGGGCACCACCCGGGTGAATCCCAAGCTGGTGTGGATGGACAACGAGATCGTGAACGCCGCCAACCGCACCGTGGCGTCGGTAGAGCGGGTAGTGGACACCGCGGCGTTCACCGCCGAACCGGAGCGCACCACATACCCGCGGTTCATGATCGACACGGTGGCCCCGGCCCCCTTGGGCACCTACCCCTGCTCGTGCTTCCCGGAGTACGGCCATGACTCCGGGTTCTTCATGGAATATGCCCAGGCGACCCGCGACCGGGAGACGTTCACCCGGTTCTTCCAGGAACGAGTGGCAGGACCAGAGACCTGGGAAGACTTCCTGGCCGTCAACAGCGTGGCGACAGGGGCCTCAGCATGAGCACGCCAGTACCTAGCTACGACTGCACCATCGACGAGTTGATGGTGGTGGCATTTTCCCGGGCCATGTCCAACGACACCCGGGCATTCAACGGCGCGGTGTCGTTTATCCCGGTGTGCGGCTATCTGCTGGCTCGACGCACCCACGCCCCCGAGTTGGTATGGGCCGCCAGTTCCATTGCCGTCGACGCCGACCCCGATGAGATCGGCGACTCCACCCTGTCGGACTCGCTGTGGGGCGGGGCCTCCATGCTGAGCAACTCCCCGTTCGACTTCTGGAGCTACGCCCAGGGGGCCCGCTACAACACCTTTGCCTTCCGGGGCGCGCAGATGGACGCCTATGGCAACGTGAACAACACGGTTATCGGCCCCTACGACGCCCCCAAGGTGCGCTTGCCCGGCGGCGGCGGCATGGCCGATCTCGGGGCCATGATCCCCCGCATCTACCTGTGGTCGTCCACCCACGACCCCCGCACCTTCGTAGACCAGCTCCACTTTCGCTCCGGCATCGGCTGGGGCGACGGCGGCGACCACCGCGAGCGCATGGGCATGCCCGGCGGACCGCAGTTGTGCATAACCAACCTGTGCGTGTTCGACTTCGAGCCTTCCAGCAAGCGGATGCGGCTGGCATCGCTGCACCCCGGCGTGACTGCTGAGCAGGTGCAGGAGGCCACCGGCTTCGAGGTGCTGATGCCCGACGGTGATATTCCCACCACGGCGGAGCCCACCGCTGAGGAGTTGCACATCCTGCGCACCGAGGTGGACCCGACCAGCGCCCGCCTCCGAGAGTTCTGAGCCATGCAGGTATCTGGGTCTGTTGCCTTGGTAACTGGCGGGGCCTCCGGTCTGGGCGCTGGGGTGGTTCGCACGCTGGTGGACAAAGGCGGGCGAGCAGTGATCTTGGACCTGCCCTCCTCGGCCGGGGAGGCCATGGCCAATGACATGGGCGACGCGGTGGCCTTCGTCCCCGTCAATGTCACTGACTCTGATGATGTCGGGCAGGCCGTGGCCGCGGCCAAAGAGATGTTTGGCCGGGTCGATCTGCTGGTGAGTTGCGCGGGGATCAGTTCTGGGCAACGCGTGGTCTCCCGCGACGGCACCCCCAACTCCTTGGACCACTTCCGCCAGCACATCGAGGTGAATCTGATCGGGCTGTTCGACGTGGCCCGCCATGCGGTTTCAGCCATGTCGGCCAACGAGCCCAACGAAGACGGCGAGCGGGGCCTCATCGTGAACATCGCCTCCATCGCGGGTTACGAGGGCCAGGTGGGCCAGTCGGCCTATGGATCGTCGAAGGCCGGAGTGATCGGCCTGACCCTGCCCATGGCCCGCGATCTGGCGGTGTGGGGCATCCGGGTGATGACCATCGCCCCAGGCACCATGGACACTCCCATGCTGGCCACCCTCAACGAGGAGTTCATCGCCAAGCTGGTGGAAGACAACGTTTTCCCCCACCGACTGGGCACCCCTGCCGATGTTGGAAACCTCGTCGTCCACTTCATGGAGAACGTGTTCCTCAACGGCGAAGTGGTGCGGCTCGACGCCGGCCTGCGCCTCACCAGCAATTAGGCCAGCATTCCTCCGTCGATCACCAGTACTGCGCCGGTGATGTAGGACGCGGCCGGAGAGGCCAGGAAGGCCACCGGCAATGCCACTTCCTCGGCGGTGGCCCAGCGGCCCAGCGGAATGCCGATGCCGGCCTCGGCCACCACGGCGTCCTTGTCGTAGCTGTCCCAGCCGCTGGTGTCAACGAAGCCGGGGGCCACTGCGTTCACCCGCACACCGTGGGGGGCCCACTCCCGGGCCAGCGCCTTGGTCTGCTGGAACAGGCCGCCCTTGGCCGCCGAATAGGCCGCCATACCGGGCAGGTGGCGCAACCCCGACAGCGAGCCCACGTTGACGATGCTGCCCTGGCCCCGCTCGATCATCGAGCGGCCGAACGCCTGGGAGACCAAGAACGGCGCGGTCAGGTTGAGGGCCACCGTCTTGGACCAGCCCGGTTCGTTGATGTCGAGCACCGGAGCGGTGAACCGAGCGCCGCCTGCGTTGTTGATGAGGATGTCTATGGGGCCGATTGCTTCGCTGACAGTCTCGGCCGCGTCCGACACTGCGTCGGTATCGGTCACATCGCAAGGGGAGACAGAGACTTCCGCGCCGCCATGACGCATCTCGGTGGCCAACTCCTCCAGCCGCTCGGCCCGGCGGGCCACTAGCCCGACTCGGGCCCCCTGGTCGGCCAGCACCCGAGCTATGGCCCCGCCGATGTCGCCAGTGGCGCCGGTAACCACCGCCCCTAGACCATCCAGAGGCCGCGCCGCGCTCATGTGAGGCTCACCGGCAAGTGCTCCAATCCCCGACTCAACATGGTGGGAACCCACACCTCGGGCTCGGGGCCCAACTCAAGATTGGGCAGTCGCCGGACGAGGGCCTCCAAGGCGATGGTGCCCTCCAGGCGGGCCACTGAAGCTCCCAGGCAGAAGTGCAGCCCAAAGCCGAAGCCGATGTGGTTGTTGGGGTCGCGGGTGATATCGAACTGATCGGGCTCGTCGAACGCCTCGGGGTCGCGGTTGGCGGCGTGCTGCACCAGATAGACCATGTCGCCCGCGGGAAGGGTTTTGCCCCCCATCTCCACCTTGTCGGCCAGAGTGCGGACCTCCATCTTGGACGGCCCGTCGAATCGCAGGATCTCCTCCACCGCGGGCTTGACCAGCCCCGGATCGCGGCGCAGGCGATCAAGCTGGTCGGGATGGTTGAGCAGCACCCGAATGCCGTTGCCGATCAGGTTTGTGGTGGTCTCGTGGCCCCCGAAGAGGAACAGCACGCAATTGGCCACAATCTCGGGGTCTTCCAGGCTGTCGTCACCTTCGGAGGCCTCCACCAGATTGGAGATGATGTTGTCAGCCGGGTGCTGGCGGTAGTGGGCCACCAGATCGCCCAAGTAGGCGGCCAACTCGATGAGTCCCTGCTGGGCCCGGGCCCGACGGTCCCCCACGCCGCGGGCGCCAAACACCAGGATCATCACATCGTCGGACCAGTCCTTGAACCGGTCGCGGTCTTCGGCGGGCACTCCCATCATCTCGGCGATGACCACCGCGGGGATCGGATAGGCGAAGTCCTCGATCAGATCGAAGTGCTCCTTGTCGGATAAGCCGTCGATCAGCTCGTCGACCACTCCGTTGATTCGATCCCGCCAAGCCTCCACCGCTCGAGGGGTGAAGGCCCGGCTCACCAGCCGCCGCAGCCGCGTGTGGTCGGGGGGATCCCGGAACACCAGCCAGTCCATCAAGATGTCGTAAGTGGGCTGGCGCTGGGCCTTCTGCTCGTCGGTCAGACGGTCGTAGGCCGCGCCGATGCGCTCCGAGGAGAAGCGGGGGTCCCGCAGGGCGTCGAGCACGTCGTCGTAGCGGTGGATGAACCACGCCCGGTACTGCTCATTCCAGTGAACCGGGTCGTGCTCGCGCAAGATAGCGAAATACGAGTGGGGGTCGGCGATCCGCTCGGCCGACAGGACCTCATCGTCGATGGCCAAAGTCTGCCGGTCGCTCATCGAGTCAGCCCACCTGCTCCAGCACGGTCACCACGCAGGCGTTGCCGTCGATCCCCGCGGTGCCGCCGCCCATAGTCTCCACCGCGCCGATACGTGCCCCGGGCACTTGGCGGTCGGCGGCCATGCCGCGAAGCTGCCAGGCGATCTCGGCAATCTGGGCCAGACCGGTGGCCCCCAGCGGGTGGCCGCGAGACAGCAGCCCACCGGAAGGATTCACCGGCTGAGGGCCGCCCAGCGAAGTGTGGCCTGATTCCACCAGCCGTCCACCCCCGCCCAGTTCGCACAGTCCCAACGCCTCGGTGGTGATGATCTCGCCGATGGTGAAGGCATCGTGAACTTCGAACACATCGACATCGCCCACGCCCACCCCTGCCTCTTCATAAGCCCGGGCCGCCGTATCGGCCACGATGTCCCAACCCCACACTCTGTCGGTGGTGTGGTCCCACAGCCGGCCTGAGCGCAGTGCGCTGGAGCGGATGGCCACCTCCTGAGCCGGCTCACCAGAGCCGCCCAGCGGACCCACCACCACAGCCGCCGCGGCATCGGCGATGGAGCAGCACTGGAAAAGAGTGATCGGGTCGGCCACCATGCGGCTGCCCAACACCTGCTGAACAGTGACCGTCTTGCGATGCTGCGCCCGGGGATTGCCCACCGCGTGGCGGCGGTTCTTCACCGCTACCGCAGCCATCTGCTCGTTGGTTACCCCGAATTCGTGCTGATACCGGGTGGCCGACATGCCGTAGATGCTGGGCATGGCATAACCCTGGGCCCCGTCGGGGTCGGAGGCAATGGGGCTGATGGCCCCTTCGAAGTGGGATGTCATGGTCTCGATGCCAAAGGCCAATACTCGCTCGAAGCGGCCAGTATCCACCGCCATGCGGGCTTCATGAAACGCTGAGGTGCCGCTGGCACAGGCGTTCTCGATGGTGATCACCGGAACCTCCACTATGCCTATCTGCTGGAGGCTGCGGGTAACAGTGCCTGGATCGCCGAACACCGATCCGGCATACACCGCCTCAATGTCAGCGGCCTTCAATCCTGCGTCGTCGAGCGCTTCCGTGGTGGCCTGCCACGCCAACCGGGGACCGCCCAGAGAGGCCTGCTTGCCGAATGCCGAGGTCCCCACCCCCCAAATGGCTGTGCTCCGACCAGTCATGGCCCGGACCTCTGAACCACCGGGTCGCCGTGACCATTCCAACCCGAGAGCACTACTCGGCTGCCGGGAATCAGCGCCTCGTCGGGGCCCACCACATGGGCAAGAATGCGGGGGCCGTCATCCACATCTACATAGGCCAATGTGAACGGCGGAGTGCGTCCCGGCACAGGAATCCTGAGCACCGTCGAGCTGAATACTGTGCCCTTCGGGCCGAAGGTGGCCGCCTCCATTGAGACTTGGCCACAAACTGGGCATCGGGGCGGCGACGTGATCATGGGATGGCGGCATTCTCGGCAACGGCTTCCCGCCAACTCCACCTGGCCATCACTGAGCACCAGTTCGGGCCGAGGGTCAGACCCCGCTCGCTCTGGCGGGGTTGTAGACACGGTAGGCACCGGCCAAATGTACCAACAGACATCTTCCACCCTGCATTCGCCTCCTGTGTCGGGCCATCGTTTTACAGCCACCAACCCAGCCGCCTACGCTGCGGGCCGTATCTCGCACAAGGGGGCATAAATGGGCATCGAAGGACTGCGATTCGTCATCACCGGATCGGCGACCGGAATCGGAGCAGCCACCGCCCGGGTGGCGGCCAGCAAGGGCGCCAAAGTGATGGTGTCCGACCTCAACGACGAGCAGGGTCAGGCGGTCGCCGACGAGATCAACGCATCTGGGGGCACTGCGGCCTACCAGCACTGCGATGTGACCGATACCGGCCAGGTTGAAGCGCTGATGGCGGCCGCTGCCGAGGCTCTCGGCGGCATCGACGTGCTGCACAACAACGCCGGCATCCACGAGAGCGGGTTAGCCCCCGCCGACCAGTGCAATTTGGAGCAGATGTCCCTCGATGTGTTCAGGAAGGTGGTGGAGGTCAACGCCGTCGCCCCGTGGATCTGCTCAAAGGCCGCCCTCCCCTACCTCAAAGAGAGCGACTGGCCATCGATCGTCAACGCGGCCTCCACCGGCGCCCAGTCGGCCTATCCGAACAACGCGGCCTACGGCACCTCCAAGGGCGGTATCCGGCTGCAAACCCAGAACCTGGCGGTGGATTTGGCCCCGCTGGGGATCAGGGTCAATTGCTATGGCCCCACCGCCATCGCCACCGACATGGTCACCGACTTCGTGAAGCAGGCCGACGACCCCGCGGCGTTCGAGAAGGCGCTCATCAACACCTCGCTCATCCCCCGCTTGGGACTGCCGTCGGAGGTGGGCGAGCTGGTGTGCTTCTTGGCCAGCCGAGAGGCCGGCTTCATCAACGGCGCGTACATTTTGATCGACGGTGGCTCGCTTGCATGGCGAGGCACGGTAGAGCAACTGGGAATGGAGTAATCCAATGGCAGACAAGCAAGCGGTAACCGAGCTTTTGAACCACGCGGGAGTGGCCTACGACGTGGGCGACAGCGACTTCCTCATCGGGATGTTCGCCCCCGACAATCCGGTGTTCGCGATGACCATCGCCGGCGGCGACCCGATCACCTTTGAGGGGTCGGAAGCCATCGCCGGGCTATTCAGCGGGGCGATGGAAGAGCAGACCGACCAGCGGCGCCACGTGGTGACCAACCTCTACTTCGAGAACGAGACCGAGGACTCCATCACCGCCATCAGCTATCTGGTGCTCATCACCGTGGAGAACGGCCAGCTAAGCGTCCTCTCCAGCGGCGTGTACACCGATGACTGCGTGCAGGTGGGCGACGACTGGAAGATCCAAAAGCGCTTCTTGGCTCTTGACCTGCCCTACTAGGCACGGTCGGCCATAAGCGGCCATGAACATCGGTACCGGTCTCTAGAAAGGAGCCGCAGATGAACATCGGCCAGATTCCCGCCAAGTGGGCCCGGCAGACGCCGGACCGCGAGGCGATCATCGACTCCACCACCGGCCAGCGGGTCACGTTCGCGGCCTTTGACGAGCACGTTCGCCGGTTGGCCAACGGGCTGATTGGCCTGGGTCTGGAAAAGGGCGACCGGGTCGGCATCTTGAGCCAGAACTCGGTTGAGTACGCCGCGCTCTATTTCGCGTGCGGACGCTCCGGTCTGGTGGCCCAGCCCATGAACTGGCGGCTCTCGGCCCCTGAACTGGCCAAGATCGTCAACAACGGGGAGCCCCGGGCCTACATAACCCAGGGCGCATACGCCGCCGAGTCGGCCGAGCTGGCTGGCTTGGTGAGCTCGGTAGAGCACTGGCTCCAATACGGCGAAGGTGGCGACGGCTCCTACGAGGAGCTGGTGGCCTCATCGCCGGACGCCGAGCCCGAGGGTTCATCCGAGGTGGGCGACACCGACCCGCTGTTCATCCTCTACACCGGGGGTACCACCGGTGAGTCCAAGGGCGCCCTGCACAGCCACCGCAGCGTCTATTTCGGGATGCTCAACCAGACGGTGGCCGAGCGCATCGTCCCCAGCGACGTGTACATGCTCACCGGGCAGATGTTCCACATCCCGGTGGTGCTGGCCATGAACTATCTGGCCCACGGCTGCCCGCTGGTGCTTATGAACTTCGACGCCACCCTGGCCCTGGAGCTGATCCAAACCGAGAAGGTTTCGGCCTTCTTGGGAGTCACCACCATGTTGAACTGGATGATGGCGGTGGAGGGGTTCGAGAACTACGACATCTCCAGCCTTCGCAACATCCAGTACGGAGGCGGCCCCATGCCGTCGAGGGTCATCACCGAGGCCATGGACAAGTTCCCCTGCACCCTGATCCAGGGTTACGGCCAGACCGAGGGCACCACCATGTGCTTCCTGGCCCAAGAGGACCACATCCGGGCCATTCGCGACGAACACCGCCCCGAGCGGCTGCGGTCGTGCGGCCGGGAGGGGTTCGTCACCTCGGTTCGGGTGGTGGATGCCGACGGCGTGGACGTTCCCTGCGATGGCAAGACGCCCGGCCAGATCATCGTGAAGTCGGAGGCCAACATGCTGGGCTACTTCCGCCGCCCCGACCTCACCGCCGACACCATCAAAGACGGCTGGATGTGGACCGGCGACATCGCTACCTGGGACGACGAGCGATACGTGTTCATCGTGGACCGGGCCAAAGACATGATCATCTCCGGCGGCGAGAACATCTACTCGGTGCAGGTCGAGGAGGCCATCGCCACCCACCAGGCCGTGCTGGAGACCGCAGTTATCGGCGTGCCCGACGACACCTGGGGCGAGTCGGTGATGGCCTACGTGGTGCTCAAGCCGGGCATGACCGCCACCGAGGACGAGATCATCGACGCCGCCCGCCAGAACCTGGCCTCTTACCAGAAGCCCCGCTCGGTCGCCTTCGTTGACGAGCTACCCAAGGCGCCCACCGGCAAGATTCTCAAGCGGGTGCTGCGCGACCCCCACTGGGCCGACGAAGAGCGCCAAGTCTGATTCGGCGGCGGACCCGACCCCGCCGCCAGCCAGAACAACTCCTTACGGCAGCACCCGGACGATCTGGATGTGCTGATCGGGGTCGAACAGCAACGCGGCCAGATCTTGCACATCGGCCAGTTCCAGGGCCTCCAGCTCCTCAATCAGCCGTCCAGGAGTGGGCAGCTCGTCGTCGCCCACATAAGCCCGGCGGGACAGCACACCTATCCAATCGCTGTTGGCGACCAACTCGTAGTCGTCACCAGCCACCGAGCGGGCCTGTTCGAATTCCTCAGCCGAGATCTCGCCGGCATGCACTTCGGCCACGATTCGGCCCATCTCCGCCTCGATTCCCGCCATCTGCTCGGGATCACCGCTTGCGGATACATCAGCGGTAACCCGCGGCTCGGGGGTGATCGCCTGGCCAATGGACGCAGAGGCTGCGTAGGTGTCGCCCAAATCCTCCCTCACGTCCTCTACGAGCCTCGTGTCCATGATCACGTTCAGTACCCTGGTGGCAACCTGAGTCGCCGGGCTCACGCCCAAAGGCGCCTCGAAGGTGTAGGTAACCGAAGTCGCCTGATTGTCCGGACCCAGCACCACCTCGCGGCGCACAATCCCCTCAGGTTCCGCGGCACGCCGATTGGCGTAGCTGTCGGCTTGGCGGGCAGGAAGGGTTCCCACATAGGTGCGGGCCATCTGCCCCACGGTGTCGCGATCCACATCGCCGACGACGATCACCTCGAGGTCATCCACTCCGCCGAAACGCTGGCGGTATATGTCCAGCAGATCTTCGGCGGTCAGGGAGTCGAGCCTCTCCTGGGGGGCGGCCAAGTTGAACCAGCCGAAGGCCTCCCCGTGTCGCGCCTCCAGGAACGCCAGTGCCTCCTGCCAGTCGGGATCGGATTGCGACAGGGAGAGAATGATGTCCCCGATGTCGGCGGCTTCGGCGAAGGCCTGTTCGTCTACCCGCGGCTGGGTTATGTACAGGTGCATGAGCTGGAACATCGTCTCGACGCCCGCGGTGTCGGAAGCACCCGAAAATCCCTCGGTGGTCTCAGCGATGTGCGGCTGCACCCCGGCGTTGTGGTTGTCCAGATAGCGGGAAATCTGCGACGGGCTCAGATCGCCCAACCCGCTGTTGACCACCGCACGGGTCGCCAAGTACTGGGCCAAAGGCCGATCCCCCTCTTCAAGGGCCGACCAGCCTCCCCATGAGGTCGCCCTCAAGCTGATCTCATTCTCGGCTATGTCAGAGTAGGCGTAGGCCACTCTGGCGCCGTTGGCGAACACCCATTCATAGGCATCGTCCATCTCGTCAGCGAGGGCTTCGATCGGTCCTTCGCTCACCGGCTCTACCGGTTCGGGCGCTGAGAGCAGCTCTGTGGCCTCTGTGGGCTGAGCCGGCAGCTCTCCCGGCTCAGCCGCATCCAGCGCTGCCTGCATTTCCTCGACGCTGGGAATGTCGGAGGGATCGGCACCCACCGCGATCAGGATCACGCCGCTTTCGTCCAAGATATCCCGGTAGCGCTCAGTGAGATCACCGATCTGGATCTCTTCTAGCAGGGCATCGACACGGGCCGCGGTGTCTTCCAGTGCTCCGATGTCGCCGCCCCCCAAGAAGTGCGATGCGTAGCGACCGGCGTGCTGGCGATCCTGGATCGTGGGCGCCGCCTCGACCGCGGATTGCAGGTCGGCTCTGATCGTGTCGGCCGCCCTTTGCAGATCGGCTTCGGCAAAACCGTGCTCCGCCAGGCTCAGCAGCAGCGACCAATAGTCGGTTAGGGCAGCCGAGAAGTCCTCGGCCCTCAGGTTGGTGCCGTAGTACCGCAGTCCCCGGGTGTAGGAGAAGGCACTCCAGTGCGTCGGATCGATCTGCGACAGAAACCCCTGCTCGTAGCCGTCTTGCAGGCGGTTGCCCACCATGATGCTGATGATCTCCTCGGTCCAGAGCTCCCGGTCGCCGGCGACAGTGCTGGGATCCCAAGACGGCAGGCGGATATCCAAGGAGAGATAGGTGTAGGACTGCTCTGGGGAAGTGGCGATGTCGAAAGTCGGCACCGGGTTCAGTGCCGACCAGCTGTCCGGGGCGTTGGGGGCATCTCCGGCCTCGATGTCGCAGAAGTGCTCCTCAACCAGGTCTTCTAGCGTCTCAATGGGGAGGTCGCCCACCGCCACCACCGCCATGTTCGACGGCACATACCACGTCTCATAGAAGTCCCGCAGGTCCTCTGCGGTGGTCGCCTCGATTACCTCCACCGTTCCGATGGGCGAACGGGCCTCATAGGGGGTGTCTCGCACGTACATCTCGTCGAACACCTGATGCACGATGCCGTCGCCGGTCTCCTCCCTCAGACGGTATTCATCGCGGATGATCCCCCTCTCCTCCTCCACGTCCTCAGGCGTGATGGTGGCGGCGTGGGCCCACTGTGCGAGCACGTCGAAGGCGGTGGCCACCGAGTCTTCTTCCTCGTCGATGACCAGGTCGAGCATGTAGACGGTCTCGTCGTATGAGGTGTAGGCATTGATGTCGGGGCCGAACTCCACCCCGATGGATTGGAGCGCATCGGTGATCTCGTTGCCGGGGTACTTCTCAGTGCCGTTGAACAGCATGTGCTCCAAGAAGTGGGCGTAGCCAGCCCCTTGAATGGGCTCGTTCAAAGACCCCGCATCCACCGCCAGCCGCAGCGAAAGGGCACCGCCAGGGCTGTCGTTGGAGCGCACGTAATAGGTGAGCCCGTTGGCCAGCGTGCCGATCTTCACATCGGGATCCACCGGCAGAAGGCCCTCGCCTTGAGCGCCGTCGGCAGCCACTTCGGCGCTCTGGCAAATGGCTTCCCCATCCTCCGCGGGCTCAGGGTCGGCAACCTCGTCGGCTTCGCCCTCGGCCCCCGAGGCAACCGTGGGCGCTGCGGTGGCCTCAACAGTCGGAGCTGGCTCTTCCGCCGCCGTGGCTTCACCTGCGTCGATCGCGCCGGTGACCGGCACATGGGATTCGCTGTCCGAACAGGCGGCCGCTATCAGGGCCGCGCTCAGCAACAGGATCAGGAGCTTCTTCATACCCGCCTCGTGGGTTCAGTGTTCACCTCGGCTCAACAGAGCCCGTGGCCGCAAACAGTACCGACCCCCAGTGACACATCTCACACCACCGGCTGAGAATCAGTGCTGGCTGTAGCAGATCTCCACGATCGCCGGCTCGGTGACTTCGTCACCCTCCAGCTCACCGACAATTCGACTTTCGTGGAGCACCAGCACCCGATGGCACACGCCGACCAACTCGGAGAACTCTGAGGAGATGAACACCACCGCCTTACCCTCGGCGGCCAGTTCCTCCATGATGTCGTAGATCTCCTCTTTGCCGTCCACATCCACTCCGATGGTGGGTTCGTCGAAGATCAGCACATCAGCCCCCTGCTCCAGCCACTTGGCGATCACCACCTTCTGCTGATTGCCGCCCGACAGCAGGCGCACCAGCTGCCGGTCGTGGGGGGTGGCGATGCTCAACCGATCGATCCGGCGGTCAGCCGCCTGCTTTTCCGACCGGGGCAATGGGGCCGGCACCCGAGGTCGAACCCGGTGGCGGTCCAGGGAGGCCAGCGTGATGTTGTTGCGCACGCTGAAATCCATGATGTTGCCCTGGGTCTTGCGGTCTTCAGGCAGCAGGGCCAGACCGGCCGACATGGACTCTGAGGGATGGTTGCCATGAATCTCACGGCCGTGCACCCGCACTGAGCCCTCCTGACGGTAATCGGCACCGAACACCGCCCGAACCAACTCGGTACGGCCACTGCCCATCAGCCCGCCTAAGCCCAAGATCTCGCCCTTGCGCACGTCGAAAGTGCAATCTCGTACGCCGGTGTCGGCGCTAATTCCCTCTACCTCCAAGACGGCCTCCGTGTCGGGGCGTCCTCCCACTTCCCGGCTGGCTCTGCGCTCAGTCGCGGTTTGAGCGTGCTCATGGCCGGTGATGTGAGAAATCAGCGAGGCCCGATTCAGCGCTGAGGTGGGCTCATCGGCCACCAGCTGTCCGTTGCGCATCACGATCACCCGCTCGGTGAGCTCGAAGATCTCTTCCAGCCGATGCGACACATACACCACGGTGATGCCGTCGTCCCTCAACCGACGGACGACCGCGAACAGGTGCTCGATCTCCTCATCGGTGAGCGAGGCGCTGGGTTCGTCCAGCACGAGAAGCTGGGCCTGCTGAGCAAGCCCGCGGGCAATCATGACCAGCCGCTGCTTGGCCACGCTTAGCTCTCCCACCGGCTCGCGTGGATCGATGTCGGCTTCCAGCCGGTCAATGGGCTCAGCGGCCCGGCGGTACAGTTCGGCCCAGTCCACGAACAACCCCATCTTGCGGGGATAGCCCAGACCCATCATCACGTTCTCGGCCACCGATAGATCGCCAACGTCTTGCAAGTCTTGGTGGACGAAGGCCAGCCCGGCGTCGGTGGCATCGTGGGGACGGTGGAGCTCCAGGGGCTCGCCGTTCAGCTGCAGATGGCCCTCGTCGGCGTGTTCCGCCCCCGCGATGATCTTGATGAGCGTGCTCTTGCCCGCCCCGTTTTTGCCCACCAGTCCGACGATCTGGCCAGACTCCAGCGACAGCGACACATCGTCTACCGCCAAAACCCCGGGATAGCGCTTGGTTACCTCGGAGATCTTGAGAAGCGATGTCGGTACAGCTAAAGCGGAGGTTGTCATCGCTGGGAAGCACCAAGACGTGTAAACGCCATAGCCAACAACAAAATGCAACCCTTGGCAATATCCCTAACTCCGGTGCTATATCCCTCCAAAATTAGGCCCCGGTCAACCGCTTGCAAGAAGATCACGCCCAGCACCGTCCCCGGTACGTTGAATAGCGCGCGCCTTGAGGCTGCGGCTCCCAAAAAAGCTGCGGCATAGGCTCCAAGTAGCGTTGAGAACCCGCTGTCAGCCACTGCCGAAGCAGTCCTTGCTGTTGAAGTAACCGCGGCAACCAGGGCCATTGCGCCGACAATGACAAAGCCAGATGCCCGTAATAGTTTGACATTTATGCCAGATAATCTTGCCGCTTCAGGATTGCCGCCAATGGCATACATATAACGACCCACTTCTGTCTTAGACATCAGCAGCCATAGCAGTATCGCCATTCCTATAGAAATCCACACCGGCGTATGCAAGGAAAGCCAGGGGTCCGGTTGACCAACACCAAAGTCGCGATAGATATCGGGTAGACCTCCTGAGCCAGTGATATTTCGGCCATCAGCACTCTCATACCTAGTGCCGAACAAGATCAGTCCAGTAGCAAGAGTAGTGATAAAGGAAGGCATTCCTATATATGAGACCAACGTGCCGTTGACAACACCAGCAACAAGACAGAATGCTAAACCAATCAGGATTGCCCAAACCCAATACCAGTCATGATTGACAATAAGGAGCACGACAATCGCCCCTGCCGCCGACTGTATACCAGTAACAGATAAGTCGAAATCGCCCATTGCAAGAACCGCAGTGAGTCCTAAGGCTAGAAGCAGCAGTGGAGATGCTATGTTGAGAGTGTTACGAATTCCAGGATCTATATACCGGTCATTGAGAATTGCGAACGTAACAACACTGGCTAAGAGAGTCAGTATGACCCCATATTGAGAAATAAATGACAGAACACTAAAGGCAGGACGCGACTTCAACGATTCAGAGGGAGTGGTCGTGTCAGTCATTCCTAGAGACTCCTCAAGTCGGGATTAGTTCCCAAGCGCGATTAAGCCGGCGACAAGACTGCTTGTCGCCGGCTCAATCATAGACATCAGGTATGCGCCACAGCGCAAGAACAGGGAATTATCCGCAGTTTGCGACCCCGCTGAATTGTCCGCACCACTTGTTGCGGAAGTACTCCTCGTAGTCACCTGGGGGATCCGGTGCTGGAACCTCAGTGCTGTCGGCTGGCATGGCATTGACGGTGTCAATGGTGACCACCTGCCGTACGGAGAAGATCCGACCGTCGTAGCTCGGGGCACGCTCTTGGCTCGGCTCGGTGCCAAATACCAGCATCTGGGCAACGGCATCCACCTGCGCCCAACTCTGCCACTCCAGCTTCTCGTCCACCGCAGCGTCTACTCGGCCGTCGCGGATGTCATTGACCGTGGTTGGATTGGCGTAGAAGGTGACCAATAGCGGTCGATCTGGATCGTCGCCATCGGGATAGAGGGCTCCAATTGCCGAGGCAGCGCCGATGGAAGCAACCGAGAAGTTGATCCAAACAGCGTCAACATCGTCATACTGCTGCAACTTGGTGGTCACATCAGCCTCGGTGCCGGCAACCAGGTTGGCGAAATCGCCTTCCCACTGGTCGACAACTGTGATGCCGGTCCCCTCGATAACCGAGTTGAGCCCGGTGATGCGCTTGTCGCTCCACGCGGTGGGCACCGTCTGCACGATGATGTTGCCTCCGTCGGGAAGCTGCTCAATCAGATAGTTGGCGAGCTGCACTCCGAGGTCGGTGTCATCGGAGGCATAGCTGGCGATGTAGAAATCGCGGGGATCGACCTCGCCGCCGGCTGACAGCACCGGCACGCCCTCGGCCTCGGCCCGCTCGAGCACGTCGGTGATGAATGCCTCGGGGATGCCGTCGGTAAGCATTACGTCGATGTCGGCGTCAAGCAGCTGGTTGCCGCAGACCGGCATCTGCGCCGGGTCGCCGGCAGCATCACAGGTCTCATAGCCCCAGCCGAGGAAGTCCACCGCTTCCTTCGCAGCGTCCTCAATGCGCTTTCCGGCCTCATCGGCATAGATCCACTGAAGGTACCCAATCGTGATGTCGGGCAGCTCCGGAGCCATTTCTTCAGTGGGCTCAGGGGCCGGAGCCTCAGTGGGTGCCTCGGTCGGTGCCGGGGCCGGAGCCTCAGTAGCCGGGGCGGGCGCTGGCTCGTCTGCGACGTCGTCATCGTCGTTGCCGCACGCCGCGGCAACCAGTGTCAACGCCAGCAGTGCAGCCAGCAGCTTCCACAAAGATCGTTTCATGGTTGTCCCCTCTCTGGACGCCAATGTGTGAGTCCAACGGTTGAAGTTCCAATAGTAGGAAAATCGCCTATCTGGTACCAATCCCCTGCGCCCAGTGCTATCAGTGCATCACCGCGAGCACTGCCGGTGGCGGGCAATACGCCCCCCTTGCCCGGGAGCGCAGGCACTTCCCAAACACGCTTCTATTCATTTCTAGTGATGTATAAATATATTCACTATACTATCCTAGAAGTGGGTATAAAGTCCTCGGCAATTGTCCTAATGGGAGGAAACAACGGTGGAGGCCCATCGAAATCCTTACAGCCCGGGGGCCGGAAGCCCCCCACCTGCGCTTGCAGGCCGCGATAACGAGATCTCCGAGTTCAACGTGACGGTCCAACGCCTAGATCGCGGACGGGCCGGCCGGAGCCAGATGCTTGTCGGCCTTCGCGGTGTGGGCAAAACGGTTCTTCTGCGCGAGTTCAATGCCATCGCCGCCCAGCGGGGTTGGGTCTGCCAGCACTACGAATGCGATGAGGGCACAGACCTTGCTCAAGCAGCGGCAAGGCTGGCGCGAACGGCCATCTTGGATCTCTCTCCCGGGAAGCGCCTTGCGGAATGGGGGGCAAGTGCATTGGGGGTGCTCAAGTCATTTCAACTTGCATGGGAAGTTCCAGGCGGCGGGGCGGTTACCCTGGGTTTCGAGCCTGATCCGGTTCCAGGGCGCGCCGACTCCGGCGACCTGGGTCGCGACTTGGCTGATTTGTTCCGAGTCGTTGGACAGTTGGCCCAGGATCAAGGAACCGGAGTGCTGTTCGCCATAGACGAGATCCAGTATCTGCCCGCGGCGCGCCTTACACCGTTGCTGATGGCCCTGCACGAAGTCAGCCAGCTTCAGCTTCCCCTGATTGTGGCCGGCGCCGGACTTCCATCTCTGCTCGGCTTGCTCGGCGAAGCGAGGTCTTATGCAGAGCGTCTGTTCGTATTCTCGCCCATAGAAAGCCTCAACCGAGAAGCGGCTTTCGAGGCATTGGCCTCACCCGCCGAAGAAGAAAACGTTGAATGGGAGACATCCGCCTTGGAGGAGGTGCTTGATGCAACCTCGGGCTACCCATACTTCTTGCAGGAGTTCGGGATGCAGGCATGGCGGATGGCACCCGGCCCGGACAGGATCACCCGCCAAGATGTCCTCACGGCAGTGCCACTTGCCAAAGAGCAGCTAGATCAGGGGTTCTTCGCGGTCAGGTTTGACAGGACGACGCGGGCAGAGCGCGAGTATCTGGCTGCCATGGCCTCATTGGGAGCGCAGGACTGTCGCTCTAGCGAAGTAGCAAGGGCGCTAGGAAAGACCACTCGGCAGGTCTCGACAATTCGCGATTCTCTGATCAAGCGAGGTCTGTGTTTCTCCCCCGCGCACGACGTGATCGCCTTCACAGTGCCGATGTTCAATGAATTCCTCAAGCGGAGGCTGTGACCGACAGGCCAGAGTGCCGATGAGGGGCCATCTCACACGGCTCAGACCGGGTCGAATTCCACATGGAGTTCTGCGGGAGCCCGGAGGAAAACGCCGACCTCTTTGGCCTCGAATCCGTCAGCGATGCGGAGGTTCTCGGTGCGGTCCAAAACGATGTTGAGCGCGGCCTCGATCTCGGCTTTGGCCAGATAGGAGCCCACGCAGTGGTGGCGACCGAAGCAGAAGGTGGTGTGCTCGGCGTTGGCGGCGAAGGCGCTGGAGGCCGGTAGGTCCTTTCGGTTGATGTCGAACAGCTCGGGGTTGGTGTGGGTGTATTTGCGCTCGTCCCGATTGGCGGCGCCGATGATGCCGGTTACGGTGGCCCCCGCCGGAATGGTGCCAGTGCCCGACGGCAGCTCGGCCTCCTCGTGGGGCAGGCGCTGGATCCAGTGGGCCGGCGGGCTGTAGCGCAGTGTCTCGGCCACCGCCATAGTGGCCATGGAGCGGTCATTGCGCACCTGTTCGAGCTGGTCGGGGTGCTCCAGCAGGTTTTTGAACAGGCTGGCGATGGCTTTGTCGGTGGTCTCTCCCCCGGCGGTCAGCAGCAGGCTGGTGAACGACTTGACCTCGATATCAGACAGGCCGCTGCCGTCGATCTCAGCCGTGACCAGATTCGACAGCAGGTCGTTACCGGGGTTGCGGCGGCGCTCGGCGATCACCGGCATCAGGTACTCCTGGAACTCCACGCGGGTCTGCTCCCCTTCCGCGATGATGTCGGGGTCCTGATTGATGTTGGACACGAACCGGTTGATCGACTCGTACCAGTCCTGGAACTTGGGGTGGTCCTCATCGGGCAGGCCCAGCATGGCCACGATCACCTTGATGGGCAGGTACCGCGAAAGGCCCTCAACCAGATCACAGCTCCCTTCGTCGATCCACTGATCGATCATCGAGCGAGCCTGGGCCTCGATCATGGGCATGAAGTCGGCCTCCAGCAACGCCCCCCGGAAGAAGGGTGCCACCAGGTTGCGATAGCGGGAATGCTCAGCCCCATGCTTGGACAGCAGTGTCGGGCCGTGAGCCGGCTCGATCATCCACTCGTACATGTCGGTGCTGAAATCCGGGTTCTTGAATACGTGCTCCACATCGGCGTAGCGGCTCACAAACCACGTGTCGGACGCCTCGTCGTGGAAGCACGGGTATTCGTCCCGGTACACCCGGTAAACGTCGTAGCGATCTTCGTCGGAGCTGAGCAGGTCAGGTGGTGCCATGGCGGGCACTCTAGCCAGAGGGCGATCCCCAGTACCGAGAACCGGGTGAGCGGGTCAGCGGGTGCAGATCACCGAGGAACCGTGGCCGAACATGCCGTGGTTGATGGACAGGCCCACTTTGGCCCCATCCACCTGGCGGTGCCCGGCCTCGCCCCGGAGCTGCCACACCATCTCGCACACCTGGGCGATGGCCTGGGCGGGAACGGCCTCCCCGAAGGCTCCCAGCCCCCCCGAGGGGTTAACCGGGATGCGTCCGCCCAGCGCGGTGTCTCCCGCCCGCAGCAGCTTGGCCGCGTCGCCCCGCTCGCACAGCCCGATGTGCTCGTACCAGTCGAGCTCGTAGGCCGACGACAGGTCGTACACCTCGGCGAAGTCCAGATCTTCGGGCGACACCGAGGCCTCCTCATAGGCCCGGGCCGCAATGTTGTCCTTGAAGGTCATTGTCTCGTCGCCTACGGCGGCCCACGAGTCCGACGCCAGATAGGGCAGTTCGATCACGCTGTTGGGATAGGTGGGGCTCACCGTGGAGATGCCCGAGACCCTTACTGGGTTGTCCACCCCCCGGCTGGCCGCCCATTCCAGGCTCGACACCACCAGGGCAGCCCCGCCGTCGGAGGTGGCGCAGATCTCTAACAGGCGCAACGGGTCGGCCACCATTGGGGAGTTGGCGATGTCGTCAACGTCGTATTCCTTGGTGTACCGGGCGTTGGGGTTGAACACCCCGTGGCGGGAGTTCTTGACCTTCACCGCGGCAAAGTCCTCGGAGGTGTCTCCGTACAGTTCCATACGCCGCCGGGCGTAGAGGGCAAAGTATGTGGGGTTGGTGGCTCCCACCAGATGGAACCGGAGCCAGTCGGGGTCTTCGTGGCGCTCCCCGGCATTGGGAGCGAAGAATCCCTTGGGGGTGGACTCGGCTCCCACCACTAAGGCCACGTCGCACACACCGGACAGGATCTGGGCCCGGGCGATGCTTAGCGCAGTAGCCCCCGAGGCACACGCTGCGTACGAACTGGCCAACTGGCAGCCGGTGAACCCCAGGGCGTTGGCAAAGGTAGACGCCGACACGTAGCCCGGATAGCCGCAGCGCACGCTGTTGGCCCCCGATACGAACTGGATCTCGTCCCAGCCCACTTCGGCGTCGGCTAGCGCGTCGCGGGCCGCCTTCTCCCCGTACTCCACGAAGTTTCGGCCCCATTTACCCCAGGGGTGCATCCCCACACCGAGTATGGCGATTTCGTCCATTTGCTACCTCACCCGCTTCCCTTCTGACCGATTTCGTCCATCAGTCGTCTCCGTTCTCGCTCATCGGTGTCGGCGACCACTTCCACACCAGGTAGTCATGCTCCTCGTCGGAATACAGCACATCGATCACCAACTCCATCTCCATGCCCACCGAGAGATCCTCCACCGACACGCCTTCCACCACCTGGCCCAGCACCACCAAGTTCTCCTCGGCCAACCGCACCGCGGCAACCACGTAGGGCTCGAACTCGTCGCCGGGAATGACATACGGCGCAGGCGGGGCGTACTCGCCCGTGGTGTACGACCACAGCTGGCCGGTGCGGCTTAGCAACACCTCTTCGATCTCATCGCCCAAACACGCCGGGTCAGAGCCGGCCAGAGCTTTGGGAAAGAAATAGGAACCGCGGCTGCGAGCCCGCCCCCCGATCAGCCGGGGCTCATCGGAGTTGAGCGTGAACAGCCCCTCCACCGCGGCTAATTGCGTCCTCGTCATGGTCGCAGCATACGCACTGGCCGCTAACGGTTGAGCATTCCTCCGTCAACCACCATGGTGTCGCCCGATACCCAGCGGGCCTCGTCGCTGCACAGCCATACCGCAGCCTCAGCCACCTCTGCGGGCAACCCCAAGCGCCCCCCCGGCATCATTTGGACCACCGCCTCGGCCATTTCCGGACTCGACTCCCGCCACGACGCCACCATCGGGGTGTCGATCATGCCCGGGCAGATGGCGTTGACCCGGATGCCCTTGTTGTTGAGCTCGTCGGCGGCGTAGGTGGTCAGCCCCAGCACTCCCCGTTTGGCCGCGGTGTAGTGGGGCTGGCCGGGCGCAGGAATGATGGCCGCCCCCGATGCGGTGTTCACGATGGCTCCACCGCCCTGTTCCAGCATCTGGATGATCTCATGCTTCATGCACAGAAACACCGAGGTCAGGTTGACCGCGATCATCTCATCCCATTGCTCGAGCGTGAGCTCGTGGAACAGCCGGGAAGGGTGGGTGATGCCCGCGTTGTTGAAGGCGTAGTCGAGCTGGCCGAACGCCGACACGGTGGACGCCACAAGGGCGGCCACTTGATCTTCGTCGGTGACATCGGTCTCGAAGAACTGGACCTGGCTTCCTTCGGCCTCGACCAGGGCTACCGTCTCAGCGCCACCCTCCGTATTCCGGTCGGCCACCGCGACGCTCGCCCCTCTCCTGGCGAACAGCACCGCGGCGGCCTGGCCGATCCCACTGGCACCACCGGTAACCAGCGCCACCTTGCCTTCCATCGTGTCATTCATGGCCATCTGCCTTCTATTGCCGTTGGTACGAGGACATAAGGTAGGCCACCGCGCAATGGTTACTGAAAGGACAGCAATGAGCATCTCATCCTGGGACGATTTCCCGGTTCACCAGTCCCCCGACTGGATCCGCCACGTAGCCACCACCGATCGCAACTTCTACGACCGCTACTACTTCAACCTGCACAGCTCCAGCGGCGAGCTTTTTGCCATCTTCGGAATGGGGCAATATCCGAACCTGGGCGTCCACGACGCCTTCTGCTGCGTCGCACGGGGAGCCAAGCAGCACGTAATCCGGGCGTCTCGACCGCTCACCGACCGCATGGACCAAACGGTCGGCCCCATTCGCATCGAAGTGATCGAGCCGCTCAAGAAGCTGCGGGTCATCGTGGAGCCCAGCGAGCACACCATTGCCATGGACGTCACTTGGAATGCGGCCATCCGGCCCATTCCCGAGCCCAACCAGCACATCCGCAATGAAGGCCGCGTGGTATTCAATACTCAGCGCTTTGCCCAGCTCGGCCGGTGGGAGGGCACCCTGTCGGTAGGCGGCGAGGACTTCCAGGTAACCCCGGACCGGTGGGGGGGCGCCCGCGACCGCTCTTGGGGCATCCGCCCAGTGGGCGAGGCCGAGTCGGACGGCATCCGCGAGGGCTCCAATGTCATGGCCGGCATGTGGAACTACTTTCCGATGCTGTTCGACGACCACGCCGTGCTTTATTTGAACCACGAGCAGCCCGATGGAAGCCGGAAACTGGTTGAGGCCAAGCGCATTTGGGCTGACGGGCGTCCCGACGAGGAATTGGGCCGGCCCGAGCACGACCACACTTTCGAGTCCGGCACCCGGGTGCTGACTCACTCCACCATTTCCTTCCCCGAATCGGGGCTGGAGATCGACTGCGAGCCCTTGCTGGTGAACTACGTGTCGGTGGGCACTGGCTACGGCATGGACGCCGACTGGCGCCACGGCATGTACCAAGGCCCCGAACTGGTGGTTCAGGGCAAGGTGTACGACGTGGATACCGAGGTCAAGCCCATCGGCCAATACGGAGTGGTGGACCACGTCGCCCGCTTTAGCTATGAGGGCAAGGAGGGCTTCGGCCTCTACGAGCACGGCTTCTTCGGCCCGTTCCCTGACTACGGTCTGAACGACGGGGCTGCCGTGGCCCCGTAAGCGCCGAGAGCGCCGGTAAGCTAGACCACCGTGTCATTGTCGACAGCGCGCTCAGTAACCACTCCCCCCAACAGCCTGGTAGCTCTCGAGAATCCCGATGAGTTTCAGGCCCGCCATATCGGGCCCAGTCTTGAAGATCAGGCGGAGATGCTGGCGGAGCTGGGCTGCGACAGCCTGGCGGATCTGGTGGACGCCGCAGTTCCATCCAACATCCGCTCAAACACCCCCCTGGAGCTGCCGCCCGCCATGACCGAGGCGGCCACCACTGAGGCGCTGCGGGAGCTGGCCGACCGCAACAGGGTGGTCACCTCGCTGATCGGGATGGGCTATTACGACACCATCACCCCGCCGGTGATACGCCGCAACGTGCTGGAGAACCCCGCCTGGTACACCGCCTACACCCCATATCAGCCGGAGATCTCCCAGGGTCGCTTGGAGGCGCTGATCAACTTCCAGACCACGGTCACCGACTTGTGCGCAATGGGCATGGCCAACGCCTCGCTGCTCGACGAGGGCACAGCGGCCGCCGAGGCCATGACGCTGCTGCGGCGGATCAATCGCAAGGCCCCTGACGACCGGTTCATCGTCGACACCGACACCCACCCCCAGACCATCGACGTGGTAGCCACTCGGGCCGAACCGCTGGGCATCGAGGTGGTGATCGCCGACCTAGAGCAGGCCAACATCGAGGAGCTTGCCGACGGGGCGTTCGGAGTGCTGGTGTCGTACCCCGGCACTTCGGGGCGCATCGGCGATCTGAGCGGGATCATCGCCGCCGCGCACAACGTCAACGCCCTGGTGGCGGTGGCCACCGATCTTCTGGCGCTCTGCCTGTTGACCCCACCCGGCGAACTGGGCGCCGACGCGGTGGTGGGATCGTCGCAGCGCTTCGGGGTCCCCCTCGGTTTCGGCGGCCCCCACGCCGGGTTCATCGCCGTACCGGAGTCGGCCATGCGGTCGCTGCCCGGCCGGTTGGCCGGCGTGTCGATCGATGACGCCGGAGCTGTGGCCTACCGGCTCACCCTCCAGACTCGGGAGCAGCACATCCGCCGGGAGCGGGCCACCAGCAACATCTGCACCGCGCAGGTGCTGTTGGCGGTGATGGCCGCCATGTACGCCGTGTACCATGGCCCCGAAGGGCTGGCCCGCATCGCCCAGCGGGTCCACCGCCTGACCGCCATTGCCGCCCACGGGTTGCGACAGGCCGGCATCGAGTTGGCCTCCGAGCACTTCTTTGACACCGTCACCGTCCGAGTACCGGGCCAAGCCTCAGAGGTCGTGGCTGCGGCATTGGCCGAGGGGCTCAACTTGCGCCCGGTTGACGACGACACCGTGGCCTTCTCATTGGACGAGACCACCACCCGGAGCACGCTGCTCTCTTTGTGGCGGGCCTTCGGTATTGCCGCCGATCCCCAAGATATCGACGACCTCGACGCGACGACTCCCGACGCCCTGCCGTCCGACGGTGTGCGCACCAGCGAGTACCTGACCCACCCGACATTCCACATGTACCACAGCGAGACCGAGATGCTGCGCTATCTGCGCCACTTGGCCTCCAAGGACCTGGCCCTGGACCGAACCATGATCCCGCTTGGGTCGTGCACCATGAAGCTCAACGCCACCACCCAGATGGAGCCGGTGAGCTGGCCCGAGTTTGCCGCCATGCATCCCTTTGCCCCCTCTGATCAGACCGAGGGCTACCGGGCACTGATAGATGAGTTGGAGCAGATGCTGGTGACCATCACCGGCTACGCCGCAGTGTCGCTCCAGCCCAACGCCGGCTCCCAGGGCGAGTTGGCCGGCCTGCTCGCCATTCGGGGCTACCACGCCGCCCGAGGCGAGACCCAGCGGGATGTGTGCCTCATCCCCGCCTCCGCACACGGCACCAACGCAGCCAGCGCGGTCATGGCCGGCATGCGAGTGGTGGTCGTGGCCTGTGACGACGACGGCAACGTAGACATGGACGACCTGAAGGCCAAGGTGGTGGAGCACGACGACCGGCTCAGCGCCCTCATGATCACCTACCCGTCCACCCACGGCGTGTACGAGGCCACCGTGACCGAAGTGTGCGACCTGATCCATGCCTACAGCGGGCAGGTGTACTTGGACGGGGCCAACCTCAACGCCCTGGTAGGGGTGGCCCAACCCGGTCAGTTCGGCGCCGATGTCTCCCACCTGAACCTCCACAAGACGTTTTGCATTCCCCACGGCGGCGGCGGGCCCGGGGTGGGCCCCGTGGCGGTCGGCCCCCATCTCGCCCCGCACCTGCCCAACCACCCGGTAGTGGCCGAGGCCGGCCCGTCCACAGGGGTGGGGGCGGTTTCCGCCGCTCCTTGGGGCTCGGCCGGCATCCTACCCATCTCTTGGGCCTACATCACCGCCATGGGCGGCGAGGGGCTGACTGATGCCACCGGGGTGGCCCTGCTCAGCGCCAACTACCTGGCCAAACAGCTCGACGGCCTGTTTCCGGTGCTCTACACCGGTGAGAACGGCCTCGTAGCCCACGAGTGCATCATCGACCTGCGTCCCCTCCACACCCAGACTGGCGTCACCGTAGAAGACGTGGCCAAACGGCTCATCGACTTCGGCTTCCACGCCCCCACGGTGTCGTTCCCGGTGGCGGGCACACTGATGGTCGAGCCCACCGAATCGGAGTCAAAGGCTGAGCTCGACCGCTTCGTGGCGGCCATGACAGCCATCAGAGCGGAGATCGACCACGTGGCCGACGGGCTGATCGATATGGAAGACAGCCCGCTGCGCCGTGCTCCCCATACCGCTGCCGCAATCGCCGACGACAACTGGGATCGCCCTTACTCCCGGGAGCAGGCCGCCTTCGCCCTCCCGGAGATTCGCGAGCGCAAGTATTGGTGCCCTGTCGGTCGGATCGACGGCGCCCACGGCGACAAGAACGTGTTCTGCGCCTGTCCGCCCATCGAAGACCTCCAAGACGCCGGTTCATAGGGAAACAGCCGTTTCGCCCCAATAGCCACCGGCCAACTAGTTTTCGGGGCTGCTAGATATTGCGCCCCGACAAAGGAGACCAACCGGTGCCCGACGCCATTGTGGAACGAGACGGCCAATCAATCATCATCACCATGAACCGCCCCGAGCGCTACAACGCCCTGTCGGGAGCGATGATGGTACGGATGTTGGACGCCTACGAGGAGGCCGACAACAACGACGACATCCGCTGCATCATCGTGACTGGCGCAGGAGGCAACTTCAGCTCGGGCGCCGACCTCAAGGCCATGAGCGGCGACGCCGGCAACGCCGACCCTGAAATCGACGTGGCCGCCCGTCAAGCCGCCGACCCCGAGCTCCACTGGAAGGCCTTGCTGCGCAGCTATCGGCCTACCAAGCCGATCATCGCCGCCGTCGAGGGAGTAGCCATCGCCGGGGGCACCGAGATCCTCCAAGCTATGGACATCCGAGTCGCTGGTGAGAGCGCCCGGTTCGGGGTGTCAGAGGCCCGCTGGTCGCTCTACCCCATGGGCGGCTCCGCAGTGCGACTACGCCGCCAAATCCCCTACACCGTCGCCGCGGAGATCCTGCTCACCGGCAAGCACATCACCGCCGCCGAGGCCAAAGACATCGGCTTGGTCGGCCACGTTGTGCCCGACGGCCAGGCGCTGGACAAGGCCAAGGAGATCGCCGCGGTCATCTGCGAGAACGGTCCCCTGGCAGTGGAGGCCATTCTCCGCACCCTGCACGAAACCGACGGCATGACCGAAGAAGAGGCTCTCGCCCACGAGTTTGAATACGGCTGGAAGGTGTTCCAGAGCGATGACGCGAAAGAGGGCCCCCTGGCCTTCAGCCAGAAGCGAAAGCCAGAGTTCAAGCGGAGATAGCGATGAACGCCACCTCGGGCATATCGGTCTTCGACGTCCACCACCATGTGGGCGACGCCTCGGGTGCGCTGGGCCTGCCACCTGAGGAGGCCCCCGATCCCGAGGCCTACGCCGCCCTGGAGCTGGTCAAGCGCATCGAGATCATGGATGCCGGCGGCATAGACCAGGCCGCGGTGATTCCCGGTCATGGTTATCTGCGGCCCAACGGCCATGCCGATACCCAGGCGGTGAATGACAAGATCGCCGCCTACCGCAACGCCACCCCCAACCGCTTCCCGGTGGCCATCGGCATCGTGGAGCCCCGCGACGGCGAGATCAGCCTGGGCGAGTTGGAGCGGGCCGCCGGGCCGCTCGGCCTGGTCGGCATGAGCTTCCACACTCGCTTCCAGGGGGTGAGCCTCGACAACCACTGGGTGAACACCTATGTGGGTGCCATGGGCGAATTGGGCCTGCTCCCGGTGGTCCACGCGCTGGATGAGACTGCGGAGGAGTCGCTTTGGAAAGTGGGGCTGCTGGCCTCCCGTCACCCCGATCTCACCATGCTGGTGCTCGACGGCTACTCCACTCACGAGGGCACCAAGCACTGCGGCCACCTGGCTGCCACCTATCCCAATCTGGTGTTCGATTGCAGCCTTTCATACAATTTCGACTTCATCGCCAACCATGTGCGCCAGCACGGCGCCCACCGTTACGTCTATGGGACCGATCTGTACTCCTGGCCGCTCGGCCAGCGCATCAGCCACATACTGGGGCAGTTGCTTGAGTCGGATCTGTCAGATGACGACAAGATCGCAATAGCTGGAGCCAACGCCCGGCAACTATTTGGACTGGAACCATCATGAAGCACCCCCGACAAGGCCGACATCCAGCGTGGATTGCGAGTGCTCTGCTAGTGGTGGCAATGGCAGCCGGTGCATGCGGGACCGTAGGCGAGGAAACCAACGAGGTGGCCGCCACCGACCTGAGCGAAATCATGCCCGAGGGTCTGTTCGAAGCGCTGGAGAACGTGGCCAATCCTCCCGCTGACCCTGCTCCAGACCCGGCGCAGGGCGAATCGCTGGCGGAGGAGATCTACGAAACGCTGGTCCCCGCCCAGGCTGACAATGAACAAGAACTCTCCGAAGAAGAACTTCTGCGGCTGCGCGATGAGGCGTTCGTGGACTTCTCCCGCTGCATTCGCGACGAGGGCTTCCCCGACTTCCCCGACATCGACAGCTCGCAGATCGTCGACCAGGCCTCGTTCCTCAGGGCCATGCAGGAAGCCGGGGTGAGCTTCACCCAGCCCGGTTTGGCCCCAGCACTCCAAACCTGCGCCAGCGTCTTCAGCGAGTTGATCGCACTCGCGCCGCAGCAGGACACCAACGTGCAGCAGGTAGAGCAAGAAGAGAACGCGGTGGCGTTCTCCCAGTGCATGCGCGACCAAGGGCTGGACGACTTTCCCGATCCCGATTTCGGCCAGTACCCCAATACCGGCTTTCCCGGACAAGGCGACGGGGACGGGGGCGGGGTAACCCCCGAAATTCAAGCTGCGTTGAGAGTGTGCCTCCCGGTGTTCGGCGGGGCGGAGCCCAACGAGGCCGCCGCTCCCCCAACACCTGACGACCCGACCCCAGCGGCTCAAGTCACGGCCAGCAGCCCGCAGAGCACCTCCAACGCACAGTCTTCAGTTACCAGCACCCAGGCACCACAGCCAGCCGGTGAGGGGTCGACACCCGCCCCGGGCCCCACGGTCAGCGCCAGCGTGCTGCGGGACACTGAAGAGTTGAACACTGCCGAGGTGGTGCGGCGCGACTTGATCGACACCGAGGAGTTCTCCGGGACTCTCGGCTATGGCGATCCTGAAGCACTGCATACCAACACCTCCGGTGTCGTTACCGGACGCCTGCCGACAGAGGGCGATGTGCTCGGTGTTGGCGATGTCCTCTTCGAGGTAAACAGCTATCCGGTTGTGCTGCTCCGGGGAGAGCGGCCCATGTACCGCCCCTTTGAGCGCGACATGGAGGAGGGTCCTGACGTCGAGCAACTCGAGCAGGCCTTGGCCGACATGAGATTACCCGGCTACGAGGACATGACTATCGATGAGGATTTCACCCGAGTCACCGAGGATCTGGTGGAGGAATGGCAAAACCGCCTAGGAGTTGAAAAGACCGGAGTCATCGACATGGGCTTCGTAGTGTTCATCGAAGCCCCCATCCGTATCTCATCGGTGAATGTGATCGAGGGTCAGACGATCTCGGCTCAAGCGGCCGCCTTCACCATCACGGGTCAAGACCAGGAGATCGTCAGCAATCTCGACCCTGCCGATGCCGAGATAGTAAACCGGCTGGATCGAGTTGAAGTGGAGCTCCCCGACGGCCGGGTCACCCCTGGTGCAGTCGCAGAAGTGGCCCGAGTGGCCACTCGATTGACCAACCCCCAAACCGGTGCGCCGGGTGATCCGACCATCGAAGTGATCATCGTCCTGCTGGACGGAGAGGCATCGGCCCGATTCGATGCCGCTCCGGTGGACTGGACGATCACCAAAGAGGTAACCCCCAATGCCCTGGTGGTTCCCGCTTCAGCGTTGATCGCCACCGTGGACGGAGGCTTCTCGGTGGAGGTGGTCCAAGAAGGGGCGACAACCCTGGTTCCCGTCGAGGTCGGCACCTTTGTCGACGCTTTCGTGGAGATCACAGGCGGCGATCTCGAAGTGGGCGACCTCGTGCGCATCCCCTAGTGGCGCGACCCCCAGCCGAAACAAGTCTGGAACGCTCTCAGAGAGCATTCTGATGTCATCCGAGCCCCGGAAGGTGCTGGAGCTGCACCAGGTGGTCAAGCACTACCCGGGCACTCCCCCAGTGCGAGCCCTTGACGGTGTGGATCTGGTGATTCGCGCCGGCGAGTTGGTGGCAGTGGTCGGGCCCTCTGGATCGGGCAAGAGCACCATGCTGAACATCATGGGGGCGCTGGACCGTCCCAGTTCGGGCGATGTCATTGTGGACGGACAAGCCTTGTCGCGGGTCCGCGATAAAGAAGTGTCCGCAGTCCGAGGCCAGCGCATCGGGTTCGTATTTCAGCAATTCCATCTACTCGAGGGATTGTCTGCGCTCGACAACGTGGCCACCGGCAACCTCTATCAGGGAGCCAGCCTGCGTTGGAGGCGACAGATGGCCCGCGAAGTGTTGGAGCGGGTCGGGCTCGGCCACCGAATGGGCCATCGCCCGGGCAAGCTCTCCGGCGGTGAGCGCCAGCGAGTAGCCATCGCCCGAGCCTTGTTGGGCGATCCGGCCATCGTGCTGGCCGATGAGCCCACCGGCAACCTCGACTCGCAGACCACCGAGGAGATCGTTGAGCTCTTCTTGGAGCTCAACCGAGCGGGTTCCACCATTGTGATCATCACCCACGACCGAGATCTGGCCGCCAGGATGCCCCGAGCGGTCTCCATCCTCGACGGCCGCATCAGCCACGACTCGGCGGAAACCTGACATGGCACGACGCAAACTGCGAATCCGGGCCGCAAAGAAGAACGCATCCCGCAGCAGACTGCGAATCCGCGACGCTCTGTCACTAGGAACGCTAGGACTCCGGACTCGGAAGGGCCGCACAGCCATGGCCGCCATCGGTATCGCCATCGGCGTGGCCTCCCTAGTGGCGCTGGTGGGCATCATCAACTCCGGAGAAGCCGACGCCCAGCGGGACCTGCTGGAGCAGGGCATTGACGTGTTGGAACTGACGCCCGGCACATCCTTTGCCGACGATCCCGAGCTGCTGCCCGAGGCGGCGGCAGCCATTGACACCCATATGCGAGATCTAGTGGACGTGGTGGCCTCCATCCGCCGAGTACCGGCCACCATGCGAAAGACTGATTTGATCCCTGAGGTGGAGACGGGAGGCATCCGTCTCTTTGCCGTCAACGAGGACGACCTGGATCTGTTGATTCCGCTGCGGGGCGGAATGGCGTACGGCCGATTTCACGATGCGGCCACCGTGCAAGTCCCCACGGTGGTGCTTGGATCCGATACCGCCCAGGTTCTGGGTTTCGACGAGCTATACGCCAACCCGACCGTCCACATCTCTGGACACGAGTTTGCAGTGATAGGGGTTCTGGACCCGTTCACCATCAGCCAAGGGCTTACCTTGAATCGGGCCGCGCTGATTGGATACCCCGTAGCCGAAGAGCTCTATGACGCCGACGACAACCCCGAGCGCATCTGGGTGCAGGCCGACTTGGACGTGATCGAGCAGGTTCGACAGCTGCTTCCGCGCCAGGCCAATCCAGAGGCGCCGGGCGAGGTGGCAGTGTCGTCGCTGGATCTTGAAGCCCGGGAGATCATCAGCGAGAACTTCGAGTCGCTGCTCAGCCTCCTGGTTGTGGTCATCATCGTGGTGGGGGCCATCGGGGTGGGCAACATCATGCTCATCTCGGTGCTGGAGCGCCGGGGCGAAATCGGGGTACGTCGGGCCCTCGGCGCCCGGAAGATCCACATAGCGGTGCAGTTTCTTATCGAGTCGATGCTTCTGACCCTCCTCGGCGGCTTGGTGGGAATCGTGCTCGGGCTCTCCGTCGTAGCGGTGGTTACCCAAGTGCTGGACTGGCCGATGACGGTGGAGTTGTCGTTTGTCGGCGTCGGCCTAGGGGTAACGCTGGGAGTAGGGCTGGTGGCCGGGATGTACCCCTCTTGGCGGGCATCCCGCATGGACCCGGCCGAAGCCGTCCGCCCCGCGGCCTAGACGAGTATCGATTATCCGTTGCAGCGATACACCCTGTGGGACAAGCACATCGAGTGCTCCCTGGGTGCCGGAACCCAACAGCTCCGCACCCTGGGCGCGCGTTTGGCCGGGTAGGGCGGGAGGCTTGTTCGGGGCCAGCGGGCCTGGTTAGGGTCTTGCCATGACCACCCCCCCCCCCCCCGAGTGCTGCTGATTCATTTGTAGACGAGCCGAGCCGGGAGCGGGCCGGCTCAGCAAAGGGACCCGGCGGGTGGCGGGGTTGTCGGTTGGGGTTGGTGCTGTTCGTCGCGTTCAGCCTGTTGGCGTCGGTTCTGGCCCCGGCGGCGTCCGGGCAGTCGCAGACGGGTTGGTATGTGAACGACAACCCCAGTTTGAACGGGCCGAGCCGGTACTGGTGGGCGGGGGACGCGGGCAAGGGGTACGGGTCGAACAACTACGTGTACACCTACGGCACCGCCGGGGAGTCCAACGCCGGCAACTGGGCGCGCTGGTCGATGGGCACAAGGGTCGGCCGCCAGGAGATCCAAGCCTATGTGCCCAACACCAGAGCCACCGCCACAGTGCTGTACCGCATCGACATCGGCGGCACCCAACGCACAAAGCGCATCGCCCAGCGCAACGCCTACGGGTGGACATCGCTTGGCACCTACGACACAGACGGCGACACAGTCACCATCACCCTTCGCGACAACGAAGCCACCCAGCACTGGAACCGCCACGGCAAGAGCAAAAGCAGCATCGGAGTAGACGCCATAAGAATGCGCTGCACCTCCTCCTGCACCACAACAACCACCCCCACACCCGCCCCCACCCAAGCACCCCAAACTTCTGTGCCGGGGGCGCCGCGGATAGTCGGCTTCGTCAACGGCGCCGACACCGTCGGCGTGGTGTGGAGCCCGCCGTCCGACAACGGCGGCGCGCCGATAACCGGATACACCATCGACCTCTACCTCAACAACCGCCGAATCGACACCAAAACCGTGGGCGCCGGCACAAGGGAGACCGAGTTCAAAGGCCTCAGCGCCGACACCGCCTACCAAGTCCGCATCACCGCCCACAACACCGCCGGCACCAGCACCCCCCGCACCGCCACCGCCCGCACCGGCGCCGCGACCAGCGCCCCAAGCGCGCCCCGAAGCCTGAGAGTGTCCGCGGACGAAAACAGCGCGACCGTGTCGTGGTCCGCTCCGTCCAACGACGGCGGCGCAGCAATATCAGGGTATCGGGCGGATTTGTACCGCGGGTCCACCCGCGTCAACCGCAAAAGCCTCTCCGCCTCCCAGCGGTCGACGGCTTTCACCGGCCTCAGCGCCGACACCGCCTACCAGATCAGAATCTCCGCCGAAAACACCGCCGGGCGCAGCGCCAGCGCCGCCGCCGGCTTCCGCACCGACCCCGCCCGCCAGCCCCAGACCTCTCCCCCAGATGCGCCGCGGATAGTCGGCTTCGTAAACGGCGCCGACACCGTCGGCGTGGTGTGGAGCCCGCCGTCTGACAACGGCGGCGCGCCGATAACCGGATACACCATCGACCTCTACCGCAACAACCGCCGAATCGACACCAAAACCGTGGGCGCCCAAACCAGGGAGACCGAGTTCAAAAACCTGAGCGCCGACACCGCCTACCAGATCAGGCTCACCGCCCGAAACACCGCAGGAACCAGCAACCCAACTGTCGCCAACGCCCGCACCGCGCGCGCGACCAGCGCCCCAAGCGCGCCCAGAAACATCAGAGTCACCCCAGACGAAAACAGCGCAACCGTGTCATGGAACCCGCCCTCCAACAACGGCGGCGCAGCAATAACGAGCTACCGGGCGGATTTGTACCGCGGCTCCACCCGCGTCGAGCGCAAAAACCTCTCCGCCTCCCAGCGGTCCACCACCTTCACCGGCCTCAGCGCCGACACCGCCTACCAGATCAGAATCTCCGCTGAGAACAGCGCCGGGCGCAGCGCCAGCGCCGCCGCCGGCTTCCGCACCGACCCCGCATCGACAGGGCAAGAGTCCGGCGTCCCATCCGGGCCGCGCAGCGTCAGGGTCACAGCAGGCGAGAACCGGGCGACAGTGTCGTGGTCTCCGCCCGCCAGCAACGGCAACAACCCCCTGACCGGATACCAGGCAGAGCTTTTCCGCGGCGGCACCTTCATCACCCGCAAGCACCTCTCGGCCTCCCAGCGGTCGACAAGCTTCAGCAACCTCAGCGCCGACACCGCCTACCAAGTCCTCGTCTCAGCCCGAAACAACCAAGGGCTCGGCACCCCGACCGCAGCCGACTTCACAACAGACGCCCCCGAAGACACCCGGTCAGTGACCATCACCCTGGGAGCAGACCGAGCCAACTGCCAAGACACATCGAAACCGTGCCGGTGGCTCAGCGCCCAGTTCTCCGGCTTCACCCCAGGCCGCCACAACGCCCACTGCTACTACAGCACCTCACCCACAAGCCTCGCCACCCGGTTCTGGTCAGGCACCGTCGACACCACAACGGGAACCGACCCCACCCTCTGCTGGCTCAACGCCACCCCAGGCCTCCACCTAACCGCAGTAATCGACGGCACCCAATCCAACACCATCCAACTAGCAGGCACCCCGCCCAGCGCAACTCCGCCTTCCAGTCCGAGAGGGTTGCGTGTCAGCAGACGCAGCCACAATAGCCTCTCAGTGTCTTGGTCTGCTCCGACCAGCAACGGGGGAAGCGCAATCACCGGATACCGAGTAGCGATTAAGGATGTAGTCGGCGTGTTTATCCCTTGGAATACTCTCCAAGAACAGAAAATCAATAATGATCAATTGTCAACAACTTTTTCTAAACTTGATGGAAATAAAGTATATCATATAACGGTTTATGCAATAAACAGTGCCGGAGAAAGCGCAGGTGATTATATATATGCGCGAACCTCGGCTTTTGTGGCGGGTGCGCCGCAGATCACTCGTACCTTTAGTTCCGGCGACACCGATACCGACGGCTTCTACGATCCCCACCAAGTCGTTGTGGTGTGGTCCCCGCCGTCTGACAACGGTAGTCCTTCAGTGTCGGGGTATCGGGTGGATTTGTATCACGGCTCCACCCGATTACAGCGCAAAAACCTCCCCGCCTTTGCGCGGTCGACATTTTTTTATGAAGTGAGCTCCGACACTACTTACGAGATCAGGGTTTCAGCCAAAAATAACCAAGGATTTGGCATCCCGGCAGTGTCCACATTCCGCACATCTGCCAAACCCGGCGTACCGAGGAACCTGCAAGTGAGGACAGGCGACCGGGCGCTGTCCGTTAGTTGGGGACTGCCTGAAGGCGACGACGGTTCTACTATCACCGAATACAGGGTCTCCTGGAACGACGGATCTCACTATGACTCGAGTATCGTCAAAAACATGAATCACGAAATTCTAGGGTTGTCCGAGGACACCACCTACACCGTCTCCGTCACCGCCATTAATGAACACGGCGAGGGAGGCCGGGTCTCGGAAAAGGAGACGACTCGGCGCGGGCGCAAGGCCTTCAAAGACCCTCATGGCAATCACAGGCCACTGCCACAGACAGGCAATGTTAAAGTAGATCTCCCCAACTACCAGTGGTCATCATATTCGTCTGACTACTGGACATTGCAAGGTAGCACATGTGGAGCCGCGGGCTGTAAACAGCACTTTGCTACAACCACCCAAGAAGATAGATCAGTCTACTGGTATATGGGACACCTGCAAGGTGTATTTAGATTTCAATACGAATCAGCCTCTAACGTTCACAGTGACCGATGGCCACTTCCCGGCAGGGTACGTTGGGAGATTTACGAAAAACGAGTCGGTGACGTTAAATTTCGATTGGTAGAGACATTCCTACCACCCACCACAAATAATATAAACGATTGGTGGCCTTATCCCAATGATCTTATCGAGCTGGATGGCGAGGTTCGAATACGGGCGCGAGGTAGAGATTCGGGTAAGCGGATTGCGGTCGGCCCCGTAGAGCTGGTTCATGTGGATGTTTTGCCTGAACACAAATTAACAGCCCAGTTGATGTGTGTCGATGAGCAGATTGATCAGCAAAACTTTGTGGCAGTGTTTACTACTCTTGGCAAAGTAATATTTGAGCAAGCTCTGAGCTACGTTGAAGATATGGCAGAACCAAATTCGGATCCTGTCGAATATTATAAAGAAGCAATGCAAGAAATTCTGAATGGAGAACTAGACAATATAATTAACGATAAGAATATGAGCCAAGCGCTACGGGATAAGGCCACTGATATCAAGAAGTCATTGAAAAAAGCCGGAAAATTTGTTAAGTATATAGAAATTGCTATACAAGCCTACGAGATGCTGGATGCATACGACAGCGCACTACCTGAGGCGTTGAAGCATCTCAGTACTGTTGCGCACCGCCAGAATCTTATAGAGAACCAGTGCTCGCCATTTCATAACAACATATTTTGGCAAGGGTATGCCAAATTCGATAAGGATGTGGCCGAGCTAGCCGCAAATGGCGAGCTTTACGGCAGCGCTACTGACATCTGCTACCCGGAATTCCGAAAATACCAACAGGAGCCGAAAGAAGCATGTTATTGGGCCTCTAGGTGAACTGGACATTCCTTTTTTGGCCGGTCACCTCGACTAGGAAGTAACCATGTTATTGATGGAAGGGGATGACGCGGCACCCCTCGATACCAACGCGTGGTTCGGCGAGGATGTACTCGGCTCAGGAGAAGGCCTAGCCTGTGCTGGCCCGCCGGCGGTCACAGTCGGGGATAGCCGACACCGTGATGGTCTCTGTAGGGAGGGGGTTCGAATGGTTCCGCTGGGCCGGGGTCAAGGCTCAGGGCGAGGCTGATCGCCTCGTTCAGCGGTATCTTCTCGCCCCACACCAACTGGCCCTGCATCGTCTCGTACCCTTCAGCAAGCGCCTCGTGCTCTGAGGTGGACGGGTCGAATGAGCGGATCGACGCGAACCCGTCTGGGGGGCGAGGAGGCGACCCAGGCCGGCGCCACTGCTGGGCAAGGTGCAGCAGGGCGGGGCTGTCCCGCCCGATGTGCCCCTCGAAGTCGCCGGCGCAGAGCGCGATGGAGGCCAGGTCGTACACGTCTCTCGCCCTGTACCTGATCGCGTTGAGGTCGCCCGACTCCGACATCTGCGTCTGGGCGAGCAGCTTGTTCATCGCCGTAGTGCCCGGTCCCAGGGCTAGGAACTCGAAGCCACCTAGCTCCGGGTGTGCCCTCAAGTCCTCATCGCTGGCCAGCCGGCCCATTAGGGAGGTGACAGGCATGTGCTCGGCCCATATCGGATGGGCGATTGCATCCTGCCGCACTATGTCCACGTTGGACAGGGCGGGGGAACCCTTGGTGGTGACCTTGAAGAAGAAGTGGTCAGCGCTTCGGCCCTCTGAGTTGTATGCACCCCCCAGGGATTTCGACACGGTTACGGCGGCCGCCTTGCACGATGCCTTGAACTGCTTTGGCTTGAGGTCGTCGTCGGGGTCGAGCACCAAGTCGATGTCCTCCGACCACCGTTCGGCCACATTCCACGCGGCAGAAAGAGAAGTCCCGCCTCCGAACATGATCCTCCCGGCCGATGAGCCGGCGGGAAGATGTTCGGTTGGGTAGGAGCGAAGAAGTTGTGAGCCTCCCAGGCGTGACTGCCAGGCGTAGAGGGTTCTGACCAGCCAATAGTCGTGGACGATCATCTCGGGGGTGAACCCGTAAGCGTTGGCAGCACTGCTTACCAGGCTCTCGAATTTGGCCCTGTTGTCAGCCAGAGGCGTCGCTTCAATCACACCTCCGCTTCCGTCCCTGGTGGTTGGCGAGGCGCCGAGGCCAACGGAGTGGCTCGCCACCCTGGGCAGGGTCTTCCCCTTGCCTCGACGAGTCTTGTGGGAGGGATGCGGGCATGTGTCCCAGTAGTTCCCGCAGGGAGATCCAAGGGCAGTTCGGGCCCCACATTTCCTGCGCTGGCCGCTCATCCCACCTCGACCACATCTGGCAGCTCGGACGCGAGCATGGACATAACGGAGCCGAAGGACATCTCACCCTCGCCAGCGGGCCACTTGGAGTCCGCTCTCTCGCTCTCAGCGGCCCACAGCAGCCTCTCCTTGTTGATGGGCGTGCGGGGCTTGTACTTCCAATTCCCCTCGACAATCCCGGAGATCGCGGAGCCCCAAAGGCGGGGGTCTGCCGCACCGCAGGAACGAGCGCCCTCAAGCAGGGTCGCCTCGTTCCAGTTGAGGTCGCGGCGACGGGGATTCGGGCGGTGCTTGTAGCCCACCCCCTCGCCTTTCAGGGGCATCTTCGGAGGAACCAGATTTCGGATAGGAACTGCGATCTCCACCTGCACAGGCACTTGCGTGCCCCACCCCAGGGCCAATAGCGCGTTCCAATCCGCGTACCCAGACCCCGGTGGGGCAGCCGCCCAGTAAAAGGACGAGTTGATGCGAGGAACGACCCCGTGCAAGCTGCTAATCGAAGGCGGCTGCCGCCAATAAAGACCGCGCGCCGCCCGCCCGATGATCGAAGGCGCATCAGCCAAAAGGCGTTTGATGAGATCGTTCACGATCTGCTTGGGGGCAGGCACCGCGGGCACAGTGAACCATGTGCCCGCGGGGAGTCCGACAATCCACTCTCTTGCCGCCTCTGTTTCCGTGGCCGGCCTCCCGCCGTGAGCCAGCATCATGTAGGAATTATATCACACCACTTGGAAATGTTCGGGGCTGATACACGCAAGTAAGCAGAATCGCCCTGACCAGGGGATACGCATGTGACCCCAAAGGCGTTATCCCAGCCAAGGGGACTGTTGGTTGCTTATGCATATGACCCCCCTACGCCTTCCCGTTCTTTGGATGATTGTCGAGGGTCATAGTCTTTGAGCCATGACCGTGACCCTTGAGGAGTTTCGCCGGCAAACCCAGGAGTTCCTAGCGGAGAACGCCGTTCCCCGCAGCGAGCCTCCTGTGGAATGGACTGAGGAATCGATGGTGGCCGAGTGCCGCAGGTTCCACGGCGCGCTGGCCGAAGCCGGGCTGGGGGGCATCGCCTACCCGGTGGAATACGGCGGACAGGGCCTGGACAAGAGCTACCTCGAGGTGTTCAACCAGGAGCTGTCCCGCTACCAGGCGCCGTTGGTGCCCGCGGCCATCTCGCATGGGATGTGCCTGCCGGTGATGAACGACTTCGGCACTGCCGAGCAGAAGGCCCGCTTCCAATCCCGCATGATCCGCTGCGACGACATCTGGTGCCAGATGTTCTCCGAGCCCGGCGCCGGCTCCGATGTGGCCTCTCTGGCCACCCGGGCGGTGCGCGACGGCGATGAGTGGGTGCTGAACGGCCAGAAGGTGTGGACCTCGGGCGCCCAGTATTGCGAATACGGGCTGTGCGTGGCCCGCACCGACCCCGCCCAGCCCAAACACCGGGGGCTGTCCATGTTCATCGTCGACCTGTCGCTGCCCGGCGTAGACATCCGGCCGCTGCGCCAGATCAACGGGAGCTCGCACTTCAACGAGATCTACCTGACCGACGTGCGGGTGAGCCACGACAGCCTGGTGGCGGGAGAGGGCGAAGGCTGGAACGTGGCAGTGGCCATGCTCATGTACGAGAGGGTGGCCATCGGCGCCGGCGGCTCCGGGGCCATGAGCGGCCGCATGGGCAGCACCCAGCTCATTGCCGAAGCCCAGAAGCGGGGTCTCAATACCGATCTCGTGACCCGAGGAGCTCTGGTCGATCTCCACATCAGGGAGCGGATCCAGGGCTTTATCGGGATGCGGATCCGCCAGGCGGCCGAGGCGGGGCGGGCGCCCGGACCGGAGGGGTCCATTGCCAAGCTGAACGCCGCGCTGATCAGCCGCCAGGCAGCCGATTTGGCCATCGAGCTGGCCGGTGCGTCGGGCCAGGCCTGGGCCGCCGACGACGATGACGGCCAACGGTGGGCCGACGGGGTGATCAGCTCGCCGGGGATGGGCATTGCCGGGGGTACCAACGAGGTGCAGCGCAACATCATCGGCGAGCGGGTGCTGGGCCTGCCCAAAGAGCCCGACCCCTACAAGGGCCAGCCCTGGGAAGCGGTGCCCCGCTCCTAGGTGTTCTGTCCATAGAGGTTGTTAGCTTGGGCTGGTAGCTCCGCTGTGGGGTGAGCCTCCGGTACCAGTGTGGTGGTTCACCGCAACTTGGACCGGCAAGGTCCGCTGTGCCCTGCACGCAGTACACACCGCTTGCGTGCCCGAGGCATTAACCGCCCGCACTCTCCTGATGGATTTTCATATCCCCGTGCGCTTAGCGGCCTTCGGTGGGGGGGAACCGCTGCGGAGGGCAGCGGTGGAATCGCTGCCTCGATGTCGAGGCTGTCGCCGACGTAATCCATCAGCTCAGGTGCCCTGCCGCGTAAATGGGAGAGTGCTGTGTCTGCCATATCAGCGTGCTGAGGGTCGGAGTCGAGCACTCCCGGCTCCTCCAATAAATGCACCAAGCGGCCGTGCGCCGGCGGGGGGTAGTCGTGTCCGTTCCGCTTGCAGTAGTGGGACAGCCCATCCTCAAGGCTGCATGCTCCCGACACATCGAGCGCGTAGATGTCGATGTAGTCCCTCAACTTCGCCCTGCGCGTGATGGTATCCAGCTTTGTGGCCATGATGTCCGCTGGGGATGCGACTGGCATACCGTCTATACGGACTGCGGGCCTGATCCAAGTCATGTCTGAGGGTCCGACTTCGTGGATGGTCGGCAATGCCCTGAACACGTCCACTTTCACATCATCCACCCGTGCGTGGAACATGTTGGGGCCTGTTTCTATCACCGCCACTGAACGCCCCGCTGCTTGCATCCTCTTGGCCACCGAGCGCCCAGAGAATTCCCGCAGGGTCATAACATCGAGGTCTTCTGACTGCCGATGTCGGAGATGCACTGCCAGCGCCGTCCCACCCACCAATCGCCCCTTGACCTCGTGAGCGACTTCAGCGACTGTGGGCCACAAGAGCCTTAGCCCATCGGGGAGCACATCGGCGTATTCGTCGATCCCCGTCACGCAGCGGCCTTCCTGCGAGCCAGCTCTCCGGCGATCATCTCGGACACCTCGCCTGTGTCAAGCCCACGCATTCCGAGACACTGAGCGAGCACCTCGTCGGGCATGTTCCTCAATGCCCATAAGCGGGCACACACATCACGTCCACCGATCAGGGTTGAGGCGATGTGAATACCGTGCTCCGACACCCTGAGCTGGCTGCCGTGCGTGCCTGACCAGAAGTGCCACCAGAATCGGCGGGGCACAGTGTCGGGAGCGTCGGGAGCCTGGGAGGTTTTCCGGAAGCGGAGGAAGTCGATTACCCGATGGCAAGCATCAGCCCAAGAGAGGCTCCATACCGTTTTGGCATGCAAGCCGTCCCCATACCCCAAACTGCGCTTCTCCCTGGTCGCTATTCCCCGCCGTTCCAAATCGGCCAGAACCTTGCAAGTTTGGGAATAGGACAACCCCGACAACTCTGCCGCCTTCGCAGCAGTCGCACCTCCTATGCGGTTCCTGAGCGCGTTGATTACCGCTTTTGTCCCGCCGCTCAGATGCGGAAGCGGACTGTCCTCAATGTCCAGATACGGCGGCAGCTGCTCCTTCAACCACGGATCGCCCGGAGCTTCGCCGCCCTGGCCGCCCTGGCCGACCAAATAGCGGATTCTCTCCTCTGCCCCCAGATCGGCCACCGGCGAAAGCACAGATGCAATCCTGTAAGCAGTCGCACGCGACAAAGAAGTCGTTTCCGACACGGATCGGGGCGAGATTTCGGACTGGGCAGCGACGGCGAGCCACACATCTGGGGGCAGGTTGGTTGAACCCAGACGAGTCCCCGTAGCGACAGTGAACTTCCTGCGGCACGCGCGACAACGCCACTGCCGCCAGCCAGCAGCGGTCGAGTCTGACTGGACCTTCCCCTCGCCGCCGCATGAGGGGCAGGATGGTGATCCGCCCCACCTGGCTTCTATGAGGTCGCCTTCCCCCAATTGCTTTGCAATGCTCTTCACCACCGCCATCTTATCACGGTTGGACTTGATTCTATACAGTGATAAGTCTTGCTGTGTCTAGGGCTGGAAAAGCAGCCGACCAAGCCGACAGGGAATGGGCCCCCATGCTGATCGGCTAACTGCTGGTCAACGCAACCCAAACCCGATCCACGGCCGCGGCCAGCTCTTCGGGAGTGCCGCCGTTTGTGATCACATGGTCTGCAATCGCCCGGCGCTGGGCGTCGGTGGCCTGGCTGGCCATACGGGCTCGGGCCTGCTCCTCGGTGAGGCCCCGCTCGATCAGCCGGGGCAAGCGCACTGCTTCGGGCGCCTCCACCACCACCACTTGGGTGTAGCCCCGCCCCGATTGCAGCTGCCCCAGCCGGCTCTCGGTCAAAACCGCCATGTCGAGCACCACCACTTGGACTTCTCCACTTTCGTCCAATTCCTGAATCTGCACGTCGAGCTCGGCGTTGATGGCCGGATGGCTGACTGCCTCCAGCGCAGCCAACCGATCCGGGCGGCCGAACACCTCGGCAGCCACCTTGGCCCGATCGATGTGCCCGTGGGCATCCACGATTGCGGGGCCGAAAGCGTCGATCACCCCCTGCTCGGCTCGACCCCCAGGAGCCAGCACTTGCCGCCCGATTGCGTCCACATCGATCACTGCGGCCCCGAGCTCCGCGAATCGGCTTGCTGCGGTCGATTTCCCCGCTCCAATCCCGCCAGTAAGACCCACGACCAGCATCAAAGTGAGGCTACCCCCAGGACTGGCGACCCTGGATAGCCCAACGAGTGCTGGGACTGTCAGACTTACCCCATGCGCGTCGAATTGACCGATGACCAGCTTGAGCTCCAGCAGGAACTGCGGACGTATTTTTCCAACCTGATGACCGACGAGGTGCGGGCGAAGATCCGCCACACCGAAACCGAGGCCAATGAGGACTACAAGGCACTGATCCGCCAGATCGGCAGCGACGGCTGGTTGGGCGTGGGCTGGCCGGTTGAGTACGGCGGCAAGGGGTTTACCCCCATCGAGCAGTACATCTTCTTCAACGAAGCCTGGGCCGCCCAGGTGCCGGTGCCGTTCCTCACCATCAACACGGTGGGCCCCACCATCCGGGAGTACGGGACCGACCGCCAGAAGGACTTCTTCTTGAAGAAGATCCTGGCCGGGGAGATGCACTTTTCCATCGGCTATTCCGAACCCACCGCCGGCACCGACCTAGCCGCGCTCAAGACCCGGGCGGTGCGCGACGGCGACGAGTGGGTTGTGAACGGCCAAAAGCAGTTCACCAGTCTGGCCTACGACGCCGACTACGTGTGGTTGGCGGCCCGCACCGACCCCGACGCCCCCGCCCACAAGGGCATCACCATGTTCTTGGCCCCCACCGACGACCCCGGCTTCGACATCCAGCCGTTCATCACCATGGGCGGCTCCCACACCACCTCCACGTTCTACGACAATGTGCGAGTGCCCGACTGGCTGCGGGTGGGCGAGGTGAACGGGGGCTGGGGCCTCATCACCAATCAGCTCAACCACGAGCGGGTGTCGTTGTGCGCCTCCGGGGGCATCGCCAATCTGGTGAACCAAGCGGTGGAATGGGCCAAAGAGGCCAAGCTGCCCGACGGCCGCCGGGTGATCGACCAGGAATGGGTGCAGGTCAAGCTGGCCGAGTGCCGGGCCCGGGTGGAGTTCCTGGACCTGTTGAACTGGAAGGTGGCCTACGAGAGCACCGTCGGCAACAACGTGAACCCTGCCTTGGCCTCCACCATCAAGGTTTGGGGATCGGAGTCGATGCACATCATCTACTCCGGTCTGACCGAGGTGGTAGGGGCTACTGGCCATCTCAAGAAGGGCTCCCCCCATGCCGAGTTCTCCAGTCGGATGGAGGAGTCGTACCGGGGCTGTTGGATTCTGACCTTCGGGGGCGGAACCAACGAGATCCAGCGGGACATCATCGGCATGGCCGGCCTCGGCCTGCCCCGCGAGAAGCGGCGCAAGTAGCGCAGGGAGGAGAGCGGAAATGGATTTCACTCTTAGTGAAGAACAGCAGGCGGTCTCCGAGCTGGCCAACCGGATCATGGGCGACCGCCTCGACATGGAGCGGCTCATGGAGATCGAAGCCGCCGATGAGTGGTTCGACCGAGGCCTCTACAGCGAGCTGGCCGCGGCTGGGCTGGTGGGCATCGGCCTGGGCGAGGACGTGGGAGGCGGCGGCCTGGACTTGATGGCCGTCGGACAGGTGCTGGAGGCCCAAGGCCGCCATGTCGCCCCGCTGCCATTGTGGAGCGGGATGCTGGCCGCGCTGGCAGTGGACGCTTTCGGCTCCGACGAGCAGCGTCAGCGAGAGCTCCCCGGCTGTGCCGACGGTTCCACCGTTCTGACCCTCGGCTTGCAGGAGTACCTGAACGACGACATCACCAACCCCACGGCCCGGGTGGTGGACGGCAAGATGGTGGGCACCAAAGAGGTGGTGGAGTTCGCGGCCGAGTCGTCCAAGATCGTGGTGGTAGCCGGCCTCGACGACGGCACTGACAATGGCATCATCAGCGGAACCGGGCTGTTCTTGGTGGACCTGTCCGACCCCGCAATCACCATGGAGGCGGGCGTGTCCACCCGGCTTCAACCGGTACACCAGGTGAGCTTCTATGGCGTCCCGTGCGAGCCGCTCGGCGACGCCGACGGCATCTCCGTAGCCTGGCTGGCCGATCGGGCCGTCGCCCTGCTGTGCGCCACTCAGATGGGCGTGGTGGATCGGGCACTGCGCCTGGCCGCCGAATACACCTCTGAGCGGGAGCAGTTCGGGCGTCCGGTGGCCACGTTCCAAGCAGTTACCCAGCGCTTGGCCGACCAATTCATGCACGTGGAGGCAGTGCGGCTGTGTACCAACGCCGTGCTCTACGACTTGACCGAGGGCAACGACGCTTCGCTACGGCTGCCCATCGCCAAGTGGTACGCCTCTCACTGGGCCCACGATGTGGCCCACGCCACCCAGCACGTCCACGGCGGCATGGGGGTGAGCGTCGACTACCCGCTGCACCGATACACCCTGTGGAACAAGCACATCGAATGCAGCCTGGGCGCCGGCACCCAGCAGCTTCGCGCTTTGGGGGCGCTGTTGGCCGGGTAGGGCGGGAGGCTTGTTCGGGGCTGGCTCGCGTCTTTAGGATCTGCCCCCCTTTACGTTGTTGGGTGGTCCCGGCCGTGGGAATGTTGGGGCTGGTTGCTCGCCGTGGCGGGTAGGGCTTTGTCCCCCCGTCGGTTGACGGCTCGGGGGGTGGTGCCGCCCGCTGCGGGGGGCGTCTGGGACCTCTGACAGGGACGTGTCTGCGGGTTGGCCCGCAGGGCTTTGTAAAGTGGTTGAGGCCGAGGCGCCGGGAGCTTCCGAGCAGTTTGTTCCCGGACGCAAGGAGTCCAGCCATAGAGGATTTACATACCTAATTTGGGCCGATCCAGAAGGCTGCTCAGCCGGCCCCATGGGGATGTGCCCTGGCTTGCCTGGCCGCGGGCTGTTAAGTCTGGGTTGTGCGTTCCCCCGGAAGAATTGCAGAACCCTTCCGGTTTGGGTAGTGTTCTGCAATGGGATTGGTGGGAGTGCGAGAAGCGGCCGGGCGTCTCGGCGTGTCGCCCCGGCGTGTCCGGCAGATGATAGCCGACCGGAGGCTGCCTGCCCGCCGAGTGGGACGGGCCTGGGCCATAGACGAGCACGCCATCAAACCGTCGGCCCGCCGGCCCGCCCATCGGCCTTGGAAGCCGGCCTCCGCCTGGGCGGTGCTCGCCGCCGTCGACAGCGGGCAGGCTCCGCCTCAGATGCCCGCCCACGAGAGGCACCGCGCCCGCGAACGGGCCGCTGAGGGACTTTATGCCGTGGCCGGCCGCCTCTCCGAGCGGGCCGAGCGCAGATGCTTCTACGCCCATCCCGCCGATCTGGTTCGCATCCTCGAAGACCCCGGTGCCGTCAGGGCTGGCCCGTCCGCTGCCGCCGACCACGGCATCGACCTCGTGGGCACAGGCCCAGAGGAGGCATATGTATCCGAATCCGCGCTGGCCCGCATCGTCGCCGCCTGCCACATCGAAGAGCGCTCTGAGCGGCCCAACCTCGTTCTGCGTGTCGTCGCCGACGCCGACTGGCCTTTCCCCCAAGGCGCCGAAGTCGTCCCCCCCGTCGTCGCCGCCGTAGACCTGCTTGAATCCGACGACGAACGCGCCCGCCGGGCAGCAGAGCAGATACTCGACGGACGATGACCGCCCGTCCCGTCGTCGACTGCCCGCCTGTCGCCCTGCCCATATACCCCGGCAGCACCCCGATATGGGATGCCCTGCTGGAACTGTCCAGCGACCTCGTCCACCCCGAATGGACTCTCATCGGCGGGCAGATGGTCATGCTCCACGCTGCGGAGAACGGCGCTGCCCCGCTGCGCGTCTCCCGCGATCTCGATGTCGTCGTCAACGCCCGCGTCGCTACCGGAGCACTACGCAGATTCGCCGACTCGCTCCAGCAGCGCGGCTTCGACCTCACCGGCGCTTCCCCCGACGGGATCGCCCACCGCTACACACGCGGTCAGGCCAGCATCGACCTGCTTGCTCCCGAAGGGCTGGGCCGCAACGCCGACCTCACCACCACTCCGCCCGGGCGCACGCTCCAAGTGCCTGGAGGCAGTCAGGCGCTCGACCGCACTGAGATGGTTCCCGTCGCTCACGCTGGACAGCAGGGCTTCGTGCCCCGCCCGTCGCTTCTCGGGGCCATCATCGTCAAAGCTGCCGCGGTCAGCGTGGACGACGCGCCCCGCGCCCAAGAACTCGACCTCGCCCTGCTGCTGAGCATGGTCACAGACCCTGCTGCGCTGTCCGCAGAGATGACACGCAAGGACCGCAAAAGACTCCGTCGAGTTGGGCTCGGATGTTCCGATCACCAGGCATGGTCGGCGTTCGACCCCGACACCGCCGATCGGGCACGGCTCGCATACCGCTACATGACCGACGCGCCCAGTCTGAGTTGAGCGCCCAGCAGGCATCACGGAAGCGCAGGAAGGAATCACTCTGTGATCGTTTCGCGGGGTGAGCGTGGGTTATCCGTTGCGCCGTTATGCCCTGTGGAACAAGCACATCGAGTGCTGCTGGGCGCCGGCGCCCAGCAGCTTCGTGTTTTGGGGGTGCGGTTGGCCGGTTAGGGCGGGAGGCTTGTTCGGGGTCGGCGGGCGTCGTTAGGGTTTGGCCATGACCCCCCCCCCCCCCAGAGTGCTGCTGATCCGTTTGTAGGAGAGCCGAGCCGGGAGCAAGCCGGCTCGAGAGGGGGACCCGGGGGGTGGCGGGGTTGTCGGTTGGGGTTGGCGCTGTTCGTCGCGCTCTGTTTGTTGGCCTCGGTTCTGGCCCCGGCGGCGTCCGGGCAGTCGCAGCAGACGTCGTGGCATGTGAACGACAACCCCAGCTTGAACGGGCCGAGCCGCTACTGGTGGGCCGGCGACGCCGGCAAGGGGTACGGGTCGAACAACTACGTGTACACCTACGGCACCGCAGGCGAATCAAGCGCGGGCAACTGGGCGCGCTGGTCGATGGGCAAAAGGGTCGGCCGCCAGGAGATCCAGGCCTATGTGCCCAACACCAGAGCCACCGCCACAGTGCTGTACCGCATCGACATCGGCGGCACCGAGCGCACCAAGCGCGTCGCCCAGAACAACGCCTACGGGTGGACATCGCTGGGCGCCTACGACACAGACGGCGACACAGTCACCATCACCCTTCGCGACAACGAAGCCACCCAGCACTGGAACCGCCACGGCAAGAGCAAAAGCAGCATCGGAGTAGACGCAATCAGAATGCGCTGCATCTCCTCCTGCTCGACGGCATCCGAGGTCATCGTCGTGCCCATCCCCATCCAGGGGCCTGATGCCGACGAGCCGTCCGCGCCACGAAGCCTGAGGGTGACCGCCGATGAGGACAGCGCGACCGCGTCGTGGTCCGCGCCCTCCGACGACGGGGGCGCAGCCATAACGGGCTACCGGGCGGATCTGTACCGCGGCAACACCCGCGTCGACTCCAAAAACCTCACAGCCTCCCAGCGGTCGGCCGCATTCACCGGCCTCAGCGCCGACACCGCCTACCAGATCCGCGTCTCCGCTGAGAACAGCGCCGGCCGCAGCGACCGCGCCACCGCGAGCTTCCGCACCGACGCCGCCCCCCAGCGCCAAGCTGCGCGGTCTGTGAGGATCGCGCTGGCCGCGGACCGCGCCGGCTGCGGCGACACATCCAAGCCGTGCCGGTGGCTCAGCGCCTCCTACTCCGGGTTCGCCCCCGGCACCTACCGCGTGCGCTGCTACAGGAGCACATCGCCGAACAGCCTGGGAACCCAGTTCACCTCATTCACCACCTCCAGAGCCAGCGGCACCAACCCCGCGCTCTGCTGGTTCAACGGAACCCCCGGCCGCCACCTCACCGCAGTCGTCGACGGAGTCCAATCCAACACCATCCAATTCACAGGCACCCCCCCAACACCCCAGACCACTGCGCCCGGAGCGCCGCGGATCGTCGGCTTCGTCAACGCAGCCGACACCGTCGGCGTGGTCTGGGGCCCGCCGTCCGACAACGGCGGCGCGCCCATAACCGGATACACCATCGACCTCTACCTCAACAACCGCCGAATCGACACCAAAACCCTGGGCGCCCAAACCAGGGAGACAGAGTTCAAAAACCTCAGCGCCGACACCGCCTACCAAGTCCGCATCACCGCCCGAAACACCGCCGGCACCAGCAACCCAACCGTCGCCAACACCCGCACCGGCGCCGCGACCAGCGCCCCAAGCGCCCCCAGAAACATCAGAGTCACCCCAGACGAGAACAGCGCGACCGCGTCGTGGAACCCGCCCTCCAACGACGGCGGCGCAGCCATAACGGGCTACCGGGCCGACCTCTACCGCAACAACACCCGCGTCAACCGCAAAAGCCTCTCCGCCTCCCAGCGATCCACCACCTTCGCCGGCCTCAGCGCCGACACCGCCTACCAGATCAGAGTCTCCGCCGAAAACACCGCCGGGCGCAGCGCCAGCACCGCCGCCGGCTTCCGCACCGACCCCGCCCGCCAACCACAGGCGTCTGCGCCGGGGGCGCCGCGGATCGTTGGCTTCGTCAACGGCGCCGACACCGTCGGCGTGGTGTGGAGCCCGCCGTCTGACAACGGCGGCGCGCCGATAACCGGATACACCATCGACCTCTACCTCAACAACCGCCGAATCGACACCAAAACCGTGGGCGCCCAAACCAGGGAGACCGAGTTCAAAGGCCTCAGCGCCGACACCGCCTACCAGATCAGGCTCACCGCCCGAAACACCGCAGGAACCAGCAACCCAACCGTCGCCAACGCCCGCACCGCGCGCGCGACCAGCGCCCCAAGCGCGCCCCGAAACCTCAGAGTTTCTGCCGATGAGGACAGCGCGACCGTGTCGTGGAACCCGCCGTCCAACGACGGCGGCGCAGCCATAACGGGCTACCGGGCCGACCTCTACCGCAACAACACCCGCGTCAACCGCAAGAACCTGTCCGCCTCCCAGCGATCCACCACCTTCACCGGGCTCAGCGCCGACACCGCCTACCAGATCAGAGTGTCCGCTGAGAACAGCGCCGGGCGCAGCGCCAGCGCCGCCACCGGCTTCCGCACCCACCCCGCATCGACAAGACAAGAGTCCGGCCTCCCCTCCGAGCCGCGCAGCGTCAGGGTGACCGCAGGCGAGAACCGGGCGACAGTGTCGTGGTCCGCGCCCGCCAGCAACGGCAACAACCCCCTGACCGGATACCAAGCAGAGCTCTTCCGCGGCGGCACCTTCATCACCCGCAAGCACCTCTCCGCCTCCCAGCGGTCGACAAGCTTCACCAACCTCAGCGCCGACACCGCCTACCAAGTCCTCGTCTCAGCCCGAAACAACCAAGGCCTCAGCACCCCGACAGCAGCCGGCTTCACAACAGACGCCCCCGAAGACACCCGATCAGTGACCATCACCCTGGGCGCAGACCGGGCCAACTGCCAAGACACCTCCAAACCCTGCCGGTGGCTCAGCGCCCAGTTCTCCGGCTTCACCCCCGCCCGCCACAACGCCCACTGCTACTACAGCACAACACCGCGAACCCTCGGCACCCGATTCTGGTCAGGCACCGTCGACACCACAACGGGAAACGACCCCACCCTCTGCTGGATCAACGCCACCCCAGGCCTCCACCTAACCGCAGTAATCGACGGCGTCCAATCCAACACCATCCAACTAGCAGGCACCCCGCCCACCGCACCGGGTGCGCCTCGGAATGTGAGGGCCGTGCCAGTGAACAGCGACCAAATAAAAGTGACCTGGGACCCACCCGCCAACAGCGGAAGCAGCCCCATCACCCACTACACAGTGAACTTCTCCCGACCCCCCAGCAGCTTCAGCCAAACAGCAAGAGTAAGCGCAACTGCCGGCAACACCTACACCTACCCAGCCAACAAACTACGCCAAAACACCGTCTACACGATCAAAGTAACCGCAATAAACCAAACCGGCCTACCCAGCCCCGCATCCACCACCACCGCCCGAACCACTTTCGCCAACACCCGGGCCTCCGCGCCCGGCGCTCCCAGAAGCCTCAGAGTGACCCCAGGCGAGGACAGCGCAACCGTGTCGTGGTCCCCGCCGTCGGGCGACGGGGGCGCAGCCATAACCGGTTATCGGGCGGAGCTGTACCGCGGGCCCACCCGGGTGGAGCGCAAAAACCTGTCCGCCTCCCAGCAGTCGGCGACTTTTGCCGGGCTGAGCGCCGACACCCCCTACCAAGTGCGGATACAGGCGCAGAACGCCGCCGGAACCAGCACCCACACAACCACGACCTTCCGCACCCACACCGCCACACAAATTTTCGCCAACGCGCGCCCCGGAATCGGCGCCCCAAGCGCACCGAGGAGTTTGAAGGTGTCCGCCGACGAGGACAGCGCAACCGTGTCGTGGTCTCCCCCTGCCAGCAACGGCGGCAACTCCCTAACCGGATACCAGGTAGAACTGTTCCTCTACGGCGGCCTCATCACCAGCAAGACCCTGGCGACCTCGAACCGGTCGACAAGCTTCACCAACCTCAGCGCCGACACCACCTACCTAGTCCTCGTCTCAGCCCAAAACAACCTAGGACTAAGCACCCCAACAGCGATCGACTTCACAACAGACGCCCTCGACGAGACCCGATCGGTGACCATCAGCCTTGGGGCAGACCGGGCCAACTGCCAAAACACGTCAAAACCGTGCCGATGGATCAGCGCATCCTTCTCCGGCTTCACCCCCGGCCGACACAACGCCAAGTGCTACTACAGCACCTCACCGAAAAGCCTGGGCACCCGCTTCTGGTCAGGCACCGCCGACACCACACCGGCAACCGACCCCACCCTCTGCTGGCTCAACGGCACCCCAGGCCTCCACCTCACCGCAGTCATCGACGGCGTCCAATCCAACACCATCCAACTAGCAGGCACCGTGACGAGTAGGCCTTTGTTTGAAACCCTGACACCAACGCTGCAAGTCCATTTGGTGGATGGAAGGGATTCCAATTCATACAAAGAAGACCTCTCAATATCATGGAACCCAATAGAAGATGGCGGTAACCCTATAAGCAATTACGAGCTTTGCATTTCCAGAGACCCCGTAACTGTAGGGCCAGATAAAAGAGCATCATCCTTCCAAAGGTGCTACACCTACACAAGAGATACTAAATTTACCTTTGATGCCATCCAGTGCGGCACTTATACCATTATACTACGTGGAAACAACGGCAAGGAATGGAGTAAATACACGCATACAAGTATATATACTGGAGGTAACTGCAATTCTCCGAATCCAAATTTACGGACAATAGAAACAAATCTAAAATTCGAAGAATATTGTTCCAATTGTTTACAACAACAGCAAAAAGTAGACGGAATAATAGTCACCTGGGAAATACCTAAATATTCAATCTATGGAGATAAAAAACCTGATTTTAAATATGAAATAGAGTGGGGATATGTTGAATTCAATATGACCAAACTTGGAGAGCAATACAAAAAGCTCGAAGGAAACATAACAGATCAACAACGCAGTTCAATATTATATGAGATTGACAATCTTTTGAAGGGATTTCCTGTAGGAATAGATGGATCATCAACATCAAGAAAATGGACACAACCATTCGGGTGTCGTGCAGAATTGCCTTACAAGGTATATTCTGGCCAAGGCCACGCAATCTTCAATAGCTATTCCACTGACCCCCTTAGCCTTAGCAGGGGACTTATTGCCTGCCCCAGACCCGACTGGGAGTGCAAATACGATACCAAGGAGGGAACGACCACTTGTGGCAATCACGAATACTGCAAATACAACATTTTGTCTGACTATCTGCTCAGTTATAGTTGTGGTGACTCTAAAGAAGAAACAGTACTTGGTCAATCGACGTTATCTATTAAGTCACCATTCTTTGTGATTGAAGGACATGATTGCGCAGATAACAGAAGACTTAGGGTTAGAATTCGATATTTCATCGAGAATCTTCCTACTCCTCTTGTTCCTCCGAAAGAAGTTGGACAGTGGTCAGATTGGACACACGCGTACACTAATTGTGGCCAACAAAAGAATAATATTGCCTGCACCGCAGTGAGGGGATATAACATACTTAAGAACATTAAGGATCTCTTCAATGTGCTGAATTGGGGCGTTACATTTATAAGTATTCTACTGGCAGCCAAAAGCGCAGGTTTGACCGTTGCTGCTGCGCAAGGAGCAAGGGAAGTTATTACAAAAGCTTTCCCATTTTTTGTCAAGACATTCATAATGCAGCATGTAAAGAGCCGGGCTTTGAAGCAAATATTTAGAACGCTCCTGGTTGAATTTGGAAAAAATCAATTGGAAACTGAGGCTCAGTCCATCACAAAACATATTTTTGGATGTTTGGATTCTGTAATGGATTTGACGCCCGAAGAACTAGAAGCTTTGGGTACTGAGATTTTTAGCCAGCTATACGAAGAAAATCGCACTGGCATCAATTGGAACAATGTGTCCAAAAATATCGGATACGCTTTCGGGAGCACCTTTTATGGGTCTTCGCGTTGATGCTGGGGCCGGGTGATTTTGTCCCTCTACCCCGGGCCAGGAATGGCAAGCTCTATTGGTGGGCTGAGTATCCCCGGTGAACTCCACCGGTGGTTGCAGCGTATCGGCCATGATGGCCGGTGTGTTAGCGACAACCAACCGGTGGAGGTTTCCAGTATGGCACGGCGGCTTTGTTTCGAGGAGATGGCAGGGTCAGGGTGCAGCGCCGCGGAGGTGGCGAGGCGGCGCAGGCGCAGGCCGATGCCCAGGGGCGGAGGCCCAAGGTGGCGAAGCTGGCCGCCGACGCGGTGCTGCGCCAACAGGTGCAGGAGCGCCTCGATGGGCGGCTGTCGCCCCACGACATCTCAGCGGAGCTGACCCGATGCGGGTTCCGGGTGTGCGCGGAGACGATTTACCAGGGGTGCTATGGGTACGCAGGGCTGAAGCCAGGGTCTTGGAAGAAGCGGCCCCGCAACCGCCAGCGGCGCAAACCACGGGGCGCAGCGAGCGGGCCAGGCACTCAGTGTTGCGCGACTACAGGCCCATAGGCGACCGCCCGCCGGCCGCCTGGGACCGGTCGGAGCCGGGCTACTGAGAGGGCGATCTGGTCATCGGCAAGAGCAACCGCACCGCGGTAGCCACCCTGGCCGAGCGCACCAGCCGCTGCGCCCTGGTGGTGGGCCTTGGCGGCGGCTACGAAGCCAAAAGCACCGCCGATACGGTCACCGCCGCCTTGGGCCGCCAGCCCGGCTACATGGTCAAAACCCTCACCTGGCATCCAAGGCACAGAGATGGCCAGATGGGCCGACATTGAAGACGCCCTCGGCATCGAGGTGTACTTCTGCGAGCCCCGATCCCCCTGGCAGCGGCCGACCAACGAGCAGGCCAACGGCCTACGGCACCGATGGCTCCCCAAGAGAACCGACCTGAACATCGGCGCAGCCCGCCTCGCCGTCATCGAAGACCGCCTCAACACCATGCCCCGAAAACTCAACAACTGGAACTCAGCCCAAACCGTTTGCAATCAACTCTGTCGCGACCACCAATAGGCTTGCCGTGCCTGCGGCTTCGTCGATGGCGTCCATTGATCCGAGTTTGACCTCCACTGCGATCCATCGGCCGTCTCCCCAGTCCACGATGGCATCCATCTCATTGCCGTGTGAGTCTCTGAAGTGCCAAACCACCGCTTCGCTGGCCTGGGCGTAGATGCGCAGATCGCGCAAGACCAGCGACTCGAACAAGAAGCCCAGCGTCTTGAGGTCTCCCAGCAGACGCTCAGGTCCGGCGCGCAGCGCCGCAGCAGCCAGCGAGGGGTCGACGAGGTGCCGCTTGGGAGCTTGTTGCAACCGAGCTCGAGATCTGAGATTGGCCGCCCACGCGGGAACATCCTCTACCACGAACAGAGATGCGAGATCTTCCAGGGAGGCAGCGGCCGTTCGCTGGTTTAGGCGGTGTTGTCGTCCGAGCCAACAGAGGTATCAGACTCCAACTTGCCCACCGTTTTGTAGCATTTGCAGCAAAGATAATGTCATAAATCCAGCTTGCAAAATGTCGTATATGCAGTCTTGCTGCTGCTTCAGGTGCGGGTTGAGATGTACTCCGCCATCTCGGCGATGCCCTCTTCGGCTTCGGGGGCCACGCCGGCCAAAAGGTGCCAGACGTGCATCATGTCTTGCCAGGGGCGGAACTCCACGGCGCCGTTGGCGTTCTCGATGCCCCTGACCACCCGGGTGCTGTCGTCGTAGAGCACCTCCTCGGTTCCCACCTGGATCATCATGGGAGCCAGGTTGTCGAAAGCGCCGAACACCGGTGAGACGTAGGGATCGGTGGCGTCCACGCTTTGCGCGTAGGCCATGACCATCCCATGCAGGGAATCGGCACCGGCAAGCATCGGCTACGGCGAGCGGCTCGATGAGATCGGCGCCGTCCCGTCAGTCGGGTCGGTGGGCGACTCCTACGACTGTGAGCATGATGTGGGTTGTCGTCTGGCTGGTGTCTGACCCTTGCTTACGAGTAGCCGGACTGCTCGACCGGGCCGGCGAATGGGACGGTACCGGCGCAGAACCACGGTGGGATGGAACCCTCCCAAATCTGGTGTGGGATGGAACCCTCCCACCGATATGCTGGGGGCATGGAGACACCCAACCGCTCCCGCCCCTTCAACACCGTAGGCGCCCTCGGCGCCGAACTGCGCCGCCACCGGGCCGCCGCGGGCCTCACCCAGCAGCAGCTCGCCGACCGCTCCGGCGTGTCCCGCCGCTGGATCGGCCTGTGCGAGAAGGGGCACCCAGGCGCCGAACTGGGCAACCTCATGCGGGTGGCCCGCGCCCTAGGGCTCGCTCTCCGCTTCGATCAGCAGCCGGCCGCGACCCGGCAGACGCTGTGAACCCGCCGGACGGCCTCGTCGTCGCCATCGCCGGCACGAATGCCGCTCGCATCAGCCGGGACAGCGGCGGACGCCTCACCCTCCGTTACGACGCCGACTACCTGGGCGACCCGGCTGCTGTGCCCCTGTCTCTGTCGCTTCCCCTCGACGACTGCGTCTATGGTCACAGGCCGGCCCAGCGGTGGTTGGACGGCCTCCTCCCCGACAACCCCCGAGTGCTCGCCCACTGGTACGAACGGGAGAACGTGTCGCCGCCCACCCCGTTCGGCCTGCTCGCCACCCCTGCCGGGCTGGACTGTGCCGGCGCGGTCCAATTCGCCCCTCCCGCCGAGGCTCATGTCCTCGCCGGGCGCGCCGGCGGGCTGACTCCCATCGCTCCCGGCGACCTCGAATCGGAGATCACACAGATGGCCGCCGATTCCGCCCGCTGGCTTCCCGACGACGAAGACGCCTACTACAGCCTGGGCGGATACCAAACCAAAACGGCGCTCCGTCTCGCCGACGACGGCCAGTGGGCACGGCCCCGCGGCGGCACGCCGACCACCCACATCCTCAAGCCCTCCCCGGCCGGCCAGCCAGAAGCCGCTGCAATAGAGCACCTCTGCCAGACCACCGCCTCCCGCCTCGGTCTTCCGGCCGCCGCGTCCGCCCTCGCCGTCATCGGCAGCCACCCCACTGCGATAATCACCCGCTACGACCGGGTCCGCGCCGCTGACGGCGCGTGGCATCGCGTCCACCAAGAGGACATGTGCCAGGCTCTCGGCGAGAATCCCAACCGCAAATTCGAGAAGCATGGCGGACCCGGTGCCATTGCCATAGCCGATCTGCTGTGGCGGCACTCCACCGACCCCGACACAGATGTGCGCCGTTTCCGCGATGCCATCCTCTACACGTGGGCGACTGTCAACCGCGATGCCCACGCCCGCAACTACAGCATCGTCCATCAGCCCGGCGCTGTTCGTCTCGCCCCCCTCTACGACACCGGCTCCGCTCTGCCCCGCGCCCGCAAAGGCATCGGCAGGCTGGAACTGGCCATGCGCATAGGCGACGACCACACCATCTACCGCTCCGATGCCGCTGGAGCGCTCACAGGGCTGGCCGCCCGCCTGGGCCTCCCAGCGGTCGAGCTGCTCGACCGGGCCGGCGAAATCGCCGAAACCGCTCCCGCAGCGCTCCAAGCGGAGATCAGCGCTCTTCCACACGGCCTGCCCGCTGAGGCGGCGGAAGCCGCCGAGGCGTTCCACCGGCGCATCGAGCGAAGATCCGGCAACTGCCTCAAGGCGATCGCCGCGAACCGCCGCACCCTCAAACCCGCCCCTAGGCCCGTCGAACCAGATGCTCCCAGCACGGGGCAGCGGGATGCCGCCAAACGGGACCGGATACTCGCCGCCCACCGCCGAGACCCGGAGGCAGCCTTCAAGCAGATAGCCGCCGACACAGGAGCGTCGGAGAGCTACACCGCCCGCGTCATCCGCGAGAACCGTCGCCGCTGAACCATAAACAGAATCGGAGATGCGAAGGCGAGGGCGCCGTCACCTGATGGAGGGGCGACCGACCGCTGGGAGGCTGGCTGCGGGATCGGGGAGGAGTCGGGCTGGAGAGTCGCCGCCCCCGCAGCGCCTCTTCTCCCGCCACACCGTCGCCCGGTCCCTGCCCAACCGCGCCGCGATCTCCGCGTCGCTCAAACCCTCCGAGGACAAAACCTCAATCCAGACGCGCTCCTCCGAGCAAACACGCCGTGCCATACTGGACACCTCCACCGGTCGGTCGCTGACTCTTACAACCGGCCATCATGGCCGATCCGTCGCGACCACCGGTGGAGTTCACCGACCGTCACCCCATCGGGGCAGTCGTAGGCGTAGCCGCTGGCGGTGATGACTACCTTGAGGGCGGGATGGCCGGTCAGGTCGTAGTCCACTTTTTGGCACACTCGGTTGAGGGTGTCGGCGGCCTCGTCGATGGCACCCATATGTCATATATGCAGTCTTGCTGCTGCTTCAGGTGCGGGTTGAGATGTACTCCGCCATCTCGGCGATGCCCTCCTCGGCTTCGGGGGCCACGCCGGCCAAAAGGTGCCAGACGTGCATCATGTCTTGCCAGGGCCGGAACTCCACGGCGCCGTTGGCGTTTTCAATGCCTTTGACCACCCGGGTGCTGTCGTCGTAGAGCACCTCCTCGGTACCCACCTGAATCATCATGGGGGGCAGGTTGTCGAAGGTGCCAAATACCGGGGAGATGTAGGGATCGGTGGCGTCCACGCTCTGCGCGTAGGCCATGACCATGCCATGCAGGGAATCGGCGCCAGCGAGCATGGGGTCGCGCTCGGCCCGCTCGGTCATGGAATCGCCTGAGAACGTCAAGTCGGTCCACGGCGAGATAGGGGCGGCGCAGGCGGGCAGCTCCATACCCTCGTCGCGCAGCTTCATGCACAGCGCAATGGTCAGTCCCCCACCGGCCGAATCGCCGCTGATGGCGGTGTGGGCCGCCTCTCCCCCATTGGCCAGGTGCCATTGCCACGCGGCCATGGCATCGTCCAAGGCGGCAGGAAAGGGATTCTCTGGTGCGAGTCGATAGTCCACGTTCAATAGCCGGGCCTTGGCCCCGACCGCCATGCGGCTGACCACGTGGCGATGGGTATTCAGATTGCCCACTACATAGCCGCCGCCATGCAAGTAGATAATCGCCCGGTTGCCCTCCACCTCGGTTGGCGTCACCCACTCGGCGGACACTCCACCGGCATCAACCGGCGCAAAGCTCACCCCATCGGCAACGGGCATCGAGCTGTAGGCCGCCTCAAATCCGGCCCGGGTCGTAGCCAAGTCAGGTGGCGGACTAGCGGCCGCATTTTGCATCTGCTGCCTGAGAGCAGCAACCGCGGCGTTGTAGGCGTCTGACGGCATTTCTTTCTCCCTTTTCTCAGTAGCCCCGGTCGGGGTCTACCACGTTGCGAAGCGGCTCGTCGGCCAGAAAGCGTTCCAGATTGTCGCAGAACAGCTCCATCAGGGCTTCGTTGTAGCCCTCGCGGGCGGTGGAGCAGTGTGGCGACAAGTACATGTTGGGGGCATCCCACAGCGGGCTGTCGGCGGGTAGTGGCTCCTCTCGGGTCACGTCCAGCACCGCGGCACCCACTTGACCCGACTCCAGCGCGGCTACCAGCGCGTCCTCGTCAATGATCGATCCCCGGCCCACATTCACCACCACAGCCCCGGGCTTGAGCCGCGCTAAGCGCTCGCCGTCGAACAAATCGATGGTCTCGGGAGTATGTGGTGCGCTCAACACCACCGCATCGCAGCGGGCCAGCATCTCATCGAGCCCGTCGAGGCCGTAGAGCTCATCCACGTCAGGATCGGTGTCGCCGGGCCGGGCCGAGCGGCGATTGCCCAGCACGGTGGTCTCGAAGGCCTTGGCCCGACGGGCCACGTCCCGGCCGATGGCCCCTAGGCCCACGATGCCGATGGTCTTCCCCTTCACCAACAGCCCTTGATGCATCTGCCAGTGGTGGTCCTCTTGCTGGCGCTCCAGCACCCGGATGTCCTTCCACACTTCCAGCAGACGGCCCACGGCGAACTCGGCGATCGGGGCAGAGGCCACCCCGGCGGCGTTGGTCAGCATGATGCCCTTAGCCTTCAGCTTGGCCGGCTCGAGTTGCCCAATGCCCGCGCCAATGGCCTGCACCCACCGCAGTCGAGGCGCCCAATCCCTGATTCCCGGAGGCAGGTCGAGGGCCATCAACACGCCGGCCCCGGCAATGGTGTCCTTCTCTGCCTCCGTCAGGGGCGGCGCAGTGGCCAGGAGCTCCTCGGTGACCCGGCCCTTGGCCTTGGCATCCCGCAGCCCATGGGGCTCGAAGTAACCGATGTTGTCGAACTTGACGCCGGGAAAACGGCGGTGCAGGTCTTCGAGCTCCGACTCCTCCATTGCCAGCGGATACATCACGACAGCGTTGACTGTGCTCACGGCGGGAACCCTAGTTTCCGACACCGCTTTCCGTTGCAGACAGGCGGTAGCGTCGGCCCATGGACACTCTTGAGGGCAAAGCAGCAGTCATCACCGGCGGGGCTAGCGGGATGGGCCGGGCCATGGCCGACCGATTCGGGGCGGCCGGCGCCCGCATCATGATCGCCGACGTGGAAGGCCCCGCCATGGACGCTGCGGTGGCTGAGATGAACGATGCCGGCATCGATGCGGTGGGTGTACTCACTGACGTGAGCTCCGAACGGGACATGGACGAGCTGGCCGAGGCTGCTTTCGCCCGGTTCGGACAGGTCAACGTAGTGTGCAACAACGCCGGCGTGGGGGGCGGCGGTTTGATGCACGAGCTCGCCACCGCCGACTGGGAGTGGATCCTCGGAGTGAATCTGTGGGGGGTGATTCACGGCATCCGGGTGTTCTTGCCCCACTTGATGGAGCACGGCGACGGCCACATCGTGAACACCGGTTCCATCGCCGGCCACACCTCGTATCCCAATATCGGTCCCTACAACGCCTCTAAGCACGCAGTGGTAACCATCTCGGAGACGCTCTACAACGAGCTTCAGGAGAGCGGCTCGACCGTCGGCGTATCGGTGCTGTGCCCTGGCCTGGTGACCACCAACATCATCAACTCCGAGCGCAACCGCCCCGAGACGCTGCGCTCGCCGATCATCCCGCCCGACCTCACTCCTGAGGACGAGGAGCGGATCCAGTTGATGATGGCCATCTACGAGGATGCGGTGAAGCCTCCCGAGGTGGCCGAGCTGGTGTACAACGCGGTCCTCGACAACCAGTTCTACATCTGGACCGACTACGTGTATGCGCCAGCAATCATGCAGCGCCACGAAGACATCCAAAAGGGCCGCAACCCCAGTTTCCGGGGCCAGCTCATCGACGAGGACCAAGCCGCCAAAGGGCCTCCCCAGGACAGCTGATCCCGCCTATGGCTGAATCACCCGTGCAATTCGACCTGGTGGTGGTGGGCACTGGGTCGGGCAATAGCGTCCTCACCCCTGATTTCGACGACTGGCGGGTGGCGCTCATTGAGCGGGATGTGTTCGGGGGCACCTGCCTCAACCGGGGCTGCATCCCCTCCAAGATGTTCGTGTACGCCGCCGACATGGCTCACCAAGCGGGCCACACCGGGCATCTCGGGGTGGATACCTCGTTGGACGCAGTGCGATGGCCCGAGATCGTGGACCGGGTATTCGGGCGAATCGACCCCATCGCCCAGGGTGGAGAGGACTACCGGCACAGCTTGGACAAGGTGACCGTATTCAAGGGCGATGCCCGGTTCACCGGCCACAAAGCGCTTGAGGTAAACGGACAGCAGATCACTGGCGATCACATAGTGCTGGCCGCCGGGGCCCGGCCGTACATCCCCCCGATCCCTGGCCTGGACGAGGTTCCCTACCACACCTCCGACACCGTCATGCGGCTGGAAGCGCTTCCCGAGCGGCTGGTGATCTTGGGTGGGGGCTATATCGCCGCCGAATTGGGCCACGTGCTCGACGCCATGGGCGTGTCGGTGTCGATCGTGAACCGCTCCGAGCGGCTGCTGCGGGCCGAGGACGAGGACGTGTCGGCTGCGTTCACGCAGATCGTGGGCCAGCGCATGGATTGCGCTCTCGGCTCTCCCATCGTCGACGTTTCCCAAGCAGGGTCGCAGATCACCGTGCGCACCGAGGCGCAGGACGTGACCGGCGATGTGCTGCTGCTGGCCACCGGTCGGGTGCCCAACGGCGAGCAACTGGGCGTGACCCGCTCAGGGGTGGAGCTCGACGATGCCGGCTATGTGGTCACCGACGAGTATCTCCGCACGGGGGTGGAAGGGGTATGGGCGCTGGGCGACATCTGCCATGCGGCCCAGCTCAAACACACCGCCAACGAGGACACCCGGGCGGTGGCCCACAACATCGCCCACCCCGACGACCTGCGGGCACCCGATCACTCCGGCATTCCCCACGCGGTGTTCGCCTACCCCCAGGTGGCCGCGGTGGGGGCCACCGAGCAGGCGTTGCGAGCCGAGGAGCGGCCCTATCTCCGAGCCGTTCGCCCCTACAGCGATACCGCCTATGGCTGGGCCATGGAGGACACCACCAGCTTCACCAAGGTGCTGGCCGATCCCGATTCCCGGCTCTTGCTGGGTGCCCACATCATCGGTCCTCAAGCCCCCACCCTCATCCAGCAGCTCATCCAGGGTATGCAGTTCGGCCTCACTGTGGACGAGATGGCCCGAGGCCAGCTCTACATCCACCCCGCGCTGACCGAGGTGGTTGAACAGGCGCTGTTGGAGCTCTAGCTACGCCGCAGGGGCGGCGGCCACCGGGCCCGCGCCGGAGGGGTCATAGATGGTGACCCTGTGGATGCGGCGGTGGTCGGTGCCGTAGTCGTCAATGGCGTAGTGCATGGTGCAGCGGTTGTCCCACAAGGCGGCGTCGCCGTCGCTCCATCGCCACCGCACGATGTACTCGGGCTGCTCCATGTGGTCGCACAACAAGGCCAGCAGGCACCTGCTCTCCAGGTGGCTCATGCCCTGAAGCGATGACGTCCAGCCCCGGTTCACAAACAGGATGCGTTTGCCGGTCTCGGGGTGGATGGTTATGGCCGGATGATCGGTGAACTCGGTCAGACCAGCACGTCCGTGGCAGGCGATGACCCCTTCGAGGGCCGCCTTGAGGGGCTGCGACAAGCCCTCGTAGGCGGCCTGGGTGTTGGCCCACATGGTGTCGCCACCGGAGGGCGGTGACTCCTTCATGGACAGAAGCGACCCCAGTGGGGGCTGGCGGGAGAACGTCACGTCGGTGTGCCAGAAGTTGGCCCGCGAGTACTCGTTGGCGCTGTCCAGCACCAGGATCTTGCCCTCGTCGTCCACCGTGTGGTGGTAGCGATGGTCGGTGTCGTCGTTGCTGACCGCGGCCAGATCACCGAAGAGCGACCCCAAGGCCACGTGCTGCTCGTCGGTCAGGTGGATCTTAGGGAAGAACAGCACCTTGTGGGCCCAGAACGCCTCCCGCAGCTCGGCCGCTACCCCATCGTCGAGGTGATCGGCATCGAGCCCTTCCACCGTGGCGCCCAAGGCCGCAGGCAGCGCAGTCACTTTGATGCTCATGGCTCTATGTTTCCAGATCGGGGCCTACTCCGACAGAGAGTCGAGGGCGAACTGCTTAGCCCACTGGTAGTCGGGCTTGCCATTGGCGCCCCGCTGGACGGCATCGGCCCGGATGAGCGACTTGGGGAGCTTGTAGGCCGCCAAGCGAATACGAGCGTCGGCAATGACCTCGTCGTCGCCCACCGCCTGAGATGCCGGGTCGCCGGCCATCTGCACCACCGCGGTAACCGCCTCGCCCCACTTCGGGTCGGGCACTCCCACTACCAGGCAGTCGGCCACCGCGGGATGGGCCTTCACCGCCTCTTCCACTTCTTCGGGATAGATCTTCTCCCCCGCGCTGTTGATACAGGCCGAGCCCCGGCCCAGCAGCGTGATGGTGCCGTCGGCCTCAACAGTGGCCCAATCCCCGGGCACCGACCAGCGCCTCCCCCCGATGGTGCGGAACGTGGCCGCTGTCTTCTCCGGGTCCTTGTAGTAGCCGATGGGGATGGGGCCGCCCACCGCCACCATGCCCTGCTGTCCTGAGCCGGGTTCCACCGGCTGGCCGTTTTCGTCGAACACCGCGGCGTTCTCCCCCAGGGTGAACCGGGCGGTTGCTGACCCGCCCTCCCGGTCGCTGATCCTCATGCCGGTGCCGGTGCCCTCACTGGAGCCTAAGGAGTCCACCAGCTTCATGTTCTTGTGTACCAGCAGGGCCTCTTTCGCCGGCTGGCTCCAGATCACCCCCGACGACATGACCATGAACACCGACGACAGGTCGTAGGGCTCGCCTCGCGCCGCAGCCGCATCCAAGGCCTCGGCCATTGGTCGCCCGAAGGCGTCGCCCACGATGGTGAGCACGGTGGCCCGGTCGCGCTCCACGCAGCGCCACAGGGCATCGGCGTCAAAGCTGCGCTCCGGCATAGTGATCACCGCCCCGCCCTGGGTGAAGGTGGCCAGCGCCACAATGCTGGCCGTGCCGTGCATCAGAGGGGAGGCCGCTAGCTGGCGGGTAACCCGGTTGCTGTTATAGATGGCCGCGATGTTGGGCTTGACCTGCTCCGGGTTCTCCGGGACCGGCAGCCTCAGCGCCCTGAAGTTGGGGGCCATGGCGCCGATCACCGAACTGTGGGGCCACATGACCCCTTTGGGATTGCCGGTGGTGCCTCCGGTGTAGAGGATCCACAGGTCGTCAGGGCTGCGATCGACGGGCGGCGCCGGATAGTGATCGGCGATCAACTGCTCGTAGTCCAGCGCCCAGTCGGGTACTGGGTCGCTGGGCTCGCCCACCTGGATGGCCGCCCGCAGCAAAGGCAGGTCGCCCCTGGCCTCCTCCACCCGGTCGGCCAGCTCGGGAGAGAAGAACACCGCCTTGGCGTCAGCGTCCTCCAGCAGATGGCGCAACTCGCCGGCCAGATAGCGGTAGTTCACGTTGCACGGGACCACTCGGGACTTGAACGCCCCGAAGGTGATCTCGGAGTAGGGATTGCCGTTGTACAGGTACAACCCCACGTTGTCGCCCGCGCCGATGCCGAGTTCTCCCAGCGCCGCCGCCAGCCGAGCAGCCCGATCCTCGAACTCCCCCCAGGTCCGGGTAACCGGATCGCACACCACCGCGTCAGCGTCCGGCACCACCTCCGCAGCCGCTTCCCACGCGGTAGCCAGATTCAAGGGCACGGTGAGTGACATTATCGTGAGTTGTGAGCACCGCCCGAGCCGATGCCGTCCACTTCCCAAAGGGGGTCGACCCCGATGACGTGGACTTGTTGGACGAAGCAAGCCTGCCAGCAGCATGGAGCAAGCGCTGGGCTTCCGGGGCATCCAAGCCGACATTGTGGGACGCGGGAACCGGATGGATCACAAGGGGCGACCTGGCTCAGCGTACGAAGGCCGCCGCTGGGCGGCTCTACGGGGCAGGACTTCGCAAGGGCGATCGGATCATCCTGTCGGCGGCGGCGTCGGTCAACTTGGTAGTGGCCCATGTGGCTGCGTTACGGCTGGGGCTGATTGTGGTGCCGGTGAACGGGGCCTACCAGCGGGCCGAGCTGGCCCACATCGTGGGCGACGCCGATCCTCGGGCTGCGGTGGTGGACAAGCCCGAATGGGTCCGGTGGCTGGCCGAACTTGCCCCGGAGATGACCGTGGTCTCCCCCCGGCTGGATCTAGACGATGCGACAGCCCCCAGCCTCGATCAGCTCTCCAGCGGCGATCCTGCGCTGTTGGGCTATACGTCGGGAACCACCGGGGTACCCAAAGGAGCGGTGCTGACCCACGGAAACCTGCTGGCCGGAGCCGAGTCGGTCCGCATTGCCTGGCGGTGGACGCCCGACGATCGCCTGGTTCTGGCCCTCCCCTTGTTCCACATGCACGGTCTGGGCGTTGGGCTCCACGGCACCCTGCTGACCGGCGCCTCCGCGGTGCTGCTCGACGGGTTCTCCCCCGACACCGTTTTAGATGCGGCCCAAGCCCACGACGCCACCCTGTTCTTCGGCGTGCCCACCATGTACACCCGGCTGGCCCAGTCGCCCAGGGTTGGAGAGCTCTCCCGGCTTCGGCTGTGCGTGGCCGGCTCCGCTGCCCTGTCCGCTGATCTCCACCGCCGCCTGCAAGAGGCCGCCGGAGTGCGAGTGCTGGAGCGCTACGGCATGACTGAGACCATCATGCTGGTGTCCAACCCCTACGACGAAGAGCGCCGGGCCGGCACGGTGGGATTTCCCCTCCCCGGCGTGGAACTGCGGTTGGCTCCCGACTCCGGTGAAGTGATGGTGCGAGGGCCCAACGTCTTTGCCGGATACTGGCGCCGCCCCGAGGCCACCGAGGAGGCATTCGACCAAGACGGCTGGTTCCGCACCGGCGATTTAGGCGAATTCGACGAGGCGGGCTACTTACGATTGAAAGGCCGGGCCAAAGAACTCATCATCTCCGGAGGCCTGAACGTCTACCCCCGCGAGGTAGAAGACGCCCTTCGCTCCCACCCAGACGTCGACGATGTAGCCATCACCGGCACCCCCGACGAAGAGTGGGGCGAACTAGTCACCGCGTGGGTGGTACCCACCCTCGGCAAGAAGCCCAATCTGAATCACCTGCGCTCCCACTTAGAGGGAGTGTGCGCCGACTTCAAACACCCCCGCCTACTCCACCTGGTCAAAGAACTCCCCCGCAACGCCCTAGGCAAAGTCCAAAAGCACCTCTTGGGCTAGAGCGGCTTTAGATGCACGCAGAGAGGCCCGAGCAAAGCCTCCACAAAGGCATCGTCGCAGTACAGCTTCTCCCCGGCCAGAAGATCACCTTCGGCGGGCATCATCGACATAACCATGTGGCGTGTCTGGCCGTCGAGCTCAATCCAATACTCCTGGATGGCACACTGGTCGTTGGTCCACTCCCCCAACACCCCGAAGTTGGTAACGCGCTGGGCGAACTGCGGATACTGCTCCAGATAGAACGTGCGGGCCAGGTCACCTCCAGTGAAGCCCTTTCCCATCGGCCAGAACTCGTAGGTGGGCTCGTCCACCAACGTGGCCAGCGTCCGCTCGGCGTCATTCTCGGCCTCGGCCGCGGCGTGCTCACGGGCTAGGTCCAGGATCTCTTCAGGCGTCATTGCCGGAGCTTAGTGGTGTGTCGTTTCAACCCATGCAGGGGTACGTTGCTGGAGTGAGCTCGGCCAAGCCACTGGATGGCGTGCTGGTGGTCTCTATCGAACAAGCAGTGGCCGCGCCGCTGACATCGTGTCGGCTGGCCGACGCCGGAGCCAGGGTGATCAAAATCGAGCGAGCCGAAGGCGACTTCTCCCGAGGCTACGACGCGGCGGCCGACGGACTGTCCAGCTACTTCGCGTGGCTGAACCGGGGCAAGGAATCGATCGTCCTCGACCTCAAAGACGATGGCGATCAAGCACTGTTGGGGCGGATGATCGAACAGGCCGACGTCTATATCCAGAATCTGGCGGTGGGCGCAGCCCAACGGCTGGGCTTCGGCTCAGAGTCCCTTCGACAGCAGCATCCCCGGCTAGTGACCTGCGACATCTCGGGTTACGGGCCAACCGGACCCTATGCCCAGATGAAGGCCTACGACCTGCTGGTGCAGGCCGAAAGCGGACTGGTATCGGTGTCAGGAGCACCGGGACCGCTTGGTCGAGTGGGGGTATCGGTGGCCGATATCGCCACTGGCGAGGCCGCGGCCCGGGCCATCAGCCAGGCCCTCGTCCGCCAAGCCCGCACCGGCCAGGGGGCGACCATCGAAGTCTCGCTGTTCTCGACCATGGCCGAGTGGATGACCGTTCCCCTGCTGCACCACGACTACCTCGGACAAGGACCGCAGCGAGTCGGGCTGGCCCACCCGTCCATCGCCCCCTACGGCGCCTTCACCACCGGCGACGGCACCATTCTGCTCATCGCCGTGCAGTCCGACCGCGAGTGGCGCACCCTGTGCGAAGAAGTGCTCGACCGACCGGACCTGTCCCACGATCTCCGCTTCGCCACCAACAAGGCCCGGGTCACAAACCGGGCCGAAACCGACGACGCCGTCGCCGAGGTTTTTGCCCGCCTGAGCACTGAAGAACTCCACAGCAAGCTCACCGGAAGCCGCATGGCCTTCGGTGCGGTCAACGACGTGGCCGGTCTTTCTTCGCATCCTCAGCTAAACCGGATAACCGTCACCCACGACGATGGCACCGTCGACCTGCCCGCCCCCGCCACCACCGCCGACTGGGACCACGACACCTCCCCCTTACTCCCCACCATCAACCAACACGGCCCCCAAATCCGAGCCGAGTTCGTCTAGCTGAAACGCTGGCGGAGGCGGAATTTTTCTACTTTGCCGTTGCCGGTGCGGGGGAGCTCGTCGATGGGCTGAATGGTGGTGGGCACCTTGTAGGGGGCCAGGGTGCCTTCGGTGTGGGCCCGGAGGTCGTCTTCGGTGGGAAGATCGAAGCCGTCGGCCACCACGATGAATGCGGCCACTGTCTCGCCCAGCACCGGGTCGGGGCGGGCTACCACGGCGATGTCACCTACCGCGGGGTGGGTACGCAGCGCGGTCTCCACCTCGATGGTGGACAGGTTTTCTCCGCCCCGGCGCACGATGTCCTTCTGGCGGTCGACGAAGTACAGGTAGCCATCGTCGTCCACGTAGCCCAGGTCGCCGGTGCGGAACCAGTCTCCTGATGTGGCGGCCTCGGTGGCCTCGGGATCCTCGATGTAGCCGTTGAACCCGATGGTGGACCGCAGAAAGCAGATCTCCCCCGTCTCTCCCGTCGGTGCCTCTGAGCCGTCGGGCAGGAATATCCGCAGCACCGACCCTTCGAACGGCTTGCCCACCGAGCCGGGCCGCCGAGGCTCGTCCAACCGGGTATAGGTGCCCGACCCGGCCTCGGTCATGCCGTACCAGTCCATGCACGGCACCCCGTAGCGCTCCTCGATCTGTTCGATGATGGGTGCGCAGCCCAGCGGGATCATCACCCGCAGCGAGTGCGATTTTTCGTGGGGACCAGGGGGCTGGGCCATCAAGATGTTGATGATGGGCACCAGGGTGAGGAAGTAGGTCGGGCGGTATAGGTCGACCAGAGCCCAGAAACGCGACGCCGAGAACTTGCGCTGCATGATCACGCTGGCTCCCCGGCTAAGCGCCGACATGGCCCCACCCATGGCATTGCCATGAAACAGCGGGGTCACCACCAGCGAGCGGTCGGTGTGGCTCAGGCCGAACATTTCCTCATAGGGCACCGCCCCGCCCGCGAACAGCTCGGGGCTCATGGGCACCGCCTTGGGGCGCCCGGTGGTGGTGCCCGAGGTGTAGAGCACGTTGCCCTCCACAAACCCGTCCACCGGAGGCAGGTCCAGGCCTGCGCCCTCCGGCGCCTCGCCGATGAGATCGGCCAGCAGCAACGCCCCGTCCACCGGCTCGTCCACGCTCACCACTGCTTCCACCATGTCCATGTCCGCGGTGAGGGCCACCGCACGCTCGGCCCGCTCAGCCTCAGCGAACACCAGGCGGCACCGGGAGTGGTGGAGCACGAAATCCAGTTCCGGATCGGTCCACTCCGGGTTGATGGGAACGCCAGCCAACCCGATGGCCTGCATGCCCAGCTGGCACTCGATGTACTCGGGGCGGTTCTGCATCCAGATGCAAGCCCGATCGCCCAGTCCTAGCCCGAAGCGGGTTTGGAACTGGTGGGCTAGAGCCCCGCCGTGGGCTGCCAGCTCTCGGAAGGAGCGGTGTCCGTCCTGCTCGGTAAGGACGGCCAGCTTGTCAGGCCAGGTGTGGCTGAAGTCGCGGACGACGTCATACAAAGTCGGCATCGCCGGGCAGCCTAGTGAGGGGGAAGCTCAGACCGCTGGTTCACGTCACCACGTCGGCCGCGCCCCCGTCGATGCGGAGGTGGGCGCCGTGGATCTGGCGGGCCCGGTCGCTGCACACGAAGGCCACCAACTCCCCCACGTCGGACACGGTGGCGATGCGCCCGGTCAGCGTGGGCATTATCTCGGTGGTTACGTGGCGCTCGATATCGGCCCAATCGGTGGAGCGGCCCGCCCGCTCCGCCTGACGAGTCCACATTTCCACCAGCTCCGGAGTGGCAATGGCCCCCGGGCTCACGCAGTTCACACTCACCCCAGTGCCGGCCAATTCACGGGCCAGACTCACCGTCATCGCCGGTAGCGCGCCCTTGGCCGCGTAGTAGCCCGGGATGCGGTCGCCTGGGCGGGTCGCACCCACGGTTGACACCAGCACTATCCGCCCCCAACCCCGCTCCATCATGGCGGGAACCATGAGCCGGGTCATCCGCACCGCGGTGAGCACATTGCGGTTATAGGCATCCACCCAGACATCCGTGCCGTCATCCCCCCAGGTGCCGCCTACCGCCACCCCGTAGTTGTTGACCAATATGTCCACCGGTCCGCACTGGCTGACCACCGCCTCAGCACCCTCATCAGTACAGATGTCGCCCCACACAGCCCGAACCGGCGGCCCCAGCTCATCGGCCAGCCAATCGGCCTGCCCCTCCTCAAATCCGTGAACCACCACCTCAGCGCCTTCAGCGGCCAGAACGCGGGCAACCCCGCTGCCCGTGCCCCGATAGCTCCCCGTTACCAGCGCCACCTTGCCCGATAGGCCTAAATCCATGTTCCGACATTGCCACAGGTGGGCTGGCTCACGCATGGCCGCTACCAGGACCTCGCCAATATGACCCCCAGACCGGCAGAGCCCGGTCTGTAGTGTTGACATGCAATGAGCAGTTCGACCGGGCGATTGTTCCGGGTAACGACGTTCGGGGAATCCCACGGTGGCGGCATCGGCGCGGTGGTGGACGGCTGTCCGCCCCGGCTTCCCCTGAACGAGGAGATGATCCAGCACGACTTGGATCGACGGCGGCCCGGTCAGAGCCGTCTCACCACGCTGCGGGACGAGGCCGACAAAGTACAGATCCTCTCGGGCGTCTTCGAGGGCCACACGCTGGGATCGCCCATTGCCATGCTGGTGGGCAACACCGATGCCCGGCCCAGCGCCTATGAGGACTTCAAGGACGTCTACCGGCCCTCCCACGCCGACTACACCACCGAAGCCAAGTACGGCATTCGCAATTGGCAGGGTGGGGGACGGGCCAGCGCCCGGGAAACCATCGGTCGAGTGGCGGCTGGGGCCATCGCCCGCCAGCTCTTGCGGACCGTGGCCGACATCGAGGTATTGGCCTGGGTGCGCCAGGTGGGCACCATCACGGCCGATGTCGATCCCATTGCGGTGACTCTGGCCGATGTGGAGGCCGACGCCACCCGATGCCCCTCGCCCGAACACGCGGAGGCTATGACCGAGGCCATCGAAGCAGCTCGCCGCGACGGCAACTCGCTGGGCGGAATAGTCGAATGCGTGGCCCGACGAGTTCCCCCCGGCCTAGGCGAGCCGGTGTTCGACAAGCTGGAGGCCGATTTGGCCAAGGCCGCGCTGTCATTGCCCGCGGCCAAAGGCTTTGAGATTGGCTCGGGCTTCGCCGGGGTGACCATGACCGGCCGAGAGCACAACGACCCCTTTGCCCCCGGCCCTGACGGCCGGCCCCGCACTGCTTCCAACCGCTCCGGCGGAGTGCAAGGCGGAATCAGCAACGGAGAGGACATCGTGATCCGAGTGGGGTTCAAACCCACCGCCACTATCGCTTCACCGCAAGAGACAGTCGACCGCGACAACAACCCGGTCACCCTGGCCGCCCGCGGCCGCCACGACCCGTGCGTGCTGCCCCGAGCGGTGCCCATGGTGGAGGCCCAAGTGCTGCTGGTGCTGGCCGACCACTGGCTCCGTCAACAGGCCGTGGATGTGATCGGCGACGGAGCCTGACCGAACTAAAATGGCCGACCGCTCCTACAAGCCCGTCACCCCCGAAGGCCAGCGCCTGCTTGTCGAAATCGACAACCGCATTGCTGTCATCACCTTGAATCGGCCTGAAGCCCGCAACGCCATGACCAAGCGGATGCGCAACGACCTGTGCGCCGCGTTGCGAGCAGCCGATTCCGACGACGGGGTGGACGCCGTCATCTTGACCGGAGCCGACCCGGTGTTCACCGGCGGCGTAGACCTGCGCGAGGTGGCCGCCGACGGCGTGACAGAAAACCCTGACGGGAACAAACGGCAAGCCGAGGACCCGGCCCAAGCCTGCCGGGACACCGCCAAGCCCCTGATCTGCGCGGTGAACGGCACCTGCGTCACCGGCGGCCTGGAGATCGCCCTGAGCTGCGACTTCATCGTGGCCTCCGATCAAGCAAGATTCGCCGACACCCACGCCAAGATCGGGGTTATCGCCGCATGGGGCATGACAGCGCTCCTACCTCGAGCAGTCGGCAAGCGCATGGCCAAGGAGATGACCGCGTCCGCCCGCTTCGTCTACGCCGAAGAGGCCCTACGCATCGGCCTGGTCAACCACGTCGTCCCCCACGATGAACTGCTGACTCGGGCCCGGGAACTAGCCGCCCAGATCGTGGCCGCCACCACCCCCGCCACCGCAGCCACCATGCACATCTACGACGACACCGACGGCATGAGCTTCGCCGAGGCCAAAGACATCGAGGAGGAGGCCATGCGCAACTGGACCGTCGACACCGACGACATGCAACGCCGCGGCCTCGGAAAAGGATCCTGAAATGACCACCCAAGCCGCTCCTCCGCAGTTCAGTGTGTTCATGCCGCAGATGCGGATGGACATGGCCACCATCGAGGAGCGGGTGCGGGCGGCGGAGGCATGCGGGTTCCACAAGATCGACCTCATGGACCATCTGAATCCGCCCTTGTTGTCCGCGGCTCCCATGTACGACGCTTTTGTGACCGCGGCGGCGGTGGCGGCATGGACTGAGCGAGTACGCATCGGACACATGGTGCTGTGCGGGCAGTTCCGCCATCCGGCGCTGCTGGCCAAGATGGTGGTGAGCATGGATCACTTCAGCGGTGGTCGTTTCGACTTGGGTATCGGCTGGGGCTCGGTGCCCGACGAATTGGCTCGTTTCAGCCTCGGCGACGAGCCGCCCGCGGTGCGGGCCGCTCGCCTGCGGGAGACGCTGGAGGTGGTGCAGGCTCTGCTCACCGGTGAGCTGATGAACTACGAGGGCCGGTTCTTCCAGCTGCACGACGCCCAGCAGCAGCCGACCCCGTTGAACGGCCATATCCCGATCGTGATCGGCGGGGCGGGCCGCAAGCTCACGATGCCGCTGGTGCGGGACTTCGCCGACTGGTGGAATTGCCCGGTGTACGGCATGGCTGAGCTGGAGGAACTGCTTCCGCTGTCCGGCAACGCCCGGCTCTCGGTGCAGCGGGCCATCGGCTTAGCCCCGTCCTCCGCGGCCCGCGACGAGATAGTAGCCACCGCCCAACGCCGGTTCGGCGACTGGGCCCTGGTGGCGGGCACCCCAGACGAGGTGGCCAGTGGTCTACAAGCCGACCGCGAGATGGGCGCCGAGCAGTTCGTGCTCCAGTTCAGCGACTTCGCCACCCCTGAGACGCTTGACCTGTTCGCCACCGAGGTCATGCCCGCGGTGGCGTAGCCCCCGTTTCTGCTTTCTCCGGCGGCCGAACTCCCCCGTATCATCCGACTCATGGGAGCTGACGACCGGGCCAATCGAGCAGGGCGTTTCAAGCAGGCTCTGTTGGCCGCCGACGATGTGGCCATCATCGCCGAGATCAAGCGTCGCTCCCCGTCTCGGGGCAATTTGAACACCGAACTCGACCCAGCAGAGATGGCAGCGGCCTATCGCGACGGCGGGGCATCCTGCCTGTCAGTGCTCACCAACCAGGAAATGTTCGGCGGCAGCGGCGACGACCTGGCCGCGGCATCCCGGTCCTCTGGTTTGCCCGTCCTCCGCAAGGACTTCATCACCAATGTCGAAGACGTCCATGAATCCCAAGCGATGGGGGCTGATGCGCTGCTGCTGATCGTGGCCGACCTCACCGCTTCCCAGCTGGCCGAGCTTCATGAACTCGCGTTGTCGCTGGGCATGGATGTGCTCACTGAGGTGAAGTCGGAGAGCGAGCTGGAAGTCTCCCTCGAAGCCGGGGCGGACATTATCGGGGTCAACCAACGGGAGAAGCCCAAGAGCGAGGCCTTCACCATGGACTACCAGCGGGCCGAGCGCATGGCACCGCTCCTTCCCGACCATGTAGTGACGGTGGCCGAATCAGGCATCGCTGTTCCCGGCGGCACCACGATGGCCGCTGTGCGCAAGGCCGGCTACGACGCCGCGCTTATCGGCGAGGCTCTGGTGACATCCGGCGACCCGGTAGAGAGGCTCCAAGAGCTTCTGGCCTGATCAGCTTTACTCTGCGGCCAGCCTCCCGGCCGCGGTACCCCGCAAGACCTGCGTGCCCTGTTGATCGGTGGTGAAGATGTCCACCTCCACTGAGCCGTCGGCGTGGACCGCGGTTACCACAAGCTCGGTGGTCAGCGTGTCTCCCGGCCATACCGGTTTCAGGAAGTCTGCCCCGTAGCGGTCCAGCCCTTCAGGGCCGAACACCGCAACCAGCGCCTCCCCGGTAATGCCCATGGTCAGCATGCCGTGGGCGAAGAGCTGGTCGAAGCCGTGGGTGGTGGCGTAGATCTCGTCGTGGTGGAAGGGGTGGAAGTCGCCGGAGGCCCCCGCGTAGGCCACCAGTTGCGTCCGGGTAAGCCCTTCGGCCACTAACTGGCGGTGGCGAGCACCGACTTCGGGCCTCATTCCCGCACCTCGTTGTCGGCGCGCACGTTGATCCAGCGGGCGGTCACGCACCGCTGGCCGTCGGCATCGACAAAGGTGGTGACGATCTCCCGGAACCGCAACTGGCCGCCCCGACGCCCCTGCTTGAACCACTCCTCCCCGTCGGCCACGGTGGCGGTGAGCACTTCACCAGCCTTCGGATGGCGGTGGTACTCGAACACCATGCCAGCGTGGAATCCCGAGCCCGACTCCGGCGCCACTGGCGGCCACGGCCGGTCGGACCGCAGTCGGCGGTCGTAGTCGGGGTCGTAGCGGTCGGCGGCCACCATAAACGTGGGCGGGGCTGCCGCGTCTGGGTCGAACGTCGCGTCCAGATCGCCCACTGCCCGCTTGAACTCCTGAATGTGGCCCGCCTCGACGGGGAATTCGAATGAGCGCATCTAGATCTCCTGGCTAGGGAACAAGAACGATCTTGCCGAAGAAATCGGAACTCTCCATCAGCCGATGGGCCTCCGCGATCCCGTCCAACCCGTACACCGCGGCGATCTGCGGCGTGACCTGTCCCCGGGCGATCATGGCCAGCAAACCCTGCATGGTGGCTGCGATCCGCTGATTGTCGGGGCGGCCCACGCCCATGAGGGTGATTCCCTTCACGAACAATTGGCCCAAGTGCAATTCCCCCATGTGCCCGGCGGTGACCCCGCAGGTCACAAACCGACCTTCGGGGGCCAGCGACCGGATCGCGGCAGCGAACACCGGGGTGCCTACATGGTCGAGCACCACGTCCACCCCTCTACCATCAGTGGCCTCTCGCACTTCCGCAACGATGTCATCGCTGTAGTGGTCGATGGCCTGCTCCGCGCCCAGCTCCACCGCTCGAGCCCGTTTGCGGGCTGAGCCCGCGGTGGCAATCACCCGACAGTCCATCGCCCGGGCAATCTGTATCCCGAAGCTGCCCACCCCCGAGCCAGCGGCCATCACCAGCACGGTCTCTCCCGGCTGGATCTGAGCCTTCTCGATAAGAGCCTGATGGGCTGATCGGCCCGCCGTGGGGGTAGCCCCGCCAGCCTCGAAGCTGATGCCGTCAGGGAGGGGAAACGTCAACTCTGCGGGAGCCAGCGCCATCGAAGCGTGGGTCCGCTCCCCTGATGCCACTACCCGATCTCCAACGGCCACCGACATCACTTCCGCCCCTACCGCCTCCACCACTCCGGCGATGTCTCGTCCGCCCACGTGCTGGGGCCAGCGCAGCCTCATGCCGTGCGACCCTTCCCGCCAATACACGTCCACCCGATCCATCGACGTGGCATTCACCTGGATCAGCACATCGTGAGGGCCGGGCTCGGGATCGGGCAGCTCCCCCACCCGCAGCACATCCAGCCCGCCCTGGGTCTCGTGATAGGCGGCCCGCACGTCAGCGCACTCGCACGCTGGGGAGCCCTTCGGCGCTGCCCCGCAGCCAGGTCAAGAACTCCCCCACCGGCGCGGGCTCAGCCACATCAGCGGGCTCGTCGAGACGGGACTCCCAGAACTCCCGATAAGTGGGCCAGAACTCGTGCCACGCCCCCTCGTAGGGCTCCTCGTCGGGCCAGCGCATCTTGTTGTCGCCGATCGGCGGTGCGTTCAGGTCGGTGGCGTACCAGTACAAGGGAAGCCGCCGCCGGAAGTACCACCGGCCGTCGATGCGCTCATAGTCGTCCCAGTACATCATGGTCATGATCACCCACTCGTCGCCGGTCTCATGCTCGTTGCGGGAGTACACCACTCCGCGGGCCCGATCGGGCCCGTCGAACTCGATGATGTGGTTGCCGGTCACATGGGCGGTGCCGGTGAACTGGCTGCTCATCGTCTCGCGGAACCACTCGGCCAGCGCGGCCCGCCCAGAGCGCCCTCGGCCCACCTGCACATCGGCGGGGAACAGGCTGACCCAGGCATCGGTGGCCCGCATATCCAACGCCAGGCAGTAGCGGGCAGCCAACCCCCGGATCTCCTCGATGGACTCCAGCCGCTCCAGCCGCTCCTCCAGCGATTCTGTGGACTCCATGGCGGCAACTTAGCGGCCGCTAAAGTGCGGCCCCATGACCGCAGGAGTTGTTTTGGCCCATGGGGCGTTTCACGGACCGTGGTGTTGGGAGCGGGTGCAGGAGTGCTTGAGGGACATGGGCATCGCCGTCCACGCTTCCGACTTGTGCCGTCCGACCACCGCAGAAGACATCGCCGCATTCCAGGCCGAAGTGAGCGGCATGAGGGAGCACTTGGGTGGTCAAGGTCCAGTGGTCGCCGTGGGCCACTCGCTCGGCGGCCTGTCCATCTCCGGGCTCGACCCCGCCACGGTGGACCATCTCGTGTACTTGGCCGCCATCCTGCCCGGCGACGAAAGCGGAGAGGAGAACCCGCCCGATGTGGCCGAGGCGGTGATCGCCGAGAACTTCTTCCCCGCCCTTGAGCACGGCGAAGACGGCTACAGCTCGGTGAAGCCTGGGGCCGCGGGCGACCTCTTCTACCACGACTGCACTCCTGAGGATGTCGCCTGGGCTGAGTCCCAGCTCCGCCCCCAGCCGCTAGGCCAAGCGCCGTACAGCTTCGCTAGGGCAGCCTGGCGGGATGTGGAGTCGACCTACATCGTGTGCGCCGACGACCACACCCTGACCGCCGAGTTCCAGCGGACCTGCGCGGGGCTGGTCGGCAACTCCGTGGTTATGGAGGGCAGCCACTCCCCCATGCTCGCCCAGCCCAAGGCCGTAGCCGCGGTGATCGCCCAGGCCGCAGGCCAGTAGCTCCAGTTCATCGAGCCACTCGAAAGGAGTCCCCATGGAATACCGCACGCTGGGAGGATCCGGGGTCCAGGTGAGCACCCTCTGCCTGGGGGCCATGATGTACGGCCCCGCGGGCAACAACGATGAGGCCGAGTGCGCGGCCATGACCCACAAGGCCCTCGACGCGGGGATCAACTTCATCGACACCGCCGACCGCTACAGCATGGGCATCTCCGAGGAGATCGTTGGGCGGGCCATCAAGGGGCGGCGCGACAACGTAGTGCTGGCCACCAAGTTCTACGGCCCGATGGGCGACGACATCAACATGCAGGGCGGCTCCCGCCGCTGGGTGACCCAGGCCGTGGAAGACAGCCTGCGCCGCCTCGACACCGATTACATCGACCTGTACCAGATGCACCGCCCCGACCCCCGCACCGACTTCGGCGACACCCTGGCCGCGCTCACCGATCTGGTGCGGACGGGCAAGATCCGCATGATCGGCACCTCCACCTTTCCCGCCGAGCTCATCGTGGAGGGCCAATGGGCCGCCGAGCGCCGCGGCCTCGAGCGGGTCCGCTGCGAGCAGCCCCCGTACTCCATCTTCACCCGGGAGATCGAGCGGGCCGTGCTGCCCTCCTGCTTGGCCTACGACATGGGCGTGATCGTGTGGAGCCCGCTCAACGGCGGCTGGCTCACCGGCAAGTACCGCAAAGACGCCGACTGGCCGGAGAACTCGAGAGCCACCCGCAACCTGGTCAGCGCCAAACGCTGGGACCGGGAAAACCCTGTAGTGGCCCACAAGCTCGATCTCGTGGAGGAACTCGACGCCCTCGCCGCCGAGGTGGGCTGTTCAATGGCCACTTTGGCCTACGCCTTCACCCTGGCCCACCCCGCGGTCACCTCCACCATCATCGGCCCCCGCACCCCCCAGCAACTAGACACCGCCCTAGAAGACCCCGACTTACGCCTGTCAAACGATGTCCTAGACCGCATCGACGAATTAGTCCCCCCCGGCAAAGACCTAAACCCCGACGACGCCTTCTACATTCCCCCCGCAGTCTCCAACCCCGCGCTTCGGAGGATCTAGGTCGTTCGCTCTCCAGAGCGCTCAATAGCCCGCACATCTGTCCCCAAATAAGAAGCGATCACCAGCGGGTCGTTCCGCACTTCTTCCGGCGAACCCTCAGAGATCACTCGCCCTGCCTCCAAGCAGTAGACCCGGTCGCTAATACTCATGACCAGCGGCATGTCGTGCTCGATCACCACTACCGCGGCGCCCAGCTCGGCCTGGATGCGCCGGATAAGCGGTCCGAAAGCCTCGCTCTCCCGCTGGGCCACACCCCCGGTGGGCTCGTCCAGCAGCAGCACCTTGGCGTCCACCGCCAACAGGCTGGCCAACTCCACTATGCGGCGCGTGCCAGTGGACAGGTTGGAGATGAAGTGGTCGGCATAGCGCCCCAGTCCCACAAAGTCCATAAGGCTGTCGACGTCGGCCCGCTTGCGCCGCTCTTGGCCCGGCGACGGCGGCACTCCTAGCAGCGACGGGACCAGCAACGAACGGTCACGGGCCTCCATCGAAACCATCAACGCTTCTCTCACGGTGAGATCTGGGTAGATCTTGGCGTGCTGGAATCCCCGCCCCAGGCCGCCCCGGTGACGTCGGTACGACGGCAGGCGCGAGATGTCCCTTCCGAGCACTTCCACTCCGCCCCTAAACGGGACGAACCCGCTGATGGCATTCATCAAGGTGGATTTGCCCGCCCCATTGGAGCCGATCAGGCCAACCAGCTCTCCCTCATAAACGTCTATGGAGACCTCGTCCACCGCCACCTTTCCGCCGAAGTGGACATGCACGTCCCGCACCGCCAGCCACGGTTGACCTTCCTCGACCGACACAGTGCGCTCGCTGGTGATCGGCACCGGCTTGTCCAGCGCCGGCACCGGTTCGGGAATGTCCCGGGCCGCCATGCGCTCATCGGCCATCCCCAACAAGAAGTCGCGCAGCTTGTAGAGGAGCTGCATGAACCCGCCGGGGAAGTACATCAACAACAACAGAAGGCCAACACCGGAGGTGAGCAGCCGCACCTCGTCGCTGGCCCCGAAAATGGCAGGAATGCCCTTGACCCACAGCACGCCCAGCAGCGGCCCGGCAATCGACCCCAACCCGCCGATGATGGCGATGGCGATCACGTTGATCGACTCATTGGAGTTGAACAGGACTTGGGGGTTGATAGTGGGCTCGCCGGTGATGATCAGCCCGCCCCCCAGTGCGGCCAACCCCCCGGCCAGGGTGAACGAGATGAGCTTGATCCGGCTGCCCGACACAGTGGAGGCGGCGGCCATGTCCTCGTTGTCGCGCACCGCGATCATCATCCGGCCGATTCCGGTCTTGCGCAGGTGGGCCACCATCCATACCGCAAGAGCCAGCAATGCAAGCACCATGAAGAAGTACGACTTCCGGGAGGCGGTGAAGTCGAACGGACCCCAAACTGGAGGGATGACTTTGGGCGTGTTGGTGGCCCCCTGAGTGAACACGTCTTGCGCGAAGATCCACGACATGGCGGCGATTGCGAACGCCAGCGTGGTCACCGCCAGCATGAGTCCCTTCACCCGCAAAGCAGGCACGCCGATGACGAAAGCGGTGATCATTCCCGCGGCCACCGCAATCACCATGGCCACCCCCCAGGGAAGGTCGAACGACCAATCCCACCAGTCGAATGGAATGGGGATGTCGCCGTTCTCGGTCAACGCCACGACGGTGAGGCCGCCCACTCCGGCGAAGGCGAATTGGCCCAGGGAGAGCTGCCCGGCCCAGCCGGTGAGCATCGATACCGACAAGGCAACCAAAGCGAAGCCCAGGATGCGGGTCCAGGTGTAGAGGTTGGAGTTCTTGGTGAGGAACAGCCCAAGCAGCACCAGGGCACCGAATAAGGCGATGAATCCAAACCGCGACAGGTTGCGGATGTACCACAGGCCTCGGAGCCGTTCGGGGATGGCCTTCACCTTGGGCGACAGCGACCATTCCCCCTCGTCCTCGGTGGCGCGGCGGGCGAACATCACCGTGATCACCAGGATGGCGATGAAGAAGATCACATCCACCGCCTCGCGGATCTCCCGGTCGACGTTGCCTTGGAACAGCCGCTGGAAGATACCCAGACAGATTCCGGCGATCAGCGTGACCCATAGCGATCGCATCCGGGCGATCAACGCCACCAGCAGCACGCGAAGAAGCAACCCCGGCCCGAGGCTGGCGGTGCCTGCGTCGGCCGCGCTGACCCGAAATGGCGCCAGCAAGATGAGCGTGACGCCGGCCAGCGCCCCGCCGATGGTCCACACCATGGTGGACACCCGTCGCACGCTGATTCCGAATAGCCTCCCGGTGTCGGAGTTTTCCGCTGAGGCTCTGATGGCCAACCCGAATCGGGTTCGGCCCAAGAACAACGCCAGTATGGCGATGGCCAGCGGCACCATGATCACCACGATGAGCTCGCGCCCGCCGATGCGGAGGTGGTCGGTGACCTCCCAGCGAAACTCTTGAGCAGTGAGCTTCGGGGGCAAAGGAAACGGCCCCGGCCGGGATACGTCGGGAAGCTGGATGGCCGCGAAAATGGCCAGCTGGGCCACTCCCAGCGTGGCGATGAACAAAACCAGGCGTGGCGAGTTGAAGAGCCGCCGCACCACCACCAGCTCGGTGACCATGGCAAAGCCGGCCGCGGCCCCAACCGACAAGAAAAAGGCCAGCCAGTAGGGCACGTCATAACGGAAAGTGAGCATGGCCATCAGGGCCACGCCGAAACTGCCGATCTCAGCGTGGGCGAAGTTGAGCACCCCGGTGGACCGGTAGATGAGCACGAAGCCGGCGGCCAGTGCGGCCACGATCAGCCCCTGCACGCTGCCCGAGAACAAGTCCTGTTGGGAGATCTCCCAGCCGATGTCGATCACAGCACGGCCATCCGGTCTCGGCCTGCGTCAGCTCGCCTCACCGCTCAACCACCCTCGGCACCGAGGAACACCGCTCGCACCAGGTCGTCTCGCTCGGCCAGCTCTTGAGCCGGTCCCTCGAAGCGCACCCGGCCCTTCTCCATGAAGACCGCCCGCTCGGCCACGCTCAGGGCCACGTTCAGCGACTGCTCCACGATGATCATGGTCAGCCCGGTCTCCTTCAGTTGTTCCACAACCTCCAACAGCTCCTGCACCACCACCGGGGCCAACCCCAGCGAGAGCTCGTCGATGAGCAGCACCTCGGGTTCGTGCATCAAGCCCATCCCGAAGGCCAGCATCTGCTGCTGGCCACCGGAGAGGTCTCCCGCGGCTTGATTGCGCTTCTCCCGCAGCGCGCCGAACACGTCGTACACCCGCTCGACTCGCCGGTAGATCTCGGCCTTCTCCTCCTTCGTGCTGAGCATGGTGGCCAGAAGGTTCTCCTCCACCGTCAGGCCGGGGAACACTCCGGCGCCTCCTCGCACCTGCACGATGCCCTGCTTGAAGCGCAGCTCGGCATCGGCGTAGGTGATGGTGCGCCCGTTGAGACGGATGGCCCCCCGATCAGGTACGCCCAGGCCGCTGACCGCCCGCAACAAGGTGGACTTGCCCGCGCCGTTGGTGCCCAGAAGGGCCAGCGTCTCGCCGCGGCGCACCTCCAGCCCGCAGTCGAATAGCACCTGCACCGGGCCGTAGCTGTAGTCCAGTCCCCGAACCTGAAGCACCGGGATGTCATCGGGATGCTCCGACATGCGGCGAATCTCCTCCTGCTCCTCTACCAGCTCACTCACCGCCAGCGAGATGTCGCGTTTGATGTAGCGGGAGCCGTAAGCCACCAGCAGACCGCCGATTATCGAAGCCGGCGGGGCCACGATGCTGATGGCCAGGCGCTCTCCGTGGGCGTCGCTGATGGAACCGGCGATGATGCTGCCCATGAACCCGCCCATCAAGAAGATGAACACCGGCAACAGCGCGAACGCCTGGGCCCTCATCCGGTAAGGGGCTACCGCACCGATGGTGGGGGCGGCGGCCACGAAGGAGGCCGATGTGCAGGCGTTGGCCAGGCTGATGCCGAAGATCATGATGGCGGGCTGGTGGAATCGCATGGCGATGAGCACCAGCACGCCCGACATGATGATGAGCGTGCCCGCCGTCCGCACCATCTTGGCCGGATCCTCCCGGAACATACCGTCGAACTTGAAGCCCGAGATGGGTATGGCCACCAGGCTGGCCAGCCACACCAGCGACGTCACCCAGCCCCGCTGGAAGGCTTCGTAGCCGTATTCGTCTTTCAGCATCAGGTTGAGCTGGCTGGGCAGTGTTACCAGTGCGAAGCCGAGGGTGCCCACCCCCACGGCCAAGAAGTAGAAGGTCTTGACCTTCTTGAGTCGGGCGAATGCCGTAGACATCGAAACCGGAAGATCCGACCCGATGGGGGGCATATCGTACTGCTCGCCCAAGATGGCCTGCTGCTCGTTGCCCGCTCGAGGAGGTTCCTTCAAAATCAGAGACACCAGCGCCAGGACAACCGGCGGGATGGCGAAGATGTAGAACGCCCAGCGCCACCCGTCATCCCCACCGGCAATCGAGGCGATGGCGCCGGCCAGCACCGGTCCGATCAGCAGACCAATGGGCCGACCCATACCCTCAAAGGCAAAAATCCGAGCCCGAGCCGGTATGGGATAGGTATCGGTGAGCAGCGATGAGTGCACCGGCAAGCGGTTGGCCTGGCCCGCCCCGGTGAGAACCCGGGTCCAGAAGTACTGAAATGGGTTCCTCACCAAACCGGTGAGGAACACGCTCACCGCCCACCCCGCAGTGGCCACCGGCACGATGAGGGTGCGCTTCACCCGGTCGGCCAGCCAGGCCAGCGGCACCGCCCCCAGCACCAGGGCCACACCGCCGAACGAGGAGATGCCCAGAATCACCGTGTCCGACACGCCGAAGGCGTCTTGGAGATCGGGCAGGAGCACGGCGATTGCCACCCGGTCGAACTCGTCGATCACGTTGAGCAAGAAGAGCACCACGAGCATGCTTGCCCCGCCAGCCTGGATTCCCTGCCGCAACGTCATGGGCGCTTCGCCCACACCGGGCAGCAGATCGTCGGGAAGCACCACCACTTCCGATTTGGCCGCCTGCTCGGCGAGGCGCTTGGACTCCTCCTCGAAAACCGCCGAGGCCAAATTGGCCGGATCGTCGAGTTCGTCGGGCTGGTTCAGACCCGGGTCTTCCAACGCAGGCTCGTCCTGTGCCGGATCACCTGGCGGGGAATCCATGTCCACCGGCTCATCCATGGCAGCCCCTCATCGGGGCAAGACACTAGGCCATTTGCGGCGTGTAGCGCACGACAACAACCGGTTCACAGCCACCCGATCTTCGGCTAGGGTTCTCCGTTCATACGCACCTAGGGGGTAACCGTGTCTCACAAGATGCTCAAGATTTTGGGACTGCTGCTGGCATTGGCGCTCATCGCCGCTGCCTGCGGAGGCGACGACGATGACGGCGACGGCGCACAACCAGCACCGGCAGAGGACACCGAGGCTCCGGCCACCGACGAACCGGATGCCCCAGCAGATACCGATGGTGAAGACGAGCCAGCCCCGGCAGAGGAAACCGCGGCGCCAGCCACCGACGAAGAAGAGCCCTCTGAGCCATCCGACGATTCAGGCGAGCCATCCGAACCAGCAACCGAAGAGCCGGTGGACATCGGTTTCGACGAACCCCGGGGCGACTTGTTCATCGATTTCCACAGGACCTTCGACCGCTCCCACCCGTTCCAGTCGCTGGACGTGTTCTGCACGGCCACGCCCGATCCGGATTCGCCACCCCAGGCCACCGATGCGGGCATAACCGAGGACTCCATCACCATCGTCCACCTGCGAACCAAGCTGGAGGAGCTGGAGGGCATCGGCTTTGCCGTCCCGGTTGGTGACCCCATCGACATGTTCGAGGCGTTCACCAAGGCGATAAACGAAGACTGCAACGGGATCTGGGGCCGCCAGATCGACCTCCGCCTCGTGGAGGTATCCGCGCTCGGCGGCGGCGGCGAGGACATCGACACGCTGCGCAACCAAGCCTGCATCGAGGCCACCGAGGATCACAACGCGGTCATCGTGACCAACACCACCGGCTTCCAGGGCAGCGCAATCCTGTGCATCGCGTCCGACCACGACACCCTGTTCCTCACCACTCAAGGGAACCCCCGCGAGTTCCACGAGCAGGCCAACGGCCTGCTGTACTCGCTTAGCCCCGTGGCCGAGGATTCGGTGGTCAACATGACCCAGGCGATCATCGACACCGGCGCCCTAGATGGCAAGACCATTGCGGTGATCTGGCCCGACACCCCCGGGCAACCCGAGACCGTGCAAGCCGGGATCATCGATGTCATAGAGGCCGCGGGCTACGACATCGCCGTGGCCGAGCAGATCGGCTGCGGCGGTGCCACCACCTGCCGCGAGGGCAACGACATCGCGGTGGAGCGGATGCTGGAAGAGGGCGTCGACGTGGTCTTCCCCGGCCTCAACGTGCTCAGCTTGCCCAGTTCATCAATGAGATGGTCAACCAGGGCTACGCCCCTGGCGACGTGCAGTTCTACAACTCCGACTTCAACAGCCAGGCCGGTGACCTGGTGTCGGGCAAGGTGGCTCAGTTCGGCGGAGACGCCGCCGCGGAGATGTACAACGGCACCATCATCATCGACGATGCTCCCACTGGGAACTTCCGCTCTGACGACCCGGTGCTCAGCTTCAACGCACCGCTGAACATCATGTGCAACGAGACTTATGCGGCTAACAGCGCCATCGGCGCTAGCCACACCCGGGAGATCTACGGGAGCTACGACAGCGCCTACGGCATGACCTCCACGGTGTGTACCGAAATGCGCATGGTGGCCCGGGCCATCTACGACGCCGGGCCCAACCCCACTCGCCAGGACATCTACACCGCCTTCCAGAACCTGGGCTCGGTGGACATCCAGCACCAGCTTCCCGCCACCTTCGGCCCCAACAAGTTTGGTGCCCCCGACGTGGTGACCGAGTTGGTGTTCAACTTCCCATGTCCCGGCGATGCCGACATTCCCACCTGCGTCCAGCAGACCGCTCCCTATCGCAGCCTCGGAGAGTGATTTCAGAGCCTGCCCGATAGCATCGGAAGGGTGAGCATTCGGGTGTTGTGCCGCGGCCGGCGAACCAGCGTGTTCGCCGCCGCGGGCATAGCCCTGGTTCTTTCCCTGGCCGCTGCTGCCTGCGGGGGCACGGAGACATCGGAAGAGGGCAGCGGCGAGATCGCGGCCGACCCGACCGCGGCACCAACAGACATCGCGGCCGACCCGACCGCGGCATCCACTGAACCCCCCGACCAGCTTGAGCCAAGTCCTGATCCCGGACTGCCCGAGCCCGATGATGCACCCGCTCCCGAACCCACTGAGACGGAGGCAACCAGCGCACCCGAGGAGCCAGCGGCAATCTCAGCGCCCACCGCGGAAGCGCCCACCACCACAGCGCCAGCAGCAACTTCGACTTCAGCGCCACCGGCAACCTCCTCTTCCCAGCCGACTCCGGCATCGACACCCACGACAGAGTCCACACCCCAGTCCACCGTCAGGCCCACGCCTCCACCAGAGTCAACACCAGAGCCGACACAACCCCCACCGCCACCGCCAACACCGGAGCCGACACCGGTCCCCGATTCAGACTTGCCGTCGGTGGAGATGGTGAACGTGGCCACCGGGGCCTCCGTCAACCTGGCCAGCTTCGCCCCGACTGACCGGCCCATCGTGCTGTGGTTCTGGGCCCCCCATTGACCCACCTGCCGCCGGGAAGCCCCCGGCCTCGAGCAGTTGGCTCGAGACAACACCGACAAGTTCACCATGATCGGGGTGGGCGCCCGAGACAACCTGAGTCAGGCCGAGGACTTCGTTCGAGTCACTGGATCTGGAAATTCACTCCAGATGCTCTGGGATTCGTCCGGTGCTTCCTGGAACGGGCTCGGAATCACCAGCCAACACCGAGTGATCGTCCTCAACCGCTTTGGCCAGGAAATCGACAAGCGGGCCAGCCCGTCGCACAGCTGGATCCTGGACAAGGTGGCCAGCATTGGAACAGCCTGACGTGAGTGCATTTGTGAAGTCGAAGATCAGAGTTCTCGCTCTTGCCGCCTGCTTGACTCTGGGCGCAGCCGCTTGCGCAGACAGCAGCGACGGCCCAGAGGCTGCTCCCACTGGGGCGCCGGTCTCAACCGAGGCGTCGGCAACTCTGGCGCCCGCACCCGAGATGGCCACAGAGACCGCCGCCCCAGCTCCGGCATCTGATCTGCCCTCGGTCGAGTTGGTGGACGTAGCCACCGGAGCCACTGTGAATCTGGCTAGCTTCGCCCCCGCGGACCAGCCCTTTGTTCTCTGGTTCTGGGCACCCCATTGAACAATCTGCCGCCGGGAAGCCCCCGGCGTCGAGCAGTTCGCTCGAAACAACTCTGACAAGCTCACAGTGGTAGGAGTCGGAACCCAAGACAGCCTCGGGTTGGCTAAGAGCTTCGTGCAGTCCACCGGCACCACGTTCACCATGCTCTGGGATCCCACATTCGAGTCTTGGCGCCAACTAGGAATCTCCGGCCAGCCCGCAGGAATGCTGCTGGATGGCAACGGACAGATTCTCGATAGTTGGCGAGGCGCCATCCCCCAAAGCCGGGTTCTGGACGCCATCGCCGCTTAGACACAGCGCCTAAACGAAGGGCAGCTTGACCACCGTGGCCGGTGTGGGGGTACCCCGCATGTCCACGGCCAGCACATCTCCGATATCGGCGTCGGGAGGCACGAAGGCCAAGGCGATACCCGTCTCCAACATGGGTGAGAAGTTGCCCGACGTGACCTCCCCAGCAACTTCGCCATCCCGAAGCACCGCCTGACCCTCCCGGGGAGGCCGGCGGCCCTCGACTCGCAGCCCCCGCAGCCGCCGGTGAACGCCCTTCTCCTTTTCGGCGGCCAGCGCCTCACGGCCCTGAAACGATGGCTTGTCCCACCGCACCACCCAGCCCAATCCGGCTTGCAGCGGGGTGATGCCGGGACCGAGCTCATGTCCGTGCAGCGGCAAACCTGCTTCCAAGCGCAGCGTGTCGCGGGCTCCCAGTCCAGCCGGGGTGATCCCCACGGCGATCACCGCATCCCACAGCCGCTCAGCCGCCGCCGCGGGCACGGCCATCTCCATGCCGTCTTCTCCGGTGTAGCCGGTGCCGGCCACAGTCAGCGAGACGCCCTCCCACTCCACCGATCCAACGCAGTTGCGGGACACTTCCGACGCCCCTGGCGACACTGCGGCCAACCGGTTGCGGGCCTCGGGACCCTGCACCGCCAACACTGCTCGGCTTCCGGTCACATCGACAGCCTGGAAACCAGCTTCGTCATCCGAGCTGCTCAGCGCGTCGCGCACCCGGTCGGTGTTGGATGCGTTGGGCATCACATCGAAGCGGTGGTCATCGGTCCACCACACGATGATGTCGTCTAGCACCGAGCCGTCGTCGCCGAGCAGGTGGGTGTACTGGGTGCGACCAGGACCTATTCGAGCCAGATCATTGGTAAAGGCCTGCTGAAGCCGCTCGTAGGCGTCGGTACCGGATACCCGGAGGGTTCCCAAATGGCTCACGTCGAAGACCACTGCGTCGGTTCGACATGCTCGATGCTCAGCCAGCGTGCCCGACGGATAGGACAGCGGCATGTCCCAGCCGCCAAAGGGAACCATCTTGGCCCCCAGTGCCCGGTGGCGAGCCTCCAGCGGAGAAGAACGCACGTCTTGCCTAGCTCGGCTAGTGAGACTCGGCCCCTGCCCCGGTGTGGGTCAGGTCGCCGTCCAGCCCGGAGGCGTCGTCAAAGCCGTATTTGCTCAGAAGGTTGCGATAGTCCCGCTGGCAGAGCACGACGATGTCGATGTGGGGAAAGCACTCCCGCAAGCGACGGACTTTGCCGTTTTTGCGGGTGATGTACTTCTGGCGTGCGGTGGTGATCTCCACGTAGCGATCAAACTGAGGCAAATAGAAGTCTGGGCTGAACGCCTCGGTGACTTCGCCTATCTCATTTCGGGAGAGCACAAAGGTGTCGGGCTCGTAGCGCCACTCGATGCCGTAGAAATCGAGCAATTCAGCGAACTGTCGCTCCGAATCATGGGCGAACACGCGCTTGCCGGCCTCCTCTAGGACCCAGTTCGGGCGGCACCGATCCCGGATTGCGGCTCTGATGTATCCACAGGCAGAGCCTCCTCGATGGGCAACTCCCTCACCGCGGCATCCACCTCTTCGATCAAGCCCTCCATGCGGAGGTAGAGCGCGCCTTGGCCCTGGCGCAGCGCATCCAGAATCTGCTCATCGGTGCGAACCAGCAGCGACTTGTTGCCGTTGATCACCAAATCGGCGCTGGCCACCTCTTCGCCGAGTTCGTCGCGCAGGTAATCGAACACCTCACGCACCCGCTGGAGAGCGATTCCCTCATCCAACAGACGTTTGATCAGCTTTAACTCCAGCAAATCGTTGTAGGAATACCGGCGGCGGCTGCCGCTTCCCTCCGCTTCCTGAGCGGTGGAAACAACCAAACCAGTCCGGGTCCAGTAGTCCAACTGGCGGTAAGTGATGCCGACAATCTCGATGGTCTGAGGAGAACTGAAGTCTTTGGCTATCTGTGCGCGATCGCTCATTTGACTCTCCGGTGCTGGGGCGCGCCCCAGATGCTGCTGCTTACATCGGGGAAACTACGCCAATGGATTTCCACAGGGTAAACCTCTCCCTGTGGATTGTCAAGGAGCGACCTGGCCGGAAAAAGAAGTCAGCCGTTGAAGTCTTCCGGGGTGACTTGATCCAAAAACTCCCGAAATTGGTCTAGAACCTCCTCAGTGGGAGGCTCATCGCCTTCGGGCTCGTCAGGTTCCACCGCATGCCCGGCGGCATCCAGTACTGACTCATCGGCGAAGATCGGCGCCCCCGCGCGAATCGCCAGAGCCACCGCATCTGAGGGACGACTGGAGATGCGACGGGCACCGTTGCCCCCCTTCAACTCCAACTCGGCGTAAAAGGTCCGATCCCGCAACTCGGTCACCACAATGCGGTCGAGTTGCACGCCCAAGTCGTCAAGCACGTTCTTGAACAGATCATGCGTCATGGGGCGGGGTGTCTCCACCTCCTCCATGGCCAATGCGATGGCTTGAGCCTCTGCCGCTCCGATGAAAATGGGCAGGAGCCGACCCTCACCGTCGGTCTCCCGCAGCAACACGATGGGGGCGTTGGACGGAAGTTCGATCCGCACCCCGATCAGCTCCATTTCCTTCATCGCACCCACGTTAGTAGAGCATAGAGACGTAAGCGTCGGGATCGTCGGCCAGCAAGTCGGGATCTCCGATCACCAATCGGTCGAGATTGCGGTAGCGGCCGGCCCAGTCCAGGCCGTAGCCCAAAAAGAACTCGTCCGGCGCCTCGAAGCCCACGTGGTCGGGCTCGAGCGGCAAGATGCGGCGGGCACTTCGGTTGAGCAGCGCGGCCACCGCCACTGATGCCGCCGACCGCCGGCGCAATTCTCCCATCAGGTACGCGAGGCTCAGCCCGGTGTCCACGATGTCCTCCACCAGCACGACTTGCCGCCCGGTCACGTCGCAGTCCAAATCCTTGACCAATCGGACCCGTCCGGAATCAGCGGCAAACCGGGACAACGCCAAGAAGTCCACCTCCACCGTTATGTCCACCGCTCGGACCAGATCGGCCAGAAACGGCAGGCTTCCCTTCAGTACCGACACCAGCACAACCCCATCGGGGTACTGCTGGGAGATCTCCGAAGCCACCCGCCCGACGGCCTGCTCTATGGCCTCCGGGCTTGCGAACAGCTCGGGCGCCTTATGGCCCACGCTGCTAACGATTCCGAGTGTGGCCGGCCAAGGCGCATCGGAGCAGCGAGAGCCGCAACTCCGAACCGAGATTGATCAGCTCCACCAGCGTATCCTGGGATTGCTTGCGGGACTGGGCCGTGCGCTGCATCACCATGGGCATAATCCGCTGCTCCATCAGTCCCGCCTCTCGCTCTGCCGCCGACTTGTAGGCCCGCAGGTGGCGAGGCTCCACCCCATGGGCCAAGAAGCCGGCTGCCACTTTGGCCACAATCACTGCTTCGCTGCCGTAGTGCCGCAGCGCACCGTCGTCAAGGGGCTCGATGAGGCCAAACTTCTGAAGCTCCATGATCTTGGACTGGCTCAGCCCGCTCGCCGAGGCCAGCTCGTCCAGGGTCAGCGACACAGACACCGATCCCGGGTCCAGCGGGTTGGGCCGGCGCGCCCCTCGGGGGCTGGCCCCGTCGCTGTTGGATTCGCTGCCTCCATCGGACCCGCCGAAGTCTTGGTGGTCGATGCGCTCCTTGATGACCTTGAGGGGCAGGAAGTGATCCCGCTGCTGCTCAAGAATCCAGCGCAGCCGGCTGATGTCGATGTCGGTGAACTTCCGGTAGCCAGATTGGTTTCGCTCGGGATCGATGAGACCCTGGCTCTCCAGAAAACGGATCTTGGAGATGCTGATATCGGAGAACTCCTCTTTCAGCAGATCCAGCACCTGCCCGATTGACCGATACTGGGTGCTCATCCGCCGGTCCCGTCGTAGAACACCAGCTTGAATCGCCCTACTTGAAGCTCGTCGCCGTTCTTCAATCCGGCATCCTCCACCCTGCGGCTATTCAGATAGGTTCCGTTCAGCGAGCCCATGTCTTTGACGTGCTGCACCAAGCCGTCCCGATAAACCTCGGCATGGCGCCGGGAGACGGTGATGTCGTCCAAGAAAATGTCGGAGTCGGGATGGCGGCCCACCACCACCCGAGGCTGGGCCAGCTCGAATCGACTGCCCGCGGCCGGCCCCTGGGTGACCACCAACACCGCCGGCTGCCGGATCAGACCGGCTTCGATATCCAACTCCGTGGTCGGCTCGTCCACGGAGCCAGCTCCTTCAGAGTCGCCAAGTGGTTTGAGGCGATACCCGCACGAGGCGCAGAAGTTGTCATCAATCTCGCTGACATGACCGCATTGCGGGCAGATGACCCCTTGGGCCTCTCCGTCATCGGGCCGGGAGGTCAATCGATGCTCTCAGTCAGATCGGTGTATGCCGCCGCATCCAGGAGACTGTCCAGCTCTGACGGGTCGGAGGCTTCGATGATGCAGATCCACCCTTCGCCGTAGGGGTCTTCATTCAGCCGCTCGGGGTGATCGATCAGGTCGGTGTTCACCTCGACCACTGTGCCGGTTACCGGCGAATAGATCTCTGAGACCGACTTGGTGGACTCGACCTCGCTGAACGGCTCGCCACTAGCCACCTCGGTTCCCACCGGGGGGAGGTCGATATAGACCACATCGCCAAGGGCGTCCTGGGCGTAGTCGGTTATTCCCAGACAGACCCGGTTGCCTTCTGTCCTCGTCCATTCGTGATCTTCGGAGTAGCGCAGTTCAACCGGTACGTTCATTGGAGACACCGTACCGGCTCTCGCCCAAACTCTCAACCTCAGCTTGAGGCTCCGGCTATCCCTTCGGCGAGAGCCCGGCGAGCACGAGGTATGTATTCGACCGCCGCGTAGTAGCTGAGCGCCAACGACGGAATGCCCAATCCCCATCCGACACCCCGCAGGGCTGCTCCCCCACCCACGCTCGAATCTCCCAGCAACAGCAACGGCAGGGCGAACATGAGCCCGAACGTGGCTGTTTTGCCGGCCCAGGTCACGTCAATCCGGCGAGCCCCCATTGCGCCCAGGACCACTGTGGCCAGCGACACCACCGCCTCTCTGACCAGCATGGTCACCCCGAATGCCGCATGGAGGGAGCCGTCCACCATCATCGCCACCACCGCAGCCAGAAACATCAGCCGGTCGGCGGTTGGGTCCAGGATCTTCCCCAGTTCCGAGACCTGGTTGAACCGCCGGGCAATATAGCCGTCTACCCAGTCGGTGGCCCCCAGAACGCCGAGCAGGGTGGCGGCCCCGGCCCGATTCCCCATGCCCAGCAACAACACGCAGAACACCGGCACACACCCCAGCCGAAGCACCGAGATGACATTGGGAAGCGTCCAAACCCGCCACTCAGCTTCCTTCGAACTCACAAGGGCCAATGCTACAGAGGCAGGCCGGGGGGTGGCCCGGACTTACAATGGGCAGATGGCCAGCGTTTTCACCATGATCATGAACGGAGAACTCCCCGGAAACTTTGTGTGGGAAGACGATGACTGCGTGGCCATCCTGTCCATCAACCCCATCCAGACTGGGCATACGCTGGTCGTGCCCCGGGCCGAGATCGACCATTGGCTGGACGTCCCGCCGGAACTGGCCGCCCACCTCATGGTGGTGGCCCATACGGTGGGCACCGCTCAGATGGCCGCTTTCGAGCCGTCCCGTGTGGGCCTCATCATCGCCGGCCTCGAGGTTCCCCACACCCATCTGCACGTGATCCCCATGTCAAACATGAACGATTTGAACTTCGCCAACGCCAAGGCCTCGGTACCACCCGAGGAGCTGGCCCAGGCCGCTGAGACCCTGCGCTCGCACCTCCCCGCTTAGCTCTGAATCACGTTGCGGAGTCGGTAGACCCACAGGGAGCGCCCTCCCTCTTCCAGCTCAAGCCGTTCAAAGCCGGTTCGTCTCACATCCAAGTCGAAGTTCTCGATGTCGAGGGGGGTCCAGCCAGGAGCGGATGCGGGGTCGAACACAATCCACTCCACCTTGGGAGTGGCGGCCACCGCGGCGCTGGAAGGGTCTTCTCCGGTGTGGAGTAGATACAGCCGAGTGCGGTCCGACAGCAGGGGAAGGACCTGCTCCGAGGCTCGCACCGACGCATCCGACGGGATCAGATCGGCCGCCTCTTGCCGGGCGATGTCTATCGTGTCGCGTTGGCCCCAGTCCCACGGCCTCTCGTACAAGGAGCTGGGAGCATCGCGCACGAAGAACAGACCGGCGGTAAGCACAAGGGCGGTGAGCAGACGACGGTCCACATTCACCCGCTCCACCAGCACCCGACCGGAGCGGGCCAGGGCGAACACCGTGGCCGCGAAGACAAACGGAATCATCGGCACGGTCTGAGAAGCCTCGGCCAATTGGCCGGTGGGCACATCGGCCACCAAGTACACCGCAAACAGGGGCAGAACCGGCAGTACATAGCGGGGCGCCACCAACGGCAGCAGCATCACCGGGGCCAGCAGGAAGACGATCATCTGGAAGTTGACCTGCGAAACCGCATCGGCCACCACCTGATGAGGGCCGGAGATGAAACCCCAGAGAACCGACCCCGGGTGTCCGCTGCCAAAGTCGGAGAACGCCTCGATGTGGGGGAATCGCCCTCCGTTGAAGCGAGGCTGAATGGCGGTCATGGCTACCAGCCCGTAGGCCAGGCCCCCAAGGGAGATGTACGTTCCGGGGCGACGCCGACCCTCCAAGAGCACCAGCAGTCCCAGCCCGGAGAGGGCGAAGGCCAAATCCGACCGGCAGGTCACCACCAGCAGGGCGAACACGGCAAACCAATTCCACCGGCCGGTCAAAGCAGCGAGCACGGCAGCGAACAGCGCGGGCACTGCCAGTGCCTCGGGGTGGAAGTCGGACAGGTTGATCGTGTGTACCGCCGGATAGGCGCAATAGGCGAATACCACGGCAAAGGCCGCCCCCGATTTGAGGCCGCCCACATCGCGGGCAATCCGCCACAGTGGCACTACTGCTAAGCCCAAGGCCGCGGCTTGCAGACAGAGCAGCGTGGGCTGGTCGGGGAACAGGGCGGTCAGTCCCGCCACCGGGTAGAGGATGAAAGCAGCCTGCTCCCACAGCAGGTTGTGGCCGGCCACGCTAGAGCGCGGTTCGTAGCCCTCCCCGATGAGCCACAGTCCCTGGAGGTGGGCCGACAGGTCGGCCCCAGCGTCTAGTTGATAGGCCCGGGTCAAGGCCAGACCGGCGAGCGCCGCGCCCAAGAACACGGCGATGATCCACGGAACGGCCTGGTCGAATTGCCTGGTGTCGAGACGAGCCTGCCAGCGCAGCGAGAAGATCTCCAGCCGCCGCCGGAACTGGGCCAGCGACACCTTGGTCTGCTCGAAATCCACTACCCGACCAGTACGGTCTCGGTATCGCGCCCCGACCGCAGCAAGGTGCCGGGTCGGGCATCGGTGGCCTGACCGCCGCTCACGATGGGCAGGCCGTTCACCAACACATGGTGTACTCCCACTGCGTCGGCGAAAAGCCGGGCCGAACCGCCCGGCAAATCGTCCACCATGCGCATGGCGCCGGAGTCGATCGTGTCAGGGTCGAATACCACAAGGTCGGCGTGCCAGCCCCGCTCGATGCGGCCCCGCTCCCGCAGGCCGAACAAGCGGGCCGGGGCGTCGGTCAGCATGTGAATCGCCGTCTCCAGCGATGCCAGCCCCCGGCCCCGCAGGCAGTCGCCCAAAAATGCGGTGGTATAGGGGGCGCCGCACATCCGATCGAGGTGGGCGCCGGCATCGGAGCCCCCCAGCAGCGTGTGCTCGCTCTGCCAGGCCTCGGCCCGAAGCCGCCAGCTCTCGTCATCGTCATCGGTGGGCGCTGGCCACAACACGGTTCGCAGCTCGTCGGCCAGCACGATGTCGAGCAAGGTGTTGAAGGGCTCTGATCCCCGCCCGGCGGCAATGTCGGCCACGGTACGCCCGGTCAGCCCCTGGTTGGCCGAGCTGAAGGTGTCGCCGATCCGGTAGCCGCCCCAGCCGGTGAGGCGGGTGAACACCCCGGCGTCGGGCGAGGCGGCCCGCTCGGCTAGATGGGCCCGGGTTTGGGGATCGGCCAGTTTGGCCATTCGCTCGGACACCGGCAGGCCGAGCACCTCCCCCCAGTCGGGGAGCATGTTGAGGGCGCAGTAGCTGAGAAAGCTCATGTTCATGCCCACCAGCACCGGCATTGTCAGCGCTACCACCCGGGCGCCGTGCTCGGCGGCCCGCACTGAGGCACCCAGTTGAGCCCGGTAGCGGTCGGGATCGGCGGAGTCGATGGTGAGCACGTTCCAATTGAGCGGGCGGCGGGCCGATCGGGACATGGCCACCATGAGATCCAGCTCTTCATCGGTGAAGCCCTGCATGCACCCGTCGGTCACGTATTCCAGGGTGGTCCCCTCGTGCTCCGACACCACCGAGCACAGCGCGATTACCTCTTCGTCGCTGGCGAAGCGGGAGGCCACCGGGGCGCCGTCGCCGTCGTTGTGGGTGTAGGAAAGCGAGGTGGAGAACCCCAGGCCGCCTGCCTTGATGCCCTCGGCCAAGAGGGACTTCATGGCCTCAAGCTGGTCGGGTTTGGCTTCGTTGCCGATGGCGTCGGCCCCCATCACTGCCCGGCGTATGGCACAGTGGCCCACCAGGAATCCGGCGTTGACTCCCAGATTGCCGTCCAATCGGCCCAGGTAGTCGGCAAACGTGCGCCACGACCAGTCCAGCCCTGACTCCAGGGCAGAAAGCGGCATGCCCTCCACCTTGGCCATCATGCGCTGGAGGTAGGGGGCGTCACCGGGGTTGAGGGGGGCCAGGGTAAAGCCGCAGTTGCCACCAATCACGGTGGTCACCCCGTGCAGGTTGGACGGAGAGGCGGCGGGATCCCAGAACAGTTGGGCGTCGTAATGAGTGTGGGGATCCACGAAGCCGGGGCAAATCACCAGGCCAGAGGCATCAATCTCGGCGCGCCCGGGGTCGGGGACCTCTCCGATAGCAGCAATCCGCCCGTCCATAATCCCGATGTCGCCGGAGAAGCCCACGCTCCCCGAGCCGTCGATAATCGTGCCCCCGCGGACTACCAGGTCCAACACGGCCCCAATCCTACTTATCCGTATGGGGTCCCCCCACCCCGCCCCACTATGCTCACCCCGTTACGGGCTGTGGCGCAGCTTGGTTAGCGCGTCGGTCTGGGGGACCGAAGGTCCCGGGTTCAAATCCCGGCAGCCCGACCACTGGGATTTCAGAAGATCCCCCTCAGAACAGAAGGCCGATGCCTTGGATGGCGCGCCAGGCCAGGTAGATGCCGGCGGCGGTGATGGCGACCCAGAAGTGCCAGGGGACCTTTTGGCGAGCGGCGGAATCCATGTTGGGCGGGATCTCAACTGGCGTGTCCACCGCGGTGCCGCAGATAGGGCACTCCCCCGCCTCGGTCACTGAGCCGGGGTTCCAAAAGCGGTCGCAGGGCTCGCACCAGGGCATGGCCATAGCTTGCCACCACGAGACGCCGAGACCCCGCAGCCGGAAGCGCCGAAGTCGTCTCCGTCGGCCAGCGACTGCCCGGCGCTTGGAGAAGATGCGGGTATTGCCGGTGGCGGTGGTAGCCTGGCCGTACTCGGTCGAAGATTTCTGCCGAGCGGGTTGCCTCCGAGTTTCTTTCTCTGATTCCGGGCAAGCTGCCCGATGCTGTATTGCGCCACGCTGACGATTTCAGGCGCCAACCATCCTCTAGCCGCCCGCCCCACGCGGGCAAGGAGCCCCAATGCCCCCCACTTTCGCCCAGCTGGGCGTGCCCGAATCCATCTGCCGCGCGCTCAAGCGCAACGGCATCCACAAGCCGTTCGAAATCCAAGCCGCCGTAATCGCCGACGCCATGGAAGGCCGCGACATCTGCGGTCGAGCGCCCACCGGGTCGGGCAAGACGCTTGCCTTTGGCATCCCGCTGATCGCCAATGTAGGCCAAGCCCGGCCCCGGCGGCCCCGAGCGCTGATTCTGTCCCCCACCCGCGAGCTCGCTGATCAGATCGCATCGGAGCTGCGCTCGATCTCCGGTCCTATCACCGTGGAAGCCGTCTACGGCGGTGTCGGCTACGCCAACCAGCGCAAGAAGCTGCAACGGGGGGTGGACATCCTGGTGGCCTGCCCCGGCCGGCTCGAAGACTTGATCGATCAACGGGCGGTGAGCCTGCACGAAGTCGACCAAGTGGTCATCGACGAGGCCGACCGCATGGCCGACATGGGCTTCCTACCTGCCGTTAGGCGCATCCTCGACCAAACCGCTTCCCAGCGCCAGACCGTTATGTTCTCGGCCACCCTCGACCGCGACGTGGCCAAGCTCACACGCGACTACCAGCATCGCCCCATCACCCATGAGATAGGCGACGCCACGCCCGACATCAAGGCAGCCGATCACCGGTTCTGGACGGTGGACAAGACCGAACGGGTCGCTGTCTGCGTCGATGCGGTCACCGACGCAGGGCCGACAATCGTATTCTGCCGGACCCGGCACGGATCAGATCGGCTGGCCCGCCAGCTCGCCCAGCGCGGCGTCAAAGCCGCCGCCATTCACGGGGGCCATGCCCAGAACCGCCGCACTCGGACGCTCAAAGAGTTCATCGACGGCCGGGTCGAGGCTCTGATCGCCACCGACGTCGCCGCTCGGGGGATCCACGTGGACTCGGTGGCCTGCGTCATCCATTTCGACCCGCCCGAGGACCACAAGGCGTATCTGCACCGCTCGGGCCGCACCGCCCGCGCCGGCCAGACCGGCCTGGTGGTGTCGTTAGTCCAAAACGGCCAACACGCCGACGCCAAGAAGATCCAACAACAGCTCGGACTGCATGAGCCCATCACCAGTCCCAGGCGTCTCGAACACAGCACAGCGCCCGCCCGTCGCCGCAATCCGGCTCAGCATCGGCAGAAAGGGCGGAAGCCCCGAAGTCGCGCCTCCTCCCGGTAGCGATCCGCCTGCCCGCTGGGCCGGGCGGCCGGAAATAGATCAGGCCCGGCGGACGGCGAGGATCGCGACGTCGTCGGTGATGGTGCCGTCGGCGAAGTCTCGGGCGGCCTCCAACAGCGTCTTGCACAGCACATCGGGGGAAACGGTGGGGTCGCGGCGGAGGTGCTGAGCAATGCGGTCCTCGCCGAACTGGGCGTCGCCGTAACGCACCTCCGCCAACCCGTCGGTGTACATGAGCACCATGTCGCCTGAGTCCAGGGGGATCTCCCGGCTGAAATAGGTGCTGTCGGGGTCGAGCATCAACAGCGCCCCGGTGGCCCGCAGCGGCTGCACCTCCCGCTCATGCCACAGCCAGGCCGCCGGGTGACCGGCAGAGGCGTACCGCATGGTCTGGGCCTCGGTGTCGAACAACACGACCACCACCGAGATGAACTCCTCGGCCCTCTCGATGGACGACATCTGGGCGTTCAGCTCCTCTAGGGCCTGGGCCGGATCGCGGAACTGGCGCAAGAACACCCGAAGCAGGTATTTGGCCTGGAATGCCGTGATCGACGACTCGATGCCACGACCGGCCACATCCCCGATTACCGCAGCCACCCGGGTCGGGCCCACTCGAAACACGTCGAAGAAGTCCCCGGCCATCACGCCCTCGCCCGCTTGATACACCCGGCCCATCTCGTAGCCGGCGAAGTCGGGCAAATCGTCGGGTGCCAGTCGTCCCGCCCAAGCTCGAGGGGCGAGGTCTCCTTGGCTCAGCGTCTCCTCGGCCCGGCGCTCCATTTCGAACCGCTCTTGGGTAAGCCGGGCCTCGGCCACCGATCGCCTTCCCCACCACAGCGGGAACAGGGCGGGCACCACCACTAGGGCCAGGATGGCGGCCACCGCGCGTGACTCCAAAGCTGCGGTCATTGCTGCTACCACGGTCAGGGCCGCGTACAGCAAGGCAGAGTGGGCGTCCCGACGGAAGCTGGACTGGGCTAGCGTGCGGGCCGCCTCGTAGGCGTCTTCGCCCTCTTCGTCATACCCCTCGCCCGCGTGGGTTCGCTCGATGCGGAGCAGGAACCGGTAGCGATGCCGGGCCGCTCGGGTGAACACGCCCGCAGCCACCGCGCAGACCCCCGCGGTCAGCACGAGGAGAAGGTTCTCCATTGCCGAAGGTTACCCCGCAAGATGGCGGAGTTCTTAGCGCTTTCTAGGCAATTACTCCCCCGAGCGGCGGCGCACCCGCAGTTTGACCGGAACTGATCCGAGGTCGAATGCCTCTCGTAGTCGGCGCTCCAGATAGCGAAGATAGGTACGGGGCAGAGTCCGGTTGGCGAACAGGGTGAAGGTGGGGGGATCGGTCGCCCCCTGGATGGCGTACAGCACCCGGGCCCCGTCGGGGGCAGGATGGGCAGCCTGGGCGTCACGCAGCACTCGGTTCACTGCCTGGGTGGGAATGCGGCGCCGGTACTCGGCGATCACGCCCCGAAGCTCGGGCAAGAGCCGGTTCAGCCCCTTCCCCGACAGGGCGCTGACCCGGAGGACGGCCGTGTCGCCCAAAAAGTGCAGACGGTGGTCGATGTCGAGGGCAATCGCCTCCCGGGCCTCGGTGTCAAGCAGGTCCCATTTGTTGAGCAGCACCACGATGGGGCAGCCCGCGCCGTCGATGCGCTCGGCGAGGCGCTGATCCTGGTGGGTTACGCCCACAGTGGCATCGAGCACCAAAAGGGCGATGTCGGAGCGGTCCACCGCGGCCAAGGCCCGCAGCAGGGAGTAGTACTCGGTGGCCTGGTCGATGCGGGCTCGACGCCGCATGCCCGCGGTGTCCACAAACCGAATCGGCCCCAACTCGGTTTCCACCACAGTGTCGATGGCGTCGCGCGTCGTGCCCGGCTGATCGTGGACCACCGATCGTTCATCGCCGATGAGGCGGTTGAACAGGGTGGATTTGCCCGCATTGGGCCGACCCACGATGGACACCGAGACCATGGGGTGATCGGCCCCCGGCTGGCCAGACACCGAGACCATGCCGGCACCAGCCTCAGACTCGGTATCGGGGTCGGTTGCCCCGACTGGCTCATCAGGTAACACAGCCATCACCGCGTCCAGCAGATCGCCCACTCCCCGCCCGTGAAGCGCGCTCACCGGGAAGGGGTCGCCCAAACCCAGGCGGATGAACTCCCAGATGAGGTCCTCGTGGGCCTCGTCGTCCACCTTGTTGACCGCCACCAGCACCGGCCCGGCCCGGCCCCGCAGCCGACCCGCCACTCCCTCGTCGTCACCGGTGATGCCCGCATGAGAGTCCACCACCATCACCACCACGTCAGCACCTTCCATGGACTTCTCGCTCTGGGCCGACACTTTGGCGTCCATCGAGGCGTTGTCGCCCGAACCCTGCGGTAGCCAGCCGCCGGTGTCCACCACCGTGAATTCCCGCCCTTGCCAGCTGGCCGGCATCTCCTTGCGGTCCCTTGTCACACCGGGCTGCTCGGCCACGATGGCCTCTCGGCGTCCAAGGACCCGGTTCATGAGCGTGGACTTGCCCACGTTAGGCCGCCCGACGATCGCCACCGTGGGCAGAGGGCTAGCCACCGAGCGCCTTTCGCAGCGCGACCCCGTCGGTGGGCACCACCTCCACAGGGCGGGGAAGATCACCGGGCCGGGTGCCGTCCAAGAACATCCCCTGTGACAGGCACACGTCGGGCAGCAAGTAGCGGTGGCCCTCCGGCTGGTTGGCCAGCGTGTGGGCGATGTCCTCACCCACCAGCAGCCCGGCTACTGCGGTTGTACCTCCGAAAAACCGGTTCTCCACCGGCACCACCCTTACATCGTCGCGGCCCAGAGACCTCAGCAACGGGGCCAGAACCTTCGCCCCGTACTCCCCCGTGACCACCCCTACCGGAGCGCTCTTGCGGGGTCGCATATTGATCGGCGTCGATCCATCGGACCGGGGGGCCCGGTAGCCAGCAGCCGGAGCTCCCTCCACCCAGGCGAAGAAGCCAGGCCGAGTTCCGGTGGCACCATCTGTCTGGCCCGCAAACTCCATCTTCAGCGTGGCTGCCATACCCACCCCATCCTCGTGCATGGGAAACCCCTCGTAGGCCTCTGGATCGGGAAACTCGATCCCAGCCAACAGGTAGTACTCGTCAGCGGCAAACACCAAGCGGCGATCCAGCATCTGTCGGTTGATCTTCTGCCACTCGTGTACTGCCTCGACCACCGCAATCGCCTCGGCCTTCGTGTGGGGCCTTAACCGGGACTCCGAGGTGTGGCGCGACACCCCCAACGGCACCACGCATACGCTGGCCAACTCGGGGTACTCGTCGGTGACGCCAGCCAGAGTGTCCTCCAGCACCTCCCCGTCGTTGACGTCGGGGCACACCACCACTTGCCCGTGTATTTCGATGCCGTGGTCGAGCAGCGCCCGCAGCCAGCGCAGGCTTGTCGCCCCCCGGCGGTTTCGGAGCATGGCGGCCCGCACATCAGGATCGGTGGCGTGGATGCTCACGTTCAGCGGCGACAGTCTCTCGGTCACCACCCGCTCCAGGTCGGCCTCGGTGAAGCGGGTCAGAGTGGTGAAGTTCCCGTAGAGGAATGAGAGGCGGTAGTCGTCGTCCTTCAGATACAGGCTGGGCCGCAGGCCCGGCGGCAGTTGGTAGATGAAGCAAAACTCGCAGTGATTGTCGCAAGTCTGCACCCGGTCGAACAGCGCCGAGTCCACCTGGGCGCCCAGCGGCTCCCCGGCCCGCTTGAGCACCTCCAACTCCAGCACTACGCCATCGCGGCGGACGTCCAGGCTCAGCTCAGGCTCGTCCACCAACTGCTGGTACTCGATCACGTCCTTGGGGATGCAGCCGTTGACGGCCAGCAGCTCGTCGCCAGGTCTCAAACCGAATCGCTGAGCCACCGACCCGTCGGCTACTGCGGTGACCCGAGGCGCGGACATGCTTGAAATGATACGAGGCCCGCAATGCGGGAGCAGACTGCTAAATCCACCTAGTTAAGGCTGAGAACATCATCCGCTAAATTGGGCTTGTGGACGTTGAGAAGGTGATCCTGGCCGCACCCCGGGGGTTCTGCGCCGGTGTGGAGATGGCCATCAAGGCGCTGGCCTGGCTGGTCCGAACCTTCGACGGGCCGGTGTACTGCTATCACGAGATCGTCCACAACAAGCTGGTGGTGCGTCGATTCGAGAAACTCGGCGTGGTGTTCGTAGACGACATCTCCGAGGTCCCCCCCGGATATCCGATCATGCTCTCCGCCCACGGTTCGGCGCCCGAAGTTGTGGCCGCGGCCACCGATCAGGCCAGCTACATGGTGGACGCTGTATGCCCGCTGGTCACCAAGGTCCACCATGAGGTCAAAGTGCGGGCCAACAAGGGCTACCGCATCATCTACGTGGGCCACGAGGACCACGAGGAGGCCGTGGGCACGATGGCAGTAGCCCCCAAAGCAATCCATCCCGTAGAGGACATCGCCGGCGTGGAGGCATTGGCCGACTTCGAAGAGCCAGTAGCCCTTCTGGCCCAGACCACCTTGTCGCACCGAGATTGGGAGGGGGTGCTGCACGCGGCCCAAGACCGGTTCCCCGACATGTGGACGCCGGGGCGCAGCGACCTGTGCTTTGCCACCACCAACCGCCAAGCCGCACTGACCGCCATCGCCGAGCGATGCGACACCGTCGTCATCGTAGGCTCGGCCAACTCCTCCAACACCCGGGCACTGGAGAAGCTGGCCGGAGAGCTGGGCTGCCAGCGTGTATTCCGGGTCAACCGGGCGTCAGAACTGCCCGACGACATCTCCGGCGTCGTGGGATTGACCGCCGGCGCCTCCGCTCCCGAAGAACTGATCAACGAGGTGTTGGACCGACTCGACCCAGCCGAAGGCATCGAGGAGGTTTCGATCACCGACGAGGACGAGTACTTTCCTCCGCCCCGCAATCTTCGCGACCTGATCGAGGCTTCCGGGTCTCTAGCCTCCTTCAGCTTGGGGGGTCCACCGTCACCCACCCCGATAGTGGATCGCAAGGTGGCGGCCAGCGATGTGCTCGACGGGCTTATTGCCAGCCGTTGACCGCAACCTGAAGTCTTACTCGGGGTCGCCAGGATCCCAGCCGGGAAGGCCCAGTTCTTGCTGCACTTCGTCGAACATGCGCTGGAGGATTTTGTGAAGCTCTGCGGAGTATTGGATCAAAGACTCTCTACTCTGGCGACCCCGGTCGTCCACCGCAGGCGGGGCTAACGGCTCGCCCCACACAATCCGGACTGTGCGGGGCCGAGGCATGCGGACGCCGATACCCATCGCCCGCTCGGTGCCCCCGATGGCAACCGGCACCACCGGCACCTGGGATTTGGCCGCCAGCCAGGCCACACCGTCCAACAGTGGATGGATGCGGGTTCCAGACTTGCGCTCCCCCTCGGGAAACACCACCAGCGGCTGCCCGGCTTCCAGCACGGTCAGCGCGGCTCTCAGAGCGCTGCGGTCGACCATCTCCCGCCGAACGGGAAAAGCGCCCATGGCCACCATGAACCATTTGGCAACCGGCCCCCGGAAGAGGCCGCTCTTGGCAAAGTAGCGCAGGTGGCGACCGGCTGAGGCGCCGACGAGTGGGGTGTCTAGGTTGGATCGGTGAGTGGGGGCGATTATCACCCCGCCCTTTGAAGGTAAGTTGCGCCGCCCGCGGGTGTAGCAGCGGAAATACGCACCGAATACCGCCCGGGCCAGCCGCTGCACAAAGAAGTGGAACACCACACCCGCCGCTCGCCCTTTGACCTCCAACTCCTCGGGGCGCAGTTCAGGTGGGTTCACCTGACCTCCAGTTCCTCGGAACGCAGTTCGACTTGGCTCATCCCAATCGGGCGATCAGCTCGTCCACCACTTCGTCCACGGTTAGGTCGGTGGTGTCGATGTGCACCGCGTCGGGCGCCTGAGTCAGCGGGTCGTGTTGACGGGAGGAATCGGCCGCATCCCGGGCCGCCAGGTCGGCGGCCACCGTTTCGTAGTCGAGCGCGCTCACCTCGCCTGCCCGCCGCTCGGCCCTGACCGCGGCCGACGCGCTCAGATACACCTTGAGCTCGGCATCGGGAAACACCACGGTGCCGATGTCCCGACCCTCCAAGACTCCTCCGCCCCGTTCCACCACCCAGGCCTGCTGGCGCACCCGCAGCACCTCCCGCACTCCCGAGATCGCCGCCACTGTGCTCACCGACCGGGTCACCTCTGGACCTCTGATCTGGGTGGTGGCGTCCACTCCGTCGACGATGACCGAGGTGTCGTCTATGTGGATGTCGCTGGTTCGCGCTACCTCGACAATGGCGTCGCTGTCGGCCAAGTCCACCTCCCGAGCCATCGCGGCAAAGGCCACCGAACGGTACATCGCCCCAGTGTCCAGATATTCCAGCCCCAGCCGTTCGGCCAGCCGCCGGGCCACCGTGGACTTGCCCGACCCGGCCGGTCCGTCGATAGCCACCACCCTCAGAAGCTCCCCCGTCTCGCCCACCGGCCCCGCATCAATGCTCACGGGGTCTGTCTCGCCAGTCTCTCCGGCATCGGTCCTCACGGCGTCCATCCTGTGCTGTAGCTCAGATCGCGGGCAAAGCCCGGGTAGCTGGTGGCCACTGCCTTGAAGCCTTCGACGGTCATTGAGCTGGAACCCGCGGCTCCGGCAATGGCCGCGGCCATGGCCATCCGATGATCCCCATGGGAATCCACCGTACCGCCCCCCAGCCTTCCTACTCCCGCGACCGCCAAGACCTCGCCGTCGATCTCGCTCTTGGCCCCGAGGACGTCGAGCATCTCGACAATGGCAGCAACTCGGTCGCTTTCCTTGACCCGCAGCTCGGCGATCCCCTCGAACACCGTGACCCCGTCGGCAACCGCCGCAGCCACAGCCAGAATTGGCACCTCGTCAATGCAGCCCGGCAGCTCGTGGGAAGTCACCCGGGTGGCTCTCAACTCACTGGTGCGAGCGCGGATATCGCCAGATTCCGAGTCCACTGAGATGTCGGCGCCCATGCGACCCAGCACGTCAACGAACCCGCCCCGGGCTGGGCCGAGGTAGACGTTCTCCACCGTGAGGTCGCTCTCGGGGGCCACGCACGCACCCACCAGCCAGAACGCAGCCTGTGAGGGATCGCCGGGAACATCAATGTCGAACGCCTCAACCTCGCCTGGCCAAACCGTTGTCGAGCGACCCTGCTGTTCAACCCTCACTCCGGCATCGGCCAGCATTTCCTCGGTGTGGGCTCGGGTGAGCGCCGGCTCGTGGACCGTGGTCGGTCCTTCAGCTTGCAGGGCCGCTAGCAGCACCGCGCTCTTCACTTGGGCTGAGGCCACGGGCAAGGTGTATTCGATGCCTTTCAGCGGGCGGCCTTCCACAATCAAGGGCGCCAGCGAGCCGCTGTCCCCGCTGCCCCGAACCGATGCCCCCATGGCCGAGAGCGGCTCGATGATTCGATCCATTGGGCGACGGCGAATGGAGGTGTCCCCGTCCAGTGTGGTGGTGAAGTCGAGGCCGGCTGTCAAACCGGCGAGCAGTCGGATGCCAGTGCCTGAGTTCCCGAGATAGATGGGACCGGAGGCCCCGATCAGCCCGCCGGTGACCGTTACATTCTCCGCGCTATGGACTTCGACCTGTGCCCCTAAGGCCTCAACCGCCCGACGGGTGTGGGCGACATCTTCGCCGTCGGACAGGCCTCGGATGGCAGACGGACGATGGGCGAGCGCGGCGATCATCAGCGCACGGTGGGAGATCGACTTGTCACCCGGCACTCTCAGCCGCCCAGTGAACTGCTGCGACCCCTCGACAGTGATGGCGCTCACGGCCACTCCCCTGCTTCTTGGCTGCCCCGCGCCGCGCTCACGACAGAGGTCTCGAGGACGGGGCGTAGCCCTGCTCCCTCAGGGCCTCCAGCAGGCTCGCCATTGCCTCGTCGTCCACCACCAAGATGGCCACGCCCTGGCCTCCCTCCATTGAGTGGGCGATCTCCAGGTCGTAGATGTTCACCCCGATATCGGTGGTCAGACTGGTGATCCGGGCCAGCTCGCCGGGGCGGTCGAATACCGGCACTCTGACCTCCGCCAGCGACACCTCTCGATCCAGGCCATACGGCAAGTGGGCCCTGGCGTTTCGAGCCTGCTCCAACAGTTCCAACAGCCCGCTTCGGTTCCCGTCGGCTACTAGGGCGCGCACATCACCCAGCGCGGCGATGAATCGGTCCAGCACCGAGCAGATGGCGTCGGCGTTCTCCTCGCAGATATCCGGCCAGATGCCGGGGTGACCCGAGGCGATGCGAGTCATGTCCCGGAACCCTCCCGCGGCCAGCCGAAGCATCGCCCGGTGCTCTTCGGAGCGCTCATCGGCCAGTGCCATGAGGGTGGCCGCGGTGAGATGGGGCACGTGCGATACCACCGCCACCAGGGCGTCGTGCCGTTCGGGGGCCAGGGATACCACGTCGGCTCCGAGCGAGGCCACTGTTGAGCGAATCTGGACCAACGAATCGTCATCGGTCTCATCGGTCGGGGTGAGCACCCACACCGCATTCTGGAACAGGTCAGCCCGGGCGCCGGCCACCCCCTCCTGCTCACTGCCCGCCATGGGGTGACCGCCCACAAAACGGCGGTCGGCCACTGCGGCCACAATGGGGGCCTTCACGCTGCCCACGTCGGTGACCAGTCCATTCCCTGCGGCCAAAGCCTTGCTGGCCTCGGTCGCCGCCGACCCCACCGGCGTGGCCACGAATGTGATGTCGGCATCGGCGGGCGGTCCTACCGCGTCGAGGGCACCCCGGCGCAGCGCCTCGGCGGCCACCGCCTCGTTTTGGTCAGTGCCGGTGACCCACCACCCCCGCTCCCTCAAGGCCAAGCCGATGGAGCCTCCGATAAGTCCCGTGCCGACGATGGCTGCCCGCTGAGGGGCCTCGCCAGCAGCCATCACTCGGGAAGGTCGTCGCGCAGACCTTGTGCGCTTTCTAGGTAGATGTGGTGCAATTCGTCGCGCCCCCGCTCCGTGGTCAGATGGACCAGCACGCGCAGGCACAGCGGCGTTCCATCAACGATGTCCAGCTCCTGGGCACAGAGAAGCGGCACATCGCCGAGGCCGAATTTTCGAGCTGCGGCCGCGGGAAAGGCCGAGTTGATGTCAGAGGTGGCAGTGAAGATGATGCTGATCAAGTCATCGTGATGGATGTCGTTTCGATCGAACATCTCGGTCAACAGCGCGATGATCCGCTCCTCGATGTGCTCGGGGAGATCGACATCAATCGTGGTGGCACCCCGCAGGGCGCGCACAGCTTTGCTCACGGCCGAGATTTTACCGACCCCCGCTCCCATCCCCGAACTCAGTTGACGGTTCAGTCCCGCTCCCGTCCCCGAACTCAGTTGGCGGTTCAGTCCCGCTGCGTTCCAGTTCTCTGACCTCGCCCTGGGTCAGCTCTCGCCACTGGCCTGGTGGAAGCTTGCGATCGACCAGCGGGCCGATCCGGGTGCGGACCAGACGGATCACAGGGTGGCCGACCGCCTCGCACATTCGCCGGACCAGCCGATTGCGGCCTTCACGAACCACGAGGCGAATGACCGACGGCTCGGGCCGCGACACCGCCACTGCCCGGGCCTCACCGTCCTCAAGATTCACCCCTTCCCGCAGCTGCCTCAGCGCGCCGCGGCTGGGACGGCCCTGCACATGGGCGAGATACTCCTTGTCAACCCCGAAAGACGGGTGGGTCAAGCGGTGGGTCAGCTCCCCATCGTTGGTAAGGAGCAGCAGGCCCTCGCTGTCGGCATCCAGGCGACCCACCGGAAAGACCCGGGGGTTGTCGGGCACCATGGCCACCACAGTGGGCCGCCCCTGGGGGTCGGATGCGGTGGCGACCACGCCGGTCGGCTTGTTCACCAGGTAGTACACCAGATCGGCCCGCAGCCCCACCGGGATGCCGTCCACCTCCACCGTGTCGTGCTCGGGATCGATCCGCTGGCCCAGCCGGGCGGGCCGCCCATTGACCGTGATGCGGCCCTCGGCCACCATCTCCTCCACCGCCCGGCGGCTGGCCACGCCGGCTGCGGCCAAGACCTTTTGGATCCGCTCAGCCTCGCTCACACCGGCGGGGCATCGCCGTTTTCAGAACCCGGCTCCAGGCTGGGCGCGGGGACGCCAGGTTCCTGCCTTGGACCCGGCTCGTCTCGGCTGCCGACTACTGCTGACCCTGATCGGCTGTCGGCCATGAGACTGGTCTCCAAAGCCTCGATGACCTCGGCACCGGGCACGAAATCCACCAGGGGAGGCAGCTCATCGATGGAGTCGAGACCCAGCCGCTCCAGAAATGCCGGGGTGGTGGCGAACAACCGGGCCTGGCCGGGACCGGGATCCCGGCCCACCTCTTCCACGAGTCCCCGCTGCTGGAGCGTGCGCATCGCCCCTTCGGCATTCACCCCTCGAATGGCCGAGACCTGGGCTCGTGACAACGGCTGCTTGTAGGCCACGATGGCCAGAGTCTCCAGCGCGGCGGCCGACAGTCGAGCGCTCTGGCCGCTGACCACAAACCTCTTGACGTACGACTCGGCGTCGGGATGGCTGCGGAAACGGTAGCCGCCGGCCGCCCGGACCAACTCGAAACCCCGGCCGTCAACTCGGTATTCGTCGGCCAGTTGGGTGCAGATGGCCTCCACCTGCTCGACGGAAATTTCGATGAGCTGAGCCATGAGCCCCGGAGCGACCGGCTCCTCGGCCACCATCACGATGGCCTCAACCGCCCGGCGGGCTTCTCGGTTCTCTTCCCTCACAAGCATTCACTCCCACCAACAGCTCGGTTCTCATCCCTCATAGGCGTCAACTCCCACGAGCGGCTCGGTCAACTCGGTCTCGCCGCTCCACGTGATGGCAATGCGGCCAAACGTGCTGGCCTGCGATACATCCACCAGACCGCGCTTGAAAAGCTCGAGCACGGCGAGGAAATACACCACCACTTCGATGCCGGTCTCCAAGTCCTCGGTCAGCTCCCGAAAACCCACGGTGCCGATGTCGGGCAGCCGAGCCATCAGGCCAGTGGTCACTTCATCCACGCTGATGGGGATGTCGGTGATGTGAGCGATGTTCACCTGAGGCGCAGGTCGGGAGGTGGTGGCCCGCAAGAACGCAGCTCGGAGATCGTCAGGGCTCATCCCCTCCAAGAAGTCGGGCACCAGGTCGAGATAGCGCTCGTCGGGACCGGCGCGGCGGGAATAGCTCCGACCGGCGACCGCAGCCAACTGCTCCAAAGCCTGAGCAGCCGCTTTGAAGGTCTGGCACTCCAGCAGGCGGGCCAGCAGCAGATCGCGCTCCGACCACAGGGCCAATTCCTCGTCCAGGTCCAGCGACTCGCTGTCGGGTAACAGGCGGCTGCTCTTCAGCTGGATCAGAGTGGCAGCGATGAGCAGAAACTCGGTGGCCACTTCCAGGTTGAGCTGCTCCATACGGTCGAGCTCCGACAGATAGGCGTCCACGATGTCGCCCACCATCACTTCGTAGAGGTCAACCTCGTCGCGCAAAATGAGGTGCAGCAGCAGATCGAGCGGGCCTTCGAAAACTTCCGTACGCACCTCGAACGGCGCCTTGAGCACCTCAGTCCTCGCCTCTGCGGTCACCCGCCAAGTGTAGGACTCGTTATCTGCTGGTTCGGGGTTTTGAGATCAGGGCTGGCACCTAGGGATTTCGGGATCGGGGCGGGTAGTTTGACCGGCGTGGCTCGTGTGTTCTCAGGAATTCAGCCTTCCGGCGGCATGCACCTGGGCAACCTTTTGGGCGCGCTGCGCAACTGGGTGGCCTATCAGCACGAACACGAAGCCGTGTACTGCGTAGTGGATCTCCACGCCCTTACCACTGCTCCCGATCCGGCCGAGCTGCGGAGCAACACCGTGGCCGCGGCCACCATGCTCATGTCGGTGGGCATCGACCCCGAGCGGTCCACGCTGTTCGTGCAGAGCTCGGTGAGCGAGCACGCCGAGCTGGCCTGGATGATGGAGTGCACGGTGGGCTTCGGGGAGCTGCGCCGCATGACCCAGTTCAAGGACAAGTCTGACCGCTCTGAATTCGTGTCGGCCGGCCTGTTCACCTATCCCGCCCTCCAGGCGTCCGACATCTTGCTGTACGACACCGACTTGGTGCCGGTGGGTGATGATCAGCGCCAGCACATCGAGCTGTGCCGGGACATCGCCGAGCGGTTCAACCACCGCTACGGCGACACCTTCACAGTGCCCGCCCACGTCATCCCCGACACAGGCGCCCGGGTCATGGACCTCCAGAACCCGGGCGACAAGATGTCGAAGTCGCTGGAGTCGGCCGGCACGGTCGGGGTGCTGGAGGATCCCGAGAGCGTGGTCCGCAAGTTCAAGCGGGCGGTGACCGACAGCGGCAACGAAGTGCGCTACGACCCCGTGGCCAAGCCAGGAGTGTCCAACCTGCTCGGCATCCTGGCCGCAGCCACCGGGCAGAACCCCGTGTCGGTGGCCGACGAATACGCCCAATACGGACCGCTGAAGTCCGACACCGCCGATGCGGTGAACGAAATGCTCAACCCCATCCGGGATCGATTTGCCGAGCTGTCGTCCGATCCGGGTGAGATCGCCCGAGTACTGTCCACCGGTGCCGACAAGGCCCGCACGGTGGCGGCGGCCACCCTGGAGCGGGCCAGAACCAACGCAGGGCTGATTCCCCGCTCCCCCGCCTGATGCCTAGTACCGACCTGAGGAGTCCTATGTCCGAGATCACCCCGTTCACCGTCGAAATATCCGACGCTGCGCTGGAAGACCTTCAACGCCGCTTGAGGGATGCCCGTTGGCCCGATCAGCTCCCCGACGCCGGCTGGGACTACGGCGCAGAGATGGGCTACATCCAGGAACTGGCCCGCTACTGGGCCGACGAGTACGACTGGCGGGCTGCCGAAGCCGAGCTGAACGAGCTCGACCACTTCACCACCGCCATCGACGGCCAGAACATCCACTTCATCCACCAGCGCTCCTCCCATCCCGACGCCTATCCGCTGATCATCAGCCACGGATGGCCCGGAACGGTGGTGGAGTTCCTCGACATCATCGGAATGCTCACCGAGCCCGATGACCCCGCCGATGCCTTCCATGTGATCGCCCCGTCGCTTCCTGGCTACGGCTTTTCGGGGCCAACCGCCGACCGGGGATGGGACACCGTCCGCACTGCCAAGGCATTTTCGGAGCTGATGGGACGCTTGGGATACGACCGCTACGGGGCCCAGGGGGGTGATTGGGGCTCGATGATTTCCCAGAACATTGGGCGCTGTGACCCCGACCACTGTGAGGCCGTCCATGTGAACTTCTTGTTCGCCACGGCACCAGAGGATGGGCCCGGCGAGCTCACCGAGGCCGAGCAGGCCGGGTTGGGCCGCGCCAACCTCTATTTCACCGAGGGCGCGGGCTACATGCAGATCCAGAGCACCAAGCCCCAGACCCTGGCCTACGGCCTCACCGACTCCGCGGTCGGGCAGCTGGCCTGGATCGCCGAGAAGTTCCTGGCCTGGACCGACAACGACGGCACCATCGAATCGGCTGTGAGCCGGGATCGACTCCTCACCAACATCTCCCTGTACTGGTTCACGGCCACCGGAGGATCGTCGGCCCGCATGTACTACGAGACGTTGCGCCCTGGTGCAGCCGGATTGGGCGGCCCTCTCAGCACCCCTCTGGGGATGGCCAGCTTTCCCATGGAGATCATGCAGGCCCCCCGGCGCTGGTTGGAGGACAACTACAACATCGTCCACTGGTCCGACATGGCCGAGGGGGGGCACTTCGCCGCCATGGAGGAACCCGAAGCGCTGGCGCAAGACATCCGCGAGTTCTTCCGACGCTTTCGGTAGTAATACATAACTATGAGGATGCCGTCGCTGCCTCAGGGATTGGCCGCCGGTGCGGCCCGGGGTGCAGGACGGCTGTCCCAGAAACTTGGACGGGGCGGAGGCACCACCATTCCCGGTCTGCTGCTCAATCGATTGCGACCGGAGGCCACCGCAGAGATGGCCCTGGCCGTCCCCGGCGGCGTCATCCTGGTTTCGGGAACCAACGGCAAGACCACCACCGCCCGGTTGGTTCGGGCCGCCCTCGATGCTTCGGGAATCAGGGTGGTGGCCAACACCGCCGGCTCCAATCTGGAGCGGGGGGTGGCCACCGCACTGCTCAACTCCGAGGGCGCCGAATTAGCCCTGTTCGAAGTGGACGAAGCCGCTCTGCCGGGGCTGATGGCCCAGACCAGGCCGCGGGTAGTCACCCTGATGAACCTGTTCCGGGACCAGCTTGACCGCTACGGCGAGCTCGAACACCTAGTGGACCGCTGGCGCCAAGCGGTGGCTGAACTCGACCCAACCACAACCGTGATCTACAACGCCGACGATCCTGCGGTGGCCGAGATCGCTTCTGGGCACCCCAGCACTGTTTCCTATGGCATCGAGGACCCCCGGGTGGGCCGCGATCGGCTACCGCACGCTGCCGACACCATCAACTGCCGCCGTTGCGCCGCCCCGCTTCACTACGACATGGGCACCATCGCCCACCTCGGCCGTTGGTCATGCCCAGAATGCGAATCAGCCCGCGCCTTTCCCGATGTGAGAGCCACCCGGGTGGAACTGCATGGCCTGGACGGCCAGCGGCTGTCCATTGCCACTCCCCAGGGCCCGATGGAGGTGTCTCTGCGCCTGCCCGGCATGCACAACTCCTACAACGCCCTTGCCGCCACCGCGACTGCGTCGGCGCTAGCCCTGGACCCCCAATCCATCGGCCCCGCGCTGGCCAAGCGGGAGGCCGCCTTCGGGCGGGCCGAGCGCACCCAGATGGGTTCGACGAGGGTGACCACGCTTTTGGCCAAGAACCCGGCCGGCGCCAACGAGAACATCCGCACCATGCTGCTTGAAGGCGGCCCCCTGCACCTGCTGGTGCTGCTCAACGACCGCACTGCCGACGGACAGGACGTTTCGTGGATTTGGGACGTGGACTACGAGCTGCTGTTGGAAAACGATCGGCTGGCGTCGCTCACGGTGAGCGGCGACCGGGCCTACGACATGGCCCTGCGATTCCGCTACGCCGGGTTCGATCCCGACCGGCTGTCGGTGGTTCCCTCGGTACCCGCCGCTCTCAACGCCGCTCTGCAGTCAAGCAGTTCCACTGGCGATCTCTACGTGCTCCCCACTTACACCGCCCTTCTCGAGTTCCAGGCCGTGCTGGCCGACCGGGGGCTCGTCCCCTCCTTCTGGGAGGATCGATGAGCACCGGCCAGCCCAGCGTCAGGCTCTGCCACCTGTACCCGGATCACCTGAACATCTATGCCGACCGGGGGAACATCGCTGTGTTCCTGCGCCGCCTGGAATGGCGGGCGCTGTCCCTGGAGGTGGTGGAAGTCGGGCTTGGTGATCCCATCCCCAGCGATTGCCATCTCTACTACCTGGGTGGTGGCCAAGACCGCGACCAGATGCTGGTGGCCGAGGACCTGGTCCAAAAGGCCGATCCGCTGCGCCATGCTGCCCACGACGGCGCCGTCGTGCTGGGAGTGTGCGGCGGCTATCAGCTCTTGGGCCACGGCTATTCCGGCACCGACGGGCGGCGAATGCCCGGCATCGGGCTATTGGACTTGGAAACCACGGCGGGAAGCAGCCGCCTCATCGGCGACGTCGTGCTGGACGTGACCCTGGGCGGTCAGAGCCGCACGGTGGTCGGCTATGAGAACCACGCCGGACGCACCCATCTGGGCGGGGGGTGTACGCCGCTTGGCCACGTGCGCCGGGGGCACGGCAACAACGGGGCCGACGGCTGTGAGGGGGCGGTGGCCGGTCGGTGCCTCGGCACTTACCTGCACGGACCGCTCCTTCCCAAGAACCCCTGGCTGGCCGATACCCTGCTGGGCTGGGCTCTGGAGCACGCCGGCTTTGGGGTGGACTTGGAGCCTCTGGACGACGAACTTGAAGCGGCGGCCCACGACGTGGCCGCCACCAGAGCAGGACGAAAGCGATGAACCCACCCCCGAACAGCACCCCCCGCCCGATAATCATCGACACCGACCCTGGCCAAGACGACGCCATCGCCATCCTGGCCGCATTGGCCTCCCCCGAGCTCGAAGTGCTGGGCGTCACCGCGGTGGCCGGAAACGTGCCCTTAGACCTGACCGCCCGCAACGCCCTCATCCTGGTGGAGCTGGCCGGTCGCACCGACGTCCCCGTGTTCGCCGGCTGCGACCGCCCCCTGCGCCGAGATCTGGTGACCGCTGAGCACGTCCACGGCAAAACCGGCATCGACGGTGCCGACCTGCCCGACCCTGTTACTCCACTGCAACCCCAGCACGCGGTGGACTGGATGATCGAGACGCTCTTGGCCGCTGGGGAGCGGGAGATCACCATCTGCCCGGTGGGGCCGATGACCAACGTGGCCACCGTGCTGGAGACCGCCCCGGAGGCGGCCCGCCACATTCGGGAGATCGTGTGCATGGGCGGCGGGTTCTTCGGCGGGGGCAACACCACCCCTACCGCGGAGTTCAACGTATTCGTCGATCCCGACGCCGCCCAGATCGTCCTCCACTGCGGTGCCCCGGTCACCATGCTCCCCCTCGATGTGACCCACAAGGCGCTGATGACCGACGCCTGGATCAACCAGGTGCGAGCCCTGGGCACCCGCACCGGAGCGGCCGCCGCCGGGATGCTCGACTTCTACGAACGCTTCGACGTGGACAAATACGGCACCTTCGGCGGTCCTCTGCACGATCCCAACGTGATCGCCTACCTGCTGCGCCCCGACCTCTACGGCGGGCGCCACTGCAATGTGGAGGTGGAGACCCAATCCCCCCTCACTATGGGCATGACCGTGGTGGATTGGTGGGACGTCACCGATCGACCCCCTAATTGCCAGTTCATCACCGAAGTGGACTCCGACGGCTTCTACACCCTGCTCTTGGACCTCCTCGCCCGCCTGCCCTAGCCGCAAACAGGGTCAGTCGGTGCTGACTGTCAGCGCTTCGATCTCGGCGTCGTCGTAGCCCAGCTCGGCGAGGATCTCCTGCGTGTGGTGACCAGGGTGGACGGGACCGGCCCCCACCGCAGCCGGGGTGTCAGAGAAGGTGAGGGGAAGTCGCAGCACCGCCAGCTCGCCACCATCGGGGTCGGGAACCATCGAGAAAATGTTCAGATGCTCAACTTGAGGGTCGGCAAACGTCTCGTCCACCGCCAGCACCGGTCCGCAAGGGCACCCGGCGGCGTTGAGCCGCTCCACCCATTCGGCAGTGGTGGCGGTGGCCAAGCGCTGCTCGATGACCTCGTCCAGTTCGATGCGGTGGGCCGTGCGGGCGTCGCGGTCGGCGAATCGGGGATCGGCCACCAGCTCGGGAGCGCCCAGCGCCTCGGCGAAGGTCTCCCACCGAGACATTGGGGCCACGTTGACGTGCCCGTCGGCAGTGGCAAACATGCCCATCGGCACGATGGTGGGATGGTTGTTGCCCTCCTGGGGCGGGACCTCGCTGTCGGTCAGCCAGCGCACCGCCTGGAAGTCCATGAAGTTGATGGCCGCCTCCAGTAGCGACGTGTGGACCCACTGGCCCCGCCCGGTGCGCTCCCGCGCCAACAGCGCGGCCAACACCCCCTGGGTGAGGAAGGTTCCCGCCGCCGTGTCGGAGATGGCAATCCCCACCCGCCAGGGTCCGCTTCCCGGTGGCCCGGTCACGCTCATCAGCCCGCTCAGTCCCTGGGCGATCTGGTCCACCCCCGGGCGGTTGGCATACGGCCCTTCTTGTCCGAACCCCGACAGGCTGGCGTACACCAGCCGGGGGTTGCGGGCCGACAGGACGTCGTAGCCGATGCCCAGGCGATCTTTCACCGCCGGCCGGTAGTTCTCCACCACCACGTCAGCCCGATCAGTCAGCCGGAAAAACGCCTCCCGGGCCCGGTCGTCGGTCAAGTCCAGGCCCATCGACCGCTTGTTGCGCTGAAGGTTGTAGGTGTCGGATCCGCCCAGGGAATAGGGGCTGGGCTCGACGACGCGGATCACCTCGGCCCCCATGTCGGCCAGCTGTCGGGTGCAAGTCGGGCCGGCTCGGGCCCTGGTGAGATCGACCACCCGCAGGCCGGCTAGCGGCCCGTTTCCCGCCTCGGTTCGGTCGTACAGGGCCATCGTGCTACTACTACCCCATGGCCCAGAGTGTGGACACCGGAACCGACAAGCTGATCGCCGAGGTCAAGGGCGCGCTCGGCCGCATTGTGTTCAACAATCCTGAGCGGCACAACGCCATCACCACCGACATGTTCGCGGCGCTAGCCGCCGTTGTCGACGCCTACGAGCAAGACCCGGAAATCCGGGTGGTGATCATCTCCGGTGCGGGGGATCGAGCGTTCGCCTCTGGTGCCGACATCGGAAGCCTGGACTCCGCTCGGGGACCGAGCAGCAACCCCTCCCCCGACGATGCCCGCACCAGCCGGGGGCCGGCCGCGCTGGGTCGACTGACCAAGCCATTGATCGCCGCGGTGGACGGTTACTGCCTAGGAGGGGGGCTGCTGGTGGCCCTCCACGCCGATCTGCTGGTGGCCACCGACCGCTCGCAGTTCGGCATCCCCGCGGCCCGCCTGGGAGTGGGTTATCCCATCGAGGGCGTCGAGCAGCTTGTGGGCCGGGTGGGCGATGCCAACGCGGCGCGCATCTTGATGACCGGGGACCGGATCAGCGCTGAGGAGGCGGCCTGCATTGGCCTTGCCCACTCGGTGGTGCCCGCCGACGAACTCGACCGCGAAGTCGACAAGCTCTGCTCCCGCCTGGTGGCCAACGCCCCGCTCACCCTTCGGGCCGTCAAGCTGTCCATCCACGCGGCCACTGGCCGGGGCGATCGCCAGGCAGCCTTGGATGCCATTGCCGATTGCTGGGCCAGCGAGGATTTTGCCGAGGGACGGGCCGCTTTCGCCGAGCACCGCGACCCCCGTTTTCAGGGGCGTTGAGCGTAAAATCCAACCACTAGAGCTATGTCCACAGCTGCCGCCTTCTTCGTCTTTCTGCTGATAATGCTGGCGCTGGCCACCTTGGCCATCATCTTGGACTGGATGGGCAAGCCCATCCGCCGCTCCTTTCGACCCCGCACCACCGGCACGCCCGCCTGGCTGATGGTTGACGCCCCCATGCCTCCAGAGGCTCCCGACACCGCTTCAGCGCAGAGTGCTCGCAGTGATCTACCGGCGCTCCCCGCCGAATCCACCACCGTCCAACAGCCAGAGGTCCCCCTTGAGCCTCCCCCAGAACAGCCAATCGAATATCCCGCCCCCGACCCTGCCCCACATCCGGATGAGCCAACGCCGTCAGGACCTTGGCAAGCGGGGGAATCCATCTACAAGCTCACCCCTCGGGGAACCCCGCCGTCGATCACTGCGGTGCGCCGTCGCTACTGGAAGAACCTGTCCGAGCGCCGATCCTCAGCTGTGTTCGGCGAGGATAACCGGACCCTGATGGCCGTAGGGCAAGCCCCTCAGCGCTTCAATCCCCGAACCAGCACTATTGAAGAGCTAGACCTGCCCGAGCCCATGCTGCGCTACTGCTGGGCCACCAAGCGCAGGCCCACCCCCACCTGGGGAGACAAGGGCCTCGACCCCTTCGCCCAGCCATGAGCGCCTCCCCCACGCTCAGCGATCAATTTGCCGACGGGGCTGAGACCGTGGTGTACCGCGGGCGAGACGTCCGGCCGCTGCTGCGGTTGGCGGTGTCGGAGGGCACCAGGGTGCGAATAGAGCGGATTGCCGCCCGCCCCGACCGTCGCCAAGCCGTCAAGCTGGCCGCAGTAAACGGTCTCCTCGAGGCCAATGAGGCTGTTTCTGAGGTCATCTCGCTGTGGTCCGACACCAGCCCGACCGAGGTGGAGCTGACCGTGCTCGGGGCTCAGGTCCGGCGCTTGGAAGTGTGGAATGCCTGGGATCTGGGCGGACTGGAAACGGCGTGGCTGGGCAACGCCGGAATGATCGTGGAAACCGATGAGCGGCACTTGGCCCTGCACTGTAGCGACGGCCTCGGCCCGCCCAGCTTCACCGATCTGCAAATCCACCTTTCAGTGGCTCAGCCGGGCTGATTCGCGGCAAGCTTAGACATGGCCATCTCGCTCGACGATCTCACTGCTGACACCTCCTTCACCCAGCACGTCAAGGGCCAAGTCACGTTTCTGCCCGAGCCCGAGCGAGCCGACCGGTGGACGCCGATGATCTCGGTGGACGACCACATTGTGGAGCCTCTTGACGCCTTCACCGATCGATTCCCGGCCAAATATGCCGACGACGCTCCGCGGGTGGTCACGCTCGACGACGGATCGGAAACCTGGCTGTATGCCGGGCACTCGCTGCCCAACGTGGGGTTCAACGCGGTGGTGGGCCGCCCGGTCAGCGAGTACAGCTTCGAACCCACCCGCTTCGAGGACATGCGCCGGGGCTCATGGGACATCGACGCCCGGATCGCCGACATGGACCTCAACGGCGTCTACGCCTCGCTGTGCTTCCCGTCGTTCTTGCCCGGCTTCTGCGGACAGAGGTTCCAGCAACTTACCGATGACCCCGATTTGGCCCTAGCCGCGGTGCGGGCCTGGAACGACTGGAACATCGAGGAGTGGTCCGGGGCCTGTCCCGACCGCATGATCCCCTGCCAGCTCACCTATTTCCTCGACCCCGAGGTGGGCGCGGCCGAGGTGTACCGCAACGCCGAGCGGGGCTACAAAGCCATCAGCTTCTCCGAGGCCCCCCACTCTCTGGGGTTCCCCAGCCTGCACTCCGGCCACTGGGACCCGATCATGGCCGCCTGCGAGGAGACCGAGACCGTGGTGTGCCTGCACGTCGGCTCCTCGGGCACCTCGCCGGCTACCTCGCCCGATGCCCCCTCTGACACGGTGGGGGTGCTGTTCTTCGGCTACGCCATGTTCGCCGCGGTCGACTGGCTGTACTCCAAGATCCCGGTGCGGTTCCCCAACATCAAGATCGCCCTCAGCGAAGGGGGCCTCGGCTGGGTGGCCGGGCTGTTGGATCGCCTCGAGCACGTCCGCAAGTACGACTCCATGTACGGCACCTGGAACGACGTGGAGCTCTCCCCCGCCGACACTCTGCGCCGCAACTTCTGGTTCTGCGCCATCGACGACCCCTCGGCCTTCGACCACCGCCACTACATCGGCCTGGAGAACCTGATGGTGGAGTCCGACTACCCCCACGCCGACTCCACCTGGCCCAACACCCAGGAACTGCTCCGCAAACAACTCGCCGGCATCCCCGCCGACGAAGTAGCCCAAATCTGCTGGGCCAACGCCAGCGACCTCTTCCGCCACCCAATCCCCGACTCGGTGATCGCCGACCCCAACAGCTTCTGAGACTGTGCCGATCGCGGCTGATCCTGAGGTGGCTGCTGCCTATGTGGCGGCGGGCTGGTGGGGACATGAGACTTCCACTGACCTGATCCGCCGCAACGCGGCTGAGCGGCCCGATGACGCTGCCTACATCACGTGGAGCCGACCTTCTGAGGAGGGCTCTTTGGGGAGCATCGACCGGACCACTTGGGCGGGATATGACCGGCTGTCCGACCGGATGGCGGCTGCGCTGTTGGCTGCGGGGCTGGAACGGGGCGATCGGGCGGCGGTGATCTTGCCTGATGGCGCTGCGGTTCATGCGGCGTTCACGGGTGCCGACAAGGCCGGGGTGGTGGTCATGGGCATCGGCCACCGAGCCGGGCCGGCGGAGATCGCCCATCTGGTGGAGAAGTCCGGGGCTCGAGCTGTGGTCACCGGTGCGGAGCTTCGGGGGCAACTGGCGGCTGACGCGGTGGCCGAGCTGCGACGCGACCTCCCAGATCTGACCCACCACATCACCATCGACGGCCCTGGCCAGGATGCGGCCATTGCTCTCGACGGCGAGGACGCTCCCAAACCGGAGTCTGTCCCTGGATTTGCCGAAGCCGTCGAAGCGCGCCGCTTGGGGGCCTCGGAGCTCTGCTTATTGAACTCCACGTCGGGCACAACCGGGCTGCCCAAGTGCGTCATGCAGACCCACAACCGGTGGTTCTACTTCCATCAGAAAGCCGTGGAGTACAGCGGGCTGGGTACCGACGAGGTGTTCTGCGTGCCGGTGCCGGCGCCGTTCGGCTTCGGGCTGTGGACCGCCCACTACTCCCCCACCATCCTGGGTGTGCCCACTGTGGTGATGGCCGACTTCGACGCTGCCGCGCTGATCCGCCTCATCGAGGCGGAGCGGGTGACCGTTCTGTGCGCGGTCACCACCCAGTTCATCATGATGCTGAACTCGCCGGTGTTCGACGACCACGATTTGTCGTCGCTGCGGTTGATGTTCACCGGCGGCGAGGCCATTCCCTACCAGCGGGCTTCCGAGTTCGAGGAACGCACTGGCTGCACGGTGTTGAACTTCTACGGCTCCAACGAGACCGGGATGCTGAGCGGAACCCGGTTGAGCGATCCCCGGTCGGCCCGGCTGCGCTCCGGGGGGCGGTGCGAACCCGAAATGGACTGTGCCCTTTACGACCCCGACGACGGTTCTCTGCTTCCCGAGCTGCGAGGCAGGGGGCAGCCCGCCTGCCGGGGACCGGCCACCGCCTTGGGCTACTACGACGATGCCAAGGCCAACACCGAGCTGATGACCGACGATGGCCGGATGCTGATGGGCGACATCGTGGAGATCGACGACGACGGCTATCTGCGGGTGGTGGGGCGCACGTCGGACTTCATCATCCGAGGGGGCAAGAACATCAGCGCCCCCGCGGTGGAAGACGAGGTGATGACTCACCCGTCGGTGGCCATGGTGGCCGCGGTGGCCGCCCCCGACGCGGTGTTTGGTGAACGGGTGGCCGCCTACGTGGAGCTTGTGCCCAGCACCAGCCTGGATCTCGACGGATTACGAGAGCACCTGGCTAGCCGCGGAGTTTCCCGGGAGTGGTGGCCCGAGCACCTATTCGTAGTCGACGCCCTCCCCCGGTCCTCAGGGGGCAAAGTAGCCAAGGGCCAGCTCAAGAAGGACGCCGCCGACCGACTCAGTGCTGAAGAGGATCAGACTTAGCGCTGGGTCAGAACCATCGCCTGCCAGCGCCCGCTGAGCGGAAACTCCACGAGATTGGCCATGGCATCAACCAGGAACTCCAGCGCCACACGGGGGTCTTGACCTTCGGGCAACTCGTACACCAAGCCCCGCTTGATGTGGTCTTGGCGCCGGTTCCAACCGTCGGGCTCGGCCACCCCCCGCTCCTCCAACAACTTGGCGGCGTGTCGCCCACCGGCATGCTGCAAGCCTACCGAGGCGGGCTGCCATTTGTCCCGGTAATGGTGGCCCGGCACCCAGGTGCCGAGCGGAACGGCCGGTCCCTTCGCAGTGAACAGCTTGAATATGGGCGACTCGGGAGGCCGATCCTCGTCGGCTACCAGCGGCTGGACGTTGATCCACCCCGACCCGTCGCCCCGGGCCGCCAGGGTCAGCATCTCGTGGACCACTTCTTCCAGGGCCAGCCGCTCAAACCGGATGGGTCGCTTATCGAGCGCCATCTCCACTCCCAGGTTGCGAAGCCGCTTTGGCCCAGACAGGAATCACCCCCGCGGCTCCCCCATCAGGCCCGCCCGGGTGTAGGTGATGTCGGAGCGGTCCCGGTAGCCGATGGTGAAGTCGTCGTCGTAGGGGAACGAGTAATTCAGCTCCAGGGTGTAGCGCCACTCGAATGCGCATATCCGGGTGGCGATCAGCCAGGGACCGCCGTCGCGCCGCTCGAACCGGTCCACGTAGCGCAGCCCCATGCGCATGTCGGAGCCCGGCCCTTCCTCGGTGGGGTGCACCACGTGGTGGGCGTTGCAGTAGGTCTCCACGAAGGCCACATCGCCCTCGAGCTGGATGCGGGACTGACCTAACAGGTGCTGGGTGTAGTCGAAGTGCGCCAGCACCTCCAGCACCCAGTCGGCAAACTCCACCGGACTGCCCCGGAAGTTGTTGTGGTCGTCAAAGCCGTCGGGGTGATAACCAGAGACGATCAGCTCCTTGTCGAGCCGGTCGGTGCCCCGGGCCACCCGATGGATGGTGTCGGTGATCTCGTCTTTGTCCAGCAGCGCTTGGAGCCTCAGGTCGAGATCAGCCATCCCCCACCCCGATCATCACCGCCGAGAGGGTGAACGGGCCGTCGCCGGTATTCCGCCAGGCGTGCTCGGTGCCCCGCTGAATCACACAGTCGCCGGCCACGAGGTGCGTCGGCGGCTGTCCAGGCAGCTCCAAATCAACCGTGCCCTGGGCGATCCGCACGAAGTCGATGGTGGGCGTTTGGTGCATCAACGCGGCCTGGTCGGCCATCGACGCCGGAATGGTCACCTGCTTCCAGGTCACCCCTCCGCCGGGCGGGTTGAGCTGCATCTCCGACTGGGGAGCGTCGCCACCCTGGAGCTCGCTGACCACCGGGGCGAAGGTGTGCCACAGCTCGGCGGTGACCAGTCCCCCATCGGACTGCGATGCAGTGGCCGGAGGGCCGTCGGCGCACACCCCGTCGCCGTCGGTCACGATCCTGCGAGGGCCGACGGTGCCAACGGATGCCCCCGCGAAGCCGGGATCATCGCCGTCGCCCACTCCCAGCATGGTGGCGCTGAACGTGCAGGGCTCGTCGCCGATCACGATCCACCGATGCCAAGTGCCCCGCTGAATGACACAGTCGCCGGCAGCCAGCTCCACCCAATGGTCGTTCAACTCCAACCGGATCTGCCCTGAGATGATCTCGATGAAGTCGATGGTGGGGGTGGCGTGAAAACCGACCCTGTCTTGGTCGAACCGGGGGTCGTCGAGCGGTCCGATCGCCTTGCCGCCTGATGGCTTCAACGTGAACAGCCGCCACGAGATCCCACCGGGCGGGGGAACGAAGTCAGTCCGGTCGTCCGGCTCCTCCCCGCCGTCATCCACCGTGGCGGGACACTGTCCGACGTACCACATGCTGGCCGTGCTCCGTCCCAAGAAGCTTGATGGTGCCTGCCCGTCGGAGATGATGACCGGTGCTCCGCTGTCGTCGTGCCCGGTTACGATTCGCCGTCTCGTAAGTGCCATCCGGCAACCGTAGCCACCTGTTGGCGCGCCGAACATCGCCCAACCCGAAATCGATACTTCGCGCTCGGTAGCCTCAAACCAGATGTTTGACCCGCCCGATGACGTGATTGCGCCGGAACGCCCCCTTCGAGTGGCTGTGTTGGTCAAGCAGATCCCGGTGTTCGAGGACATGGTTCTCGGGCCCGACGGCCGTATGGTGCGAGACGGCATCGAAATGCACATGAACGACTACTGCCGCCGCGCTGTGGCCAAGGGCACCGAGGTGGCCCGGGCCAGCGGGGGCACGGTGACCGTGTTGACGCTGGGACCGCCGTCAGCCGAGAACGTGTGCCGGGAAGCACTGCTTTTTGGGGTAGACGCCGGGGTCCACATCTGCGACCCGGAGTTCGCCGGGTCGGACACTTGGGCCACCGCCAAGGCGCTGGCCGCCGCCCTGGAGCGGTTTGGACCTTTCGATCTGGTGATGATGGGACGCAACTCGGTTGACTCCGACACCGGCCAGGTGCCACCGCAGCTGGCCGAGCTGATGGGCTTGCCATTCGCCACCGGGGTTCGGCACTTCTCCCTTCACGGCGACCGCTTGGAGCTGCGGTTGGAACACGACGACGAGTGGGTGGATGTAGAAGTGCAATTACCCGCGGTGGTGTCGTGCGCGGAGCGTTTGTGCGACCCGTGCAAGATCAAGGACCCGGAGGCCTGGGCCACGGTGGACAGCTCCCACATTCAGACGGTGAGCGCCGCCAACTTGGGTCCCGGTCCATGGGGTCAGGAGGCCAGCCCCACCACGGTCGGGCCAGTTCAGATGATCGACGTGGAGCGCGGCCGCCAGATGATGGGCGGCACGCTGGAGGAGCAGATCGAACAGGCAGTGGCCATCCTGGCCAAGAAGGGGGCGCTTGCCTCCAGCTCTATGCCCGAGCCGGCTATGGTTGCCCGGCGCTCGGGGGCCGGATCCGACGGCCCCGCCATAGCCGTGCTGGTGGAACCGGGCCGAGACCGGGTTACCAAGGAGCTTCTGGGAACGGCATCGGAGTTGGCCGCGGAGATCGGCGGACAAGTAGCCGCCCTCGGCCCTGGCCTGGACGATGCCGACGAGGATCTGGGCCCATGGGGAGCCGATGAGCAGATCGACATCTCAGGCGGCGATAGCAGCGCTTCGCTGGTCGAGGAAGATCTGGCGTCGGCCATGTCGGCCTGGGCAGCCGAAACCCAGCCATGGGCCGTGCTGGCACCGGGCACTGCTTGGGGTCGTGAGGTGGCATCTCGGATGGCGGCAACACTGGGCGCAGGACTCACCGGCGACGCCGTGGGGCTAAAGGTGGATGACCACGGGAAGCTGATCGCCTTAAAGCCGGCCTTCGGGGGATGGCTGGTGGCCGAGATTCTCTGCGCTTCTCCCATCCAAATGGCCACGGTGCGCCCTGGGGTGCTGCCCTTCCCCCGCCCAAATCCCGACCGCCCACAGGCCCGCCAGTCGTCGCTGGAATCTCCCGGCCAGAGCCGCCTTGAGATCATCCGGCGCTATCGGGACGACGACAGCGATGAGCTGGCCAACGCCTCGGTGGTTATCGGCGTGGGCCAAGGGGTAGACCCGTCCGACTACCCCAATCTGGAGAAGCACCAAGCCGCCATCGGGGCCGCCCTCTGCGCCACCCGCAAGGTCACTGACTACGGCTGGATGCCCCGGGCCCGCCAAGTGGGCATCACCGGCCACAGCATCAGCCCGCGGCTTTATTTCGCCATCGGCATGAGCGGGAAGTTCAACCACACCGTGGGCGTCCGCAACGCCGGCACGGTGGTGGGCATCAACCCCGACCCCGACGCTCCCCTGTGGGAGATCGTGGACATCGGCTTCGTGGGCGACTGGGCCGAGGTGTTCGACGCGCTCATCCCCCGCCTGGCTGAAGCCCAGGCCGGCTGACTCGCTCGCAAATGGGCGCTGACGAGGCACCGTCGGCTGCTGCTGAGAGTTGGTTCACTAGGGCCGTTTCCCTGGCCAAACAGTCCGCTTCGTGCTGGCGAGAGGGCGAAGGCGGCACCGGAGCAGCCGAGATCGCCTTCTGGTCGGCGGTATCCCTGTTTCCGGCCGCGGTGGCCGCCGCCGCCATCGCCTCCACGGTTCGGACAGTGTCTGATCGCATCGCCGACCGGTTCAACGAGTGGCTAGCCGACGCGGGCCAGACCGCGCTGAGCGATGTTGACAGCACCATCGGCGAGGAGTTCGCCGACGTGGTCTCCGCTCCCCCGGCAGCCACGTCCATCGCCGCAGTGGTCGCAGTATGGGGCACCATGCGAGCCGCTGCTGCTGCCTGCCGGGCCGTCCGCCGGGTGCGGGGCGCCCCCCGCCGGTCGTGGTGGTTGGAGCGGTTCACCGGATTTTGGCTGCTGATAGGCGCGCTTCCCCTGATCGCCGGTCCCACCGCCATTGCGGTTTGGGTTGACCCCCGACTGGCCCCGGTGGTCGGCTTCATATCTGCATTGGCCGTGTTCTCCCTGGTGCAGAAAATGTCCTGCCCCCACCAGCCATGGCGCCATCACTTGATTGGCGGCTTGGTGTCGGCCCTCTGGTTCTCAGTGGTATCGGCCATAGCCGCAGTAGCTGTGAACTGGACCGTAGGAGGCACCGCCATCACCGTGGCCACCGCCGGAACCCTGGCCGCCCTCAGCTGGCTATGGGCCGCCGCCTGCGGCGTCACCGCCGGCGCCGCCATAGCCGGCGCCCTCGACCAGCGCAACGGGTCTAGACCGATTCCCACGGATTGAAGACATCAATCCCATAATCGGCGAAGTCGCCAATGTTCCGGGTCGCAACGCCCAATACCCCACCACATTCGGTCAACATGCAACTTCGCGCATCGCGTGCGACCAGTTGCCATGGGTGAAGTACCGTCGGGTCATGTCTGAACCTCGTCAGCCTGATGTGCTCAGCCGCCTGCCTATTCCCGAGGAAGTCCGCGACGACGTGATGGAAATGTTGAGAGTGGGGCCGTCTGCGGTGTGGGGTCGGCCGGTGCTGAGCCGCCGGGAGCGCAGCCTGGCCACCATCGCCATGATGACTGCTCTGGGCAATGAGTTCGCCATCCGCGAGCACGTCATCATGGGCTTGGACTCCTTCGGCTTGAGCCGGGAGGAGATCTGTGAGGTCATGATCCAAGCCGCCATCTACGCCGGCTTCCCCGCTGCAATGAAGGCCTTCGAAATCGCTACCGACATCTTTGTCGAGCGAGACGCCGCTGATTGAGAGCAGATCCGGTCCGGCACAATGGGGAACATGAGCCGCCATCCCGTTGGGCCTCGGGTCATGCGACGGCTTCCGGACGACTGGGAATCGGCTCAATTCCAGCGGTTCGAGGTTTCCCCGGTGGCCCCTACTATCGGTGCCGAGCTATCTGGCTTGTCGCTGGGGGATGTGGACGACGAGCTGTTCGCGGAGCTCGATCGGGCCTTGCTGGAGTGGAAGGTGCTCATCGTGCGAGACCAGCCCATCGACACCGCCGCCCAGGGAGCGCTGGCCCTTCGCTGGGGACCGCTCACCGATGATCAGCTGATCCCCAATCCCGGCACCGCCGCCCAAACAGATGCCATCACCTTTGAGCGCAATGACACCGTGGTCGGCCTGGAGAACATGTGGCACACCGACGGCACGTTCCGGACCCACCCGCCGGTCTGCACCATCCTGCGAGCCATCGAGATTCCGGCGGTTGGGGGCGACACCCTGTTCGCCGACATGGCCGCTGCCTGGGACAACCTCGACCCTGATCTTCGAGACCGACTGACCTCGCTGTCAGCCCGCCACGACTGGAGCATCGGAGCCTACGCCGACAAGTACGGGGACGATCTGGACGAGCTGCGGGCCGAAGTTCCTCCCGCTGTCCACCCCGTGGCCCGCCCTCATCCCCGCACTGGACGGCTCACCCTGTTCGTGAACGCTGGCTTCACTACCGATTTGGTTGGCCCCGATGGTTCCCCAATTGACGGCAGCGACGAGTTGCTCAACCTGCTCTGCCGCCAAGCCGAGATCCCCGAATACCACTGCCGGGTCCGTTGGACCCCTGACACCGTGGTGATATGGGACAACCAAGCCGTTCAGCACTACGGCGTCAACGACTACCACCCCACCCGCCGGCTAATGGCCCGCGCTTCTGCCGCAGGGGGTTGAGACCCCTGGCTAGGCCTTGACGGTGAATACCCAGCGACCGTCCGCGTTGGAGAGGTGGCCACAGCTGGGGCCGGCGAAGTGGGTGCCGAATATGAGGATGCCGGAGTCGGCGTAGCGCTCGCGGAAAGTTCTGCGGGTCTCGGAAGCTCTTGACGGGTCGTCGTCGGCAGTCATTACCCAATCGGGGGCGGAGAACTGGACGGGGTGGTGGACCAGGTCGCCGGTGATCACGGCCTCTTGGCCCGCAGATGAGATGCGCACGCTTACGTGGCCGGGGCTGTGGCCCGGTGAGGGCTCCAGGCTGATCTCGCCGGTGACTTGGTGATCGCTGTCCACCAGGTCGGCCAGGCCGGCGTCCAGCACTGGGCGCACAGCATCGCCGAATGTGATCGCCGCTCCTTCGGCACCGGAGTCCCAGTATTCGTACTCGGCGCGGTTGAACAGGTACCGGGCGTTGGGGAAGGTGGGCACCCACTCCCCGTCCACCAGGATCGTGTTCCAGCCAACGTGGTCGAAGTGCAGGTGGGTACACAGCACGATGTCAATGTCTTCAGGCTCGTATCCGGCGGCGGCCAGCTCGTCGAGAAATCCTTCGCCCAGATGGCTCATCTGGGGGACCATCTCGATGGGGCGGTTCCCGATGCAGGTGTCCACCATGATGGTCTGGCCCTCCGATTCCAGCACCAGGGCATGGATAGACAGCGGCATGTTGCCCTCGTCGTCCAGGAAATAGGGCCGCAGCCAGTCGGCATTGGCCTCGAACACCCCCATGTCGGGTTCCACATACATTCCCTCGGCCGGTACCGGTTGCAGGGTCTCCCGCACCAGCATCACCTTCACGTCGCCGACTTGTGTGACTAGTGCCATGGCTATCCTCCGATCTTGTCCAGCACTTCGGCCTGGTAGCGACCGACGAAGCGCCGGATGTCGTCGATGTCGGTGCTGCCCGACTCGGCAGCCGAGACGATGAGCCGGTCGAGGCCCGACTCGGCGTACTTCTCGATGAGGCCCAAATCGAACGACCCGCCTCGCTGGTAGCTGCCCGGCCACACGGTCATCTCGATGGCGTCAGGGTCTCGGCCGTGCTCGATGGCGGTGGCCCGGATGGTAGCCACCCGGTCGGCATAGTCCTCCGGCGAGATCACATAGGGGTAGAAGCCGTCGCCGATGCTCCCGGCTCGACGGGCGGCCCGGCCGGTGCTGCCCCCGATGACGATGGGCGGGCCGCCGGGCTGGGCCGGGTTGGGCAGGCTCTCGCACTCGGTGAAACTCACCGCGTTGCTATCGTAGGTGCGGTAGCCGGGGGCCCACAGCTCCCGTAGGGCCCCGATGCACTCATCGAGCCGCTCGCCCCGACCCTCATAGGGCACCCCGCAGGCGGCGTACTCCTCGATCTGCCAGCCGCTGCCCACCCCGAGGATCACCCTCCCGCCGCTGAGGGCGTCAAGGGTGGCCACCCGCTTGGCCATCACCGCCGGGGGGTGCAGGGGCAGCACAACCACTCCGGTGCCCAGCCGCACCCGCTCGGTGACCGAGGCCATGAACGCCAGCATCTCCAGCGGATCGGGCATCACCACGCCGGGGGCGCCGGGCATGCGGCCCGACTCCGAATACGAATAGCGAGGCTCGTAGTTGTTGGCCACCACCACGTGCTCCACCGTCCAGATCGACTCCACTCCCTCTTCGTCCATTGCTTGGGCGAATTGGGTGATCCAGCGGGCGTCGGTGACCACCGACTCGTGCATGTGGGGAAGGACTCCGAGACTGACCATGGGCAGAACATTACGCACTGTCCGCCCGGCGCGGGCCACCGCCTGCCCGAGGGGTTAGCTTCATGGCATGCCGGAGCATCTGGTGATCGACGTGGACGGCCACGTGTTCGAGCCCGACGAGCTGTGGGAGCAGTACCTTCCGACCCGGTTCCACGAGCGGCGGCCCCGGCTGATCACCGACGAGCGGGGCACCACTCGCTATGTGATCGAGGGCAAGGTGATCCCCCCGGGCACCGGAGTAGGCGCCTGGGCTCCTGAGGGCATCCGAGAATCCACCACCCTCCGGGAGGGCGGGGTCGACTCGGGGCTCCGGCTGGCCGACATGGACACCGAGGGCATCGACATCACCGTGCTATACGGGGCCATGTCCCTTGGCCTTTACGCCGGAGCAGACCAAGAGCTGACTGTTGAGAGCTGTCGGGCCTACAACAACTGGCTGGCCGACTGGTGCTCGGCCGATCCCAAGCGCTTGCGGGGCACCCCGGCGCTGCCTCTGAAGTGGATGGACGAGGCGGTGGCCGAGGCCGAGCGGTGCGTGACAGAACTTGGGTTCGTGTCGCTGACCGTTCCTTGCGCGGTGGGTGACCGCAATCCCGACCACCCCGACAACGACCCGCTCTACGACTTGGCCGAGCAGCTCGACGTTCCCTTGGGCTTCCACGCCGGCGGCGGCCGGTTCGCCAACGGCCGATTCACCGACGCCTACGCCCAGCTCCACGTGATCGAGTTCCCGTTCAATCTGATGTTTGCGGCCACCACGCTGATCTGCGGCGGGGTGCTTGAGCGGTTCAAACGGCTGAAGGTAGCCCTGCTGGAGGGCGGGGTGGGCTGGTTTCCCCACACCTTGGAGCGCCTTGACGAGCACTACGAGTACCGGAGCCACGAGTTCGACGCCATCACCAAGCCGCCCGGCGAGTACCTGGCCGAGGGGCGTCTGTTCGTTTCCACTGAGGGCGAACACGGCTTGCCCCAGGTGATCGAGCAGATCGGCTGCGACATCATCGTGTGGGCGTCGGACTACCCCCACTGGGACAGCGACTTCCCCACCAGCGTGACTGGCGTGACCCACCGCTCCGACCTGTCCGATACCCACAAGCAGGCGATATTCCAGACCAACCCCAAACGGCTCTTCGGATGGGATTGAGCACATGGGCATGATCACAACTACCGACACCATCGAAGAGTGGGTGGAGCTCGCCCATGCCGAGGGGCTGACCGACGGGTTGCCGGTGTATCCCCCTACCCGAGCGGCAGTTGACGCCTTGGTGGAGGCCACGGGCCGCGATCACGGCCTGCTACTGGGAGCCATACCTCCGAGGGGCGGGGCGGCCACAGTCGAGGTGGTGGCGGCCAACGCGGCCATGGCTGGCTGTCGGCCCGAGCAATTCGAGGTTGTGCTGACCGCCGTCGAGGCAATGCTGGAGGACCGCTTCAACCTGCGGGGGGTGGTCACCACCACCCATCCGTGCTGGCCGTTGGTCATCGTGTCGGGACCAATCGTGGAGCAGCTCGATATGGCCCATACCGAGTCGGTGTTCAGCGGCGGCGGAGCCCACGCCAACGCGGCCATCGGCCGGGCCATAAAGCTGCTGTTGTGGAACGCCGGCGGCGCCACCCCCGGCGAGCCGGTTAAAGAGGTGTTCGGCCACCCCGGCCGCTATGCCTTCTGCGTGGCTGAGTCGCCAGCCAGCCCGTGGCCTCCGCTGCACCAGGCCCGAGGCATCGACACGGCCAGCGGGATCACGGTGTTCGCCTGCGAGTCCCCCACCAGCGTGGCCATGTGGGGGGCCGACGACACCCCCGTCAATCGTCTGGCGCAATTGGCCGACGCCATGGCAATCAAGGGGTGCAACAACACCCACACCATGGGCGAGACCCTGGTAGTGCTCACCCCCAACGAAGCCCGCCACCTGGCCGAGAACGGCTACGACCGGGCCGCAGTGCAAGAGCAACTTTGGCAGCAGGCCCGGCGGCGCATCGGCGACTTACTCTCCCCCGGCGTTCCCCCCTATGCGTGGTGGCCCGACTGGGTGGACACCAGCGATCCCGACACGCTGGTGCCGGTCACCGAGCGGCCCGAGGACATCCACGTGATGGTCACCGGCGCCGAGTCCATCCCCTGGATGGCGGTGTGCGCCGGCTGGGGCAACCTGGGCGGCTACGCGGTGAGCCGAGCGCTGGATGGTTAGAACTGACAGGATTGGAGTGTGAAGTTGGTCGGCGAGCTAGTGGATCCCCGGGGCCAAGTGGGGGTTAACGACGCCGCCCTGGCATCCCGGCGGGGCCACACACAGGGGCCGCTGACCATCGGCTTTTTGGTCAACGAGTACAACCCCTCGTCTGGCCCAGACTTCACCCGCTACACCGAAGTAATGGAGCAGGAGTTCCGACACCGCCTGGACGTGGAAGCGGTGGTCCGCCAGCACAAGCCGGTGCTCAGCCGCCCCGCGGGCGACGACATGCTGGCCTCGTTCCGGGCCTGCGCGGGGGTGGTCAACGGCCTGGCCAAATGAGGTTCATGCACGTCGGGCAGTGTGCTCGACGCCGTGAATCTGGAGAGGCTCGGCATCCCCACCGTAACCGTGGTCACCGAGCCCTTCACCGTGGCCGCCGACACCGTGGCCCGCTCCCTGGGGATGTCCGACGTCCCCCGGGTGGTGATCCCCCACGACTACCTCAGCGAGGACACCGACGCCATCGCCAAGAAACTCGAGCCCTTGCTGGAAGAAATCCTCGACCGGTTGCTGATTCGCTGACCGGCCGCCGGTTCGCCGGCTACGAACTCTGCTCTTGGAATTCCTCGGGGGTTTTGATGCGGCCGCCGTCTTTGAAGAGGATGTCGTTGTAGCCCTGGCCTGGGGGGATGAACTCGGCCCAGATGGGCTTGTGGTAGCCCACATAGATGGTACGGCGGCCGCCGGAGGCGGGGGCGGCAGTGGGAGGCGGGGCGCCGTGCATAGTGTGGCCGTAGTGGACGGTGACATCGCCGGGCGAGGCGTTGATGGCCACCGTGGGCCAGTCATCGCGCACATGACGAGACCGACTGGACGAGTCACTTGAACCAGCCAGGTAATGGAGCTGGCCGTTGGCCTCAGAGCACTCGTCAAGCTGGATGCCGATGCTCACCGTGGGGCAGGTGATGGAGTGCCCGCCGGTGCCGCAGTCCCGGTGCCAGGGCAAGTCGGCCAGGCCCTCCACGATGCTGGGCAGCTTGATGACCACCGAAACACCGTCGCCCCGCTCGGGATAGGAGGCGAAGTCCTCTCCGCCCAGCGCGCCGATGGAGTCCAAACGGTGGTCGCCGATCAGACTGAGCATCAGCTCGCTGCGGTCGTCCATGTGGGTCACCCGGCAGCACACCTCCTCGCCATCGGCGTTGGTGGCCCACCAGGAGCGGTGGTCGTCGGGGGTGGCCGCGCTTCGCTGGCGCTCCACATCGGCCCGCAGGGCGTCGATCTCCTCGGCGCTGAACACACCTCGGATGTGCAGGAACCCGGCCTCGTTGAGGTACCGGCTCATCTCCTCGTGGTCGTCGTCGAGAGTGAAGCTGCGGGCCAGGTCCACTGTGGGTTCCCACCCCTCGTACAGGGGTCGGCCGTGGTACATGGCCAACAGCACCGGCTCGAAGTCCTCAAACAGCCCGAAATCACCCCGAACCATCTCGGCGGCCTCGGAATACAGCAAGCCGACCCAGGTCCACAGCTCGGCTACGTAGTTCGACCAGTTCTGCTCGCTGACCTCAACCACCAGCTCCGCGTCGTCGCCGGGACGGATCTCAACTCCATCGTCGCTCATCACGTATGTCACCGACCGGCCGTCGGTCAGCCGCCAGGCGAAGCTCTTGACTAGGGCGCCGGCGGCGATTTCCGCCGCCAGGGTCCCATTGCCTGCAGCCAGCCGCCGGGGCAGCTCATCGGTGTGGAATTCGTCGAAGTCCAGGGTGTCGAACAGGGGAAGACGAGGAGCGTGATCCACTACAGCCATGACGAGAATTTAGTCCACAGCCGCCGAAGGACCCCGAAGCGCCCGTTAGAACTCCATTCCTGCATAGGGATCGGTGGGGTTGCGGCGGGCCTCGATGTCGGCAAAGCGCACCGCGGCCCCCTCGGGAGTGGTGTCATGGGTGAACACCCAAAAACGGTCCTCGACAATGGCGCTCACCACGTTGGCGGCTACCTCTGAAGGGGCCATGCCCCGGGCGGTGATCATCTCCCGCATGGGGGTCATGATGGCGTTCTGGGTGGCGGTCAGTTCGGCCTCGTAGGGGCGATTGCGCTCCGACTGGAAGATCCTGGTGTTCACCAGATTGGGGCAAAGGCACGACACGCCTACACCCTGGGGATGCACCTCTCGCCATAGCGACTCGCTCAATCCCACCACCGCGTGCTTGGTGGCGCAGTACATGCCCAGAACGCTGTTGGTGACCAGTCCGGCCTCCGAGGCAGTGTTCACGATGTGACCCTCCCCGGCCTCGGCCAGGATCGGCCCGAACGTGATCACTCCGTGAGCCACGCCCATGACGTTGACGCCCACGATCCACTCCCACTCCTCGGCGGTGGTCTCCAGCATTAGCCCGCCAGGCCCTACCCCGGCGTTGTTGCACACCACATGCACCCCGCCGTAGGCCGACAGGGTTTGCTCCGCCAGGTCGTTCACCGAGGCGGCATCGCTCACGTCGCACAGCACGCCCAGCACGTCTGCACCCGCGGATTCAAGCTGGGAGGCCGATGCCGCCAGCACTTCCTCTTCCACGTCGGCCATCACCACCTGCATGCCCTCGGCGACAAACCGCTCCGTCATGGCGAACCCGATCCCGCTGGCCGCCCCCGTTACCACCGCAACCTTGCCGTTGAGTTCCTTCATGGCCTCGACCTTTCTCCTGCGCCTGTGAAGCCTCATATTGCCAGGGATAATTCGCAGTTGGTGATTTCTGTGTGACTCAGCAGACAGGGCGGCAAGCCGTAGGGTGAAGGGGATGGTTGAGCCTGTTGTCGATCTCTCCGGTGTCGCTGTGATCGTGGCAGGAGCTGGAGGAGGAGGCATCGGCACTTGTTCTTGCGAGGCTGCTCTGGCGGCCGGGGCCGAGGTCATAGCGGTGGAGCGGTCTCCAGAAGAGCTCGACAAACTCGACTTGCTTCCCCGCCCGGTGGTCAAGGTCCAAGCCGACCTCACCGATCCCGATGCCCCGGCGGCCGTCGTGGAGGCCGCGCTCAACGCCCACGGCCGCATTGACGGACTGATCAACGTGGCCGGTGGCACCGGCATAGACGACTTCGGCCCCCTGGTGGACATCGACCGCCAGGGCTGGGACCGGGTCATGGCCAACAACCTTCGCTATGTGACCTTCCTCAACCGCGAGGTGGCCCGAGCCATGATCGCCGACGGCGGAGGCGGAGCCATGGTCAACGTCTCCTCTGTGAGCAGCCTGGCCTCCCAGCCCTTCCTGGCCGCCTACGGGGCGGCCAAGGCGGGGCTCAACTCGCTCACCCGCACCATGGCTGTGGAGTGGGGCGGCCACGGCATCCGGGTCAACGCCGTCGCCCCCGGTACCATCACCACCCCCCGGGCGGGCGACCATGAGTCGCTTGATGCGGCCAAGCGGGCTATCCCCTTGGGACGTCGGGGCCATCCCGCCGAAATTGCCGCCGCCGCGGTGTTCCTGCTCAGCCCCCAAGCCAGCTACATCACCGGGCAGGTGCTGGCCGTGGACGGCGGTATGTCGGTGAAACTGGCCATGCTGGGCGACGACAACGCCCCGGTATTCGTCACCGACCCCGAGGTCCGGGCCCGGATGATGGGATCTGACCACCAATGACCGACGACAGCAGCAGCAAACGCCATCGGTTTTCCGACTGGGCCGGCCAAGACGACGATGCCCCCGAGCTGGTGGCGGCGGCCACGGTGGTGCTTCTGCGCGATGCCCCCGGAGGACTGGAAACCCTGATGATGCGGCGCAGCTCCAAGCTCAGCTTCGTCGGCGGGATGTGGGTATTTCCCGGCGGCCGAGTCGACGACGACGACTATCCCGCTGAACGGCCCGACGATGTCTACGCCGCCAGCCAGGTTGCGGCGGTGCGAGAGGCCGCGGAGGAGGCCGACCTGGTTATCGCCATCGAAGCTCTGGTGCCCTACTCCCACTGGGTGCCCCCCACCACCATAAACAAGCGATTCGCCACTTGGTTCTTCCTCGCCCCTGCCCCCACCGGCTCCGTCACCGTGGACGGCGGCGAGATCAAAGAGCACGCTTGGTGGCGTCCGGACGACACCCTGGCCCGCCATGCCGCCGGTGAGATCGACATGGTCCCGCCCACCTTCATCACCCTGATGGAGTTGGCCGAACACTCCACCGTCGACCACGCACTGGCCGCCGCCCGGGGCCGGGCCGACGACATCCCCCACTACGAAACGCACATCGCCCTCGACGGCAAAGTCCCGGTGTCGCTGTGGCACGGGGACGCCGGATACGACACCCATGACGCTGATGCGCCCGGCCCCCGGCACCGCCTCACCCTTCACGAGGGCGGCTGGCGGTTCGAGCGGACATGACCCGAGGCAACTCCCGCCGAATCGCGGCCACCAAATGGGCGGTGGCCATGATCACCCTGGTAATCGTGGCTCCCATCACCGCCTGCGGGTCCAGCACCTCCCCTCAGACCAACCCCTCCGCCACGCCAGCTCTCTCCCAACCCCCGGCCGCCGCCACCCCGACTCCAAATTTGGCTCCGGTGACCTATGTCGATCCCGTCTACCAGCCCGACGGCAACCGTCTAGCTGACGGCTCCGGCCTGGGCACCGGGTTCATCCAGCAAATCACCACCAAGGACATCAACCTGGATGACATCCCGACCTGGGTCACCGGCACCAGCACCCCCGACGGAGATGTCTGGGTGGTGGCCTTGGCCGACGGAACGGTATACGGCTATCAGATCCCCATTGGGGGCCAGCCCTCCCCCCTCGAGATCCCCGGTGGTCGGCTGGCCCCCGGTCAGCCCCCGGTGCTGGCCGTGCAGGGTAACTCGGTGCGCCTGGCCACCACCCCGGCCAACGCTTCACCCAACAGCGTGCCCGTGTATCTGACTGGCAATCGGGCTGCCTACGTAGACAACCTTCAGCGGCTCACCGTGCTGGAGCCCGACGGCACGCTGTGGCGGCCTGACCTGAAAGTGCTTCCCGACACCCGGGTCATCCAGATAAGCCCCGAAAAGGTGATGGTGCTGGCCGGACCCACCGACCGCTTCCCCCATTCGGCATTGGGCGACAACCTGGAGGCCACCTCCGTGGTAGTGGTCACCGTTGGAGTGAACGAAGTGGAAACCGTCTACCGGTCTGAGGACGACGTGATTGAGTCGGTGGCCCCCCTGTTGGCCGATGTCGACGGCGACGGCATCAACGACGTGGTGCTTACCCTAAGCAACGACCGCGAGGTTTGGATCGTGGTGGCATCGAGCACCGGCGGCGGCGTGGTGGCGATCAGCGACCCGGTGGACCGATTGCTGGGCTGGCGCCACTTGGTGGCGGTGGGACCGCTCGGCCCCAGCGGACAAACCGAGATCGCCGAAGTCCTCTACCCCGACGCCCAAGGATCGCTGAGATTCTTGAGCTTGAGCGGGAGCAAATTGGGGGTTGCTGCGACACGGACGGGCTACCGGTCCCACGAATTCGGCACCCGGAACTTCGAGCAGGCCGTGGCCGCCGACGTCGACCGGGACGGCCGAGTCGAGGTGATTCTCCCCACGCTCGACCGACAGCACATCGCCGGGGTCCTCCATGGCCCCGACGGGGCGGTGGACATGTGGAGCCGCCCGCTCGGGGGCATGCTGGCCACCAACATCGCAGTGCTCACCCGCCCCGACGGCACCCTGTCGGTGGCCGCTGCCACGGTTGAGGGCTCGCTTCGCATCTGGCAGTGATCAGTTGGGCTGCCGGCCTGGCCGATGGCCAATCCTCTTGTTTCGATTCCCAGCCGGTAACTTCGGAGCCTGATGGCTCCTGACACCGCCGCAGCCTCGGCCACCGAAATCGACCCGACGCGGGGACTGTCGGCCGAGCAGGTGGCCGAACGGGTGGCCGCCGAACGCACCAATCAAGTGCCTGACGCCCCGGTGCGCACGCTGCCCCAGATTCTGCGGGCCAACGTGTTCTCCCCGGTGAACGGGATCATGCTGGCCCTGTTCGCCGCCATCTTGGTGGCCGGGTTCCCCCGAGACGGGCTGTTCGTGGGGGTGGTGGTGTCCAACGCCGTCATCGGAGTGGCCCAGGAGATCCGGGCGAAGCGCGAGCTGGACAAGCTGGCGGTGCTCAGCGCCCCCAAAGCCCGGGTGGTGCGCGACGCCGAGGTCACCGAGGTCGGCGTCAGCGAAGTAGTAGCCGACGAAGTGCTAGAGCTGACCCCCGGCGACCAAGTAGTGGTGGACGGCGTCGTGCTCACCACCTCCGGCCTGGAGGCCGACGAGTCGCTGCTCACCGGAGAAGCCGATCCCATCGAGAAGGAGCCCGGCGACGAGTTGCTGTCGGGCAGCTTTGTGGCCGCAGGCAGCGGCCGCTACCAGGCCACCCGCATCGGCGCGGAGTCGTACGCCAGCTCGCTGTCGGAGGAGGCCAAACGGTTCACCCTGGTCAACAGCGAGCTACGCCGAGGCATCGACACCGTGCTGCGCTGGCTGATCATCATCATTCCGCCCGCTTCTGCCCTGCTCATCCTGGTGCTGCTCGACACCGAGGACCGCTGGCAGAACGCGCTTCAGGGCACGGTGGCCGCCGCGGTGGCCATGGTCCCCGACGGGCTGGTGCTGCTCACCAGCCTCTCCTTTGTGGCTGGGGTGGTCGCTCTGGCCCGCCGCCGGGCGCTGGCCAAAGAGCTGGCCACCGTGGAATTGCTGGCCCGCACCGACGTGCTGTGCTTGGACAAGACCGGCACCATCACCACCGGGCACATCAGCTTCGGCGATGTGGAAGCGCTGCCCGGTGTCGATCCCGCCTTGGTGGCCACCGCCTTAGGGGCCATGGCCCACGCCGACGAGGCCCCCAATGCCACAATGCTGGCGGTGCGAGACGCCTATCCCGCGCCCGACGACAGTGACGGCGACACTGGTGGCTGGACACCGGTGGGAACCACCCCCTTCTCCAGCGCCCGCAAGTGGTCGGCTATGGAGTTCCGCAGCCACGGCGCCTTCTATTTCGGGGCCCCCGACGTAATCGCCGGCGACCTCCCCGCCGTGATGGACCAGGTGGCGGTCCACGCCGAAGCAGGACGGCGCACTTTGCTTTTGGCCCGAAGCCCTGAGCCGCTGGCCGATGAGACCCTGCCCGAGAGCCGGACACCGCTGGCCCTGATCTTGCTGGAGGACACCATCCGCCCCGATGCCCCCGAGATCCTGGCCTTCTTCCGGGAGCAAGGAGTGAACCTCAAAGTGATCTCCGGCGACCACACCGCCACGGTGGCCGCGGTGGCCCAGCGGGCCGGCATCCCCAACGCCCACAACCACATGGACGCTCGGGAGTTGCCCGAAGACACCGACGAGATGGCCGCCGCCCTGGCCGACAATGCGGTGTTCGGCCGGGTCACCCCCCAGCAGAAACAGGCCATGGTGGGAGCGCTCCAGTCGAGGGGCCATACCGTGGCCATGACCGGCGACGGCGTGAACGACGTGCTGGCCCTGAAGAACGCCGACATGGGCATCGCCATGGGCAGCGGCTCGGCCTCCACCCGGGCGGTGGCCCAACTGGTGCTGCTCGACAACTCGTTCGCCACCCTGCCCGAGGTGCTGGCCCAGGGGCGCAAGGTGATTAACAACGTGGAGCGGGTGGCCAACTTGTTCGTGACCAAGGCGGCCTACGCCGTGCTGCTCACCGTGCTGGTGGGCATCTTCACCGTGGAATACCCGTTCCTCCCGCGCCATCTCACCCTGGTGGGCACCTTCTCCATCGGCGTGCCCGGGCTGTTCTTGGCCTTGGCCCCCAGCACCGAGCTGATCCGTCCTGGATTCTTGGCCCGGGTGCTGCGGTTCTCCGTCCCCGCCGGGGTGCTGGCCGCGGTGGCATCGTTCTTCGTCTACGAGATTGCCCGCCGCCACGACGAAGTCACCCTGCCGGAGGCGCGCACCGTGGCCACGTTCACCCTGCTGGGAGTGGGCCTGGTGATATTGGTGGTGATCAGCCGGCCGCTGCGGCCGTGGAAGGTCGGCCTGGCCGCGGCCATGGGCGGGTCGTATCTGATCGTGATGGTGTGGCCATGGGCGCGGAATTTCTTCGAGCTGGACGTGCCCCCGGCATGGATGTGGATTCCGACCATCGCAGCGGTGGTGATCGCCGGCGCGGGCGTGGTCACCATCCCCCGGGCCTTGAGGAGATACCAGGACCAGTGACTGACCACTACCAAGACATCGCCTATTCGGTGGACGACCGGGTGGCGGTGATCACGCTGAACCGTCCCGAGAAGCTCAACGCCTTCAGCACGCTGATGGGCACCGAGCTTGCCGACGCCCTGCGCCGCAGCGATGGCGACGAGGAGGTGCGGGCGGTGGTTATGACCGGCGCCGGCCGCGCGTTCTGCGCAGGGGCCGACTTTTCCGGCGGGCCGGGAGTGTTCGGTACCCCCAGCCCCGACAGCTTCCGCTCTGACGCCCTGGAGTTCCACCCCTGGGACGTGCGCAAGCCGGTCATCGCCGCCATCAACGGCCATGCAGTGGGCCTGGGCATGACTATGGCCCTTCAATGCGATATCCGCTACATCGCCGCCGACGCCCGCTGGGGCATTGTGCAGAACCGCCGAGGAGTGCTTCCCGACTTCCGGTCCCACTGGACCCTGCCCCGCACCGTGGGGCACGCCAAGGCATTGGAGATTCTGCTCACCGGCAAGATGTACACCGGCGAAGAGGCTGCCCAAATGGGCCTGGCCACCGCCGCCCTGCCTGCCGATGAGGTATTGCCCACCGCCTTGGAGACCGCCAGAGACATCGCCGTCAACGTGGCCCCGGTGTCTGTCGCCCTCAGCAAGCGCCTGCTGTGGGCTACCTCACCTGGGGACCAAGGGGTGATCAACGAGTTGGAGCGCCGCATCCACCTCCACGTCATGGGCCAACCCGACGCCACCGAGGGGGTCATGGCCTTTCTGGAGAAGCGCGCCCCGCAATGGTCGCTCACCCTGGCCGACCACTGGCCCGACTGGATGCCCCCCGCCACCCAAGACGAGTAGAGCAGCGCAAGATCAGTAGGGTCGGGCCATGCGCATCGGCATCTACATGGACCTGCGGAACCCACCCGACTGGCAAAAGCCCTGGCCCGACTTCTACCGGCAGTCGCTGGAACTGGCCGTCCAAGCCGAGGAGTGGGGGGCCGACTCGGTGTGGCTCAGCGAGCACCACTTCTTCGAAGACGGCTATCTGCCCCAGCCCCTTACCTTCGCCGCCGCGGTGGCGGCCCGCACCGAGCGCGTCAGGATCGGAACCGCGGTGTTGCTGGCTCCGCTTCGTCTCGCTCCGCAGATCGCCGAGGAGGCCGCGGTGGCCGACCAGATCAGCAACGGCCGGATCGACCTGGGGCTGGGCGCGGGCTACGTGTACGACGAGTTCGAGGCCTACGGGGCCGATCTGTCCAAGCGCTACACCACCACCGACCAGCGGGTGCGGGAGGTGCGGGAGTTGATGGACGGCGGCGTCGTCACCCCGCCGGCGGTGCAGAACCCCTTCCCCATCTGGTTGGGCTACAACGGGCCTCAAGGCGCCCGCCGAGCCGGACGTCTGGGCTGCGGCCTGCTGTCGATCAACCCGACCTCGCTAGAGCCGTATGCCGAGGGCCTGACCGAGGGGGGTCACGACCCGGGCATCGCCCAGATGGCCGGGGTGGTGAGCATGGTGGTGGCCGACGACCCCGAGGAAGCCTACGAGCGCATCCTCCCCCACCTGGCCTGGCAGCTCAACACCTACCGGGCCGCGGGGGCATCGGGCACCGGCAGGACTCCCAGCCCCCTCACGGTGGAGAAGCTGCGGGAGCGGCGCAGCACCATGGGGGTCATCTCCCCGATGGAGGTGTTTACCCCCCACGAGGCCATAGCCCATTTGGGCCGCTTGTCGGAGGGCATCCCCATGGTGGAGGCCTACTGCTGGACCAGCATCGCCGGCATGCCCGACGACTTGGCCCATCGCCATACCGAACTGCTGTGTACTGCGGTGCGCGAAGGAGTAGCCGACCTATGAGCAACCCGTCTGAGAATCTGCCGCTGGCCGGTATGGCCGCCCTGGTCACCGGGGGTGCCGGCGGCATCGGCCGATCCACCGCCCGGCTTCTGGTGGCGGATGGCGCCCATGTGGTGATCGCCAGCCGCAACGCGGGCCATCTCCAAGAGGTTTCCGACGAGCTCGGACCGCTGGCCGCAGAAGCAGGCGGCTCGATCCGCTGGACGGCCTGCGACGCCACCGACAGCGATCAAGTCCTGGCTGCGGTGGCGCTGGCTGCCGAGCCCACCGGGCGGCTCGACATGGCGGTTTCGGTCCCCGGCGGGGGTGCTATGGCCGCGGTGCTCGACTACGAGCCCGAGCAAGTGGCGGAGACGGTCAGCTTCAACGTGGTGGTGCCGTTCATCATGATCAAGCACGCCGGAAAGCACATGGCCGACGCCGGAGGCGGCGCCATCGTGGCGGTGTCGTCCACCGCGGCCATCCAGTCGTGCCGCTTCTTGGCCCCATACTGCGCGGGCAAAGCTGGCGTGGACGCCCTGGTTCGGGTGGCCGCAGACGAGTTGGGCGGCCTCGGCGTCCGGGTCAACGCGGTGCGCCCAGGGCTGACCGCAACCGACACTACCCAGGGTCTGGTGAACAACGATTCGGTAGTGGCCCAGTACCTCGACCAGCAGCCCCTCCAGCGCATCGGCCGCCCCGACGACATTGCCGGGGCCATCCGCTATCTGGCCGGCCCGGAGTCGAGCTTCACCACCGGCCAGTTCATCACCGTTGACGGGGGCCACACTCTGCGCTCGTTCGTGGACTTCACCGACGTGGTGGCCGCCCGCGCCCAGAGCTGAGCACAGGCGGTCAGCCAGGAGCCGGGTAGCCTGTCGGCCATGCGAGCAGTTGGAGTCATAGAGTACGGCGGGCCGGAGGCCCTGGAGGTTGTGGAGTTGCCCACGCCGGAGGCCGGTCCCGGCCAGGTGAGGATTCGGGTGCGGGCAACCGCGGTCAGCCCCACCGACACCCATGTGAGGGCCGGCACTCGGGCCGAGCAGCAGGCCAAGACCGGTCCGCCGCCTTATATCCCGGGCATGGACGTGGCCGGAGTTCTGGACCAGATCGGAGATGGCGCCCAGACCGACCTACTAGTGGGCGATCATGTGATGGCCATGGTGGTGCCCATGGGATCGCACGGGGCCTACTCCGAATATGTGGTGCTGTCGGCGGAATCTGTGGCCCGGATGCCAGCTGGCTCATCGTTCGCCGAGGCCAGCACCCTGCCCATGAACGGCCTCACCGCCCGGCTCAGCCTCGACCAGCTCAACCTCCAGCCCGGGCAGACGCTGGCGGTCACCGGGGCGGCCGGGTGCTACGGCGGCTACATGGTGGAGCTGGCCAAGGCCGACGGCCTGCGGGTGATCGCCGACTCCTCCGAGGCCGACGAGGAGTTGGTGGCCTCCTTCGGCGCCGACGTGATTGTGCGCCGGGGCGACGACGTGGCCGACCGCATCCGAGAGCACGCCCCCGACGGCGTGGACGGCCTGGCCGATGGGTCGGTGCAGATGGAGCCGCTGGTGGCCGCGGTGCGCGACGGCGGAGGCTTCGCCTCGGTGCGGGGATGGCCGGGCAACGAAGAGCGAGGCATCCAGTTTCACATCACCTGGGTGTTCGCATACGACAAGGACTACGCCCGCCTCGACCGCCTTCGCCAACAGGCCGAAGACGGCCAGGTGTCCCTGCGGGTGGCCGGCACCGTTCCCATGGAGAACGCCTCAGAGGCTCACGCCCGCTTGGAGGCCGGGGGCACTCGAGGCCGCTGGGTCATCGAGTTCTAGCTGGCCCCTCGGAGCCCTTGGCGTTAAGCCCTTAGCTCAGCGCCTTGATGTCGCCGATAATCACGGCGGCGTGCTCAGCCAAGTCCTGACCCTCAAGGTCATAGGCCTTGGCCACCATGCCGTCGGGTGAGATCAGGTAGCTGATCCGCCGGGGCAGCCCATATTCAAAGTAAGGCTCGCCCTCAGCCCTCTCGGCGTCATAGGCCCGCCCGACAGCCCGGTCGGGGTCGGAGATCAGCGCGAACGGGAAGCTCTCGCCATCCACAAAGCCCTTCTGGTCCTCCACGGAGTCGAACGATGCCCCCACCACTACGGCGTTCAGGGCCTCAAACTCAGAGATTCGATCACGGAATCCCTGTCCCTGAACCGTTCAACCCTTGGTAGAAGCCTTCGGATACCACCAAAACGCCACCCAATTCCCCCGCAGATCAGCCAGCGACAGATCGTTCCCATCCTGATCCGGCGCAGTGAACTCTGGAGCCTTCGTTCCTTCACTCAACATGAGTGGCGACCCTAGTACCGGCGGCCAGAGACCGGGCAGTTGGAAGCGCCTCACTGCGAAGTGTGAATGCCTGTGACCTTAGGATGCTGGCCATGAAGCGATTCGAGGGCAAAAATGCCATCGTCACAGGAGCCAGCCGGGGCATCGGCAGGGGCATCGCCAAGCGACTGGCTGCCGAAGGGGCCAATGTGGCCATCACCGCCCGAACACTGGATTCCCATCCCACCCTGTCCGGGTCGCTCAACGAGACCCTGGCCGAGCTCAACGCCCATTCCGGCACCCACATCGCCATCCAGGCCGACTTGGCCGATGCCGAAAGCCGAGCGACCATCGTGCACCAGGCTCGAGAGGCGCTGGGACCAATCGACATTCTGGTCAACAACGCCGCCGCGGCCATTTACCAGCCCATGGTTGGCTATCCGCTGAAGCGGCGCCGCCTCATGCTGGAGATCAACCTGCTGGGTCCCCACGACCTGATCGACGCGGTGCTGCCCGACATGGAAGCCTCCGGAGAGGGCTGGATCGTGAATCTCTCCAGCGCCACCGCCAACCTGGCCGTCGGCCCGCCGTTCCCCTCTGATGGCGTGAAAGGCGTGTTCGGGTTCTACGGCACTACCAAAGCGGCCCTGAACCGCATGACCAGCGCACTGGCCGTGGAACTGCACCCCCGCAACATCCGCATCAACACCATCGAGCCCCAAGCCGCGGTGTTGTCCGAGGGGGCCGATGAATTGGTAGGGAACATTCTCCGCCCCGACCAGATTGAGTCAATGGAGGCCATGGTGGAAGCAGCAGTGGCCCTCTGCGACTGCCCCATCGACCGCTGCGGCGAGATCCTGTCAAGCCTCTCGCTGCTCGACGAACTAGGCCTCACCGTCATGACCCTCGACGCCACCACCCCCTACCCCGGCGGCCACCGCCCGATTTAGAAAAAGCTCAAACCCCCGGATGGGTCCTTAGCGGAGGGCAGTAGCGAAATTGTGGTGGTTGTCGTTCCACCAGCGGTGTCGGCGGTGGTAGCGCTCGGGGCCGTCGGTCTGGTTCCACATTTCGACGAAGTTGGGGTCACCGGAATCCACTCTGCGGCGGACGAACTCCTCGCCGCGGGTGAGGGCGAGGTCGATGGTGCTCAGCAGTTCCTTACGTCCGTCTCGGCCTAGACCGTAGGCATCGGCAACCAGCCGCAGCCGCGCTGGCCGATCAGCCGGCTGCCACCCGAGGCGGGCTTGGTCGAAGTCGTTCTCTATCGGCACACACAACCGGGCCAGTTGGGCCAAGTCGAAGACAGGGCGTCCAGGAGCCGCGAACTCAAAGTCGAGCAAGGCAATGGCGACGCCATCGCGAAATACAACGTTCTCCGGGCACACGTCGTTGTGACATACCACCGTCCCGCCCGCCGGGTCCGCCAAGCTGTCGTTCCAAGTGAAATCCGTAGGGTCGAAGCCCTTGGCGGAGTCGTGAAAGCCGCGCAGTAGTTCGGCCATGGATGCCAAAGCGATATCCGACTGGCTCCACCCCTGATATGGCGGTATCGGAACTTCGCCTTCGATAAACACGAGCCGTTCGCGGCCATCGCCATCAATGCCAACCGGTTCGGGAACGCCCTCAAATCCGGTACGTCTCACCGCGCGAAGAAAAGCGTGAATCGAACCTGAGTGAGGGTTTGACGGGCGAAGAACATGCGGACCGACCCGGACTACCTGCCCAGCGTTCGCAATCCCCCCGCCAAGGGGCTCCTCAACCACGCCAATCAGTGTGCCATCGAAGAGAAGCTAGCTAGACACCCAGCTGAGGGCTTGGAGTTCGCTGTAGGCGTGGAGGCCGAAGACGCCTCGGTCGCGGCCGATGCCGCTCATCTTGAAGCCGCCGAAGGGGGCGTGGACGTGGGGGGCCAGTGAGTTGATGCCGACGTTGCCCGATTGGATGCGCTGGCCGATCTCGAAGGCTCGGGCGGGGCTGTCGGCGAACACGTAGCTGAACAGGCCGTAGCGGCTGCTGTTAGCCAGCTCCACCGCGTGGTCGTCGCCGTCGTGGGGCATCACCGCCACCACCGGCCCGAAGATCTCCTCGGTCACCACCCGCATGTCTGGCTCGCAGTCAGCCAGCAAGGTTGGGGCCACAAAGTAGCCGGGCAAGTCCGGTCGCGACCCGCCGCACAACATAGCGGCCCCGTCGGCCACACCGCTGGCGATGAAGTGCTCCACCCGGTTGCGGTGGCGCTCGGTGATGACCGGGCCGACGATCGTCTCCCGGTCGAGCGCGTCGCCCACCTTGAGCATCCCCGCTACCGCGGTCAGCTTGTCCACCAGCTCGTCGTAGCGGGAGCGGTGGACGATAACCCGGGTGGGCGCGGTGCAGATCTGCCCGCTGTGGAGCCCCCATACCGAGGCGATGGCCCCCACCGCGGCGTCCACGTTGCAGTCGTCGGTGAGCACGCAGGCCCCCTTGCCGCCCAGCTCCATGAGCAGGCGCTTCATGGTGGCTGCTCCGGCCCTCATGATCTTGACCCCCACCGCGGACGAACCGGTGAAGCTCACCATGTTCACGTCGGGCGATCCCACGAGTCCGGCTCCCGCCGCGGCCCCCGAACCGGTGATGATGTTGACCACGCCGGGGGGAAATCCGGCCTCCTCGATGATCTCCACCACCTTGATCATGGCCAGAGGATCCTGAGGCGCCGGCTTGATCACCACCGTGTTGCCCATAGCCAGCGCCGGGGCGACCTTGCCCGACACGTTGACCAGCGGGAAGTTGTACGAGGTGATGCAGGCCACCACCCCCACCGGCTGGCGGATGACATGGGCTCCGGCCAAGCCCCCCGGCCCCAGAGGGTTGGCCTCCACCGGGTACGGCGCCATTGACTCGTCCAGGTCCACCGGAATCTCGTACTGGCGGAACCGGTCACCGCACGCGGGTAGCTGCACCGCCTCGGTGATGTTGATGGTGGCCCCGGTCTCCCCCTGAAGCAGCCCGGTCAGGGCACCGATCCGCTCATCGATCAGGTCAGCGGCCCGGCCCAAGAGGGCACACCGCTCGGCCATCGGCGTGTCCCGCCAGCCCGGCAGGGCCGCCTTGGCCGCGGCGGCAGCGTCGTTCACCTGGGAGACGGACGCCTCGGGAGCATGGCCGATCACCTGGGTGGTGTTGGGATCGACGATCTCGTAGGTGCCCACCTCCGGGGTCACCCAGTCGCCTCCGATTAGCAGGCGATACTCCTCGTCGACGTTCAGCGGTTCCATTTCGGCCAGTGCCATGGACTCTCCCCCTTGCCGGAATGCTCGCAACCCCAAACGAGTGGCTTGGCTACGCGGCGATTCCGTACTTCTCCAGGCTGTACAGCTCGATGGCGTTGCCCCGCAGCAGCTTGTAGGCCTCCTCATCATCGAGTCCGGCCTGGGTCACGATCCTGGTGGCGATTTCTTTGGTGTGGGGGAACGTGGAGTCGGCATGGGGATAGTCCACCTCGAAGGTGATCTGGTCCATGCCGATCAGGTCGCGGTTCCGCAGTCCCACCTCGTCGTCGAACATGCAGCCCCACACGTGGCCCGCGATGTAAGAAGACGGCGGGTTGGGCAGGTTCACGCCGAACTCTCCATCGTCATCGTTGATCCGCTCTTCCCACAGCTTGTCCATGCGCTCGATCACATAGGGCATCCACCCCACCTGGCCCTCGCTGTAGGCCACCCGCAGGCCGGGATACCGCTCGAACACCCCGGAGAGGATGTAGTCGCACATCGAGCCCATGGCGTTGCTGAAGGTGATGGTGGAGCTGACCGCGAACGGCGCGTCGGGCGACGTGGTCGGCATCTTCGAGGAGGAGCCGATGTGCATGTTCACCACCGTCCCGGTCTCCTCGCAGGCGGCGAAGAACGGCTCCCAGAACCCGCTGGGGTCGTGGATCGACGGCAAGCCCAAGTGATAGGGGTTCTCGGAGAATGCCACCGCGAAGCTGCTCTTGTCGGCGCAGCGGTGGATCTCCTGGGCGGCCAGGTGGGCGTCCCATAGCGGGATGATGGTCAGCGGGATCAGCTTCCCCTTGCCGTCCCCGGCACACCACTCGTCGATCATCCAGTCGTTGTAGGCCTTGACGCACAAAAGGGCCAGCTCCTTGTCCTCCCGCTCGTGGAAGGTCTGGCCGCAGAACCGGGGCAGCACGTTGGGAAAGCAGATCGACGCCTCCACGTGGTTGGCCTCCATGTCCTCGAGGCGCTCTTTCTGCTTCCAGCACCCCGGCAGGATCTCGTCGAATGTCACCGGGGTATTGGTGAGCGGTTCAAACCCGATGGCCGCCGAGAGCTTGGGGAAGGGGTAGATCAGATCGTCGTAGAGCCACCAGTCGCCCCATGTGCCGTCGGGCGACCCCTTCTCGTAGCTGAACACCCCGCCTTCGAAGTGGAACGTGGCCTTGTCGCGCTCAACCCGAGGGCAGCGGTCGTGGTACTTGCGGGGAAGCCGCTCGGTCCACAAGTCGGGCGGCTCGACCACGTGGTCGTCCACGGAGATAATGCGGGGGATCTCAGCCATGGGCAGGAAGCTTACCGATGCTTCAGCCCAAGCCATTCACTCAACGCCCGGTTCTTCGCCAACGAACCCAGGCATCGCCTAGATTATTGGCCGAGCGTGCGAACCAGCGCGCACAAGGGGCGAACCATGTTTGACACCATCATCAAGGGCGGAGACATTGTCGACGGCACCGGCAGCCCTCGCTATCGAGGCGACCTGGGCCTGCAAGGAGGTCGAATTTCCGCAATCGGCGATCTGAGCGCGGCAGAGGCGGCCAATACGGTGGACGCATCTGGCAAGGCGGTGTGCCCCGGCTTCATCGACGTGCATACCCATCTCGACGCCCAGGTGTTCTGGGACACCACGCTGAGCCCGTCGCCCTTGCACGGGGTAACCAGCGTGATCGGGGGCAACTGCGGGTTCACCATCGCGCCGCTCACCGATGATCCCGCCGACGGTGAGTATCTGATGCAGATGCTGGCCCGGGTGGAGGGCATGCCCCTGGAGTCGCTCCAAGTCGGCGTGCCCTGGAATTGGCGCTCCACCGCCGAGTACTTCGACGCCTTCGACGGCACCCTGTCGATCAACACCGCCTTCAAGGTGGGCCACTCTGCGCTGCGCCGGGTGGTCATGGGGCCGGAATGCGTCAAGCGGGAGGCCACCCCCGAGGAGCTGGCGCAGATGCAGGATCTGCTCCGGGCCGGTTTGGAGGCCGGCGCGCTGGGATTCTCCTCCTCCTACGCCCGCACCCACAACGACCCGTTCGGCAACATGGTGCCCAGCCGCTACGCCAGCCGAGAGGAGCTGGTGGAGCTGGCCCGGGTGTGCTCGGAGTACCCGGGCACCTCGTTGGAGCTGATTCCCTGTGTCGGCCCGTTCGACGATGCCGCCATCAACCTGATGACCGACATGTCGGTGGCCGCCCAGACCCAGCTCAACTGGAACGTGATGACCGTGGCTAAGGGCAACTTGGACGAGTGCTACGCCAAGCTGGAGGCCAGCGATCATGCCAAGGCCAACGGCGGCAAGGTTGTGGCCCTCACCGTGCCCATGGCCTTCTCGGTTCGCCTCAGCATGGCCGGCGGCTTCGTGCTCGACGCCCTGCCCGACTGGGAGGGCGCCATGCTCGCCCCGCCCGCCGAGAAGATGGCGCTGTTGGCCGACCAGGCCGAGCGCGATCGCCTCGACGAGCTGGCCCAGCAGCCCGGACCGCTCAAGGGATTGGCCGACTGGTCCACCAAGATCATCTTCGACACGTTCGCCCCCGAGAACGAGCAGTACCGGGGCCGCACCGTGGGCCAGATCGCCGAGGACGAAGGCAAGAAGCCGTTCGATGCCCTGTGCGACATCGTGGTGGCCGACGAGCTGAAGACCTCCTTCGGCACCCCGCCGCCGGTATCCTCCAACGGGGACTGGAAGGCCCGCATGGAGATCTGGCGGGACGGCCGGGCAGTGATCGGCGCCTCCGACGCCGGAGCCCACCTCGACCTGTTCATGACGGCCAACTACGCCACGTCCATGCTCGGCCAGTGCATGCGAGAGCGGGAGCTCATCCCCATGGAAGAGGCCATCCATTTGATGACCGACGTGCAGGCCCAGCTGTACGGCCTCAAGGAGCGGGGCCAGCTCCAAGAGGGTTGGCACGGCGACGTGGTGGTGATCGACGAGTCCCAGGTGGGGGCCAAGCCCCTCACCGTGGTGGCCGACCTGCCCGCCGGCGCCCCCCGCCTGTACGGAGAGGCCGACGGCATCGACCACGTGTTCTGCAACGGCGAGGAGATTGCTCGAGATGGGCAGTTCACCGACGCCCGGCCCGGCAAGCACCTCCGCAGCGGAACAGATACCGAGCGGGTAGACCTCTCCTAGACTCCAGACTTCCCCTCCCGATAGGCCCCAGGGCCCCAATCCCAATCGATCAAAAGCAAACCAGGAGCAACCATGCCTGAAGCAGTAATCGTAGCCACCTCCCGCACGCCCATCGGACGAGCAGTCAAGGGATCGCTGGTCGACGTCCGCCCCGACGACATGTCGGCGTTCATCATCGGCGACGTTCTCGGCAAAGTCCCCCAGATCGACGGGGCCGACGTCGAGGACGTGATGTGGGGCTGCGCCCAGCCCGCGGGAGAGGCCGGCTACAACATCGCCCGGCTATCGGGGCTGCTGGCCGGCCTCGACGTGCCCGGCGTGACCGTGAACCGCTACTGCTCCTCGTCGCTTCAGACCATCCGCATGGCGGCCCACGCGGTACGGGCCGGTGAGGGCGACGTGTTCGTGTCCGGCGGGGTGGAGTGTGTGAGCCGCTTCGCGGCTGGCGCCTCCGACCGGGGCGGCAAGAACGACAAGTTCGCCGACGCCGAGGCCCGGTCGGTCGAGCGCAGCGGCGAGGGCACCCCGGTGTGGGAACCCCCCGAGGGCCTGCCCGACATCTACATAGCCATGGGCCAGACCGCCGAGAACGTGGCCCAGACCTGGAACGTGAGCCGAGAGCGCCAAGACGAGTTCGGCGTCAGATCCCAGAACCGGGCCGAGGCCGCCCAGGAGCGGGGCTTCTTCGAGCGGGAGATCACTCCTTATCCCTTGGCCGACGGCACGCTAGTAACCAAGGACGACGGCATCAGGGCCGGCACCGTGATTGAGAAGGTGTCGCAGCTCAATCCGGTGTTCCGGCCCGACGGCACCGTGACGGCCGGCAACGCCTGCCCGCTCAACGACGGGGCCGCCGCGGTAGTGGTGATGAGCGACACCAAGGCCGCCGAGCTGGGTGTCAAGCCGCTGGCCCGAATCGTGGCGTCCGGGGTAGCCGCGGTAAACCCCGAGATCATGGGCCTCGGCCCCATCCCGGCTATCACCCAGGTGCTGGACCGGGCCGGTATGACCATCGATGACGTCGATCTGGTGGAGATCAACGAGGCGTTTGCCGCCCAGGTGATCCCCTCAGCCGACGAGCTGGGCATCGACTACGACAAGCTCAACGTGAACGGCGGAGCCATCGCCTTGGGCCATCCCTTCGGCATGACCGGCGCCCGCATCATGGGCACCCTGTTGAACGGGCTGGAGGATGCCGACAAGACCATCGGTGTCGAGAGCATGTGCGTGGGCGGCGGCCAGGGCATGGCCATGATCGTCGAGCGGCTGAGCTAGCCGCAACACCCATCAGCCGGGCCTGATTGGCCCTCAAGCAAAGGGGTCGGCTGCGTCCGTGCGGGCCCCAGGAGTGAAAGTGACCGGCATCGACACCACGCCGGTCATCAGCAGGTTGCCCGGATAGGGCTTGAACCCGTCGAGGTCGATCTCGTAGTCGCTGATGCGGGCGAGGACGTCTCGCAGCATCAGCTCCGACTCGATGCGGGCGATGGACGAGCCGATGCAGCGGTGGCCTCCCAGCCCGAACGCCAAGTGCTTGTTCACCTCGCGGTCGATGCGCACTTCATCGGGGGCATCGAACATCGCGGGATCGTGGTTGGCCGTCACCCAGCTGATGAAGACGATGTCGCCCCGCTTGATGTGGCGCCCCCCCAACTCCACGTCGCGGGTAGCGGTGCGGGTGAGGGTCTCGCTGGGGCTGTAGTGGCGCAGAAACTCCTCCACCGCAGCCGGGATCAGGCTCGGATCCTCGATTAGCCGGGAGCGGTCCTCGGGATGAGTGCCCAAGTGGTGCAGGCCCCACGACACCAGCGACGTGGTGGTGTCGAGGCCGCCCGCCACCAGATTCCACATAATGGCGGTGATCTCGTCGTCGTCCAGCATCCGGCCATCCAGCGGGGACGACACCAAAGCCGTGGTGAAATCGTCGGCCGGGTTGTCCCGGCGGAACGCGGCGAAGTCGCGCAGCTCCCCCCACATGTCCGGCTGGTGGGCGATTGCGCTTTTGTACCGCTCGTCGGTGGGCTCGTACGACGAGGTGGCGTGGAAGAAGTCGGCGTAGTGCTGCCAGTTGGACGAGACCATGCCCATCATTTCCAGCGTCAGCACGGCGGGCACCGGCGTGGTGTAGTCGAGCACTAAGTCGGCTTCGCCCGACTCGATGATCTCGTCGATGAACCACGCCGACACCGCCTCCATTCGGGGGCGGTTGCTCTCCACCGCATTGATGGTCATGAGGGGGTTCAGCAGGCGCCGCAGATCGGCGTGCTCGGGGCCATCGATCTCGGAGACTCCCTGACGGGGGATGTAGCCCGGGCGGGGCACCCCGCAGATGCCCATGTAGGAGATGCCGTCGGGGGCGTCGGGCTCGTACTTGTGGGCGAACGTCTCGTTGTCGCGGGCTACCTGGGCCACCGACTCGTAATCGGTGACCATCCAGAACCCGCCATAGTGCTCGTTGAACACCACCGGGCAGCGTTCCCGCAGCTCGTCGTAGCGGCTATGGCGCTCGGCAACGAACTCCGGCGTCTGATGATCGATGTCGATCGTGGCATCTGCTGTCTCGGCGTCCACGCCCGCAGCGTAGTGGCCGAGTGCGGCGGCTCCTGCGCCTATGAGCCGTAGACCAGCACTCCTTCGGCATATTGCTCGGCAAAGAGCTTCAGCACCTCGCCGACATCGGCGTGCCGCATGCAGTCGTTTTTGGAAAAGAGCATCTCACCGTTGACTTCAACGTCGAAGATGCCCGATGCACCGGTCACCAGAGTCAGATCCTCGATGATGTGCTGATAGTTCTGAAGCAGATCCTTGGCAGCGCTCACGGCGTGCTCGGAGAAGTCTCAAGGAACTCATTAGGTGATGGTGATGCGGTGCTTCTGCGCCATGGGTGCAGGCTATCGCCGGGCTGACGACAACCCGCACATTTCTGCGACCGCTACTCTCGGAGCCCATGAATCAACCAGCGGCCGAGGTCGGCGTGTTCGAGGCCATGCACACCCAGCGGGCGGTGCGGCGCTATTTGCCCGATCCGGTGCCCGACGAGCTGATCACCCAGGTGCTGGACGCTGCCATCCGGGCACCCAGCGCCATCAACGGGCAGTTTGCCCGATTTGTGGTGGTCACCGACCCCGAAAAGCGCCGCCATTTGGCCGAGCTTTATCTCGACGCCCAGCAGGAGTCTTACAACAACCCGTCGGCGGCGGGCACCGAGTGGCTGCGGGGCCAGGAGGCCGGAGTCGTCGAGAAGGCCGCCCAGTTCGCCCGTGAAGTGGGCAATGTGCCGGTGTTCATCATCGTGTGCTCCACCCAGCGGGGAGTGAGCCACTCGATTTACCCCGCGGTGCAGAACCTATTGGTGGCGGCCCGCAGCCTGGGGTTGGGCACGGTGCTCACCACGCTGCACGCCTTTCGGGCCGATGGGGTTCGGGCCGTGCTGGGCATCCCCGACGACGTCCACATCGTGTGCGGCATCCCGATGGGGTGGCCCGCGGTGCCTTTCGGACCGGTGCGACGACGCCCGTTGTCAGAAGTGGCGTATTGGAACCAGTGGGAGGACCACAGTGAGTGACCAAACAAGTGAGCAGAGTTTTGGCCCGTTCTCTTTGAGAGTTGCCGATGGCGTGGGCTGGGTGGTGATCGACCATCCGCCCAAACAGCTCGTTGACGGCCTCCTGATCGGCGGGCTCATGGGGCTGCTCGACTCGGTTGAGGCTGATGAGCAGGTTCACGTCTTGGTGTTCGAAAGTGCCGACCCCGATTTCTTCTTGATGCACGGCGATGTGGAGCAGATCTTGGCCATGGAGGCGCCCGACGAGATGCCGACCGAGCCCAACTTCGCCTCGGCCACCTTCGACCGCTGCCGGACCATGGGGGTGGCCACCATCGGCATGATCGACGGCATCGCCCGGGGCGGCGGCTCGGAGTTCCTTCTGTCGCTCGACATGCGCTTTGCCGGGCCTCGCACCGTGTTGGGCCAGCCCGAGGTGGCCATGGGCATTATCCCTGGGGCGAGCGGCACCCAACGGCTGGCCCGATTGGTGGGCCGCAGCCGGGCGCTAGAGATCGTCTTGTCGGGCAACGACGTGACCGCCGAGGAGGCCGCCGCCATCGGTTACGTCAACCGGGTGCTGCCCTCCGATGAGCTCCGGGCCCACACTGCCCAAGTGGCCCGTCGCATCGCCGCCTCGCCGAGGTTGTCAATAGCCAAGGCCAAACAGGCCGTAGACGCCGCGTTGGGACCAGTCGAGCCGGGGCTCTTGACCGAAACCCAGGCCATGATGGCCTGCTCAGCCACCGGCCAGCACGTACTGCTGATGCAGCGATTCCTCGACGCCGGCGGCCAAACCCGCGAAACCGAGCGCGACCCCGCTGCAATGGCTGCGGTGATCGACGAGATGCTGGGAATCGACTAGCCCAGTTCCGGCCAAAGGGCCAGAGCGGTGCCTCCCAAGAATTGGGCCTGTTCGCTCTGAGTCATCCCAGCACAGGCCGCTCGGGCCTGATCAGCCAGTTCCCTATAGGGCCGGTCGTGGGTCTGGGAATAGTCCGACCCCCACATGAGCCGGGTCAGGCCGAACTGCTCGGCCAGCCGCTCCAGCATGACGGCCGGGTCGCCCGCATCCAGCACATGAGGAGTCACTTTGAGATAGAGGTTCCCCAGGTGGGCATAGTCGCCGATGGTCTCGGGCGCGAACCCGCAGTGGTCGAGAGACAAGATCACATCAGGATGGGCAGCCAGAGCCTCACCCAGTGCAGGCAGATACTCAGGCACCGTGGCCGCGCTCACCCGCAGGCCGAGTCGTCGCGCAGTGTCCCAAGTGGCCTCATCGTGCAGCGGTCCTCCCCCGCCGATGGCGAAAAACCGCACCCCGCCCGCCCCGGCTGCTGCCAGTCGGTCGAGCTCGGCAGGTTCGTCGACGATCACCACCGCGCTGAACGAACCGGGATAGGCCGCCCGTGCGTCCAGCGCATAGGAGTTGTCCGTGCCGTAGCCACCCTGGGCCTGCACCAGCACCGCCCGGTCCACTCCGGCAGCGGCCATCTCGGCCAACAACTCCTCCGCGGTGACCGGCGCCTCGTACACCCACTCCACCCCCGGATAGTCGGCCACTTGGAGCGGGTACTTCTCAAGGTCGTCCGAGATCACGTGAGTATGAGTGTCCACTACGAGCACCCGGCTAGTTTGCTCGGCAACGCCCCCCGAATGCCGATCCAAATCAAGCGGATTGGCCACAAGAGGAGGACAGGATGACTAACTCACCACAGCAGCACACCTGCTTCGAGATCGATCTTGACGACGGGGTTGCCCACCTGCGGCTCAGCCGGCCCGAGGCCAAGAACTCGATGATTCCGGAGTTCTGGTCCGAGTTGCCCGCCGCGGTGAACGAGCTGTCCGACTCCGGTGACGCCCGGGCACTAGTGATCTCTTCTACTGGACGTCACTTCACCGCGGGCATGGACCTGTCGGTGTTCACCCAACCGGACTCGCTGTTCTCGGGTGGATCTGAATCCAGCGAAGCACCGGAGTTCGGGCGGGTCCGGGCCGAGACCCGCAACTTGGCCCTGACTCTTCAGGACTCGTTCACCTGCCTGGAGAAGGCCCGCATGCCCGTACTGGCTGCGGTGCAGGGCGGCTGCGTTGGTGGAGGGGTGGACATGGTCTGCGCCGCCGACATGCGATATTGCACTGCCGATGCGTTCTTCTGCATCCAAGAGATCAACATCGCCCTGACTGCTGACCTGGGCACCTTGCAACGGCTGCCCCGGATCATCCCCGACGGACTCACCCGTGAGCTGGCCTATACCGGACGCCGACTCACCGCCGATGAAGCAGCGGCCGCCGGACTAGTCAACCAGGTCTTCGATGATCAAGATGCCATGCTGGAAGGCGTGCTCGGAATTGCCCAGGAGATCGCGGCGCGCTCGCCGCTGGCCATCTGGGGCTCCAAGGAAATGCTCAACTACACCCGCGACCACAGCGTGGCCGACGGCCTCAACTACGTCGCCACCTGGCAATCGGGCATGTTCCACCCCGATGACATGGCCGAGGTGTTTACCGCCCGAGCCGAGGGCCGCGACCCGGTCTTCCAAAACCTCCTCCCCATCAGACGCACGCTGTAGTTCAGGACCATTGGCAATAGGCAGCTAGGTTCAACCCATGGCTTCGATTGCTACCGACCGCTACGTCGACCGGGCTGAGATGGAGGACTTCGTCCGCCCCCGCCACCGGGGCGTGCTCCTCACCACCCGCCGGGACGGGCGACCCCAGAGCTCGCTGGTGACAATGGGCCTCGACACCAGCGGCCGGGTGGTGGTGTCCAGCTACCCCGAACGGGCCAAGTCGATCAACGCCAAGCGCAACCCTGCGGCCTCAGTGGTGGTGATGTCAGACGAGTTCGGCGGCGAGTGGATCCAGCTCGACGGCACGGCTGAATGCCTTGACATGCCCGAAGCCCTCAACGGCCTAGTCGAGTACTTCCGAGTCATCTCCGGCGAACACCCCGACTGGGACGAGTACCGCCAAGCCATGGCCCACCAAGGCAAATGCTTAATCCGCCTCACCATTGACCAGTGGGGCCCCATCTCCAAAGGCGGCTTCCCCGCCCGCCTAGTCCAAGGCGACTGAAAGAGCACGTCGTGAACTACCTCATATCATCGCCTGCAGGTCGACGCAGGCCTTGTACAAGACCCGTTCGAGTTGCAGGTCTGGTGGGACGCCGTCGCGTTGCCGATAATCGGTGAACGAGTCGTCGACGGGCTCGAAGCAGTAGAGGCCGACGGCATCGAGGACTTGCTGTGCTGTTGAGGCCCATTTGAGGGTCCTCTCGAAATCGCTGTCGTTGATGACCCGTACTGCGATGAAGAAGTAGATCTTCGGTTCGACCGAGCGGAGCCAGGTGGTCAGATCTCCTCCGCCGGGCCCTCCTGTGCGGGGCGCTGTGCCGGTCATCGTTTGGCGTCTGCTGAACTCGCCTTTCAGGTCGATGCACTTGAAAGCCAGTTCCTTGACCCGTTTATCGATGTCGGCTGATCCAGGCCGCCCACCTTCTTTCTGCCTCGGTGAATTGATGTGCTTGGGTGTTCCCATCATTTTCGCCTCGAGCATGAACTGGAGGTCGCCTTCTGCCGGGAAGACGCAGTCGAGGTTGTGTACGGGCACGATAAGCCCGGGAACTGGACGACGAGATGTCAAGAGCTCGACACCGGAGCACTGCTTGAGGAGGAGAACGAGCAGATCGTTGAAGAAGTCGCCTTTACCGTTTTGGAGATCGGCTCCCAATTCAGACTTCTCGTCGTCGGTCATGTCAGCGCCAACCGACGCGGCGATGGAAGCGTCGAATTGGGACATCGCAAGAAGGAACGCCTGTTCAACTTGATTCCAGCTTGTGTGCCCTTCAGCCTCGGCGGTGGCGTACACGTCCATGAAAGGGACGCACCGTTGGCTCGTAGCCCATCGAGCATTGGTTGGAGCGGGCATCTACTGACTCTTCCTGTCAACTCCTGCTCAATTGAATGCCACCACGAGAACGCCCGCCAACCTGGTCAAAGTCGCTGGTCACCCCATAGGCCTCTGCCGCAGCTTCAGTCGCGGCACGACGATCCCGCTCTTTGAAGGCATTTCGCAGGTGCTCCTGTAGCTCCGTGCTGACGGCATTGGGGTCGGGTACTCGAATCTTGCGCAAATACTGTGCCTGGAATCGGTAGGTGCCACCTCGCATCTTGACGCAGTAGGCACCGACAAAGAGGTTGGCGATGTCGGACAGCAGAAGGCCGCCAAGCACTTCAAGATCCCATGAATCGGATACCACGTAGTAGAGGTTGTGGTGGGGGTAGAAGCCACCAGGATCCAGAACGGGGTGTGAGAGTGCCTTGATGTCCGGAAGCAGCAGCTTGGGCCGGTCAATCAGTTCAGGAGCAACCCGGTCGATGGTCCGATACCAGGCTTTCGGCTGCCTCCGGGCGACATGACGTGATCGAAGCAGCTTGCTGTTCTGCTCGAAGTGGCCCGCCAGTCCTGGGTAGTCGCGCAGGTCCACGAGCCCATCCTCATCCCAGGGGTTGATCAGGTACTTGCCCGACCATTCAGGATGACCTGTCGCAATATCGCCTGCGGTTAGGAGCGGGAGCAGACGATCGGGCTCCACCCCCTCGGCTTTAGCCCGGATATAGACCTCGTCGCATCCCGTAGCAACACCGATGCCAACACGTGTCCCTGTCCGAGAATCTTCAAGTGGGACAAACCGGGATTCGAGATCGGCCAACAACTCAAGCGTCTTGGGGGATCCTGCTGGCCATAAATCTGGACCCTCAAACCACCTTGTCAACTCGCCTGCCTCAAAACCCCTAGAAGCAGACATGGGCTGCTGTGAATCACATGGCCAATCGAGCACCAAGGAGGCCTCGTGCTGATCGAAGGAAGCGTTGGCATCCACTACCCGTACAGAACCCTGGACGCCATTCCGAAGGATGGTTATGGCCGGGTACGCCGACACCTCCTCTTCGAACGCGTCGACATCATGCATGACCATGACCGTGTCAACGGCATAGCAACTCGACACCAACTTGCGGAGGTGCGCGCCGTACTGGTTCCGCATCCATCGGTCTGCGCAGATATAGGCCAGCCGGCCCTCAGGACCAAGCAAAGACAAGCCCTTCTCAAAGAACCCGATGTAGATGTCTGCTCGCCCTCGCATGGTTGGCCACATGGATCGGTAAGCATCGCTGACTTCCCTGGGGACATCCTCAAGACGGACATACGGCGGATTCCCCACCACAAAGTCAGCTGGTCGTACTGGCTCTTCGCTCAGCAGGAAATCGCTCGTTGTGACCCACCGCTCAGCAAGATGCTCTGCGCTCTCCAGGGTCTCGCCCAGATCGAGAAGTTTGGCCACAACAGCCTTCCGAGCAATCTCAGCATTGTGTTCAAGCAAGTCGAAGCCTGCGATTGCATTCCCCTGCTCCGACAGTGGACGCCCAAAACTCGAGCATGACTCCGCGAGCCTCTCGACAATTGGAAGAAGAAACGCCCCGCACCCGCACGATGGCTCCACGATTACCTTTGCCCCCAGGTCGGCCCCGGGCGTGTAGCCGATGAGATCGAGCATCAGATCAACTACCCACCGCCGCGTGAAAACTTCGCCGTACTCACCTTGAGAGCCAGCATCGACCACCGGTCGACGAGAATCCAAGAGCGGCAACTGCCGAGTGCCACTCACGCGGAACCCCCTATGCAGCGCAAACTACACGGCTGGAATCTCATATCAGTACATTAGCGACACGCAGTGACAGCTACGTGCAGGTCGGGCACTTCCGAAGGCAGAATCTCCAGCTAACATTGGACTGGGTCGGCTTCAGCCGGTCCCTTTCAAGTGACCGTGTGGCCATTGCTCTCGGCCTGACCAACCGTGCATCTCTGTAGGCCTGGAACTTGGGGATGGGCCGTTGTCATGGATCACCTAGGCAGATATTCAACGAACAAGTCCAGCCCCGAGGAGAGTCCCCCCGGGACTACGCGATGGCTAGTCCCATCGACCCCCTTCGTGCCCCAAATCGCGCTCCACCAGAGAAGGCATTCCTCTACGCACCCGACGACGACCGCTGAATTTCGCTTCTAGGGACCAGCGCAGGTTCACGCACTGGCTTGACTACTCGATCTAGATGCCGCTGAGCGCGCGATCCTCACCAAATGGTTCGCAAGTCCCAAGAGTTCCAGTGCGGTCTCGGGATCGTCCAAGTATCGGTGTTCATGAGCTCTAGGGTTGCGAATCCCCGTCATCACCGCACCGAACATGTCCATATAGCCGCGCTGCTGGTCTTTCTCTGATTGGGTCCTCAGGTTGTTCAGCCTCAACACCGGGTTCTTCGGCGAGAATGCTCTTTGCATGAGCGGCACTCCGTCGAGTTCACTCAGGCCGGTCAGGTCTTTCACGATGTTGTTCAAGCACTTGTAGGCCTCTTCAACCGCCAGTGCGTAATAGCCATCAAGGAACAACTGACGGCTTGTGAGTCTGAGCGCGTCATCGTCGACGACTTGATCAAATGTCGGTGAATCAAAACCATCTGCTTGTAGGAAAATGGGGGGGTCGGATAGACCAAGCGCCTCTGCGTCTGCGGCAATTGCCTTAACTGTTGACAGGCCACGAAGGCATAGATCCCCCGCTCTATCCCTAGTCGCCGCCATAGAGATGCTCGGCCATGCTCTTGAAGATCTGATCTATCTGACTCGGAGACGCGTCTGATGAGATGTGGATCTGCAAGTTGATGTTCAAGTCCGGCTCAACACGGGCGCGGCCGTTGTTCCCCACGCTCTTATCAGGCTTTCTGCTCTCTCTCGATCTTGAACCCGAAGGTGCTTTCTTGGATTCCACCTTCGTTCTCGGTGCCGCCGTTGTAGAGCCGTTGGTTTGCCCTCCTTCAGGACCTCCGTCGCATAACAGCGCATACAGGGCTGCCATCTTCGACGCGGCATTCTGGCCCGCACCGGTATTGCGGCTAAACCAGCTCATCACGCCAACTTGATTTTGTGATGGATCAGGAAAAGCTGAACGCAGGGAATCAGGGTAGACCTCCGCGAGTGTCTCGTCGCAGATCTTCTTGTACGACTCGTCCTGTCGCCAATCCAGAGCCCGTTCAGTCGTTCGTCCTTCATCGTCAATGAGGCCCAAGGCTCTGAGAGGGCCGATCAGATTCCCCGCTGAACCTGCGGATGTCAGACCTAGGACAGACTGCAGATAGTCAGCGTCGACTTTGCTCGGCATGGTTTTCTTGAACTGATCGCGTAGAACCCACCAGTTTTTCGCCGGAAGCCGGGGGTACGTGCGCTTGTCTCCATCATCTGCCATGGCTGCCTCCTTCATTTGATGGCGCCCTGCTGTCAATTGCCCATAGCAGAGAAGAGGATACGAGCACGAATTGGAAATTTCAACCAGATAATTTTTCCTGTGTAATTCTACACTCCCCCTACTGGCAACCCCAGTAGCCATTGGGTCTGTTACCTGGGCATTTGTCAGTCAGGTCGCGTTGCCAGGATCTTGATTTTAGAGATTGGCCAGCCGATTGCAGAGGATCTAGTGGCTCGCTCGCTGGGCAAGAGTCCAGCAGCCTCTGACCCCGGCCCCAGTCAGTGAGGCCGCCTCAGATGTAAAGGCCCCGTTAGCCAGCAAGCTCGTCTTGAAAGTCGTCAAGCCCTTATCCCCTGGACCTGGCAACCTCTTCTGTTGGCCAAAGAACCAGAGGCAACTTGCGTTTCGGACGACAGTCGCATGATTGCCTTAAGCCATGAGGCATGGGAAGAACTTGGGGACCGTCTTGATGGTCTGCCAGCACCAAATGTGAAAATCGCCGATCTACTGAGGCAGCCCTCGATTCTCGAAACCGATTGAGTCTCAGTCGGACACAACCTGAACAATGGGTCAGCCAAGACGCTCCAATTGTCTCCGGAGCCAGTCTTCTCGGTGGGTGGCGTAGCGGTGGGCTATGGCGGTTTGGGGGAAGAGGCCTACTCCGTGGGGGGCGCCGGGGTAGACGTGGAGTTCGGTGGGCACGCCGGCGCCGTAGAGGCGCATGGCGTAGATGATGTTCTCGTCGCGGAAGCCGTCGGCGCCGCCCACGCAGACGTAGGCCTCGGGGAGGCCGGATAGGTCCTCGGCTCGGGCGGCGGCTGCGGTATAGGGGACGTTATCGGTTCCGTAGAGATCGCCGAGGTAGCTCTGCCAGCCGAATGCGTTCGATGCTTTGTTCCAGATCACCAGGTTTTCATCCTGGCTGGACGGGGTGATCTGGCGATCGTCGAGCATCGGGCAATCCAAGAGCTGGAACTGCAACGGCACCTCGCCCCGGTCCCGGGCCAGCAACGCCAGCGCCGCGCACAAGCCTCCCCCGGCGCTGACCCCGGTGATGCCGATCTTGTCGGGGTCGATGCCCAACTCCGCCGCGTTGTCAAACATCCACTTCAGGCCCGCGTAGCAATCCTCCAGCGGACCGGGATACGGCGTCTCCGGGGCCAGTCGATACTCAACCGACACGCCGACAACCCCGAACTGCGGACACCACCGGTCGAACTTGGCGTCGTCCATGTCGTAGGTGCCCCGGATGTAGCCCCCGCCGTGGATCGAGTACACGCACGGCACTGCACCCTCCAGCCCCACCGGCCGGTGGACCCGCACCACCACTCCATTGGCCTCATCCACCACATGATCCGACCGCTCCACCGCATCGCTCAGCGCGGGAAACTGAACTGGCAGTGTTGCCCGAACTTCGGGCAACAGCACAGCACTGAGATCACGAGTCGGCACCGTGTGCTTGAGCCGTTCGATCTCCTCGTCCAGTAAGACCATCGCAGTACCAGCTTCTCGAGAGCTGTTGAGTGAAAGAACCCTTACCCCAGCCGCTCCAGTTGGCGGCGGAGCCAGTCTTCCTGGTCGGCGGAATAGCGCTGGGCCACTTGGAGGTGGGCGAACAGGGCGACGCCGTGGGGGGCGCCGGGGTAGACGTGGAGCTCAGTGGGCACTCCGGCGCCGTAGAGGCGCATGGCATAGGTGATGTCCTCGTCGCGGAAACCATCGGCACCGCCGATGCAAACGTAGGCGTCGGGCAAGCCTGACAAATCCTCAGCCCGGGAAGGGGCCGCGGTGTAGGGCACATCGTCTGACCCATAGAGATCGCCGAGATAGCACTGCCAGCCGAAGGCATTCGACTCCCTGCTCCAAACCAGTAGCTCGTCGAGTTGGCTCGACGGAGTGATCTGGCGGTCATCGATCATCGGGCAGTCCAGCAATTGGAATTGCAGCGGCACCTCGCCCCGGTCCCGGGCCAACAGCGCCAGCGCGGCGCACAGCCCTCCCCCGGCGCTGACCCCGGTGATGCCGATCTTGTTGCGATCAATGCCGATCTCCGCCGCATTGTCATACGTCCACCTCAAGCCGGCATAGCAATCCTCCAGCGGACCGGGATACGGCGTCTCCGGGGCCAGCCGGTATTCCACCGACACCCCGACAATCCCGTACTCAGGACACCACCGGTCGAATTTGGCGTCGTCCATCTCGTAGCTGCCCAGGATGTATCCCCCGCCGTGAATCGAATACACGCATGGCAGATCGCCCTCTGCGCCCGCTGAGCGATGCACCCGCACCACCACCCCATTGGCCTCATCCACCACATGGTCGGTGCGCTCGACTACATCGCTTAGTTCGGGAAGCTCTCCTAGACGCCCAGCCCGCAACTCGGGCAGATTCTCCGCATTGATGACAGCAAACGGCACCATCTCCTTGATCGGCTCGATCTCCTCGTGCAGCGACACCGTGGCCATTACGGCTCCTTCCCTCGACCCGGATGGCTCAGGGCCGAATCGCAGTTCAATTCAACGAGCACGAATACTAGGTCGCAGACGGTCTGGCAGCGCCCAACGCGCTGGCATGGGTACCCCAGGTCGTTGATGAGTAATCTGCCGGGCGATGTCTTGTGCCGACGGCTCCAGCTCTCAATGATCCTCCAGCACCTCCGGGTCTTCGAGACAGGAGGCGGCATATCTGCCTCCTACGCAGGCAAGCTCCTCGCCGACGCCGGGGCCGAAGTCATCAAGATCGAGCCCCCCGGCGGCGAGCCCCTGCGCCGGTGGTCGGCGTCGGGCGCTGAATTGGGCGACAAGGACGGGCCGCTGTTCCAGTTCCTGAATACCTCCAAGCGCTCGGTGATCGGCGATCCCAGCGACCCGGAAGTCGCTGATCTGCTGGCCAGCGGCGACATCCTCATCGACTCCACCGACCAAGGACTGCCACCTGCGGTCATCGACGCCGCCCGCCAGGCCAACCCGGCTCTGGTACTGGTATCCATCTCCCCGTGGGGGCGCACCGGGCCCTATGCCCACCGTCCGGCCACCGAGTTCACCCTCCAGGCTGAATGCGGCGGCATCGGTAAGCGAGGCAACCCCGAGCGGCCGCCGGTGCAGGCCGGCGGCGTCATCGGCGAGTGGACCGCGGCCATCTATGCCGGAGTGGGGGCGCTGGCCGCGGCCCGGGCCGCCGGGCGCAGCGGTCGAGGCGACCATGTGGACGTGTCCATGTTCGAGACGATGGTCATGACCATGAACACGTACGCTTGGATCAACGCCGAGTTCACCGGCGACACCAACCCTCAGCGACCGGGCCGCAACGTGGAGCTGCCCTCTATCGAACCAACCGCCGACGGTCACGTGGGCTTTTGCACGGTGGCCCGCCAACAGTTCCTGGACTTCCTGGTGATGATCGGCCGCTCCGATTGGCTGGAGGACGAGGAAATGTGCGGCTATGGCGGCCGCTGGAAGCGACGGGATGAGTTCCGAGCCGCCATGCACGCCTGGACCACCCAGCGGACCACCGCCGAGGTGATCGCCGAAGCCTCGGCCCGTCGCATTCCGGTGGCTCCTATCGGGACCGGAGCCACCGTGCCCACTCTGGAGGCATTCTCCGGGCGGGACGCCTTCACCACCAACCCCTCAGGCGGCTTCACCCAGCCCGCCATCCCCTACCAGCTGCACGGAGCTGACACCCGCCCATTCGAGCCGGTCCCCGCGGCGGGTGAGCACACCGGCCAGATCGAAGCCCACACTCCCCAGTCCAACCGAGGCGAACCCGCCGCACTCCCCCTGGCCGGGGTGCGGGTGATCGACTTCACCGCCTGGTGGGCCGGGCCCATTGCCAGCCACTCGCTGGCCCTGCTCGGTGCCGACGTGGTCAAGGTCGAGTCCATCCAGCGAGCCGACGGCATGCGCTTCGCCTCCGCCCACCCTCCGTCGGTGGACCAGTGGTGGGAATGGGGCATGGTCTTCCACGGGGCCAACACCAACAAGCGAGGCGTCACCCTAGACCTCCGCTCTCCCGAGGGGGTGGCCATCGCCGAGCAGCTCATCGCCGACGCCGATGTGGTGATCGAGAACTTCACCCCCAGGGTGATGGACGGCTTCGGCCTCACCTGGGAACGGCTGTCGGCCCTCAACCCCAGGCTGATCATGACCCGCATGCCCGCTTTCGGCCTCAGCGGCGCCTGGCGCGACAACACCGGCTTCGCCCAGACCATGGAACAGCTCACCGGGATGGCCAACATCACCGGCTACCCCGACGAGGATCCCCAGATTCCCCGGGGGCCGTGCGACCCGCTGGCCGGCATGCACGCGGTGTTCGCCACCCTCACCGCCCTCGAGGAGCGAGATCGCACCGGCCAGGGCCGGCTGGTTGAGGTAACCATGGTGGCCGCCGCCCTCAACGCCGCCGCCGAACAGCTCGTGGAGTACCCGGCACTGGGCCGCCAATTGCCCCGGGAGGGCAACCGAGGACCGCGGGCTGCCCCCCAGGGGGTGTACCCCGCGGCCGGATTCGAGCGCTGGGTGGCTATCGCGGTGGCCAACGACCACCAGTGGGAGGCCCTCTGCGGCCTGCTCGACCGCCCCGACTGGGCCGACTACGACACCGCCGACAAGCGACGGGCCGTGGCCGACTCCATCGATGCCGGGATAGCAGAATGGGTGGCCCCCCAGACCGACGCCGACGCCGTGGAGCAGCTGCTCGCGGCCGGGATCCCGGCCAGCGTGGTGGTGCTCGGAGCCGAGATAGGCGGCCACCCCCAGCTTCTGGCCCGTCCGTTCATCGAGTCGATCAACCACCCGGTGTGTGGCGAGGTCCCCTGCGCCAGCCTCCCGTTCCGCTTCGAATCATCACCCGACCCCTGGACCAAGACTCCAGCTCCCACCCTGGGCCAGCACAACCACGAGGTGCTCGGCGGCGAACTTGGCCTATCCGATCAGGATCTGGCCGAATTGGAGGACAAAGGCGTCATCGGCGCCCGCCCCTCCGGGCTCTAGCCAGCACCGGCCGAATCAGGTCGACTGGGGTCGATGCCCAGGGTGGCCGATTCGACGAGTTCCACCAGATTGTCGGGGTCGCAGTCCATGGTGCCCTGGGTGGCGGGGTGGCGGCGGATCCAACCGCTGGGGGTGGGGCTCATCAGCAGGAAGCACGACGACGGGATTCCCTCGGCGGGGTTGGTCGGACCGTGCAGGCCCCGACCATCCCATTCGGTGATTGTGCGCGCCGACTCGATGACCTGTTCTCGGCTCAGCCCCCCTCCACTGGTGAACATCGCCCGATTGACCGCTTCCTCGAACAGCAGCGCCGATGCCCAACTCGACAGGCCGATCAAGTCCACTTCGGCCTCTTCGTCTACTTCTTCCCTCAAGAAGAGCACGTATCTCACCAATTCGACGTTGTCGCCCGGTTCCTCAAAGGGCAGCATCCCGATGCTCACCCAGAGGTCCGATCCCAATTCGGCCACTTCGCCTACCCAGCTCTGGGTGTAGCAGTCTGCGCCGCAGAGGACGAAGGTCAGCCCGTCCGCGGGCTCCTCTTCAACTGCTCCCTCATCTTGGGTATCGTCAGCGGGCTCTTGCTCAGTGCCTACCCCGTCCGTCCCTGAAGAGGCCTCGTCAGGCACCGCGGTGGGATCCTCCACAGGCTCTGGGAACTCAAAGGTCGGCAGTTGGGCGAATAGGTTGGCTCGGGCTTCGAGCAACTCCATCAGCCGACGGCTGTCCGCCGACCAGGTGATTCCCAGAACTCCGGCTTCCAGCATGGCGGAGACCATCGCGTCGTAGTCTTCGCCGGTCACCTCGGCGGTCGCCTCAAAGGCGAAGTTGAATCCTCCCGCAGTGGCGGCCTCAATATCCCGTTGCGCCTGGTAGAAGGCCACCGGAAGGTCCAGCACCACCGTACCCACTGCCCCCGCGGCCAGCGGAAGACGCTCGCTCAAGTACTGGGCCGGGCCGGCCTGCCCCACAGTGTTGGAGGTTGGATTGGAGACGAACGTAACTGGCGACGCCCGCCGGTCTGGGCTCAGAGCAGCGGCCGGGAAATCGGGCAGGCGGCAGGACTCATCATTCAAGATGTCAACCCCGTCGCCGTCGAACAACGCGTACGACCCCACCAGGGCGAAGATGTCGCTCTCGCAGGCCTCCTGAATGGCGGCCCGGTGGTCGTACACGTTGGCGTCGAAGAGCACAACCTCCACATCCCGCCCGCCGAGACCGCCGGTGCTGTTCACCGCTTGGGCCCAGGCCCGCATCGCCAGCCACGCCGACTCGCTGCCGTTGGTCACCGCGTTGCCTGAACTGGCTTCGGCGATCACTCCGATCCGGATCACCTCATCGCTGACCCCGGTGCGTGTCGGTGGAACTGTCGGCCCCGGGACCACCGTGTCCACGGCCTGCGGAGTGGGGGTAGGGGTGGCCAATTCAGGCGATGACACCACCGGCCCCCGCAGATCCGGGGTCTTGCAGCCCGCGACCACCAAGGCCAGCGCCACCGTCAGCGCGACGGACGCGGTTGCAATCTTGAAGAAGCGGGCGAGCCGCACCCCTTTATCGTCGCACGTCGCTGCCGCCGCGCGGGCAGCAGGTTCAGGCTCGGGCCGCGGCGAAGCCCTGCTCCAGGTCGGCGATGATGTCGTCCACCGACTCCAAGCCAACCGACAGCCGCACCAGGCCGGGATACACACCGGTGCTCACCTGCTCATCTTCGGTGAGCTGGGAGTGCGTGGTGGAGGCCGGGTGGATCACCAGACTGCGCACGTCGCCGATGTTGGCCACATGGCTGTGCAGGGTGAGCGCGTTCACGAACTTCTCGCCGGCGTCGCGCCCGCCCTTGATGTGGAAGGCGGGCACCGAGCCGTAGCCCTTGCCGTCGGTGTAATGGTTCATCCGCTCGTGCCAGGGGCTCGAAGAGAGACCACCGAACTGCACCGACTCCACCTGGTCGTGGCCCTCAAGGTACTCCGACACGGTCTGGGCGTTGGAGCAGTGACGCTCCATGCGCAGACTGAGCGTCTCCAACCCCTGGAGGAAGTAGAAGGCGTTCTGCGGGGAGATGGCCGCGCCGATGTCGCGAAGCAGCTGCACCCGGGCCTTGATGATGAAGGAGCCGTTGCCCAAAGCCGGCCAGAAGGCCAGTCCGTGGTAGCTGGGGTCGGGCTCGGTGAAGTTGGGGAAGCGGCCGCTGGCTCCGTAGTCGAAGGTGCCGCCGTCGATGATGACTCCACCAATGGAGTTGCCGTGGCCGCCGATGAACTTGGTCATGGAGTGGACCACGATGTCAGCCCCGTGCTCCAGCGGGCGGATCAGGTAGGGAGAAGGCACTGTGTTGTCCACCATCAGCGGGATGCCCTCGGCATGGCCCACCGCGGCGACGCCCTCGATGTCGAGGCAGTCGTTCTTGGGGTTGCCGATGGTCTCGGCGTACAGCACCTTGGTGTTCTCCTGGATGGCGTTCTTCCAGGCCCCGAGGTCGTCGGGGTCTTCGATAAACGACACCTCGATGCCCATCTTGGGCAGGGTGTAGTGCAGAAGGTTGTAGGTGCCGCCGTACAGCGACGCTGACGACACCACGTGATCGCCCGACTCGGCCAGATTCAAAATGGCCAGCGTTTCGGCGGCCTGTCCTGAGGCCATGGCCAGCGCCCCGGGGATCCCGATGGCGGTCTCGGTGCCACCCTCAAGTGCGGAGAGGCGGGCCTCCAGCACCATCTGGGTGGGATTCATGATCCGGGTGTAGATGTTGCCCACCTCGGCCAGCCCGAACAGGGCGGCAGCATGCTCGGTGTCGCGGAACACATACGAGGTGGTCTGATAGATGGGCACGGCCCGCGACCCGGTGGCCGGGTCGGGCTCCTGCCCAGAGTGGATCTGCTTGGTCTCGAAACCCCAGTTTTCGCTCACGGCTCTTCTCTCTTCCTTCCGGAGTTGCCGGATAGATACTAATGAATTGCTGCCGTTTGGCAGCTATCGAAGGCGGGCCCGGGGACTAATCCTTCCCTTGGCCTCCGGATACTGCTTGGACGCTCTGGCGGCCCTCGGAGATCCACGGCATCATGGCCCGCAGCTCCGCCCCTACCTGTTCGATGGGGTGCTCCTGGCCCTCGGCTTCCAGGCGCAGGAAGTTGGGCCGGCCGCTGCGGCTCTCGCTCATCCACTCATCGGCGAACGATCCGTTCTGGATCTCGCTCAGGATCCTCTTCATCTCGGCCCGGGTGTCCTCGTTGATGATGCGGTCGCCTCTGCTCAGGTCGCCGTATTCGGCGGTGTCGGAGATGGAGTAGCGCATGCCGCCGATTCCCTCCTCGTACATGAGGTCGACGATGAGCTTCAGCTCGTGGAGGCACTCGAAGTAGGCCACCTCGGGCTGGTATCCGGCCTCGCACAGGGTCTCGAACGCCGCGGTCACCAGCGAGGTGAGTCCGCCGCACAGCACCACCTGCTCGCCGAACAGGTCGGTCTCGCACTCCTCGGCGAAGGTGGTCTCGATCACCCCGGCCCTCGCCCCGCCGATGGCGTCGGCGTAGGCCAGAGCCAGCTCTCGGGCGCTGCCCGTGGCATCCTGGCCCACCGCGATCAGACACGGCACGCCGCCGCCCTCTACATAGGTGCGCCGCACCAGATGGCCGGGGCCCTTGGGGGCCACCATCGCCACGTCCACGCCCTCGGGGGCCGAAATAAGGTCGAACCGCACGTTGAAGCCGTGGGCGAAGAACAGGGCATCGCCCGCTTGGAGGTAGGGCTCGATGTGGGCCTGGTAGATGTCGGACTGCTCGGTATCGGGCAAAAGCAGCATGATGATGTCAGCCTCGGCCGATGCCTCGGCCATCGACATCACCTTCAGTCCGGCCTCGGCGGCCTTGGCGGCCGACGACGAGCCGTCCCGCAGCCCGACCCGCACGTCGATCCCCGACTCCTTCAGGTTCAGGGCGTGAGCGTGGCCCTGCGACCCGTATCCCAAAATCGCCACCTTGCGATCGGCGATGTGGGAGCGGTCTACGTCTTTCTCATACAACACGGTTGCCATTGGTTGTCCTTACAGTCGGTATTGGCTTTCGATCTCGTTCTGATCAGGGGGCCAGGGGGTCGGGGGCGGCTTTGACCAGCTTGGGCAGGGCCACCTTGCCGGTGCGCTGCACGTCCACGATCCCATAGGGTCGCAGAAGGTCTTCGAAGTCATCCACTCGGCTGGGCGATCCGGTGAGCGACACCATGATCTCGTCATAGCCCACATTCAACACTGTGGCCTGGAATATCCGCACCAGATCCAAGATCTGCCCCCGGATCTCTGGATCGGCCCGGACCGTGACCATCATCAGCTCCCGCTCCACGCTGGCCGATGGGTTCAACTCCCGGATGTCCACCACGTTGACCAGCTTGTCCAGCTGCTTTACCACCTGCTCCATGGGGGCGGCGTCCACCCCCACCACGATGGTGAGGCGGCTGAACCGCTCGTCGTCGGTGGGGGCCACGGCCAGCGACTCGATGTTGAACCCCCGCCGAGCGAACAACCCGGCCACCCGGGCCAACACGCCGGCTTTGTTCTCCACCCGCACCACCAGCGTGGTGGTGCCCCCGCCGTCGGCGGCGCTCATCGGGGCTGGTCCCGTTGAGAGGGGTCCACCACCACGTCGCTGTTGGACATTCCGGCCGGCACCATGGGAAAGACGTTCTCCTCAGCCTCGCAGCGGAACTCCACCACCACCGGCTGGTCGTCGATCTCGTTGGCCTGGGCGATGGCCGGGCCCACCTCTTCGGGCGACTCCACCCTCAGCCCGACGCAGCCCAGCGCCTCGGCCCACATCTTGTAGTCGGGCACATCGCGGGTGAGGTACACCTCGGAATACCGCTCTTCGTAGAACATCTCCTGCCACTGGCGGACCATGCCCAAATAGGCGTTGTTGATGAGGGCCACCTTGATGGGGAACCCCTCGGTGGCCGCGGTGACCAGCTCTTGGGCGGTCATTTGGAAGCATCCGTCGCCGTCCACCGCCCACACCATGCGGTCGGGCCGTCCCGCCTTGGCCCCGATGGCGGCGGGGATGGCGAACCCCATTGTGCCCAGGCCGCCCGAGTTCACCCACGTGTAGGGGTGGTTGAACTTCCAGTACTGGCTGGTCCACATCTGATGCTGGCCCACTCCCGAGGCCACGATGGTGTCGGAGGGGGTGGAGTCCCGAAGCTGCTCCAGCACGTACTGGGGCTTGAGCAGCTCGTCGTTCTTAGACTGCTCATAGGTAAGCGGGAACCGCTCCTGCCATCCGCTGATCCGGGAGCGCCATTGGTTCCGGTCGGGCTGGGCCTCGCTGCCCCCCATCTCCTTCAGCGCCTTCACCATCTCCTCAATGACCACCCGGCAGTCGCCCTGGATGGCCACGTCCGGGCGGCGGACCTTGCCCAGTTCGGCGCTGTCGATGTCCACGTGGATGATCTTGGCCAGGGGGGCGAACTCGCCCACCTTCCCGGTCACCCGGTCGTCGAAGCGGGCGCCCAGCGCGATGAGCAGGTCGGCCTCCTGCATGGCGGTGACCGCGGTGTAGTTCCCGTGCATGCCGGGCATGCCCAGACACAGCGGGTGGTCGTCGGGGAAGCCTCCCCGGTTCATCAGCGTGGTGACCACGGGGATGCCGGTCATTTCAGCCAACTCCAAGAGGGCTTCCGCTCCCCGGGACTTCAAGATGCCGCCCCCGGTGTAGAGAACCGGGCGCTCAGCCTCGCAGATGAGCTTGGCCGCTTGGCGGATCAGCTCGGCATCACCCGCCTGGTTGGGGAGGTAGCCGGGCAGGTCGTGGCTGTCGGGGGTATACCACTCCATCGCCGAACGGGGATTGTTGGGGTCGACGATGTCTTTGGGGATGTCCACCAGCACCGGGCCGGGACGGCCGGTGGTGGCGATGTAGAAGGCGTCGTGGATCACCTGGGGGATGTCGGCCGCCTCGGTCACCAGGTAGTTGTGCTTGGTCACCGACATGGTGATGCCGGTGGTGTCGCACTCCTGGAAGGCGTCGGTGCCGATGGCCGCGTAGGGCACCTGGCCGGTGACCACCACCATGGGGATGGAGTCCATGTAGGCATCGCACAGCGGGGTGACGATGTTGGTGGCCGCCGGACCCGAGGTGACCATGGCCACGCCGGGACGGCCGGTGGCGTGGGCGTACCCTTCAGCCATGTGCCCGGCGCCCTGCTCGTGGCGCACCAGCACGTGGCGGATGGACGAGTCGATCAGCGGGTCGTACACCGGCAGGATGGCCCCGCCGGGCAGCCCGAACAAGATGTCCACGCCCTCGTTCTCAAGGGCCTTCATCAGGGCTTGTCCGCCGTTCATATTCATGTTCGGATCAACCTCTCGGGCTTGTCCTAAAAGGAAAGACCTCCCGGTGTGGGAGGTCGGAAGCGCTCGGTCTCCGGGTCAGCCGGGACCGTGCGCTATAGGCGTACTACGAGAATCGCTCCAGTGTGGGGATGGCGCTTCATAGGATGCCACCAGTATGAACGCTAGGGCCTGCCTGTGACAAGACGATTAGGGGTGTACCCCGGCTCGTTCAACCCGCCCACCATCGGCCATCTGGCCGTCGCCGAGGCGGCCAGGGACCAGCGGGGGCTTAACCGGGTGGACTTGACGGTGTCGCGGGTGGCGCTGGGCAAGGAGTCGGTGGAGCAGCCCTCCTTCAATGATCGCATCGCCGTGCTGGAGACGTCGGTGGCCGACATCGACGGTCTGGAGGTGGTGGTGACCGACCATCAGCTCCTCGTCGACATCGCCCAGGGATACGACGTGGTGGTGATGGGCGCCGACAAGTGGGCCCAAGTGCTGGATCCGGCGTTCTACGGGGATTCGGTCGAGGACCGCGACCGGGCGGTAGAGGCCCTGCTCGAGCTGGACCTGGCCATCGCTCCCCGGCCACCGTTCCCGGTGCCGGCTGGCGCGGCGCTGGACATCAGCTCTGAGATGATCGCGGTGTCGTCCACCGGCGCCCGCCAAGGCCGGTTGGAGTGGATGACCGCCGCGGCCCGCGCCTTCGACGACGCCACCGGCACGTGGTCGAACCCCGATCCCTAGGGGGCTCGGCTAGGCCTCGGTGATGGCGCCTTTTTCGGCTCCCTGGGCCAAGCGAGCGTATTTGGCCAGCACGCCCTTGGTGTAGCGAGGCTCAGGCGGCTTCCAGTTGGCCCGGCGTTCGGCCAGGGTAGCCTCGTCCACCAATAGGTCGATGGAGTGGTCCCGCACGTCGATGCGGATGGTGTCGCCCTCGGCAATGAGAGCAATCGGCCCGCCCTCGGTGGCCTCGGGGGCCACATGGCCTACGCAGAAACCGTGGGTGCCCCCCGAGAACCGGCCGTCGGTAACCAGCGCGGCGTCTCCTCCGCGGCCCGCGCCCTTCATCGCACCGGTGATGGCCAGCATCTCCCTCATGCCGGGGCCGCCCTTGGGTCCCTCATAGCGGATCACCACGATGTCGCCGGCTTCGATGCGGCCGTTGAGCACCGCGTCCATGGCCGCGTCCTCGCCGTCAAAAACCCGGGCCCGGCCCTCGAAGTGGTCGAAGTCGATGCCCGCCACCTTCAACACCGCGCCGTTGGGCGCTAGCGAACCGGTGAGCACGGCGATGCCGCCGATGTCGTGGAGCGGATCGTCCAAGCCGTGGATCACGTCTCCGTCGGGGCCGGGCGGGTCGAGCAGGGCCAGGTTCTCGGCCATGGTCTTGCCGGTGACGGTGATCTCGTCGCCGTGTAACAGGCCCTCGTCTAGCAGCATCTGCATCACCACCGGAACCCCTCCGATGCGGTCGATGTCGGCCATGTGGTATTGGCCGTGGGGCTTGGTGTCGGCCAGGTGGGGAACCCGGGCCGCAACCTTGTTGAAGTCGTCGAGCTCCAGCTCCACCCCGGCCTCCCAGGCGATGGCCAGCAAGTGCAGAACTGCGTTGGTCGACCCGCCCAGGGCCATGGTCACCGCGATGGCGTTCTCAAAGGCGGCCTTGGACATGATGGTGCGGGGCCGGATGTTGTCCCGCAAAAGCCCGATCACCGCGGTCCCGCTGGCGTAGCTGTAGTCGTCGCGGCGGCGGTCCACCGCGGCGGCCGAGGCGCTTCCCGGCAGCGACATCCCCAGCGCCTCCCCGATCGACGCCATGGTGTTGGCGGTGAACATCCCCGCACACGAGCCCTCGGTGGGACAGGCGTTGCGCTCGATGGCGTCGAGCTCCTCGTCGTCGATGTCGCCCACCGCATGAGCCCCGACTGCCTCGAACACGCTCACGATGTCGAGCACCTGACCGTTGTGCTGGCCGGGGAGGATGGATCCACCATAGACGAACACCGACGGCAGGTTGAGCCGGGCCGCGGCCATCAACATGCCGGGAAGCGACTTGTCGCAGCCCGCGAAGCTGACGAAAGCGTCTAACCGCTCGGCGTGCATCACTGCCTCTACTGAGTCGGCGATGATCTCCCGGCTCACCAGCGAGGCCCGCATTCCCTCGTGGCCCATGGAGATGCCGTCGGACACCGCGATGGTGTTGAACTCGATGGGGAAGCCGCCGGCGTCGCGCACGCCCTGCTTGGCCCGCTTGGCCAGCCGGTCCAGCGGCAGATTGCACGGCGTCACCTCGTTCCACGACGACGCCACCCCCACCTGGGGCTTGTCCCAATCGTCATCGGTCATGCCCACCGCCCGCAGCATGGCCCTGGCTGGCGCCCGCTCGGCCCCTGTTGTCACCTCGTGAGAACGTGGCTTCATATCGCTCATAGCGACAGGCTATCTAGCAACATGGCGCGAATTAGAGGGCTAATGGGATTGCACAAGTCGCCCTTCGACCGGGAGATCGCCCGCCTGGCCGTTCCCGCCCTGGGCGCGCTGATCGCCGAGCCTCTCTACACCTTGGCCGACACCGCGGTGGTGGGGCATCTGGGCACCCCCCATCTGGGTGGGCTGGCGGTGGCCTCACAGGTGCTGTTGGGGGCGTTGTCGCTGTTCATCTTCCTGGCCTACGGAACCACCGCGGCGGTGGGGCGGCTCATCGGCGCGGGTGACCATCGCCGGGCCGCCCAGCAGGCGGTGCAGGGGCTGTGGTTGGCCGGGGCCGTCGGCGCGGTGCTGGCCGCGGCGGCCTATGTGTTCGCCGACCCCCTGCTCAGAGTCCTCGGGGCTGACGGCGAGGTACTGGCTCAGGGCCGGATCTACTTGCGGATCAGCCTCTTCGGCCTGCCGGGAATGCTCATCACCCTGGCCGGGGTGGGCTATCTGAGGGGCCTGCAGGACACACTGCGACCGCTGAAGGTGGCCGTGTTCACTGCCGGGCTGAACCTTGCCCTGGAGCTGGTGCTGATCTACGGACTCGGTTTCGGTATCGGGGCCTCGGCGCTGTCGACCGTGGTGGCCCAATGGCTCGCTGCGGGGGCCTACGTGTGGTGGATTCGGGAGGCCGTGAAAGTCCACGGGGTGACCATGGCCCCCGACCGCTCGATGATTGCGCGTTTGGCGGTAGTGGGATTGGACCTGTTCTTGCGCACCGCGGCACTGCGGGCTTCGTTCACCATGTCGGTGGCGGTAGCCGCCCGCTTGGGAGACATCGAATTGGCCGCCCACGAGGTGATCTACCAGCTCATGTTCTTCTTAGCCTTGGTTCTGGACGCGGTGGCCATCGCCGGGCAGGCCATGATTGGCCGCTTCCTCGGTGCCAACGAACTGGACCACGCTCGGGCCGCCGGTCGCCGCATGATCGAGTGGGGATTGGCCACCGGATTGGCGGCCACAATTGTGCTGCTGGCGACCAGACCGTGGCTCCCCTTGGTGTTCTCCAGCGATGAGGCCGTGCTCTCTCTCGTGGGATTCTTGATGCTGCACCTAGCGTTAATCCAGCCGGTAAACGGAGTGGTGTTCGCCCTCGACGGCGTTTTGATCGGCGCCGGAGACATGCGCTTCCTGGCCGTGGCCATGGCCGGCGCCGCCGCGGTCTTCATCCCCCTAGCCCTATGGGTAATGGCCGCCGACGCCGGCATCGGCTGGCTGTGGGGCGCCATGTGGGCCCTCATGGCCGCCCGCCTAATCACCCTCCTCTGGCGCTTCGCCACCCCCCGCTGGCTCGTCCCCGGCGCGGTGCGCTAGCTGGGTCGAGCTAGGAGGCCCCTGCTTCCACGTGGGCTTTGATGCCGTTCACCACTGCCTGCATGTTGGTGCGGTGGACTTGGAGGCGGTTGGCGATGATTCGGGGTTCTTTTTCGGGGTTCTGCTCGATGAACATGTTGAGGCCGGAGGGGCCGGGGCCGAGGAGGAGGCGGTAGATGAGGCGGGTGCCGCCGCCCATGAGGGACTGGAGTTCGAAACGCCACCTTGCGCCGGGATTGTCGGGGTCGGAGGTACACCAGCCGAAGGCCGTGGGTTCCTCGCACACGTCTACGAAGCAGGGAACCTCCCAGTCGCCCATCACTTCTAGGTGGTTGCGGCCGGTGAATGTGGCGCCCAGTGCGGGGCCGTCGAAGCCTTCGTCCCAGGCTGCCCCGGTGAACTCGTCGGAGAACTGGGCGGGGAGGTCGATGTCGGTGACTGCGGCCCACACCTCGTCGATCTCGGCGGCGATGTCGGTTTCCACCATCGTGCCGGGGCCGTCGGCCATCTTCACGGGGGTTCCCGGACCGGACTCGTAGGTGCGGCCGTAGCCGTCGAAGAAAGTGATGTTTCGGGCTGGGGTACGTTGCGCGGGCCGGAAGTCAGTGCCCTTGGTCCACGCCACCGGGAACATGGCGATCTCGGTGATCTCCTCGGGGATGCCAAGCAGCTCCTTCAGCTCGGGGGCCTTAGCCAAGACGGCGGTGGTCCAGGCAGAGCCCAATCCCCGGGCCCTCAGGGCTACGCAGAAGCTCCACCCGCTTTGGATGACCGAGTCGAAAAGTCCGGGCGCGCCGCTGCCGTCGTGGCGGCCCACGATGGTGGGAATGACGATCACCGGCACTTCGGCCAAGTTCTCCACCAGATAGGCGGATGAGCTCACCGTCTTGGCCCGGGGGTGGTCGGTGCCCTCCAAGCGGTCGCGGGCCTCAAGCATGAAGCCGCCCACTACCTCGCGGTACAGCCGGGCCAGCTCTTGTTTGATCTCGGGATCGCGCACCACGATCCATCGCCGGCTGGTTTGGTTCCCGCCAGTCGGGGCCTGCTCGGCGATGTCGATGCAGTCGAGGATGATCTGATCGTCCACCGGACGCTCTAGATCCAGCCGCTTCCGCACCGCCAGCGTCGTGGTCAGGGCCAGGTCGACCGCTTCAGTGTCGATGTTCATGTCTTGCTCGCGTCGTTGTAGATGCCGCGGGCCATGAGCGACTGCTCTTGGTCTCGCCGCTTTTGGTACACCGCGGCACGCTGTTCGAGCACGCCAGGGGAATCGGGCGCGGCTTGGGCGGCCCATTCAGCGAGATGACAGGCAAGACGCAGGTCGCCGGCTTCGGAGAGCTCGATGGCCCGGCTTGCCAGCTCGGAAGCCCCTCCAGCCAACCGGGCGACTTCCGCAGCCACCGCCTGATCCGGGGCGGGCTTAAGGCGGGCAGGGTTGCCGTCGTACCAGCCGCCGTAGAGGCGCCAGATGTTACGCACCACGAACTCGGGCTCGTCGTAGCCGGCCCGCAAGTAGGGCTTGGCCATCAGGTCGTCGGGAACCCGCACCTGGTGGATGATGTCGTCGAGACGGGCCCCGGCGTTCATCATCTCCAGCGTGTCGGCCACCAAACCCTCCAGAGCGGTGGCCACATCGTCGAGCACCATGGCGATGCGCTCCTCCCCCTCGATGGGCAGGCCGTGCGCCGGCAGCAAGAGCTCGGGTCGCAGGTCGATTATCCGGCGAAGGGCCGCGGCCCACTCCGCCGGGTAGCGCTGCACCTTCTGGGGATTGCCCGCGTTGGGGAAGTACCAGATGAACAGGTCGCCGGCGAACAGCGCCCTCTGGTGGGGCAGCCACACCAGGGTGTGGTCGTCGGTCTCCCCCTCGGCGTGTATGAGCCGCAGTGACGTTCCGCCCACCTCCAACTCCAGCTCGGCGGCGTAGTCAGTGGTGGGGCGCACCCAGTCGTCGGCGAACATGTCCATCACGCCGCTTCGCCCGAACTGGCGGCGGTTGATGAGCCGGTTGTAGTCCTGGGTCAGGGTGTAGCGGTCGAATCGGCGATCCACGGCCTCGTGGGCCACAACCTGGGGAGCGGCCCTCCCCTGCTGCAAGGCGTCCTCAACGAAGGCGGGGGCCCCGCCCACGTGATCCATGTGGCCGTGGGTGTAGACGATGGTGTGCACCGGCAGACCCTTCCACCGGCGGAGGTGGCCCAGCGCGATGGGAGCGAACCCCGGAAGCGAGGTGTCGATGGCCACCAACCCCTCTTCGGTGGCCACCGACCACACATGCGAGAACGCGCACACTATGGCTATGTCGTCGGCAATCTCGTGGAACGATCCGTCCATGGGATGGATCGCCTGCTGCGGCTCGTCAGCGCCCTCGTCGATCATTCGGGCCGACCGTTCCAGCAGCGTCATATCGCCCTGCACCCTATCCAATCCCCAGAAAACCAGCCCTCTAGCCGCGGCGGGAATTGAGGAGTTGGGTGACGGCTTTTCCGTCGGCTCGGCCCTGAGTGGCCTTCATCACCTGGCCGACGAAGAAGCCGGTGAGCTTGTTGTCTCCGTCGCAATATCGGGACCACTCATCGGCGTGCTCGGCAATGAGGCTGTCGACCAAAGACTCCAGCTCGCCGGTGTCCATGGCCTCGAATCCCAGTGTCTGGGCCGCGTCTTGAGGCGATCCCCCGCCCTCCACCAGCACAGCCAGCACCTTCTTGGCCTGGGTAGCGGTCAGATCGCCCGCCTCCTCCATGCCAACCAGGTCGGCGAGCGCTTCGGGGGTCAACTGGCCAGACCCATCGGCCAAGTTCTGGACGATGTGGGTCATCACCCGCTCTGCTGCCCCTCCCCCGCTGATGGCCGCCAACGCCAGTTCGTCCATCGAGCGCTCGACGGCCAGTGCAATGTGGTCGATGTCCACGGAAGGGGCGGCCTCCGCCAGGCCCAACCGGCGGTCTCGGGGCAGCGACGGCAGGGTATTTCGGACCTGCTCCACCCACTCGGTGCTGGGGTTGAGCGGTAGCAGATCGGGCTCGGGGAAGTAGCGGTAGTCGTAGTCCTCTTCTTTGGAGCGCAGGGCGTGGGTGCGCCCGTCGTTCTCATTCCAATGCCGGGTCTGCTGCTCTATGGGCTGCCCGCTGGTCAGCAGGTCGATCTGACGGCGGGCCTCATATTCGACAGCCCGGCCCAACGAGCGGAGCGAGTTCACATTCTTGATCTCGCACCGGGTGCCCAGCCGGTCGCTTCCCACCGGGCGCACCGACACATTGCAGTCCACCCGCAGGGAACCCTCCTCCATCTTGCCGTCGGACGCCCCCACCGCCACCAGGATGGACCGCAATTCAGAAACGTATTGGCGGGCCTCCTCGGCTGAACGCAGCTCGGGATGGCCCACGATCTCAATGAGCGGCACCCCGGCACGGTTGTAGTCCACCAGCGAGTACCCGGCCTCGTGGATGCGTCCTCCCCCGCCGATATGGACGGTCTTGCCGGTGTCCTCCTCCAGATGGGCCCGCTCGATGCCGACCCGCTTGCCCGAGGGCAGCTCCAGCCAGCCGTCCACGTTGATGGGCTGGTCGTATTGGCTGATCTGAAAGTCCTTGGGCATGTCGGGGTAGAAGTAGTTCTTCCGGGCAAACACCGATGGCTGAATCCGGCAGTTGAGAGCCAGGCCCACCCGAATGGCCAGCTCCACCGCTTTCTCGTTGAGCACGGGAAGCGAACCGGGCAAGCCGAGCGACACCGGGTCGATGTGGGTGTTGGGCTCGCCGCCGAACCGGTTGGGGCTGGCGCTGAACAGCTTGGTCTCAGTGGCCAACTCGGCGTGGACTTCCAGGCCCACCACTGTCTCCCACTCGGTGTCGGCCGGGGCGCCGAGTCCAGGGATGGTCTGGGCTTCGTCGCTCATCACAAGCTCGCTTCCAGCACCGCGGCGGCCCGGAACATGACCGGTTCACCCAGAGCGGGGGCCATGATCTGCACGCCCACCGGCAGGCCGTCGTCGCCCACCCCGTAGGGCACCGACATGGCGGCCTGTCCGGTGAGGTTCACCGGCACGGTACAGACGTCGCTCATGTACATGGCCATGGGGTCGGCAGTGCGCTCTCCCAACGGGAAAGCGGTGGTGGGCGACGTGGGGCTCACCAGCAGGTCGAACCGCTCCCACACGGAGGCGAAGTCGTTGATGATGAGCGTGCGCACTTTTTGGGCCTTGCCGTAGTAGGCGTCGTAGTACCCGGCCGACAGGGCGTAGGTGCCGATCATGATGCGGCGCTTGACCTCATCGCCGAAGCCGGCCGAGCGGGTGGCGGTGTTCATGTCGGGAGTGCTGGGGCCGTCCACCCGCAACCCGTAGCGGACGCCGTCGTAGCGGGCCAGGTTGCTGGACGCCTCGGCCGGGGCGATCAGGTAATAGGCCGACAGACCGAAGACCGCAGCCGGCACGCTGGCCTCGGCGACGCGGGCTCCGGCTGATTCCAGCGCTCCCATCGCAGCCTTCAATCGAGCAGCCACATCGGGGGCGATGCCGTTGCCGCTCAACTCGGCCAGCACTCCCACCCTCAGCCCATCAACCCCGTCGGCCAGCGTGTCGGACACCGGGGGCTGGGGTTCGCTGATGCTGGTGGAGTCGCGGGCATCGGGGCCGCCGATCACGTCGAGGACGGCAGCTGCATCGGCAACCGTGGTGGTGAAGGGGCCGATCTGGTCTAGCGACGATGCAAACGCCACCAAGCCGTAGCGGGACACCAGGCCGTAGGTGGGCTTGACGCCGACCACCCCGCACAGCGCGGCGGGCTGGCGAATCGACCCTCCGGTGTCGCTGCCCAGCGCCACCGGGGCGAACCCGGCGGCCACCGCGGCGGCGCTGCCCCCCGACGAGCCCCCCGGCACGCGGCTGGTGTCGCACGGGTTGCAGGTGGGGCCGAACGCCGAGTTCTCGGTGGAACTGCCCATGGCGAACTCGTCCATGTTGGTCTTGCCCACCACCACGGCACCGGCATTGTGGAGCTGCTCCACCACGGTGGCGTCATAGGGCGGTGCCCAGCCCTCCAAGATGCGAGAGGAGCAGGTGGTGGCCAGCCCTCGGGTACACAGGTTGTCCTTGAGGGCGACGGGCACTCCGGCCAAGGGGCCGGGATCGTTGCCGGCGGCCACTGCGCCGTCGATCTCGTCGGCCCGAGCCCGGGCCTGGGCCGCGGCCACCAGGTTGAAGGCATGGATGTCAGCGTCACCGCCGGCGATCACATCCAAGTGCTCATCGACCACCGAGCGAGCCGACCGCTGCCCTGATCGCACGGCGGCGGCAATCTCGACTGCGGTCACGGTGCCTCCCCCAGAACCGGGGGAACCCGAAATTGGCCGTCCTCGGCAAACGGCGCCTGCGCCAGAACTTCGTCGCGGTCCAGTACCTCGCCGGGAGTGTCGGGGCGAAGCAAGTTGGCGATGGGAAGGGCGTGCATCGTCGGGGGAAGGGCTTCCAGGTCCAGCGCCTCCACCTCAGCCACATGGTCCAACAGCTCATCGAGCTGACCGGTGAAACGGTCCAGCTCCTCGTCAGTCAGCTCCAAGCGGGCCAAAGCGGCCACATGGGCGCATTCAGCCCGGGTGATGCGTTGCTGGCCCATACCGAAGCGCATGGTACCGCTCCAATTGCCGGTTTCCCGCGCCGGAGTCGCTTGGTGGCCTACGTTGCCGGGGTGGGGTCGCACCCATTTCTCAGCCCAGAGTGGATCGAAGCGGCCATGGCGCTGCGAGAGGAGCTGGCATCGGCCGCGCCTGATCCCATTCACACCGCCAGAGTCAATCTTGTGGTTACCGACACCCCCTTCGGCAGTGGCCAATTCCATGCCTACATCGACACCGAGGCCGGAGGACCACTGCCGGTTCCGGGCCGACTGGACGACCCCGACGCCACTGTGATCCTCGACTATCCCGCAGCCCTGGCCGCATTCGTGACCGACGACCCCGACATCGTGGCCCATGGCTTTCTGACCGGCACCCTGCGGGTGGACGGCGACTTGGCCCTGGTCCTCATCCTGTTCGGAGAGGGCATGACCGATGAGCAGACCGCTTTCGCCCGCCATGCCCAATCCCGGCTCCGGGCCCTCACCGCACTCGAATCGGGTTGAGCCCGATGCTCTCAGCCTTCTTGTGGGCTCTGCTCCGCTCCCTCTTCAGGCCTGGTTATCACGCTCACGCACGTCCCAAAGTCCACGACGGTGTCGGCTGGCGGATTGGACGCCAGTATCTCGGAATCCAGCGGGCCGTCCACCTCGCCCAGGCAGAGGCCGGCTTGCTCGAGAACGTTCGAAGCCTCTCCCACCCCAAGGGTGGCGAGTAACGGCACTCGCACCTTCTCAGGCCCATCGGAGACCACCACCGTCACTACCGAATCGGCAGCCACCTCGGTTCCCGGCAACGGCTCCACTCTCACCACCCGGCCTGCTGCTACCACATTGTCGGGCATCTGCCACTCGAGCACGCCCAAGCCGAGAGCCTCCAGCCGCTCACGAGCCACGGCTAGCGATGAACCGGTAGCGATGTCGGGCACCACGCGGGGAGCTGGCCCGAGCGAGACCACCAAATCCACACTGCTGCCCGGCTCGACCTCCGAGAACAGCTCGTCCACTTCGATCACCACTCCCTCTATCGCGGTCTCGTCAAAGCGCTCGTTGACATCCCCCACCGACAAGCCCACTGCGGCCAGCGATACTTCGGCGTCTTCCACCGCAAGGCCGGCGAGGTTGCCGGGAATCACAACCAGCTCAGGGCCCAAGGACACCCACACTGTGACGGTCTCTCCCCGTTCGAGACCAGTTCCCGCCAGCGGTGCCTGGCCGAGTATCTGGCCGGCCATGGTGCCGTCTTGGCGCCGTTCGAGGCGTTCGAGCACCCAGCCGGATTCGCCCACAATGCGGGACAAGTGAGCCTCGTCAACCTCGGCCAGATCGGGCACCGGCTGGGGATCGGTGCCGAACTGGCTGTCCCATAGGGCGTAGGCCCCGAATCCCGCCGCCCCCAGCACCACAAGCGCCACCACCGCCGCCAGCAGCCTTCGGAGTGCCGAGCGACTTTCCCGGGATGCCGAACCGCCTTCCCGGGGTGCGGAACGGTTCTTCCGATTTGGCATACGGCCTTTAGCCTTTGGGGCAGCCTCCTCTGAGTGCCTGTCGGGTGCCGCCGTGGCCGCGGACTCACCGGTGTCGGGGATCTCCGGACCCGGCTTGATCAGAGGAAGCGGGGCTGGGCGGGACAGTGTCTCGGCCGCGGCAAGCAGCCCATGGCCCAGTTCGCGAGCAGTGGGGCGTTCGGCCCGCTCCGGTCGTCCCGCCTGCTCCAACACCCGACCCAGGCGGGAAAATTGTCCGGCCAGGTCGAGCTGTCGGCTCATCTTGGCCATCTGGGTGTACTCGGGGTCGTCAGACTCGAACGGCACCCGGCCCGACAGCGCCTCGGTGAGCACCAAAACCAGGGAATAGACGTCGCTCTTGTCGTCGGGGGTCAGGCCCTGGGCCTGCTCCGGGGAGGCGTAGCGAACCGCGTCGATGGCTGAGAAGACCGACCTCGCCATCAGTGCTCCCCCGGTCTCCGACGAAGTCAAGGCCCATGATGTGCCCAGATCAGCCAACCGAGCTCGGCCGCGGCGCGAGAACAAGATGTTGGAGGGCCGGATGTCGCCGTGGATGATCCCCTGGTCGTGGATGTGCTCCAATCCTCGAGCCGCGTCCAGGCCGACCATGAGCACCTGCGATGGAGACAGCAGGTGCCCGGCATCCATCATCCCCAGCAGACTCCCGCCCTCCATGTAGTCGCTCACCACGTAGAGACCGAGGTCGGAGTCTCCCCAATTGTGAGCGGCCACTACATGGGGATGGCTTACTGCGGCGGCTTCCTCGGCGGCCTCCAGGAAACGGCCGACAAAGGCCCCTTCCCCAATCCATCCGTCGGGCAGAACATCCTCGGAGAGCAATTTGACCGCTACTCGACGCGACTGGGACAGGTCGTAGGCGAGATACACGTTGGTGAACCGGCCGGTACCAATGTGGGTTACGAGCCGATAACGCCCGCCCAGAACTCGGCCGATCTCGCCGCGGTCATTGGCCACGCATTGAGGGTACTTGCCTAGCGATTCAGAACCGCGCCACTCAGGGTGTCTCCGACCTTGGCCAGCGGGCACACTGGGTAGGTGCTGGAGTCGGTTGTTCTGCGCCGGGTGCTGTTGGGCCTCGCCGCCCTGGCGGGGGCCGCGGCCATCTTGCTGGCCCTGCTGCTGGCCGACACCGACAACAACGACGTGACCGTTACCGGCAACGCCGCGGTAGACGAGCTCATACCTCCCCGCAGCGCTGAAGTCCTCGCCCAAGAAACCGTCGGCATCGACCTCGCCCCCGGCTACGACGCCCGGCTGACCATCAACGGAGTGGTCATTCCCCCCGACCAGATACGTCACCTGCCCAATCTCAACCGCTTCACCTTCCGTCCCGATCAGGGCAAGGTGATCGAGCGACTCCAAGCCGAGCAGAACTGCGCCCTAGTGGCCTACTGGCGCCAAGACGTGGGACCCGCGGAGGCCGACACCATCTCCTGGTGCTTTACCGCGTCCTAATTGGCTCGGCCTTCTCCCTGCATCTGCCCATCGAGGGAGCGAAGGGACGCCTCCAGCCGGCGCAGATAGCCGGCGAAATCCTCCGACTCTCCGTCGTGCAACCACTCCAGCCGGGTGCGCTCGCGCTCTAGGTGCTCGCCCATGAGCTGATCGATCAGCTCTCTGCCTTCCGGGCTGAGTTGGGCCATCATGACCCGGCGATCATCGGGGTCAGGCACCCGACGGACCAGATTCAGCTTCTCGAGTTGGTCCACTCGCCCGGTCATGCCCCCGGAAGTAAGCATGGTCATGGCCGCCAGCTCACTCGGCTTGGCTTGAAACGGCTCGCCGTTCCGCCGCAACGCCGCCAACACGTCGAACAACCCCAAAGTGAGGCCGTGGGGCCGGAGGAACTCCGCCATGGACTGTTCGAACAAACGGTCGATGCGAGATATCCGCCCGAAGATCCCGATAGGCGAGGCATCCAGATCAGGGCGTTCGCCAGCCCACTGCTTCAAAATCGAGTCAACTCGGTCGTAGGTCACGACATCTCCTCAAGCACAGTTCCAATCGTTTCGACCACTCGGTCCACCTCTGCGGCTGTGAACGTGAATGGCGGGTAGATGCCCAGGTGGTCGGCTTGAGCCCGCACCAGCACCCCGGCCGATTGGATGCGCCGCTGGGCCTCAGCCACCAGGGGCTCCGGGCTGTCGCCCGACAGCTCAACGGCGGCCAGCATGCCCTCGCCCCTAGCCTCAGCCACCGCGGGCAAGGCGCCCAGCGTGGCGACTCGCCTTTGAAGGTATTTTCCGGTCTGGCAGCTGTGGTCGACCAGGCCTTCCCGCTCGAGAATCTCGATTACCTTCAGCCCGGCGACACAGGCCGCGGGGTGCCCGCTGTACGTGTAGCCGTGCATCAGCTCGATGGCTCCCTCGGGGTCGACGAACGCCTCGTGAATATGGCTGCCGGCGATGGCCGCCCCCATCGGGACATAGGCCGATGTGAGGCCCTTGGCCACGGTCATGATGTCGGGAACCACCCCATAGCGGTGACCGCCAAACCAGTGGCCCAGGCGTCCGAATCCGCACACCACCTCGTCCAGCACCAGCAGCACATCGAAGCGGTTGCACACTTCCCTGACCTGGGACAGGTAATCCTCCGGGGGCGGGTAGACGCCGCCGGCCGCTTGCACCGGCTCCATGATCACGGCGGCAACAGTGCTGGGGTCGCGGTAGACCAGCTCTTGCTCCAAAGCATCGATGTCATGAGCTGGTACCTGGGTGCATCCTTCCAGCAGCGGGCCGAATCCCGACCGGTTCTCGGTGAGGCCGCCCACCGAGATCCCACCAATGTTCATGCCGTGGTACCCGCGGTGCAGCGACACGAAACCGGTCTTGGAGGCCTGACCGACCCGGCGCCAATAGCCGCGGGCCATCTTGAGGGCGGTCTCCACCGCCTCGGAGCCGGAGTTTGTGAAGAAGACGTGGTTCAGATCGCCGGGCGTTCGGGCGGAAACCGCTTCGGCCAGCTCCTGAGCCCGAGGATGGCTGTAACCGAACAGGCAGTGGTATTCGAGGGTGCGGAGCTGGTCGGCCACCGCGTCGGCGATCTCGGTTCGGCCATGGCCCAGGATCACGCAGGCCACCCCGCCGGCCGTAGCGTCGAGCAGTCGGGCATCGTCTTCGGTCTCCACATAGTTCCCGTCTGCGGCCACCACCGCCGCCGGTTTGCCGCCGCCGGCGGAGGTGAACGGCATCCACAATGGGCCAGTCGCTCTGCTCATGGCCCGCTCCGAGCATCCCGCCAGGCCAAGAGGGACCCCGTCTCTTCGATCCGATAATGAGGGCCTGACCGCACCAGGATGAGGTGCTCGGCCCCCGCGGCCGCGTAGTCGTCATAAGTGGCATCACTGGCGGTCTCGAACAGTGCCACCGTCCGCTCCACTTGGGAGGGATCGCGTTCGGCCCGCTCGCACCAGCGGTCCAGCACCCCGTTGAGGTGGGCGATCTCATCAGGCGTGCCCCAACCGTTCCAGGCATCGGCCAATCGAGCGCACACGTCCAAGGTCATCCGCTCCCCCAACCCGCCGATCAGAATGGGAAGCGGACCCACCGGGCCAGGCTGGAGCTGTGCCAGCCGGTGGCGGATGCGGTGGATGGCCACCTCCATCTCCCGGATTCGGTCGGCGTCTCGGGACATGGCGAAGCCGTAGGACTGGTAGTCGCGCTCCAACCATCCCGAACCCAGACCGAGCACCAACCGGCCCCCGGATGCGTGGTCCACCGTGCGGGCCATGTCGGCCAGCAGATCGGGATTGCGGAATCCGGTGCAGGTGACCAGCGGGCCGATCTGGGCCCTCTTGGTGACCGACGCCATGGCGGCCAGCGTGGACCAACACTCAAAGGCGGTGCCCTCGGGGTCGCCGTCGATGGGGAAGAAGTGGTCGAATGTCCAGATGCTGTCGGCACCGGCCTCGTCGGCGTACCGCCAAGCAGCTGCCATCTCGTCCCAGCTCACATGATTGGGGCGGATCTGCACTCCCACTTTCGGCGCCATCTCATGCCCCTTCATGGCCATCCGCCGCATCGTGAGACGCGGCCAAACCGGTGATGAGTGACACCAGCTTCTGGGCGTCGGTGCTGTGGGCGTCCAGCAGCTCGATGAGCTGCCCCCGGCGCATGACCGCTATCCGGTCGGCAAGCCGGAACACCTGGTCGAGGTTGTGGCTCACCACAACGATGGTCAGATTGCGCTCTCGTAGCGTGGTGATCAGGTCTTCCACCCGTGCGGTCTCGGCGATGCCGAGCGCGGCGGTGGGCTCGTCCATGATGATCACCTCGTTGCCCCAGTTCATGGCCCGGGCGATGGCCACGCCCTGGCGCTGGCCTCCGGAGAAGTGCTGGACCGGGATGCGGACCGAGGGGATCTTGATGTTGAGCCGGCGGATGATCTGCTCGGTGTCGCGGCGCATGGCCCGGCGCCGCAGGAACGTGAGCGGCCCCCACCCCACCTTGAGCTCCCGCCCCATGAACAGGTTCTGGGCAGCATCAAGGTTGTCGGCCAGGGCCAGGTCTTGGTACACGGTTTCGATACCGGCCGTGCGGGCGTCCAGCGGCGACCGGAAGCGGCGAATCTCGCCGTGCAGCACCACCTGTCCCGCGTCGGGCTGCTCCGCTCCGGAGATCACCTTTAACAGGGTGCTCTTGCCGGCCCCGTTGTCGCCCACGATGGCGGTGAGCGTGCCGGTGGGGAAATCCAGCGAAACGTCCCGAAGCGCGACCACCCCGCCGTAGCGTTTGTGGATCCTCGACACGCTCAGCGCGACGTCCGACGACGGGGAGCCCTCAGGGCGGGGGGGGTCGACGACTGATCCGGGTTGGCTTGCGGTCATGATCCTGCTCCCTGCAATTGGTCGAACAGATAGTCGGGCGTTACCGGCGCCCGGTTTACTTGGACACCCAGCTCAGACAGGGCGTCCTCAATGGCGTTGGCCACCGCAGCCGGCGGCGAGATTGCTCCCGCCTCACCCACGCCCTTTACGCCCAACGGATTGAGCGGCGACGGAGTCTCCAAATGGGCGACGGCCAATTCGGGCACCCCGGCGGCATCGGGCACCAGGTAGTCGGCCAGGCTGGGATTCTGAGGTTGGCCGTCGGCGTCGTACACCACCTGCTCGAACAGCGCAGCTCCGATCCCCTGGGCCACTCCCCCGGCGATTTGGCCGTCGACGATCATGGGAGAAAGCAGCGGTCCGCAGTCATGGGCCACCACGTAGTCCAATACTTCCGTCGCACCAGTGGACGGATCGACAGCGACCCGGGCCACATGCACCCCGGCGGCAAAGGTGACGGTGGGCGGCTCGAAGCAGACCACCTCGTCCAGGCCGGCATTGCTGCCGTTGGCAAACGCGCCTCCGGGGGCAAAGCCCGCAGCCACTTCAGCCAGCCCCATGCGCCTAGTGGGTGTTCCCACTACCTCTACCTCGCCGTTTCGGATGCACAGGTCGGCGGGGGCCAGCTCCCACTGCTCAGCCACCGCGTTCACAATCCGGTCGCGCAACACCCCGGCCGCCTCATGAATCGCGCTACCCGCTACCACCGCACTGCGGCTGGCCAACGTGCCCCAGCCGTGCTCCACCGCGGCGGTGTCGCCTCCAATGACCGTCACCTGCTCGGGGTCGACGCCCAGCGTCTGCGCGCACAATTCGGCGAACACGGTCTCATGTCCCTGGCCCTGCGAACACGCGCCAGTGGCCACCTCCACCCAACCGGTCTCATCCACCCGCACCCGGGCGCTCTCAAAAGGTCCGACCCCGGTGCCCTCCACATAGGTGGACATACCGACGCCGACTAGCCGACCGTTGTCGTCCTGCGCCCCTCCCCGCAATCCATCGTCGATTTCGCCCAACTCCACGGCCTCCTCGAAGCATGCGTAGAAGTCACCGCTGTCGTAGGTCATGGGAGTGCCATCCCGATAGTTGAGACCCACCGAATAGGGCATCTCGTCGGGGGTGATGAGATTGAGGCGGCGAAGCTCCACCGGGTCGATGCCCATCTCCCGGGCGGCCACGTCGATGATGCGGTCCATGGCGAAGACTGCTTCGGGCCTCCCCGCTCCCCGGTAGGGGGAGACCGGGGCTTTGTTGGTGACCACCGCAGTAGCCTCCACATCCAACGCCGGCACCCGGTAGCACCCGCACAGATGGGCCAGCGTGTTATAAGGCTGGACCACGCCGAGGGGATTGGCCGCACCGTTGTCCACCACGAAGCGGTCGCGTACTCCCAGGATGCGGGCGTCGCCATCGAGAGCGAGCTCCATGTCGTGGATCTGATCGCGGGACTGAATGGCCGCCAGTCCGTGCTCGCTCCGCTGCTCCACCCATTTCAGCGGGACACCCGTCTCCAGGGCGAGGAAGGCCATGATCAGCTCCTCGGCGTAGGGAATGGCCTTGACGCCAAAGCCGCCGCCCACATCGGGAGCCACCACCCGTATCCGGTGGGCAGGCCGACCCAGAGCCTTGGCCAGGGCGGTGCGCAGCGGGTGGGGAATCTGCGTGCTGCTCCACACAGTGAGCAGGTCGGTGCGGGGATCGTGTTCCGCCACCACGCCCCTCGGCTCCATGGGGTGACAGGCCAACCGGCCCGAGTGCAGCCGGCGGCGACTCACATGGGCGGCTTCGGCGAAGGCGGAGTCGATGTCGCCGAAGCCAGCGGCAACGAGCAGCGAGCGGTTGTCGGGCCAATGGTCGTATAGCCGGGGAGCGTCGGCGGCCAGCGCGGCGAAGGGATCCACCACCGCTGGGCGGGGGGCCAGGTCGAGGAGCACCCGGTCGGCCGCGTCGGCGGCCGCGTAGAGAGAGTCGGCGACGACCACTGCAACCGGATCGCCCACGTGCCGTACCCGGTCTACCGCCAGAAGCGGGCGGCCCTCGTGGCGCACAAAGAGCCGGTCGTCGCCCAAGGATTCCAGCAGTTTGTCTTGGTAAACCCCGCCATCAGCCTCGTTGGGGGCCATCATGTCTATGCGCCCGACCAGGTCTTTCCCTGTCCACCCGACAACGCCGGAGGGAAGCTCCACCCCGTTCAGGTCGGCATGAGCCACCGGGCTGCGCACGAACGCGGCGTAGCGCATCGACGGCAGTTCGATGTCGGCCACATAGCGGCCGTTGCCCCTCAGCAGTCGGGGATCCTCGCGGCGCAGGGTTCTCACCGGGCCAACTCCACGGCCCAGTAGTCCCACTGGGTATGGGTGTACTCCTCCAGGGTCAAGCCGTCGGTGAGTAGTTCGTCGGTGAGCTCCGAACGATCGATGGCCTCCACCGAGCCGATGCCCTGGGCCATGATCTGCAACCGGGCCGAACGCTCGAGGTTGACGGCGCTCACGGTTGCCTCCTCGATGGTCGACCCCACCACGGTCAGTCCATGGCCCTTCAACAGGATGCCCTTCCGGTCGGCCAGGGCCGCGGCCACGGCTCGGCCGCGCTCGGTGTTGTCGATCTGCACCGCGGAGTCGTACACCGGCACGCCGTCGGCGAACAGCGTGCACAGGTGCCAGACCGGGGCGAGGGGAACATCGGTCATCGAGAACGCGATGCAGTGCATGGGGTGGGCATGGATCACCGCCCCCACATCAGGACGGGCCCGATAGATCTCGGTGTGCATGAACCGCTCACCAGGAGCATCCATCGATCCCTCAACCACTTCGCCCTCCAGGTCCATCACCACTACGTCGCCGGGCTCGGTCTCGGCCAGGTCCTTCACGTCGTCGTGGGTGTGGCCCAGCACCGCCACCAAGTCGGTGCCCGGAATCCGGGCCGAGGGATGGCCGAAGGGGCCGATCAGCCGCTCGCGGACCAATATCCGGGTCGAGGTGGCGATCTTCTCTTTGAGAACCGGAATGGCCTCGGTGTTGTTGCTCATTGGCGTGCTCCGATGTCGAGAACGTGAACGACCTTGGTTCGGGTATAGCTGAGCAGCGACTCCATCGACCCCTCTGATCCCAGCCCGGAGTCCTTGTATCCCCCGAACGGTGTTTCCAGGAAGTGCTGGCCTCGCCCGTTGATCCACACACACCCGGCCTGCACGCGGCGGGCGGCGTCCATGGCCCAGTCCAAGTCGTTGGTGATGATGTTGGCGGTCAGCCCGTAGCGGGTGGCATTGGCCTGGGCGATGAGGTCGTCCCGATCCCGCCACTCCAGCACCGACAGCACCGGCCCGAAGATCTCCTCGGCGGCGATGGTGTGGCCTGGCTCTACCCGGTCGAACAGCGTCGGAGCCAGGTAGTACCCGCCCTTGGGAGCGCCCTTGGGAGCGCCCCCTCCCCTGATCATCCGGGCACCCTCGGTCTGCCCAGACTCCACGTAGCCTTGCACTCGGCTGAGCTGGGGCTCAGAGACCAACGGTCCCATGGTGGTGGCCGTATCGAGGGGATCGCCCACCCTGATCTGGTCGAGCCGGGCGGCCACTGCGTCCACGATCTCGTCGTGCAGGTGAGCAGGGGCGTAGAGCCGGGAAGTCGATCCGCAAGACTGCCCCTGGGAAGACTCGAAGTTCATCCCCCCCACGGCCTGATCAGCCACGAATGCGGGATCGGCGTCGGGCGCCACCAGCAAGGGGTTTTTGCCTCCCAGTTCCACGGTCACGTGCTTCACCCGCCCGGATGCGGCGGCGGCCTCCATGACCCGCAGTCCAGTGGTCCCTCGCCCGGTGAAGCCGATGCGGCTGATGCCCGGGTGGGCCACCAGAGCTTCGCCGGTGGTGGCCCCGTTTCCGGTGAGCACGGTGAGCACGCCGGGAGGCAGGACCTCCGCCGCCAGATAGGCCACCTCCAGGGGGGAAACAGGGGTTTGGTCGGGAGCCTTCACGACAACGGTGTTGCCCGCAGCCAAAGGGGCGGCTGAGTGGAACAGGGTGAACATCAGTGGATGGTTGAAGGGCAGGATGCGGGCCACCACGCCGTAGGGCTCCCGCAGGGTCAGATGGAGGCTGTTGGCCGACGCCGGCAGGGTCTTCCCGTGCAGCTCTCGGGCGATGCCGGCGAAATAATCCAGGGCATCGGCCCCGTAGGCCACGTCGTTGCGCATGGCGGCCACAGGATTGCCGCTGTCCATGGCGTCGATCCGGGCCAGACGCTCGGCCTGCGACCGCACCGCGTCGGCCAGGTCACGCAGATACCGGCCCCGCTCTGCCGCCGAGAGCGCCGCCCACGCCGGTTGGGCCTCGGCGGCTGCCCCGACGGCGCGGTCCACCACCGCGGCGTCAGCCAGCGGCACCTCGGCCACTGTCTCACCGGTGCCCGGGGCGATTGCCGCCATCATGTCGCCATCGGATACCTCGCGGTCGCCCACCAGTAGCGGATAGCGGTCGCGGAGATCGGCGGCCAGCAGTTCAGCAGTCATGGGACGATCACCGGCTTCATCTCGGCACCGGTTCGCATGGCGGCCAAGGCGTCAGTCACCTGATCCAGCGAATAAGTGGTTGAGCACACTGTCGATTCCAATCCCAACTCGACGCTATGCCGGTCGAGGAACCGGAGAGCATCGTGGAAGTGGGAGATGTCGGCCGAAAGCGAGGTTCTCACCGTGAGCTGGCGAACTTTCATGGCCGTGGTCGCTACGGGCACCGTTTCGCCATGGGCCTGGCCGATCACCATGAGCGTGCCGCCGGCTCGCACCATCTCCATTCCCTCGCTGAAGGCGTTGGGCGGTCCCGCGCATTCGAGCACGATGTCTGCTCCCCGGCCTTGCGTTATGTTGCGTACCGCTTCGATTCTCTCGTCCGGCTCGGTGTGATCGATGTCGATGCGAGAGGTGAGGCCCCACTCTTCGGTGGCGGCCAGCCGGGATGCGGGCGCACCGATGAGGATCACCTGGCTGGCCCCACTCCGCAGCGCCGCCGCTGCGGCCAGGACCCCGACCGGCCCAGCACCGAGAACTACCACCGAGTCGCTGAACCGGATACGGGGCATGCGATCGAGGGCGTGCATCACCGTGCGCAGGGCGCAGGTGGCCGCCGATGCGAGCGGGCTGGACACCCCCTCGGGCACCCGCAGCACACGCGAATCGGGCGAGACGTGCAGGTGTTCGGAGAACGTTCCGTTGACGGCGCCCTCCTCATAGGGCCCCCACCCATAGCCCATTGTGTTCTCGCACAGGGTGGGCTGTTTGGCCACTGCGCAGAAATAGCACCGGCCGCACCAATTGTGAGCCCACACGACGCGGTCGCCGGGTCGAAGCGGCTGGCCAAGCGCGTCGCGCTCCAGCCCCGCTCCCAGTTCGACAACCGTGCCGGTGCCCTCGTGGCCCATCACCAAAGGCAGACTGGCCAGCTGCTCGAAGACGCCATCGCAGATGTGTACGTCGGTGCCACATACGGTGGCGGCGTCAATCCGCACCAGCGCGCCCCCCGGCGGGACTGGTCCCACGTCGAGGGTTTCGACCGCGGGGCCGTGGCTGTAGTCCGTCAAAATCACTGCCCGGCTCATCCTGGGGTCTCCCGCCAGATCGGGCCTCGGTCGACAACCGGATCGAGCAGACCCTCGGCCACCCACTCGGTGTAGGCGAAGGGATCGTAGGTTTTGGCCACCTGGCCCGGATAACCGATCAGCTCGCGTACCACCGGGCTGAGGTAATAGCACGCCGCCACTGCGGTGGTAAGGGCGACGTAGGCGTCTTCGTCCTCCTCATGGAGCGCCGACAGCCGGTCGATGGTGAATAAAGACGGATCAAGCGCATCCACCGCCCGGACCAGAGGCTGGTGTAGATCCTTGCGCCAACCCAAGACTTGGGGCAGATAAGACTCCACTGCCTTCACGTCAGAGACTGCGGGCATCCCGTGGGCGGCGGGCAGCATCACGTCGGCGAGAGCAGTCAATCGGTGGATGTCGATATCGGCCGTCGAGGCGGGCGATGTGGGCGTCGTCATGCCGGGACCTTCTGCTCGCTGCGGTGCTGAACCAATAGGTCCGCGGTTCGCAAGGCCAGCGCGGTGATCGTACAGGTGGGGTTCACCCCGGAGCTGGTTACGAACACGCTGGCATCGGCGATGTACAGGTTGGGCACATCATGGGCCTGCTGGCGGGAGTTGACCACCGAGGAGACCGAGTCGTTGCCCATGCGGGCGGTTCCCATGAGGTGCCATCCCGAATAGGGGATCATGCTGGCCACCGCGGTCTCCCGGCACCCTGATGCCCTCAGCGACTCTTCAGCCCTGGCTTCCTGGAAGGCCATCAATCGCCGTGAGTGATCGGAGATTCGGTAGCTCACCCGGGGTGCGGGAATGCCGTGGCTGTCGGTGCGTTCCGGGTCGAGTTCCACGCGGTTGAGCTCCTCGGGGAGATCCTCGCCAAAGATGGCCCAGCTCGCCCCCCGTCCGAATGTACGACCCATTAGCTCATGATGATCGGGGCCCCATACCTCGTTGCCAGCCCGCATAGGCAAGATGTGGTTGAGGGGACCGCCGACCGGCGAAAGGGCCCACTTGGCCCCTCGCATGAATCCGCGGTCGGGATCGGTCTCGTAAAACTGGTAGCTGGTGATGCTGGCCCCGAAGTGGCCCTGCCAGCCCTCCACCTGGTCGTCCCACCACCCAGTGACCACCGAGAACGGGTGCATCATCAAGCGCCGACCCACCAAGCCGCTGGAGTTGGCCAGCCCGTCGGGACAGTGGCGGTCATCGGCCGACAGCAACAGCAGCCGCGCCGTTCCCACCGCATTGGCCGCCAGGATCACCACGTCGGCTTCCTGGCGATGCTCGACCCCGGAGCGATCCAGCCAGACAGCCCCAGTGGCCAGCCCTCTCGAGCCCATCGTGATCCGGCTGACTCGGGCCCCGGTGATGAGCCGGGCGCCAGCGGCAGTCGCCTTGGGCCAGTGGGTGAGGTCGGTGGAGGCCTTTGCCCCCTCGGCGCATCCCGACGTACACACTCCCCGCTGCACGCAGGGCCTCCGCCCATCGTAGGGGGCGGACAAGATGGCGTTGGGCTCGGGCCACCAGTGCCATCCCAGCCGGTTGTGCCCTTCGGCCACCCGCCGCCCGGCCGCGCCCAAGGGCAGCGGCGGCAGCGGATAGTCATCGTGGGGCGGATAGGCCGGGTCTCCGGCCAAGCCGGACACACCGATCTGCTGGTCGATGGCGTTGTAATAGGAAACCAGGTCCGAATAGGCGATGGGCCAGTCGTCGGCCACCCCGTCCATAGTCCGCGCCCGGAAGTCCGATGGGAGCATCCGGGGCCACGTCCCCGCGTAGATGATCATGCTGCCCCCCACTGCGTTGTACATGAGGGGCTCGATGTCCGAGTCGTCATGGACCACCGGATAATCCTCCGGGCGACTCCGCACATTTGGGCTCATGGCCCAGTCCTTGCGGATGGCCAGCTCCCAGTCGGGGCGAGCGCCGGGGAACGCGGACCTATCGGGCCAATCGCCCTGCTCGAGGCAGACAACATCGAAGCCGTGCTCGGCCAGGTGGCGCGCGGCCACCCCGCCGGAGGCACCGGCGCCAATGATGAGGACGTCGGCCCGATAGGTCATGTTCGCTAGTGGGTTACCGGAGGGTGAGTACCCCTACCGGAGATCGGCGTTGGTCATGCCTTCGATGGTGTCGGCATCCACCACGAAGGTGGGGGCCTGGATGAAGTATCCCTGGCCTGTGCTGCCGGTAGTGAGGTACTGGTGAGCGACCTCGGCGGTCTGCCAACCCCACTGATAGCCCCGCAGGGCGATGGTCATATCCACGCCAGATCCGGCCCGGATCTGGTCAAAGACCGCGGGCTCGCCGTCGGTCCCGCTGATGAGGATGTCGGCGTGGTCAATGCCAGCCTCTTCCACAGCGGTGGCCGCACCCAATGCCAGAGCATCGCTGTCGGCCCAGATGCCGTCGAGGTCGGGATTGGCGGTCAAGGCGTCTTGGGCCAGCCGGAGGCCTTCCTCAGCCGTGAAGCTGTTAGCGCTCTGGTTGAACACCACTTCGATGCCAGGGTTGTTTTCCATGGTGTGCTCGAAGCCCTCGCGGCGCTTCTCCACGTACTCGCTTGCCCCCGGGCCGCCGATGCGGGCGATCTTGCCCGATCCGCCGAGTTGCTCGACCATCCACTCGGTCTGCTTGGTTCCCTCAACACCCCAATCGGTGCCGATGAAGCCGATCTCCGGGGCAGCCTCCTGGACGCTGTCGCCGGTGGACAGCATGGGAATGCCGGCGGCCGCGGCAGCCTCATAGGCGGGAATGAGCGCTTGGCGGTCGCCCGGCGAGGCGATGATTAGATCAACCCCCTGGGTCACGAAGTCCTCAATCTGAGCCACCTGGTCTTCGATCACGTACGCGGCATCCGCGGCGACGAAGTTCCAGCAGTTCTGGGCGCCAAAGTCGCGCAGCCCGGCTTCGAGGTCGCGGAAGTACAAGATGAAGGTGGCCAAGTTGGCGTACCGCACCTCGTAGATTTCTTCGCAGCCCCCGTCGCCCGACGCGGTGTCGTCGTCATCGTCGTTGCCGCACGCCGATGCCACCAGTCCAAAGACCAACAGCAGCGCTAGCAGCTTTATCAACAGGTTTTTGGTTTTCATTGTGTTCCCCTCCGGGTGTTTATGGTTGCTCCAACGTCGAGGGGGCCGATTGCTCGGCCTGCTCCACGTCTTGGAGTTCTTGGTCTGCCGAGCGAGCCGATTGCTCGGCTAGCTCGATGGCGCGACGTTCTTCGTCGAGTTCGTGCTCCACTTCGACTTCGATTGCGGTGTCCTCGCTCCGGTTGGCCCAACGCTCTAGGTAGCGGCGCAAGAACTGAGACGTCATAGCCAGCACGAACACCACACCGAGCCATACGTCCTGCATGTTGGAGGACACATTGAGGAGATTCAGGCTGTTGCGAATCACCCCGATCAACAGGACTCCGGCCAGGGTTCGGGGAATCGATCCCCGTCCTCCGAACAGATTGGTGCCCCCGAGCACCACGGCAGCCACCGCGTATAGCTCGGTAAGCACCGCGGCATTGGGCTGGCCGACGTTGACCCGCCCCAACAAGGTGAAGCCGCCGACGGCAACAGCCAGGCCCCCCAAAACAAACACCGTGACCCGCACCCGGGTGACGTTGATGCCAGCTCGGCGGGCTGCTTCGGCGTTGCCCCCCACTGCGTAGATCCGCAATCCGAACCGGGAATAGCGAAGGATGATGTGGTAGACGACGCCAAGGCCTAGAGCCACCCAGATGGGCATCCGCAGTCCGATGAACTCTCCGCTCCACCATGCCTTCCATCCGCCGGGGAGGTTGCCCACGGTGTTGCCCGCGGTGATCTCCCGAGCCAGGCCTCGGGCCATGATCAGCAGCCCCAAGGTGGTGATGAACGAGGGAACTTTTAGCACCGCAGTAACGAGTCCGTTGAACAGACCGGCGGCAATACCCACACCCACCCCGGCCAGCAGGCCGAGCACGATGCTGTTATTGCGCACCATGGTCTCGGCCGCCACCACGCCGATCAGGGCCAACACCGACCCCTGGGATAGGTCCAACTCGGCCGCGATGATCACCAGGGTCATTCCGAAGGCGGCGCAGGCCAAAAATGATGTTTGCAGCAGGATGTTCTGAAGATTTCCAGTGGTCAGGAACACGTCGGACTTCACGGTCATCACCGCGCCCAGGATGACGACCACGAAGATCGCGAATCCGGCCTCCACCACCCGGGGAATGGCAACCCGGACCCTGTCCCAGCCAATGGCGGCCGCAGGCTGGGTCATGGGGCCACCCGATCGTTTGGTCGGCTGCGGTGGGCAGTGATGCCCTCGACTACCAGGCTGACCAACGCGTCGAGATAGAACTCGCCGGCATCGGCCGTGGATCCCCGGGGGTCGCCGATGACGCCGACCGGCGACAGAGCGGCCATGCCCTCAGAGCGCAGCTTGGCACTGGCCGACGCGGCCGGCCCCACATGACCGGCGACTGCCGACGCCATGTCCACCCGATCGGGGGCGATGGCCAGCATGATGCTGGTCTCGAAGTGCCCTCCATGGGTTCCAACCAGCTCTCGATCCAAACCGAGCTGATCCTCGGCTACCCGATGGACGGCATCTCGTTGGGCGGGCCAGTCGTCGAACGAGACCACCCGGCTCTGCTCAGTGGGATCCAACTCGGCCATTGCTGCGGCCATTGCCCCCACGTTTCCGGCATGGCCAGTAACCAGGTAGGCGCTCCGGAAGCCGTGGCTCAGCAGGGTTTGGATCACTTCGGCAAGCACCGCCTGAAGAGTGGTGTCGCTCAGGCTGGCCGTGCCGGGAAATGCCAGATGGTGATGGGAGGCACCAACGGGAAGGCAGGGCACCACCACGCACTCCCCCGCTTGAAGGGCCGCCCGCTCGGCCACTGCCTCAGCGATGAGGGCGTCGGTATCCAGGGGTAGATGAGGACCGTGCTGCTCCAAGGCACCCAGCGGGATCATCACATCCAGCGGACCTTGTTCGAGCCGCTCGCCCAGAGTCATCCAGCTCATCGCTCCCAGTCGCACGGGCGCCTCAGAGGTCGGTGAGAGTGGCGTCGAGGTAGGTGGGCTTCTGCGGGCGGCCGACGCCGATCACCACCTGCACCAGGGCTTCCTTGTCAGTGTGGTTGCGCAAACCGTGCATGATCCCGGCGGGGCTGTAGATCATTTCCCGCTCCTTCAGCACGGTGTCGACGATTCGCCCGTCGTCGTCCTCCCACCATGCGGTCAGCTCTCCCTTGACCACGAAGAAGACCTCTTCTACCTCGTGGGCATGCGACGGGGCCACGGCCCCGGGGGGCATCATCATCACCGACAAAGTGAAGTTGTCGGCCGTGACCGTTCCGGGCTCGTAGTGCTTGCCGGTAATGCTCGCCCCCACCATCCGCACGTGGGCCCGGCGGTATTCCTCCTTCAGGTCCCCTTGGGCAGCAAACGGCTCCCAGTCCAGTTCTTTGCTCCCGTACCGCTGGACATGCTCGGAGAATTCAGCATCAGTGAACTGACTCGCCATTCTCGTCCCTCCCCCCTAGTTGCTTCAGTGCTCGGTATCTTAGTTTCTAAGTGTTGTCGGCGCTCAGGGACTCCCAATCCGACAAACTGGGGACGGCGCTAGGCGAGTTGTCGCTGGCGGGCGAGGGTGATTGTTCGGCCCGGTCGGGATGGCGCAATGAAGACGGCGCCGGCTTGGACTTCCTGGTTGCTGCTCTTTCGTTTCGTCGGAGGAGACAGGGTGATCGGCTGGTTCATGGTCAATTCCAAGATCAACCCGGCCGCGCCCTGCGTGAGGTCCAGGGCTTCGGATCCCTTCTGGGCTGGGCCGAAGCCAGCCACTGCTCGGCGGCGGAGCAGCACGGGGTCTTGAACGGCAAGGTGGTCGTGGAGCACGACGCCAGCGGGAACGAACACCAGCCATCGCCTCGTGAGTGAGTGAAGCGATCGGGCCCCGACCACCGCCAGCGCTCCGCCTGCCACCGCCACGGCCACTCCAGCCGCCCAATGCTCGGCAGCCAACAGCAGCGGTCCGCTGACGGTGCCGCCCACCGTGATCGCGGCCGCCACCGGCACCGGCCCGGCCAGCAACAGCGCCGGTGGCCGCAGCAGGAGCCGGACTTCGTCGCCGTAGGAGATGCCGTTCACAAACACATGGCCCACCGGCGCGCTCAGCGCCACTGCGGCTACCGCGGCGGTAACGGCAGCCACCAATGCGACCTCACCCCAGTCGGCACCCTGCCTCCCCGCCCAAACCAGGGCCACCACCGCGGCGGGTATAGCCAATCGGACAATGACCAGGGTGGCCGGGTGGACCAACAAAGAGCCCACCAGCACCACGCCCCACAGCACCCAAAGTCCCACCGACGCCGTCGAGCGCCAAGCCGCGGCGGTTTCGTGCAGCCCATCGGCCAACACCGGCCCAGCGGTAAACGGCAACGCCGCCCACCACACCCGCACCACCCAGGCCCAAACTCGATCCCCCCAAAGACCCCTCACCCACCCCACTACAGCATCTCCCCCACTCCAGCCCAAACCCATCCCCGCTTGCCCAACCCACCGCATCATCTGAGCCGGGTGGCGTGCCCCGCCGGTCCTAGCGGATGTCAAGAACTGGGTTGAAGGGTGCGCCGCTGGGAAGGCGATACGTATTGAAGCCCCGGCGGTCCAACGTGAGGATGTCGAACGTGGCGAGCCGTTCTGCCAGCAGCACCAGCGTGGCATCGGCAAAGTCCATGGGCGTGTCGGCGTAGCGCTGCATAAGCGTGGCGGCTTCACGAACGTCCGCAGGCTCACACAGGCCATATATCTGCATCCCACTCTGGGAGATGAGCTCGCTGACAGCAATAGCGCCGTCGTGGACCCCGCTGATGAAGTACATGACCTCGGTCACCACCGCTGCCGTTGTCGCCAACACGCCGTTGAAGCCGTCCAAGGCGTCGCTGGCCCGGTCATGCTCAACCTCGCCGGAATCGAGGTAGGCCACGAGGGGCCCGGTGTCAACCAGCCATATGTCCAATGTTCATGAGCGCCAGTTATGGGCGCGTATCTCTGATTTCCAGATATCCTGAGAACTGTTGGTGGAGTCGGTTCGGACCGAGCCTCGAAGATGGCCGATTCGGTCGACCAGTGGACGGTTATCCACTGCTTCGCGCAAAGCCTCGCGGACGACTTCAGAAACCGAAATACCCAAGGTTTCTGCACGGCGAGCCGCCGCGTCCCACAACTCGGTCTCCACCCGCACAGTCAGCAACTTCGTAGTCATTGCCACACAGTGTACAACACTTGTACGACAACACCAGACCGAATTCCCCGCCACCCCACGGCAGGTAGGAGAGATGCTGGGAACATCGCCGCAAGCCGCACAACAGCGCTACGGCACGCTCATCGAACAAACCGAAGTGAGCCTCTGATCGCCACAACCGCTGATGGCAGCCCGCAGTACTATCCGACAAGTGACGGAAGAGGCGGAAGACCGCGTGGAAGACCGCATCTCGGAGCTGATTGATCGCATCCGCCATTACAACCAGCGCTACTACGTCGACAACGTTTCAGAAGTCTCCGATGCTGAATACGACGAGCTCATGCGAAAGCTGTTGGATCTGGAGGCAGCCCACCCGGAGCTAGTCCGAGCCGACTCCCCAACCCATACGGTTGGGGCCGATGCGTCAACGTTGTTCGCCCCTGTGGAGCACCGAGTGCCGATGATGTCTTTGGACAACGCCTTCGACCGGGGGGAACTCAATGCTTGGGCTGATCGGGCCCGGCGGCGTCTGTCTGCCATCCAAGCTCGCAGAAACGCTGAAGAGGCGAGCGGGCAAGGTGTGTTATCGATGACCGGCAAGCCGGAAATCGAGCGAGGTGAGGACGAAGGCGAAGGCACAGCTGAGGTGAAAGCGCCCTCTGCTGAGTTAGGCAATCTCGTGTGCGAGCTCAAATTCGACGGTCTGGCCGTGTCGCTGCGCTATGAGAACGGCAGGCTGGTTCAAGCAGCTACACGGGGCAACGGTCGTGTCGGCGAGGACATCACTGCCAACATCCTGGCTATTGAACATGAGGACAAGAAGTCAGTACCCCACCGGCTTCCTGCGGACGCGCCCGAGGTGCTCGAGGTGCGGGGCGAGGTCTATATGCCCCTCGCAGCGTTCAACGCTCTCAATGCTCAGCAAGAGGCTGAGGGCAAGCCCCGCTATGCCAACCCCCGCAACACGGCGGCGGGCTCGCTCCGACAGAAGGATCCGACAGTCACCGCCACCAGGGGCCTGTCGATGTGGTGCTACTCCGTGGGCGAAATTCAGGGGGGCCCTGTTCTGGATACCCATAGCGACACTCTGGAGTACTTGAGCAGTCTGGGTTTGCCGGTGAATCCTGAGACTAAGACTGAGAGCACTTTGGACGCAGTCTGGGAATTTGTCGAGCAGTGCGAGACCATGCGCCACGACCTTCCCTACGAGATCGATGGCGCGGTCATCAAGGTGGATCGACTCGCCCTCCAACAAGAACTCGGGGCCACCAGCCGCGCGCCCCGCTGGGCCGTTGCCTACAAGCTCCCCCCCGAGGAACGGACCACCAAGCTCTTGGACATCCATGTCTCCATCGGCAGCAAGGGCAAAGCCACCCCGTTCGCGGTGCTCGAACCGGTGTTCGTCGGCGGGTCCACCGTGGCGATGGCCACCCTGCACAACGAGGATCAAGTGCGAGAGAAAGGTGTGCGGCCCGGCGACACCGTGGTGGTCCGCAAAGCCGGCGATGTGATTCCCGAGGTGCTGGGCCCGGTACTGGCCGACCGTCCCCTTGATTTGCCGGTGTGGGAGTTCCCCTCGGAATGCCCCTGCCCTCATCAACAGCCTTTGGTTCGCAAGGAGGGTGACGCCGCCCATTACTGCTTCTCCCCCCGGTGCCCCGAGCAGCTCCGGGGCTGGATCGAGCATTTCTCGGCCCGCAACGCCCTCGACATCGAGCATTTGGGTGAGCAGAGGGTTAGCTTGTTCATCGACCTCGGATACATATCTGACGTTGGCGACATTTACGCCCTTCCCTATGACCACATTCGCGAGCTCGAGGGATTCGGCGATCTCTCGGTGGCCAACTTGGCCGCCGCAATAGAGGCTTCCAAGCAGCAGACGCTGGCCCGGCTGCTGGTGGGGCTCAACATCCGTCATCTGGGCGACACCACCAGTGAGTTGCTGGCCGATGCCTTCATCTCCTTGGACCGCATCATGGGAGCGTCGGTTGAGGAGTTGGCCGAAGTGGACGGCATCGGACCCATCATGGCGGAGAGCGTCCACGAGTTCTTCCAGTCGGAGGTGAACCGAGAAATCATCGAGAAACTGCGGGCCGCCGGGCTCAACTTCTCCCAAGATCTTGACGAAAACGAAGCCGAAGCCTTGCCCCAGACTTTGGACGGGATGACCATTGTGGTCACCGGCGGGGTGGAGGGGTACACCCGCGATGGGGTGGGGGCGGCTATCAAGGCCCGGGGCGGCAAGTCTCCGGGCAGTGTGTCGTCCAAGACCACCGCCTTGGTGGCGGGTGAGAATCCCGGTGCCTCCAAGCTGGAGAAAGCCGAAAAGCTAGGCATCCCGATTCTCAACGAGGCACAGTTCCAGCACCTCATCGAGACCGGGGAACTACCATGAGCTTGAAGCTAAGCCAACCCCCGTCGCCACCAGAAACTCCCGTCCCGCCAACGCACACACAATAGCCGCACAAGTACGGTTATGTTACCATACTTGTATGGCCAGCAAGACAACCATCAACTTCGACAACGAGATGGAGGCTGCGCTCGCGGAATTGGTGGCGATGGACGGCACGAAGAAGTTAGCCATCAAGCGATCTCTCCTCGCCGAGGTTAAGCGGCGCCGCCGCAGCCAGGCGATACTCAACATGATCTCCTCATGGGAAGCAGACGAAGGCCCTATCGACGATGAGCACCTCGAGTGGGCCGATACAGTTCTCGACCGGCAAGGGGTCGATCATTGATCGTCGACGCGGGCCCCTTCATTGTCGACGGCGAGAACCTGAACTCTCGACTCTGGGCAATGATCAAAAGGGCAGCCGAGCGTGGCGAAGACCTGCACACAACCCACCCAGTGCTAGCCCAGGTCTGGCGTGAACCAGCAAAACAGGCGAATCTGGCCCGAGCACTGCGCCACTTCGACATCCACCCCCTCGACGAATCAGTAACCATCGGGCGCAGGCTGGCCAAGTCTGGAACCTCTGACGTCGTCGACGCCCACCTCGCCGTGGTCGCGGAGGGTCTGGGCACATTCATCCTCACCTCAGACCGTGAAGACATGTTGCGGCTGAACGCCCGCGTGGAAGCCTACTGATTGGAGAATCATCATGATTGACATGATTGACATGATTGAAGAGATGCCATGATCGAAGCAGTGTTCTGGGATTTTGGCGGGGTGTTCACTGGCTCGCCGTTTTATCTGGACGACTATGCCCGGTCGCTGGGCACCACCAACGAGCGGCTCCTAGAGCACGTTTTCGGGCGGTACGAAGCGAATGGCGACCATCCCTGGCATCGCCTGGAGCGGGGCGAGGGCACCTTGGCAGATGCGTTGGAGGCGGCGGATGCGTCCTGTAGGGCCGACGGCATCGAGGGGTTCACCTCCGAGGGGTTCTTCAAGGCCATGAGCAGCACTAGCAGCGATGAGCGCCGCGACAAGGCAGTGGCCAAAGTGCGGGAGCTGAACGAGGCAGGCATCAGACAGGCCATCATCACCAACAACGCCAAAGAGTTCGGCGACATGTGGCGCAGTCTCATCCCGGTTGACGAGTTGTTCGAGGCGGTGGTCGATTCCAGCGCGGTGGGCATGCGCAAGCCCGATCCGAGGATCTACCAGCTCGCCCTTCAGCAATTGGAGGTTGCCCCCCCGGAGACGAGTGCCTTTCTGGACGATTTCGAGCCCAATGTGATTGCGGCCCGGAACCTCGGCATGCACGGTGTACTGGTCGAAGACGACATCTCTCCCGCCCTCGCCGAGCTCGACCGGATACTGGCCGAATTTACGGCTTGACCCCCCCAGCAATCAGCCATAAGACTGTCGGTTTGGAGGGGCGTCAGAAGGGGACACGCGGGCGCGCACATGACACTGCTAGAGCGAATTGCTACCGCGCCCATCAGTTGGGGTGTCTGCGAGATGCCGGGATGGGGATACCAGCTTCCCGTTGACGCTGTGCTCAAAGAGATGTCCGCCACCGGGTTCACCCATACTGAACTGGGATCGCTCGGCTATCTGCCCATCGAGCCTGCTCAGCTCAGGGCCGTTCTCAACCAGCACGATCTGTCGTTGCTGGGCGGCTTCGTCCCCTTGGTCCTGCACGACCCCTCGCAGATCCAGAGCACTCGAACAGCGGCGACTGAGGCCGCGGAGCTCATTTCCGGCGGTGGCGGCCGCTTTTTTGTCTCGTGCGCAGTGAGCCTTCCCGATAACTGGCGTCAGGCACCGCCCAGTGAGCACGAATGGCCCGCAGTGGCCGACGCCCTGGCCGAGGTCGAGAGGATCGCCGCCGAACACGGCCTCATTCAGGCCTTCCACCCCCACTTCGGGTCGCTAGTGGAAACCAATACGGAGATCGAGCAGGTGCTGCATGCCAGCGACACCGCACTGGTGCTCGACACCGCTCATCTCCTCCTCGGGGGCGGCGATGCAGCCGAGATGGCCAAGCGCCACTTGGACCGAATCGCACTCGTACACATCAAAGACGTAAACCTGGGCATCGCCGCCCAGGTCACGGCGGGAAAGCTGTCGCTCATGCAGGGCGTTCAGCAGGGCCTATTCCCGCCCTTGGGCCAGGGAGGACTGCCGATCGCCGAGATCGTCGACCTCCTTGAAAAATCAGGGCGCGACCTCTGGTACGTCCTGGAGCAGGATGCAGCGATAGCGGAGGGAGACCCTTCCGCCATAGCTCGGCTGAGGTTCGACGCCTGCCAGAGCATCGATTTCCTGCGAAGTCTGGAACCCGTTCTCGCGGGTGCCGGAGCCTCACACAAACAACAAAACCTACCTTGAGAGGGGTAATCCAAAATGAGAAAGCTATGGAAGCTGTTTGCACTGCTTCTGGCGTTCACTCTCGTAGTCGCAGCATGCGGCAACGACGATGACGACTCCAGCGAGCCCGCAGCCAGCGAGCCAACCGAAGCAGCGGCACCTGCCACTGAAGCACCAGAGCCGACCGAGGTCGTCGAAGTAGACCCAACCCAGGGCTGCGACAAGACCTACCACGTGATCACCCACGGTGACTCCGGCACCTTCTGGTCAGTGGTTGAGGTGGCCGTGCGCGACGCCGCCGCAGCCATCGGCTGCGATGTGGTCTACTTCGGCTCCAACAACGACGCCCTGAGGCAAGCCCAGGAGATCGAGGCGGCCATCGCCGCCGGCTCCGACGGCATCGCCATCTCGCTGGCCGACCCGGCCGGCGTCCAGTCGGCTGCTGAGGCCGTGGTTGCCGCGGGCATCCCGCTGTACACGCTCAACTCCGGTGTGAACAACTACAAGGACCTGGGCGCCACCACCCACATCGGGCAAACCGAGACGGTGGCCGGTAACGGTGCGGGCGAGCGGTTCAACGCACTGGGCGCCACCCACGTGCTCTGCGCCCGCCAGGAGCAGACCAACGTGGCACTGGAAGAGCGCTGCAACGGTCTGGCCGAAACCTTCAGCGGCGAGGTGACCTCGGAGTTCGTCGGCCTCGACGCCACTCCCGATGAGCAGCAGAACACCATTGCCGCCATCCTCCAGGGCGATGAGAGCATCGACGGCGTGCTCGGCGTGGGTCCGAACCTGCCCCTGCGGGCTCTTGCTGCCGGCGAGCAAGCCGGTAGGGACCTCATCATCGGCGGCTTCGACCTGTCCAGCGACCTCATCGATCAGATTGAGCAGGGCAACGTGGCCTTCACCGTCGACCAGCAGCAGTACCTCCAGGGCTACCTGCCGGTCATCCTGATGCACCTGCAAGCCACCAACCTGAACACCGCGGGCGGCGGCCTGCCCATCCTCACCGGTCCGGGCTTCGTCGACACCGCCAACGCGGCCGAGGTCAAGGCGCTGGTGTCCCAGGGAACCCGCTAAACCCGATAACTGACGTGCGGCGCTGATCGCGTCGCATGCGAGAAAGGAGCGCTGTCCGGGGTATCCGGGCAGCGCTCCTTTCATTTGGTCTAGAGTCAAAGCAATTCATCAGTCGGGTACATCGCCCAGGTTGAGAGGGGGGACTCTCGTGGCCGAAGTGACCACCACGAACGACTCTGCGGCTGATTCGCCGCCAGCGCAAGACGAGCGATTAGCCCATCGAGGCCCGGTCCAGCAGCTGCTGACCAGACCCGAGATCGGCGCTCTGATCGGCGCCGTCGGGGTATGGCTGTTGTTCTGGCTGGTTTCGGCGCCGTTCGGAACCGCGGGCGGCACGGCCAACTACTTGGATGTGGCCGCCACCCTCGGCTTGATGGCGGTGCCGGTGGCCCTGTTGATGATCGGGGGTGAATTCGACCTCTCCTCGGGCTCCATGACCGGCGCCACCGCTGTCATTGTGGTGCTGTTGAGCAGCGACACCGCCGAGCTGGGCGGCGCCGGGCTCAGCTTGCACCTTGCGGTGCCGCTCTCGCTGGCCTTTGCCTTGGCCATCGGCTGGTTCAACGGCACGCTGGTGGACAAAACCTCGCTGCCCAGCTTCATCGTCACCCTGGGCACGTTCTTCATCCTCATCGGGGCCAAGCTCGGCTTCACCAAGCTGTTCACCAACAAGGTGATCGCCGAGGGCCTCGACCGGTCGGGCGGCTACGAGTTCTGGGACAACATCTTCGGCGCCTCCTGGATTCGCAACGGCCACGTCTGGGACAACCGAGACTGGGCCTGGAGCGGCATGCTGATCATCGGCGCGGTGGTGTTGATCTTGGGCACCATGGAGTTGGCCTACGCCCGCCGGGAGCACCCCAACCCCGGCGGCTACCTGATTTTTGCGGCGGGGGCCGCAGTCGGGGCAATCGGCTACATCCTGCTTCACAACCAGGACGGGAAGGGCTCCAACTGGGTATTCGGGATCATCACCGGGGCGGGAGTGCTGGTGGCGGTGGCCGGCTGGTGCCTGGCCCGCTACCAACCGGCCGAACGGGAATCCAGCCATGAGGAGCGCAACCCGCGTATCGTCCAGTACTTCGTCGTTGGTTTGGTGGCGATCGTGGGAGCGATTCTCATCGCCTGGGTCATGGACTCCAACAACGAAGGCCGCCTCGACTTCTTGACCGGCACTCCGGGCCGCGTGTTCCTAGCCATCGGCATCGGCACCACCGGTGTGCTGGCCGTTTTGGCCGCGTTGGGCCGGGTCAGCGTGGGGTACCCGGCTATCGGTGCGGTGATCGCCCTCATCCCCGGAATCAGCTACATGATCACCGTGCAGGGCGCCCGAGCCATCCTCTTCGGCGGGCTGGCCATCGCCGGTGTGGTGGTGCTCAGCATTGCTGCCAGACGCCGCGGGCTGGCAGCGGTGTTCACACTGCTCACCGCAGTGGCCGTCGCAGGACTGGCCTTCTTCATCCAGTCCGAAGCCGATTCCCGCAAGCTGCGGGTGGAATTGTTCACCGCCCTGCTGTTGATCGCGCTCCTGCTGGCCGCATCAGCAGTCACCCGGTTGATCGCCGCCCGGCGCACCACCGCCCCGCCGCCACCGATACACGGCCCGCTCGCGCGGCAAATCGGGACAGCCGTCGGCTTGGTCGCAGGACTGTTGTCGTTGATCCTGGAATTGGCCGATGGCGACGGCATCCTCTACAGCATCATCATGGCGGTGGCCAAGGGAGGCATTGCCGCCTTCGCGGTCTTTGCCTTGGCGACCCTCTACCGCACCCTGTTCACCCCCGACGAGAGCGTGGGCCGGTCCCTGGTCTTCGTCGGTCTCGGCTCGGTGATGCTGGGCATTGCGGCCAAACTGATGTTCATAACCAGCGAGGAGCTGGCGAACACCCGGGCCGAGACCCGCTTCGGCGTGGGCGTGATGCTGTTCTTGGCGTTCGCAGTTCTCGGCGCCTGGGTGCTGGCCCGCACCCAGTTCGGCAACTGGGTCTTCGCGGTGGGCGGCAACAAGGACGCCTCCCGCTCGGTGGGCGTGCCTGCGGCCCGCACCAAGACCACGCTGTTCATGCTGGTGTCGGCATCGGCCTGGATCACCGGCATGGTGATCGCCTTCCGGCTCAACTCAGTGCAGGCCAACGTGGGCGACGGCAACGAGTTCCGCTACATCATCGTGGCGGTGGTCGGCGGGTGCCTGCTCACCGGCGGCTACGGATCGGCCATCGGCGCGGCCATCGGCGCCGTGATCTGGGGCATGATCACCTCCGGTATCGGTTTCGCCACCTGGAACAGCGACTGGCGCTTCTTGGTGCTGGGCGCCCTGTTGCTGGTGGCGGTGCTCGTGAACAACTACGTGCGCTCGCAAGCGGAGAAGGTCCGATGACCCGTTCTTCGCAGTCCGTTCAAACAGCCGAAACCCTCAAGGAGGTCTGCTGATGGCTGAATTCCTCGAACTCAACAACATCTCGAAGTTCTACGGGAACATCATCGCCCTCACCGGGGTCACCACCACGGTGAATCCCGGTGAGGTCACCTGCGTGCTTGGCGACAACGGCGCGGGCAAGTCCACCTTCATCAAGATCCTGGCCGGCGTACACCAGTACGACGAGGGCACGCTCTTGATGGAGGGCGAGGAGGTGCGATTCAACTCGCCCCGCGAGGCGCTGGGCCGAGGCATCGCCACCGTGTACCAGGACTTGGCCATGGTGCCGCTCATGTCGGTGTGGCGGAACTTCTTCTTGGGCGCTGAGCCCAAGACCGGCATTTGGCCCTTCCGCCAGATCGACATCGAGGGCGCCAAGCGAATCGCCAAAGAGGAGATGGCCAAGATGGGCATCGACATCCGCGATGTCGAGCAGCCCGTTGGCACCCTCTCCGGCGGTGAGAGGCAATCGGTGGCTATCGCCCGGGCCAGCTACTTCGGCGCTCGGGTGCTGATCCTCGACGAGCCCACCTCGGCGTTGGGCGTGAAGCAGTCGGGAGTAGTGCTGCGGCGCATCGTGGAGGCTCGAGACCAGGGATTGGCGGTGATATTCATTACCCACAATCCCAACCATGCCTACCCGGTGGGAGACCGCTTTGTGATCCTCAACCGGGGAGTGTCCATGGGGAATTGGGCCAAAGAAGAGCTGTCCCAGGCTGATCTGACCCAGCTCATGGCCGGCGGCGCCGAACTTGAAGCTCTCCAGCATGAGTTGGCTGGAGCTGGTGCGTAGTCGTCGCTCCTGACCACAACTAACATCTCTGCGTGACTGACGCACCGGGGACCGGCATCGCCCGCGATTCGTCCGATATCGCACCGGGGACCGACATCGCCCGCGATTTGTCTGATATCGAGGTGCTGACCATCGGGCGGGTCAGCGTCGATCTGTATCCCCAGCAAAGCGGGGTGCCGCTGAGCAGGGTGGAGTCGTTTGCCAAATCCGTCGGCGGCTCCCCCACCAACGTGGCTGTGGCCTGTGCCCGGCTGGGCCGGCGGGCCGCGGTGGTGACCCGGGTGGGCGACGATGGCTTCGGGGAGTACATCCGTAACGAACTGGCCGAGGTGTTCGGAGTAGAGAGCCGGTATGTGTCCACCGACCCCGAGCTGCGCACCGCCCTGGCCTTCTGCGCCCTCGACCCTCCCACCGACCCGCCGCTGCTGTTCTACCGCGAGCCCCGGGGCCCGGAGATGAACTTGGTACCCGGCGACATCCCCGACATCGCCGCCACCGTTCCGGTGCTGTGGACAGCAGGATCCCGCTTCGCCCAGGAGCCGTCGCGCTCCACCGTGATGGAAGTACTCCAGCGCCGGAACCGCCGACCCCATACGGTGCTCGACTTGGACTACCGGCCCAGCTTCTGGTCCTCCTCCGAGGAGGCCGGCGTGCACATCGGGCAGGCCGTGGAGCTGGCCACTGTGGCGGTGGGCAACCGAGCCGAGTGCGAGATCGCCGTGGGCGCCGCCGACCCCCATGCCGCCGCCGACCGGCTGCTGGACCGGGGAGTGTCGCTGGCCATTGTGAAGCAGGGGGAAGCCGGGGTGTTGGTGGCCACCCCGGAGAGCAGGGCGGAGGTGCCGCCCATCCCGGTGGAGGTGGTGTGCGGATTGGGCGCCGGGGATGCTTTCGGGGGCTCGTTGGCCGACGGGCTATTGGCCGACCTCGACCCGGTGGCAATCGTCACCCGGGCCAACGCAGCCGGAGCTATTGTGGCCGGTCGCCTGGCATGTTCACACGCCATGCCAACCCCTTCCGAGATCGACGAGATGCTGGCCCCACACCAGTGACCCCCGCTGAGGCGAGAGCATGACCGGATCCAACACCAAAATCCGCATCTGGATCGACCGAACTCCCCCGCCCGGGGTCGAGATCCCCTCTGATGTGGAGCTGGTTGACGGCCCCGAGCACGCCGACGGCGTAGTGGTGGCCGCCGACCGGCCCTGGGACGACGATGCCTGTCGGCGGCTGCCCCAGCTCAAAGTAGTGGCCCGCTCGGGCATCGGCTACGACAACGTGGACGTTGCTGCCTGCGCCTCCCACGGCGTGGCGGCCTGCAACACCCCCGACGCCCCCACTGTCTCCACCGCCGAGCACGCGCTGGCCCTGATGCTGGCGGTGACCAAGCGCCTCAAGGGCTCCGAAGCACGCTTGGCTGCGGGTACCGCGGGCGGGCCGGGAAGGCTCACCGGCCCCGGGGCTCTAGAGCTGGACGGACGAACCTTGGGGCTGGTGGGGTGCGGACGGATCGGCAGCCTTCTTGGGCGCTATGCCGAGGCGATGGGAATGACCGTGCTGGTGTACGACCCGTATTTGGATGCCGCGCCAATGGGCAGGCTGGTCGAACTCGACCAACTCTGGGCCGAGTCAGACGTGGTGTCGCTGCACGCCCCCGCCACCGCGGAGACCCACCACATCGTCAACACCGGCTCCCTGGCTGCCATGCGCCCCGGCGTTGTCATCATCAACTGCGCCCGGGGGGCGTTGGTCGACCAAGAAGCCCTGTTGGCCGCCCTCGACTCCGGCCGCGTAGCCGGGGCAGGCCTCGACGTGACCGAACCCGAGCCGCTGCCCCCCGACCACCCGCTACTGGGCCGCGACAACGTGTTCGTCACCCCCCATGTGGCTTCAACCACCACGGTGGGCATTGTCCGCCTCGTGGGGCAGGCGCTGGAACAGGCCCTCATCTGGCTGCGGGGCGGGACCCCTGAGCACCTGCTCGACCCCGCGGCCGCCCACCCCGCGGTGGACCGCAGAATCGCCCATGCCGACACCCCCCACGCCTCATGACCTCTCGGCGTCGCATGGGACACACCGGGGATGCCTCATGACCTCTCGGCGACGCCTTGGCATTGCAGTGGTGGGATTCGGCTGGATGGGGCAAGCCCACTCCCGCTCCTACCTGCGGCTGCCCACGCTGTTCGAAGACCGGCCCTACGACGTTGACCTGGTGATCTGCTCCGACAACATGGAAGCCCGACGAGGCATTGCCGAGAGCGACTTCGGATTCCGGGAGACCACCGACGACTGGCGGCCCGCCGTCGAGCACCCCGCCGTCGATGCGGTGATCATCTGCGCTCCCAACATGCTGCACGAGCCCTTGGCCATTGCTGCGGCCACCGCCGGAAAGAACGTGTTCTGCGAGAAGCCGGTGGGGGGAACCCCGGGCCAGACCGCCCGGATCGAGCAAGCCTGCCGCCGGGCCGGGATCGTCACCGGGGTGGGCTACAACTACCGTTTCGCACCGCTGGTGCTCTATGCCCAAGAGCTCATCGCCGCTGGCGAACTTGGGCAGATCACCAACTATCGGGGCCGGTTCTTCTCGATGTACGGGGCTGATCCGATGGGCCTGCTCTCCTGGCGCTTTCTCATCGACCAAGCCGGGCACGGCGCCACCACCGACATCTTGAGCCATGCGGTGGATTTGGCCCTGATGCTGAACGGCCCCATCACCCGGGTGGTGGGCATCGGTGAGACCTTCGTCAAGGAGCGCCCGCTGCCGTCGGGGGCGGGGACCCACTACGACCGGGGCAGCCCCGGCGACCCCACCGGCGAGGTCACCAACGAGGACTACTTCGGCGCGCTGGCCGTGTTCGCCAACGGCAGCCACGGGATGCTCGAGGCCAGCCGGGCCATCGTCGGCCCCCAAAGCCAAATGGCTTTCGACGTCTATGGCACCGAGGGCGCTTTGAGCTGGAACCACGAGACTTTGAACGAGCTCCAGCTTTTCCGAGCGTCTGACCCGCAGCAGGGCTACACCACCGTTCGGGCCAGCGATCGCCATCCCTTCCACGGCGCCTTCGTACCAGGCGACGCCAACTCCATCGGCTTCGAGGACATGGTGGCCATCCAAGACCACGAGTTCCTCGCCGCGGTGGCCGAGGGGCGGCCTCACAGTGCAGGCATGGAGCAGGCTTTGGCCTGCGTGAGCGTGCAAGCGGCCATGCTGAAGAGCTGGGAGACCGGCACCTGGGAAGATGTGGTATCGCTGAGGATCGATTGAAGGGAGGGCAGCCATGGAAACCATCCGCCTGACAACCTCCGGGGCCGTGGTGCGCTATCTGGCGGCCCAGCGCATCGAGGTCGACGGCCAGGCCGTCCCCCTGTTCGCAGGAGTGTTCGCCATCTTCGGCCACGGCAACGTCACCTGTCTGGGCCATGAGCTGGAGCAGGCCAGCGAGGCGCTGCCCACCTGGCGAGGTCAGAACGAGCAGGGCATGGCCCTGGCCGCGGTGGCCTACGCCAAGGCCAACCGCCGCCGCCGCATCATGGCCGCCACCAGCTCCATCGGCCCCGGCGCCACCAACATGGTGACCGCGGCTGCGGTGGCCATGGCCAACCGGATGCCCTTGCTTCTGCTGGCCGGCGACACCTTCAACAGCCGCATCCCCGACCCCGTGCTCCAGCAGGTGGAGCACTTCGACAATCCGACTGTGACGGTAAACGACGCCTTCCGACCCGTGGTCCGCTACTGGGATCGCATCACCGCGCCCGAGCAGCTTGTGCAGTCGCTGCCCAACGCCGTCAACACCATGCTCGATCCCGGCGACTGCGGTCCGGCCTTCATCAGCCTGCCCCAAGACATCCAGGGCGAGGCCTGCGACTTCCCCGCCCGTTTCTTCGAGGAGGCCATCCACGAGATCCGCCGTCCCCGGCCCGACACCCGCGAGCTTCGTCGGGCCGCGGCCGCGCTGGTTGCCGCTGAGCGGCCTTTGATCGTGGCCGGCGGCGGGGTCCACTGGTCGCTGGCCGAAGACGAGCTGCGTTCCTTCGCCGAGATCCACAACATCCCGGTGGTGGAGACGGTGGCCGGGCGCACCTCGCTGGTGGCCGACCACCGGCTGAATTGCGGCCCCATCGGCGTCACCGGGTGTACCTCGGCCAACGCCATGGCCGCCGACGCCGACGTGGTGCTGGCGGTAGGCACCCGCCTGGGCGACTTCGTCACCGGATCGTGGACGGTGTTCGGCGGGGGCGACGACGTGCAGATCATCGGTCTGAACACGGCCCGCTTCGACGCCACCAAGCATCGCTCGCTGCCGCTGGTGGCCGATGCCCGCGAGGGCCTCACCGAGCTGGGAGCGGCCCTGGGCGATTACCGGGCCCCCGAGGAGTGGTCTGACCGGGCCTCTTCAGAGACCTCGCAATACCACGCCTACATCGACAAGATCGCCGCCCCCGAGACGGTGACGTCGGCCAAACAATCCGACGACGACGAGGCCGCCACCGATTTGCCCACCTATGCCCAGGTGGTGGGAGTGGTAGACCGGGCCGCCGATGAGTCCACCTATGTGCTGGCCGCGGCCGGCGGATTCCCCGGCGAGCTGGTCAACGGATGGCGGGGCCAGGCCGTCCATTCCTTCGACTGCGAATACGGCTATTCCTGCATGGGCTACGAGATCTCCGGCGGATGGGGGGCCAAGATGGCCCTCCCCGACCGGGAGGTGGTGGTGCTGGTGGGCGACGGCTCCTACCTCATGATGAACAGCGACCTCTACAGCACTGTGCTCACCGGCCACAAGCTCATCGTGATCGTGTGCGACAACGGCGGCTATGCGGTGATCAACCGCCTGCAACTGGCCCAGGGCGGCGTGCCGTTCAACAACCTCTTCGCCGACTCCCGCGTGCAGCAAGTAACTCCGGTCGACTTCGCGGCTCACGCCGCCTCTATGGGCTGTGGGGCCGAGACCGTGACCTCCATCGCCGAACTCGAGGCCGCCTTCGGCCGGGCCAGGGCCTCAGACCGCACCTACGTGATCGCGCTCAACACCCACGCCTACCGCTGGACCGAGGGCGGGTCGTTCTGGGAGGTGGGCGTGCCCGAAGTGAGCGCCAGCGCCGATGTGCGAGCGGCCCGAGCCGCCATGGACACCGGCAAAGCCGATCAACGGGTGGGATGGTGAACCGATGAGCCGGGTGGGCCGGGCGAAGAAGTGAGCACCGAGCGGCGCGACTACCGGGTCGGCGGCCCCGAGGCTGACCGGGCCGCGACCGCTGGCCTGGTCGAAGCTGAGTGGTTCCGCCCGCCCATCAATCCTGAGCGCCTGAGCGAGCTGCAAGTGAGGGGCAACGCCCGGGCCGCCATCGACACCATTGCCTGGTTAGGGCTCTTGGCCGGGTTCGGCTACCTGGCGTTCCTCTCTCTGGGCACTTGGTGGGCCATCCCCGCCTTCGCCGCCTACGGCGCGCTGTACGGCGGCGCCGGCGATTCCCGCTGGCACGAGTGCGGCCACGGCACGGCCTTCAGAACCAAGTGGCTCAATGATGCGGTGTACTACCTGGCTTCGTTCATGCTGCTGCGCCAGCCCACCCTTTGGCGCTGGTCGCACGTCCGCCACCACACCGACACCATCGTGGTGGGACGCGACGCCGAGATCATCTTTCCCCGCCCCCCCTCCCCCACGGGAGTAGCACTGGTCTTTTTGCCCCTGGTGAACGTGCCCCGGCTGGTAGCCCGCGCCGCCAAGCACGCCATCGGGCACATCGACGACGAGGCCCGCTCCTTCATTCCTGCCGACGAGCTGGGCAAGCTGAAATGGGAGTCTCGGGCCTATATAGCCATCCTGGCCGGCGTGACGGCCTGGTCGATCGCCATCTGGTCCATCGTGCCGTTGCTCTACGTCGGCCTGCCCACCGTCTATGGAGCCTGGCTGATGGTGTTCTTCGCCATCACCCAGCACGCCGGATTGCGAGAGGACGTACTCGACCACCGCCTCAACACCCGCACCGTGTATATGAACCCCGTCTTCCGGTTCTTGTACTCCAACATGAACTACCACGTGGAACACCACATCTTCCCCACCGTGCCCTACTACGCCCTGCCCGCTTTGCACCAAGAGGTGAAGGACTATCTGGCTCCGGCGTCGCCCAACACCTGGTCGGCTTATCGGCAGATCCTGTCCACCTTGCGTCGCCAGTGGCGCGACCCGGCTCACGAGGAGCCCCGCGGCGATCTGCCTGCGGCCACCGACGGCGGTCGCTCCTTTGTCAACACCGGGCACACCATGTGGGCCGGCGAAAGCCACGACGGCCTTATCGACCTCGGACCAGCCAACGCGCTCACCCCCGGATCGGCCCGGCAGGTGGAAGTGGGCGACGAGGCCTATGCCCTGTTCCGCTTGGGCGACGGCACTTTGGTGTGTACCGAGGGACTGTGTACTCATGGCCAGGCCTACCTGGCCGAGGGCGTGGTGCTCGACTGCCTGGTGGAGTGTCCCAAGCACAACGGCCGTTTCGACCTCCGCACCGGGGAAGCGGTTCGGTATCCGGCCACCGACCCCCTTACCTTGTACCCCGTGGAGATACGAAACGGCCGGGTGGTCTCAAGCCTGCACGCCGAATCCGAGGAGTCCGGAGTATGAGCCCGGTGCGCATCGGAGTGCTGGGCTGCGGGCGGATCGGGCGAATGCACGCCGAGCTGATCGCCAAGCAGGTGCCCAACGCCGAGGTGAAGGCGGTCTATGACGTGGTGGCCGATGCCTCTGCGGCCCTGGCCGACGACCTGGGGGTTCGCCCAGCCGCAGACCCGGCCGAGATTCTGGGGGCCCCCGACGTGGACGCGGTGGCCATCTGCTCCTCTACTCACACCCATATCGACCTGCTGGTGGCAGCAGCCGAGGCGGGCAAAGCCGCCTTCGTAGAAAAGCCGCTGGCCCTCAATTTGGCCGATGTGGACCGGGGCATCGCCGCCGCCGAGGCGGCTGGCATCCCCGTGCAGGTTGGATTCAACCGGCGCTTCGATCCCAGCCACCGCTATGTGCGCGAGCGCGTGGAGGCCGGAGAGGTGGGCGATGTCCACCTCGTTCGCATCTCCAGCCGTGATCCGGAGCCCCCGCCGCTGATGTACCTGGACGAATCCGGGGGCATCTTCTGCGACATGACCATCCACGACTTCGACATGATCCGGTTCGTCACCGCAAGCGAGGTCACCGAGGTCTACGCCACCGGAGCAGTGCTGATCGACGAGGCCATTGGCGAAGTCGGCGACCTCGACACCGCGGTCATCGTCTGCACCCATGAGAACGGCGCCATCAGCACCATCGACAACAGCCGCCAGGCGGTCTACGGCTACGACCAGCGGGTGGAGGCGTTCGGCTCAGCGGGGATGGCGGCCTCTGAGAACCCGCTGGTGGCCACGGCGATCACCCGAACCGCCGGCGGCGCCCACGCACCCACGCTGCCCTACTTCTTCTTGGAGCGGTACATACCCTCATATCTGGCCGAGTGGGAGGCGTTTGTGGAGATGATGGAGGGCGCACCGTCGCCGGTCACCCTGGCCGACGGCCGGGCCCCGCTGGTGATCGGCCTAGCCGCTTGGCGCTCCGTTCGAGAGCAGCGCCCCGTGCGCATCGACGAGATCGGCTGAACCGGAAATGGAGCACCCCATGAGACCACCAGCGGCCACCACCGACCGCCCCCGCGAGATCGGCTGAACCATGCGGGCCTACGTCACTGGAGGGACCGGCTTCATCGGCTCCAACATCGTGAAGGTGTTCGCCCAACGCCACGGCGCGACAGTCCACTGCCCGGTCCACTCCTTCGTCCCCGACGGTCCCCAGCGCTACACCACCGAACCGCTCGATCTGCTCGACCGCGAGGCCGCGCTGGCCAGCGTGGCCCACTTCGACCCCGACGTGATCGTCCACTCCATGATCCTCAACGACCTCGACGGCATTTACGCCCAGCGGGAGCTGGCCTGGCGCAGCTACGTGGATGCCACGCTCACCCTGGCCGAGGCGGCCAACCGGTCCGGGGCCAAGCTGATTGTGGTGTCTACCGACTGGGTGTTCGACGGCACCCAAGCCGGTGCCGATGAGCACACTCCCCCCAACCCGGTGAACTACTACGGCGTGCTCAAGGCCGTCAGCGAGCAAGCCGCCCTGCTGCGGGCCGACCAGGCTGCGGTGGCTCGGGTGTCGGCGGTGAACGGTGTCCACTGGGCCCGGTCCGAGATGCCCCGAGGCCAAGACCCCGGCTTCGGCTACTTCGTGACCACTGTGCTCAACGCCGTGTCGCAGGGCGAGCCCTTCGGGGTGTGGGAGAGCGACGACATCAACATGACGGCTACTTCGAGCCTGGCCAGCGAGTGCGCCGAGGCCATGTGGCTGATCGCCGCAAACCCCGACGCCGAAGGCATCTTCCACTGTTGCGGGGCCGAGCCAGTGGGCCGCATGGAGCTGGCCCGAACGGCCTGCGACGTGTTCGGCCACGATCCGTCGTTGCTGCGGTCGGTGCCGCCTGACCCGGGAATGATGGCATCGCTAGGCGGCGCCCGCATCCCTTTCGACAGCTCCCTGGGCACGCCTCGCACCCAGGAGGTCTTGGGCTATGAGCCGTTGGGCACTCGGGCGCTGCTGGAGCGATTCAAAAAAGAGATGGATGCCGGCGATCTGGTGCCGGCGGTCACCGGAACAGACACAGCAACAGGAGGATGACCATGGCCGACACCCCCACCGCATCCGCATCAGGCCCCATCCGCCCCCAGCCGGGGCCAGGGCGAATCCTGAACATCACCCCGGAAACAGCCGGTTGGGACAACGTGGCCTTCTCGGTGGTGGAGCTCACCCCGTCAGAGCCGTGGTCGGGAGTCGAGCCCGATCGGGAGACCGCCATCGTCCCCCTCTCCGGTGCTGGCCGGGTCCTAGCTGGGGAGATCGACACCCCCATTAGCCGCACATCGGTGTTCGAGGAGCTGGGGCGAATCGTCTACCTGCCGCCGAGTACGCCTTATGAGATCTCAACCGATGGCTCGCTGACGGCCGCGGTGGGCTCCGCCCCGGCTGAGGGCCGCTACCCGGCCCGGGTCTTCGAGCCTTCGGAAATGAAGGTAGAGATCCGCGGCGGCGGCCAGGCCTACCGCCAGGTGGTCCACTCCCTCGCCCACCCGCTGCCCGCGGAGAAGCTCATCCTCTATGAAGTATTCGTACCCCGGGGCACCTGGTCGGGGTGGCCGCCTCACTGCCACGACGGCCGGGACGGCTCCCCCTATCTGGAGGAGGTGTACTACTTCCGTCTGGACCGCCCCGAGGGCTACTGCATGCACCGGAACTGGCGAACTGAGGAGGGCTTCGACGAGGCAGTGGTGGCCCGCGATGGCGATGCGGTGCTGGTGCCCAAGGGCTACCACACGTCGGTGGCCTGTCCCAGCTCCAACATGTACTTCTTGAACTATTTGGCCGGAGAGCTAATTGGAGAAGAGCGGCGCACGCCCCCGTGCTTCGACGCCGAGCACACTTGGATCGAAGCCGACTGGGGTGCCGGCGCGTGGACCCTCCCGGTGGCCGGCGCAGTGCCCTCCAGCTGACATGCCTCAACTGACATGCCGGAACTGATATGACAGTGGCCGACCTCGCCCGCAACGGGCGGTTCGCGGTGCTGGCCATCGACCACCGCGACTCGCTGCGGGCCGTCCTCGCACCAAAGGATCCCGATTCGGTAACCAGCGAAGCCATAGTCGATTTCAAGCGCGACCTAGTGGCTGGTCTAGCCGAACAGGCCACCGGGGTGATGCTCGAGCCGGAGTACTCCATCCCCCAGTTTCTTGACGGCACACTGCCCCCCGGAGTGGGCTTCACCGCCGCGCTGGAGGCCCAGGGGTACATGGCCGACCCCGAAGCCTCGCCGGTTGCCCTGCTGGAGGGCTGGTCGGTGCAAGCCGCGGCCGACTGCGGGGCGGCCGCGGCAAAGCTGCTCGTGCTGTATCGCCCCGACCGCCCCCATGCCATCGCCCAAGAGGAGGCCGCAACCGAAATCTTGGCCGAATGCCGGAGCGTGGGCATCCCCCTGCTGGTGGAACCGCTGTTTTACGCCCTCGACGATCCAACCGTTCGCCCCCAGATCGTGCTCGACACCGTGGACCGCTTCGCCCCCATGGGATTCGACGTTCTGAAGCTCCCGTTCCCCGTCGATGCCCACCACGACCCCGACCGGGCCCGGTGGGCCGCCGCCTGTTCGGAGATCTCCGCCCGCTGCGACATGCCCTGGACGCTGCTATCGGGCGGCGGCACCTTCGAGACCTACCATTCCCAACTAGAAGTCGCCATGGCCTCCGGCTGCGCCGGATTCACCGTCGGCCGAGCCCTGTGGGGCGAAGCCGCCATGGCCGCAACCGTCGACCGTCCCGCGGTCATCGCCGAAATGATCGCCCCCCGCCTCGCCGCGCTACGGAATTTGGTGACCTAAGCGGCCACCGCGCCTCCGACTACCAGATCGCCCTGGTAGAAGACCAACGCCTGGCCGGGGGCTACTCGGCGCTGGGGCTCTTCCCAGTTGACTCTGCCGGCTTGGTCCACCACGCCGACCGCGGGGGTGCCGTGGGCGCTCACCTGGATGTCGAGCGGGACATCCACCTCTCCGTCGGTCCACTGGATGTCGATCACGTTCTGGGTCGGGGCGTACAAATCCACTCGTCGCCCCACGGTCACCCGGCCCGCGGCAATGTCCACGTCGGTCACATAGCGGGGCTCGTCGGTGCCGCCGAGGTTGAGGCCCCGGCGCTGGCCGATGGTCACCGCCTGCACGGCCTCGACTGTGCCCAACTCTCTACCGTCGGCGTCCACCACGGTGGCGGGCGACTGGCCCAGGCGGCGGGATAGGAAGCCCTGCCGTCCCCCGGCTCGATTGGCGATGAAACACACGTCCTGGCTGTCGGGCTTGGCCGAGTTCCGCAGGCCCAACTCGGAAGCCCGCTCCCGAACCTCGGCCTTGGTCAGGTGGCCGATGGGCAGCAGCATTCGGGCCATCTGCTGCTGGCCCAGCATGTAGAGCACATACGACTGATCCTTCGCCCCATCAACGCCCCGCCGCACACGGAATCCGTCGCCCGTGGCTTCCAGTCGGGCGTGATGGCCGGTGGCCACGGCGTCGAAGCCCAATGCTTCGGCCCGCACCATCAGCTTGTCGAACTTGATGTGGCGGTTGCACTCGATACAGGGGTTGGGGGTCAATCCGACGGCGTGGTCCTCCACATAGGGAGATACCACCCGCTGGTCGAAGGCATCGCCGAAGTTGAAAACGTGGTGCTGCAACCCCAGAAGGTCGGCCACCCGGCGGGCATCCTCCACATCCGACACCGAGCAGCATCCGGTGTCTGACTCGCCACCCCACAACTTGAGAGTGATGCCCACCACCTCGTGCCCCTGCTCGGCCAGCATGGCGGCCGCCACCGAGGAGTCCACGCCCCCCGACATGGCTGCCAGAACTCGCATCTCTCGGCCCGTCCCCCTCAGCCCTTACCGTAGGCCCGCAGCCGGGCCACCGCATCGGGGATAACCGCCAACGCCTGATCAATATCGGCATCCGCGGTCTCATAGCCCAGAGAAAGCCGCAGCGATCCCCCGGCCAGCATCCGGTCGTAGCCCATAGCGGCCAGCACATGGGACGGATCCTGCGCGCCGCTTGAGCACGATGATGCCGCCGACGCGTAAATCCCGGCGTCTTCCAGCAGGAACAGCAGCGCTTCCGACTCGATGTCCTCGAAGCACAGGTGGGCCGACCCGGCCACCTTGCCCGACCGCTCTCCGGTCTCCACCGTGTCGGGCACCGCAGTCAGAATCCCGTCCGCCAGCCGGTCCCGCAACCCAGCCAGGCGCTCCACCTGCTCAGCCCGGCTCTTCAGCACAACCTCGGCAGCCGCGGCCATGCCCGCTATTCCCGCGGCGTTGTGGGTGCCCGAGCGCAGCCCCCGTTCCTGGCCACCCCCCAACATCAGCGGCGACAGCTCTACTCCCTCGCGCACCACCAGTGCTCCCACCCCCTTGGGACCGCCGAATTTGTGGGCACTGACCGAGATCAGATCGGCGTCCTCCGCCAGCGAAACCACGTCCAACCAGGGGAAGGCCTGCACCGCATCGGTGTGGAGTACGGCATTGGGGGCAGAGGAGCGGACTGCTTCGGCCACCTGCCCCAGGGGCTGGACCATGCCGGTCTCGTTGTTGGCCAGCATCACCGACACCACGGCCACTCTGTCGTCGAGGGCCGCAGCCAGCGCATCGAGGTCGATGACCCCAGCGGCGTCTACCGCCACCACCCGGCCGCCCAAGTGCTCCACCGGCTCGAGCACGGCATGGTGCTCGATGGCCGAGCACACCGTCACCCCGCCCATCTGCATATGCCGTCCGACCACCGCCATGTTGTCGCCCTCGGTGCCCCCGCCGGTGAACACGATCTCCCCCGGCTCTGAGCCCAGAGCCTCGGCCATCACATCGCGGGCATCGTCGATGCCGCGGCGGGTGTCCCGAGCCATTCGATGCGCCCCGGTCGGGTTGGCATACAGCTCCCGATGCAGGGGGGCCATAGCCTCCACTGCCTCGGGACACAGCGGAGTGGATGCCGCGTTGTCGAGGTAGGCAATCCTCTCGGGGGCCATTGCCGATCCTCCTGCTTCCCTCTAGACCTTGGGGAACACCAGATCGTCGCGCTTGGAGCGCTTGAGCTCGGCGAACGATGGCCACTCGGCCAGGGTCACCACCGCATCCCATAGGCGCACGGCCTCTTCTGGGGGCGGAATCTGGCTCACCACCGGACCGAAGAACGACGTCGTCTCGCCGTTGTGGTGGAAGGAGATGATCGGGGTGCCCACGTCCCGCCCGGTGCGGCTCAACGCCTCCATGGTGGACTCCCGCAGGGCTTCATCCAGCGAGTCGTCCTCGGCCCGGTCGGCAAGCTCGCCAGGTAGGCCAGCGCGCTCCAAGGCGGCCTTCAAATGCTGGTCGGAGGCCACCTCGCCTATCGTCGAGCGGATATCCGCATCGGGATTCCAGATGGTGGATCCGTAGGCGGTGTAGAGCTCACCGGCTGCGGCCGCACCGTGCCCATTGCGAACCGCCTGGGCCACCCGCAGCATTCGGCGGCCCTTGTGGTGCAGTTCCTGATAGCCCTCGGGAAAGTTCTCGTAGTCGCTGTCTTCGTTGAGTATCGACAGGCAGATCAGCCGCCAGTCAACCTCGTAGTCGCGCTGGCGGGCGACATCGGTCACCCATCGAGAAGTGAGCCACGCGAACGGGCAAATCGGATCCCAGAAAAACTCGATGTCGGCATCGGGCATCCTCCAATCCTACGGCCCTCCAGCAAGACCCACGAGTCGCTTTAGACTCAGGTTGTGGCCAAGATCAGGGTTTCCACCACCATCGAGGCGCCTCTAGAAGCGGTGTGGGAGTACGTGCGCCGCATCGACTCGCACTCCGAGTGGATGGCCGACGCCGAGTCGATCTCCTTTCAAGGAGCCCAGACCGAGGGAGTGGGCACCGCCTTCGAGTGCCGCACCAAGATCGGCCCCCTGCGCCTCACTGATGCCATGGTGATCACCGAATGGGTGGACGGGGCTTCCATCGGCGTGCGCCACACTGGACTGGTCACCGGAGAAGGGCGCTTCACCCTCGCCCCCGCCGGCACCGACCGCACCGAGTTCTGCTGGACCGAGGAGCTGAACTTTCCCTGGTGGATGGGTGGGCTACTGGGCGACATCGTCGGCGCCCGCGTCCTCGAATGGGTGTGGCGCCGTAACCTGAAAACGCTGCGGGCCCAATTCGCCTAGTTCGCTAGCCGACAATAAGCACCACGGTGGAGCGGCTGGCTGCCCACAGGGCGCCGACAAAGGAAGCCCCCGCCACCACTACCGCGGCAAGCACCGGAATCACGGTCGTGTGCTGCTGTCGGCGAATGGCATAGGCGGCGGCACCCACGAGGAAGCCGCCAATGAGACCGCCGATGTGGCCACCCAGCGAAACGGACCGCACAGTGAAGCTGATAACCAGATTTATGGCGAGAATCGGCCCTATCGGAGTCTGGAACAACCCCACCCCTTGGGCCAGCGACAGGGCGGCGTAGGCACCCAACAAGCCGAAGATGGCCCCCGAAGCCCCCGCAATCAGCGAATTCGGCGTCTCGATCAGCGCTCCGAACGACCCGCTCACCAGCGAGGCGAAATAGACCGCCATGAACTGGGCCTTTCCCAGCGACCGCTCCAAGGCCAGCCCCAGGACATAGAGCGAGAACATGTTCACCGCCAGGTGGATGAAGCCATGGTGCAAGAACCCGCCGGTGAACACCCGCCACCACTCGTTCAAGTATTCGATGTTCCCGCCCAGAGTGGCAGCACGGTAAACCAGACCGTCTCCATCGCCCCCGCCACCGAGGAGATCGTCCCCCATCGCGATGCCGACGATGAACACCGCCGCGTTGGCGGCAATCAGCCCATAGCTGACGTACCAGGTATCGGTTCGCTGAGGGACCATGAAGCGAGGTTCGACGGTCGCTACAAGCCCACCGGTGAGCCGTCGCTCAGCAGGTTCTGGCCCACGTTCACCACCTCGGTGACCCCATCCACCCGGTCTTTGAGGATCCGCTCAACCCCGGCCTTCAGCGTGACCGTCGAAGCTGGGCAGCTCACACACGCGCCCACCAGCTCCACACTGACCACTCCGGTTTCCTCATCCACTCCCCGCAAGAAGATGTCTCCGTCATCGGCCTGCACCGCAGGGCGAATGGCCTCGATTACCTGGGCGACGGCCTCCTGCATACCCACCATTCTCTCAGCAAGCGGCCCGTTCGCCAACCCTCGCCACGACCAATTGGTCCAGCCTCTGACAGAATCGACGTCCCGTTCCCCGAAAATGCCGGTGGCCTGACAGAATCGACGTCCCGTTCCCCGAAAATGCCGGTGGCCTGACAGAATCGACGCTGTGGAACTGCTGGCCCACCAGGGAGGCTGGGACGAGATTCTCTTGGTGGCCGCGCCGTTGGCTCTGCTGGCCGGCCTGCTGTTCCTGGCTAATCGCCGGGCCTCTCGTGGCAGACGTCAGCGCCGAGAGCGCTGAGCTTGCCGGCGAAGTCCTCGTAGCCCCGGTCGATGTGATGGGGGTCGGACACCACGGTGATGCCGTCGGCGGCCAGGCCGGCCACCACCAGCGCCGCCCCCGCCCGGATGTCGGACGCCCGAACCGGCGCCCCGCTGAGCCGGTCCACACCCCGGATCACCGCGTGGTGGCCCTCGGTGCGGATGTCGGCGCCCATGCGCACCAGCTCGTCCACATAGCGGAACCGGCCTGAGAACAGGTTCTCGGTGACGATCCCCACCCCTTCGGCCACCGACAGCATGGCAACCAGCAGCGGCTTGCAGTCGGTGGGCAGGCCGGGATAGGGCAGCGTGGACACATCGGCGGAGCGGAGGCGACCGCTGCACATGGCCCAAACACCATCGGGATCAGAAGAGGTCCGCACCCCCATCTCGCCCAGCTTGCGGCACAGTATCGCCATATGGTCGAGGCGGGCGCCCACCAGGGTGATCTCGCCGGTGGCCACACCGAGAGCAGCCATGAAGGTGGCCGCTTCGATCCGGTCGCTCACCACCGTGTACTCCACCGGGCGGAGCTCCTCCACCCCATCCACCGTGATGGTGGACGTGCCCGCCCCGATTACATGGCCGCCCATGTGGTTCAGGAATCCGGCCAGATCGGCAATCTCCGGTTCCCGGGCGGCGTTGTCGATGACCGTGGTTCCCTTGGCCCGGACGGCAGCCATCATCACATTCTCGGTGGCGCCCACGCTGGGATACTCCAATAGCACTGAGTTGCCCACCAGATTGTCGGCAGCGGCGTGGACGTCCCCGCCGGAAATCTCGAACCGACAGCCGATGGCCTCCAGTCCGGCAATGTGCATGTCGATGGGCCGAGGGCCGAAATCGTCTCCTCCGGGCAAGGCCACCCGGGCATGCCCGATCCCGGCCAGCAGGGGTCCCAACACCGCCGTGGAAGCTCGTAGCTGCTCGGTCAGCGCATAGGGCGCCTCGGGGATTATGGCCTCGGGGCGTTCAATGGTGAGGGCGTCGCCCACTCGGCTAACAGAGACCCCCATGGCCCGCAGCACATCGGCCATCACCGCCACATCGTGGATGTCGGGCACATTGCGGATCACAAACGTGCCCTCCGTGAGCAGGCAGGCGGCCATGAGCTTCAGCACCGAGTTCTTGGCCCCGCCGATGGCCACTGCGCCCTCCAGGGGACCATTGGCCCGCACCTCAATGCGGTCTTGCCGATCGAAGTCATCCTGATGGCCTCGCTCCACCCGACAAGTATGGTCCCCTCGCCGTGGCCAGCACAGTCATGGTGTGGTCGCGGGGCGGCGCCTCAACAAAAGTAAGCTGCCTCCAGCCCATGCCCCGAGTGATCTCTCGTCGCGTTCTGAGCACCGATGCCGCCGATGGCGTGCTGAACGGCCCCAGCGGCCTGCTATCCCCTCGAACCGACATCGTCTTGGAACGCGCTGAGGGCGACGCCGTCTTTTCCGCCGTCGAGGGACCGGTCTCGCAATACCAACGCACGGTCACCGTCGAGCCGGTGGGCTCTGATCAGGTGGAGATCATCGAGCGGTTCGACTATCGCCTGGCCATCCCGGTTTGGCGGGTGCTCTTCACCGTCCCCTTCAGCCGTGCCATCCGCCAAGGACGGGAGTGGCCCTGGTGGCACCCCCCAGACCGTTTCACCGCCCGACAGGCCCGGATCGTGGCGTTGCTGGCCACCCTGGCCGTGATCGCCGGATTCTTGGGCACCCTGCTCGGCCAAACCATCACCTTCGCCCGAGAGGAGTTCGGAGAGAGCAAGTCGGCTCAGGGCATCGCCCTTTCGCTGATCCGGCTCAGCATCCTGATCACGGTGGCAGTGGCCGCGTTCGCCGACCGGAGGGGGCGGCGGCGCACCCTGCTCTACGCGGCAGCCGGTGCCATTTTGGCCTCGGCGGCGACATCGCTGGTGGCCAACCTGGCCACCCTGGCTGCGGTCCAAGCAACTTCCCGGGGACTGTCCCATGCCATGGCGCTGCTCATCTTTGTGTTCGCACTCGAAGAAGCCCCCGCCGGGTCCCGGGCCTTTGTGGCCTCCATGCTGGGACTGGCCGCCGGGCTGGGCTCGGGAATTGCCGTCGGGTCCGTGCCCCTCGCCGACCTGGGGGACGCTGCGTGGCGACTCAGCTTCCTCCTAGCGCTGGCCGGAATGCCCCTGGTGCTGTTCGCAGCCCGCCGGTTGCCAGAATCCCAGCGGTTCGAAACTGCCCGTCGACAGCCCCGAACCCGACCACCCCAGCAGTACCGCTTCCGACTGGTGCTCCTGGCTGTGACTTCGTTTGCCGTGCTGCTGTTCGCCGCACCGGCCTCTCAGCTGCAAAACGACTTTCTGCGTGACGAACGGGGCTTTAGCGCCACCAAGATCACGGTGTTCACCCTGCTCACCGCTTGGACGGCGGGACCGGGCATGCTCATCGCCGGCAAGCTGGCCGACCTTCGGGGCCGACGGGTCCTCGCCTCTGTCGGTGTGAGCGGCGGCGCGCTGTTCGCCTTCTGGCACTTCACGCTGGCCGGATGGCCCATGTGGGTTCTGATCGCAATTGGAACGCTCATGACCGCCACTACTGTCCCAACGCTGGGGGTGTACCGGGCCGAGATGTTCGGCACGATTCGCCGGTCGGAGTCCAACGGATTCCTCGGCGTAGCCGGAGTCGCCGGCAGTGCCGCCGGCCTCGCAGCCGCCGGGTTCATGGCCGACGCCTGGGGCTACGGCACCGCGTTCGCCATCCTCATAGCCGGCCCAATCCTCGTCGCCATCCTTGTACTCCTCTACTACCCCGAAACAACGCGCCGCTCCCTGGAAGAACTAAACCCTGAAGACGCCTAGAGCGCCTCCAACCAACTGGCCACGGCGTCGGTGATAATCGCGTCAGCCTTCCTCGGATCGTGGCGCTCACCTTCTAGCCACACGACAGTCACCGGGCCATTGATGGCGGGCAAATGCTGATCGAACTCCTCGGGACTGCCAAAGGGATCGCGGTCACCCGAGATGAACAGGCAAGGCACGTCAATTTCCGGAAAATGCCCAGTCCGCAGACTCTCCGGCTTCTTCGGCGGGTGCAGCGGATAGCTCAGCAGCACTAAGCCCGCGGCGGGCATCCCGTCGGCCACGGCCATGGAGCACATCCTCCCGCCCATCGACCGGCCGCCCAGCACCAGGCGCCCCGACTCGGTTCCCAGCCGAGCGGCGATGGCCGGGACCTCCTCATCGAGGAAGGCCAGCAGCTTGGGGGCTCGATCGGGAGGTCGGCGACCCTGATTCCGGTAGGGGAAGTTGACCCGTTCCACCGGCAAGGGGGCCAGCCCCTCGGCAATGGCCACCAATGTGTGCTGATCGCGATCCCCGCCCGCGCCGTGGAAGAGCACCATCCCATCCACCGCCGGTCCAGCCATCACATATACCGGCGCAGCAATTCCCGCAGGGCCCTTGCGGCCTGCTCGGCCGCGGCATCGCCTTCAACCGGGTCGGGTCCGGCCACCAAGGCCTCCCGCAGACTGTCAGCGGCATCCAGCATTGCCCGCCAGAAATCAGGCTCGTACCCCCACGGCAGGCTGAGTTGCACCACCTGTTCGTGGGCCAACGCGAAGTCCTCCACCGCCTTGGAATCAGACGTGTTGCGGCGCAGCCGGTCGGCGGAGAAGAACAGCGCCTCCAGCACCTGATAGGGCTCCACCCCGGGCAAGCCCGGTCCGAACTGGCGTTCGGAAACGGCGCTGGTGAGTCGGTCGAACAGTGCGTCCACCGCCTCCTCGTCGGCTTCGGCCACCTCCAGGTTGCCGGCGTAGTCCACTTCGTGGGCGATGCCCTCCGACAACAGCTCGCTCAGCACGTTGGCCTTGTGGGCATCGTCGAAGTCTCTCAACTCGTACACCACCGCAGGCAGGCTCTTGTCGAGCTTCGGGAGCTGCTCTCGCAGCACCGCCTCCACGGCCTGGTCCACCACCTCCTCGTCGCGCTCACACATAATCAGCGTCGGTCCCAGCCAGGCGTGCTCCAACTCCCGGGTTCGCAGCGCTGCCTCCAGGCGACTGCGGGCGTCGTAGGACCATTCGTGAAACTCGTAGGCAAGCTGCTCGTCGTCTGGCCCACCCACCTCTTCAGGCTGCTGGGGCTGGGTGGGAAACGTGGCCACGCCACACTCAGCGCACTCCGACACGTCGTCGTCGTAGGGGGCGCCGCATTGAAAGCACCAAACCATGCCGAACATGGTCTCAGATAACGGGGCAGCGGTCGCATCGCAGCACTACGGTTGGGCAACGTGAACGCATCGCCCGAGACCCCCGACCGCAACCTGGCGATGGAGCTGGTCCGAGTGACCGAAGTTGCCGCTCTGGCCGCTTCCCGTTGGATGGGTCGGGGCGACAAGGAGGGGGCCGACGGCGCCGCCGTGGAGGCCATGCGGGTGCTGCTTCGGACCGTGCCGATGGACGGGATCGTGGTGATCGGCGAGGGTGAAAAGGACGAAGCCCCCATGCTCTTCAACGGGGAGCTGATCGGCGATGGCACGCCTCCGGAATGCGACATCGCGGTCGACCCCATCGACGGCACCACGCTCACCTCGCTGGGCCGGGGCAACGCCCTGTCGGTGATCGCGGTGTCCGACCGGGGAACCATGTTCAATCCCGGACCCTGCGTCTACATGGAGAAGATCGCCTACGGTCCCGAATGCGTGGGCTATGGCATCTCGATGGACAACTCCCCCACCCGCAACCTCGAGCTGGTGGCCGAGGCCAAGAGCGAGCCGGTGCGGGATGTGACCGCGGTGATCCTCGACCGCGACCGCCACTCGGAGCTGATCGCCGAGGTGCGCGACGCCGGCGCCCGCATCCGGCTCATTCCCGACGGCGACGTGGCCGGGGCCATCTCCACCGCCTGGCCCGACTCGGGGGCCGACATACTGTTCGGCATCGGGGGAACCCCCGAGGGCGTCATCTCTGCAGCCGCCCTCAAGTGCATGGGCGGTGAGCAACTCGGGAGGCTTTGGCCCCGCAACGACAGGGAGCGCAAGGAGGCGGAGAAGCTGGGTCGGGATGTGACCAAGGTGCTCACCGCCGACGACTTGGTTCAAGGCGACAACTGCTTCTTCGCCGCCACCGGGATTACCGACGGCGACCTGCTCAGGGGCGTCCACTACTACAAGAACCACGCCAGCACTCAGTCGCTGGTCATGCGGTCGAAGTCGGGCACCGTGCGGCTGGTGACCGCCGACCACCAATTGGACAAGCTGAACAGCTTCTCCGCCATCGAGTTCGGCTAGCGTCCTGCCCCTGAAAGCGGCAGGACGAGTTCGGCTAGCCGCTTACTGATCGGTTCGGTACAGGTAACGCAGATCCCAGTAGCCGTACAGCGTCGGCGTGGTGTTGCCGAACACGTTGCGGACCGCCCCCAACCGCTCGCCCTGCGTGGTGTAGATGAGCGGCACGTTCTCGGCGACGATCGCCTGCGCATCCCAGTAGTGCTGTACCCGCTGCTCGTGGTCGAGCTCTTTGCTGCCGGCGATGTACAGCTCATCTATCTCCGCCTCCCAATCCGTGGCGGGCTCGGGCTGATTCGGATGCCACAGGTGCAGACCTTCGCCGCTGTGCCACACGGTCATGCCGCCGAAGGGGTCGGGACTGCCGGTCAGCCCCACCACCATGGCCTGCCAGTCGTAGGTGGCGGTGAGCTGGGCCACCATGTCGCCGAAGTCCACGATACGGAAATCAACGTCGAGGCCGACTGCCGTCATCCCCTCGTGAATGATGCCGGTGATCTCGGAGCGAACGCTGTTCCCCTCGTTGGTGACCATCCGGAACGAGATGGGGTTGCCCACATCGTCCTCGCGGATGCCGTCGCCGTCGGTGTCTGTCCAGCCCATTTCGTCGAGGATCTCGTTGGCCCGGTCGAGGTCGTAGGCGTACTGGCGCACTTCGGGATTGTGGAAGTCGCCGGCCGCCGGGCTCACCGACGACCACTGCGGATAGCCCAAGCCGTGCTGGACTCCGTCGATCATGGCTGTTTTGTCCATGGTATGGGCAACGGCCTGTCGGAATGCCGTGTTCTGGAACCAATGCAGTTGCACGGGGTCGACATACGGCTCGCCCGCGTCGTTCGACCCGGGGTTCTGATTGAACGCCAAGAAATTGGTGCCGAACCCGGGGCCGCGGCGATGCAGGGTGAAGTTCTCCGCCTCGGCCACGGGATCGAGCACGGCGAACTCCTCGCCCAGCACGCCGTGCAAATCGGTGGTGCCGTCGCGGAACAATTCCAGTTCGTCTTCGAGCTCTTCCACGATCAGCTGCTCCACCCGGTCGAGATACGGCAGGCGCCCTCCCGCATCGTCAACCAGCCAGTAGTCGGGGTTTCGCGCGAAGACGAAGCGCTCGCCGGGGGTGTACTCCCCGATGGTGAACGGGCCGGTGCCGATTATCTCGGCAGGATCGGTGTCGATGTCCCAAAACTCCGTAAAGGTGCCCGCCTCGATGGGACCCTCGACGATGTGCTTGGGGTAGATGGCGGTGCCCATTGAGCGCAGGAACGGCGCGAACGGCTGCGGGAGGACGAATTCCACGGTGTGGTCATCCAGGGCCGTCACCGTCATCTGCGACTGCTCCCACTGGCCGGTCTCGTCATTCAGGAACCGGAACTCGAAGGAAGCCCGGCTCGCCGCTTGGAAGTCGTCGTTGTAGATGACCCGGTTGAACGTGAACTCCACGTCGTGGGCGGTGAACAGGGTGCCGTCGTGCCACTGCACGTCGTCGCGCAGATGGAACACCCAGCGCAGTCCGTCGTCGGAGCGCTCCCACGACTGCGCCAGCAGCGGCTCAATCTCATCGTTCAACCACGACGTTTCGGTGAGGCCCTCGAACAGGTACCCCAGCACGCCCGACGATCCGGCGTCCCTGGCCAGCGCGAGGTTGAACGTGAGGGGCTCGGAGATCGTCGCCACCGTGAGCGTGCCGCCGTGGTTGCCGATCTCATAGGAGAATCCCTCGGCGTTCCGGCGCAATTCCTCCACGATGGCCATAGACGGAACAAGTCCCCCGAACTGAGCCGCCGCCGCCATGCGACGGCGGAGCTGCTCCAGAGCTGACTGACCCGCCGGGTCGATTGCCTCGCTGCCATCGGGCGGAGCAGGCTCGACGGTCGGCGCGGGCGGAGCAGCCGTGGGCTCGGCAGTCGGCTTGGGGGTTGGCTCGGGGGGAGCAACCGTAGGTTCGGCGGTCGGTTCGGTGGCATCTGGCTCTTCAGAATCCGTGTCCGGCGCGACGGTCGCCTCGGGTGTCGACGCGGCAGGGGCAGGATCGTCATCCGAACAAGCGAACGTGATGGCTAAAACGAGCACGAGCACAAAGCCGAGCCACCGTTTGGGATTCGTTTCAGGAGTCCTTGCGAACATACGAAGGCAACTTAGCTGCGGCGGGAGAACCAACCGATGGTCGCACGGCGGAGATGCCGAGGCGCTTTGCTGGACAAGACGGCAAGCATCCGGTTCTGCCAGCTGCTTATCACCTCGGGCCGGGACTTTGCCGCCGCGGACAACGCCACTGAGGCCACGGCATCGGCATCTTGCCATCCAATCGACGGCCACCGGTCCAAATCCCAGTGACCTCGCTGGTGAAACTCGGTGTGGGTCAGTCCGGGCAACACGGTTGTGACCGTTACCCCAGTGCCCTTGTGCTCTTCATATAGGCCCTCGCCGAAGCTGGTGATGAACGCCTTGGTGGCCGAGTACACCGCAGTCATGGGCATGCCTTGAAGCGAGGCCATGGACGACACCAGGATCACCTGGCCCCGGTCCCGGGCGGTCATCGGTCCCAACGCGGCATGGGTCAGCCGCACCAGCGCCACCACGTTCACATCGATGGTCTCCGACACCTCAGCGAGGTCTTGGGCGTGAAACAGCCCCTCGTAACCCAGGCCGGCGTTGTTCACCAGCAGGTCTATGGGCGCATCTTCGGCCATCACCCGCTTCTCCACCGCGGCCAACCTCTCTGGGTCGCATAGATCGGCCTCCATCACCTCAACATCCAACTGACCCCCGCTGGCCCGCAACTCAGCAGCCAGTTCCTCTAGTCGGTCGCCGCTACGGGCTACTAGCACCAAGTCAACCCCCGCAGCGGCCAATTGCACTGCCATCGCCCGGCCGATTCCCGTCGATGCCCCAGTGACCAACGCCCGCTCCCACCGAGGCATCCGCGACCCTTCCAACTTAATTTTGGGCATCCTCATTCGACCCAAACCTGATGCACTCACAGCGACAAAACTAGCGCCTGGCCGAACCCCGTCCATTGATCTGGCAGCTCAGCAGCCTTCATTCACGAAGCAGGTTGCATAACGCTGTCGTTTGATATCATAATGCAAGCATGGCAAATGTGCTGGTCCGCAACCTCCCCGATGAGACACACACGCTGCTCCAGCAGCGCGCGGCCCGCGAGGGCAAGTCGCTCCAACAGTTCCTAGTGGCAGAATTGCAGCGGCTAGCCGAGCGGCCTTCAGTCCATGACGTTCTGGAACGGGCTAGACAGCAGAGCGGCGGACGGATCGGTCTCGCCGAGGCCGCCGAGTATCTGGCCGAAGAACGCCAGCAGCGTTGATAGTGGTGGACGCGTCGGTGGCGGTCAACGCCCTCGCCGACAACTCATCAGACGGCGACCGAGCACGGGCCGCACTGCTGGCAGACCCTGACCTCGCTGCCCCTGACCTCATGAATGTGGAAGTCGTATCCGTGCTCCGTCAGTGGTGGCAACGGGGACAATTGAGTGACCAGAACATGCGCGAAGCCATCGCAAACCTGGCCGCTCTCGATGTTGCCCACTACCCAACCTTGCCGCTCATGGATCGCGCCTACGAGCTTCGCTCCAATCTCACCCCCTACGACGCTGCCTATGTGGCCCTGGCTGAAACGCTCGACTGTCCCCTGCTAACCGCCGACGTCAGACTGGCCAAAGCACCAGGCCCCCTCTGCCAAATCGACGTCATCGGTCAGCAAGAGATCATCTCCTAGCCTGATTCGGTAGCCGTTATGGCCGACGACTGGGCCCAGTGCTCGGGCTCTCAGCGTCTGCCGCTCAATTCACCACCAGCTTCTCCCAATCCGGGCAACCCCCGTCCATGATGATCTTGATGATGGCCCGTCGGCACTACTCCTGCGCTATAGCCAGCATGCTGCACGTATCCGAGCGGTCGTCGACACGCCCAGTATGGACGGCTTTCGACCGCAATTCGTAGATCTTCTTGAAGTCGCGCATCAAACTGAGCCGTTCCGACGAGGAGGTGCCTAGGTATCACGCTGCACGCAAGGCCAAGCTGAATCGCAACTCGGTCGTGCTTCCCTCATTGATGTAGAGGGATTCCAGCGCTATTCCCAAGTCGATGAACTTGTCAACGGTAAGCCGGTCCGTGCGAGACCGGATCCACCTGTCGATGGGAACAACCAGCCGCCTTGCGGTCTCAGTGTCAAGTCCCCTCCGCGCGCGGTACAGGGCCAGCGCTTCCTGCACGGTTGTCTCTGTGGCATTGCCGGAAGCGCCACTCGGAACGTGGTCATGGACTGCATCTCGGCTATACCCGTACCCGAGGGATGTCCGTACCTTGCAGATATGGTCCTCGTCGAGATGCGACCACCATGCCGCAGCCCGCACCGCGCCCCCAGTGATCAAGGACAACGCTTCACAGAATCGCCATGCGTCGAAGCCAGGGTCGTCGCGGGACGCATCCTCATGCTTGAACACCTCGTATTGGGAATGGATTAGGTTTCCGTCGCCGACTGTCTCTGCTGGATTGATAAACACCGGCTACACGGATGTATCAATCACCAAGATGGTGTCGAGCGAGAAGTCTTCGGCCCTCGGCCCCGTAGGCCCATTCATTTCGGGCAGGTAGTGCGGAAACGCAGTGGAAGTGTTCGGTAATGGGACGAGTCGTATGCCGTTGGCGTGACCCCCTTGAGTTTGGTCCGGCTGATGTGTCCACAATTTTTTGGTCTTGGTTTGTGAGAGTGGTGGTGTTCCTAGCTGGGAGGTGCGGGGATGCCGTTTTCGTATTCGTCGGAGTTCCGGGGAATGGTGCTGGACCAGATCCGGGCTGGCCGGTCGGTGGCCGGGCTGGCCCGTGAGCTGGAGATGGCCGAGTCGACGCTGTATCGCTGGAAGCGCCAAGACCGTATTGATCAGGGCTTGGTGCCGGGCACGTCGAGCCGCGAGGGCGCTGAGCTGCAGGAGGCCCGGCGCCGGATCAAAGAGCTCGAGGGCGAGCTGGCTGCGGTCAAGCGGGCGTCGGAGCTGTTCGGCGAGGATCGGGTGATGCGCCCAAAAGACCTGTACCCGATCGTGGAGGCCTTGGGGGCTGAGGGGCACGGCCTAAAGGGGTCGTGCCGGCTCTTGGGCGTCTCGGCGTCGGGGTTCTTTTATTGGCGGGCCAGGCCGCTGACGGCGCGCGCTGTGCGGCGGGCATGGCTTGCAGATGTCGTCGCGGAGATCTGGGTGCGGTCCAGGCGCACCTACGGGTGGCGGCGCGTCCAGGCCGAGCTGGCCGAGGTCTACGGCCACCGGGCCAGCCGCAATCTGGTGCTGTCGGTCATGCGCGAGCAGCACATATGCGGGCTGCCCCGCCGCAAGAGCCGAAAGTCAGGCAGATCCCCGGACGGTCCAGCCGCTGACCTTGTGAACCGCGAGTTCGACCGGGACGGGCCGAACCAGCTCTGGATGACCGACATCACCGAGCACCCGACACGAGAGGGCAAGCTCTATGTGTGCGCGGTACTTGACGCGTGATCCCGCAAGGTCGTCGGCTGGTCGATAGACCGCCGCCAGACCGCGGCCATGGTCAACTCCGCTCTCGCCATGGCCATCGACAGCCGCAGACCGCGCCCCGGCGCAGTCGTCCACTCCGACCACCGGTTGAATCCGGCCAGTTCACGTCATGGGCGTTCAGCCAGCGACTCCGAAAAGCGAACCTCGTGCAGTCACTGGGCGCCGTCGGCGACGCGTTCGACAACGCCATGGTCGAATCGTTCTGGGCGCGTCTGCAAACCGAGCTGCTGAACACCAGGAAATGGAAAACCCGCACCGAGCTGTCCACCGCTATCTTCGACTGGATCGAGATCTTCTACAATCGAACCCGGCGACACTCATCGCTCGGCAACATCTCACCCGCCGAGTTCGAGAAACGCCACCAACAACAACCACACGCCGCCTGACTCCCGCAAACCCGGACCAACAAACAGGTGACACATCAGGCGGACCAAAAAACGGGGTCCGGTCACCGTCGCTGACGTTGACCTCGCGGTCGATTCGCAGTCCCTTGATCAGTGTTATCTTCTGATACTGCACGTCCCGATCCGTGAGCCCGATGAGAAACGCATTAGCCGCATAGTTAGGACCTCGCGCGATGGCGATGTCCAACCAATGCCCTAGCAGGTCGCCGACCTTGAATCCGCTGGTAGACCCTCCGACGGTGGCATACACGGCGGACTGGATATGGCCATCATGGATGTATTCCCGCAATTGAGCCTTGATGACATTCGTCAGTTGGCCCTCAATCTCGACGTCCTGAACGACTGGTCGAAGGGAGTAGGCGTGCATCCTCGCTGAGGGGTCGTAGGAGGTGCGAAAAGACCTCAAGAGCGACCGATAGATGTTCATATCGACCAACGACGGAGAAACACCGTGCCGCTGATCCACTACCCTCGCAGACCTCAGTGCCCTGTCGAGTAGGGCTGCGAGCACCTCTGTCGTTGGAAGGCTCACCATTCACCCCTTTTGAACAGCCGGTTTGCGCTTCGGCGCTATCGTATAAGAGCTATGAATCAACCTCTCAGGGGTTTTGGCTCGCGGACTGGCGGTAAGACTTGAGTTCTTCGGCGGTTAGCTGGTCTGGTGCCACCAGCTCATAGTGCTGCTCTCGGGCGATGGTGATTCTGTCGTCGGACTCCTCGAATTCGAATAGAGCGATCTCGTTGTTGGCCATGAACTGAGCGGCAATGGGGCGGGCCAGCAAGTCAGGGAATTTCTGCTCGGCAACTCTGAAATCCTGCCAGACCTGGATCACACTGAGGGCATCTGCTCCGCCTTTGGCCTGCACTGGCAAAACGTAGTGAGCACCGTGTTGATCGAGGCCTACATACAGGTCATCGGTTTCGACCTGGGAACTGCTTCTCGTGCCGTCGATGGCATTCTCCACGGTCACAGAGGTCCGCAGATGGCTTTGCAACGGGTAGCAGGCGAGACCGGTGAATACGTCGAGAAGACGGTTGTAGCGCAGTCTTGCCAGAAGGGCCTGCTCGTCGGTCATGGCGTATTTTGCGATAACCCCAGGGGTCGAATCAGGCAGCCTGACGGTGCGGATTCCCATGCGGGGCTCAATGAGGTTGAACGGCACAGCTCGCAGCACGTAGACGGCGTTTCCTCCAGGGAAGATCGCCCACTCGCTGTTCGGGGGCGCCGCTTCGCGCACGCTGTCGGGCAAGGGGACCCGGTAGCGCAGGGAGTAGATGATGTCCCCAAGGTTCTTTGGGCGCGGTTCGCCCAGTGTCTCGGCGGCTGCGACCAGTTCTTCGCGCTGAAACGCCACTTCGACCATCCCCGGCTTGAAGTGACCGGCAAAGATCTTGGCAATTATGCGCTGGGCAAGGCTCTCGCTGGCTGTACTCATCGCTCGGTCATGCCTTGGCAGTACCCGGCCAACGGAGAACGAGCACCTCTTCGCGTAGTTGCTCATTAGTCGCGGTGGCATGGCGGGTGCGGAACAAGTCGATGGCCTCTACCTCGTATCCGGAGCGCTCGGCGATCTCAGCGAGAAGCTGGCCGGTGCGGATCATCACCCTCAGATATGAAGCCTGATCGCCCACCACGTAGGCCAGGCGAGCACCGGGGCGCAGCACTTTGCCCAAAGAGGCGAAATGACGGGCCATCCCGCCGAAGTACAACTTGGTCACCCGGTGGTACATCCGCTCAAATCCCGACTCCTTACCCAACTCAATGCGCCGGGCTTCGATAGACGCGGCGATGCGCTCGACTTCGGCATCACCGCTGACCCATTCGTCGTCGTTGTCGTTGCGATACACGCCGCGGGTGTTTGACCTTACGAGCTCCTTCTTCATCGCCTGAAGGTCGGACCTCTCACTGATATAGCCCAACAAGACTGACTCCAGCCGAACGGTGCGCGAATAGTCCTTCTCGTTGGGATACGGCGGTGATGTGATGACCGCGTCGACGCTCTTGGGTTCAATGTACCGGCCCACTTCCCGCGCATCGCCTTCTATGGCACAAGCTGGCGTTGAGTCCGAAGGCCCGAGATGCCGTATGTCGTCGGCCATCGACAACACGCACGCCATCCACCGGCTCACCACGCTGGCATCTTGTTTGACCCTGCCCACGCCGACCTCGGGACCGAATCGGAGATTGCCGACATCGGTTGGAAGCACCCGGGCCAGTGCAAGCTTCTCGTGAGCGGCAAATCTGGCATCGTGTTCGCCTTCCAGCGCTTCTTTCAAGACAAGCACCTTGTGCAGCGGCAACGGGCTGATCGAATTCTTCAACAAGAGCTTGGCGGTCTGTGCAGGCAGCGACCGAAGCGGCACTTCAGACGGCGGGTCCTGCATCGGCTCGTCGCTGATACCGTCCGCGGCCAATATGGCAAGCGCCTTCTCAGCGATAAGCCCGGCGTGCGCTGCAAGGCTGTCCGGGTCGGGCGACCAGTCCACCTTCGTGCTGGCGGCAAGGCGGGAAACCCCGACCGCTTCCAAGCCGACACTGGGAATCCCCAGCTTTTTGGCCTCCACCAGCGTCGTGCCCGTACCGCAGAAGGGATCCAACAAGCGCTGTTTTCCATCGAGGCCGAAACGATGGGTATAGTCCCTTACCAAATGAGGCGGGAAGGAAAGAACAAACCGATACCAGTCGTGGGCGGGAGCATCCTGGGACAGCAACGCGTTCATGGACCCGTTCGTCCCGGGACGCGGTGAATCACCCATAAGGGTCACGGTAGACCAAGAACTACTGCCAGGTAGCGGAATTGGGCGAGGCCGAGGCCCCTCGAAACGTCTCACAGCAGCTCCCCTCGTGGAGTGAACGGCCGACACTAGAGACGAGCAGTGACAATTGGCTGCGGAGGGAAGCCTGCGACTTAGAGCAAGCTCAGCTAACGGTGGCGGAGTCGCTGAGTAGGGCGACGGTGTCGTGGGAGACTTCCACGAAACCGCGCTCGACGGCGATGGTGGTCTTGGCGCCGTCGGTGGTGTACACCCGGACGTCGCTGGGCACCAGCACGCCCAAGAAGGGCACGTGGCCGGGCTGGAACGCGATCTCCCCGTCGGTGGTGCGGGCCACCACCATCTCGGCTTCGCCGGTGTAGACGATCTCCTCAGGGGAGACGAGTTCGACGTTCATCGCCACGGTCAGGCTGCCTGGGCCTCGAGTTCGGCGGCTTTGCGGTGGGCATCCTCGGCGCCGCCGACCATGAAGAAGGCCTGCTCGGGCAGGTCGTCTAGGTCACCCCTCACCAAAGCCTCAAATGAGTCCACCGTCTCGTTGACCGGGGTGAACACGCCGGGCAGACCGGTGAACACCTCGGCCACGAACATGGGCTGGGACAAGAACCGCTGCACCTTGCGGGCCCGGGACACGATCACCTTGTCCTCCTCCGACAGCTCGTCGAGGCCCAAGATGGCGATGATGTCCTGAAGCTCCTTGTAGCGCTGGAGGATCTCCTGCACCCGGCGGGCCACGCCGTAGTGGCGGTCGCCGACAACCTCGGGAGTGAGGATTGTGGAGGTGGAGGCCAACGGGTCCACCGCCGGGTAGATGCCCAGCGCGGCGATGTCGCGGCTCAGCTCGGTGGTGCCGTCGAAGTGGGTGAACGAGGTGAACGGCGCCGGGTCGGTGTAGTCGTCGGCCGGCACGTACACGGCCTGAAGCGAGGTGATGGACCGGCCCCGGGTGGAGGTGATGCGCTCTTGGAGCTCGCCCATCTCGTCGGCCAGCGTGGGCTGATAGCCCACCGCCGAGGGCATCCGGCCCAACAGGGTGGACACCTCGGAGCCGGCCTGCACAAAGCGGAAGATGTTGTCGATGAACAACAGCACGTCCTGGTTCTGCACGTCGCGGAAGTACTCGGCCATTGTCACCCCGGCCAGGCCCACCCGCAGCCGCACGCCGGGAGGCTCGTCCATCTGGCCGAACACCAGGGCGGCCTTGTCCAAAACGCCCGACTCCTCCATCTCCAAGAACAGGTCGGTGCCTTCACGGGTGCGCTCGCCCACCCCGGCGAACACCGACACGCCCCCGTGCTGGGTGGCCACCCGGTTGATCATCTCGGTGATAAGCACGGTCTTGCCCACACCGGCACCGCCGAACAGGCCGATCTTGCCGCCCTCCTTGTAAGGGGTGAGCAGGTCGATGACCTTGATGCCGGTCTCGAACATGCGGGTGGACGGCTCCAGGGAATCGAACGACGGGGCCGGGCGGTGGATCTCCCACTCCTCGCCCACGTCCAGGGTGCTGCGGTCGGTGTCCAGGCACTCCCCCACCACGTTCCACACGTGGCCCAGGGTCACGTCGCCCACCGGCACGGTCATGCCCTGGCCGGTGTTGCGCACCACGGTGCCCCGGGTGAGGCCGTCGGTGGGCTTCAGGGCGATGGCCCGCACCCGGCCATCGCCGATCTGCTGGGCCACCTCGGCCTTCACGGTCACGGTCTCCCCGTCCACGTTCACGTCGAACTCGAGGGCGGTGTTGATCTCCGGCAGGGCGTCTGGGGGGAACTCGGCGTCGATGACCGGGCCGGCGATTGCGACCACCCGGCCGTCTTTGAGATTCTCCGACATCTGAACTTCTTCTCCTACTGGTTGGCGGTGGCGAGGAGATCGGCGATATCGCCTTCGTCGTCCTCTTCCTTTAGGGCTTCGGCACCGCCGACGATCTCCATGATCTCGGTGGTGATGGCGTCTTGGCGGGCCCGGTTCATGGCCCGGGTGAGCTTGGTGATCAGCTCCTCGGCGTTGTCGGTGGCCGCCTTCATGGCTCGCTGGCGGTTGGCGTGCTCAGAAGCGGCCGCGTCCAGCAGCGCCGAGAACAGCCGCGACTCCACATAACGGGGCAAAAGCGACTCCAGCACTCCCTCAGGGGAGGGCTCGAACTCGAAGGCGGCCCGCAGCTCGCCGGTTCCGGCGGCGGCGATCACGTCGATGCTCTCCAACGGCAGGAAGCGCCGCACGGCCACCCTTTGGGTGCCGATGGTGAAGAACTCCATGTAGGCCAAGATCACCTCGTCGATGTGGCCCGACTCGAACCGGTCGGCCACGATCTCGGCCACCTGGCGGGCGTCGTCGTAGGTGGGGGTGTCGCTCATGCCGATGAAGGCCTCATCGATCCGGTAGTTGCGGAATCGGAAGTAGTCCTGTCCCTTCTTGCCGATGAGCATGAGCGAGTAGTCCTGCCCCTTGGTCTGGGCGTCCATCAGCTCCCGCTCGGCGGCCTTGATAACCGAGCTGTTGTAGGGCCCGGCCAAGCCCCGGTCAGAGGTGATGACCACAAACCCCACCCGGCGCACCGGGTCGCGCCGCTCAAGCAGCGGATGCGAGGCCTCGGCCCCGCCCGCGGCCACGTCTTCGATAACGCTGGTGAGCTTGGTGGAGTAGGGCCGGGCGGCGTGGGCCCTCTGCTGGGCCTTCACCACCCGGGTGGCGGCGATGAGCTCCATGGCCCGGGTGATCTTCTTGGTGGACTGCACCGACGAGATCCGCCGGCGAAGTGCCCGTTCCTGACCACCGGGCATGGATTCAGTCTTCCTCGGGCCGCTGGATGTCGGTCTCGGGAAGCGTGTGGTCGGCGTCCACCACACCGGATGCTGCCTCGGCCTGCGCCTCGGCATCGGGCTCGTCGCCCTCGGGCTCGGCCGACGACTCGAACTGGGCCGCAAAAGCCGAAACCGCGGCCTCCATGGCCTCTTCGTCCACCGCTCCGGTGTCCACTACCGCCGACATCAGGTCGGCATTGCGGGCCCGGACCCACTCCAGCAGCTCAGACTCGAAGCGGGCCACGTCTTCGACGGGGATGTTGTCCAAGTAGCCCCGGGTGCCGGCATACAGCGACACCACCTGCTCTTCCACCGGCATGGGCGTCTGGATGCCCTGCTTGAGCAGCTCGGTGAGGCGGTATCCCCGGTCGAGCTGGGCCTGCGACACGGCATCGAGATCGGAGCCGAAAGCGGCAAAGGCCTCGAGCTCGCGGAACTGCTGGAGGTCGGCCTTCAGCGTGCCCACCGCGGTTTTCATGGCCTTGATCTGGGCCGCCGAGCCCACCCGGGACACCGAGATGCCCACGTCCACCGCAGGCCGCACTCCCGACTTGAACAGGTCGTCCTGCAAGAAGATCTGTCCGTCGGTGATGGAGATCACGTTGGTGGGGATGTAGGCCGACACGTCGCCGGCTTTGGTCTCGATGATGGGCAGCGCGGTCAGCGACCCCGCCCCCCGCTCGTCGCTCAGCTTGGCCGCCCGCTCCAGCAGCCGGCTGTGCAGGTAGAACACGTCGCCGGGGTAGGCCTCCCGTCCCGGCGGGCGGCGGAGCAGAAGCGCCATCTGGCGGTAGGCTTCGGCCTGCTTCGACAGGTCGTCGTACACCGCCAGCGCGTGTCCGCCGTTGTCCATCCAGTGCTGGCCCATGGCGCAGCCGGCGTAGGGGGCCAGGTACTTGAACGGGGCCGGATCGGAGGCGGGGGCCACCACCACCACCGTGTACTCCATAGCGCCCCGCTCGGCCAGCGTGGCCACCGCCTGGGCCACGGTGGAGGCCTTCTGGCCGATGGCCACATAGATGCACTTCACCCCCTGGCCCTTCTGGTTCAAGATTGTGTCCATGGCCACGGTGGTCTTGCCCGTCTTGCGGTCGCCGATGATCAGCTCCCGCTGGCCCCGGCCGATGGGGATGAGCGAGTCGATGGCCTTGATTCCGGTCTGAATGGGCTCGTGTACCGGCTTGCGGCCGGTGATGCCGGGCGCCTGCACCTCCATGCGGCGGGTGTCGGCGCCGACGATGGGGCCCTTGCCGTCTACCGGCTCGCCCAGGGCGTTCACCACCCGGCCCAAGAGGGCATCGCCTACCGGAACCGACAGGATGTCGCCGGTGGAGCGGACCGCCTGGCCCTCTTCGATCTCGTCCACCTCGCCCAGCACCACCGCGCCGATGGAGTCCTCGTCCAAGTTCAGGGCCAAGCCAATGGTCCCGTTCTCAAACTCAAGCATCTCGTTCACCGCCGCGCCGGGCAGCCCGGAGATGCGGGCGATGCCGTCGCCCACTTCGGTGATCCGCCCCACCTGGGCCAATTCGACCTCAGGTTGGAACCCTTCCAGGTTGCGGCGGATGGCCTCGGCTATGGAACCGGTGTCGATGGTCAGCTCTGCCATTGCTCTCCTCGGTAAGAAACGTTCATCAAACTCGTGTGCACGGGATTAGAAGGTGTCCCGCAACTGGCTCAGGCGGTGGCAGACTGATCCGTCGATCACCTCGTCGCCGATGGTGGCCACCACGCCGCCCATGATGCTGGGATCGACAACCACCTTGATGTCCACCTGATGGCCGGTGGCCGCGCTCAGGGCGGCGGCCAGCCGCTCGGCTTGGTCGTCGGAGAGGGCCACCGCAGACCGCACCTCGGCCACTGAGCGGCCCCGGTCGCGGGCATTGATCTCCACCGCCTCCCGGGCAATGCCGATCAGATCCGACGACCGCCCCGCGGCCACGATCATGGACACCATGGCGGTGGTGGTGTCGGAGGCGTGGCCGCCCAGCAGGTCTTCCACGATCTGCTGGCGGCGGGCGGCGGGGATCTGCCGGTCGGACAGAGTCATCCGCAGCTCGTCAGAGCCCTCCAGCGCCCGAGCGACGCGGAAAAGCTCGTCGGCCACCAAGTCGAGGTTGCCCTCGACCCGGGCCACTGCGGCCACAGCATCGGCGTAGCTGGCAGATCGCTCAGCCATTAGCTCAGTCCTGGCCCGCGCCCACGCTGGCGATGTAGTCGTCGACCAACTGGCGCTGCATCTCGGGGTCTTCCAAGCTGCGACCAATCACTGCCTCGGCGGCACCGAGGGCGATGTCGGACACCTCCGACTGCAAGTCGGCGATGGCCTGGCGCTTGGACGCTTCCACGTCGGCCGCGGCCCGCTCCCGCATCTCGGCGATATCGGCCTCAGCCCGAGCCTGAAGGTCGGCTCTAACCGCGCCGGCCTGCTCCCGGGCCTCGTCCACGATGCGGACCGCCTCGGCCTTGGCGTCGGCCAGTTCCGCTTCGTAGTTGGCCTTGACCTCGGCAGCCTCGGCCCGTTGACGGTCGGCGTCGTCGATGGCGTCTTGGATCCGCTGGGTGCGCTGGTCCATGAGGTTCTTCACCACCGGGAACAGCTTCCAGTACATCAACGCCAGCAGCACCACAAACGCCAAGCCGCCCCAGACGATCTCTTTGACCTCCGGGATGATCGGGTTGGGTGCATCAAAGCAGCCCTCAAGGTCGTCGCCAAGGGCCACTTTGAGTTCTTCGGCGTGCTCGTCGCCCGCCGCGGCCAGCGTCTTCAGGTTCTTGGCCGCGGTAAAGCCCTCTCCCTCGATCCCTTCGAATTCGGCCGCAGCAATCTCATCGAGAATGCACGATCCCACCGTCTTGGCACTTGCCGCCGACGCGCTGAGCACCACCACGGCCACTATCACAGCAGCCGCGGCCCAAAGCCGCCGGCTCATGCTGAATAGAGGAGGATGAAGACGACGAATCCAATGAGGGCCAGCGCCTCGGTAAAGGCGATGCCCAAGAACATCGTGGTCCGAGCCACGCCGGCTGACTCAGGCTGACGGGCCATGGCGGTGATGGCGTTGCCCACCACGATGCCGATACCGATACCAGGTCCGATGGCGGCGAGGCCGTAGCCGAGCCCAGCGCCGATGGCGCTCAGGCCCGCCTCACCGTCGCCGGTCAGCTGGGCCAGGATGGTGGATATGAGTGCTAGCAAGGTAAATGTCTCCTAGTGCTCGGGGTGTAGTGATCCGCCGATGTACACGGCGGTGAGAATGGTGAAAATGAAGGCCTGGAGGGCTGAGACGAAGATCTCGAACGCGGTGACCAAGATAAGCGCGGCAAACGGCAGCACTGCGGGCACATAGAGGGTCCCCCACAGGGCGGCCGACAGCACCGCGAAGGTCACCAGCAGCAAATGGCCGGCCACCATGTTGGCCCAGAGCCGGATGGCCAGAGACAACGGGCGGATGAGCAGAATCTGGAGCAGTTCGATAGGAGTCACTAAGACGTAGAGCGCCTTGGGCACTCCTGGAGGGAACAGTGCCCCCTTGAAGTATTGGTAGAAGCCCTGGGCCCGGATGCCCACCACGTGGTAGATGGCCCACACCACCAAGGCGAGAGCCAGCGGGATGGCCATGCGGGAGTTGGCCGGGAACTGGATGAAGGGGATGACCTCGAAAATGTTGCTGAAGAAGACGAAAAAGAACAGCGTGGTCAAGAAGGGCAGGTACCGGCGACCGTCGGGGCCGATGGTCTGCATGATGATGCTGTTCTCGACAAAGTCGATCCCCGCCTCGGCCACGGTCTGAGCCCCGGTGGGCACCAGCGACCGGCGCCGGCCCGCCGCCCAGAACAGCCCGGCGGTCAACAGCAGCGCAGCGATATAGATCAACCCGGTCTTGTTGAGGCCGATGTATTCGTTGCCGGCGAACAAGATGTCGGGCCACTGGAACAGATGCGAAACCGGCGGAAAGTCCAAGGCGAAGATGTTCACGAACGGGCTCCTTGTGGCTTCAAGCCGGGGTGAGCGAGGGATAGGGAGACATACCGGGTCTCCCAAACGAGCAGAACGCTATAGGCCACGAACAGTGTGATGACAAACGGCAGCGTTTCAAACCATCCGGTATTGCGCACCAGGAAGTAGGCCCCGACGAGAATCCCCAGGCGGATGAAGTACCCGCCCATTACCCCGGCCATCAACATGGTGGGAGAAATCCGCATCGACCAGGTGATGAACAAGGCGGCCAGCCAGAAGTTGACCAGGACCAGCCCGAGGGCGTAGCCGCTGGACCACAGGCCGTCGAACCCCCACACCCCGGCGCACACCCCCACCAGCACCGGACCACCGATCAGGCCTCGGCGAACCATGTCGATAGCTATTGTTCGCTCGGGCGCCTCCTCGCCCATCGCCGCGGGCTGGGCAGCTTGCTCAGCCATCGCCGCTCTCCGAAGTCGATTCAGCTCGGCGGCTGGGCAGGTTGCGATCGTGGGCCTCCATGCGATCGCTGTAAGTTCGAAACGCCTTCCATCCGGCATAAGCCGCAGTCAATAGGCAGAGCACCAATGTGAACACCGGCCTTGTTCCCAGCGCGCCGTCGATGAGCCAGCCGAAGAAGGCGAAAACCGCTGGTGTGGCCACAAGCTCAAAAGCGATGGAGAGGGCGTCTCCCGCGCTCTGGCGGTTTTGTAGCTGGGGGTTCTGCGTCATTGCAGTTGGCACGAATTGGGCCCCTATGGCAAGCGGATTGGCCTCGCCGAAATGGTTTCGCGAACCAGGCTACAGGGCCAAATCATCAAGCTGGCTGCGCAGAGAGAGGTTCAAGGGGTACGGCGGCGCAGAATGGGATGGAAGACGGTGTAGAGCATCAACACCAGCACCGCGGCGGCCGGCGCCATGATCACTTCCCCTTCCCCGGAGTAGGTGGGATACAGCACCAGGGTGGACATCAGGGCGGTGAACAGCCACAGGATCAGCACGCTGCGGCGATGGCCGTGGCCCAGGCTCATCAGCCGGTGGTGCAGGTGCTCTTTGTCGGGGGTGGTGATGCTGGTGCGGGCCCGAGTCCGCCGCAGCACCGCCCAGAGCACGTCTACCACCGGCACCGCCAAGATGATCAGCGGGATGAGCATGGGAGCGAACAAGAAATAGGTCTGCCCCGCGAACGGCTCACTGCTGCGCCCCCCCACCGACACCGTAGAGGCGGCCAGCAGCGTGCCCAGGAATAGCGCGCCGCCGTCGCCCATGAAGATACGGGCCCGATGGAAGTTCTGGGGCAGGAACCCCACCGCCACCCCGCTGGCAATGATGGCCACCAGCGGACCGATGTTGTTGGCCAACAGCACCTCTTCATCGGTGAGCTTGATGGAGTACACGAAGAACGTGAGACCGGCGATTCCCACAATGCCCGCGGCCAAACCGTCCAAGCCGTCGATCAAGTTGATGGCATTGACGATGGCCACCAACCACAGCACCGTGACCACGAAAGCCAGGTCTTGCGACAGGATCAGTGCGTCGAGCACCGGCAGCCGCAGGTTAAGCACCGTCACCCCGGCGAACGACAGGATGCTGCCGGCCAGCACCATGGAGGCCACCTTGGCTGGGGCCGACATCTCCCGAACGTCGTCGTAAGTGCCGAACACGATCATCACCAGCGCGGCGATCACGATTCCCACCGGCTCCGACGCGGTGGCGAACACCACGTCGAAATCGCTCAGCAACCAGGCGGTGCCCATTGCCGCCAGAAATCCAATAAACATGGCCACGCCGCCAAGCACTGCGGTGGACTGCTCGTGGACTCGCCGGGGATCGGGCTCCACCATGAGGCCCCAGCGCTCGCTGATCCGGCGCATCACCGGGGTGATCGCCATTGTCACCCCGGCGGCTACCGCGAAGACCGTCAGATAGCTGTCGACACCGGGGGGCATGACACCGGTTGGCTAACCGGCCAGTGAATAGGGGGTGAACCGCCCGCAGAGGTCGGCAACCTCCGCTCGGACGTCGGCCACCGCATCCTCGTCGTCGCGCCGGCGCAGCGTTTGGCCGATCATGCCGGCGATGAGGCCCATCTCTGCCGGACCCATGCCCTGGGTGGTGGTGGCCGGAGTGCCGATCCGCACCCCGCTGGTCACGAATGGAGAGCGGGGGTCGTCGGGCACGGTGTTCTTGTTGAGGGTGATCCCAGCCCGGTCGAGCACTTCTTGGGCCACCTTCCCGGTGAGCTCTTCGTCGAAAGTCCGCAGATCCACCAGAAGCAGATGGTTGTCGCTGCCCCCCGACACCAGGCGGAACCCCTCCTCGGCCAGCCCCTTGACCAGCACTCCGCTGTTCTCCACGATACGAGCGGCATAGTCGGCGAACTCGGGGGTGGCAGCCTCGCCGAAGGCCACCGCCTTGGCCGCGATCACATGCTCCAGCGGACCACCCTGGAGACCGGGGAACAGGGCCTTGTCGATGGCCGGGGCCAGATCCTGGGTACACAGGATGGCCCCGCCTCGGGGACCGCGCAGCGTCTTGTGGGTGGTAAAGGTGACGATGTCGGAATGGGGCACCGGGTTGGGATGGACACCGCCGGCGATCAGTCCGGCAATGTGGGCCGCGTCGAACATGAACAGGGCGCCCACTTCGTCGGCGATGGTGCGGAACGGCGCCGGGTCGATGATGCGGGGATAGGCGGTGGCACCGGCCACGATGAGCTTGGGTCGGTGCTCGAGGGCGAGGTCCCGGATCTGGTCGTAGTCGATGCGCTCATCGCTGGGGGTCACGCCGTAGGCCACGAACCGGTAGGTGCGCCCACTGATGTTCACCGGCGAGCCGTGAGTGAGGTGACCGCCGTGGTCCAGGCTCATGCCCAGCACGGTGTCGCCCGCTTCCAGCACGGCCAGGTAGGCGGCCACGTTGGCGTTGGCCCCCGAGTGGGGCTGCACGTTGGCGTGGTCGGCCCCGAACAGGGCGGTGGCCCGCTCCCTTGCGATGGACTCCACCTCGTCGATCACCATGTTTCCGCCGTAGTAGCGCCGACCGGGATACCCCTCGCTGTACTTGTTGGTGAGCACCGATCCAGTAGCAGAAAGAACCGCGGGCGAAGCGAAGTTCTCCGAGGCGATGAGCTGCACGGTGGTGTTCTGGCGCTCGACCTCTCGGTTGATCATTTCGAACACCGGGTCGTTGCCGTTGACGGGCCACATCAAGGGGCTACCTCTTCTTTGGGTAATAGGGCGTCGATTTTGGCCACCCGGGGGATGTGGCGGCCCTCTTCGAAAGACGCCTCCAAGAAGGTCTCCAGAGCATCTTTGGCCAGCTCGGGGCCAACTAGCCGCTCGCCCAAACAGATCACGTTGGCGTCATTGTGCTCCCGGGTCAGCCGGGCCGAGGTCACGTCGTGCACCGTGGCCGCCCGCACTCCGGGTACTTTGTTGGCCGCCATGGCGATACCGATGCCGGTGCCGCACACACAGAGCCCCATCTCGGCCTCGCCGGTGGCCACCTTGCGGGCCACCGCCTCGCCGAAATCGGGGTAGTCCACCCGGTCGGGGCCATGGGTTCCGCAATCGACAACGTCATGGCCCAAATCCCGCAAATGGGCCACCAGCTCGTCTTTCAACTGCACTCCGGCGTGGTCGGCCCCGGCGGCGATTCGCGCCATACGCGTCAATCTATCCAGCCTGCCGCCTGCTTGATGACTCATTACTGCGATCTTCTGCCAACCGATCTACTTCCACGGCCCCCTGGCGAAGGATCGACAGCCCGTCTTCGGTCACCTCCACCACGGTGGACGCAGCGGCCTCGAGTGAACCGCCGTCGACAACCAACTGTACGGCGGGAAAGGCGGCCGCGGCCTCCGCCGCGGTGTGGGGGGTGGGCTGGCCGCTCAAGTTGGCGCTGGTGGTGGCGATGGGACCGACTTCGGCAGCCAGGGCTTGGACCAGCGGATGGTCGGGACAGCGCACGCCGCAGCCGTCTTGGACGATGGTGAGTGCCCCCGGCCAGCACTGTTCCATGAGCCGCCGAGTGGCGGGCAGCGGGTCGAACATCTGTTCGGCGTCGGCCGGGCGGGCCACCAAGATGGCCACCGCCTTGTCGGCGGGACGCTGTTTGAGCTCAAAGAGCAGGTCCGCGTTCTCGGGTAGGGCGGCTAGCCCGTACACCGTGTCGGTGGGGATGATCACCGCCCGGCCCGCCTTTAGCTCAGCCGCGGCCATTTCCACCAGCTCGGCTGGGCCGCCCATGCTCATTGCCTTCGACATTGCAGCACCCGGTCTCGCCCGGCCAGGTCGGGATGAACCGCCTCTACCACCAGACCGCCGGCCTGGGCAATGGCCGCGGCAGCGTCCATCTGCTGGGGCGAAAGCTCCAGCAGCACCGAGCCCCCCGGGCTCAGCCAGCGGGGGGCTTCGGTCAGGATCCTGCGGGCGGCGTCCAATCCGTCGGGACCGCCCCGCAGGGCCAACTCCGGCTCCCAGTCGGCCACCTCGGTAGGCAGCGCCTCGTCATCGCACACGTACGGCGGGTTGCTCACCACCACGTCCACCGTCCCAACCAGCGACTGGGGCAGGGCCTCGAACCACGAGCCCTGATAGGCCGACACCCGCACTGCGGCCCGGCCCAACCCGGCCAAGTTGGCCCGAGCCACGCCCAACGCCTCAGCCGACACGTCGGTGAGAACCACTTGGGCCGTCTCGCACTCCATCACCATCGCCAGTCCCACCGCTCCGCTGCCGGTGCCCAGATCCACGGCTAGGCCGCCGAGCGGATCGCGGCGGGCGAGTTCATCGATAGCCAGCCCGGCCAATGTCTCGGTCTCTGGACGGGGAATGAGCACCGCGGGGCTCACCATCAGATCCAAGTCCCGAAACCCCCAGCGGCCCAGCACATACTGCAACGGCTCCCCCGCCAGACGGCGGGCCAGCATCGAGTCGAAATAGGCCATCTGACGCTGGGTTGGCACCCTGGTCAGAGCCCCGAAGTATTCGCCGCCCTCGTATCCCGACGCCTGCTCCACCAAACGGCGGGCCTGCCCCTTCGCATCTGATAACCCGGCATTCTCCAGCCGCTGGGCGGCGTCTTTGGCCACATCGGCCCAGACGACGCGCGGGGCCGTCAACTTCACGACCCGACCAAGTTTTCCTGGCGCTCAGCTTCGGCTAGGGCGTCAACCACCTCGTCCAAGTCGCCGGCCAGAATGCGGTCGAGCTTGTAGAGGGTCAAGCCGATGCGGTGATCGGAAACCCGATTTTCTTTGAAGTTGTAGGTGCGGATCTTCTCCGACCGGCCCCCGCCACCCACCTGCCCCCGGCGCTGTTCAGAAAGCTCGTCTTGGCGGCGCTGCTGTTCGGCCTGGAGCAAGCGGGCCCGCAGAACGGCCATTGCCTTGTTGCGGTTCTGAAGCTGGCTCTTCTCGTCCTGCATTGACACCACGAGCCCGGTGGGCTTGTGGGTTATGCGGACGGCTGAGTCGGTGGTGTTCACCGACTGGCCGCCCGGCCCCGACGACCGGTAGACGTCGACCTGGAGATCCTTCTCCTCGATGTGGACCTCCACCTCCTCGGCCTCGGGCAGCACCGACACGGTGGCCGACGAGGTATGCACCCGGCCCTGCGACTCGGTGACCGGCACCCGCTGCACCCGGTGGGGGCCGCCCTCGTACTTCATCTTGCGCCACACGTCATCGCCCCGCAGCATGAACACCACATCGGTATAGCCCCCCATGTCGGAGCCCTGGGCGTTCATCATCTCCAGCTTCCAGCGCTGCTGGCCGGCGTAAGCCGAATACATGTCGAACAGATCGCGGGCGAACAGGTTGGCCTCCTCGCCCCCCTCGGCGCCCTTGATCTCCACGATCACGTTCTTGCCGTCGTTGGGATCCTTAGGAGCCATCAGATCGGCCAGTTCGGCCTCCAGCCCGTCGGCCGCGGCGGCCGCGGCCTCAATCTCCGCTTCCAGCAAGTCCCGTTCTGCGTCGTCGACCTCGGCCTCCGCCAGCATCTCGGTGGCGGTCTCTATGTCCTCCCGATGGCCCCGCAGCTCCCGAATGCGGACGGCCTTGGCCTCCAGCTCCTTATAGCGCCGGGCCGTGGCGGCGTAGGCGTCCCGATCAGCCAGCAACTCCGGATCGGCTAGCCGCTCTTCGAGCGCGACGAACTCCGCTTCAATCTCCTCATAGGCGGCATTCCCCTCCATGCGTTCAAACTACCTCTGGCAACCTACCGTCGGTATGGGTTGGCGGTGGGGATGGATTGGCGAGGTGGCGCCGGTCGGGTCTACTTGGACGAGCGCTTGCGCTGGCCGTAGCGGCGCTCGAAGCGCTCTACCCGTCCAGCGGTGTCCACAATGGTCATCTGGCCGGTGAAGAACGGGTGGCTGGCGCTGGAGATCCCCACCTTGGCCAGGGGATACTCGTTGCCGTCTTCCCACTCCACGGTCTCGGTGGTCTCAATGGTGGACCTGGTGAGGAAAGACGTGCCCGCGGAAGTGTCTTGGAACACCACCAAGCGGTACTCGGGATGGATATCGGGCTTCATGTTGCTCCTAGCCTCACACCCCAGCGGGGCCCTTTGCCACTTCCTCCAGGAATGCGGCGTTGTTGGGGAAGGTCCGCAGACGATCCATCAGCAGCTCCAGTCCGGCCGCCCCGCCCCCGTTGCCGTCGCTGGAGAGGCCGTTGAGCACCCGTCGCAGCTTCCACACCTGCTGGAGCTGGCGGCGCTCGAACAGCAGCTCCTCGTGGCGAGTAGAGGAGGCGTCGACGTTGATGGACGGGTAGATCCGCCGCTCGGCGATGTGCCGGTCCAAACGAAGCTCCATGTTGCCGGTGCCCTTGAACTCCTCGAAGATCACCTCGTCCATGCGGGATCCGGTTTCCACCAGCGCGGTGGCCAGGATGGTGAGAGAGCCGCCCTCCTCCACGTTGCGGGCCGCGCCGAAGAACTTCTTGGGCGGATACAGGGCGCCCGTGTCGATACCGCCCGACATGATGCGCCCGGTGGCCGGCGCGGCCAGGTTGTAGGCCCTCGACAGACGGGTGATGCCGTCGAGGACGATCACCACATCCTCGCCTCGCTCCACCATTCGCTTGGCCCGCTCGATGGTCATCTCGGCCACGTGGGTGTGCTCGTCGGCCGGCCGGTCGAAGGTGGACGCCGCCACCTCGCCCCGCATGAGCCAGCGCCGCATGTCGGTGACTTCTTCGGGCCGCTCGTCCACCAGCAGCACCAGCAGGTGTACTTCGGGGTTGTTCAGCTCGATGGAGCGGGCGATCTCCTTCATGATCGTGGTCTTGCCCGCTTTGGGGGGCGACACGATCAGGCCGCGCTGGCCCTTGCCGATGGGCGATAGGAGATCGATGATGCGGCAGGTCATGTTGGCCGGATCGTCGTCGCGCTCCAGACTGAGCTTCTCATCGGGGAACAGCGGGGTGAGATCCTCGAACTTGGGGCGCTGTTTGACCGACTCGGGAGGCAGCGTGTTGACGCTGTCGATATGCAGGAGAGCCGGGTTCTTCTCGTTGCGGGTGGCCGGACGGCAGCCGCCGGTGATGAAGTCGCCCTTGCGGAGCCCGAACTGGCGGACCTGCTTCACCGATACGTAGGCGTCTTCCTTGCTGGGCTGGAAGCCCTTGATCCGCAAGAAGCCGTAGCCGTCGTCCCTCAGGTCGAGATACCCGGAGATGGCAATGGGGTCGCCCTCCCAGGTCTCTTCCGGGCGGTCCCGGTCGTTGCGACCCCGACCCCGACGACGGCGGCGGTTGCCGATCTCGGGTTGGTCGTCCTGCTGGCGGGAGCGGTCTTGGCGGTCGCCGCGGTCTTGGCGATCCCGCTCCTGGCGGTCGCCCCGCTCCTGGCGGTCGCCGCGGTCTTGGCGATCCCGCTCCTGGCGGGGACGGTCTTGGCGGTCCCGGTCCGAACGGTCCTCACGGCTCCTGTCAGAGCGGCTGCGATCGCTCTTCTCTTCTGTTTTGCCCTCTGTATCCGGTGCGTCTTGCGATGCTTCTGCTTCGTCAGCCTGCTGAAGCTCCTCCGACTCGGCCTCAGGGACGGCCTCTTCGCTCTGCTCACCCTCCTCTTTCGCCTCCTCGGCGAGCTCTGCCTGAGCAGGCGCCGCGCCGTTGCCGGCCGCTTCGGGCGCGGCTTGGCCTTCGCCGTCGGCTCCGATGCCGGCAAGGTCGAGGATCATATCCACGATGTCTGCTTTACGGGCTTTGGCGTCAGGGCGTCCGCCCATGGCCCTGGCAATGATCTGAAGCTGCGCTCGGTCTTTGCGCTGAAGTTTCGACCGAGAGAGCTCAGTGGTTTCTACGCTCACGATTCTCCCTTGAAATGCCACAACTCTGACGACACTTCGTTTTGTTCGGGGCGCTGCCCGCGAATGCGGACGGCAACATTCGAGCAGCCGTTAACCGCCGGGACGCAGACAAATGGAATGTCGAAATCGACCGAGCGGTCAGAGGGCTTCCGGTAGGACTGCGAGCGATTTCGCAGATCCAACGCCGAGAAGATTACCCCAAGAATCCCCTACTGGCAACATTCCGGCCTTTTTTGGCTGCTACGAAAGCAGTTTCGACATGAGTTGGTGGCCGGGAACCACTTCGGCGGAGGCCGCGCTCCGTTCGGTGTAGACACCGCCGGGGCCATCCACCTCCGAGTCCACCAGCAGGTAGGGAACCGGGTCGTCTATATGGCTGCGCGTGGTCAGCGGCGTGGCGTGGTCGGGCAGTAGCAGCAGCCGCCAGGGGGCCATGTGGTCCAGTCCATCCACCAGTCCGGCCAGGATGCGCTGATCCCAGTTCTCCAGGCATCTGACCTTTTCCACCACGTTGCCCTCGTGCCCAGCCTCGTCGCTGGCCTCCACGTGGATCGCGTACAGGTCGGCACCGTCGGCCAATCCGGCCAGAGCCGCGTCCCGCTTGCCCTCGTAGTTGGTGTCGTACCAGGCAGTGGCTCCGGGCACGTCGGCCACCGTCATGCCCGTGAGCGCTCCGATCCCTCGCACCAAGTCGACCGCGCTGACCATCCCGGCCTCCACGCCGTGCATCTCCCGGAATGAGGGCATATCCGGCTGGAAGCCCTGACCCCAGAGCCAGATCCGGTTGGCCTTCAACCCGAATCGGGGCACCACCGACCGGGAGGCCTCCTCCAACGCGGCCAGCTTGGCGCCGGCCGGACCCTGGGGGCCGACCACCGGCTGATCGGAGAGCTCATGGGGCGGGGTACACACTGCGTCGGCCCACTCGGCCGGAGCGATCATGGTGTGGCGGTACTGCACCCCGGCGTGGAAGCTGACCTCGCCCCCCAGCTCCGCGTCCAGCGCGGCGATGACCTCGGCGGCCCGATCAGAGTCGGGGTGCCCTCCGGAGAAGTCGGCCATGATGCCGTCTTCGGTCACCGTGACCAGATTGCAGCGGTAGGCCACCTGATCGGGGGTGAGGGTGAGCCCCAGCGCGGCGGCCTCGATTGGCGAGCGTCCCGTGTGGTACCGGGCGGGGTCGTAACCGAAGATGGACATGTTTCCCACGTCGCTGCCCGGCGGCATTCCCGGGGGGATGACTTGGGCCAAACCCACCTGTCCGCGGGCAGCCAGAGCATCGAGTACCGGGGTGTTGGCCGCCTCCAATGGCGTGGCCCCATCCAGTTCGGGCACTGGCAAATCAGAGCACCCGTCGGGTATGCACACCACGTACTTCACGAAAAACGACCCTCTAGCTCTGACCGACAGCGCCGCAGGCCAGCTATGCACACCACGTACTTCACGATGCCCGATTCTGCCAGATCACCTTGAGCCTGCTGCTATCCGGAGCCCTGACCCGAGCACCGGGCAACGTGGGCTTTGACCGCCGCCAGGTCGTTGGGCAGACGCTGGCATCGCTCAGGCCGGTCGGCCAGCTCGGCCAGTGCCGGCGGCAATGGCGGGCGTATCCCGATGGCCGCCTCCACCGCGTCGCCGAACTTGGCCGGGTGAGCGGTGGCCAGCACCACCATGGGCCCGTCGGAGTCTTGTTTGGAGCGTTGGGCGGCGGCCAGTCCCACCGCGGTATGGGGGTCGATGATCATGCCGGTGTCCCGGTAGAGCCCGGCAATGGTGGAGGTGGTCTCGTCTTCGTCCACTCGGACTCCCGACCAGCTCCGGTTCAGGTCCGAAGAGATGCGGGCGTCGATGCGCATTTCGCCGGTGGCCCGGAAGTCTTCCAGCATCTCAGCGGTGCGGATGCCGTCACGGTCTTGGAGTTCGAATAGCAGCCGCTCAAGGTTGGACGACACCTGGATGTCCATGCTTGGCGACATAGTCGGGTGTACCTCGGAAATGGCCATAGAGCCGGTGGTGAAAAACTGGGTCAGGATGTCGTTGCGGTTGCTGGCCACCACAAACCGGTGGACGGGCAAGCCCATTTGGCGGGCGACATGGCCGGCCAGCACGTTTCCGAAGTTGCCGGTGGGCACTGAGAACGACACTTGTTCCAAGCCGTACCGGGTAACGGCGGCCACGTAGTACACGGTCTGGGCCATGACCCGGGCCCAGTTGATGGAGTTGGCGGCCGACAGCCGGTGTTCGGCCCGGAAGGCGGCGTCGGAAAACATGGCCTTCACCAGGTCTTGGCAGTCGTCGAAGGTTCCCTCGATGGCCACGCAGTGGACGTTGGCGCTGTCCACGGTGGTCATTTGCCGCCGCTGAACCTCCGAGATCCGACCATGGGGGTGCAGGAAGACGATCTCGATGTTCTCTCTATCGCGCACCGCCTCGATGGCCGCCGATCCGGTATCGCCCGAGGTGGCCCCCACAATGGTCACCCGCTCGCCCCGCCGGGCCAACTCCTCGTCAAAAAGACGCCCCACCAGCTGGAGGGCGATGTCCTTGAAGGCCAGCGTCGGGCCGTGGAACAGCTCCATGAGCCACAGTCCGTCTCCCAACTCCACCATCGGCACCACTTCGGGATGGTCGAACCCGGCGTAGGCATTCCTCACCATCTCGTCGAACCGGCTGCGGGGATAGGCCCCGTCCACGAACGGCCACATCACCTCGGAAGCCAGGTCGGCATAGTCACCCCGGCCAGGGCTTCCGCTCAGCGCTTCGGGCGACAGCGCGGGCCACCGGTCGGGCACATAGAGCCCCCCATCGGCGGCCAGCCCGGCCAACAAAACGTCGCCGAAGTCCAAATGAGGAGCTTTTCCCCTAGTGCTGATGTACTTAACGCTCAAGATCCTGGTCCGCGCTGATTGACCGGGGCCCGCCCCCGGGAGCTTATGTATTTCACTGGCTGATCACTCGGAGCAACGCAGGCACGCCCCGCACCGCATCCAGGTCCCGCAAGTCTCCAAGCGTGGCTTGCACATCACGCTCGGTGGCCTCGTGGGTGATGAACACCAGCCGGGCCTGGTCGCCCAATCCCTCCTGCTCCATGGATCGGATGCTCACCCCGTGGCGCCCGAACACCCCGGCCACCGCGGCCAGCACGCCCGGCCGGTCGAGCACCTCCATGTTGATGTAGTACTCCGATTCCAGATCGTCGATGGGGCAGATCACCGCCTCGCCCAAGGTGCCGATCGGTGTCCACGTTCCCCGGCACCGGTTGCCGGCCGCGTCGATGAGGTCGCCCAGCACTGCGCTGGCGGTGGGCCGCCCGCCGGCGCCCCGGCCATACAGCATCAGCTCTCCCACCGCGTCGCCCTCCACGAACACTGCATTGAAGGAGTCCCGCACCGAGGCCAGCGGATGATCGACCGGCACCATCGCCGGATGTACCCGCACAGCCAACTCCGGCTTGCCGTCCACATCGCCCACCCGCTCGGCAATGGCCAGCAGCTTGACCACGTACCCCAGCCGCCGGGCGTGGGCGATGTCGGCGGCGCCGATGCCGGAGATGCCCTCCCGGTTCACGCTTCCGGCCAGCACCCGGGCGCCGAATGCCACCGTGGCGATGATGGATGCCTTGGATGCAGCATCAAACCCCTCCACATCGGCGGTAGGATCGCGCTCGGCAAACCCCAGCGACTGCGCGTCGGCCAAGGCGTCGTGATAGCTGGTGCCGTGCTCGGTCATCTGGCTCAAGATGTAGTTGGTGGTTCCGTTGACGATGCCCATCACCCGGCGGACCGGCTCGGCGGCCAAGGACTCCCGCAGAGGACGGATGAGGGGGATTCCTCCGCCGACCGCGGCCTCGAACAAGAGGTCCACTCCGGCGGCATCGGCCGCGGCATACAGCTCTGCGCCATAGTTGGCCAGCAGCTCTTTGTTGCCGGTGACCACCGGCTTGCCCAGTTTCAGCGCGGCAGAAACCAGCTCGCGGGCCGGCTCGATTCCCCCGATCAGCTCCACCACCACATCCACTTCGGGATCGTTCACCACGGAGGCGGCGTCGGTGGTCAGCACCCCGTCGGCCAAGACCACGTCGCGGTCGCGCGACGCGCTGCGCACCGCCACCCGCACCACGTCCAGTTCCATGCCGGTGCGCTCCGCGATTGCCGACCGCTGCTCCTCCAGCAGCCCGACCAACGCCGAGCCGACGTTTCCACAGCCCAGCACGCCCACGCCGATTCGTATGCGAGAGGAATCGCTCATCACTTCACCACGCCGATTCGCGTCTTGGAAGAATCGCTCACCATCTCCACCGTACCGGCTCAGCCCGGCCCAACTGGCAAGATTTCCCCCACTTAAGAGTTTTCATTGCTTTTCTGTCTAAACAATATATTTTAAGTACGACATGTCATCCTACGAGCTGTTCTCCATCGCCGCTGACCTGCGTCGTCAGGCCGCGGCGTGCGAACAGGTTCGAACTGACGTCGACCAGATCTGGTACGGGCTAGACCACGTGCTCGACAGGCCAGTTGCCCGTCATGTACCCGCGGTGTGGCTGTCGGCTGTCGCCGACGCCAGCCGGCTCCGGCTTCGGCACCAGCACAGCCATCTGGTTCGGTTGCGCTACGAGATCGAGCAGGTAGCCCGCCGGCTCCAAGCCCGGGCCGACGAACTGCACGCCGACGCGGCCCGAGTCGAGCGGGCCGCCGAGGCCGCGCAGCGAGAAGAAGCTCGTGAACTCGAGCTGCAAGCAAGCTATTTTCAATAGCCATCTCACCTGCCAGACTCCTGCCGATCCCGGTGCTGCTGCAACACCGCAGCAACGATGAATACCGGCCCTTGGCGTGGTCGAGGCGTGATCAGTGGGCCGTAGCACGAGCAGTGTCCCGGGCGGAGGCCACCGGAGACACGCTTCACCATCAGCACCAGTACGCAGCGAGTCGACGGGGGACGGCGACCGCGCTGCGGGCCATCGACGAGGCCTGGGGCGGGGGCTACTACACGGTCGATCCTCAAGGCGAGACCGACCCGGAAGCAGCCGACGCTGCATTTGAGGGCGACGAACTCGTGATCGACGTTCAGACGCACTACGTCGCTCGCCATCGCGCCCACGCCCCCGGCGTCGAGGGAATTATGTGGTTCATCCGCAGCGTGGCCCCTGACCGGTGGGAGGGGCTTGACCCGGCGATCCATCTCGACCTCGGCAACTACCTGCGTCACATCTTCCTGGAGAGCGAGACTGCCGCCGCGGTGCTCACCTGCACGCCCGGCGACGACGACCACAGCATTCTCACCAACCCCGAGGTTGCCGCCACACGCGAGCTGATAGATCGACTGGCCGGTACCGGCCGCCTGATCAATCACTCCATCGTTCATCCCAACGCACCGGGCGAGCTGGATCGGCTGGGATCGCTGATGGAGCTCAACAGGCCTTCGGGATGGAAGATCTACACCATCCAGGGGTGGGGGGATCAGCCCGGCTGGCGGCTCGACGACGAAGAGTGTGGTCTGCCGTTTTTGGAAAGCAGCCGAGAGTTGGGGGTGGGCATCGTTTGCGCCCACAAGGGGCTGAGCGCTCTGGCGCCCGCCGGGTCGCCAGCCGACATCGGCCCGGCCGCGGCCAGCTTTCCCGAAATCGACTTCCTCGTCTACCACTCTGGGTACGAGACACCGGTCGGCGAGGAAGAAGAAGGCCCCTACAACCGGCAGACCCCCGCGGGCACCGACCGCCTGATCAAGAGCCTGGAGGAGGCCGGAATCGAGCCCGGTGGCAATGTCTACGCCGAACTGGGAAGCACCTGGTATGTGCTTTTGCGTCGGCCCCGGGAGGCGGCCCATGTACTCGGAAAGCTGCTCAATGCGGTCGGAGAGGACAACGTGGTATGGGGCAGCGACTCGATTTGGTACGGGTCGCCGCAGCCCCTCATCGACGCCTTCCGGGCCTTTCAGATTCCTGAGGAGCTGCGTCAGCGCCACGGCTACCCGGAGCTCACCCCCCGCATCAAAGAGAAGATCCTTGGATTGAACGCAGCCCGGGTTTATGGGATAGATCCAGACCTCACCCGCAGCCGGGTGGCCGCCGATGATCTCTCATGGGTCAAGGCCGCTTTCGACGAGCACATTGATAGACAATAATTTTCGATAAATGTCTTGATATATCACTTCTGAGCGACTATCAAAATGGTCCCGCCTGATCTGCCCGAGGGATCAGCCGACCGAAAGGCCTCACCATGTCTGTGCTCACCATGAACACCGAAGAGATGGACCACCTCCAGCAGCAATTCACTGCGTTCGCCGGCCAGGTGGAAGACCTCCGCACCCGCCTGACCGCCACCTTGGAGGGCACCACCTGGACGGGCAGCCGTTCCGAGCGATTCCGCGGCGCCTGGCACGAGCAATGGTCGCCCTCGCTCGGGCAGTTGCAAGAGGCGCTTGCCGAATTGGCCACCTCGATCGGCCTTGAGCGCCAGAACACCATCGCGGCCCTCGACTCGGTCTGATGGTGCTGCCTGCCTTCGTCCTCGTCTGAGCCCGCAGTCGGACCCGCACCGTCAGAGCGGCCTGTGCGCCTGCTCTACCACGGGCCGGAAGGCGCCCAAGAGGTGAGCATCGACGGCGGTGCGGTGGCCGATGTAGGGGAGCTGGCCGAGGTGCTGGGCCTGCCGGCGCCGATTGACGGACTGTGGGTGGGCGACCAGTGGATGGAAGCCAACCGCGGCCTCGACGAGGCCGGGGTGGCCGACGGCAGCCGGGTGGGCGTTTGTCCGGGCCCGGCACCCGACCAGCCCGGGTGGGCATTGGAGGTGGTGGGAGGGCTGTGCGCCGGCGACCGCCATTCAATTCCCGCAGAGGGATTGAGCCTGGGCCGCTCCCCCGACGCCGACCTCACCCTTCCCCACATGGGGCTGCGACCCCATCACGCCCGCTTGGAACGCCGAGACGGACAGTTCTTTGCCGTTGTGGGCGACGATGAGCCAGCCGCGGTGGAACCCTCCTCGCCGCTGCGGCTGGGCGGTGCGCTGGTCCAAGTCTCCGACGCGCCCGACGACCGGCCGGCCCAACCGGCCCCCGTCCTGGGGCGAACCAGCTCTGGGAGGATCGCTCTGAACCGCCCTCCCCGTCCGGCGCTTCCCCCGCGGCCCGAACCACTCCCTGCCCCCGCTGAAGAACCACAGCGATCGCCTCGGACGATTTCATTCGGCTGGGCCGCGCTGGCCGGACCGCTGTTGGTCGGACTGTTGATGGCAGTGCTCTACAGCCCCTACATGGCGCTGTTCGCCCTGCTCAGCCCGCTGATGATAGGCGCCAACTGGTTTGACAACCGCCGTCGCGACCGCACTCAGCGCCGACGATCCCTGCGACGGTCGCAGGCATCCCTAAGGGAGTTCCAAGCAGCGGCCGAGGCGGCGCATGCGGCGGAGACCCGTCGGCGGCGCAACCTGCATCCCCACCTCGCCGAGGCAGTCAGGCGGATCCGCCAACCCAGTGTCCGGCTCTGGGAGCGAAGGCCCGACCACGACGACTTCCTGTCGCTGGTAGCCGCCCACGGCCCCGTCCCTTTCGATCCCGTGCTGGCCGTCAACGGCCCGCAGCCCGCCGACGAGGCAACCGCGGTTCTCGATCAGCTCGGTCGGATGCCCGACTCTCCCATTGCCGTGGATCTGGGTCCGGGCAAGCTGGTCGGATTGGTGGGCCCCCGCAGCGCCACCACTGCCATGGCCCGAAGTCTGCTCATCCAAGCAGTCGCTTATCACGGCCCAGCTGATCTGGCCTTGCTGGTGGCCGCCGATGAGGTTGCCGCACCGGTTTGGACGTGGACCGCCTGGCTTCCCCACACCACCCACTCCGCCCTCGGGCGGCCGCATCTGATGGCTAACCACCGCACCGCCGTGGCGGAAATCGCCGGGGAGTTGGCCGAGGCCTGGGACCGCCGGGGGAAGGGCCACTGGCCACAACTGCTGGTGGTGGCCGACGGGGAGAATCTGGCCACGGGGAGAGCACCGCCGCTGCGACCCCTGCTTCAGGGCTTGTCTGGGCCAGTCTCGGCCATCGTGCTGGCCACCAGCGTCGACCAACTACCCGCCACCGCCACCTCGGTCATCGAGGCCCGCGATCTCTCCGGCACCGTCGATCTGTCTCAATCGGGCGAGGCCTTCTGCTCAGTGCTGGCCACCGGGATGAGCTTGGGCCTGGCCCGGGATGCCGCCCGCGGCTTGGCCCGCTACGAAGACCCCGAGCAAACCGGCGCTGATTCCGGCATTCCCGACCGATCATCGCTGTTCGACCTCCTCGGATTGCCCGCCTGCGATGGTCCCGACCCCTCGGTTGACTCCTCGGCACTGTCGAAGGCGATCGCCTATCGCTGGGGGGAAGATCGGCAAGCCGACAGCCTGGCTGCTCTCATCGGAGCCGACAGCCACGGACCGTTGATGGCCGACCTGGTCGCCGACGGCCCCCATGCCTTGGTGGGCGGTACGACCGGGTCGGGCAAAAGCGAGTTGCTGAGCACGCTGGTGGCCTCGCTAGCCGCTAACTACTCGCCTGAGCGGGTCAACTTCGTGCTGGTGGACTACAAGGGCGGCAGCGCATTCGACGCCTGCGCTTCGCTGCCCCACGTGGTGGGGTTGGTCACCGATCTCGACGACCGACTGGCGGAGCGAGCCCTGCGCTGTTTGGAGGCTGAGCTACGCCACCGCGAGCAAGTGCTGCGAGACCGAGGGGCCACCGACCTGGCCCATTACTGGTCGATGGCCCACACCAGGCGCAATGAACCCTGGTCGCCGCTGGCCCGCCTAGTGGTGGTCATCGACGAGTTCGCCGCCCTGGCTGTCGAGCTGCCCGGCTTCATGGACGCCCTGGTGAATGTGGCCCAGCGGGGCCGCAGCCTGGGCATGCACCTGGTGCTGGCCACCCAGCGCCCCGCGGGGGCCGTGAGCGCCAATATCCGCACCAACACTGCGCTGCGAATCGCACTGCGGGTGCTAGACCCCGCCGACTCGGCCGACGTGCTCGACAGCCCGGAGGCCGCGGCCATCGGCCGACATCGACCCGGTCGGGCGTTCGCCCGATTCGGCCCCGGCGAACTGGTGGAGTTCCAGTGCGCTCTGGTCACCGGGGTAACCGCCGTCCAGCAAGGTGTCCGGGTCTCTCCCGCACCCGACGGCATTCCAACCCCTGAGGCCGAGGCTGCTTCTGGCAACCAGACCCCCGATGACCTGACCCGCTTGGCCGCTGCCGCGATCACCGCCTGGGACGGCTGGGGCGGCTCCCCGCCTCGCCAGCCCTGGCCCGATCCCTTGCCGACAACGGTCTCGCTCGACTCTCTAGCCGTCGAGGCTAGCCCAAGCGCTGTGTTCGCCCTGGCCGACGACCCCAACCAGCAGACCCAGTACCCCTTGGAGTGGGATCCCGATCAGGGCAATGTCATCTTCGCGGGAAACCCAGGCAGTGGCACCACCACTGCGTTGGGGACGCTGGGCATTTCCTTGGCCAGCCGATACTCGCCAGTCGATTGCCACCTCTACGCCATCGATTCCGGCTCGGGTCAGCTGGTCCCCCTGATGGCCCTGCCCCACTGCGGCGCGGTGGTGGGCCCCGATGAGCGCGATCGAATCCGCAGGCTGATCCGCCGACTGGAAGACGAACTCGACCAAAGGCTGGGCCAAAGCCGGAGCCCCTCTGATTCCAACCCTCCGCTCGTGTTGGCTTTGGTCGACAACTGGGGCGGCCTGGCCAAGAGCCTTGACAACGTGGCCGACCACGCTTTGTTGGCCTCCTTGGAACGGGTGTGGGCCGAGGGCCCGGCTGTCGGCCTGTTCCTCGCTGCCGCCGCCGACCAACTGTCCAAGGTGAGCCGGGCCATCCAGGCCGCAACCCCCCAGACATTCGTCTTCCGCCTAGGTGACCCCGCTCTGTACCGCCAGTGGGGCGTGGCCGTAGACGACCCTGCAACTTTGCCGCCCGGTCGGGGATTCACCGTCCCGTCGGGAATCGAGCTCCAAGTCGCAGTGCCCGACGGAGGGCTGGCCACCGCGGCAGCCGCCATCGCCGAGGCCTGCCCCCAGTCCGGCGGCCCGCCACCGGTGGAGAGCCTGCCTGCCGTCGTCCATCCCACCCGCCTGGACCAGCCCCGCCTGGACGACTCCCCGTGGTACCTCCCGCTGGGGTTGAGCGACGACACCCTTTCCCCAGCTGGGCTCTCCCTCTACCCCGGCGAGCACGCGCTCATTCTGGGCCCGGCCCGGTCGGGCCGATCCGCCGCGCTGGCCTTGTTGGCTGAAGTAGCCGCAGCCTCCGGAGGACGGGTGATCGCATTGGTTTCCGGGGGGTCGCCGCTGGCCAATTGTCCCGGCATCGACCTTGTAGCCGTGGGCCCACCCGAGTTGCTGACCGCAACGAGTGAGGCCGACCATCCCACGTTGGTGCTAATCGACGACGCCGAAACAGTCCCCGACCCCGATGGCGCCCTCAAGTCGCTGGCCGCCGACAGCCCCTCCGGCCTGCACATCGTGGCCGCCGGCCGCGCCGACCGCCTCCGCACTGCCTACGGCCATTGGACCGCGGAGATCCGCTTCTCTCGCACGGGCGTCCTGCTCCAGCCCACCCCCCTCGACGGCGACCTGTTCACCATCCAACTCCCCACCCGCCCCACCCTCCCGGCAATCCCCGGCCGCGGCTACCTAATCCAAAACGGCCAACCCTCCATCATCCAGATCGCCCATCATGGCTAACCGACCGACAAGGTGTTCCCCGCCCGGTAGAGTCATGGGAAGAAGCAGACCCAGGAGAGTCAGCAATGGCCATTGACCGCCCAGACAACCGGCGCACTTCAACCCGCGTCCAGCACGACGACGTCGAGTCTGAGGCAATGACTATTGAAGACATCTACGCCAGCGTGGGCAAAGGAACTCCCCCAGATTTGGAGGGGGGCGTTTTCCACGCCAGCACAGAGGACTTTATCGCTGCAATGCAGGCGCGCCGCCGCGACGCAGCCCAGTAGACCCTCCCCAACACCACAAATTGCCCACTCATTTTGAGAACTCTTTGTTCCTACGCGACCTGAAACGGCTCACCCCAGCACAGCAATCTCAATTCAACGACCGTCTACGAGCGTTCAGAACTGATTTGCTAGCGATCGAAACCGGCCGACTCACCTGGTTCCGGACCGGGCTTCGTGTTAAGAAAATCAGGGGTGTCTCCGATAACTGGGAGATGACCTGGTCCCCTGGCGGGCGAGCAACCTTCGCCTTTGGCAAACCCGTCGTCGAAGGCAAGATTCACATCGTCTGGCTGCGGATCGGCGGACATGAGATCCTGCCGTGAGCCCACAGCAGCCAACTAGAGGTCGTTGCGGAGGAGGTCCTCGTTGGTCTCGCGGCGGACAACGAGGCGGGCGTCGCCGTCTCGGGCGAACACCACGGCGGGGCGGAGGACTTTGTTGTAGTTGGAGCCCATGGAGTGGCCGTACGCACCGGTTACTGGGGTGGCCAGGATGTCGCCCACTGCGATATCGCTGGGCACCTGGCCGTCTCGTACCAGCAGGTCGCCCGACTCGCAGTGCTTGCCCACTACCCGGACGGTCTTGTCGCGTTCGCGGTCGGTGGCCCGGGGCAGAAACGTCTCATAGCCGCTGCCGTACAGCACGGGGCGGGGGTTGTCGCTCATGCCGCCGTCGACTGAGACATAGGTGCGAATGCCCGGTAACTCCTTGATGGTTCCCACCTCATAGAGCGTCACTGCGGCAGACGCTACGAGGGCCCGTCCCGGCTCAACGCCCACCGGGGCAGTGAAACCTGCCGAACTACATGCCTGGGCAATGGCCTCAGCCCACTCGGCGATGGTGGGGGCCGATTCTCCCTCCACGTAGGCCACGCCCAAACCGCCGCCCAGCGACAGCTCGGGCAGGCCGTAGGGCTGGGCGAACCCGGCGATCACTTCGACGGCCTGCTGGAAGGAGCGCAGCTCGAACACTTGGCTGCCAATATGGGCGTGCAGGCCCACCAACTCCACCGATTCGGCTTCCTGGGCCCGGCGGATGGCAGCATCGGCCAGTCCGGTGGAGGCGGTGAAGCCGAACTTGGTGTCGTCCACCCCGGTGGTGACGTACTCGTGGGTGTGGGCTTCCACCCCCGGTGTGATCCGCAGAAGTACCCTTGGACGGGTGCCGGTGGCGGCGTGAAGGGCGTCCAAGCGGTCGAGCTCGTCGAACGAGTCCACCACGATGCGGCCCACCCCGGCTTCGACCGCAGCAGCGAGTTCGGCAGCCGACTTGTTGTTGCCGTGCATCACCAAGCGGTCGCCAGGCACACCCGCGGCCCGAGCCACATGGAGCTCTCCCCCGGTGGCAACGTCTAGGTCGAGGCCCTCCTCGTGGACCAGCCGGGCCATGGCCAGACACAAGAACGCCTTGGAGGCATAGGCCACCGACCCGGCGAACGCAGTCCGGGCTTGGCGGCACCGATCCCGCATGTGGGCTTCATCGTAGACAAACAGCGGGGTACCGAACTCCCCCGCCAGGTCAAGCACGTCGCAACCGGCGATGGAGAGTCGCCCGTCGTCACCAACCGAGGCGTTGTCAGGCAGCAGGTGCTGAGGCAGAGCCGACACAACCAGTCCCCTACATCGACTCGGGGGCGCTTACGCCGAGGGCGCCGAGGCCAACGGCCAAGCCCACCCGGGCGGCGTCGATCAGGACCAGGCGGGCTTGGGTCAGCTCAGGGGCGATGCCGGCGCCCACCACATAGCAGTCGTGATAGAAGCTGTGGACCGCGGCGGCGAAGTCCCTCAGCCAAGCGGTCATGCGATGCGGGGCGCGCTCTTCGGCGGCGGCGGCGATCACCTCGCCCAGCGTGGAGAGCTGTCGCATTATCTCCAGCTCCCGCTCGTGGACCAGCAGGCTCAAGTCCACCTGGTCGATGCTCTGGCGCTCCACCCCATCGGCCTGGGCTCGGGCCGCGATGGAGCACACCCTGGCGTGGGCCATCTGCACATAGAACACAGGGTTTTCCATCACTTGGGCCGCGGCCTTGGCCAGATCAAATGTGGGGGCGGTGTCCATGGATTGGAGCAGGTAGGTGAACCGGGTGGCGTCGGCCCCCACCTCGTCGATCACGTCTCGCAGTTCGATGAGGTCGCCGGTGCGCTTGGACAGCCGCACCTCTTCGCCGTCGCGCTCCAAGCGCACCAGCTGGGTCACCACCACCTCCAAGCTGGCAGGGTCGCAGCCCAGCGCAGCCATGGCCGCCTTCATTCGAGCCACATACCCGTGGTGGTCGGCCCCCCACACGTTGATCAGCAGGCCTTCCTGGCCCGCCCGATCGAGCTTGTCGCGGTGATAGGCGATGTCGGGCAGCAGGTAGGTGTACTCCCCGTCCGACTTGATCAGCACCCGGTCTTTGTCGTCGCCATGGTCGCTGGAGCGCAGCCACAGGGCCCCGTCGGATTCGTGGGAGGCGCCGGCGGCGTCAAGCGCGGCCAGCGTGTCGTCGATAGCCCCGGAGTCCACCAGCGCCTGCTCGCTGAACCAGGTGTCGAACTCCACCGCCATCGAGCCCAGCACGTCCTGTTGATCGGCCAGCGCCCGCTCCCGCCCCCACTGGCGGGCATCGGCATCCGCGGGCATCTCCGCGGCCCAATCGGCGATGTACTGGCCGTTGTAGCCGTCTTCGGGCACGGGGTCACCAGCTCGGAGGGCGGCAAGAGAAGCACCGTAGAGCTCCATCTGCGTGCCTCGGTCGTTGATGTAGAACTCCCTCTGCACATCGTACCCGCACCACTCCAGCAACCGGGCCACCGCATCGCCATAAGCCGCTCCCCGGCCGTGGCCGGCGTGTACCGGCCCGGTGGGGTTGGCGCTCACAAACTCCACGATCACCGTGCGGCCCGCGCCCAAGTTCTGGCGCCCATAGCTGTCGACACCGGTGGCCACCGCGTCGGCGACCACGCTGTGCAGCCAGCTTGGCACCAGCTTGAAGTTGACGAACCCGGGCCCAGCCACGCTCACCTCAGCCACATGCTCAGGCCGGTTTTCCTCCAGCCAGGCGGCCAGCTCCGCTGCTAGCTCTCGAGGATTGCGCCCCGCCCCCTTCGCTATGGCCAGCGCGGCGTTGGACGACCAGTCCCCGTGCTCCCGCCGCGCCGGTCGCTCCAACCCGACCTGGAAGTCGGCAGGCAGGTCGATTCCGACGGCGACGAGCGCGCCGCGCAGGGCATCAGAAAGGGAGGTGCGGATGTCGGCCATGAACTGGCACATGGTACCGATGCCCCGCTGGGTATACTCACCCAGTTACTGCCCACGTAGCTCAGGGGATAGAGCACTTGCCTCCGGAGCAAGGGGTCGCAGGTTCGAATCCTGCCGTGGGCGCTTTTGTGATGTGTCAAGGCATGTGGAAGGGGTGAACCTGCGCGGGGCGGGTTTTTCAGGGTTTGTTTCGGGGTTGGTGGTCGGTGTTGGGGTTGAGGGTGAGGTGTCGGAGGAGTTCTCCGGTTTGGGTGTCGATGACGCGGATGTCGAGGCCGGCTACCTCAACGACCAATCACCCGACCAGTTCGAAACCGCCTACACTGCCGCCAAGACCGGCCAAACAAAAACAGAAAACCAAAACATTCAGCCTGCTGAGGTTCCCCCCTTTTCGTGGAGACATGCTCTATAAGGAGGAGCTATGTCCAGACCGCGAAGAGATTATGACCGGGAGTTCCGTGATGGGGCTGTCCGGATCGTCAAGGAGACCGGCCGGCCGGTGGCCCACGTCGCCCGGGAGCTCGGCGTCAACGAGGGCACGCTCGGGAATTGGGTGCGCCGGGACCGAGACGAGCGCTCGGGCGGGCTGAGCGGCGACGAGCGGGCCGAGCTGGCCCGGCTGCGCCGCCGGGTCGCCGAGCTGGAGATGGAGCGTGATGTGCTCAAACGATCCGTGGTCCTTTGGGTCAACGAGGCGACGCGGTGACCGCAGGGTTCATCGCGGCCCAAAGGACCGACCACGGTGTGCCTCACTCTGTGGCTTGCAGAGCGCTGGGCGTGGCGGAATCCACGTTCTACAAGCACCTCGACCGGCCGCTGACCGATCGGCAGCGGCGTCGCCGGGCGCTGGACGCCGAGGTGAAAAAGGCGTTCGACGAATCGGACGGCACCTACGGGTCGCCCAGGGTGCGCGCCCGGCTGCGACGCGATGGCCTGTCGGTGTCGAAGAAGACGGTGGAGGCCTCGATGGCCCGCCAGGGCCTGTGCGCCCGCCCCAAACGCAAAAAGGGCCTCACCAGCCCCGACAGCTCCCATGCGGCCCCCACAGACCTTCTGGGCCGCGACTTCAGCGCGACAGGGGTCAACCAGAAATGGTGCGGCGACTTCAAACAGGTTCCCACCGCCGAGGGCCCGGTGTTCCTCGCGACCGTCGAGGACCTCTACTCCAGGCGCATGGTCGGCTTCGCCACCTCCGACCGGTACCCGACCGCCGAGCTGGCCAAACAGGCCATCAACACCGCGGTCGCCACCAGAGGCGGCAACGTCAAAGGCGTCATCTTCCACTCGGACAAGGGATCGCAATACACCTCAGAAGCCTTCGCCGCCGCCTGCCGGCGGCTCGGCATCTCACGGTCCACCGGAAGAACCGGCAACGCGCTGGACAACGCGCCGGCCGAGTCGTTCTTCTCCACCCTCCAACACGAGCTCATCTCACGCCGAGCCTGGACCACCAGAGCCCGGGCCCGACGAGAAATCACCCTATGGGTCCACACCTGGTACAACCAGCACCGCCTCCACTCCGCAATCGGAATGACCAGCCCCGTAGAATACGAACAGGCCCACAACCCCGACCCTCAAAAACAAACTCTCCACGATTAGGGGGGAAGCTCATCGTCATCGGCGATGGTGATCGTGGTGGAGCTCGGCGTGCCCAGGTCATAGGCCGCCCCGTCGACCAGCGTCAGCACAATCGTCTCCGCGTCATCATCAACAGCATCGTCGGTGACCGACACCGCGATGGCCGCCGACGACGAGCCCTGGACGAAAGTCACCGACCCGCTCAAACTCGAATAATCCGACCCCGCGACCGCGCTGCCCCCAACCTGATACGACACCGCAAGACCACCCGACGGCGCCGCCGCCGACAAAACCAGCCCAACGCTCACACTCCGAGAACCCGACCCCTCACCACCCGAATAAACAGAAGACCCAAACGACACATCAGGCACCACAACCGGCGGATCATCGTCATCGGCGATGGTGATCGTGGTGGAGCTCGGCGTGCCCAGGTCATAGGCCGCCCCGTCGACCAGCGTCAGCACAATCGTCTCCGCGTCATCATCAACAGCATCGTCGGTGACCGACACCGCGATGGCCGCCGACGACGAGCCCTGGACGAAAGTCACCGACCCGCTCAAACTCGAATAATCCGACCCCGCGACCGCGCTGCCCCCAACCTGATACGACACCGCAAGACCACCCGACGGCGCCGCCGCCGACAAAACCAGCCCAACGCTCACACTCCGAGAACCCGACCCCTCACCACCCGAATAAACAGAAGACCCAAACGACACATCAGGCACCACAACCGGCGGATCATCGTCATCGGCCACCGCGACGGTGGCCGAGCCCTTCGTGGAAGACACCGTGTAACCCGTGCCGCCGTCCACAACAGCCGTCACCGAGCCATCCACCTCATCGGCGCTGTCACCAGTGGTGGACACCGTCAGCGTCCCGCTGCCCGAGGTAGACACCGTCACCTGGCGCGACCCTGTGGACACGCCGTAATCACCGCTCTGGGAGACCGTCACATCCACCGTCAAAGCGCTCGACGGTGCCGGATCGGCAGTCACGGTGAACACAGCATCCCCGCCCTCAACAACCCCGCTGCCCGCCGCGATGCTCACCACCGGCGGCGGCTTGGGGTCGCTGCTCTTGAGGGACTTGTCCCGAACGTCGGTGTATGCAGTCCTTGGACTGCCCCTCGTGTAGCCGCCCGAGTCGCCCGGCAGCGCAATGACCACCGATACTTCACCCATGGTGGCACCCAGGCGGAGAGCGTTGCAGACGTCGCGCAGCGTATTGAACTGCTCAGCGGTCAGACTCGACCAGAGTCCAGAAGCCGGCTTCTCGCTGGGCACATCCGGTAACTCCCCACCCGGACGTTGGCAGGGGACCTGCTTGGGAAGACCACCCTGGCCAGCGCCCTGGACATTGTAGGTGTACACCAGCTCCTGGGTGGGAATGGAAATGGTCTGAGTGGCCTGGTTGGGCTGGAAGGTGACGGACTTATGGCCCTCCCGGCTGTTGCCTACGGCATCATACCTGTCGGCGACGATGTACTTGACCCGGGTTTGCTTGGTTGGCGCCGGATCCATGCGAATCGTGAACGTGGCCGTCTCACGCTCGTAGACGCGCTCAGCATTGGCGGTGACCGTTACCACGGGCACCGTCTGAGCCACCGCGGTGTTTGCCACCACGACGCCTGCCACTGTTGCCATGAGAGCGAGCAGGGCCGCAATCGCCGATGCTCGCCTAGCTGTTAGTCGGGAGTAGCGCTCCACCAGAAACCACCTGTTGCAAGATGCCTATGCTGAAGCCAGACATCAAAAAAAGCCAAACAGGCCCCGGCCAGCACCAAACTCGTGGAACAGGCTCCCCCGCTTACCCAAAAATTAGCTTACCGAACCGAAAAACGCAATTAGGCAATACCGATGCTGGCGGCGACCAGCCGAGCCCTGTCGGCCATTTCGGCCAGCGCATGGGCCAAGTGCGCAGAGCCAACGGTCATCCTCTGGACCGGTGAGGTAACTGTCCGGCCGATCACCAATATGGAAGCCCCTGCGGCGATGGCGCCCTCGGGAGCGGCCACCGAGGCTTGGTCGTCGTTGCTTGAGTCGGGAAGCCGGATGCCGGGCACCACGCGCTTCAGCTCGGGCGCGACGTCTTTGACCACTCCGATATCAGCTGCCGAGCAGATCACGCCGCCACAACCGGCGTCTCGGGCGAGGGCCACCCGCGCTTCGAGCTTTTCTCGGGATCGGTCGGCATCGCTGGTCAGAATGGTCACCCCTAGGACCTGGGCGTTGCCGTCGCTGCCCTCAGCCAGGCCCTCCACTCCGGCCCGCAGCATGTCGGCCCCGCCTACCGTGTGGACGGTCAGCCAGCGGACCCCGGTTCGACCCAGCTTGGCCGCGGCCCGGCCCACTGTGTTGGGGATGTCATGCAGCTTGAGATCGGCGAACACCTCATAGCCTCGATCTATCGCGGCGGTGATCGCGGCGGGACCAGCGGTGGAGAACAGCTCGAATCCAACTTTGGCCACACCCATCCAGGGGTGAACGGCATCGGCCATCAAACAGGCCATATTCAGATCATCCACGTCCAACGCGATGGCCAGGCGGGGGTCGCGCGTCGTCTTACTCATGGGCTGCTCCAATCAACTCGTCCAATCGGCTCACGCCGTGGGCGGCGCACCAGCGGGCCAGTTCCCGCAAGACCTTGGCCGGGGCCCGAGGGTCGGCAAATGTGGCAGTACCCACCTGCACCGCACAGGCGCCGGCCATCATCATCTCCACCGCGTCGGCCCCCGAGGCGATGCCACCCACTCCGACGATGGGCACATCGGGCAGGGCGGCGTACACGTCGAAGACCGATCTCACCGCCACCGGGCCCATGGCCCGCCCCGATACTCCTCCCCCACCAGCGCCCAGCAGGGGCTTGCGGGACTCGGTGTCGATGACCATGCCCAGCAGGGTGTTGATGAGGGTGAGGGCCGAAGCGCCGCCCTCCACTGCGGCGGCAGCAATATCCACCAGATCGCCGGTGGCGCTGAGCTTCGCCCACCGGGGAAGACCGCAGGTGGCAGTGGCGGCCAGCGCGGCCCGGGTCATGGCCGCGGAATGGGAGAACATCCGGCCCCGATCCTCCAGGTTGGGACAGGAGACGTTGACCTCCACTGCCACCACCGCCTCCATCGCCAGGCTGCTGGCCGCCGCCAGCAGGTCGGCGGCTGCCTTGTAGTCGTCGAGGGTTCGCCCCCAGATCGACGCCACTACCCGGGCACCGGTGTCGGCCAGTGCCGGCAGTTCCTCGGCCAGCCACCGGGGCAGGCCGGGGCCTTGTAGGCCCACGCTGTTGATCATCCCCGCAGGAACCGGGTGGACCCGGGGCGGGGGATTGCCCGGCCACCCATAGGGAGCCAGCGACTTCACCACCACCGCGCCCAGCACGGAGTAGTCAAGGTAGCGGGCCAATTCGTTGCCGTGGCCCACCGTGCCCGAGGCGGTCATCACCGGGTTGGACAACCGAACCGAGCCAATGGCGGTTTCCAACGCCGGCTTCGGTTCGCCCCGCCTCATCTAGTCGAGCTCACAGATCGAGAGCCAGCTGATCGCTGGTCACCCCGCGGTGATATTCCTGGAGGGTCCGAACCCGCAGTTGGTGACGGGCCCAGTCGACCATGCCGTCGGCGGCGGCCAACCCGGCCGAAGCGGTGGTCAATAGAGGCACCCGGTTACGACTGGCCGCCCGGCGGATGTGATCGCCATCGGCCCGTGATCCGCGGCCCCTCGGGGTGTTTACCACCAACTGCACCCGCCCGTCGTCGATCAGTTCCACCACGTTGGTGCCCACCTCGCCGACCTTGGCCACCACCTCGGCCACCGGCACACCGGCTTCGGACAGCGCGGCGGCGGTGCCTGAAGTGGCCGCAATGTCCAGGCCAAGGCCGGTGAAGCCTCGGGCCATCTCCACCCCGGCGGCTTTGTCCCGGTCGGCCAACGACATCAACACGGTGCCGTTGGCGGGCAGCGGGGCGCCCGCCGCGATCTGGCTCTTGGCGAAGGCCAATCCCGGACGCAGGTCGATGCCCATCACCTCGCCGGTGGACTTCATCTCCGGGCCGAGAATGGCATCGGCCTCGGGGAACTTGTTGAACGGGAGCACGGCCTCCTTGACCGATATGTGGTCGCCGTTGGCCCGACCTCCCAACAGCCCCTCCTGTCGTAGATCGGCCAGGCTTGAGCCCATCATGACCCGGGTGGCCACCTTCACCAAGGGCACGCCGGTGGCCTTGGCCACAAACGGCACCGTGCGCGACGCCCGGGGATTGGCCTCCAATACGAACACCTGATCGGCCGCCCCGATGCCGAATTGCTTGACCGCGAACTGCACGTTGATGAGCCCCACCACATCCAGCGCGCTGGCGATGTCCTTCACGTGGCGCTCCAGCAGGGCCACGGTGGCCTCGGAGAGGTGGACCGGCGGCAGCATGCAGGCGCTGTCGCCCGAATGCACCCCAGCCTCCTCCACATGCTCCATCACCCCGCCGATGAGCACCTCCCCGTACATGTCCCGGATGGCGTCCACGTCCACTTCGGTGGCGTCTTCCAAGAAGCGGTCGATCAGCACCGGCCGCTCAGCCGACAGCCCTCCCTCCCGGCCCAAAGAGCCGGAAGCGGCCAACTCGGCCATGGCGTCGGCCAGATCATCGTCGGTGTAGACGATGACCATGGCCCGGCCCCCCAGCACATAGGAGGGCCGCACCAGCACGGGGTAGCCGATGCGATCGGCCACCGCCAGGGCCTCATCGGCGGTGGCGGCGGTGCCCCCGGCCGGCTGGGGGATGTCGAGTCGGGCGCACAGGGCATTCCAGCGTTCCCGGTCCTCGGCCAGGTCGATGCTGTCTGGGCTGGTGCCCACCACCAGTCCGTCGGGCAGCACTCCGGCCAGCTTGAGCGGGGTCTGACCTCCGAGCGAGACGACAATCCCGGCAATGCCGGGACCGCCGGCAACTTGCGACGACCGGAGCTCGGCGTCGATCACATTGTGGACGTCCTCTTCGGTGAGGGGCTCGAAATACAGGCGATCGCTGGTGTCGTAGTCGGTGGACACCGTCTCCGGGTTGCAGTTGACCATGATGGTCTCATAGCCAGCCTCCGAGAGCGCGAAGCAGGCGTGGACGCAGCAGTAGTCGAACTCGATTCCCTGGCCGATCCGGTTCGGACCCGACCCCAGAATGATCACCTTGGCCCGATCAGAGGGGGCCACTTCGCCCACGTCCTCATAGGTGGAGTAGTGGTACGGGGTCTCGGCTTCGAACTCGGCCGAGCAGGTGTCCACTGTTTTGAACGTGGCCTCCACGCCGGCGGCGATGCGGGCCTTTCGAACCTCGGCCGCGGGCACATCCCAGAGATAGCCGAGCTGCTCATCGGAGAATCCGAACTGCTTGGCCCGCTTCCACGCTCGGGGGGTCATGGCGTCGAAGCCGCACTCGGCCAACGCGGCCCGCTCCTCGGTGATCTGGAGGATCTGGTCGCAGAACCACGGGTCAACCTTGGTGGCGTCGAACAGCTCTGCCACGGTGAGCCCCCGCCGCAGCAGGGCCTCGAGTTGGAAGATCCGCTCGGGGGTGGGCACCGCGGCGGCGGCCAGCAGCTCCTCGTCGCTGAGGGAGTTGTAGGCGGCCTCAGCCGGATCGGCGTTTAGCCCGTGGCGGCCCAACTCCAGCGAACGCAGCCCCTTTTGCAGCGACTCGGTGAAGGTGCGGGCGATGGACATGACCTCCCCCACCGACTGCATCTGGGTGTTGAGCACTCCCGACACCCCGGAGAACTTCTCGAACGCCCACCGGGGCACCTTGGTCACCACGTAGTCGATGACCGGCTCGAAGCAGGCCGGGGTCTTCTCGGTTATGTCGTTGGGAATCTCGTCGAGGGTGTAACCCACCGCCAGGCGGGCGGCGATCTTGGCGATGGGAAACCCGGTGGCCTTGGAGGCCAGCGCCGATGAGCGCGACACCCTCGGGTTCATCTCGATGATCACGAAATCGCCGTTGTCGGGGTTGACCGCGAACTGGATGTTGGAGCCGCCGGTTTCCACCCCGACCCGGCGGATGCAGGCAAAGGCGGCGTCCCGCAGCGCCTGGTACTCCACATCGGACAGGGTTTGGGCCGGAGCCACGGTGATGGAGTCGCCGGTGTGTACTCCCATGGGATCGAGGTTCTCGATGGTGCACACCACCACGCAGTTGTCGGCCCGGTCGCGCATCACCTCCAGCTCGTACTCCTTCCAGCCGGCGATCGACTGCTCGATGAGGATCTCGCTGATGGGGCTGGCCGCCAGGCCGTGGGCGGCCATGTCCCGGCCCTGCTCGGGAGTGTGAGCAATGCCGGTGCCAGTGCCGCCCAGGATGTAGGCGGGCCGGATGATCACGGGAAGCCCGATGCGCTCCATGACCTCCACCGCCTCGTCCAGGGTGTGGGCGGTGGCCGAGGGGGGCACGGGCAATCCGATGTCGATCATGGCCTGGCGGAACTTGGCCCGGTCCTCAGCGGTGGAGATGGCGGTCTGATCGGCGCCGATCACCTCCACCCCGTACTTGTCCACCACCCCCGACTCGATGAGCTCCATGGCCAGGTTGAGCGCGGTCTGCCCTCCCAGGGTGGGCAGCAGCACGTCGGGCTGCTCCCGCTGGATAATGCCGGTGAGCACCTCGAGGCTGAGAGGCTCCACGTAGGTGGCGTCGGCAAACTCGGGATCGGTCATGATGGTGGCCGGATTGGAGTTGGCCAGGATCACCCGATACCCCTCGTCGCGCAGCACCCGGCAGGCCTGGGTGCCGGAGTAGTCGAACTCGCAGGCCTGGCCGATCACGATGGGACCCGACCCGATCAGCAGAATCGACTCGATGTCGGTTCTTTTAGGCATGGGTCGCCCCTCCGAGCAGCTGGCCCTGGGCTGGGCCTGACTCAGTTGTGTGGAGGCCGTCCATGAGCTCGTCGAATTGGGCGAACAGATAGCGGGAGTCGTGGGGGCCGGGGCCGGCTTCAGGGTGGTACTGCACGCTGAACGCGGGCAGGTCGCGGCAGCGCAGGCCCTCCACGGTGTGGTCGTTGAGGTTGATGTGGGTGATGTCGGCACCGGGTATGGAGCTGTCGGCCACGCAGAAGTTGTGGTTCTGGCTGGTGATCTCCACCGTGCCGGTGGCCAGGTTTCGCACCGGGTGGTTGCCGCCGTGGTGGCCGAAGGGCAGCTTGTAGGTCTCGCCGCCCAATGCCGCGGCCAGAAGCTGGTGACCTAGGCAGATTCCGAAGATCGGTACCTCGCCCAGCAGTCCGGAGATAGTTCCCACCGCGCCTGCTACCGCCTCCGGATCGCCGGGCCCGTTCGACAAGAACACCCCGTCGGGCTGTCGGGCCAAGATGTCGGCCGCAGACGTGCTGGCGGGCACCACCTCAACGTGGGCGATGGTCCGCAGGTGGCGAACGATGGTGGCCTTAAGCCCAAAATCCAGGGCCACCACTCGATGGGGAGGCTTTCCGCCGTCCCTCGTGCTGGTGAAGTGCTCGGACTCCGAGCGGGTGACGGTGGCCACCAAGTCGATGCCGTCGGTGCCGGGCTCGGCTTGCGCCGCGGCTCTCAGGTCGGACTCAGGTGCGGTCCCGAAGGCACCGGGCATGGCCCCGGCATCGCGGATGTGGGTGGTGAGCCGCCGGGTGTCCACCCCGGCGAGGCCGGCGATGCCCTGGTTGACCAAGAAAGCCTCCAGGTCGCCGGTCGAGCGCCAGTTGGAGCGGCGGCGGGCCATGTCCCGCACGATCACGCCCCGGCAGAAAGGTCGGCGGCTCTCGTGATCGGCGGGCGCGACGCCGTAGTTGCCGATGTGGGGGTAGGTGAAGGTGATGATCTGCCCGGCGTAGGAAGGATCGGTGATCACCTCCTGATAGCCGGTGAGCACGGTGTTGAACACCACCTCTCCCGAGGTGATACCGCTGGGCACCTCCGCGCCTATGGCCTCTCCCTCGAACACCTCCCCGTCGCTGAGAACCAGTGCCGCCTCGCGGATCATGGCGTGGCCTCCAAAGCCGATGCCCGCACCAGCCGGGTCATGGCCGCATCTCCTGGTCGACCAGCACCGGGCGACCGCCGACAATGGTGTGGCGAACCCGGCCGCGCACTTGGCGTCCGGCGTAAGGGGTGTTGCGGGAGCGGCTGGCCAGGGCGTCGGGATCGACAGTCCAGGTCTCGTTGGGGTCGAACACGCACAGGTTGGCCGGCCCGCCGGGGGCGATCGGCGCCCCGTGTACTCCCTTCAGACCGGCGATGGCCGCGGGTTGCCAGGTGAGCAGCCCCACCACCTCGGCCAAGGGCAAGTTGAGCTCGGTGAGCGCCAAAGCCAAGGCAGTCTCCAAACCGAGCATTCCCGGTGGCGCCTGGTCGAAGGGCATCTCCTTGGTGTCAGGAGAATGGGGGGCGTGGTCGGTGGCGATGGCATCAACGGCCCCGTCGGACAGGCCCTCGCGCACCGCGTCTCGATCATCTGCCGGGCGCAAGGGCGGGTTGACCTTGAACACCGGATCGTAGGAGGCGCAAGCCTCGTCGGTGAGGGTGAAATGGTGGGTGGCGGCCTCGGCGGTTACCTCCAACCCGGCCTCACGGGCGGCCCGCACCATGGCGATGGAGCCCCGGGTGGACAGGTGTTGGAAGTGGATGGGGGCGCCGGTGAAGCGGCTGAGGGCGATGTCCCGCATGACCATGAGCTCCTCGGCCTCGGCAGGCACACCGGGAATGCCCAGGCGGCTGGACCACTCACCTTCGTGCATGTGGCCCCCCGCGGCCAGGGAATCGACTTCGCAGTGCTGAGCCAGCACCACTCCCAGCCCCGCGGCGTATTCCATGGCCCGGCGCATGAGCCCGGCCTCTTGGACCCCGTTGCCGTCGTCGGTAAACAGCCGCACCCCCAGCGCGGCCATCTCGGCCATGGGGGCCAGTTGCTCGCCTTTGCGGCCAACGGTGATGGCACCTGAGGTGTACACATCGCACGGACCCAGCCGCCCCAGCGCCAGCACCTCCTGGACCACGGCGGCGCAGTCGATGGGCGGGTTGGTGTTGGGCATGGCCACCACCGCGCTGTACCCGCCCCGTACCGCGGCCCAGCTCCCGGTCTCAATGGTCTCGGCCTCCTCGGCGCCGGGCTGGCGCAGATGGGCGTGGATATCCACGAAGCCGGGGGCCACCACGCAGCCCGAAGCGTCCAAGACCTCATCACCAGACAGATCGGGACCGACCGCGACAACCCGCCCGTCTTCCACCACCACATCAGCATTGCGCTCTCCGGTCTGGTCGATGACCACTCCGCCCTTGATCACTGTGCTCATTTGGGTTTGCCTTCGGGGCTCATTGGGGTTTCTCTTCGGTGCTCATCGGGGTATTCCTCCGGGGCTCATGTGCCGGCCCCCTCGGGGCGCAGATCAGGATCGGCGGCCAACAGCAGATAGAGGACGGCCATCCGCACCGCCACGCCGTGACGCACCTGCTCATTGAGGGTGGCATTGGGCTGGTCCAGCACCTCGGGGGCGATCTCCACACCCCGGTTCACCGGGCCAGGGTGCATAACCAGCGCGTCGGGATGCAGACGGGCGGCTCGAGCCACCGTGAGCCCCCACTGGGCGGTGTACTCCCGTAGCGAAGGCAGCAGGGCCTCAGACTGGCGCTCTTTCTGCACTCGCAGCCCGTACACCACGTCGCAGTCGCTGAGCACGGCGTCGAGGCTGAAGCTGATGTCCACCGGCCACGAACCCACCTCCGGAGGCAACAGGGTAGGAGGCGCCACCAGCGTGACCTTCGCCCCCAGCGCGGTGAACGCCATCACGCAGGAGCGGGCCACCCGGGAGTGCTTGATGTCGCCCACGATGACAATGCGCCGACCGGCCACCGATCCCAGCCGATCGCGGATGGTGTAGCAATCGAGCAACGCCTGGGTGGGGTGCTCATGCCAGCCGTCACCCGCGTTGATAACGCTGGCATGGGTCCAGGCCGCGGTCTGCTGGGGCACTCCGGCCGACCGGTGGCGAACGACAATGGCGTCGGGACCCATGGCCGAAACGGTGGCCACGGTGTCGCGCACCGACTCCCCCTTGTTGACCGAAGAGGCCGACACGCTGAAGCCCATGACGTCGGCGGAAAGGCGCCGAGCCGCCACCTCGAACGAGAGCCGGGTCCGAGTGGAGTCCTCATAGAACAGCATGGCCACCGTCTTGCCCCGCAGGGCGGGAACCTTGGGAATGGGCCGCTGCGACACTTCCGTGAAGTGGTCGGCCAGCCGGCACACCTCATCGATGCCCTCAGCACCGAGATCGTTGATCGAGAGAAGGTGCTTCATTTGACAATCTCTCCGAGGTCGATGCCGTCGCGGTGGGCATCCACCATCTCGTCGCGGCGGGTGGGCAGGTTCTTGCCCACGAAGTCGGGGCGGATGGGCAGTTCCCGATGACCTCGGTCCACCATCACCGCCAACTGCACCGTCCGCGGCCTTCCATAGCTGTTCAGCGCGTCGAGCGCGGCCCGGATGGTCCGGCCGGTGTACAGCACGTCGTCGACGATCACTACTGCCTGGCCGTCGAGATTGAACGGAATCTTGGTGGGCGCCTCCGGCAGCAATGGGCGCAAGCCGATGTCGTCGCGGTGGAAGGCCACGTCCAGGGTGCCCAGGGGTGGCTCGACCCCTTCGATCTCATTGAGGACGCTGGCGATGTCTGCGGCCAGCCACACCCCTCCGGTCTGCAAACCCACGAGCACCACGCCTTCGAGGCCGTGATTGCGCTCGATGATCTCGTGGGCCATGCGCCATGTGGCCCGCTTGATGTCCTCGGCTTCCATCACCCGGGTACGGGCAGCGAAAACGCCCCCATAGGGGGGCGTTCGACGGCGCTCGCGTTCAGCCAAACTCGGTTTCCTCCATGTCCGTACGGGCCTCGCCGGACCCACTTCACGGTTGTTCAGGGCACTATACACCCGCCGCCGTTCAGTTCGAGGATCCGAAAGATGTCGTCAGCCACAAGAAGCCCCGGCAAGCTCTAGCAATCACCGGCAGCGTGAACCCACTATCACGCCTACGCGAAACCCAGGGATCACCACTTGCTAAGTGCCAACCCTGCGGCCGCAAGTTATATTTTGGACCACGAAAACGAGCCTCCGCGACGTGATCTGCAAGAAAGTTACATTTTAGGATTGGAAAACGAATCTCACGGATGTAGCCTGCAAAAGAGTTACATTTCAGGCTTGGAAATTGAATCCCGCAAGGAGGTCGGGGCATGGCAATTGGCTTGTTGGGACCTGACCCGCTCGAACAGCAGGTCAGGTATGCGCTGTCCCGATGGGAGCAGGGGGAATCCCCCGACCGGATCGAGACCGCTCAAGTGGACTTCAAAGAAGAGCCGGGACGCCGAGGACCGGGGGGAAAGGTACTGGCGGGCAACCGCGAGAACGAAGTTGCCGCCGGATACCTCGCCGGCGAGATGGCGTGCTTATCCAACACGCCTGGAGGAGGGGCGGTGATCCTGGGAGTCGCCGACGACGGCTTGGCGATCGGTACCCACCTCGACCCGGAATGGCTTCGCCACCGCATCTACCGGCTGACCGATCGGATGCTCACCGTCGTCGTCAAGGTGCTGCGGACGGACCAGACCCGGCTGCTGGTGGTGACCGCTCCCCCGGCTATTGAGCCGATCCGCTACCAGGGGAAGATCCGGTGGCGTGTGGACGACAACTGCGTCGAAGTCGACCCGGCCACATGGCATGACAGGCAGATGCGGCTTAGGAAATTCGACTGGTCGGTTCTGCCCTCTGGCCACACCTTGGGCGACGTTAGCCCGGCAGCGCTGGAGGCGGCCCGCAGCTACCTGCGCGAGGGCGAAAGGGCTGATGCGACTGACCTGGCCCGCGCCAGCGACGAAGACCTGGTCCGGCGGCTCGGCCTGGTCGACGGCCAAGGCCGGCTCACCAACGCGGGCTCCCTGCTCCTCGTGGAGACCCCAGATATAGGCATCGACTACATCCGCCGCGAAGTCCCGGGAGGCGACAGCATCAACCGCTACGGCGGCACCGGCCCCTTGCTGATCCAGATCGCCCGCGTCGAACAACTGTGCCAAGCAGCGAACCGGACTGAGCACGTGGCATCGGGCTTCTCCCACCGGCAGGTGCTCTACCTTCCCTCCCGTGCTGCTCGCGAGGCGATCGTGAACGGCGTCGCCCACCGCGACTGGCACGCTCACCAACCCACGACGGTCGAGCACGTAGGCAATCAGCTGAGCGTCACGTCACCAGGCGGATTCATCGGCGGGGTAACCCCGGAGAACATCATCACCCACCCGCCGGAGCCAAGAAACCGCAGCCTGGCCGAAGCGATGGCGATGCTGCATCTCGCTGAGAGCGAGGGTATAGGCGTGGACCGCATGACCGCGGACATGCTGGTCATAGGCAGACCGCCGCCAGCTTTCTCTGAGATCGAGGGCCCCTATGTCCGCGTCACGCTGTTCGGCGGAGAGCCCGACAGCGCCATGGTCGGCTTCGTCGACGCCATCGAGCCGCAGCCCTCGCGCTCCGACGTCGACCTCTTGTTGATCGTCGAGCACATGATCCGACACGGCTGGGCCGATGCCAACACCGTGGCCACCACCTTGCAGCGCTCCCCGGCAGAGTCAGTGTTCGCGCTGTCGAACGCGATGGCCACCACCAGCAGCGGACACCCGATAATCGCCCTCGTGGAAGGTGTCCCAGCAGACCAACCGCCCGCCTACCGATTGTCGGAGAACAGCCGCAAAGCACTGAGCCAGCGGCTGGTCCACCTCGACACATCCGACAGCCGAGAGGCGCTGATCCTCGACTGGGCGAAAAAGAGAGGAAGGATCTCCTCCACGGAGGCGGCAGACCTCATCCGCCTCTCCAAGCCCTATGTTGGAAGGCTCCTCACCGAACTGGCACGAGATGGGCACCTGACCCAGAGTCGAAAGCAGAGAAAAGGCCGCGGCTTCCACTACCTCCCCACCAGTTTTGCCGAAGAGACCAAAGAACCCTCACGGCCTGCGTGAGACCCCTGGAGTTCCATGGCTTCTCTATCTACGCCTCTAGCCTCTAGCGATAGATGAGCGGACGGCGACTCTCCGTCTACCTGAACGGGGGAAAGGTCGCAGAGGTTGAGCAGCTCCCCCCCACCGCCGGGGCCGTTTCCCGCTTCTGGATACAAGCTAGACAAGATCTTTTCGAAATCCGGCTCCTCGCCGCGAACTCCCCTCAGCTTGTCCTTCCTTGAGTCGGTTCCTGACCCATATGAGGCTCGTGGGTGGGTGGAGCGGCTATTGCCCAGGGATTTTCGGCCTTTGAGCGAATGGGCGACGAGCAACGGAATCGATGGTGGCAGGTGTTCGTGCTGGCGCGGCGGTGCTCGCCCGCCCCCGGCTTGCAATCGGTTTGGACTACCGCGCAGTCGGCATCGTGGTCGATCCAGACCCCGTTGCACTTCCTGAGCGTGTAGTGGCACGGCCCGGTTGCCCCGTGTCGGTGGGATAGGAAGCCGCACGGCTTCGGCGTCGGCTGGGGCATAGGCCTGGGCGGGCAGGCGCGCGCAACAAGAGCGGGAACCGGGAGCCAGTACGGCGCTCAGCGCCGCACCAGCGGCTAGCCCAAGAACAACCGGGGCAGCTCAGCGGCCCGGCGCAGAGCGCGCCCTGACACGTCTAATGATTGGTGGACACGCAAGCACCAGGCCGGTGGATACCAAGATTGCCATTTCCACGATCACGCGGTGGATGTTCAGCAGGCCAGCGAACCACGGGGCCAACACAAAGAGGGTGAGACATACAAAAGCAAGCCCCACGAGCGAGCCCAAGACCCCGGCGGTGCGCTGACTGATTCGCGGGGCGTCCAAGGCTGTATCGTCATCGATGTGTGGTGGGGGGTTTTGTAAAGCCATGCCCCCCACCATACACCTGTAACCGAGCCGGGCCACAGCGCCCCGCGGGGCCTCGGGAGCGCAAAAGGCGCGAGTAAAGGGGGAGCTATAGTGGGGGGCATTAGCTATCAGAACCCCCCACCACAGCGCCCCGATAACACTTCGGCGGTCCACGCCGAAGAACGAAAGGCAGAGCCCCAGATGCCGGGCTGGTGGGCGTGGTTACTCGCGGCTATCGTGATTGCCTTCGCTGTTGCTATTGTGGCTGCGAGAATTTTCTCAGGCCCCCGCGAAATAATCTTCATCGTGTCTATGGTCGTTTATTTCGTGGCGACCAGGGTTATATGCAGGCACGCTTCGATCCTCATACGCAGGCAGGAATCCTAAACCGAACCCTCAACGTGTCTGACCGCAGAGCAAGCCCCACGGATTTCTGAATCCCTAGGGTCAGCGGAAATTCAGCTGGAGAGCGGCCAGCTCAAAAACAACAGGGGGGTGTTGGCGGGGGCGTGGGTTTCGATGGCGGGCGGGACCGGGAAAATCAGGGGCAGGTCAGCGGGCCACCGCTGAGCGCGCCCTAACCCGCTCAATCAAACGCGCTGCCCATCCAATCGAGTACAAGACCAGGTACGGGGGGATGATGGCCGAGCACAGCCGCACTAGTTTGGGGTCAGCGTTGATGCCCGACACATCCACAAACCACGGGGCGAACACGTACCAGCCGAAAATAATCCAGCCCAACATGAGAGTGAGCATGGGCCAGAACACGAACCGTCGCCTCAGCGGGTTTTCGAGGGCTTCCGAGGAGGTATCGTTGTTAGGGTGTGGTGGGGGGTTTTGGTAGATCATGCCCCCCACCATACACCTTGAATCGGGCCGGGCCGCTGCCCACAGCGGGCCTCGGGGGAGCTGAGAGCCACCACAGCGGCCCCAGCGCCGCCGGGATCGAGCGGGCCGGGATCGAGCGGGAACCGGGAGCTAGTACGGCGCTCAGCGCCGCACCAGCAGCTAGACCAAGACCAACCGGGGCAGCTCAGCCAGCCGGTTGTCTGGCCGCTGAGCAAGCTCAAACGGCTCTTTATCGCTGGGGGAAACCTAACCCCGCGGCCAGACCGGGAACAACAGCGGGCAACAGCCGCCTATGCGGGGAGGGTTAGAAGTTGCCTCGGCGCGGGCGGCCGCTGGAAAGAGTCAGGCTTGATCGCGCGGCACTGGCGCAGAGCGCTCCCTGACACGTCTAGTGATTGATGGAGACACGATCATCAAGGCGCCTATCAAGGCGATGGCGGCCGCGCTCACCAGCTTCGTGGTGCCGGGGTCGGTGTTCAACACGCCCGCGAGCCACGGGACGAACACCATGAAGATGAGGAGGGAGGCCGATCCCCAAACGAGAAAGAACAAGGTCGCGGCGGTGAGCCGACTAATTCGCGGGGCGTCCGGGGCTGTATCGTCGCCGGGGTGTGGTGGGGGGTTTTGGTAGTACATGCCCCCCACCATACACCTTGAATCGGGCCGGGCCGCTGCCCAGAGCGCCCACAGCGCCGCTACCGCAACCGAGGGGAGCTGGCCGGGGGGCTGAGAGCCGCCCCAGCGGCTAGGCCAAAATCAAACCGGGCAAATCAGCGGGCCGCCGCAGAGCGCGCCCTGACACGTCTAATGATCGGTGAACACACAAGCACCAAGACGCCAGCGGCCCCCGTCGGCAGTATCACGATGGCGGGGTCGATGTTCAGCAGGCCCGCGAACCACGGGGCGAACAGATAGATGAAGAGAGAGACCCCGGTAGCCTGCAGTAAGCCAAGGAACAAGGCCACGACAATGACGGTGGTGCGCCGGCTGATTGGCAATGTAAAAGCAAGCCCCCCGAGCGAGCCTAAGACAACGGTGGTGCGCCGGCTGATTCGCGGGGCATCCGGGGCTGTATCATCGTCGGGGTGTGGTGGGGGGTTTTGGTAGTACATGCCCCCCACCATACACCTTGAATCGGGCCGGGCCGCTGCCCACAGCGGCCACAGCGGGCCTCGGGGGAGCTGAGAGCCGCCACAGCGCCCCAGCGGGCTTCAGGGCCACCACAGCGGCCCCACAGCGCCCAGAGAGCCACCAGGGCGGCTCCAGCGGCCCCACAGCGCCCAGAGAGCCACCAGGGCGCGGCTCCAGCGGCCCCACAGCACCCAGAGAGCCCCGGCGGTTTCGGGTTTTGCGGGGGTGCGGTTTTATCGGCAGCGCACTGCTTCGTTGTCGCCTACTTTTTTGTTTCCTGCGATCTTGGCTTGCATTCCGACTTGGTACCAACCGGCGTTCGGGACGTCGAACGTTGTCGATGTGCCCGCGACCGCGGTTTGGCGGCCGCGGTGGCCGCGGTTTTTGGCCTCGTTTGCCCAGATGTCGGGTTTGAGGGTTTCGGGGGTTTTGCTCCAAGTGGCGGTGATGACCCAGCCCGAGCCCGACGACTCGCACGAAACAGAGTCGAACGCCAAAGAGGGCTTGGGCTTGGGCTTGGGGGCTGTTGGGGTGGTCTGGCCGGTGATCCACGCCGAGACGCCATCAGCGTTGAACGCGGCCACGCGCACGTCGTAGGCCGAGCCGTTGGCTAGCCCGGTGATGGTGTGCGATGTGGCCAGGTCTGAGCCGTGGTCCAAGTCCTCGGACCCCACAGCGGCGTCACCCCACGCCTGGGCCACAAGCTTCCACTGCACCCGATACCCGAAACCCGCGGCGGGCGCGGTGGCCGACGCCGACCACGAGACCGCGATCTGCTTGTCGCCCGCGCTCAGCGACAGGCCCGACGCCGGATCGGGAGCCGACACCGCCGGGGCTGTGGGGGTGGCCTGGGCGGTGATCCAGTCTGAGACGCCATTGGCGTTGAACGCGGCCACGCGCACGTCGTAGGCTGAGCCGTTCACAAGCCCGGTGATCGTGTGGGAGGTGGCCAAGTCCGAGCCGTGGTCCAAGTCCACAGACCCCGCCGCGGCGTCGCCCCATGTTTGGGTCGTGAGCTTCCATTGCACCCGATACCCGAACCCCGCGGCGGGCGTCGTGGCCGACGCCGACCATGAGACCGCGATCTGCTTATCGCCCGCGGTAACCGACAGGCCCGACGCCGGATCGGGGGCCGTTGCTTTCGGCTCGGGCTTGGCGGTGATTGTGCAGTTGGCGGCCTCGGCCTTTTTCAGCTCGGCAACCACCGGGTCCCAACGCGAGCTCGAGTAGGTGTCGGCGTGGCCCTGGGCCTGCGCCGAGGTCATAGCAGCCACGCCGGGGAAGTCCTCAACGCACAACCCCTCCAAAGCGCCGTTCCAGCGGTCGACGTGGTCTTGGCCGTGCTGGGTCTCAGCCGCATACCCCCTCACCGTCGCGACCAAGCTCGCCGGGGCCTTATAGGCCGGAGCCGCGGGGGTGGCCTGGCCGCTGATCCACGCCGAGACGCCATCAGCGTTGAACGCCGCCACCCGCACGTCATAGGCCGAGCCGTTGGAAAGCCCGGTGACCGTGTAAGAGGTCGCAAGGTCCGAGCCGTGGTCCAAATCCTCGGCTTGGGCTGCGGCTGCGGCCTGGTCCCACGTCTGAGACGCGAGCTTCCACTGCACCCGATACCCGAAACCCGCGGCGGGAGTGGTGGCCGAAGCGGTCCAAGAAACCGCTATCTCCCCGTCGCCGGGGCTCAGCGACAAGCCCGACGCCGGATCGGGGGCCGGGGCGGTCGGGGTGGCCTGGCCATCAATCCACGTTGAGAGGCCGTTTTCGTTGTAGGCGGCCACCCGCACGTCATAGGCCGAGCCGTTCACAAGGTCTGCGATGACCAACGCCACAGCGTGATGGGCGAAAGCGTGCTCCAAATCCTGATGCTGCGCGGCGGCCTCATCCCACGTCTGAGATGTGAGCTTCCACTGCACCCGATACCCGAAACCAGCGTCGGGCGTCGTGGCCGAAGCAGTCCAAGAGACCGCTATTCCCCCGTCCTCAGCGCTCACCCGCAAACCCGAAGCCGGAGCCGGAACCGAGTCTTGGGCCGAAGACTGGGCCGAGGATTGGGCCGAGGATTGGGCCGAACCGGCATATTCGCAGTAAAGGTATACGCCGCCTACAGCGGCGGCAGACACCACTAAAACTTTGGCTGTGGCTGCGCCTGCTGCGGCTGCTGCGGTGGTGCTTGCGGCGGCGGTTGCGCCTGCTGCTGTATAGGCGGCATAGGCCGCTTCTGCGGCACCAATGATTATGGTCGCTGCGGTCGCCGTCCATTGGTTGTAGCAGACGACCGCGTGGATTCTTTTGTCTGCTTCGCGGGCCAGCGCCACATATGACGCTGCCGGCATCACCACCGGCGAGCCCGGTATACCCACCGGCCAATAGTTATACGCCCAGTTCAGGGAGTCGCCGCCCACGTTTACGACCGTGCCGCCCACGGATACAGCCCCGTCTTTGGCCCCGTTTAATATGTCGCTGAAGGATATTCCCTTGCCGCTGCCGCCTGATATCACGGCGTTGTAGCAGGTGGGCCTGCCGCTCACCTGCTCCCACTCACCGCCATAGCCGTAACTTCGGACTTTGTAGTCGTAGTCGGGGTCGGAGGGTGAGATGGGCTCGTTGGTGTAATAGTTGATTATGGGGTCGCTCGTCGGCGGTGTCGCGAACTGCTGTTGGCCCGCGGAGCACACCTGGCCCGGCGTGGTTGTGGGCCGGTCGTGGCAGCCGCGGGCTGATACCTGGCCGTGGTTGTCGGTGCCAGAAAGGTGGCCGTAAACGGTGGCGGCCTCGTCCTTGTACTTGCCCGAGTCGCATTTGGCGTGGTTGCGGTGGCAGGTGTTGGTGCTGGCGTGGGGGTGCTTGCCCTCCCCCGCCTTGCAATCGGTTTGGACCGTCGGGCAGGTTTTCGATTGCTGGTTGTAGTGGGCGGTGATCCAGGTGACCGGCTGGCCGCCGTTGGAGCTGGTGCAAGCCGGCTCGGCGGTCGTGTGGTCCTGGGCGGTGCAGTGAGACGCCAGCCCGTTGTGGGCGTGCTCGGCGCAAACGACCGGGCAGGTTTTCGATTGCTGGTTGTAGTGGGCGGTGATCCAGGTGACCGGCTGGCCGCCGTTGGAGCTGGTGCAGTCCGGCTCGGCGGTCGTGTGGTCCTGGGCGGTGCAGTGAGACGCCAGCCCGTTGTGGGCGTGCTCGGCGCACGGCTTCGGCGTGGGATCGGGCGTCGGATCGGGGGTCGGGCGGGCGCATCCCGGCACGCTGGGATCGCGCTGGCAATCCGGCTTGGGTTTGGGGCATGGGGTGTGGTGCCATACCTGTTGGCCGCCGGGGCAGGTCGTGAATCCGCTGTGGCACGGGCCGTTCGGGGTGTCCCTGTGGGACACGAGACCACTGCACGGCGGCGGCGGTTTGGGCGGGCAGGAGCCGATGCCGAACGCGATCACCGTCCCGTTCCAGCAGTGAGTGTGGCCAATGGTGTGGACCTTCGGGAGCGGGCAGTACTCGAAATCGCCGTAGGGGGTCTGGACCGTCTCGCAGGGGAAGGTCTCGGTGTAGGTGATGTCGTGGGCGTCGGCGGTGGGCGTGCTGTCGGGCAGCGCGTACACAAGGCCGCTGGCCAACAACAGCACAGACAACAGGGCCAAAAGCAGTTTCCGGCTCGGGCGCTTGGCAAATGCGGTCATCTTGGAGGCCCCCTTCGGGCGGAGTCGTTTCATTAGGAAGCCCGACCTGGTATTCGGCGGACAATTGCCTTTATCTGCCGCGTTCGAACCCCGACCCGCGTCACCAGAGCGCGGAGGCATTGGCCGCTAGAACCGCGCCAGAACAGGGAATTCCATGGGTCGCAGCAGACAGGCTCGGCTCCGGCTCACGGGGGCGGCTGACGGTGCAGTGAGCGCTCGAACTGCCACATGGCCGTGGCTGTCAAAGCTGGAGCGCGGGCGCGACGCCTGTGGCCCCGGCGAATTCAGTCGATAGAACCGCCTTCTGTTCTCCCAGGTCAACCCTTTTATCGGCCGTCAGTCACCAGCCTCGCCCCTGGGAAATCTCCAGGATCGGGTTGACAGGCGCTGCCAGTTTGAACTACCCAATAAAGGCAATTATCCGTCATGTGAAGCCACCTTTTGCTCGGCGGATCTCGACGGTTTCCGGCTGGAAAAACGCATCAGGCATCGGCTAGGAAAACGGCGATGAAGCACCCCCCCCCCCCCCCAGCCACATGTGTTCGCATGGCACAGCGAACAGCGATGCCGGCCTGGCCTTTTGCTGCTTGGACGAACTGATAGCCCAGGCCGAGACCGCAGCGCTTTCCGCCAACACCCACAAGACCTATAGAACCGGATGGAACAGCTGGGCCCGCTGGGCAGCCGCAAACGGCCAAAAGATCGCGAAGGCCACCGTCAAGAACATCCAGCGCTGGCTGGCCGACCTCTACAGGCAGGGCAAGAAAATGGCCACCCTGCGCACCTACCTAGCCGCGGTGGCCTACAAACTCCGCAGCCGCGCCGGCACCAACCCGGCCCGCGACCACCGGGTACGGCTGCTTTTGGCCGGGCTGGCCCGAGACGCCGCTGAACGGGGCATCACCACCCGCCAGGCAGGCCCGCTGCGCCGAGAGCACATACAACGGATCGCAGCCGCCGTCTCCGCTCCGAGGCGCAACCAGCCCGGCGGCCGGCTAGAGACCCCCGAACAAGCACGAGAACGCGCCGACGCCGACATCGCCATGCTCGCCGTCGGCCACAACGCTTTGCTGCGCTGTAGCGAACTCCTCGCCCTCACCTGGAACGACATCGACCACCCACCTGACGGCGGACTGGCCACCATATGGATCCGCCGCTCCAAGACCGACCAGAACGGCGAAGGCGCCGCCGTTGCCATTTTCGAGTACGCATCACAAGCCCTCGCCCGCCTGAGAAAAGCAGTCGCCAACCCCGATGCCCGCATATTCGATTTCTCGCCCAGCACCGCCCGCCGCCGCATCAAAGCAGCAGCCCGAGACGCCGGCATCGACACCGCCAACATATCTACCCACTCCCTGCGCGTGGGCATGGCCCAAGACCTCGCCGCCTCAGGCATCAACATGAGCGGCCTCATGCTCGCAGGCCGATGGCACAGTCCCAAAACTGCCGCCCTCTACATCCGGCGCGTCCAAGCCCAACACACCCCCGCCGCCCAACACCTCAAAACCCAACAGCCCCCGATCCCCTGTTCCTGAGGTCCCCCCTGTTGCCCAGACTTCCTTCTCAAAGGTGCCGATTCTGCAACTTTCGCAGCTAGCCCTGCCCGGAGGGGCGGACGACGGCTGCCACCTGCGACAGCAAGCCGTTGATGAACCCCGCGGAGGCAGGAGTGGAGTACTCGTGGGCCAACTCCACTGCTTCGTTGATGATCACGGCCACGGAGATATCGGTGCTGTGGGAGAGCTCGAAGCTGGCCAATCTCAGAATGGCCCTGTCTAGCGCGGGCATCCTGGCTACCGGCCAGCGGTCGGACAATTCCCCCAAGCGGGCGTCGATTTCGTCTTGGTGCTCGGCGGCTCCGCTCACCAGGGTGTGGGCGTAGGGTTCGAGGGGCAGCTCTTGGTCGGCCAGCAGCTCAGCCATGTCGATGCCCTTGGCCTCGGCCTCATAGAGCAGGCCCAGCGCCCGTTCCCTCACTTGGCGGCGCTGTGACCCGGCTACCAGGGGATCGGGCGAGCTCATTTGTCACCGAGGAGTCGTCGAGGGCGCCGGGATGCTCAAGCCCGGCTGATGTATTCGCCGCTGCGGGTGTCCACCTTGATCCGCTCGCCCGGGTTCAAGAACAGGGGCACCTGGACCACCAGGCCGGTCTGGCAGGTGGCCGGTTTGGTGGCCCCCGACACCCGGTCGCCCTGGACGCCGGGCTCGGTTTGGGCGATGTCCAGCTCCACTGCGGCGGGCAGGTCGGTGCCCACGATCTCGGTGCCGAACATGCCAAGGATCACCGAGTTGTTCTCCACCAGATAGTTGACCGCGTCGCCCAGCACGTCAGCGCCCACGTGGAGCTGCTCGTAGGTCTCACTGTCCATGAACACGAAGCTCTCGCCGTCGGAGTACAGATATTGCATCTCCCGGCGGTCGATGTTGGCCCGCTCCACCTTCTCCCCGGCCCGGAACGTGCGGTCGAGCACGGCACCGGTGCGGGCGTTCTTCAGGGTGGTGCGCACGAACGCCCCGCCTTTGCCCGGCTTGACGTGCTGGAACTCGACCACGTTGAACAGGCCGTCGTCGAGGTTCAGCGTCATGCCGTTCTTGAGGTCGTTGGTGGTGATCGTGGGCATGGCCAAAGTTTGACCCACCCAGTCCCCTCAGGCCACAGCGAGCGTTTTTGGCGAGTGGGTCAGCCGTCGGGCGCCGTCTTCGGTCACCACCACGGTGTCCTCTACCCGGGCCCCGCAGAATCCGGGAAGATAGATCCCGGGCTCCACGGTGATCACCTGGCCCACCTCCAGTACCTCCGTGGCGGTGGCCCGCACCCAGGGCTGTTCGTGAATGTCGAGCCCCACACCGTGGCCGGTGCCGTGGACGAAGGCATCGCCCCAACCATCGGCTTCGATGCGATTCCGACAGGCCTTGTCCACATCGGAGATGGGAGTGCCGGGGGCCACCTGCTCCACCCCGAGTTGCTGGGCGTCCCTCACGGTCTCGAACACCCTTTTGGCCTCGTGATCGGGCTCGCCCACCGCCATGGTGCGGGTCATGTCGGAGCGGTAGCCGTCGACCACCGCGCCCATGTCCACAATCACCAGCTCGCCCGACCCGATGGGGCGCTCGGTGGGCCTGATGTGGGGCAGAGCGGCATTCGAGCCCGCGGCCACGATGGTGGTGAAGGCGCTCGTTTCTGCCCCCCGGCGTCGAAAGGCAGTGTCCAACGACAATGCCACTTCCTTCTCGGAAGGGCCGTCGGCCAGCATGGGGCAAACTTCGGCCAACGCGGCATCGGCGATGGCGGCAGCCTTCGCCATCCGATCGAGTTCGCCGTCGTCCTTGATCTGTCGGGATTGCTCCACCACACCGGTGGTGGGCACCAGCTCTGCGCTGAACCACTCGGCGTACTGGCGCTGGGTGGCCCAGCTCACCGAGGCCGCCTCCAAGCCGATTCGACCCGCGCCGGTGGCGGCCGCGGCCAGTATTTCCTTGGGGGCGTCGTTGGTGATCTCGATTCGGATCTCCACACCAGCCCGATCGGTTTCAGACTCAGCCTGCTCGGCGTAGCGGCGGTCGGTCACCAGCACCAGCTCGTCGGCGCCGAGCCAGACCAGACCGGCCGAGCCGGTGAACCCGGTGAGGTAGCGGACATTGACCAGGTTGGCAACCAGCAGCGCGTCGCACTCCGCCTCGGCCACCGCGGCCCGAACCCTCTCCGACCGCCCGGCGACATCCATGGGGACGAGGGCTTGGGAGACCTGAGGCTCGCTCATGTCAGCAATCGGGCCGCCGCTTCCACCGCCAACTCGTAGCCGTGGCCGCCGAAGCCCACGATGGTGCCCGTGGCCACCGGGCTCACCACCGAAGTGTGGCGCCACGGCTCTCGAGCATTTGGGTTTGACAGGTGCAGCTCCACCACCGGACCCTCGAAGGCGGCCAGGGCATCGTGGATGGCCCAGGAATAGTGGGTGAAAGCGCCGGGATTGATGATGATGGCCGCACACCGCCCCCGAGCCTGGTGGATGTGGTCGATGAGGGCAGCCTCCTCGTTGGACTGGTGGTGCTCGATGGAGAGCCCATGGCGATCAGCGGTAGTGCCCGCAGTGGCCACATGGTCGTCCAGGGTGTCGGTGCCGTAGACCTCGGGCTCTCGATCGCCGAGCAGATTCAAATTGGGCCCCGACAGGAGAAGGACTATCTGGCTCATTTTGGGGCCCCACGGTCAACGGGGATGCGTCTCATCTGATGGCCTCCAGTGTTTCTCGCAGCAAGGCAGGTTCCAACCCGGTAACCGGCTGGATGCCTTCGGGGCCGTCCAGCATGAAGGTAACCCCGTCTACCGCCTTCTTGTCCCGGTTGAACAGTGAGATGAGGGCGTCGGCATCGGCACCGGCAGGCAGCCGGGTGGACAAGTCGTAGTCGCCGACCACCTGGCGGTGCTCGGCTACCCGATCAACACCGATGCGTCCGGCCCGGTGGGCCAGCTCGGCGGCGTAGACCAAGCCGACCGCCACCGCCTCGCCGTGGCGGAGGTCGTAGCCACCGTGGGCTTCAAGGGCGTGGGCCAAAGTGTGGCCGTAGTTGAGCACCGCCCGCCGACCGGACTCGCGCTCATCAGCCGCCACCACCTCGACCTTGATCTCCACGCAGCGGGCAATGCGCTCCACCAGGCCCAGGGCGTGCAGGTCGGCGTCGGCAATGAAGTGGTACTTGGCCATCTCCCCCAGCCCCGACCGCATCTCCTCGGGGGGCAAAGTTGCGAGCGCCTCGGTGTCGCACAGCACGGCGGAGGGCTGCCAAAACGCGCCCACCAGGTTCTTGCCCTCAGGAAGGTTCACGCCGGTCTTGCCCCCCACCGAGGCGTCGATCTGGCCCAACAGGGTGGTGGACACGTACACCACTCGGATGCCCCGGTGGTAGACGGCCGCAGTGAAACCGGCCAGGTCGGTGACCGCGCCCCCGCCCACGGCGACTATCGCGTCACGGCGGGTGAGCCCCCACTGGGCGAACTCCCGGCACAGCTCCTCCACCGCGCCCAGCGTCTTGATGTGCTCGCCGTTGTCGGTAATGAACACCCGGTGCTCAATGCCAGGATCGACAGTGATGCCGGCATCGGCCACCGCCGCCTGGGTGACCACCGCCACCCGCTTCGCGTCGCCAGGCACCACTTGGGACAGGCAGTGTCGAACGCCGGGACCCACCCAGACGTCGTAGGACCGCTCCCCCAGCTCGATCGGAACCCGGATTGCGCTCTCCAGGCCAACACCGGTTTCGCCAGTCATCGGGCCGACACTGGCCGGGGCCGGACTCGCCTGATCTGCTCGGCGACTTGCTCGGCCTCCAAGCCATCCACATCGACAATCTCGTTGGCCGCCTCGGTGTAGAGCCCCGATCGAGCAGCGCTGATCTTGGCGAGGTTGTCAACCGGGTCGTCGCCCAGCAGCGGGCGGTTCTCGCCAGCCCGGACCCGCTGGCCCAGAGTCTCCATGGTGGCCCGCAGCCAGCACACCCAGGCCCGATCCCTCAGCAGCGCCCGATTGTCAGGTCGCAGCACAATCCCCCCGCCACAGGAGACCACCAGCGGCTCTGAGGATTCCAGGCACTGGGCCAGCACTTCCTGCTCCAAGTCGCGGAAGCGATCCTCGCCCTCTGCGCCGAAAATCTCCGAGATCGAGCGGCCCTGATACTCCTCGATGGCCGCGTCGAGATCCACGAACCGCAATCCCTCGGATCGGGCCAGCCAGAAGCCCACCGTCGACTTTCCCGACCCCATCATCCCGATGAGGGCCACATGGGGCCTACTTTCCACAACGCGATACTAATGGGGGCGGTTTGGCTCCTTGCGGGCAGTTACTTTCCCCGGCGATTGTCCCAATGGGCTTGGCACTGCCAACGGTCAACTCGTTGCCGGCAGTGCGAGGATGATGGCTGCGGCAGCGACCGCCATCGACGGCGCAAAGGGGAAAACCGTGGGGCGGGGGTTGTCAGGATCAGCCAAGGGGTCGGGCAGGAGCTCGACGCCCAGAGCTCGGATTCCCCACACCAAAAGGCCCATGATCGCCCCCAGCACAGAAGCCAGGCCGAAGGCCAGCAGCACGGCCACCAAAGACGGGCCGTACCCCTCTCCCACCCAGCCGATTACCAAGCCCAACGGCAACGACAGCTTCACATCGCCCCACCCGAGACTGCCCCTGGAAGCCGAGTGGAGAATGGCCAGGATGCCGCCATAGAGCCCGGCGGCGGCGGCCGCTTGGCCGATGGCCTCTGGCTCATGGCGCAGTAGCGAGATGAGGGTCATCAGCGCCAGCAGTACCAACACCACTGGAAACACAATGGCGTTGGGGATGCGGTAATGGAACAGATCCACGGTGGTAACGGCGACCAGGGCGACGAACAGCGCCCAGACCGGCACCACATCCCAGGTCGTGCCCAATAGGCCTCCGGCCGTCCCCAATGCAATGGCGGTGAACAATGGGACCACTACCCGCAGGGAACGGCTGTTGCGCACGCCGAAGCTCCACACAAGCGGCAACAGGAAACGGCCGGCCACAGTGCCGATGGCCACCCCGGCGATGACCATGGCCGCTTTGCTCATCTCATCTTCAGCGCGGCGGTGGCCGCGGCGGTCATGGCGTCCACCGGCGGCTCAGAACCGGTCCAAATCCGAACGGCGTGGGCGGCCTGGTACACCAGCATGCCCACCCCGTTGGACGCCGGCACGCCTCTGCGATGGCATTCGGCCAGCAGTGGAGTTTGGAACGGGTTGTAGACCAACTCGGCCACATGCTGTTGGGGGTGGAGGAGGTCGGGATCAATGGGCAGCTTGCCCGCGCCTTCGGTTTCGGCCATCCCCACCGGGGTGGCGTTCACCACCAGTTGGTACCCCCCAACGTCGGTTGGCCTCGCCGTTGTGCCCACCGATCCAGCCAGCGCCGCGGCCGATGCCGCCGGCTCGGGCCGACGGGCCATCACCGCCACCTCGCCTGCCCCCCGGCGGGCCAGTTCGGCCACCACCGCCCGAGCCGCCCCGCCCGCGCCCAGCACCGCGCAGCCGATCCCGACCAGCTCCACCCCGTCGGCGAGCAGGGCGTCGCAGAATCCGGCCCCGTCGGTGTTGTGGCCGATCAGCCGAGCGCCATCGCTACTCACGCAGTTCACCACCCCCAAGGCCGCCGCGGCGGGACTCAGCTCATCTGCCGCCGCGGCCACATCGGCTTTGTGGGGCATGGTCACCGACAACCCGGCCATACCCTGGTCCCGCATATGGTTGAGGGCCTTGCCGGCATCGCCGGGAAGCACTTCGAAGGCGGCGTAAATCCAATCCAGGCCCAACTCGTCGAACGCGGCCTGGCAGATCGTCGGGGACAGCGAGTGCCGTACCGGATAGCCGATCACCCCGGCCGCCACCTCCGTGCCGGCTGGCACCCCGATTGGGGTCAGCATCCCAGGCTCCGTTCTCCACCGGCCATGGCGGTCAGCACCCCAGGTCTCTCTCCCGGCATATGGCCACCGCTTCTTCGTGCTCCTCGAAGGTAACGCTGAAGGTGTGGGCGCCGGGCACAGGATCGTCGGTGCGGGCGTAGAACTGCCAGAAGCCGTCGGCAGGGTTCAGCGCCGCCTCGAGCGATGCCCGACCGGGAGCGGCGATTGGACCGGGCGGCAAGCCGGTTCGGTTGTACACGTTGTAGGGATTGTCCACCCTCAGGTCCGACAAGGTCAACGGTTCAGAGGGCTTGTTCAGCGCGTAGCGCACCGCGGCGTCGATCTGGAGCGGCATTCCCAGGCCCAACCGGTTGTAGATCACCCGGGCTATCTTGGCCCGGTCTTCATCTATGAGGGCCTCCTTTTCGATCAGCGAGGCCACGATGACGACTTCGTAGGGACTCAGACCCACCGTTTCGGGAGCGGCATCCAGGCCCACTTCATCGGCCACAAGGTCGAACTGGTTGATCATGCGGACAACGAGGGCGGCCTCGTCTTCGGCGGTGGCCGCGTCGAGCAGATAAGTGTCGGGGAAGAGCATTCCCTCCAACGTGCTGGTGGACGGCTGATAGTCGGATCGCAAGGGTGGGAAGGCCAGGGCGCGGGCCAATTCGTCGGTGTCGAAGGTGGGAAGCTGATCCAATAGCTGGCTTTGCATCTGGACCAGTGTGAGGCCTTCGGGCACCAACACCCGCAAGGAATCCTCCACTGGCCCGGAGGCGGGACCGGCCAAGAGCACGTCTTTGGCCCGCCATACCGCCATGTTCTCATTCAGGATGTAGTTGCCAGCCTGGAAGTCACCGGCGTCTTTGTAGCGCAGGTAGTAGCGGAACACCGTGGAGTTGGGCACCACACCCTCGTCTTCGAGAATACGGGCGATGTCGTTGATCGACGCCCCTTGGGGAATGCTGACCACCAATTCCGGACCCTCCTCACCGGGGGGGTCGAGCCGGTCATCGATCCAACCCTTGATCAATAGCGAGGCGATCAGCACGACCACGCCCAACAGGCCCAGCAGGATGACGACCCGGGTGAGGGTGGAGGTTCTCCGAGGCAACCAGTCCCAGTCTTGCGGATCATCGCCCTCCGACAAGATCACCGGCGGCTGGTAGCCCCCTTTCGGGTCGTCGCTCATCGCTGGCCCTTCGAGCCGGAAGCGTCCAGCCAGCTCTGGAGAATGACCGATGCGGCCACCATGTCAACCCGTTGGCGACGGGCTTTGCCGCTAAGCCCCGACTCGGCCAGAGCCCGCTCGGCAATGGCAGTGGTGAACCGCTCGTCGTGGGTGAATACCGGCACGGCCAGCGCCGCCTCCAGCTCCCCGACTTCTTGCTCTGCGGCCTGAGCGGCTGGACCGGCGCTGCCGTCCAGCGAGAGGGGAAGGCCCACCACCACCACCCCGGCCTCATATTCGGCAACCAGCTCGGAGATCCGCTGGTGGTCTCGGTTTCGACTGCCAGAGCGCTCGATGACGGTTATGGGAGTGGCCACCCGGCCTTCGGCGTCGGAAACAGCCACTCCGATGCGGCGCTCGCCGAGGTCGATGCCCAGCGCCCTTGCCCCCATCAGCCGCCAATGCCAGCGGCGGCTCGCACTTGGTCGAGGGCTTCTGCCAGCCGCGACGGATCCCGGCCGCCGGCGATGGCCAACTTGGCGTCTCGACCTCCGCCACCGCCGATGGTGGCAGCCGCTTCGGCGATCAACTCGCCCGCGTTCAGGTTGCAGTCGGCGGCCACCGCGGCAACCAGGGCCGCCCCGCCTCCCTCGGGAGCGGCCCCGAGGATGACGGCATTCACGCCGGGGCGATCTCGGGTGGCAATGGCGAGGTCGCGCAACTGCCCTCGGTCCAACCCATCGACTGCGGCCACAACCACCCCGTCGACGGCCTCCTGGGCCAAATCCCCCGACTGATCAGACGATGCCGCCTTGCGCAGCTCGGCCAGATCGGCTCGTAGGCTCTTGATCTCGGCCATGCGCTTGTCGGCCCCCGCCAACAGCTGTTCGACGGGCACGCCCAAGCGCTCAGCCGCCTGGGCCAGCACCTCTTCCCGCTCAGTGAGCATCTCGACCGGGCGGGTGCCGCTCACCGCCTCGATGCGGCGGATGTTGGCCCCGATCGAGCCCTCAGAGATGATCTTGACCGGACCGATGTCGCCCAAAGCCCGCACATGGGTGCCTCCGCACAGCTCGATGGAGTGCGGCCCGGCCTCGAGCACCCGCACCCGGTCGCCGTACTTGTCGCCGAAAAAGGCGATGGCTCCGGCCTCGGTGGCCTCGGCCATGGACGTCTCATAGTTGCGGGTGGCGGGATTGTCCAGAATGTCGGCGTTGGCCAGCCGCTCGATCTCGGCAATCTGCTCGTGCGTCAGCGCCTCAAAGTGGGTGAAGTCGAAGCGCAACCGATCGTCGGCCACCAGCGAGCCCTGCTGCTTGACGTGGTCGCCCAGGGTCTCCTTCAACGCCCAGTGCAAAAGGTGGGTCGCCGTGTGGTTGCGCCGAATGGCGGCCCGGCGGTCGGCGTCGATAGCTGCTATCACCGTCTGTCCGACGGTGATCTGACCGTCGATGGCCGTCACATGGTGCAGATGGAGATCGGGCACCACATAGGTGGTGTCGGACACCTCGGCCCGCCCGGTGGGTGAGGTGATGGTTCCGGTGTCGCCCACCTGGCCACCGGCCTCGGCATAGAACGGGGTTCGGTCCAAGACAATGCCATCGTCGGTGAGGGCCAATACCACCGCTTCGGTGGTGTCGAAGTCCCGGCCGATGAACTCGGTGGGACCGTGTTCGGCCACCAGCGCGGCATAGGACGAAACGTCGGCCGCGGTGGCGTGCCGGGCGTCGAAGTCCTCGCGGGCTCGGGAGCGCTGGCCCTCCATGTGCTGGTCGAATGCAGCACGGTCTACTGCCACTCCCCGTTCCCGGGCTGTCTCCTCGGTGACCTCGACCGGGAAGCCGTAGGTGTCGTGCAAGAGGAAGGCCAGGTCGCCGGGCAAAGCCTCGTCTTCGCCCAGGCGGTCGATGGCGTCGTCCAAGATCTGGGATCCCTGGGCGAGCGTCGTCCGGAAGCCCTCTTCCTCGCGGGCAACCACGTCTCGAACGAAGCTGTGGTTGGCCGCGATGTCGGGATAGTCCGGGCCCATGATGTCGACCACTTTGTCGACCAACTTGGGGGTAACCACTTCGGTGACCCCAAGCATGTAGGCCCGGCGGATGGCGCGGCGCATGATGCGGCGCAGCACGTAGCCCCGATCCTCGTTGGATGGGAACACGCCATCGGAGATGAGGAAGGTCATGGTGCGGGCGTGCTCGGCCAGTATCCGCAGGGTGACGTCGCTGTGCTCGGCCGCACCGAGCTTCACGCCGGTCACCGCGGAGGCTTCGCCCACCAATTCGGCCATCTCGTCGATGTCGAATACCGACTCCACCCCCTGGATCAGGGTGAGAATCCGCTCCAGACCGGCCCCGGTGTCGATGCTGGGCTTGGGCAGGGGAACCTGGCCGTCGGGACGCTGGTCGAACTGCATGAACACCAGGTTCCAGAACTCCAGGAACCGCTCGTCCCCGCCGTGTGCCGGGCCGCCGTCGGGGCCGAACTCCGGCCCCTTGTCGAAGAAGATCTCCGAGCAGGGGCCGCACGGGCCGGTGTCGGCCATGCGCCAGTAATTGTCCTCGTCCATCCGCTGGATTCGGTCGGGAGACACCCCGGCCACGTCCCGCCAGATCTCCGCGGCCTCATCGTCGCTGAGGTGGACGGTGATCCACAGCCGGTCGGGGTCGAAGCCCAGACCCTCGGTGACGAACTCCCAGGCCCAGTCGATGGCCTCGGTTTTGAAGTAGTCGCCGAAGCTGAAATTGCCCAGCATCTCGAAGAAGGTGAGATGGCGGCGGGTGCGGCCGATCTCGTCGAGGTCGTTGTGCTTGCCGCCGGCCCGCACGCACTTCTGGACGGTGACGGCCCGGGGATGGGGGGACGCCTCCTCGCCGAGGAAGTAGGGCTTGAACGGCACCATCCCGGCCACGGTGAACAACACCGTGGGATCGCGGGGAATGAGGCTGGCCGACGGCAGCACGGCGTGGCCTCGCTCGCCGAAGAAGGAGGTGAATGCGTTGCGGATCTCCTGAGCTCGCTTGGGGGTCAAGGCGCCGTCCTATCGACCGGGCGGATCGTCGAGGGCCCGACGGGCGATCTCGGCCCGATAGCGCCGGACCGCGGCAGTCCCCTCGGCCAAGGCGGCCCGGGCTTCAGAGGCAGCCGCCTTGACGCGGGCGCTGGCACCAGAACTCGGCCTGATGGGAACCGCTCGCTGGGCGGCCTGGCGCAGCTTGCGGCGCACATACGACGCTCCGGCCGCGCCGGCACCAGCCCCGGCGGCAAACCACACGAGTCGCTTGGGCATCAGCTCTCCTCGCTGTCGTTGGTGTCTGTTTTCCGATCCATCATTCTCCGGCCAATCTCCCTTTCGGCACCGTGTTGTGAAGGATGGTAATAGCGCTGATCCTCAAAGCGATCGGGGCGATATTGCTGGCTCACCCAGCCCTGGGGATCATCATGAGGATACACGTAGCCTGCGCCGTGCCCTAGGCCGGCCGCCCCCGGGTAATGGGCGTCTCGGAGGTGGGACGGCACCTCACCGCTGCCGTCGCCGGCGTCGGCCCGGGCCCTTCCCAACGCAGTGGTGACCGTGTTCGACTTGGGGGCGGTGGCCAGATACACCACCGCGTGGGCCAGATTGAGCTGTGCTTCGGGCAGGCCGACGTACTCCACCGCTCGGGCGGCGGCGTCGGCCACCACCAAAGCCTGGGAATCGGCCATGCCGATGTCCTCGGAGGCCAGAATCACCATCCGGCGGGCAATGAACCGGGGATCCTCCCCCGCCTCCAGCATTCGCGAAAGCCAGTACAGCCCGGCGTCGGGGTCGGATCCCCGCAGGCTCTTGATGAACGCGCTGATGATGTCGTAGTGCTCGTCGCGGCCATAGCGGACCGCGCTGGCCCCCAGGGCGTTCTCGGCGTCGGACAGGGTGACGCGGGGAGGATCGTTGTCCTGGGCTGACGCCAGGGCCACGGCCACCTCCAGGCTGGTCAGGGCCTGGCGGCCGTCTCCCGCAGCCTGGATCGACAGGTGATCCAAGGCATCGTCGTCGGCTTCTGCGCCCTCAGCCACCAACCCCCGGCGCAGCAGTTCATCCAGCGCATCGCCGTCGAGGGGCTCGAGGCGGAACAGGGTGGAGCGGGACCGCAGCGGCGGGTTCACCTCGAAGTACGGGTTCTCGGTGGTAGCCCCAATCAGGGTGATGAGCCCAGACTCCACTGCGGGCAGCAAAGCGTCCTGCTGGGCACGGTTGAACCGGTGTACCTCGTCGAGGAACAGGATTGTGCCCTGATCGTGCTGGCCGAGGCGGTCGCGGGCCGAGGCGATCACTTCCCGCACATCCTTGACGGTGGCCGTCACCGCGGAGAGCTGGATGTAGGCCCGAGCGGTGGTACCGGCCACCAGCCGGGCGATGGTGGTTTTGCCGGTGCCCGGCGGCCCCCACAAGATGGCCGACGACAAGCGGTCCGACTCGATGAGCCGGCGAAGCGGCTTGCCCCGGCCGAGCAGGTGTTCCTGGCCGACTAACTCGTCCAGGCCCCGGGGTCGGAGCCGATCGGCCAGAGGCGCAGTTTTGGACAGGCGCTCAGCCGCGGCGGCGGCAAACAGATCGTCGCTCATCGCCATCCGGCCCGGCTGTGGCGCTCCATTTGCCTACCCGGCAGCGGCGGGGGGCGGAAGCAGGCGCAAGCCGAGCTCGTCGAGGTGACGGTCGGCAATCGGGGTCGGCGAGTTGGACAGCGGGTCGGCGCCCGACTGGGTCTTGGGGAAGGCGATCACTTCTCGAATGTTCTCTTCTCCGGCCAGGATGGCCACCAACCGGTCGATTCCGAATGCGAACCCGGCGTGGGGCGGGGCACCGTAGCGGAAGGCGTCGAGAAGAAAGCCGAATCGGGTCTCGGCCTCGTCGTCGCTGATGCCAAGGGCCCGGAACACCGCCCGCTGGATGTCGGGGCGATGGATCCGCACGCTGCCCGAACCCAGCTCCCAGCCGTTGAGCACCAAGTCGTAGGCCTGGGAGCGCACCGCCAACAGATCCTCGCCCGAGCCGTCCAACAGGCCCACGTCGTCGGCGTGAGGCATGGTGAACGGGTGGTGGGCGGCAATGGGCCGGCCCTGGTCGTCGATGGACTCGAACAGCGGGAATTCGGTGACCCATACGAAGTGCAGACCTCCCTCGGTGACGGGCGGTCGGCCCAGCTCCAGCCGAAGCAAGCCGAGGATGTCGCGCACCTTCGAGCGGCGGTCAGCGATCAACAACAGCAAGTCTCCGGGCTCCGCCCCCATGGCCGGACCGAGTGCGGCCTGCTCCTGCTCGGACATGAACTTGGTCAACGCGCCGTCCAGAGTGCCGTCGTCACCCACCCGGAACCAGGCCAGGCCCTTAGCCCCCCACTGCTGGCATTTGCGGGTGAGCTCGTCGATGGCGTTGCGGCCCAGGCTCTCGCTTCCCCCCTTGTGGTTGATGCCCTTGACGCACTCCACCTGGAAGACCTTGGCCTCGGTACCCTCGAACAACTCGGTCAGCTCGACTAGCTCCAGGCCGAAGCGCACGTCGGGCTTGTCGGAGCCGAACCGCTCCATGGCATCGGTCCAGGTCATGAAGATGGGTTCGTCGGGACGGTTGCCAGTGACCGCCTTCACCGCGGCGGCAACTGCCTCGGTGATGAAGGCCATCACCTCGTCTTGGCCCGCGAAGCTGGCCTCGGCATCGAGCTGCATGAACTCGAACTGCCGGTCGGCCCGGAGATCCTCGTCGCGCAGGCAGCGGGCGATCTGGTAGTAGCGGTCGAGTCCCCCCACCATGCAGAGCTGCTTGAAGATCTGGGGCGACTGGGGCAGGGCGTAAAAGCGGCCGGGGTGCAGACGGGACGGCACCACGAAATCACGGGCCCCCTCAGGGGTGGAGGCCACCAGCATGGGAGTCTCGATCTCGGTGAAGCGCTGCGCCTCCATCGAGCGGCGGATGGCGCTGTTGACCGTCGCCCGAAGCGCCAGGTTGCGCTGGAGGCGCTCTCCCCGCAGGTCGACGTAGCGGTAGCGCAGGCGCACGTTCTCGTCCACCTCGGTGCGGGAGTGCAACGGGAACGGCGGGGGCTCGGCGGCCGACAGAACCTCTACCTGACAGTCGCCGATTTCCACCTCGCCGGTGTCCAGTTTGGGGTTGACGGTGCCCTCGGGCCGAGGCCGCACCGTGCCGCTGATGCGGACCACATATTCCGAGCGCAGGTCGTGGCGCTCGTCCACCACGCACTGGATCACCCCGGTGCGGTCCCGCAGGTCGATGAACGCCAGATTCTCGCCGTGCTCCCGGCGCCGGTCCACCCATCCGCACACCGACACCTCTCGGCCAATGTCATCGGCGCGCAACTCGCCGCAATAGTCAGTTCGCATCTTGCTCATTTTCAGCCTTCAGCCAGTCCCGCAAACATCCCGGTCACAATAGGCAGCCAAACTCACTGGGCCGATTCGTTTTCGGCCAGCCTTGCGGTCAATTCGGCCACCACTTCGGAGCGGGAAACACTTGTCTGGCCCTCCCCTGAGCGCAGGTCTCTCACGGTGACGATGTCCGCGGCCAGTTCGTCGTCGCCCATCAGCAGGGCCAGCCGGGCTCCTGAGCGGTCGGCCACCTTCATTTGGGCCTTCATCGAGCGGGCGTCGAAGGCCCGGTCGGCGGAGATGCCGTTGCGGCGCAACTCGAAGGTGAGGTCACGCCCGGCGTCGCCGCCGGTCACGTCCACCACGAACACATCGACTGCCCCGGCGGTCTCGGTGAGGGCGTCTTCCGCGTCGGCGGCCAGCAGGATGCGCTCGATGCCCGCGCCGAACCCCACTCCAGGCGTGGCCTTGCCCCCCAGCGCCTCGGCCAAGCCGTCATAGCGGCCTCCGCCACCTACTGCGTTCTGGGCCGAGGTCAACGAACCGGCGGCGAACTCCCAGGTGGAGTGGGTGTAATAGTCCAGACCCCGCACCAGGCGGGGGTCGATTTCGTAGGCCACCCCTAGGGCATCCAAACCGGCCTGCACCCGCTCGAAGTGGGCGGCGGCGTCAGCCGACAAGCCATCGGTGATCCGTGGAGCATCAGCCACCACCGCCATCGTGCGCTCCCGCTTGGAATCCAGCACCCGCAGCGGATGGTCGGCGGCGTTGGCCCGGTCGGCCTCGTCCAACTCCCCCAGCCGCTCACCCAGCCAGGCAGCCAACTGCCCGGCATAGGCCTGCCGGTCGCCGGGGCTGCCCATAGAGTTGAGCCGTAGCGACAGGCGACTCAGTCCAAGAGCCCGGTAGAAGTCGTGCTGGAGGGCGATGACCTCCACGTCGAGGTCGGGGTCAGCCGAGCCGATGGCCTCCGCCCCCACCTGGTGGTGCTGGCGGAACCGACCAGCCTGGGGCTCCTCGTAGCGAAAGCAGGGGGTGAGGTACCACACCTTCCAGGGGACAGTGGGCCGGTGCTGGTTGAACGCCCGAACCACTGAGGCGGTACCCTCCGGGCGCAAGGCCAAATGGCGGTCGCCCTTGTCGAAGAAGTCGTACATCTCCTTGCGGACCACCTCGGTGCCCTCGCCCAAGCGCTGGAACACCCCGATGTCCTCGAACATGGGGTTCTGCACCAGCCCATAGCCAGCCCGTCCGAACACATCGGCGAATACGGCAACCAGAGCCTGCCAGCGATCTGACTCAGGCGGCAGGATGTCGCGAGTCCCCTTGGGCGCTTGAAACACTTCGGGCACGATTATGAACCCTTGGGGGCTTGGAGCAACTCGGCCACGATTATGAGCCGGTGGCGGTGGGGAGGACTCGGTAGGCGTTGTAGACCGACTCGATGCCCCGGATGGTGCGTAACAAGGCGTCGAGGTGGGTGCCGTCGACCAGCTCGAAATCAAACCGCATCACCGAGATGTGATCGGCGCCGGTGCGGGTCTCACAAGCCAAGATGTTGACCGATCCGGTGGACAGGGCATTGGCCACATCCCGCAGCAGGCGGGTTCGGTCGAACGCCTTGACCTCAATGGTCACGCAGTAAGCGCCGGTGCGCTCGGTGCTCCAATCCACGTCAATGAGCCGATCGCCCTGCTCGAACGACAGCGAAACCGCGTTGGAACACTCGGTGCGATGCACTGACACCCCTCGGCCCCGGGTAACGAAGCCGATGATCTCGTCGGGGGGAACCGGTTTGCAGCAGCGAGCCAGGTTGACCAGCACATCGTCGAGGCCCTCAACCTCCACCGGCTGATCGGTGCGCCGGGGCAGTACCGCCGGCGACGGGACAGCAGCCAGATCATCGTCCAGCTCCTCTTCCGCCGCGGGCTCCACCCTCATTCCGGCCACCCGCTCGGCCACCGCCTTGGCCGACACATGGCGCTCTCCCACCGCGGCGAACAGGGTTTCGAGATCGCGGTAGTTCATGTCGGTAGCCGCGTGCAGCAGCTCTTCGCCCGACTGGATCTTCGCCACCGGCAGGCGCTCTCTGCGCAGGGCAGCGGCCACCGCGTCGCGGCCGGCCTTGACGGCATCCTCCCGCCGGGCTTGGGCGAACCACTGGCGGATCTTGTTGCGGGCCCGATGGGAGGCCACTAGGCCAAGCCAGTCGCGCGACGGCCCCTTGTCGGCCACCTTGGAGGTGAAGATCTCCACCATGTCGCCGGGTCTCAGCTCGCGGTCCAGCGGCACGAGCTGGCCGTTGACCCGGGCCCCGATGCAAGCATGGCCCACCTCGGTGTGGATGGAGTAGGCGAAGTCGATGGGAATCGCCCCCATCGGCAGCGACACCACGTCGCCCTTGGGGGTGAACACCTGGACTTCGTCGTGGTCGAGGTCGGTCTTGAGATTGCTCAAGAACTCGACCGCGTCGGATGTCTCCTGCTGCCAGTCGATGATCCGGCCCAACCAGGCCAGATCATCGATCATCGCGCCCTCCTTGTAGCTGTAGTGGGCGGCCACCCCCTGTTCGGCTCGGGCGTGCATCTCATTGGTGCGGAGCTGGACTTCCAGAGACTTGCCCCCCGGACCGACCACGGTGGTGTGCAGCGATTGGTACAGGTTGAACTTGGGCATGGCGATGTAGTCCTTGAATCGCCCCTGCACCGGCTTCCATGTGGCGTGGATGGACCCCAGGGCGGCGTAGCAGTCCCGAACCGAGTCGACGATCACCCGCATGCCCACCAAGTCGTAGATCTCGTCGAAGCTGCGGTCCTTGGTCATCATCTTCTCGTAGATGCTCCACAGGTGTTTGGGGCGGCCGGTGACCTGAGCGGGGATGCCCAACTCGGCCAAGCGGGCTTCAACGCTGGAGAGAACCTGGGTGAGGTACAGGTCGCGCTCGGGTGCCCGGGTGGCCACCATGCGATCGATTTCTGCGTAGCGCTTGGGGTGCAGAGCGGCAAACGCCAGGTCTTCGATCTGGAGCTTCAGATCCTGCATGCCCAAGCGGTTGGCCAGCGGGGCGTAGATGTCTATCGTCTCCCGGGCCACCCGATGCTGCTTCTCCAGCGGCAGCGCGGCCAGCGTCCGCATGTTGTGCAGCCGGTCGGACAGCTTCACCACCAGCACCCGCAGATCCTTGGCGATGGCCACCAGCATCTTGCGCATAGAGGCGGCCTGCTCCTCCTCCTGCGTATTGAACTTGAGCCGGTCCAACCGGGTGACGCTGTCGACGATCGAGGCCACCTCGCTGCCAAAGTGCTGCTCGACCTCGGCCAAGTCCATAGAGGTGTCCTCGATGGCGTCGTGCAGCAGGGCGGCGATGACCGAAACGTCGTCCAGCCCCAACTCCACCACAATGTGGGCCACAGCCAGAGGATGGGTCACATAGGGCTCGCCGGACTTGCGCAACTGCCCGGCGTGGGCCTGCTCAGCGAGGCGATAGGCCGTCTCGATGCGGTCGCCGGTGCCGTTGGGATGGCGTTCGAGATAGGCGTTGAGCAGCGGGCCCACGTCTTGTCCGGGCTGACCCATCCAGGGCAGTACACGCTCGGTCAGCGTCACCCGTCACCTCCAAACCAGAACAGAGAAATCAAGGGCAATAGCCGTTCTTCCAGCCTCACGAATCACCCCTAAAACAGAACAGAGAAATCACCGGACAGTTGGCATCTATCTCTATTTTCTCCCGGCCATCCAGAAAACCCAACTCGATAAGGAAGCCCATCCCGGCTACCTCTGCGCCCCCGGAATTGACGAGTTCGACGGTGGCGGCCGCCGTGCCCCCCGTGGCCAGAACGTCATCCACGATCAACGCCCGTTGACCGGGGGAAAAGGCGTCGTTGTGGGCTTCGAGGGAAGCGGTGCCGTACTCCAGTTCATAGTCCACCGACCGGGTGAGATAGGGCAGTTTTCCCGGTTTGCGAACGGGCACAAATCCGAGCCCCAGGCGGTATGCCACTGCGGCACCCAATATGAATCCCCGGGCCTCAACGCCCACCACTCGATCCGCGGGGGTATTGCTGAAGCGGTCTGCTAATGCATCGGCAGCCCAGCGGAAGGCCTCAGCGTCGTCAAGCAGCGGGGTGATGTCCTTGAACATGATCCCCGGTGAAGGGAAGTCGGGGACGTCCCGAATGAGGCTTTCAGGCCAGCCGGAATCCACTCCCCCAACCCTACCTGCCTGCTGACGAGCGACTTGCTCAGCGCCGCTTGCGCTTTCGGGGGCGGGGTGGGATGGCCGCGCCCGGCTGCGATGGCCGTCGGGCCGGGCGGTCCGCCGACGGCGCCGGAGCGGGCGATGACGGGCCCACCGCCACTTCCTCCACGTCTTGCACGGTGGCGCCCCGGGACTGGGCCCGGGCCTCCAAGCGCTCCCGCTGCTCCACGAACTCAGGCTGGCGCTCCTTCATCCAGGCCGCCGCCGGCGCGGCCACAAACAGCGACGAATAGGTGCCCACCAGCAAGCCGATGAGCAGGGCCACGGCAAACTCGGCCAAGGTGACCGCGCCCAGCACCAGCGTGCCGATCACCAGCATCGACAGCACCGGCAGCACCGAGGTAATGGTGGTGTTCACCGACCGCAGGAGCACCATGTTGAGCGCCGAGTTCATGATCCGGGTGTAGGTGGCCCGCCCCACCAGTGCCGAGCGGCGCTGGTAGTCGCGGTTCTTGTCGAACACCACCAAGGTGTCGTACAGGGAGTACCCCATGATGGTGAGGAAGGCGATCACCGTGGCCGGAGTCACCTCGAACTGGAACAGGGCATAGATGCCCACGGTGATGACGATGTCGTGGGCCACCGCCACCAGGGCGGCCAGAGCCATCCGCCACTCCAATGTCAGCGTGATGTAGATGGCCACCACGATGAAGAACACGATCAGCGCTCGTACGGCCTTGCTGGTGATCTCACTGCCCCACGACGCGCTGATGGAGTTGAAGCTGATGTCGTCGAGGCTCTGGCCGGTGAGGTTGGCCAGGGCCAGCGACACCTCGGCCACGCTGGAGGCATCGGTGGCGTCCAACTCGGCCCGCACCCGCAGCACGTCGCCGCCCACGAACTGGATCTTGGCATCGGCTTGGCCCACACCCCTCAGGGCGTCGCGCACATCGGCGGTGGACACATCGGGTGCGGAGGCCTCCCACACCGTGCCGCCCTCGAACTCGATGCCCAGATTGACCCCCCGCACCAACAGAGCGATGGCGCTGATGAGAATCAGAGCGGCGGACACTTTCAGCGTGGTCTTCCACAACTCGGGGAAGTCCACCTGGGTCTGGTTGCGCCACAGGCGCTGGAGGCGGCTCATGATGGCTCGACTCCCCCAGACATGGCCTCTTCCCTAGTGGGCAGGCCGAGGCGGTGGGGATGGGCCATCAGGCTTGGCGACCGAGCCATCAACTGCGCGCAGGGCCGGAGGAAGAAATAGGTGGCCACCAGGTCGAGCACCGAGGCCAAGCCCAGCATCAGGGCGAAGCCGCGAACCGACCCGGCCGAGAGCCAGTACAAGATGACCGCGGCGATGAGCGAGGCGAAGTTGGCCCTGAAGATAGTCCGAAACGCCGCCGAGAAGGATTGCTCCAGCGACGATCTCAGCATCCGACCGGTGGCCACATCCTCTTTGAGGTGCTCGAAGTAGACCACGTTGGAGTCCAGCGACACGCCGATCGCCACGATGAGGCCGGTGACTCCGGCCAGGGTCAGGGCCAGATCCTGGGTCTCGCCCAGCCAGGCCACAATCACCCACAGCAGGGTGGCCGACACCCCGAGGCTCAACATGGCGACGAGGCCCAACAGGCGGTACATGCCCACCATGTACAAGAACACCAGCGCCAGCCCGACGAGGCCGGCGATAATCCCGGCCCGCAAGGAGTCGCCCCCGATGGTGGCCGACACGGCCCGGCTGGTGCTGTCGCTCTGGGGGTCGGTGGGGTCTTGGAACTCGATGGGCAGCGCGCCGTAGCGCAGAACCAGGGCCAGGTCGTCGGCTTCTTGCTCGGAAAAGTTGCCGGAGATAACCACTTGGCCGTCGAAGTTGGGGCTCTGCACCGAGGGCGCCGACTGCACGCTTCCGTCTACCACGACAGCTAGCTGGCCAAGCCCGGCCACACCCGGCGGGCAGTATGGTGTGCCCGAATAGCACTCCACCGCTATCTCGTCGAACTTATCGGCCCCCTGGTCACCGCCCTTGAAGGTGGCATCCACCACGAACTCTCCCCGAAATGAGCTGTCGGCGCTGGAAAGGCCAGCGCCGGTGAGCGTGGACGGCCCAAGCAGAAAGCGCCTGATCTCCTCACCGTTGTCATCTCGCTCGGGCAGGACCACAAAGCGCTCAAGTACATCCTCGGCCGATGTCGATGGCTGCAAGCCGACGTAGTCGATCCCGCTGGGGCACGGGGCCAACCCTCGATCGTCGAGCTCGGGATCGGGCAGCTCAGTCGAGAGCAACTCCGATTCGGATTCGAAGGTGACAACCGGAAGCTCGGCGCACACCGGGCGGAAGCGGAGCTCGGCGGTTTGGCCCACAACGTCGATGGCCCGCTGCTGATCGCTGATTCCGGGAAGCTGCACCACCACCCGTCGGCCTTGGCGAGTCACATCGGGCTCGGCCACACCGAGACCGTCGATGCGGTCGCGGATGATGTCGACCGCGGTATCCAGGTCGCCTTCGGTGATGGCCACGGGACGGTCGGGGTCGTCCACCGGCACCAGCACCACCTCGACTCCGCCCTTGAGGTCCAAGCCCAGCAGGGGCCGGTTTCCAACCGCCAGCGAAGCGGCCAACAGCCCCGCGGCCGCAGCCACGATGAGGACAAGCGAAACCAGCGAACGGCGACTCATTGACGCTGGAGGATGGGTCTAGCTGTCAGCGTCGTCGCCACTTAGCAGAGGCCCCTGACCGTCGTCGCCATCGACGTCGGAGGAGTACACGACTTTATTGGCGATGGTGTCGCGGCTGATCTTGATTTCAACGCCATCGGAGATCTCGATGAACACGGTGCCACCGTCGAAATCGGTGATCATCCCGTAGAGGCCCGATGCGGTGATCACCTCGTCGCCGATATCCAAAGAATCGAGCAGATCGCGGTGCAGGCGCGATTTTTTCTGCTGGGGGCGTATCATGAAGAAATACATGGCGACGATAATCAAAAGCGGAAGCAGGAGGACGTCCAAGGCCCAGAATTCTACCGGAAGACCTAGCTGGGAGACGACTCGGCGGGCCTAGCCGAATAAGTCAGCCCCAAGCCTCGGCCGTCTTGGCGATCAAGCGGTCAAGGGTGCCGGTGGCGATGGCATCTTGGGCCTCCTCCATGAGGGCCAACAGCCAGGCCACGTTGTGGAGGGTGAGCATTCGGGCCGCCGAAGGCTCGTCCACGTTGAACAGGTGGCGCAGGTAGGCCCGCGAGTAGCGGGTAGCCGGACTGGCCGGAAAGCGGGGATCGACGGGGCGGTCATCGGTGGCGAGCGAAGAGTTGCCGAGGTTGAGTCGGCCCTCCCAGGTGAGAGCGGTGCCGTGGCGGGCCAGCCGTGTGGGCAGCACGCAGTCGAACATGTCCACGCCCAGGGCCACGCATTCCAGCAGCCCGATGGGATCGCCCAGCCCCATGAAGTAGCGGGGCTGATCGTCGGGCAGGAGCGGGGCGGTGGCGGCCAGCGCGACCATCATCTGCTCGGGGCTCTCCCCCACCGAAAGTCCGCCCACTGCGTAGCCGTCGAATCCCACCTCTATGGTGCGGGCTGCGCTCTCGGCCCGGAGGGCGGGATCGGTCCCACCCTGGACGATGCCGAATTGGTTGGCACCGGAATTGTGCCCATCCGCTTCCAGAAAGCGGCGGCGGGCCCGGACCGCCCAGTTCGCGGTGCGGTCCACCGCCTGGCGCTGGACAGTTGCAGGGGCTTCCGATGGCGGGCACACGTCGAGGACCATTTGGATGTCGGAGCCAAGCTGGAGCTGAACGTCCACCACCCGCTCAGCGGTGAAGCGATGAGAAGTGCCGTCGTAAGTGGACCGGAACGTGGCGCCGTCGTCGTCCACCTTGGGGTCGAGGGAGAACACCTGATAGCCGCCGGAGTCGGTGAGCACATGGCCCGACCAGCCGGTGAAGCCGTGGACGCCGCCCATTTGCTCCACCACCTCGGGACCGGGCCTCATCATCAGGTGGTAGGTGTTGGCCAGCACCACTGGAGGATTGAGAGCCTCAAGGTCGCTGGTGTCGAGGGTGCGGACCGCGGCCCGGGTGCCCACCGGCATGAAACACGGAGTGGTAAACGAGCCCCTCGGCGTGGTGATACGGCCTTTGCGGGCCTGCCCGTCTTGGGCCAACACATCGAATTGGAGGGTCATTTTCCGGCGGCCTTCTCAGTGTCCCAAACTTGCAGGCTCACGATCTCAAAGTCTGCCCTGGATTTCTAGTGCAGAACATGGCATCCCCGAGAGAAAGAAAGCGGTAGCCCTCGTCTAACGCCGTGGCATAGAGATCGCGCCAGCGGGGGCCCACGAAGGCAGCCAACAGGGCCAGGAGGCTGGACCGGGGCAGATGGAAGTTGGTGAGCATGGCATCCACCACCGCGAACTGATGTCCCGGCTTGATGAACAGATCGGTGGAGCCACTGGCTGATCCGGTAGCCGCGGCCGACTCCAGCGCCCGCACCACGGTTGTGCCCACGGCTACCACCCGCTCAGCCCGGACGCAGGCGGCCACCGTGGCCTCGGGGATCCGGTACGTCTCGGTGTGCATGACGTGGTCGTCGAGGTCATCTGCCATCACCGGGGTAAACGTGGCCGTGCCCACGGCCAATTCCAGCTGGCACACCCTGGCCCCAGCCGACCGGCAGCGGTCCAGCACCGTTGGGGTGAAGTGGAGCCCCGCGGTGGGAGCGGCAGCCGACACCGGCCGATCGGCGTAGACCGTCTGGTAGCGCTCGACATCGGCCAACTCCTCGGTGACATAGGGGGGAAGCGGCACTTCCCCGGCTCGATCCATGAGGGCATCGGCGTCGCCAATCGGCTTCACCCACCGCCTTCCGTCGTCGCCGATTCGCCCCCCCACCTCCAAGACGGGCTGCTCTTCGAACCACAGTTCGGCACCCGGCTGCACCCGACGGCCCGGTCGCACCAAGGCGCTCCACCAGCCGTCGTCTCCCGGTTCCAGCAACAAGACCTCCACTTGGCCCCCCGTGGCCTTGCGGAGGCGCAGTCGGGCGCTCATAACCCGGCTGTCGTTCACCACCAGCACGTCGCCAGGGCTCAAGAGATCGGGCAGATCCCGGGTAAAGCGATGCTCGGGGGGAGCGGCGGGCCCTCGGTCCACGAGCAATCGGGAGCTGTCACGGGGTTCGGCCGGTTGCTGGGCGATAGCGGCTTCGTGCAGCTCGTAATGAAGCTCCTCAGTCCGCATGGGGAGTTTCTACCCGACCGGCGCGCGTATCCCGAAAACTGTCGTACCCGCCCGGTAGTTTGGGGCTGATGCTGGTGATGGGGATCGATCCCGGCCTGTCGCGCTGCGGCTACGGCGTTATCCGCCAAAAGGGCCGCGCCACTGAGGCCGTGGCCGCCGGAATCATCCGCACCGACAAAGACGATCCCATCCCCCGCCGCCTGTATGAGCTTCAAAATGAGCTTGTCGACTTAATGGGTACATACAACCCAGACGCGATGGCCATCGAGCAAGTGCTGTTCCAGGTGAACGTGCGCACCGCCATGGGAGTGGGCCAGGCCAGCGGGGTGGCCATGGCCGCCGCAGTGGGCGCGGGTGCCGAGGTGTTCGAGTACTCGCCCACGCAGATCAAAAAAGCAGTAACCGGCTGGGGCGGCGCCGGCAAGGAGCAGATGGGACAGATGGTGCAGACCCTGCTGCGCCTTCCCAAGCCTCTGAAGCCGGTAGACGCGGCCGACGCAATTGCGGTGGCCCTCTGCCATCTGGCCCACCACCCGGCCGCATCGCGGATCCAGGCGGCGATGTGATCGGACTGCTCCGGGGCACGCTGGCCCTGCGGGACCCCGACGAGGTGATCGTGGAGACCGCAGGCGTCGGCTATCGAGTGGCTGTCTCGCCGGACACGTCGGCCGCGCTGGGCGAGCTGGGCCAAGAGGTGGTGTTGCACATCCACCACCACATCAGAGAAGACGCCCAGACCCTGTACGGGTTCGACACCCCTGACAAGCGTCGGGTCTTCGAGGGGCTTATCTCTGCTCACGGCGTGGGGCCAGCGATGGGCATGGCCATCTTGTCGATATACGGACCCTCGGAGTTGGCCGGGATTCTGGCCACCGACGACATCGATGCCCTTTGCCTGGTGCCCGGAGTGGGCAAGAAGACCGCGGCCCGGCTTCTGGTGGAGCTAAAGTCCCGCCTCGACATCGGAGACGTGACCACTGCGGTGACATCGGGCCAGCCCGCGGGCGAGCAGCCGTCTGATGCCCGCAGCGTGGTCCGCCAAGCACTGGCCGAGTTGGGGTACAGCGCCGAGGAAATCCGCAGCGCCATCGCCGCCCTGCCTCCGGGCGACGACTCCTCTGCCCTGCTCAAAGCAGCCCTCCGGCACCTGGCCTCCGGGATATGAGCAGGCCATGAGCAAGAGAGAAGAACTGCTGGCCGGGACCCCACTGCCCGAAGACGCCGCGGCCGAGACAGGATTGCGGCCAACCCGGCTGGACGAGTTCGTGGGCCAGTCAGAGATGAAGGAGCATCTTGACATCATCTTGGGCGCGGCCCGGGCCCGATCGCAACCAGCCGACCATCTGCTGTTCGCCGGTCCCCCCGGCTTGGGCAAGACCACGCTGGCCCACATCGTGGCCAAGGAGATGGAGGCCGGGCTGCACGTCACGTCGGGCCCGGCACTGGAGCGAGCCGGCGACCTGGCTGCCATCCTCTCCCGGTTGGAAGAGGGCGATGTGCTGTTCATCGACGAGATCCACCGGCTGCCCCGAATCGTCGAAGAGGTGATGTACCCGGCCATGGAGGACTTCAACGTCGACATCGTGCTGGGCAAGGGGCCCGCGGCGCGTTCGCTCCGCCTGGAGCTGTCCCGGTTCACCCTGGTGGGGGCCACCACTCGCACCGGTCTCATCACCGGGCCGCTTCGGGACCGGTTCGGGCTGGTGTCGCGGCTCGACTACTACACCACCGCCGATTTGGAAGCCATCGTCGTTCGGGCCGCGGCCATCCTTGACATCCAGATCGATTCGGCGGGCGCAGCCGAAATCGCCTGTCGGGCCCGCGGCACTCCCCGGATCGCCAATCGGCTCTTGCGCCGAGTGCGGGACTACGCCGAGGTCCGGGCCGACGGGAAGATCGACCAGCAGACCGCGGCTGCCGGGTTGAACCTGTTCGCCGTCGACCAGGCCGGTTTGGACAAGATCGACCGGGCCATCTTGTCGGCTCTCTGCGAGCGCTTCGGAGGCGGCCCGGTCGGCCTCTCAACCCTGGCCATCAGCGTCAGCGAGCCCGCTGAGACCGTGGAAGATGTGTACGAGCCGTTCCTCATCCAACAGGGCCTGCTCATGCGCACTCCTCGGGGCCGAGTAGCCACCCCCACCGCCTGGCACCATCTGGGCCTGACCCCACCCGACAGCGCCTCAGATCAGTCGAACTTGTTCGACTGACCAAGCTCAATTGGCGGCGGCTTGCAGGATGTCGTCGGGGATGTCGAAGTTGGCGTACACGTCTTGAACGTCGTCGTGGTCGTCGAGGGCGTCGATGAGGCGGAGGACGGAGCGGGCGGACTCGGCGCTGTCGACACCCACCACTGACGTGGGCAGCATGGTGGAGTTTGCCGACATGAAGTCGATACCGGTCTCGGCCAAGGCATCGCGCATCGACGAGAGGTCGGAGGGATCACAGGTGAGCCGCCAAGTGTCGCCCTCGTCGGCCAAATCCTCGCCCCCGGCATCGAGGGCGGCCATCATCAGCTCGTCCTCATCCACCGAGCGATCCAGGATCACCACCCCCTTGCGCTCGAACTGCCAGGCCACCGCACCAGGCTCGGCCAGCGATCCCCCATTGCGAGTGAACAGAGCCCGCACCTCCGAGCTGGTGCGGTTGCGGTTGTCGGTGAGCGTCTCCACATACAGGGCGACACCGCCGGGGGCATACCCCTCGTAGAACACCGACTCGTAGGCCACCCCCTCCAGCTCACCCGTCCCCCGCTTGATGGCCCGCTCGATGGTGTCAAGCGGCACCGAGCTGTCCCGGGCCTTCTGGAACATGGTGCGCAGGGTGGGGTTGGCATCGGGATCGCCGCCCCCCTCGCGGGCAGCCACCTCCACCTGGCGGATCAGCTTGGCGAAAAGCTTGCCCCGGCGCTTGTCGGCCGCCCCTTTGCGGTGCTTGATGGTGGCCCATTTGGAGTGTCCTGACATTCCTGCTCCCCTATTCCCGTTCTACAAACCAGCGGTGGATTCGATCGTCTTGGGCCAACTCGGGGTGGAACGACGACACCACCGTCGAGCCTTGGCGACACAGCACCGGCACCCCGTCCAATTCGGCCAACACCTCCACGTCACGGCCCACCGACTCGACAACCGGCGCTCGAATGAACACCCCGGGAAAGGCCGATTCCCATCCTTCGATGTCGATCGGCGCGTGAAATGACTCTGATTGTCGGCCGTATCCGTTGCGCCGCACCGTGGCGTCAATGGCGCCAAAGCGATGCTGGCCGGGATAGCCGTCCACCACCTCGGCGGCCAAGAGGATCATCCCGGCACAAGTGCCAAGCACCGGCAGGCCGTCGGCCAGTCGATCGGCCAGCGGATCGCCCAAGCCGTTGGCATCCAGCAGCTTGGAGATGGCGGTGGACTCCCCGCCAGGGATGACGAGGCGGTCGACTTCGGCCAATTCTTCGGGGGTGCGGACCTGGACCGCGGCCACCCCTATTCGATTGAGGACCTGCTCATGCAGCCCGAATGCCCCCTGAAGGGCCAAGACCCCGACCTTCACCCGGGGGCTCCGAGTCTCGGGGCGACGCTTCGATCTGCTGCACGCTCAGCCGCTGCTACCAGCCGCGGTCGGCCAGGCGGGTTTCGAGACCGTCGATCTCCAAACCGGGCATGGGCTCGCCCAAGCCGCGGCTGACCTTGGCCAGGATGTGGGGATCGCGGTAGTTGGTGGCGGCCTCCACAATGGCTTTGGCCCGAGGGGCAGGATCGGAAGACTTGAAGATCCCCGAGCCCACGAACACGGCCTCAGCGCCAAGCTGCATGACCAGTCCGGCGTCGGCGGGAGTCGAGATTCCCCCCGCGCAGAACATCGGCACGGGCAGCCAGCCGGTCTCGGCCACCTCGCGCACCAGCGGCAACGGGGCCCGGAGTTGCTTGGCCCAGTCGAACAGCTCGGCGGAATCGGCCTGGGTGATCTTGCGGATGTCCCCGATGATCGACCGGAGATGGCGGACGGCCTCCACGATGTTGCCGGTGCCGGCCTCGCCTTTCGACCGGATCATGCAGGCGCCCTCGGAGATTCGCCGCAGCGCCTCTCCCAAGTTGACAGCCCCGCACACGAACGGCACGGTGAACGCCCACTTGTCGATGTGGTGGGCTTCGTCGGCCGGGGTCAGCACCTCGCTCTCGTCGATGTAGTCCACATCCAGGGCTTCGAGAATCTGGGCTTCCACAAAGTGGCCGATCCGAGCCTTGGCCATGACCGGGATGGTCACCGCCTGCTGGATGCCGGTGATCATCTCCGGATCGCTCATGCGGGCCACCCCGCCATCGCGTCGGATGTCGGCGGGAACCCGCTCCAGAGCCATCACCGCTACCGCTCCGGCGTCCTCGGCCACCTTGGCCTGATCGGGGGTGACCACGTCCATGATGACCCCGCCCTTGAGCATCTCGGCCAGTCCACGTTTGACCAACGTGGTCCCCGTCTCGCGGCCCGACATCGACTCAGCAGCCATGGTTGCAGTCTATGGCTTTGCGCACTGCAAACACGATGTCGGTTTTCCGCCGACAGCTCGGATCAGCGGTTTTTGAGCAGGTTCTCAGCGAAGTCCTGCACCATAACCAGCACGTCTCCCCCGGGTAGAGCGATGAAGGTCTGGCCCGGGGTGAGCCGCACCGGATTACCGTTGTTGTCGGTGACCTGCCAGGGCTGGTTTGCCGATGGCCGGGTCCACCGGCCCCGAATCAGATGGCCGTCGGTGAACACCAGAGCACCCCCGCCCTCGGAATCAACGGTGATCGCTTCGGGACAATAGGAGCAGGCCGCGCTGCCGGTGTAGCCGGTTTGCAGAACCACCACGTTGGCGGGAGTTACCTGGACGGGGGCGACATCGGGGTTGGGAGTGCCATTGGGGTGGCGGGCCATGTCGACATGGGGGGTGCCGTCTTGCCAGCGAGCCCAACCGCCAGCCTCAGAATCCCAGGCAAAATGGGCGATTGTGCCGCCGAGATAGCGGACCTCCACACCGGGCACCGGCTCCGCCCCCGCCGGCAGCGGCTCTCCTTCTCTGCGGTACTCGAAGAGAGGTTCGGGAGCCTTCAAATTGCTGGGAGCGGAATCCCAGATTCTCGAGGTGGTGGTGTACAAGTTCCAAGGGGGAACTCGGTCAGCAATCCGCCAGTAGTCGTTGGGCAGGCCATCCCAACGCAGTTCGTAGAGTTTGCCAGCCGACTGGCCTTGGGATATCTCCCTCAGCACACCTGGATTTGCCCCCGAATGGCCGTACACCGGCTGGCCGAAATTGGCCAGGATGTCGGTATCGGAGCTGCGAGCTGAGCGAACCGGACCTAGCGAGATGGCATCCTGGCTGTGGAACACCGCCATGAGCCGGGTGATGGTCTCAACTCTCACTTCGATGAGCACATCGGCCTGGTTGATGCCGGTCTGGGGGCGCCCCACGCTGCTGGTGCCGATCTTCACGGCCAGCGCCGGCCGGTTCATAATGGACGGATCCACCAGCGGCTCGCCGGTCAGCGGCTCGGTGGGTCCTGGCGTCGGGGTGGGCGTGGCCGGGTCGGGGTCGGGGTCGGGATCACCGGGTTCTGTCGGGTCGGGGTCGGGGGCAGTGCCGTCGCCGGGGGCTTCGTCGGCGCCATCGCTCCCGGTGGCGCCGGTGTCGCCGCGGGCCGGCGCGGTGGTGCTGCCAGGGGAATCGCCGCCGCTGTCTCCGTCAGGAGCACTCGTCTCCTCCTCTGGGGTCGGCTGGGCGGCGCCCGCCGGCTGGTCTCCGCCGGGTTCTTCCTCCGAGCCTCCGCAGGCCGCGGCCAACAGGGCAACGGCCAACAGGGCCGCGGCAATCCTCCCGCGCCGACGGGCGCCCGGACGGGGGGGCTTGCCGGCCGTCAAAGCTCGGTCAGCGCGGCAATCCGAGCATCCAGCCGGGGATGGCGGATGGCATCGGCGATGCCCCAATCGGGCTCATCGATCCACATGTGAAGCGCTGCCACCGTTGGCGATGGTACCTGAGCGGTCTGGGCAGAAAGTGTCATCAGCGCAGACAGCAGGCCGGGAGGGTACCGAGTGAGCGACACCGCCTCGAAGTCGGCGGCCAGGCTCCGCTGGGCGGGCAGCACCCGATCCATCACCCGGCGACGCAGCCAGCCGACCGTTGCGAGCGGCCAGGCCAACAGCACCCCGGCCAGCGTCTCGAAGGCGGCATCGCCTCGACGAATCCGGCACAGGTGATGGGCCACCAGCCCCTCCAGCTCGATGCGCTCGAGCTGCTCCACTGCGCCGGATGTGACGACGATGGCCGCGTGGGCGGGGGTGCGGGCCGCGGCCAAAGAGTTGATCGAGTGGGAGTGGATCACCCGCAGTTCGGGGGTGGGGATGCCGTGGTTGACGCAAAGGCCCTCCAGCACGTTTTCGACCGCCTCCTCCACTTCGCCGTGGGGATCGGTGCTCTTGGTGAGGCGAAGAAGGAGTCGCCACGCGGCCAAGTGCAGTCCGATGGCCGCAACCACACCGACGATCGCGCCGATCACCAAACAAACAAGCCAGGGCAACCCGACCAAGACCAGGATCGCCAGAACCACCACACCGACTATCACCCCCAGTGTTCCCAGGGCTACTGCGGACCGGTGTCGGCTTGTGCTCATTCGACCTCCTGGCTTTCTTGCCGCGGGGGCTGGGGGCTGCGGACCCGGCGGCGGGCAGCCAGGTCGGCATAGATCTCGGCATAGCGGCTGGCCAGCGTGTCCATGGAGAACTGATGGGCTCGGTCGAGCCCCGATTCCACCAAGGATGCCGCGGTGTCTTCGTCGAACAGCACCCGCTTCAGGGCCGCGGCCAACGCCGCGGGATCGCCGGGCTCTGAGAGAAGCGCGTCGCGCCCGGGCCGGGCGACGATGGCGTAGGCGTCGAGATCGGAAGCCACGATCGGAGTCTTCGCCGCCATGGCCTCAAGCAGCACCACGCCGAATGACTCGCCGAACAGAGACGGGGCGCAGAACACGTCGGCCCCCCGCAAGCGGGCCTGCTTCTCGGCGTCGGAAATCCGACCCAGCCATTCAACCCGGGGATCATTGCCGGTGCGCGCTCTCAGGGCATCGGTCTCGGGGCCATCGCCTCCCACCCACAGCCGTACTTCATCGGGCAGGTATTGGAGGGCGTCGATGAGGATGCCCAATCCCTTGCGGGGCTCGTGGCGGCCCACGAAGAAGATGGTGGGATGAGGCGCATTGATCGGCTCGGCTGAGGGGGCGTCCAACTCCACTCCGTTGAACACCAGCTCGTATCGACCGCCCAACTCCCCCTCGGCCAAGCGGCGGGCGTCCTCCGATACCGCGCAGCGATAGTCCAGGCGGTTGGCCACCGCTCTCACTATGGGGCGCAGATACTGGTAGGCGGTGCTGTGGCCGGCCCGGTGGAAAGTGCCCAGCAGCGGCGCCGACTTCATCACGGCCGCGGTGTTGGTGGGGCCGGGGGCGAGGGGCTCGTGGAGGTGGAGCACGTCGAATCGCTCATCGCGCAGCACCCGTATGGTGCGGAGTTGGGCCGGGGGGTCGGGGGCCAGGGGGGCGATGGAGCCGTTGGCCGCAGTGGGCAGGCTGTTGCCCAAGGGAGTGACCGACTCGTCGGGCGGAGGACCATCGCACGGGGCCAGCACCCGGGCTTCCACCCCCATACGACGCAGGGAGCGGGCCAGTCCCATCACCTGGCCTTGGACACCGCCGGGGATGGTGAGGGAGTAGGGGCAAACCAGGCCGACCCTCATCAGGGCGTCCCCGTCATCCGGGCGTCCTCGTCATCAGGGCGTCCTCACTCGCGTGGACCGCTCAACTTGGTCAGGCTGCTGGTGCAGGCCCCTTTGTTGCTGGCGGAATCTCTGGAGGGCTTCTTCGTCGCTCGGCCAGTTGGTCTGCATCAGGTGCCACTGCTCTGGGGCGGCGCGGATCAGCTCTTCCAAAGCCCAGGCTAGATCCTGGGTGACCCGGGTCACGTCGGCCCGCAAGCGGCCCTGTCGCTCAGCGGGAACCGGAGGGAGCACCACACCCCGGTGGTTGGGACCGTCTTGGTAGACCGCGGCGGGCAGAATCGCCGCGCCGGTCCGCAGAGCGAGGGTGGCTGGGCCGCCGGGCAGCAGGGTGCGCTCACCAAAGAACTCCACCTCCACTCCCCCGCGGCCAACCTGTCGATCGGCGAGCAGGCACACCACCTGCCGGGACCGCAACGACTTGATGAGCACCGAGACCGCGTCCGGACCCAGGGCCACAATGTCGATGCCCATGCGGCGGCGCTCCTCCACCATCCAATCGAACAGCCGGGCGGGCTCGAGCGGCTCGACCACGGAGATCACCGGGTAGCCCGGAATGCGGGCCATCCACGTTCCCGCCCACTCCCAGCCTCCGAGGTGGGGAAGGGCCAGTATAGGGGCCGTGCCGGAGTCGATGGCCTCTTGGATGTAGTTGAACCCCTGGTGGCTGAATCCGGCTTCCACCTCGGCGTCGTCCAGATCGCCGAGCCGGGCGCCGTCGAACCAGTAACGGGCGTAAGACTCGAACGAGGCTCGCACCGCTTGGGCCAGCGCTTCACCTTGCATTTCGGGGCCGCACACCCTCTGGAGGCGGCGCTCGGTGATGAAGCGACGCTCGGGCAGCAACCGGTACGCGCTCCGGCTGATGGCCCGGGTGAGGGCTGCTCCCACTGATCGCGGCAACCGGCGAGCCAGGGCGGCACCGCTGCGGTACAACATCACGTCGGCCGAGAGGCGGCGGGTTCGGTGTATTGGAGCAACCGTCTCGGCAGTGTCGGTCATACTGAATGCAGGGAGTCGGCCTGACGCCAGACCTTGGCAAACCGATAGACGGCGGTGGCGGCAGTGAGGCCCAGCATGGCCCACAGTATGGGGATCAGCACGAAGCTGAAGGCCAAACCGGCCCCGAGCACGAAGAACCGTTCGGCCCGCTCCATGAGGCCGCCCTTGGCGTCGAGCCCGAGCGACTCAGCCTTGGCCCGCAGATAGGAGACCAGCGAGGCCACCGCCATGAGGGCCACTGGCAGCATGAAGATGCGCCCCGGCTCATTGGAGCCCAAGTACCAGGCCACTCCCCCGAACAGCAGGGCGTCGCACACTCGATCGCTGGCCGAGTCGAAGAAGGCGCCCCGGACCGAGCTGCTGCCGGCTGCTTTGGCGATGGGCCCGTCTAGGGCGTCGGAAAGACCGGTGAGGATCAAGAACACCAGCCCGAGGATCAGCTGGCCTCGACCGATGACCACTGCGGCCACCGCAGCCATGACGATGCCGAAGGCGGTAACCCCATCGGCGCTCACGCCCAACCGGCAGAGGACGGCACCAATGGGATCAAGCCCACGATTGACCGCCGAGCGCCAATTGCCGTCGAACATGTGGCTTCTACTCTACTTCTGAGCCTGGACGGAGGTCAGTCCAGTCTTCGGGATTGGACTGCACGAGTTGGTCGATCAGATCGCCGGTGATGCCGTCCACAAACACCAATCCCCGCTGGTCGGGCTGGGGTTCGTTGGAGTAGAGCAGGATGCGCCAAGTGGGGCGGCTGAACCAGCCTCGCCACCCCATTTGGGCCGATGCATGGCCCACGGGAAAGCCCACCGCGCCGGTAGCGATCACCAACGCGTCCGACTCGTCGATCTTCAGCTCCTTCCCGCAGACGAAGCCATACACGGCAAAGACGGCCAAGGCGATAGCTGCGGCCAAGAACCCCCCATTGACCAGGGGACTATCGGAGGCAACGGCCCAAACCACCGTACATACCACTGCGGCAGACAAGTAGATGATGGCCGGGATCCGGCGGCGGCTGTTGTTGGGAAACAGATAGGGGCCGACGTATTCGCTGACGTTCAGCTCCTGGGGCAACTCGTCGGTGATCTCCGCGTCGGACACAACGAAAGGCTACCCACCTTCCCAGGCACTTCTCAGCTTTGACCATGACTCGGCCAGGGGCTCGGGAAGCACTCGAGTCTCGGCCGAGGTTGTCATGAAATTGGTGTCGCCCCGCCAGCGAGGCAAGCAGTGGATGTGCAGATGGCCGGGTATTCCAGCGCCTGCGGCCGCTCCCAAATTGAGGCCCACGTTCACGCCATCGGGGTTGTAGGCCCGGCGAATGGCCGCCACCGCGGCTCGAACGGCGGCCCACAGTTCATCGCTCTCGTTATCGCTGAGATCGGCCAGGTCGGCCGCCGGCCGGTTGGGCACAACCATCAGATGACCACTGCCGTAGGGGAAGGCGTTGAGCACCGCGAAGCAAGTCGCACCCCGCCACAAGATGCCGGTCTCCTCTTCGGGTTCGGGGGCGGCCAGTATCTGCTCGAACAGGGTGGCCTCTCCCGGCTCAGAGCCAGTGTCGGCAATGCCCGCAACGTACTGGCTGCGCCACGGGGCCCACAGGCGCTCGAGCATCAGCGGTGTGTTTCCACATCGTCAGCCAGCCGGGCCGCAAAGTCCTCCAACGGCACGCCCCGCTCGTCGCCGTCGCTGCCCCGGGCGTTCACTCCCACCGTGCCGTGGGCCACGTCGTCGTCGCCCACCACCAGCACGTAGGGCAGCTTCTGGAGCTTGGCCGCCCGGATGCGCCGACCCAGCGGCTCCTGGGCGTCGGCCACCTCCACTCTGAATCCGGCTCGGCTTAGGCGGGCCTCCACGTCGGCGGCATAGTCGCCATGAGAGGCTGCCACCGGCAAGATGGCAGCTTGGACCGGGGCCAGCCAGGCCGGGAACGCACCGCTGCAATGTTCGATGAGCACCCCGAAGAAGCGTTCGATGGCGCCCATGAGGGCGCGGTGGATCATCACTGGCCGGTGGCGGTTGCCGTCGGAGCCCACATATTCGAGTCCGAATCGCTCGGGAAGCTGGAAGTCAACCTGGAGGGTGGACAGCTGCCAACTCCTCCCGATGGCGTCGCGCACATCAATGTCGATCTTGGGTCCGTAGAAGGCGCCACCCCCCTCGTCCAACTCGTATTCCAGCCCGGAGGCCTCCAGCGCTTCTCGGAGGGCCTCGGTGGCCAATTCCCACTCGGCGTCTTCGCCAATCGACTTCTCCAGTGGCCGGGTGGCCAATCGAGCCTCGAATGAGTCGAATCCAAACGCCCTCAGCACCGACAGCACGAACGCCACCAGCGAGGCGATTTCGGCGGGGGCCTGCTCCCGGGTAGCGAATATGTGGCTGTCGTCCTGGGTGAATCCCCGGATGCGCATCAGGCCGTGGACCGCCCCTGACAGCTCGTAGCGGTACACCGTGCCCAGCTCGAATAGTCGAATGGGCAGATCGCGATAGGAGCGCTGGCTGCTCTTGTAGATCAGCACGTGGAAGGGGCAGTTCATCGGCTTGAGGTGGTAGGAGGCGCCGTCCAACTCCATGGGCGGGTACATGCTCTCCCGGTAGAAGTCCAGATGGCCGCTGGTCTCCCACAGATCAGAGCGAGCTATGTGGGGGGTGACTACCGACTGGTAGCCCCCCTCGTCGTGCCGGTCGCGGCTGTAGTCCTCGATGATGCGCCGTACCGCAGCGCCCTTGGGGTGCCATACCGCCAGCCCCGGTCCCAACTCGGTGGGCCACGACAGCAGGTCGAGCTCTCGGGCCAGACGGCGGTGGTCGCGCTTCTCGGCTTCGGCCAGCCGGTGCAGGTGGGCGGCCAGGTCTTTGCGGGTGGCCCAAGCCGTGCCGTAGATGCGCTGCAAGGAGGGGCGACCGGCGTCGCGGCGCCAGTAGGCCCCGGCCACGCTCATCAGCTTGAAGTGCCCCAGACGGCCGGTGGACGGAACGTGAGGACCTCGGCACAGATCGATGAAGGAATCCGAGTTGCGGTAGTAGCTGATCTGGCCGTCGCCGGCCACCTCGTCGGCCAGCTCGTCGGTCGACTGGTTGTTTGCATCGGCATCGGAGGCCATGGCCACCGTCTCGATGATCTCTTGCTTGTAGGGGTGGTCGGTGAAGAGCTCCAAGCCTTCGGCCGCCGACACCTCGTGGCGCTCGAAAGGCTGGTCTGCCTCGATGATCTCCCGCATTCGGTTCTCGATGGCCTCAAGGTCGTCATCGCTGATGGTGGCCCCGTCGGGCAGGTCAAAGTCGTAGTAGAAGCCGTCTTCTATGGGCGGGCCCACCGCGTAGGTGGCTCCGGGGTACATCTCCAGAACCGCCTGGGCCAGCACATGGGCGGTGGAGTGGCGCAACGTTTCCAGGCCGGCGTCGCTGTCGGCAGTGATGATCGCCACCTGCTGGCCGTCGGCTAGCGGACTGTTCAAGTCCACCTCGACATCGTCGACGGTGGCGATCAGCGCCGCCTTGGCCAGACCGGGGCCGATGTCGGCGGCCAAGTCGCCCGCGGTGGCGCCCGAGGAAATGGTGCGCGTGCTGCCGTCGGGGAGAATGACGCTGATTTCAGCCATGGCTCAACAAATTAACCTTTCGGCTTGCCTGTACCCGCCCAATTATCGCGAACGACCCGCTACGAGAGCCGGACGCCGAGCAGTGCGGCTGCCGGTTGAATCCCCTCTGCTGAAGCGGCATCGTCGATGGCCGCGACCGCCGAGGGAGTGTCCAAATCGTTGTCAAGGCAAGCCCGGACCTGCTCGAGGACCGCAGGAGCTGGGTCGGAGCTGCCATCGGCCGCCGCTTGCCAGGCCTCGAGGCGCTCAGCAGCGGCGGGCATGACCGAATCGTCCCACTCCCAGGAATCCCGGTAGTGATGGGCCACAATGGCCAAGCGGATGGCCCGGGGGTCGTACTCCTTCAACAGGTCGGAGACGAACACCAGGTTGCCCAATGACTTGGACATCTTGGCGCCGTCCATCCGCACCATGGCCTGGTGCATCCAGTGGCGCACGAACTGCTTGCCGGTAACCACCTCCGATTGAGCGGCCTCGCACTCGTGATGGGGGTAGATCAGGTCGGATCCTCCTCCGTGAAGATCCACGGTGTCGCCCAGTTCCCGCATCGCCAGCGCCGAGCACTCGATATGCCAGCCGGGACGGCCCGGGCCCCACTTGGAGTCCCAGGCAGGCTCGTCGGGGGCGGACTTCTGCCACAGCACGAAGTCGAGGGGGTTGCGCTTGTTGGGATCGTCGGGGTTGCCCCCGTGTTCGGCAGCCAGGGCCAGCATGGTGTCCCGGTCGAAGTGGCTGACCTGGCCGAATCGGTCGAAGGCGGAGATGTCGAAATACACCGATCCGCCAGCCTGATAGGCGTACCCCCGGTCCAAAACGAGGCCGATCATCTTGCGGATGTCGGCGATGGCCGACGTGGCCCGGGGCTCCGACCAGCACGGCAGCATGTCCAAAGCCTCCATGTCGGAGTCGAACCGGGCGGTCTCGGCCGCGGCCAGATCCAGATAGTGGACGCCTATCTCCCGGGCCTTTCGGAGGATGTCGTCGTCCACGTCGGTGATGTTGCGCACGCAGCGGGTTTCGTGGCCCCGGTCGCGCAGCCGCCGTTGGAGCACGTCGTAGGCCACATAGGTGGCGGCATGGCCCAAGTGGGTGGCGTCGTAGGGGGTGATGCCGCAGGTGTACATGGCCACCACCGGTCCCGGCTCAAACGGCACCACTGCCTGACGAGCAGTGTCGTAGAGGCGCATCGGACCCGACGGGGATGCGGCCGGAGATGGGGAGGAGGGCATGGCCGACGGGCTCAGCCGTCTTCGAGGCCCAACCCAGTGAAGCGGACCGCCACCCGGGTCTTGTAGCGGACGTTCAATTGAAGCAGCACAGCGGTAAAGGCCTCGACCGGGCTCGCGCCCGACAGCGGACCGGCGTCGAGGGCACGGACACCGGGGAGCTTGTTCATGACTTCCATGGTGGTGACGGTGGCCTCGGGATGGTCGGAGCACACCAGCACGTCGCAGTCCACGGGCCGGCTGAGGTCGCCCAGATCATGGGCTGGCACATGGTGGAGGGCGCCCGATACCAGGGCTTGGGGTACCGCAGCCTGCACCGCCGCCGCGATCGAGCCCCGGGAGGGCATCAGCGGCTGGAACTCCCGGCCCATCTTGGCCAGTGCGTTGGCCATGCTGATGACCACCTTGCCGGCCAGCTCATCGGCCACGGTGGCCGCAGTGGCCGCGGCGGCATCCCAGGGGGTGGCCACCACCACCACGTCGCAAGACGCGGCACCGGGATTGGCCGAACCGGTCAGGGGGAGCTGGCGGTCGGGCCATTCCGCCAACAAGCCCTCGCAGATCTCGGCGGCCCGCTCCGCCGAACGCGACCCCACCACGGTCTCGATTCCCACCGATGCCAACCGGACAGCCAAGGCGCGGCCCGCCGGTCCTGTGCCTCCGAGAATCCCGATCCGCATCGGCCTAACGGTATAGGAGGTGTACTCCCGAACCCACATAGGACCATGTCAAGGCGAGTAGCCTCCAACGATTATGGGACTCCTCGACGGGAAACGGATTCTGGTCACCGGTGTTCTAACCGATGCCTCGCTGGCCTTCGGAATCGCCTCGCTGGCCGCCGTTGAGGGTGCGGAACTGGTGCTGACCGGCGCGGGGCGGGGCCTGAGCCTCACCGAGCGAACCGCCCGCAAGCTGCCAGGCTCACCACCGGTGCTGCCCTTCGACGTAACCGACCCCGACCATCCCGCCGCACTGCGAGACGAGCTAGCCGACCGGTGGGGGTCGGTGGATGGTGCCGTTCACGCCATCGGGTTCGCCCCCGAGGTGTGCTTGGGTGACGACTTCATGGCCGCGGGATGGGACGACGTGAAGGTGGCCTTGGAGATCTCGGCCTATTCGCTCAAGACCTTGGCCGAGGTGGTGGTGCCTCTCATGGACGACGGCGGCTCGATCGTGGGGCTCGATTTTGACGCCACTGTGGCCTGGCCCTTCTACAACTGGATGGGGGTGGCCAAGGCAGCCTTCGAGTCCACCGCCCGATACCTGGCCCGCTCGCTCGGCGACCAGGGCATCCGGGTGAACCTGGTGGCCGCCGGGCCGATCCGCACCATGGCCGCCCGCTCCATTCCCAGCTTCGAGGTGTTCGAGGACACTTGGGGTGACAAGGCCCCGCTGGGCTGGGATGTCAAGGACAGCTCAGCGGTGGCCAAGGCCGCGGTGGCCCTATTGTCGGACTGGTTCCCGATGACCACGGGCGAGATGGTCCATGTGGACGGCGGCTACCACGCCATGGGCGCCTGATTCTCGATCGGCCTAGCCGTCGGCCAGGGGGAGGACGAAGTCGTCGGCGAAGCGGTTTATGGCATCCCGGTAGGCCGATGCGTTTTCCAAAAGGCCCGCCCGGTTGTCAGTGCTGACGTCTTCGAGCTCGGCCCAGGGAAGGGCGTACAACCCGGTAATGCCCAACTCCTCTTCTGCTCGGCGGTAGAGATCCAGTGAAGGCGGCTCGTAGAAGCCGGAGATGATGTCGAAGTGGTCGTCGGCCCGGCCCTCCTCGGCCAGCAGCGCGCGCAACCGGGCCACGATGCCCGCCAGGGTGTCCCAGTCGTAGGCGTTGCCCACCCAGCCGTCGGCGTGGCGGGCCGCCCGGCGCAACGCCGGCCCGGAATGGCCGCCAGTATAGATGGGGATGGGCTGGTCGGGCGCCGGACCCATCATCATCGGCGGGATGTCGTAGAACTCGCCGTGGAACTCCACCCAGCCCGGCTTCCACAGCGCCCGCAGAGCCTCGATCATCTCGTTGGTGCGGGGGCCGCGATTGTCGAAGTCCTGGCCCATCAGCTCGAACTCCTCGCGCATCCAGCCCGCGGCCATTCCCAGCGCCACCCGATTGCCGGAGATCACTGCGGCAGTGGACACCTGCTTGGCCACCGAGAGGATGGGTCGGTTTGGGGCGATGAAGATGTTGTTGGAAAAGTGCAGGCGCTCGGTGGCGCCGATCATCGCCCCGATGGTCACCCAGGTGTCGGGCCAGGACGTCTCCGGGTCCCAGATAGGGCGTCCGTCCTCATAGGGCGAGTACGGGTACGGGCTGTTGAGGTCTTGGGGATAGAAGATGTGATCCGATAGCACCATGCCGTGGTATCCGGCTTCATCAACCATTTGGGCAATGGGCACCAGCTCAGTGCTCTTCATGAACGCGGTCACGCACCAGAATTTCATGCCGCCATTATGGCCCCTGCGCACGGTCGGTCTCGTCGAAGAGGTCGCCGACCAGCACTTCCAGCACATCCTCCAGGGTGACCAGGCCGACAGTGCGGCGGTGGGCGCCCTGGCGGACCACAGCCAGATGGCGTCGGCTGCCCTGCATCAGTACCAGCGCTCCCTCCAAGGAGGTCTCCTCCTCGATGGCCGGCACAACCCTGATCAGCTCGTCGCCGAGAGGCTGCGACGCCCGATCACCGGTCATATCGAGGAGGTCCTTGGCGTGGACGAACCCGACCACCTGATCGGGCGAGCCGTTCTGGACCAAGACCCGGGAGTGGCCGCTGGCGTTCATCACATCAAGAACCTCCTCCACCGTGGCCTCCCTCTCCACCGCCACGATCCGCTCGCGAGGCACCATCACGGCCCGCACCGGTCGAGCGGCCAGCTCCAGCGCGCTAGACAGCAGCGTCCGGTCGAACTCGTCCAACAGCCCCTCGGCGGCCGAGTGTTCCACTAGGGCAGCAAACTCCTGGGGGGTACGGGCGGTGGGCAGTTCGTCGACGGGCTCCACCCTGCACAGCCGCACCATCCCCCGGCTGATGCGGTTCAGCAGCCCGATGAGCGGACCGAAGACGATGGCATAGAGGCGGTTCATTGGGGCCAACCACATGGCGGTGCGCTCGGCACCGGCCAGGGCGATGTTCTTGGGGACCATCTCCCCCAGAACCATGTGCAGGTACACCACCAGGGCCAGCGACACCGCGAACGAGATGGTGTGCAGCACCCCGGAGGGCAGATGCACGAAGGATTCCACCGCTCGCTCGATGAGGCGGGCCACCGCCGGCTCCGCCACGAAGCCCAATCCCAGCGACGCCATGGTGATGCCGAGCTGGGCGCCGGCCAACTGCCGGTTGAGGTCGCTCATGGCCGCCAATGCCATCCGGGCCCGGCGGTTGCCGGCCTCGGCCAACGGCTCCAGGCGGGACCGTCGGGCGGCGATGAGCGCGAACTCCACCGCCACGAACCCGGCATTGGCCACCAGCAGCACCACCGCAATCGCGATGTACAGCGCGGTCACTGGCCTGCTCGAATCTGACGGGTTGGGTGGCCAGAGGCCACCCGGCGCAAGCGGACAGCGTCGATGCGGTGCCGGTCGACCGATTCGATCTGGAACTCCCAGCCCTGGAAGCGGAACACCTCGCCCGCAGCGGGGATCCGCTGAAGGTAGTCCAAGATGAAACCGGCCAGGGTCTCGTAGTCACCGTCGGGCACGCGAAACCCGGTCATGTCCTCCAGTTCGTCGGGATGGATCCCGGCCTGGATCACCAGTTCTCCGGCCTCGCGGGCTACCGCCGGGGGCTCGGTGTCGTCGTGCTCGTCGGCAATCTCCCCCACGATCTCCTCTACCAAGTCCTCCTGGGTGACGATGCCCGCAGTGCCGCCGTGCTCGTCCAAGACCACGGCCAGGGGACTCCGCTGGGATCTCATGTCCAACAGCAGAGAGCGCAGATTCCGGGTCTCGGGCACGACCAGCGGCGATCGCATGATTGCCGACACCGGCGTGGAGGACCACTTCCCGGTCGGCACCTCGTACACGTTCTTGACCAAGGCCACGCCCACCACATCGTCGATATCGGCGCCGATGACCGGAAAGCGGGAGTACCCCGTCTGGCCGGACAGCGAGACCAGGTCGGCCACCGATTGGTGGTGCTCGATGGCGACCACCGACACCCGGGGTACCAGAACGTCGGCGGCATCGTGCTCGGCAAAGCGAATCGCCCGGGTCAACAAGCGAGCTCGGGCCGGGCGCATCGACCCCTCTTGGCCCGAGGATCGGATCAGCCAGGCCAACTCCTCGCGGGAGCGGGCCTCACTCAACTCCTCTGTGGGCTCGATCCCCAACCGGGTTACCACCCAATTGGCCGAACCGTCCAACAGGCGGATGAACGGCCGGGTGACCGCGGTGAAGCCCCTCATGGGGGCGGCCAAGCGCATGGCCGTGGACTGCGGGCGGGCAATGGCCAAGGTCTTGGGCACCAGCTCCCCCAAGACCATCTGAACAACCACGGCGATGATCAGCGCCGCGGCGATGGACAACCCGGTGGCAGCGCCCTCGGAGATGCGTTCGGCCACCGGCTCCAGGGCCTCGGCGATGGACGGCCGGGCGATGAAGCCCAGCGCCAGCGAGGTGACGGTGATGCCGAACTGCGCCCCGGACAACTGGAACGACAGGGTTTTGAGCAGCGACAGGGTGGCCCGGGCGGCCCGTCGGCCCTCGGTGGCCAGCCGCTCGATGCGAATCCGGTCAACTGCCACCAGGGCGAACTCGACGGCCACGAAAACCGCGTTGGCTCCGATCAGAAGCGCAGCGGCCACCAGCCCCACTGAGGTGGTCCAGCTCATGGGCTACCGAATACCAGGAATGGGGCAACTACCAGGCACAGGGCTTGGCATCGGCCATATTCTTTAGAGAGACTAAACATGTGAGTCTCAAACCATCGCCGTCTCGAGTGGCGCTAGAGGCAGCTCAGGCGGCGACGCGCCTCGCCCGCCAAGTGGCGGTGGCGCTGGGAGACCTGGACTTGTCACCCTCCCAGTATCGCCTGCTGCTGTTCCTTTCGGAAGGAAACGCGGCTGCTTCGGCTGTGGCCGGACGGCTGGCGGTGAGCCGGCCCAGCGTGACCGCCCTGGCCGACGGGTTGGAGAGGCGGGGTCTGCTCCAGCGGAAATCCGACCCGGCCGACCGTCGCAAAGTAGCCCATGAGCTGACCGAGGCAGGACGAGAAGCGCTCGCTGCGGCCGATGCCGCAGTGGCCGAGCGGATCACCAGGATCGCCTCCCACCTCGACGATGACCAGACCGATCGGGCGATGGACGGGCTGGCCCTTTGGAATGAGGCGCTGAACCGGTATCGAACCGCTATGGAGACCCAGCAGTGACCGCGGTTGACGTCGGACCAGTCGGCACCCCTGATTTTGAGCCGGTCGCGGTAGGGGCCCAATACGACCCGCCCCCGGCAGGCATCGACCCCGACCAAACCAAGGGCTGGATGAAGCGGCTCTGGCCATTGGTAGGGGCCTACCGCCGGACAATGCTGATCGGCGTGGTTACCGGCGTGGTGGCACTGGCCATCCAAGCGGCAGTCCCGGCATTGGGCCGCTCGGCGGTGGACGCGGCCATCGAAGGCAACCGCCAGGCGCTGTGGATCGTCTTCGGACTCACCGCCGCCTTCGGCATCGGGCGGCTGGTGTTCGGCGGGGTCTACCGCTACCAGTTGTTCAAGCTGGGCTGGAACGTGGAGACCGACCTGCGGGCCATCATGTACGAGCACCTGACCCGGCTGTCGTTCTCGTATTACGACCGCACCCAGTCGGGAGAGGTCATCTCCCGAGCCAACAGTGACATCCGCTCGCTGCAATTGCTGCTCGCCTTCGGACCTCTCGTCAGCATGAACGTGCTGATGTTCGTGATGGCCCTGGGGTTCATGCTGTACGTCCACCCCTGGCTGGCGCTGGTGGCGCTGGCCCCGCTGCCCGGGGTCTACTGGTTCGGCCTGAAGTTCCGCAATGAGGTATTCCCGCTGTCGTGGGTGACGCAGGCCCGCATGGCCGATTTGGCCACCATTGTGGACGAGAACGTGAACGGCACCCGAGTGGTGAAGTCGTTCGCCGCCGAAGAGCGCCAGATCGCCCTGCTGGGCCGGTCGGCCCAGCGCATCCAGTGGACCAACGTGGAGATCGCCAACAGCCGATCCCGCTGGAATCCCCTCATCGAGTCGCTGCCGCGGCTGGGCACCGCCATGGTGGTGCTCTACGGCGGCTGGCTGGCCATCGAGGGGGTGGTGTCGATCGGGACGCTGCTGGCGTTCAGCGCCTACGTGATCATGCTCCAGGTTCCGTTCCGCATGGCGGGGTTCATGCTCATGCAGGGCCAGCGGGCCAGCGCGGCGGCCCAGCGTATCTATGAGATCCTCGACGAGGAACCCGAGATCGTCGACTCCCCGACCGCCGTCGACATCGTGCACCCCCGAGGGCAGGTGGACTTCGAGCAGGTCAGCTTCGGCTACAACCCCGAGACCCCGGTGCTCGACGATTTCACCCTGCACATAGAACCAGGCGAGCGGGTGGCCATCGTGGGCAGCACGGGATCCGGCAAGTCGACCGTGGCCCGGCTCCTAGACCGGTTCTACGACGTGGACGGCGGCTCGGTTCGCGTCGACGGGCTCGATGTGAGGGAAGTGACTTTGCGAAGCCTGCGCCACACCGTCGGACTGGTGCTGGACGAGCCGTTCCTGTTCTCGGCGTCGGTCCACAACAACATCGCCTACGGCCGCCCTGACGCGTCCCGCTCCGATGTCGTCGCCGCCGCGGTGGCCGCCCAGGCCCATGGCTTCATAAGCGAATTGACCCACGGCTACGACTCGGTGGTCGGCGAGCGGGGCTACACCTTGTCGGGTGGTCAGCGCCAGCGCATCGCCATCGCCCGGACGCTTTTGGCCAACCCCAAGGTGCTGGTGCTCGACGACGCCACCAGCGCCATCGACGTGACCGTGGAGGAGGCCATCCACACCGCCCTGCAAGAGCTGATGGCCAATCGCACCACCATCATCATCGCCCACCGCCTGTCCACTATCAGCCTGGCTGAACGGGTGGTGGTGATCGATCAGGGCCGGGTGGCCAACATGGGCACCCACGCCGAGCTTCTCGCCACCGATCCCCACTACGTGGAGATTCTGGCCCGCCATAGCGACGATGAAATGGGCGACGTTTCGGGCAACGGCGACGGCGACCGCACCAGGCGCCGCGCCCCGGACGCGGAGGTGGGCCGCAGCCGAACCGGGTTCTCCGACGGGACCGGCGACCCCTGGCTCTTCGGGAACGGGCGCTAGCGGTGGGCTGGGGAGGGTATTTCGGCGGGCCCCAGGCCCAGAGCGCGGCCCGCGACGCCGGGCTCCCCCATGCCGGAGTGCCCGGCAACCTGCGAGTCCAGGTGGAGGAGGTGCTCAGGAAGGAGCCGGAGTATCCCCCGGTAGATGTCGACTTCAGCCACCGCCAGCCCGCCGACCCGCCCCTCACCCTGCGCACCCTGCTGTGGCCCTTCCGGCGCCAGTTGGCCATCGCGCTGCTGTTGGTGGTGATCGAGTCGGCCATGATGCAGACAGGGCCGCTGCTGGCCCAGATCGGCATCGACCACGGCGTGCGGTCGGGCAACGTCCAGGTGCTCATGGTGGTGGCCGCGGTGTTCTTGAGCACGGTGGTGGCCCATGCCTTCAGCTCGTCTTGGCGCATCCGCTATACCGGCAAGCTGGGCGAGCGGCTGATGTACGCCCTGCGGATGCGGGTGTTCTCCCACTACCAGCGGCTGTCACTGGACTTCTTCACCAGGGAGAAGGCGGGCGTGCTGATGACCCGCATGACCAGCGACATCGAGGCCCTGACCGTGCTGTTCCAAGAGGGCCTGGTGAACTTCGCGGTGCAAACGCTGGTGCTCGCGGTGATCACCGGTGTGTTGTTCTACCTGAATCCGCTGCTGGCGGTGCTGACCCTCGTGATCGTGGTGCCGGGCACGTTCGTGCTCAGCATCTGGTTCCGGAGGGTGTCCAACCTGTACTACGGGCTGGTGCGGGACCGTATCGCCGATGTGCTGGCCGATTTGCAGGAGAGCCTGGCCGGCATCCGGGTGATCACCGCCCACAACCGCCGACGCCACAACGTGGTCCACCACAACAACGTGGTGGGGCGGCACAAGGACGCCAACTTGGCCGGAGTGCGGGCGGCATCCATCTACGCCCCCACCACTGAGGCCATTGTGATCATCGGCCAGGCCCTCCTCGTGGTGATCGGCGGGACCATGGTGATCAACGGGAGTCTGACCCCCGGCGAGCTCACCGCCTTCGTGCTGTACCTAACCTTTTTCTTCGCCCCCATCCAGCAGCTCGTGCAGCTCTACAACGGCTACCAGCAAGGGCAGGCTTCGGCCAAGAAGCTGCGCGAGGTGCTGATGAACGAGCCCTCGGTCATAGAGGCCCCCGATGCCGTGGAACTGCCCGCCATCGAGGGAGAGATCACTCTCGACCAAGTGAGCTTCGGCTATGAGGACGACACCCCGGTGCTGCACGACGTGAGCTTGCGGCTGGCACCGGGCGAGAGCCTGGCGGTGGTCGGGCCCACCGGGGCGGGCAAGTCCACGGTGGCCAAGCTCATCGCCCGGTTCTACGACCCCCAGCAGGGAACGGTCTGCATCGACGGCCACGACCTTCGCACGGTCTCGCTGCCCTCGCTCCGCCGCCAGTTGGGAGTTGTACCCCAGGAGCCCTTCCTGTTCTACGGATCCATCCGCGACAACGTGGCCTTCGCCCGTCCTGAGGCATCGATGGCCGAGGTGTTGGAAGCCTGTCGGGTGGTGGGGTTGACCGAGCTTCTGGAGCGGCTGCCCGATGACGTACACTCCCAGGTCCACGAGCGGGGAGCATCCCTGTCGGCCGGCGAGCGGCAGCTGCTGGCGCTGGCCCGGGCGTTTCTGGCCCGGCCCCGGGTGCTGGTGCTGGACGAGGCCACCTCCAACCTCGACCTGCGATCGGAGTCGAAGATCGAGGCCGCGTTGGACGTGGTGCTGGAGGGGCGGACGGCCATCATCATCGCCCACCGGCTGGCCACCGCCATGCGAGCCGACCGGATCGCAGTGGTGGAAGACGGCAGGATCACCGAGATCGGCACCCACGATGAGCTAGTGGCCCAAGGCGGCCACTACGCCGACATGTACGCCACCTGGATGGCCCACGCCAACTGAGCATCATGGGCAACCAGACGCGGACTTTGGCGCTGCGGATGACCGGAGTGGGCACCGAATGACCCCGCTGCGGATGACCGGAGTGGGATTCACTCGCGATAAGCGGCCCATCCTCGCCGACGTGGACTGGAAAGTGGCGTCCGATCAGCGGTGGGTGGTGCTGGGGGCCAATGGCAGCGGCAAGACCTCGCTGCTGCGCATCGCCGCACTCTACGAGCACCCCACCACGGGGTCCGTTGAGGTGTTGGGCCAGCGGCTGGGCGAGGTGGACGTGCGCCGGCTGCGGCATCGGGTGGGGTTCGTATCACCTGCGCTGGCCCAGATGCTGAGGCCCCATCTGAAGGCGGTCGATGTGGTGATGACCGCCCGCCACGGCGCCTTGGAGCCGTGGTGGCACGACTACACCGATGACGACCGGGAGCGGGCGGCATTGCTGCTGGAGCAGTTGGGAGCGGGGGGGCTGGGCGACCGAACCATCGCCACCTTGTCGTCGGGCGAGCGCCAGCGGGTGCAGATCGCCCGCAGTCTGATGACCGACCCCGGCCTGGTGCTGCTGGACGAGCCCGCCTCCACCCTGGACTTGGGCGGCCGAGAGATGCTGGTGACCGACTTCACCCGCCTGGCCGCCGACCCCGCCGCCCCTCCCCTGGTGATGGTCACCCACCGCACCGAGGAGATCCCCGCCAGCTTCACCCACGTACTGTTGCTGCGAGAGGGACGTGTGCTGGCCCAGGGCCCCCTGGAAGAAGTGCTGACCTCCGATTCCCTCTCAGCCTGCTTCGGCCTCCCCCTAGAACTAGAGCACCGCAACGGCCGCTGGCACTCCCAAGCTCGTTGACGCTGCGGTTGATGATCCTGTTACACTGACCCCAAGCTTCCCCCTGCATAGAGCCCTCTAAGGAGGACTTGTGGAACAAGCCATACTCGCCATGCTGGGGATCATTATCACCTTGGTGCTGTACCTCGACCGCGGCCGTCGATCCGACATCGCCCTGCTTCGCGCCGACAATGCCAAGCTCCGCGACGACATGACTGAAGGCTTCAAGGAAGTGCGTGCCGAAGCGCGCTCGGACAACACCAAGCTCCGCGACGACATGACTGAAGGCTTCAGAGAGGTCAACACCCGGCTCGACAAGCTCACCGGAGTCGTCATGGACCTTTGCCACCGGGTGGGCCGCCTCGAGGGCCGAGCCGAAGTCTCGGAGCCCGGTCCCGACTCTTCCCAATAGCGGCGGACGTCCGACCTCCGCCAAGTTGTCACTGCTGCGATGTAACTTCGATAGGTGGATTCTGCGCGGCGTCGGCAATCGACGGCGACCTCTAATTTCGGAGTGAGCCGACGGGAAGGTCATGATGCCTCCGCGTTCTACAAGCGGTTTCCGGTACCGGAAATCAGCGAGGACTCCGAAATCGCCCCCCATGCCTGTGTCGACCAACTCTGGGTGGGTGACGCCCGCGACATGGATGCCCACGGAGACATAGCTGACAACTCGGTGGCGCTTGTAGTCACGTCACCTCCATATTTTGCCGGCAAGGAGTACGAGGAGGCAGTAGGTGAGGGCCAAATCCCTGCCGATTACTTCTCTTTTCTCGACATGCTGGAAGAGGTGTTCGCCGAGTGCGTGCGCAAGCTGGAGCCGGGGGGTCGCATCGCAGTAAATGTGGCCAACTTAGGGCGCCGCCCTTACCGCTCCTTATCGGCCGACGTCATCGCAATACTCCAAGACCGCCTAGGGCTGCTGCTTCGTGGTGAAGTCATTTGGCGAAAGGCCCAGGGTGCCAGCGGGAGCTGCGCCTGGGGCAGCTTCCAGCGACCGGGCAATCCTGTGCTACGAGATGTCACTGAAAGAGTGGTAATTGCCTCCAAGGGGCGATTCGATAGAGCCATTAGCGCGCCAGAACGAGCCGAATTGGACCTGCCCTCTTTAGGCACTGCCTTCGTGGACGAGTTCATGGAGGCCACCACTGACGTATGGGAGATACGAACTGAGTCCGCTAAGCGGTTGGGACATCCAGCGCCGTTCCCAGTGGAATTGCCCGAACGGCTGATTGATCTCTACACCTACCGGGGCGACTTGGTGCTGGACCCGTTCATGGGCGCTGGAACGACTGCGGTGGCCGCAGTTCGAACCAAGCGTCACTACGTTGGTTTCGATACCGAGGCTGAGTACATCTCGATAGCTGAAGAACGAGTCTCTGAAGAGCGAAAAAAGCAGTCTGAGAAGCACCCAAGAGAGCTGAACTGGGAGGTCACGGTCTCGCCATCACGAAACGGCAATCTGCACCTATTTGAAGACCTTGACGACGAACCAGCATCAACGCGCTTGGGCGGCAGAACTTCGAACAACGGGGCTGGCACCGTAGAGGACATTGATTTCCAGGCGCGGGCAGGTCAGCAAGGCCGCAAGGCTCAAGAAATGGCTCGTGAGATCCTGAGGAAATGCGGCTTTAGCCACATTGAGGAAAAGATCCGTTTTCCGAGCGGAGTGGAGATCAATTTTCAAGCCGTTGACAGGAAAGGGCAAAAGTGGCTGTTTGACGTGTCTGGAGCGTTCAGCGTCACAAAACGCCCTGGGCTGCGCCGTACGGACACGCTCTGGAAGGCACTGGGCAAAGCGTGTGTCCTGCACGCCAACGAACAAAACCCGCCCTTGGTCCTGTTGACCACTGACCGACCGGCCTCTGGCAGCTCCGGAAATCGGGCACTCGAAGCAGTTACCGGCCCCACGCAACCGATCCATGACGTGATCGGAATGCTCAACCCTGACGACCTGGCCCGCCTCGAAAAGCTGGCCCGCGGCGAGTCCTGACACCGGGCGACTTCGGGACTAACGGAACTCCTACAGGGAGATGACTTGGCCGCCCTGTTGGGTGGCTTGCCAGCGGAGGGCTTTGCGCTCGGCGAAGCCGATGCCGCCGTTCATGATGAGCGCAATCAGGGCCAGGATGAACACGATGGCGAAGGTGTCGCCGTAGGAGAGCTGGTTGGCCGCGGTGATGAGGCGCTGGCCGAGGCCGCGACGGGCCGAGAAGATCTCGCCGAACACCACCGCCAGCACCGAGATAACCGCCGACAGCCGCAGAGCGCCGAACACCGCCGGGGTGATGCCGGGCAGCGTGACCTTGGTGAAGAGTTGGCGCTGGGATGCGCCCATGGTGCGGGCCACCATGTCCAAGTCGGGATCCACCAGCGCCACCGCGGCCTGGGTGGGCACCTGCACGATGAAGAACACGATGATCACGGCCAAAACCACCTTGGAGGTCTCGCCCACGCCGTACACGATCAAGATCAGCGGCAAGAACGCGATCTTGGGCATGGCGTTGATCACCACGATGAACGGCCCGAACGTCTTTGACGCCCGCTGGAAGCGCCCGAGGACGATGCCCACCAGCAAGCCGAGGATGGAGCCGATCACGAAGCCGAACAGCGCCTCTTTCACCGTGACCCAGAGGTCTTGCCAGAAGAGCTTCTCGTGGTAGATCTGGGTGAAGTACTCCCAGGTCTCCCCGGGGCTGGCCCGGAACGTCTCGGGCACATTTGGGAACGGCTGGATGCCGGCAATCGAGAGCCACTCCCAGCCGTTCCAGACCACCTCGTAGTGCCACAGCGCCCAGATTGCGAACAAAATCCCGATCCTCAACAACTGAACCGGGATGTCGAGCTGGCGCAGGCGGTATCTCCAAATGGACTCTTGGGGGATCAGCGCCTCCACTTCCTCCTGGCTGAGCGCGTCGGCCAACCCGACTTGGTCGGCCATGTCGGCTTCCCGAGGCTCGTCGACGTCAGACGATCTCACCGCGCAGCTCCTCCCAGATCTTGTGCTCGGTCTCCCGGAACACCGGGTCGAAGCGGAGCTCGTCGATCACCCGGGGCCGGGCCAAATCCACAATGGTGTCCGATTTGATACGACCGGGGCGGGCGGTCATCACCACCACCCGATCGGCCAGCAGCACGGCTTCTTCAAGGTCGTGGGTCACGAAGATGACCGTCTTGTGGGTCTCGTACCACAGGTCCAAAAACTCAGACTGGACGGTGAGGCGAGTCTGGGCGTCGAGCGCCCCGAAAGGCTCGTCCATGAGCCACAGGTCGGGGTCGATGGCCAGCGTGCGGGCGATGGCCACCCGCTGGCGCATGCCCTGGCTGAGCTGGGAGGGGAACGAGTCGGCAAATCCCTCCAGCCGCAGCTTGGCCAAAAGCCCCATAGCCCGCTCGCGCCGCTCACCCCTGGGCACCCCCCGGAACTCAAGCCCCAGTTCGACGTTGCGGCGAGCGGTGCGCCACGGGCTCAGCCCCGAGCGGGCCAGCATGTAGCCGATGTCGTCACTGGGGCCGTCGATCTCCTGGCCGTGGCGCATCACCGATCCTCGGGTGGCGCCGATGAGCCCGGCCAGCATGTTCAAGATGGTGGTTTTGCCGCAGCCGCTTGGCCCCACCACCGCCACGAACTGGCCGGGCGGGATGGCAAGGTCGATGTCTTGGACGGCGAGTACCGGCTCGTCTTTGGGGTGATCGCCCCCGAAGATGAGGGTTACATCCTTCAGTTCGACCGCTGGATTCACGACGCCACCATCAAGACACCTTAGTCATCCCCTCCGGTCGGGCGGCCTGAGCAGGCCGCCCGACCAGAAGAGGGGTTGGCTATGGAGAAACCGTGAACTCGTCGAGATCCTGGGCCTCTTCGAGGATGCCGCGGCCCACCGCGTAGTCCACATTGTTCTGGAGGCGGGCGGGCTGGAGTGCACCGTTGAGCGACAAGCTTCCGATGTTGGAATCGAGGACTGTTTCAGCCACTGCGCCCTCCAAGCTGAGGAAGTCGCTCATGTACTCCAGCACCGCCTCGCGGTTGGCCGGATTGCGCATGAAGTCCATGGCTTGACGACTGGCCTGGGCGAAGATGGCCACCGTGTTGGGATTGTTCTCGATGAACTCCCGTGAGGCGGTATTGACCAACGACGGCCAGTCCAGCTCGGCCGGACCATCTCCGGCTCTCAGGGCAAACGGGGCGTAGCCGATATCGTCAACGATGGCCTGGCTCAGACCGGGTTCGAAGGTGATAGCCCAGTCCACCTCGCCCGATATAAGAGCCGCCAGCGTAGTAGCCGACAAGCCAGTGGCGATGTAGGTCGCGCCGTCGGGATCAAGTCCGGCAGAGTCAATGAGCTGGCGGGCAATCTGCTCGGCCGCCGCGCCGCGGGCCACCACACCAACGTTGGTGCCCTCAAGCTCTTGCATGGCGCACTGCCAGTCGCCTTGCTCGCAATCGATCGGCCCGAAGTTGTTGGACACCACAATGTCGAAGAAGTGCTTGTCCACCAGCTGCTGGAACATCACCACGTCGAACCCGGCGTTGCGGATGCCCAGCATGTTGTCGGGCGTGTTCTGGACGAAGTGGACTTCGCCGGCAATCAGCGCCGCGGCGTTGGCCGGACCGGAGTGGCACTGGACAAACTCGCCGTCGATGCCGCGGTCGGCAAAGAAGCCCTCCTCTTCGGCGATGTGAGGGATCATTCCATTGAACGAGGGCGCCTGGCAGATGTTGACGGTTGTCGTCTCCGGCACCAGTGCTGGCGGCAGGATCACATCAATGTCCGGGCCCACCGCGAATTCGCCGAATTCTTGGGCCTCGGCCAGGATGCCCCGGCCAACGGCGTAGTTGACGTTGTTGGTGATCCGAACCGGGTCGAGTTCAGCGGTCACCGTCATCGAGCCGATGTTGTTGTCGAATATGTACGCAGCCATTTCAGGGTCGAGGCCCAGGTGAGCGTCCAACTCCTCCAGGACCGCGTCGCGGTTGGCCGGGTCGCGCAACCACTCCATGGCCTCGAGGATCGCGGCCCGGTAGTGCAAGACGGTGTTGGGATTGGCGTCCCAATAAGAGCGTGCGGTGAGCATGATCGCCGATGGCCAGTCCAGTTCGGTTGGCCCATCGCCCGCCCGCAGCCGGAACGGGGCGTAGCCAATGTCGTCGAGTTCGGCTGTGCTCAAACCGGGCTCAAAGGTGATGGCCCAATCCACCTCGTCGGCGTCCAAGGCGGCCAGCGTGGTGCCAGCCAAGCCGGTGGCGATGTAGGTGGAATCGTCGGGGTCGAACCCAGCGGAGTCCAAGAGCTGGCGGGCGATCTGCTCAGCGGCGACCCCTCGGGCAACAACGCCAACTCGGGTGCCGTTGAGCGCGGCCATGGCGCATTCCCAATCGCCCTGCGGGCAGTCGATTTCGCCGAAGTTGTTGCTGACCACAATGTCGAAGAAATGGTTGTCCACCACCTGGGCGAACATCACCACGTCGAAATCAGCGTTGCGGATTCCCAGCATGTTGTCGGGGGTGTTCAGGGCAATATCAACCTGCCCGGAGACCAAGGCGGCGGCTTGGGCGGCACCGGAGTGGCAGGCCACGAAGTCCATCTCGAATCCTCGGTTCTCAGCGAAGCCTCGATTGTCCATCACCTTGGCATAGATCTGCGTGAAGGACGGCGCGTCGCACACCGTGACCACCGTGTCTTCGGGCGGGCCGATCTCCTCCATGACTACGGCGTCCTCTGACATGTCGTCGCCGGAATCGTCGCCAGCCATGTCGCCGGAGTCATCGGCCATGTCGTCGCCGGAATCGTCGCCAGCCATGTCGCCGGAATCGTCGGCCATGTCGTCGCCGGAATCGTCGGCAGTCCCGTCGTCGCCGGAATCGTCCGAAGACGGAGCCGGGCCCGCTCCAGGATCGTCGTCGTCATTGCCACAAGCGGTGGCAACCAACGAAAACGCCAGCAAAATGGCGAAAAGCGAATACAACCAAGAACGCGTTTTCATGGAGTCCCCCTCGGGCAGGCGCGATTGCGCAACGTTCAGGCCGATAGTCCACCACTAAATTATCGGAAGCGCAAGATTTACGGCCCGGCGCGCCACTACGCTGCCCTCGATGCCCGAAACCAGGCCTCCCAACATCTTATTGCTGGTATCCGATCAGGAGCGCCAGCGGGATTGGCTGCCCCCCGGCGTGCCGCTTCCCGCCCGCCAGCGCTTGTTGGACCGCTCGCTGGAATTCCGCCGCCACTACACCCACACGTCGCCGTGCTCGCCGTCGCGGGCCACCTTGTTCACCGGACTCCACATGGACGAGCACGGGGTGACCGAGAACTCCAGCTATCCCAACAACACACAGCTCTCCACCGACATCCCCACCCTGGGCACCCGGCTGCGGGAGGCCGGCTACCGCACTGCCTACAAGGGTAAGTGGCACCTTGAAGCCTCCGCTGAGCCCGATATGGAGGCCTACGGGTTCTCCGACTGGACCGGCAACGACATGGCCTTTTGGGGACTGCCCGGCAGCGGCACCGAGTTCGACGAGCCCATCGCCGCCGACTCGGCCGCCTGGCTGCGCGCCCAGCAAGGCGCAACCCAGCCGTGGTTCTTGACGGTGGGCTTGGTGAACCCCCACGACATCATGTGGTTCCCGCTCGACCAGCCCTGGTTCTGGGAGCAGGCACCTGACTACGTGGCCCAGAGCCGGGAGAAGCTCGACCGGCGCAAGTGGGGCCGGGCCACCAACCTGCCCGCCTTCGACCACGAGATCGAGCGGTGGTGTACCGAGCTGCCCGAGAACTTCGACGACGACCTGCACACCAAGCCCGATGTGCACCGCCGGTGGCTGCTGGAGATGGAGCGCAACAGCACCCCTGGACCGATGGACCCCGGCGACCACGACCTGTGGCTGCGCCAGCTCGACTACTACGTGAAGCTGCACCAGCTGAGCGACCAGTGCCTGGCGGTGATCTTGGCCGCGCTCGACAACATCGACCAGTGGGACAACACCGTGGTGGTGTTCACCTCCGACCACGGCGACCAGTGCGGCTCGCACGGGCTGCGGTCCAAGGGGCCGTGGAACTACGAGGAGACCATGCGGATCCCGCTCTATGTTTCGGCGCCGGGGCTTACTGCGGCGGGGACAGCCACCGAATCGCTCACCTGCCACACCGACCTGGCCGCCACCATCTTGGAGCTGGCTGGGGTGGACGCCTCAGATCTGCCCGGCCAGAGCCTGAGCCCGCTGTTCGACGACCAGTCAACGGTGATCCGCGACCACATCCTGTTCGCCCAGCGATGGCCGTGGTACCTGGGGGTGGAGAAGGTGCGCTACGCGTCATCGGGGGTGTTCGACGGCCGCCACAAGTACTGCCGCTACTACGGCATCGGCGGAGGGGTCAGCAACCTCGGAGCGTCGCTGGGCGACTCCATGCTGTTCGGGCCCGACGCCGACTTCGACGATCACGACCATGAGTGGTACGACCACGATGATGATCCGCACGAATTGGTGAATCTGGCCAACGATCGGGGTCGGCGTCGGGAACTGCGGGAGAGGTTTGAGGTGTTGCGGGAGTTGGAGGTTGCGGAGTACTCGTAACCATCCTCCGGCGGGGCGGCGGGGGCTACTCGAGGGACATTCCGAATTCGCGGAAGTCTTCTAGGAGAGCGTCGTCGGCGTCGGGGGCGGGGGGGCCGGGGTTGTAGGTGGCTTGGTGGATGGTGCCGGTGTAGGGGAAGGTGCCGTGGCGCTGGTAGAGGTCCCACGACACCGGGGAGCGCCGGTTGAGCCCGACATCGATGCCCTGCCAGGGCAGAAAGCCGATCATCTGGGGGACTTCGGCGAGCCTGGCACCGACCTGCCCGTCGGCGCTCACGGTGAAATTCCAAATGCGCCCGCCGGGGGCGGCGGCGTCGACCACAACCTGACGGCACTCCCCCGCCAGGCTTACCGGGTCGGCGGTCAGGTACCGGCCGGAGCTGTTGACCACGAAGTGCAGGGCGTCGTTCTCGATGTAGAGCACATAGCCCGACGCCTGGCTGCCGTGGGCCACCAGCACGCCCTGGTCACCGGGGCGGTGGTGCAGATCCACGGTGATGGTGAAGTTGCCGCCGGCGATGAGCCGGGACGACCGCAATCGCTCCACGGTGGGCGATCCAGGCAGGATCCGCAGCTCCCGGGTGAGCTTGGCGTGCTCGGGCGGCTTAACCGTGCGGAACAACCCGGAGGCCTCGTCGAGGGGGAAGACCCGGTTGCGCCAGGCGGCCTCCTCCCACGCCTCCACCATCTCGGCCAGCTTCTCGGGCTCGGCGTCGGCCAGGTCGTTGCGCTCGTTGAAGTCGTCGGCCAAATTGAACAGCTCCCAGCGATCCTCGCTGAACGGGGTGTGGTGCTCGTGGAAGATGGCCGCCCCCCAACCGTCGCGGTACATGCCCCGGTGGCCGATGCACTCGATGTACTGCTCGGTGTGGTCGGACGGGGCGTCGGCGTCGCTCAGGGTGGCCGCGAACGACACCCCGTCGGGGGCGTCAGAGGCCTGTCCCTGGCGCTCGGTGGGCACGTCGAGGCCGAGGAGGTCGGCCAGGGTGGGCAGCAAGTCGGTGATGTGGGTGTATTGGTGGCGCAGCTCCCCGCCGATGGCCGCGGTGCGGGCCGGCCACGACAGCACCATGGGCACCGAGTGGCCGCCCCGGTGGGCGGTGATCTTGTAGAGCCTGAAGGGAGTGTTGCAGGCCATGGCCCAGCCCCGGGGGTAGTGGGGCCAGGTGGTGGGGCCGCCGATGGCGTCGGCCTCCAGGGCTTCGATCTCGAATTCGCCCACGTCGGGCGAGGGCCGGGCACCGGTGCCGCTGTGGGTGAAATACGAGGTGCTGCCCTGGGCCCGGCCTTCCCGGGACGCCCCGTTATCGCTGGTGAACACGAAGATGGTGTTGTCGAGTTGGCCAAGGGCCTCCAGCTCGGCTGAGATGCGGGCCACACTCTCGTCGATCGATTCCACCATGGCGGCGTACACCTCCATGTAGCGGGCCATCACCCGGCGTTCGGGCTCGGCATAGCTGTCCCAGGCCCTTACATCCTCGTTGGGCTCGGTATTGCGGTGGGGCAGCTCGGCGTCGGCGGGAACGATGCCCAATTCCTTTTGGCGGGCCAGGCGCTCCTCGCGGATCTGATCCCAGCCCTTGTCGTAGTTGCCCCGGTGGCGGGCGGTGTCGGTGGCCTTGGCGTGCAGCGGAGCGTGGACCGCCCCGTGGGCGTAGTACAAAAAGATCGGCTTGTCGGGGTCGGTGGTCTTGACCTCGCGGATCATGCGACAGGCCCGGTCGGTGAGATCGTCGGTCAGGTAGTAGCCCTCGGGATACTCGTCCACATGCACGGGGTTGTTGCCCTCATAAAGCTGGTGGGGGAAGTGGAAGTCGGTGAGGGCCTCCAAGAACCCGTAGTACTGGTCGAAGCCCCGCTGGAGCGGCCACGAGTGGGTGTCGCCGGCGATTGACAGGTCGGACTCCAAACACAGATGCCACTTGCCCACCGCCGCAGTGGCGTAGCCGTTGGCCTTGAGCATCTCGGCCAGCGTTGATTGGTTGTGGGGCAGCTCGCCGGCATAGCCCGGGAAACCGGGGTTGGCGTTGGCCACGAACCCCATCCCGGCGTGATGGGAGTTGAGTCCGGTCAACAGCGCGGCCCGGGTGGGCGAGCACAGCGGGGTCACGTGGAAGTTGGTGTAGCGCACGCCGGAGGCGGCTAACGCGTCGATGGCCGGGGTGGGTATCTCTGAGCCGTAGCAGCCCAGATCGGAGAAGCCCAGATCGTCGGCCAGCACAACCACGATGTTGGGGGCATCGGGGGGCGGTGTGGGCTTGGGCGGCCACCACGACTCCGAGGTGGCGATGATGCGTCCGATCTTGCCCCCGAATCCGGGATAGTGCTCTTGCTGGCGCTGATCGGTCATGTGCCCCCCTTGGTCGGCTGGGAGGTTAGTGCTATTCGAGGGCCATTCCGATTTCGCGGAGTTCGGCTAGGCGGACTTCTTCGGTGTCGGGGGCGGGGGGGCCGGGGTTGTAGGTCACTTGATGGATGGTGCCGGTGTAGGGGAAGGAGCCGTGGCGCTGGTGGAGCTGCCACGACACCGGGGACCGGCGGTCGACGCCCACGTCGATGCCTTCCCAGGGGATGAAGCCGTATATCTGGGGGATGTCCGTCGCGGTGATGCCGGTCTGGCCATCAGCGCTCACTGTGATATTCCAGATGCGCCCGCCAGGGGCTTGGACGTCGAGAGCTATCTGCTGGCACTCCCCCTGCAGGTCCATGGGGTCGAACACCATGGGCTGGCCGCCGCTGTTCACCTCGAAATGAAGGGTGCCGTCTTCGATGTAGAGCACATAGCCCGACGCCTGCCCGCCGTGGGCCACCAGCACCCCTTGGTCGCCCGACCGGTGGTGCAGGTCGACGGTGACGGTGAAGTTACCCCCGGCAATGACCCTCGATGCCCGATAGCGCTCCACGGTGGGAGTGCCGGGCAGGATCCGAAGCGGCCGGGTGAGCAGGTCGTGCTCGGCGGGACGGAGAAGGCGGTACAGCCCGGTGCCCTCGTCGAGGGGATAAACCCGGTTGCGCCAGGCGGCCTCCTCCCAGGCTTCCACCAGCTCGGCCAGCTTCTCGGGCTCGGCCTCGGCCAGGTCGACCCGCTCGTTGAGGTCCTCCTCCAGGTTGAACAGCTCCCAGCGGTCATTGCTGAACGGGGTCATGAACTCGTGGAAGGCGGCCGCTCCCCAGCCGTCGCGGTAGTAGGCCCGGTGGCCGATGCACTCGTAGTACTGCTCGGTGCGCTCGGAGGGGGCGTCGGGATTGCTCAAGGTCGCGGCGAACGACACCCCATCGGGCGCTTCGGAGGCCAATCCCTGACGCTCAGTGGGGACATCCACCCCCACCATCTCCGAAAGGGTGGGCAGCAGGTCGATGATGTGGGCGTACTGGTGGCGCAGTTCCCCGCCCACCGCCGCGGTGCGGGCCGGCCACGAGAAAACGAACGGCACCGAGTGGCCGCCCCGATAGGAGGTGATTTTGTACAACCGGAAGGGGGTATTGCAGGCCATGGCCCAGCCCCGGGGGTAGTGGGGCCAGGTGGTGGGGCCACCGATGGCATCTAGGGCGTTCATCTCCTCTTCGCTCACCTCCGCCGACGACATCGCTCCGGGGTTGCTGTAGGTGAAGTAGGAGGTAGTGCCCTGGGCCCGGCCCTCGCGGGATGCACCGTTGTCGCTGGTGAACACGAAGATGGTGTTGTCGAGCTGGCCGATGGCCTCCAGCTCGGCCCGGATGCGGGCCACGCTGTCGTCGATTGACTCCACCATGGCGGCGTACACCTCCATGTAGCGGGCCATGACCCGGCGCTCGCCCTCGGGGTAGCTGTCCCAGGCCCGCACGTCCTCGTCAGGCTCGAAGTTCCGGGGCGGCAGCTCCGTGTCGGGTGGCACCACACCCAACTCGATCTGGCGGGCCAAGCGCTCCTCGCGGAGCTGGTCCCAGCCCTTGTCGTAGTTGCCCCGATGGCGGGCGATGTCTTCGGCCTTGGCGTGCAGCGGGGCGTGGACCGCCCCGTGGGCGTAGTACAGGAAGAACGGCTTGTCGGGATCGGTGGCCTTAACCTCGCGGATCATGCGGCAGGCCCGGTCGGTGAGATCGTCGGTCAGGTAGTAGCCCTCGGGATACTCGGCGATGTCGATGGGACTGTTGCCTTCATACATCAGGTGGGGGTGATGGAAGTTGGTGAGCGCTTCCAAGAATCCGTAGAACTGGTCGAAACCCCGCTGAAGCGGCCACGAGTGGGTGTCGCCGGCAATCGACAAGTCGGTCTCCTTGCACAGGTGCCACTTGCCCACTGCCATGGTGGCGTAGCCGCTGGCCTTGAGCATCTCGGCCAGCGTTTGCTGGTTGTGGGGCAGCTCACCGGCGTAGCCGGGGAAGCCGGGATCGGCGTTGGCCACGAAGCCCACCCCCACGTGGTGGGAATTGAGCCCGGTCAATAACGCGGCCCGGGTGGGCGAGCACAGCGGGGTGACGTGGAAGTTGGTGTAGCGCACCCCAGTGGCGGCCAGCTCGTCGATAGCCGGGGTGGCGATTTCCGAGCCGTAGCAGCTCACGTCGGAGAAGCCCAGATCGTCGGCCAGCACAACCACCACGTTGGGGGCGCCCTCGGGAGGGGTGGGGCGGGGCGGCCACCACGACTCGGAGGTGGCCATGATCTTTCCCACCGTGCCCTCGAACCCGGGGTAGTGCTCCTGCTGGCGCTGATCGGTCATCGGATCTCCTTGTGGTTCGCCGCCGACACAATACGGCAATGTCCAGCGGCGCTCCCCCGCAGGGATGTTGGGAGGGCAGCGTTCAGGCGGGCTGGTAGTCCTCGAGAACCGTGCCCTTGAAGAAACCGGGGGCGGCGCCGGTGCAGAGCCGCACCGCGTTGTCGCACATGAAGGCCCGGAACTGCGGCTCGTCGAGCCAGCCGTTCTCCACCTGCTCGTAGGCCTCGGGCATCACGTCGACCATATTGGCCACGTCCCAGTGGGCGATATCGGAGCTGAAGACGGCGTTCAGCGGGATGCCGCCCGGCAGTTCGGGATCGAAGGCCAGCCGGGTGAGCGGGTCGTCGGCCTCGCATCCGAACCAACAGGAGGTAGAGATCTGGCGGATCACGTCGTCGGGCCCGGTGATGCCCGACGCCTCGAAGTCGTTCACCACGTCGGGGGTGCGGAAGAAGTCGGCGAACTGGGCGCCGAAGCCGGGCTCGGGGTTGAGCTTTCCGGCGTGCTCGGCCAGCAGCCGGTCGAACCGGTCGGAGTCGAAGGCGTCAGGGTCATAGGCCGGCAGACCCTCGGGCCCGCGCTTGTGGTAGTGGCCGATCACGTCGTGTACCAACTGCACCGCCCAGGTGGTGCCCCCTTCGAGGAAGGCCAGCCGCAGATCGGGGAACCGGTGGAGCACCCCGCCGAACAGCAGCGACTTGAGGGTGGCCTCGCTGGCCCCCGCGAAGTTGCCCATGTGGTTGTAGGAGAAGTTGGTGATGGACCGGCGCCCGCTCCACCCCATCGAACCGGAGTGGAAGCCGGCCACGGTGCCCAGCTCCACCAGCCGCTGCCACAGCGGGTCGTAGTCGTAGGCGCTATCAAGGCCCAGCGAGTCGATCCAGGTGCCCCCGCCCTCCAGGGCGCGCACCGCGAAGCCGCCCAGCATCACCACTTTGAAGCCCAGATCGACCACCGCGTGGTCCAGCGCCTCCACCGCTTCTTGAGGGGTGGAGGTGGGGATGGTGGCCACCGGCACCAGGCGGTCGCCGAAGCCTTCGTAGACGTCAGCGGTGTAACAGTTCCAAGCCCGGCACATCCCCCGGCGGATCTCGTCGTTGCGCTGGCTGGGCACCACCAGCCCCCACGTCGGGTAGCACAGGGCCAGATCTAAGCCCAGCTCGTCTAGCCGGCGATACATCAGCTCCGGAGCCATGGCCGCGGCCAGGTCGTCGGTGTTGCCGAACGGAACGCCCCACCACGTCTGACGAAATGGCCGCACTCGGGGACGGTCTTCGGGAGCCACCCCGGCCCAGTGGGGACTACCGTCGAAGGTCCCCGTGGCCCATAGAGCGTTGAGCCCCTCGCTGATGCCCTCGTCCCGCACATAGCGATCCAAGTCGGGCCAGTGCTCCCAATAGTGGCCGTCGCTGTCCACCACCGGGTGGTCGAGCCGCTCTCTAACGTCGCTGGGAGACATCTCGCTCATGGGGTGAGACTAGTTATTGCCCCGTAGAGTGTGCCGGTGACCACAGGGGAGACGACATGACCGGCGAGCGGAATCGGCGGTGGGTGCTGCGGGCTCGGCCCCAGGGCGACATCACTGCCGACGACTTGGAGTTGACCGAATTGCCGGTGGCCAAGCCGGGGGAGGGTCAGATACTGGTGCGGAACTCGTACTTGTCGATGGATCCCACCCACCGGATCTGGATGAGCGACTTGGATGCCTATATGCCCCCTATCGAGGTGGGCGAGCCTATGCGGGGGCGCACTTGGGGCACGGTGATCGAGTCTCGCCATCCGGAGTTTGAGCCCGGCGATGTAGTCACCGGCGGGCTGATATGGGAGGAGTTCTCGGTGCTGGATCGAGCCGAGGCCATTCCCATGGACTTGGGGGTGCCGCTGGAGGCGTTCACCAGCGTGCTCGGCCCAACCGGGATGACGGCCTACTGGAGCCTGCTCGACATCGGCGAGCCCCGACCTGGGGACACTCTGGTGGTGTCGGCCGCCGCGGGAGCCACCGGCTCGGTGGCGGGCCAGATTGGCAAGGTCGTGGGCTGCCGGGTGGTGGGCGTGGCCGGCGGGCCGGAGAAGTGCCGGTTCGTGACCGAGGAGCTGGGTTTCGACGCCTGCGTGGACCACAAGGCCGGCAACCTCGACGAGCAGTTCCGGGCGACGTGCCCTGATGGGATAGACGTGGATTTCGAGAACGTGGGCGGCGAGGTGATGGATGCCGTTCTGGGCCTGGTGAACAACCATGCCCGGGTGGTGCTGTGCGGCATGATCTCCACCTACAACGCCGAGGGCGACTGGTGGTCGCCCCGGCTGTTCCGAAATATCTTGTTCCGGCGGTTGAAGGTGCAGGGCGTGATCATCACCGACTACTTCCACCGCTTCGGCGAGGCGCTACCCATCCTGGCCCAGTGGGTGCGCGACGGGCGCATCCGCTACCGAGTAGACGTGGTGGACGGCATCGAGAACGTCCCCCAGGCGCTGGCCCGGCTCTTCGAGGGCCGCAACATCGGCAAGCAGCTTGTGAGAGTTTCAGCCGACTAGCGTGCCAGCCATGACTCCTGAGGACTTGGTTGAGATTGAAGCCATTCGCCAGCTCAAGGCCCGGTATTTCCGGTTTATGGACCAAAAGAGGTGGGACGAGTGGGAGGACGTGTTCTGCGACGACGTGGTGATCTCCACCCCCGACGACACTGGTGAGGGCTCAGACATCACCGGCAACGAGGCCTTCCGGGTGTATTTGGAGCCGATTCTGGCCCCGATCATCACCACCCATCACGGCCACATGAGCGAGATCAGCATCGACGGGCCTGATACTGCCTCTGCTGTTTGGTCGATGGAGGACCACTTGGACTGGCCGCCGGAGAGCGGCGTGGGGCAGATGTGGGGTACGGGGTGGTACGAGGAGACTTATCGCAAATGCGACGACGGGCAGTGGCGGATTGCTTCGCTGCTTTTGCGGCGGCAGCGGGTTGAGGTCGAGGGGAATCGGGTTTTTCCAGCGGAGCGGCCTACGGGATAACCGCTAGCACCACGCCCTCGGACACTGTTATTTGAGGGGTGGGGGTGGTGGCGCGGTTGCTTACTCCTCGGCTGGTTAGGGGGTCTAGGACTTCGTCGTTGAGAGGCCAGTTGAGGCCGGTGGTGGTTACCCGGGCCGGGCCGCCGAGGGCGAACAGCGACACGGTTGTGCCTGGCTCTACTTCTATAGCGCGGTGGCCGCGGACTACTACAGCTTGGGCGTTGCCTAGCCAGGCTTCGATTTCTACTCCGGCCCAGGCGGAGGAGGCCAGCACGTTTAGGTTGCCGATTAGGTGGTCTAGACGGCCTCCTCCAACGCCGATCACGATCACTCGGTCGGCGAGGCGGGCGGCTAGCTCCAGGGCTAGCTCCAGGTCGGTTTGGTCTTTGTCCGGGGGGTGGCGTTCTATTCGGGTTCCGGACTGTTCGGCAGTGGTTAGGGCTTCGGGTGATACGGAGTCCATGTCTCCCACGGCCACTGCCACGATCAGGCCGGCGGCTACCGCATGGTCAAGACCGTGGTCGGCTGCTACCACTACCGGGTTGCCGGGGAGGCGGGCGATTTCTTCTGAGGTTGGGGGGTCGCCGCCGGCTACCACGACCACGGTGACCGCTGGCTCCGTTGGCGGTGTCATCAGAATGGGCGGGTGATGGCTCGGGTGGGGCCGAAGTTGTGGAGGCCGCCGGCGTGGAGGTTGCCGAGGCCTCCAGCGCACATCACGATCACATCGGAGGGGTGCTCCACGATGTAGGCGGTGCCGTCGGGGCTGATCCGGTCGCGCTCGGCCAGCCACTGCTTGTGGGTTTCGGGGAATTGATCGACTTGGTGGCAGGCGTTTTGCCACAGGGCCTCTTGCACGTCTTCGATGGTGGGGTAGGCGGCGGCCAGCATGTCGGCCCAGGGCGGGGGCACCACCACCATGACCTCGGCCCCCCAGTGGGAGATGTAGGCGTTGGTGCCCACATAGGCCAGCGACTGGCCGATAACCCAGGCCAGCGATTGGCCGTTGTCGGCGGCGATATCGGCGATGTCCATGGTGCCGATGGTGCCGTAGACGGTGACCGCGTCGCCGCTCACCCCCCGGCGCTCGGCCAGTGGCGGCCACGGGGAGCGCTCCTCCCACTCCCCCATCACCAGGCCCACCACTCGAGCAGGCTGGCCCAGCACGCATTTGGAGGTCTCCCCGGCCACCTGGCCGCCCACGTTGCGCATGACGAGGCGGATGGCCCGTCCGATGGCCGGCCCCGCCCCGGCGGCTCCACCGAAACATCCGGCCTGATAAGGCAGGTCTAGCCTGTCGCGGGCCGGGCCATTCACGAATAGACAGGGCACCACCGAGCTGGTGGTGGTGTTGAGGGCGAACAGATCGAACGGCCGCTCGGCCATGGCCTCCAGCGCGGCCATCATCAGCGGCATAGCCTCGGGAGCAGCCCCGGCCATGCAGGCGTTGATGGCCAGCTTCTCCACCGTGCACCAGGCGTTGGCCGGTGGCACCTCCAACAGCACCGAATCGGCCGGGCGGCCCGCGGCGACAATGAAGCTGGCCACACGCTCCGGGGTGGGCGGAATCAGGGGCAGGCCGTCGCCCCAGCCCTGAGCGGTGGCCCAGACCATGAACTCCACCGGGTCATCGGGGGCCTCGACCTGCCCGTCGGCAATGGCATCGCCTTCAGGGACCATCTACGACGGCACTCCCAACGAGTCCAGCAGCGACGACCAGAAGTCGTGGGCAATCTGGCGCACTTCCGGTTCGGGACGGGTGTCCAGCGGATAGGGCAGTACGCACAGCCGTAGGCCCGGCCGCTCCATGTTGCGGGACATGATCTCGGCCAGAGGCACGAACTCTTCGGTTACGACGGCGACCGCCGTCTTGCCCTGGGCCGCCACCGCAACTGCGTCGTGGACGGTCCAGGACGTGCAGCTGCCTCAATTGCCCAAGCCGACGATGGCGATGTCGACGTCGGTGGCGAAGCCTTCCAACTCTTCGAGCACCGCGTCCTCGAGCTTCACGTCCTGGCGGGACTCCGAGCACCACGGCACCACCTCGGCCCCGGCCGCCTCCAGCTTGCGGGCCCACTCGTCGGTGGTCCACAGGAACGAGCGCCAGGTGAGGTCGTAGCGGATGCCCACCCGCTTGCCGGCCAGTGGACCGGCATCGGGGCCCCGATCAGGGTCGATCAGCGGCGGAGCAGCCGTCGGATCAAGTACCAACATGGGTGCAGACTACCGGCCGGTGCCGCTGAGACCGGTGTGAGTAGTGTCTATCGGCCGGTGAAGTCGGGGGAACGGCCCTGTCGGCGGGATTCGGCCCACTCTCGGAAGTCGGCTGAGCGCGACGACAGCTCCATGGCGAAAGCCTCGTCGCTCAGGTGGGTCTCCAGGCTGCGTCCGGAGCCGCGGTGAATAAGCACTTTGGCCAGCCCAACAGCCACAGTGGCCGAGGCAGCGAGCCGGGAGGCCAACGCGGCGGCCTCGGCGTCGACTTGGTCGGCCGGTACCGCCTGATGGATCAGCCCCCACGCAGCGGCATCGGCCCCGGAAACCTCCTCGCCCAGCATCAGAATTTGTTTGGCCCGGGCCACACCGGCCAGACGGGGCAACAGCCATGATGAGCCGCTATCGGGGGTGATGCCCATGGCGGTGAAAGGCGCCCGCAGTCGAGCATCGTCGGCGACCACCGCGAAATCGGAGGCCAGCACCAGACTGAGGCCTAGGCCCACCGCCCATCCCCGTACCGCGCACACAATGGGCACCTGCACTTCCAGCATCACCGGGATTAGCCGGTTCACCAGGTAGGGCATGCGCCGGGAGATGCTGCCCGGCCGGGGCCGAGAACCGTCGCCAGCCCGCCCGGCCAAATCGAAGCCGCTGCAAAAGTTGTCGCCAGCGGCGTTCAGCATGACTGCCCTGATCTCCTCGTCCGCGCTGGCTGCTTCGAGGGTGTCGATCAAGGCCAACACCATGTCGTCGGTCAGTGAGTTTCGGCGCTGAGACCGATCAAGGGTAAGGGTCAGAATAGGCGGGGCCGAGACCGCTTGCAGTCCTTCGGGCGGCGTTGGATAGGGCTTCATGCCCGGTCCAGGCTAGCCAGAATTAGCCGGGAACAAGCTCGGCGGCACCGAATATCACCGAGAACCTCACACACCAGATCACCACGGTGGAGTAGCGGCTCAGGTCCACTTCGCGGGGAATCTCGTAGTTTTGCGAGCCCACGTTACCTTTGAGGTCGCCGAGGTCGATGAAATCGTCATCGAACTGGCCTGCGGGCGCATCCTGGGGCGCGGAACTCAGATACACGTTCAGATCGGGACCGTTGTCGGTTCGGAAGTCCTCAAACCGCAAGAACCGCTGGCCCGTGCCGTCGCCCAGCACCATGGCATTGCCCGTGGTGGGATGGCTGCGGTTGATGAACGGGCCCGAGGCCTCCACCCGAACCTGGGGCTGCTCTGGCATGTCGGGCATCGCCTCTTCCACCTCGACCTCGGCGGGCATGCCCTCTTCCTCCATGACCTCGTCCATCTCGGCCTGGAGCTCTTCTGAGATCTCGTCCCCCGGCATGGCCCCTACCGGCGGGCTCTCGTCAGGGCCGGGGGCGGCATCGCCGGCCGCCGACGGGGTGGCGGCTTGGGCCGGCTCATCAGCGGGAGTCGCCGCATTTGCAGTCGAGGCATCCGTGGAAGTCGGCGCCGCGGCAGTCGTGGCGGGCTCTGGGGCGGGAGCGCCAGCTGCAACGCCGCTGTCGAACACCGGCCCGGATTCATCCACCTCGTCGTCGATGAAGTAGGTCTGGAACGCAAACCAGAAGAACACGGCCCAGATGGCAAAGCCCAGCAAGGCGACCAATCCCACTGTTATCAGCACCTTGGCCCTGACTGGCAACGCTTTCAACCATCCCCACAAGCGGGATATCAGCCGTTTCATGCCCCCAATGTACGCGGCTTTCTATCGACGCGGCATTTTCCCGACTGCCGCGACAGACTGGCGAGATGGGCTATGAGACGCTGATCGTGGAACGCGAGGGCCGGGTGGGGTGGCTGATAAACAACCGGCCCGACCAGCTCAACGCCATGAATTCCCAGATGCGCGAGGAGTTTGCCGAGGCGTGGCTGGAGCTGGATCGAGACCCGGAGGTGCGGGTGATCGTCCACACCGGGGAGGGTCGGGCCTTCCAGACCGGCGTGGATGTGATGGAGCTGGCCACCGACGGGCAGGGCATGGAGCGCTACCGGGAGTCGGTGGAGAACTTCGACCTGCACTTCACCTCATGGCACCAGAAAGTGCGCAAGCCGGTGATCACCGCGGTGAACGGCATCTGCTGCGGAGGCGGCTTCCACTGGGTGGCCGACGCCGACATCGTGATCGCCGCCTCCGACGCCCAGTTCTTCGACCCTCACGTGTCGGTGGGCCAAGTGGTGGCGTTGGAGGCCATCGCGCTGCTGAAGAAGATGCCCGCCGAGACTGTTATGCGCATGGCGCTGATGGGGGCGCACGAGCGGATGGGACCCCAGCGGGCCTACGAGCTGGGCATGATCAGCGAGATCGTTGATCCGCCCGAGCGCCTGCGGGAGCGGGCCGGCGAGATAGCCGAAGCCATCGCCCGCAACTCCCCCTCTGCCATGGCCGCCACCAAAAAAGCCCTGTGGGATGCCATGGAGCACGGCCTCACCGAGGCCAGCAAAGCCGGTGCCTTACACATGACCGGCATCTGGGGCCATCCCGACCAAGTAGAAGGCCCCGCCGCCTTCGCCGAAAAACGCGAGCCCCAATGGGAACCCCTAGACCCCGCATAGGCTAAGCAGATACCCATGGGAACGATTGTCATCACTGGATCAGCAGGGGGAATCGGCCAAGCCACTAGGGAGCGGCTCAGCCGGGACGGCCATGAGGTGATTGGAGTGGACATCCGCGACGCCGAGGTCATTGCCGACTTGTCCACTCCTGAGGGCCGCACCGAGATGATCGGCGCGGTGGCCGCCGCCAGCGGAGGCCGCATCGACGGCCTCGTGGCCGGTGCGGGGATTACCGGCCCCGATCCGCAGCAGGTTGTGTCGATCAACTACTTCGGAGCGGTGGCCACCGTTGAAGGGCTGCGCCCGTTGTTGGCCCAGGGCACCGACTCCTCGGCCATCGCCATTAGCTCCAACTCCAGCACCACGCTGGTCTCCCTACCTGAAGGCCTGGTGGAGGCCTGCCTCAACGACGACGAAGAACAGGCCCGGGAGCTGGCCGGGGCCGATCCGGGCACGGCCTATGCCACCAGCAAGCTGGCCCTGGCCCGCTGGACCCGCCGCACCGCCATCGGCGCCGACTGGATTGGATCGGGCATCCGGCTCAACGCGGTGGCCCCCGGCCTCATCGACACCCCGCTGGTGGCCGACAACATCGACATGATCATGAACCTGGGCGATGTGTACCCCATCCCCCAGAACCGCCCCGGCCGCCCCGCCGAGGTAGCCAACTTGCTGGCCTTCCTGCTATCGCCCGACGCCAGCTTCTTCTGCGGCTCGGTGGTGTTCATGGACGGAGGCAGCGACGCCGCCCTCAACGCCGACGCCTGGCCCGCCACCAACACCACCGCCGACCGCTGGCCTGTCAGAGACTGACCGCTGCGCCTTGGGGCCTTGACTCTCAATGAGGTCGAGTCGCAGTACTGGCACCCTCCTTCATGAGTACTGCTGGTAGCCACGACCCCACTTTGCGCTACACGCCAGGAGCGCTGGAAGACCTCACCCTTTCGAGTGTCTGTTCAGCGGTAGACAGTGAACGCCCGGCCCAAGCCGGGGCCATAGCGGTACACGGCGAAGTCAGCGTCGAATGAGATTGCCTCCTGGATGCCGTACCGCTCCATTACTGCCCAGCTCGTTCGGTCGACCATCGAGAATGCCTGATCGCTGAACCGCTCGCCGATCACCAAAGAAGTCGCAATGTCTTGGGGCGTTGCCGTCAGGACATCGGCGAGATTCCTGTTCAGAATGGTCGCCACCAACTCATCGGCCGCGACACGGTGGTGGCGGCTTCTGGCAACGGCCCACGTCTCCACCAGTACGTGATCGGTGGTGGCCAGGCGCCCGGCATGCTCGCCGAGCAGCGCAACGGCCCGATCATGGGACAGGTCGGTGTTCGCACCGAGGGCGTACCACGCTCCGGTATCCACAAAGACGCGCGTCACTCAACAGCGCTCCTGGCTCGAAGCCTCCTGTCGAAGTCACCACCGTACGCTTCGTCAATCATTTTGTGCTTGTCGCGGGCTATGTCAGAAGGCCCATCCCCGCTGCCCAAGATCCCGATGAGCGGAGTGATATCGCAATGCGAGGCGCGGGCTGCGGCATCGTCAGAGCGGATCAACTCCCGGATGTAGGCCGACACACTCAGCCCTAGCTCGTCCGCACGACGCTTGGCCACCGCCCGCAACGACGGATCCAACAGGACATTGGTGGGCTTCGTCATACCCTAATGGTACTCATGTTGCGCAACATGCGCAGCACAATATCCATAACAAGTGTCGGCAGACCCCTGAGCCACCGCAAGGGCACAACGGAAGGATCTGCTATGCCTGTACCGTTGGCGATTGATCGCCGCCCTTTCGGGCCTCAATCCCTACTTGTTGCCTTGGCGCTTTTGGATGCGGGCCCACTCGTCTCTTAGGCCGACGGTGCGGTGGAACAGGTCTGGGGTTTCGAGGTCGCGGGCGAAGTAGCCGAGGCGCTCGAACTGGACGACTTGGCCGGGGGCGATGTCGGCCATGGCGGGCTCGAAGCGGGCGCCTTCGATGAGCTGGGCCGAATCGGGGTTGAGCGAGTCCATGGGGTCGGTGCCGTCGGCGCCGGGGTGGGGGTCGGTGAACAGACGCTCGTAGAGCACGGCCCGGCCGTCTACCGCGTGGGCGGCCGATACCCAGTGGATGGTGGCCTTCACCTTGCGGCCGTCGGGTGCCTGGCCTGAGCCGGTGTCGGGGTCGTAGGTGCAGCGCACCTCGGTCACGTTGCCGTCGGTGTCGGTGTCCACCCCGGTGCAGGTCACGAAGTAGCCCGACCGCAGCCGCACTTCCCGACCTGGGGCCAGGCGGAAGAACTTGGGGGGCGGGTCGAGCATGAAGTCGTCCCGTTCGATGTAGAGCTCCCTTGAGAACGGCACTTGCCGGGCACCAGCCGAGGGGTCTTCGGGGTTGTTGCCTGCCTCTCGCATCTCCACTTGGCCCTCGGGGTAGTTCTCGATCACCAGACGCAGCGGGTTGAGCACGGCCATCCGGCGCAGGGCGGTGGCGTTCAATTCCCGGCGGACGAACGACTCCAGCAGCTCCACCTCCACGGTGCCGTCCACTCGGGCAACGCCGATGTGGCGGCAGAACTCCCGGATGGACTGGGGTGGGAAACCCCGGCGGCGCAGTCCCCGCAAGGTGGGCATGCGGGCGTCGTCCCAGCCGTCAACATGGCCCTCGTCCACCAGCTCCAACATTCGGCGCTTGGACAAAACGGCGTGGGTGATGTTCAAACGGGCGAACTCCGTCTGGCGAGGGCGGTCGCCGGGCAGGTCGAGATGGTCCAAGAACCAGTCGTACAGCGGGCGGTGGGCGTCGAACTCCAAAGTGCAGATTGAGTTGGTCACCCCCTCCACCGCGTCGCTCTGGCCGTGGGCCCAGTCGTAGGTGGGGTAGATGCACCATTGGTCGCCGGTGCGGTGATGGTTCGCGTGGCGGATGCGGTACAGCACCGGGTCGCGCATCAGCATGTTCTCGTGGGCCATGTCGATGCGGGCCCGCAGCACCCGCTCCCCGTCGGCGAACTCGCCGGCCGCCATTCGCCGGAACAGGTCGAGGTTCTCCTCGGCGGTGCGGTTGCGCCACGGGCTGTCGGTGCCCACCTCGGTGAAGCTGCCCCGGTTCTCGGAGATGGCCTCGGCATCTTGGTCGTCCACGTAGGCCAGCCCGGCCCGGATCAGGTTCTCAGCCCACTGGTAGAGCTGCTCGAAGTAGTCGGAGGCGTACAGGGTGCCCCGGTCGGATTGGTAGCCCAGCCAGGCGATGTCCTCCTCAATGGCGGCCACGAAATCAGCCCGCTCGGTCTCGGGGTTGGTGTCGTCGAACCGCAGGTTGCAGGTGCCGCCGAACTCGGCGGCCAAGTCGAAGTTCAAGCAGATCGACTTGGCGTGGCCGATGTGGAGATAACCATTGGGCTCAGGAGGGAACCGGGTCTGCACCCGTCCGCGGAAGGTGCCGTCGGCGATGTCCTGGCGGATCAGGCTGCGGATGAAATCGCTACGCTCGCCGGGCTCGGCGTCCCCGGTGCTCCCGGCGGTGCTCATGGGTACCATCCTTGACCGATTTCGGACCGACCGGCAACGCATTATGCGCTCGTTTGGCGCGAAACTGGGACATGGCCTATTCGATCATCGACGTCGACACCCACATCACCGAGCCGGCCGACACCTGGACCAGCCGAGTGGCCGCCCGCCACCGCGACCACGTTCCCAGAGTCGAGGAGATCGATGGCCGTCAGATATGGCTGTTGGGCGACGACCGCGTCGGTGCGGTGGGCCCCACGGCCCCCGCCGGGTGGTCGAAGCCCATGCCCGACTCGCCCGCCGGCTACCACGAGGTACACCCTGCGGCCTACGACGCCCAGGCCCGCCTCGAGCTGATGGACCAGCGAGGAGTGTGGGCCGAGGTTCTGTACCCCAACGTCGGAGGGTTCGGCGCCCAGAAGTTCTTGTCCATCGACGACGCCGAGCTGAAGTACGAGTGCGTGCGGGCCTACAACGACTTCCTCTCCGAATGGTGCAGCGCTGATGACCGCCGCCTCATCCCGTCGATGGCCACCCCATTCTGGGACGTGGGCAATGCGGTGGCCGAAGTGCAGCGGTGCGCGGCAATGGGCTACCGGAGTGTGAACTTCACCGGCGAGCCCCAGGTGTTCGGCCTGCCCTATCTGGGCGAGCCGCACTGGGATCCGTTCTGGTCGGCGGTGTGCGACTGCGACATGGTGGTGTCGTTCCACATCGGCAGCGGCGAGTTCAATTGGGACCACAACCGGGTGGAGCGCCGGGGTTTCGCCGAGGCCTACGCCCTGCAATCGGTGGACCTGTTCACCAAGAACGGCATCCAGGTGTGCGACCTGCTGCTGTCGGGTGTGCTCCCCCGCTACCCCAAGCTGAAGGTGGTGTCGGTGGAATCAGGCATCGGCTGGCTCCCCTTCATGCTCGAGGCGGTGGACAACCAGTTCGTGGAGGGCGGCGGCATGAACGACCGACCCGAGTTCGACCGGCTGCCCAGCGAGTACTTCACCGGACAGGTGTACACCACGTTCTGGTTCGAGGAGTCCGCTCCTCAGGACTTGCTCGGCGGCCGTATCCCGCTCGACAACGTGCTGTTCGAGACCGACTTCCCCCACCCCACCTGTCTCTACGATAACGTGGAAGAGAAGATCGCCGCCAGCCTCGGCCACTTCTCCCCCGAAGACCGCCACCAGCTCTTGTGGGGCAACGCCGAGAAGCTGTACCGGGTGGAAGTGCCTGCCTAAGCGGTCCACCCGCTACATTCCCGGCCATGAGCAATGGATGGGACAGAGAAGCTGATGTAGTGGTGCTGGGGATGGGCGCGGCGGGGTGCGCGGCGGCCATCACGGCGGCTGATGCAGGGGCTTCGGTCATCTTGTTGGAGAAGATGCCTGAGGGGCGCGAAGGTGGCAACACCCGCATCTCGGGGGGGATCTGGTACGAGAGCCTTGACCGAGACGGGATGGCTACTTATCTGCGGTCGCTGTGCGGGCCCTTCACGCTGCCTGAAGAGATAGTGCAGGTGTGGGCGGACGAAACATACAAGAACACCGAATGGCTGGAGGGCCTGGGGGTGACACCGGGTGTCCATGCCGACTACAAGCCTGAGTATCCCGAGATGCCCGGGGCCGAGTTCTACGGCGGCTATCTCGGGGTCAACGGGGAGATGGGCCAGCAGTTGCTGTGGAAGGCCCTTTCTGCTGCGGTGCGGGACAAGGGCGTGGAGGTGTTGTTGGACACGCCGGCCAACGAGCTGGTGACCGACGCCGACGGCGCAGTGGTTGGCGTGGCGGCCACCTCTGGCGGGCAGCCGCTGAGGGTGGGGGCCCGGCGGGGTGTGGTGCTGGCCACTGGCGGATTCGAGAACAACCCCGACATGGTGCGCGACTACTTGCAACTTCCTGGCTCCCCGGTGTGGGGATCGCCGGCGGGCACCGGCGACGGCATCAAGATGGCCCAGAAGGTGGGGGCCGATCTGTGGCACATGGACAACATGATGGCCGCCCTTGGTTTCGCCGCCGACGGCTTCGAGGCCGGGATGTACGTGATGTTCATCTACTCGATGGGATTCATCTGCGTGGGCAACGACGGCCGTCGGTCTCACAACGAGATGCCGCCCCAGGGCCATGGTCACGCCCTCATCGACGGCGACTACGAGCTGTTCCAACGCCGACCACTGCATGTGATCTTCGACGAGACCACCCGTCAGGCCGGGCCCATCTCCCCGCCACGGGAGATCCTGCCGGTGGGGTGGAACCTGCTCATGGAAGGCTACGAGTGGAGTGCCGACAACTCCGCGGAGATCGACAAGGGCTGGATCCAGAAGGCCGACACCCTCGCCGAGCTGGCTGAGATTGTGGGAATCGACCCCGACGGTTTGGAGGCCTCGGTGGCCGATTGGAACGAGGCCTGTGCCGACGGACACGACCCGCTGGGACGCCCCGCGGCCACCCTGGCCCCGCTGGCCACACCCCCCTACTACGGGTTCACCTCTGCCCCGCTTTTGGGCTGGACCAACGGCGGCCCCCGCCGCAACGAGAAAGCCCAGGTACTCGACCCCTTCGGCGAGACCATCGGCCGCCTCTACGCCGCCGGCACCGTCAGCTCCACCTACAGCCGGTGCAAAGACGGCGGCTTCCACATCGGAGACGCTCTAGCTTTCGGCCGGGTAGCCGGCCGCAACGCCGCGGCTGAAACACCTCAATGAGCCCAGCCAACTTGGCTTAGGGCCAGGAACGCCAGGCAGTGATGTCCATGGCGATGACCGGGCCGGGGGGACGGGTTTCTCGGTACTGGGGGTATTTGACGGCCAGCAGGTCGAGGGCGCGGTCGCGCTCGTCACCATCGACTAGCACCCTGGCGGTGCCGTCCACTCGAATCCACCACAGCTCCGACCAGTCGTCGTCATAACAATCGACCAACAAGCAGGCCGCGGGATTGGCGGCCAGATTGTCCAGGCGCCGAAGTGCCAGGGTGGACTTGGGTTTGGCGTCCACTGCCGAATACGCCGTGTCACCGTCCAGTACGAAACAGCACGGCACGGCGTGAGGCTGGCCGTCCGCAGTAACAGTGCTGAGCACTCCTGAGCGAGCCTCCCCCACCCGCTGCCGCATCTCGCCCTTGTCCATGCCTGCACTCTACGAATCCCGCGGCCGCCGCTTACGGCAAGGCGTCACCGCAATGAGGCGCGCCAAGGGGGGCGGGGCGGGTAGAACACAGTGGTGGTCCGTCTGGCCCGATCGGAGTCGGTTGCCCCCGAGCCGCTGTTCATGGTGGGGGCGGTGTCGCAGTATCTGGGCGCGGCGGTGGCTGTCCACCTGTTCGACGAGATGGGCGCGTCTGGAGTGGCGCTGGTGCGGGTGTTCGGGGCGGCGGTGATGATCATCGCGCTGCGGCGCTCTTGGCGGCGTCGCTGGACAGCCAGCGATCTGGGCTGGGCGTCGGCCTTCGGGATAGCGCTGGCCGCCATGAACCTGTCGTTTTACTTGGCCATAGACGAGCTCCCGCTGGGCAACGCGGTGGCCATCGAGTTCACCGGCCCGATACTGGTGGCCGCGGCCTTCACCCGCACCTTGCGCTCAGGGGCTGCGCTGCTGCTGGCTGCTGGCGGGGTGGTCGTCCTGGCCGGGGTTGAGGCCGAAGGCACCATGCGGGGGGTGGGGTTCGCCCTATTGGCCGGGATGTTCTGGGCCGGCTACATCGTGCTCGGCCATCGGGTGGCGCGGGGCCCTGCCGCGGTCGACGGGCTGGGCCTGGGAATGCTGGCCGGCGCGGCGGCCATCACCGGATTCGGGGCAACCGAGGTAGGAACGGCCATGGATTCGCCGGCGGTGCTGCTGTTGGCCTTGGCCACCGGGCTGTTGTCCAACGTCGTCCCCTACTGGATCGACCAACTGGTGATGAAGCGCATCACCCAACACCGCTTTGCCCTCCTTCAAGCGCTGCTCCCGGTTACCGCGGTACTGGTGGGCTTGGCCGTGCTCATCCAAGTGCCGAGCGCTCAAGAATTGTTTGGCATCGCATTGGTGATCGCCGCTATCTTGCTCAGCCGCTCCGTGAAGGGACCCGGCGGCACTGCGGCCGGGACGGGCAAACGGGCAACGGATTAATCGAGATTGATGGTCAATTCAATCTCCCCATTCAGTCTGGACACCCAAAGGCCCCAAAATGCGCCCACTACGCTTGCTTGGCTTTGTCACCTTGTTCGCCATGGCTCTCGTCGTCTCCGCCAGTCGGATTGACAGCTTCGATGTCCACGATGTTGAACAGTGGCGGCCCTTGGTGGCCGAAATTTTCCCGGCCGATGAGATAGACGACGTCCTCTCGGTGATGGCCTGTGAGTCTCAGGGCAACCCCAGCACCCGCTACATGGAGAAGTGGGGAGTGGAATCGGTGGGGCTCATGCAGATCAACGAGGGCTGGCTAACCGGCTGGAGCCGCCCGGAATGGTCGATCCTGTCTCACAACGGACAACCCGTAGACCTGACCGATCCGGCCACGAACCTGCAAGCCGCCAAATTCATCCGGTTCTTCGAGGACTCCACCGACCAAGAACCATGGTCGCAATGGGCCTGCGAGCCCTAGACGCCGAATTAGCCGGTACCCTTGAGCGTGTCGTTCCTGGGCATTTACGACGCTGACGGGGGTCTCGGCGGGGAGCTGCGGTATGTGGCAGGCAAGCTGCTGGGCCGGGGGAAGTGCGCGCTGTGCGACATCACCCACGGCTGGAACCCAATGGGATCCAAGAGTTGGAAGCAGGCCTGCGCAGTGTCAGACGTCGAGCTAGAGCTTCTGCATCGAAATGAGGTCACCGCCGAGCAACTCGCCTCCGCCACTGGACTTCCCGCCATCCTGCGCATGGACGAAGACGGACTGTGGAGCGAGGCAATTCCGCCGTCAGAGCTATCCCAGTACGTAGGCGCCCCCGACGCACTGCTTGAACGCCTGGAACAGCTCTCGTAATCGCCGCGCTCAGTTGGTCGAGAAAGGCAGGTACTCGTAGCGGCGGGTCGACCAGCCGCCGGCGAAGCGGGCGGTGTCCTCATCCACCGAGTAGTTAGGGAATCGCCGCAGCATCTCTTCAAGGGCCACCCGGCACTGGAGCCGGGCCACCGACGCGCCGAGGCAGTGATGGGCGCCGTAGCCGAGGGAGACGATCTTGTCGATCTGGCGCTTCACGTCGAGCTCCCCGGCGGTAGGCCCGAACTCCCGCTCGTCCCGGTTGGCCGAGGCGAAGAGCAACAGCGCCTTCTTGCCCTCGGGAATAGTGACCCCGTGCAGGGTCACATCTCGGGTCAGCGTGCGGGCCAGGTTCTGCACCGGGGAGGTAAGCCGCAGCAGCTCCTCCACCGCGTTGGGAATCATCGAAGCGTCGTCGATGAGCAACTGGCGCTGGTCGCGATGGCGGTTGAGCAGCACCGTCGAGCTGCCGAGCATGCCGGTGACGGTGTCGTTGCCTCCGGTGATCATGGTGAAGATGAACCCCACGATCCACATGGCCGAAGCCACATCCTCGCCCTGCTCAACCAAGCCGGTCACCAGGTCGTCGCCGGGGTCGGTCTTGCGGCGCTCGATCAGCCCGGTGGCGTACTCGAACAGCTCCAGAAACGCGCTCTGGTCCTGGCCGTAGGCCTCGGTGGACTCGGCCGTGGCCTGCACGATGCGCTCGGTCCAGCGGTCGAACAGCACCCGGTCTTCGGGCGGGACGCCCAGATAGTGGGCCACCAGATAGCTGGGCAGCGGCTTGAACAGCGCCTGGACGATGTCGACGTCGCCGGCGTCGGCCACCGCATCGAGCTTGTCGGTGATGAAAGCCCGAACCAGGTCCTCCACCGGGGCCACCTGACGGGGGGTCATGGGCCGACTCACCAGTCGGCGCATGGCGGTGTGCTCGGGCGGGTCCATCATCACGATGGGCCGGGCCTTCTCGTCGAAGGAGGCCATGTCGTCGGGCGCGGTGGTCAGGCCGTTGGCCGACGAATAGGTAGCGGTGTCTCGGGCGGCGGCGAACACGTCGTCAAACCGCGACAGCACCCAGAACTCGCCGTCGCCCACCTCGTGTACTGGATCCTCGTCGCGCAGAGCGCGATAGTCGTCCCACGGCTCGGCCCAGGTGTCGCCGCTGCGATAGGCGAATTTGACGGCCATTAGGCCACGTTAGCTTCACCAGGGTTGGCCAGTCCTTGCGGCCTCCCCACATACTGCCTCGACCCCTGGACCAACCTGGCTCGGCCCAGAATCCACTTGGCCACCTTTTCGATCTCTGCTGTCACCGCGTCGGGCGAGCCCGCTAAGTCGATAGAAAAGGTGTGCAGCGTCTTTCCAGTGTGGAGCACGGTGACTTGGCTCTCGGTGGAGGTGTTTTCGGCATGGCAGTAGATGAGCACGCCCTCCTCCAGCCCCAGGGCTGTGGCGTAGGCCAAGAGCTGGTAGTAGTCAGCGGTGCGAGCCCGGGCATCGCCGGTCAGCTTGTACTTGATGTCGGCCACATACACCGGCTTGCCCTGGCGCAAAAGCACCAGATCGGGGCGGATCGGCACTTTGTCCCCTTCGGCCAGATATGCCCGATATTGGCTCTTGACCTCCAATCGGCCTCGCATCGCTCGCTCAAGCCGCCCGGTGATGAACTTCTCGAACAGGAGGTTCATGTCCACCAAGAACGATGATGCTAAGCGGTGGCCATGCCGGTCGGCCAAAGACCGGCTCTCCAGCAGCAGTCGGGCTAGGCGCAGAAGGGGTTGGTAGTGGGCGTTGAGACGGGTGATGGCCACCTGCTCGACATCCTCAGCCCGTACCTGAACGTCTGACACCTCTTCCATCGCGGCTAGCTGGCGAAGCAGGCGTCGGCGATCATCGGAGTGGACGCCGGGCAGCCGCAGGCAATAGCGGGTTGCTGCTTTGAGGTAGCGGTTCTCGGAGATATCGGCGGTGTGCTCGTCATAGCGGCACGGCACCGGCACCTGTATTCCGACTTGGCGAAACTGAGCCGACACATCGACACGGCCCCGCAGAGCCACCAGCTTCTCCTCGTGGAGGCGATAAGACCGCAATAGCCCGCGAGCCAGTGTCGTCTCCAGGGTGCGGGCATAGAAGGCGGCCATGGCCGGGAGCAGGTCGCCGCTGGTGGCGTACTCGAACGCCTCCTGCCGCCACGCGCCGCGATCAAGTCCGACCTCGAGCATCAAGAACAGGTTCTCCAACCTGATCTTGGGGCGGATGAGCACCTTGAGATCGTCCACCACGAGGGTGCCCACGAAATTCATCGCAGTCACCCGATAGGCCTTGGGCCTCTCAGCGTGTTGAACAGTGAGGACTCCTCGGGTGGCCAAGTCCAGGCGACGGGCCTGCGCGGCGTCGAGCCGGACTTCGACCGATCCGTACTCGGTCAGCTCAATCTGCCAGTTCACCGGTTTGCGGGGTCTTGCTCGGATGCAGTCTCGGCCTCTTTGGTCTGATCGGGCGACAGTCCTGGAGCGATAATGCCGGTAGTGTCGGCGCTCTCTACATGTCGCCGGTACACGTTGTCGAACCGGTACTTTTCTATCTGCCCTTGATCCCCGTAGAGCTGATCTTCGATGAACGGCTCGATGTTGTACTTCCAGATACGACTCGCCGAGTTCTTGTCTAGGTTCTCCTTCATGAAGTGGCTGGGCCCAATCTGGAGGTGGGGACCCCCAAGCACTTGTTCGAGCTCCTCGTTCACATGGGCCACCAACTCCCCCACCCAGGTGGGCTCACCATTCTTCTCCAGCCAGCGGTCCAGCAGACCCTCCATTGGACCAAAATTGGGAAAGAAGGGCACAAAGTGGAATCGGCGGCGCAAAGCCGCGTCCACCAGGGCGATGGAGCGGTCGGCGGTGTTCATGGTGGCAATAAACCAGAGATTCTCAGGAAGCTCGAACTCATCGTCGGCCCGATACAGGGTGCTCACATTCTCGTCCCGGTATTCCAGCAGGAACAGCAACTCGCCCAGCACTTTGGGCAAGTTGGCCCGGTTGATCTCGTCGATCACCATCACATGCCGCTGACCGGGTGCTTCCGCCGCCTTTTCGGCCAATAGCGCCAGAGGCCCGGGTGTGAGGGAATAGGCCATCTCCCCGTGGGAATCAGCCTCCGGCCGGTAGCCCTCGAAGAAGTCCTCGTAGGAACTCGCCGGGTGGAACTGCACCAGCTTCCGGCGCCTCGGGTTGGGGGCGAGGGCTTCTGCCAATTTCCTGGCCAAGTAGGTCTTGCCCGTGCCCGGTGGACCGTAGAACACCACCTGGCCCTTGTCCTCAAGGAGCTCGACGACTTCGTCTAGGAACTCGCGCGCCACAAGCAGCTCTTCGGAGAGGTCGTCAAGCGGATCTTGTTTAGGGCCATCAAGCAGGTCGCCAAGATCGTCGTCTTGCTGCTCAGAGCGCCACAACAAGTGGTACAAGAACCCCGACATCGCAAGCGGGTCGAGAGACAGTCCCCACCTCTCGCCAGAAAAACAGCCCTTGAGTCGTTCAATGAGCAATCGGTTGGCCTCAACATGCTGTGTACCCAAAGACCCCGAGGGCTGCTCCAATTTGAGCAGCCTCAGGATCTCCCTCTTTTGACCCATCGGGTAGATCAACAAGAACTCTTCAGGATGGGTGATCGCGAGCAGCTTCATAATGAGCGACTCGCCAAGACCCCTTATGCCCAGGTCAGCCTTGTCCAATAGCCGATCTATGCGCACCGGGTGAGGATCATCGCCCCAGCACAGGTAGTGGAGCGACTTCAAGAACTCAGCGTAATCTGGCTCATCGAAATCTCGAAGGGTTTGATTGAGCTGGGGTTTTATGCCAGCAGATCCATAGTCGGCGCCCCTTTTCTTCATCCACACTTGGCGAAGGTCTTCGAGGCTGGCCGCCGTAATGGAATCGGGGGCTAGCATCTCAGCCCACTGTTCTCGTTGCGCATGATTGTCTTCGTGCCATGAGCTTGGATACTGCTCATCAACCAACCACTGGGCAGCCATGCCAGCGAACTCATCGCCGCCGCGGTCCTTTGTCTGAGCCGGTTCTTCGGGACTCGTTCTCGGTTTGGATGATTCACTCCGGGCCAAGGTGCCCAACTCTTCGTACAGCGGCTTGAGCGTGGTGGCGACATCGACAACCGTCGCCCTCAGGTCGATCTGGCCAAACTGATCACGCTCGAACCACCGCCCATAGACGAATTCACTCGGGTTGCCGAAAAATCCGACATCATCGCCAAGATCAGATTCAGGGCCAGACAGAATACGGCAATCGGGATATCGGGCCGCCTGAATGATCGGAACCGCATCGGCATACCACCATCTGTTCTTTGGCCCAGTGCTCAAACCAACCGCAGCCCCGCGGTCATTGACCCATATGCGAAAGAACAAATTGGAGTCCTTCTGACGCAGATCAACTTTCACGTCAGAGCGAGGCCGCTCGTCCTCCCAGCGTGGAGACACCTTGAGCGGGGTATAGCGCCGCCCCAACACAGCCAAGACCTCATCTACAAGAAATTTGCCCCAGCATTCTGAGACCCTGGCCAGCGTACAGGCGTTGGCCCCAGCTTCATCTTGATCAGCGTCAGTGCCACCAAGCCCATACCCAGCACGATCGGCTAGCACCTCGTCAAGCAGCACGACCTTCTGGCTCCTCCACCACGCCGCGGTGATCTCGAATTCAGCGATGTCAGTGGTCATTTCCCGAACCCCCGCCATATAGGCGAGGTACCGAAAAGCGAAGTCGGCCGGCAGATCGTCCCCCATAAGAAACTCGGTAAACGCCGCGGCGCTCGGCCAGATAACCGACCAGTTGCGCTGATCGGCCAGACTCCAGAAGTAGGAAAGCAGGAAGGGAACATTGCCCGGTGCCGGGCGACCCTTGACTTGTACCGCTTCCACGTAGTTGACCACTGCTTGGATCTTTTTAGCAGCCTCATCATCGGAGATAGGTGCTGTCAGAGCCTCGCCCAACACTGTCGCCAGCTCACGAGGGCTAGTGGCATGCTTGGCCATCAGATGCAGCGTCCCCTGTCCAGACATGCCGTTGAAGGCAAGTGTGCCCGGCTTCACCGCCCACTTCTGCATGCTCTGCACGAATGAGTCGAGATCGCCAGCGCTACGCAGGTAATCGAGCAGGCCAAGCGCCTCTGGAGCACTCTGCACGAACCCTTCGACCTCCGCTCTTGATTGCCGGTGCCGCTCCTCGTTGGCCAACAGGCCATCACGGTGGGCTTCATACCAGCGGCGCCGAAAGGTGCGTTCGGTCTCGGAAACTGCCATGTATCGCTAACTCCCTTGTGCGTTCTCCCCACCCTATTGACGGGAGTGACGCGTTTTACTAGCCACTGCCTTTTTGATGGGCCGTACGGCTCATCGGCGGGGGTCGACCAATCGCAGCTCCGGGTTGTGCTCTGCCCAGGAGATGATGTCCTCATCAAAGGTGGCGAGTTCGTGGCCGCACACAATGGCGGTGGCTGCGATCACCTGATCCATTGGGTCGGGATGAAAACCCCTATCGGCCAGCAGCACTGCTTCAGCAGCGATGCGGTAATCGACGGGGATGTCAACGACCCCGGTGCCCAGCAGGTTCCGGCACCACGCAAGAGGAGGCATTCCCATTGAGATCGCTCCGTCTCGATTGAGCCGCACCATCTCCAGCACCACCGCCGAGGACACCGCCAACCTCCGCTCCGCTACGAGACTGTCTGCTTCAGCTCTGAACCGCGGACCCACCCGGCCGTCATCGAGGGTAACGCCGATGAGCACGTTGGTGTCCAGAGTGAGCATCATCCCCTTCTCGGTATGGGATTGACCACCTGCTCCGGGTTGGAGAACACCTCCCACTCATCGATGGGAATGGCAGGCTTGTCGATGTCGCCCGACACCGTCATCACGTCCTTGAAGAAGCCGACGATGCCACCGGGTGCGGGCATCGGTACGAGCTTTGCCACCGGCTTGCGGTGCTTGGTGACAATCACCTCCTGGCCAGTCTCGGCCACCTCGTCCATGATCCGCAGACAGTGGGTCTTGAACTCGTTGGCCGGCATCATCCTGGCCGCGTCCATAGGGACTTCTTCCATGACCTCGGATTATAGTCGGAAATTCTGGTCATAAAATGAGTTAAGCTGGCACCTGGGTCCAATGAGATCGACCGGACTGGGGCTAGCTCAGCTCGAGGCCTTCCAGGGACCCCTCGTCGCGCCACGCCTTGAGGAGCTTGAAGAACTCCTGGGCGCCGCCGCCGTAGGTGCCGCCAAACCAGCCGGGGCCGTCGTCGGGCTTGCCCTCGTTGTTGTAGTAGCCGGGGGTGCAGGACTCCAGGAAACCGGCTCGGCGATAGGCCGACTCCATGATGAGGCGCACCCAGTCGGCCTCGGCCTGCTCGGTGGGCTCCACCACGGTGGACCCCGACGACAGGCCCTGGTTGACGATGTAGGCCACATGCTGGCTCTGCTCGTTGTAGAGCTCGGTGAAGTTGGGCGATACCCCCGACTGGATGCCGCCCATGTGCAACAGGTTGGGGTAGTCCCGGCTGACCACCCCGTGGAAGGTGGACATCCCGTCGGCCCACCGCTCGCTGAGCGTCTCGCCGCCCCGGCCGTAGATCTCGCAGTTGGCCCGGTGGGAGTAGTCGGTGCCCACCTCGAACCCGGTGGCGAAGATGATGCAGTCCAACTCGTACTCCTGGCCGCCGGCCACCACGCCCTTGGGCGTGATGCGCTCGACGCCTTGCCCGTCGGTGTCCACCAGGGTGACGTTGTCGCGGTTGAAGGTGGGCAGGTAGTCGTCGTGGAAGCACGGCCGCTTGCAGAACTGCCGGTAGTAGGGCTTGAGCGCCTCGGCGATGGACGAGTCTTCGATCAGCTCGTCTACCCGGCTGCGGATCTGCTCCATCTTCTGGAAGTCGGCCATCTCCATGGCCTCGGCGATCTCCTCGGGGGTGCCGAGGCGGGCGCCCTCTCCCAGCGCGGTGAGGTTGCGCAGGATGTCGGTCCAGCCGTCGCTTACCAGGTCTTCCTCCTGCATGCTGCCGGCCACGATGTTGCCGAAGTTCTCGATGCGGTTCTGCTGCCAGCCGGGCTCCAGCGACATAACCCACTCCGGGTCGGTGGGGCGGTTGCCCCGCACGTCGATGGACGACGGGGTGCGTTGGAACACGTACAGATGCTGGGCGGCCTCGCCCACATGGGGGATGCACTGCACCGCAGTGGCGCCGGTGCCGATCACCCCGACCACCTTGTCGGACAGCTTGGTCAGGTTCCCGTTGGTGTCGCCGCCGGTGTAGTCGTAGTCCCACCGGCTGGTGTGGAACGAGTGACCCTCATAGGTGTCGATGCCCGCGATGCCGGGCAGCTTGGGGCGGCTGAGCGGCCCGATGGCCATGATCACGAAGCGGGCCCGCATCCGGTCGTTGTGGTTGGTGTGCAGCACCCAGCGGTGGTCGGCGTCGTCCCAGTGCATCTCGTGTACCCGGGTGCCGAAGCAGACGTCGCGGTACAGGTCGAAGTGGCGGCCCAGCTCCTTGCAGTGCTCGAGGATCTCCGGGCCGTAGGAGTACTTCTCCTTGGGCATGTAGTCGAGCTCTTCCAGCAGGGGCAGGTAGATGTACGACTCGATGTCGCACTGCACACCGGGATACTGGTTCCAATACCAGGTGCCGCCGAATTCGGCCCCCGTCTCGATCATCCGGATGCTCTCCACCCCCATTTGGCGGAGCCGGGCACCGGCCAGCAGCCCGCTGAAACCGGTGCCGATGATGACCACGTCCACCTCGTCGGTAAGCGGCTCCCGGACGATGCCGGTCTGCGCCGGGTCGTCCAGATAGCGGGAGAACTCCCCGTCCATAGCGATGTACTGGTCGTTGCCGTCCGACCTCAGGCGCTTGTCGCGTTCCTCCCGGTACTTCTCCCGAAGAGCGTTGGGGTCGAAGTCCATCCCAGTGTCGGAAGAGAGAGTGTCGGTCATGGCTCACTACAATACGGCCCATGACCTTTGAGGCTCGATTCGACCTGAGTGACGTGGACTGGACCCATATGGAGGGCGGTCCGGAGTACGACTATCCCATCGAGTTCGACGTGGCCGTGCTCGGCTCCCAGGCCGACCTCGGCACGCTCGACTTGCTGGTGCGCTTCGCCCCCCACTCCCACTGCCACTTCCACCGCCACGCCGCCGCCACCCGCACCCTGGTGCTCCAAGGCGAGCACCATGTGTTCGATGTCGGGTCCAACGGCGAGACCGTCCACAAGATCAAGCCCGCCGGCACCTACAGCCAGAGCCCTGCCGGCGACATCCACATGGAGCGGGGCGGTCCAAACGGCGCCATCGTGCTGTTCAACCTCCACTCCCCCACCGGCCTGCTCTTCGAAACCCTCGACCCCGACCACAACGTGTTGGCCACCTCCACCATCGAGTCGATGTCCGAGGGCCCCTTGATGGGGGGTTAGGCCTCGCCTGGGTCGCCGCCCGATCAATAGCTCATTTGCCATCGGACACGGCAGCCTCACAGAAGTTCATCACCGAGCGCACTGCTATGGCGGCCCCATCGGTGGCGAAAGTTGCCGAATAGGTCTTCCCGTCTCCGCCGGTGGTGGACAGGGTCACCGACATGCCTTCATGGCGCAGTACGGCATCAAACAGGCGAAGGCTGCTGGGGCGGGTGAGGTTCATGAACCTCGATTCCGCCCCCTCATACCCGGTAAGGCGGAGAATCTCGCCGTTGGAGAACCTGGCCTCAACCCACAAATCCCCGTTGGCGGCACCGAACACCGCATCGCCATCCCAGCCCACATAGGAGAACAGCTCCCACTCATCACGGGATTCGTAGTACTCACAGGACATTCTCAGAGTGGGGGTGGCCTCTGGGGACACTCCTTCAGTCGAGAGGGCAGCTGTAACCACCCCGACCTGGGCGAATTCCGAGCTGGCATAAGAGCTCCATCTTCCGTATGACCGGGGATAGTCCAAGGGAACCGCGGGGGCGGGATCAAAGCAGGGCCAGTCCAATTCCTCCTTTTGCCAACACAGGATTTCTTCGAACGACAAGGGATCGATCGTGCTCCGTATCCGGCACTCGTCCGTCCCATTCATGAGCGACCAAACCACCTCGGAACACTGGTACGCCCTGATCTCCTCGTCATCGGTGTGCTCCAAGCCGAAGAGCCCATGTCCAATCTCATGGGCCACGATGTAATGGAAGCCACCGCCGAACGGACCTCCCCAAGCTCTGAGCGATACTCGCGACGGACCGAGGCCATTGGTGGCGTAGCCGCCGAATCTCTCGCCGCCCTCGATGTCGATCAGGATGAGAATCTGCGATCCCTGCCCTTCGGCAATTGCTGCGACGTCGCAGGCCGAGAAGCTGCCTCGGTCAAACAGGTCGCTGAGTGTTGTGTTCTGCCAATCGAATGACGGAGACACGATGCCTCCGACGGTGAAATACACATTGGCGAGACCGGATGACTCACGGGCGTAAAACGGGGTCACGTGCTGGTTCAGGTCGGCCACCACGTCTGCCAGTTCGCTCTCGGAATACCGACCGGCAGGAGCGCAATAGAACACCGGAATCGCCGCAGTCGTCCGCACCTCCAGAGGGGGTGTCTGAGTGGTTGGGGGATCAGGCTCCGGTGTGCTGATACACCCGCCGGGCACGATTTCGGTGTCGATGTCGAACCGACACCGGTAGACGTTGAGCAGTGCTTCTTGTGCGGCGATGAGCCGATCTCGCTCCGCTATGTCGGCACGGTTTGGGGTGCCGGTGAACGGCCCCGGCGGGACCGCGGGAATGACAGGGGTACCCCCACTGCATCCCCCAGGAACAATCTCGGTGTCGATGTCGAACCGACACCGGTAGACGTTGAGCAGTGCTTCTTGTGCGGCGATGAGCCGATCTCGCTCAACGACATCCGGGGCAGTTTGAGCTTGAGTGGGCGCTGCCAAAAGGATGGAGAGGCCCGCACCCAGCACCATAAGAGCCACCAGCATGCAGATGCCGCGGCGCGGCGTACTAGACAGCATCCAGCATGTGGTATCAGCGTTGGGGGCCGAACCAGGTGTCGTGGAGCCGCTCGTAGATTCCGCTTTCGACTAGGTCCAATAGCGCGAGGTTGATGTGCTCGCGCAGTTCGGGGTCGTCAGGGCTGAGCATGAAGCCGTACTGAACCCTTTGGAAGTCCGACCCCACCGTGGTGACCTCTCCGTCGCCCTCGCGGGCCGCGTGGAACTGGAGCACCGGGGCGTCGAACACCACCGCATCCACCTCTCCGTCGAGCAGAAGGGGGTAGGCGTCATCGATGTTGCCCACCAACACCGGGCCCACCCCGATGGAAGGGAGATACGTCTCCGCCGCCGAGTGGGTGGCGGTGGCCACCCGCTTGCCCGCCAGATCGGAGGGTCCGGAGATCTCGGATCGCAGCTCGCTCACCGCCAGCGACGAGGCGATGGCCGCGGTGAAGCTGGCGAACACCAGGGTTCCCAGGGCGATCCACAACAGCGCCAGCACCCGGCCCCGCGTCCCCCGGGCCACCTTGTCGCCGTACCCGACGGTGCTCATGGTCACCACCGACCAATAGAACGAGTCCCAGATGCCACGCCGATAGGGCACGGCGAAATCGGGATTGTGGCGGCGCTCCGACAACCAGATCAAGTGGGCGGCGACCAGTACCGCGGCGGCGAACACGATCATCAGCCACGGCAGGTCAGACGACCACACGGCCCGGAAGAATGAGGCAATCCGATCGCCGATGCCTCGCGACGAATCGTTGGGCACCAGGATGGTCAGGCCGGAGTCCAACACGGGCAACGAGAAGTCCACTACCTCCTCGCGGGACTCGGTGACGGCCACCCCTCCCAGGCCGAGCCGGGCGACGCCCCGGTCGATGTCGTCTATCTGCTTGGCGGTGGTGTCAACCGCATAGATCTCAACTCCCATGCCCAGCTTGGCCGCCGCCAGCCGCACCAGCTCGACCTCGAAGCCGCTGTAGATGCGGTTCTCGTAGATCACGAACGGCGGCAGCGCCCGGGCGGCCACCGTAAGGGTGCCCCCGGGACCGGCCTCTTCCCCCGAGGGCTCGGAAATGCCCACCGCGTCGGGGTCGGCCGCGGCGATCCAGCGCTCGACGGTGGCCTGATTGGCCGCCACCCACTCCTCGGCGTGGCGCCGTATGTCGGCGGGATCGCCACCCGTGGTCACCATGCGAACGTTCTGTGCGGAAATGTCGGTCAGCGGGATGACCACCTGCTCTAGCAGGCGGCCGACGGAGGGGTTGGCGGAGAGGAAATCGGTGTTGGCCACCGCCCGTATGTCGTTGGGGGGCCAGCCGGTCTGGCAGGGATCGTTGGCGCATCCCGGAATCCCGGCAATGGTCGTGTAGTCGATCGAAGAGGCCAGGTCGGCGGGCAGCGACGGGAACGGGGTCTCCAGCCACACCACGTCTTGGCCGGGGACCAGCTCGCCCGCCGTCCAGTTGGGGGTCCAGGTGAAATAGAGCACCGGCTGTCCGTCTCGGAAACGGTCGATGGTCTCTGCAATCAGCGGCGAGTAGTCGCCCTGCACATGCTCCACCGTGCCGGTCAGGCCGTAGGCCTCCAGGTGGTGGTCGATGATGGACGCGCACGACCATCCGACGTTGCAGCCCACGAGATCGGCCACGCCGTCACCGTCGTGGTCGAACAGCTCGGCTATCGCAGGGTCGGACAGATCGCCCAGATTCGAGATGCCGTGGGCGACGGCGGTGGCCGCATCCACGAAGTAGCCCTGCAAAGCCCCGTCGTCCACTGCGGTGCCGACCACCGACACTGGGGACCCGTCGGGAATGAACACGTGGTGGGACGGGAACCAGCCGTTGACCCACAGATCGACTTCCCCCTCGGCCACCGCACCATAGAACTCGGCGTTGTCCATCGTGGTGGGACCGTCGACCTGATAACCCAGCCGCTCCAGCAGCAGCCGGTAGACCTCGGCCTGGAACCAGCCGGTGTCCCAAGTGGCCCGGGCCAGGCGAACCCGGGGCGCGTCGCCGGAGGTGTCCTGCGCGGTTGCTGAAGCGCCCAAAGGCAGCACCAAGGCGCCCAACACCAGCACCAATAGGGCTACCAGCGCTCGGCGGAGTGAATTATGCACTCTCACAAAAATGTGCCGGGTCAGCCCCTTGCGGTTGCCAGCCACCCGTCGACGGTGTCGCGGTTGGCCTCGATCCAGTCGGCGGCGTCGGCGTTGATCTGGCTCTCGGAATAGCCCAGCTCCGCGGCGGCCATCTTGGCGTTTTGGGCCGCGATGTCCTCCAGCGGAATGGTCACGACCTCCAGCAGGCGACGCACGGCATCGTTGTCGTCGAGGAAGTCCTCGTTGCCCACCGCACGAATACTGCTGACGGCCCAACCGAGGTTGCAGGGATCAGAGGCGCAGCCCCGCAGGCCCCGCACCTCGGTGGTCCCCTCCTCGTCGTCGAGGACGGGCGACTCGAGCCAAACGACCTGCTCACCTGGTGTCAGTACTTCGTAGGTCCAGTTGGGCGTCCAGGCATAGAACAGCACGGGCTCGCCAGCGGCGATGCTCTCCCGTACTCCGGCCACCAGGCTGTTGTAATCGCCGGAGATCTGCTCGACGTTGTCGCCCCAGTCAAGATCAGCGATGTGGGAGTCGATGACCGTCTGGCAACCCCAGCCGTCGTTGCAGCCGATCAGGTCGGCGAGCCCGTCGCCGTCGTGATCGAAGACTCGGGCCACCGATGCGTTGGCCAGCTGGCTCATGGAGGTGATCCCCATCGCGTCAGCCGTGGCCTTGTCGATCATGTAGCCCTGAAGTGCTCCCGAGCGCACCTGGTAGCCCACTGGCTCAATGGGAAGTTCGAGGGTCTCGCCGGTTACCCGCTCGCCCTCCAGATAGATGTCGTGCAGGGGGAACCAGCCGTTGACCCAGAGGTCGAACTGCCCGCTGGCCAGTGCAGGGTAGAACCCGTTCGGGTCGCGGGTGTTCTCGGCCGGATCGCTCACCTCGTAGCCGAGCTCTCCGAGGAGCTGGGCGTAGATGGCGGCCTGCATGTGGCCGCTATTCCAGTTGGCCCGGGCCATCGTGACCGTGCCGTCATCCTCATCGGTCCCGCAGCCGGCAAGCACCAGGGCCAGTGCGGCCAGCACGGCCACGAGGATTACCGGCACCCGGCCGAAGATGCGTCGGTTTTTCGCGTTCTGATTAGTCATGGGGCCTCCTGTCTCACCTCTGAGGCTTCCGTGGGCCCGGCCTCAAGCCGGGACTTCATCTCCTCTATCAGGCCGCTATGGCGAGAGCGGAAGAGCGCCTCGTCGTAGTGGCCCTCCAATAGGTCGAGCTCCTCGTTGAACGCCTTCTTCAGGCTCCACAGCATGATGAGGAGGATCAGAGCGAAGGGAAGGCCGGTGGACACCGCCGCGGTCTGCAACGCCGACAGTCCTCCGCCGAGCAGCAGGACCACGGCAACCGCGCCCTCCATGATCGCCCAGAACACTCTCTGGGGCTTCGGCGAGTCGAGCTTGCCTCCCGAGGTGAGGTGGTCTACCACCAGCGACCCCGAGTCGGAGGAGGTGACGAAGAACGACACCAACAGCAGCACGCCGATCAGCGATACGACTTCGGTGAGCGGGAACGCCTCCAGCATGTCGAACAGAGCCGTGGCCACGTTGTCGTTGACTGCGGTGGCAACGTCGCGCTCGCCGCTGAGCTGCAAGTCTATGGCCGCTCCGCCGAAGACGGAGAACCACAGGAAGCACAGAGCTGAGGGCAAGAAAATGACACCGGTCAAGAGCTCGCGAACCGAGCGGCCCTTGGATATGCGGGCGATGAACATGCCCACGAACGGCGACCACGAAATCCACCATCCCCAGTAGAAGATGGTCCAGCCGGCTTGCCAGTTGCTGCCGGTGAAAGCCTCGTTCCAGAAGCCGAACTCGGGGATGATCTGAACGTAGTAGCCGGTGCTCTGGACAAACAGCGAGAGTATGAACAGCGTCGGACCCACCAGAGCCACGAACAGCAGGAATGCTCCGGCCAGATAGATGTTGAGCTGGCTGAGCCGCTTCACTCCGGCGTCAAGCCCTGCCACCACCGAGATGGTGGCCAAACCGGTTATGCCGGCAATGAGCAGGATTTGGAAGCCGGTGCCGTCGGGCAAGTCATACAGCTTGTTGAGCCCGGCAGCGGCCTGCTGTGCTCCGAGGCCCAACGAGGTGGCCAGGCCGAACAGGGTGGCGACCACCGTCAGGGTGTCGATGGCGTTGCCCCAGTTCCCGTAGATCCTCGGTCCCAAGATGGGGTAGAAGATCGAGCGGAAGGTGAGCGGCAGACCGCGGTTATAGGCGAAGAAGCCCAACGCCAGCGCCACCAGCCCGTACAGCGCCCAAGCGTGTACCCCCCAGTGCAGGAACGTGGTGGCCACTGCGGCTTTGGCCGCTTGCCCTGTGCTCGGATCGACCTCGAACAGCGGGGGCGGCGACGCCAAGTGGTAGATGGGCTCGGCCACGCCCCAGAACATCAGCCCGATGCCGATGCCCGCCGAAATGAGCATGGCGTACCAGGCTCCAGTCGAGAACTCCGGACGGGCGTACGGCCCTCCGAGCCGTATTTTCCCGTACCGGCTGAACGCGAAGTACAGCGCCATGAACAAGAAGATGTTGAAGTCGATTACGTAGAGCCACCCGAGCTTCTCGTTGATGAACGAGAGGATCTCCCCGAATACATCGCTGGCCGTGTCCTGGAAGATCAGCGTCCAGCCGATGAAGACCAGAAGGAATCCCGCCGACCAGAACGTGACTTGCGGATGGATGTCGAAGCCCCACCGCACAATGTTCTTGTCACCGGGCTCCCGGTCGGCCACCTCCGGGTAGAAGTCGATATCGGGATCGATCTGGAGGCCTTCGAAGGGCTTGCGGTTGTGGATTGCCTCATCCCGCAGCCGATGTTCTTCGGCCTCCCATTCATGGAGGGCCTGCGTCGCCTCCGTGAGATCGACGTCGGTGTCATCAGGACTTCGGCGAATACGCGAATCTCCCGATGCCGTGGCGTCTGCGTCGTCCATAACAGGGCCTCCAATTTGCTTTTGGTGTAAGTGGGGCATCCCGCATAAAACTGTTCAGATGCCCAAAGCGTCGGGGCCTTCTAGCTCAAGGAGGGCGCTACCGTGACCCCGCTTTTGATATGGGGTTCGCTCCTCCTTTTTTCTGATGTGAACAACATCAACTATTGATTTACACCGGTTTACAGGCAAACCTCCTCTGAAATCAAGGGTAATGTTTTGTACTAACAATACATATAAAGTGATTTGATGTAATTGAAAGCCAGCCATTTTGACTATTCGCCTCGCCTGGGCGGAAGTCTTCACCTAGTTCTGGTGGACCGTACTGGACTTGAACCAGTGACCTCTCGCGTGTGAGGCGAGCGCTCTGGCCATCTGAGCTAACGGTCCGGGGGTCGTTCAGGATAGCCCAGGCCACATCGGTGGGGCGAAGAGTTGTTCGCAATAGGCCATGGCCTGGAGCACCTGCACATCGCCGAGCTGATGGCCCACTAGTTGGAGCCCCACCGGCATTCCGTCGGCGGCGAAGCCGGCCCTCACGCTGCCCGCGGGCCGCCGGGTCAGGTTGTACGGATAGGTATGGCGGATCCAGTTGTCGACCAGCTCGCCGTTTACCAGCCCCTGGCCCCCGCACTCGGGAAAATGGCCGGCCACGGTGGGGGTGAGGAGGAGGTCGGCGTCGGCCAGCACACCGTTGAGCGTCTCAGACATCTCGTAGAAGATGTCGAGCGCCCGGTTGAAATCAGCCACTTGAGGACTGGTGGACAGCCCGAAGTAGTAGCGCAGACCGGGGGTGATCTGCTCCATCTGCTCGTCGGTCAGCTCGCCCAACTCGCCCGACACCGCGTTGGCCGACAACAGCACGTACTCCCAGATCGGATCGTTGAACAGCGCCTCTTCCCGCACCTCCACGGCCACGCCGTCCGCCTCTAACTGGGCCACCGCGGCCTCGCACACCGCCACCACCTCGGCGTCGGACGGCTTGCCGTCGGGCGCCGGGCACCACACCGCCCGCTTGGGCTTCCAGCCCTCGTCCAGCGCCTGGCGCCAAGACCGGTCGGGACGGGGCAGCGAGTCGAGGTCGCGGGGCGACGGCCCCATAACCAGATCTTGCACGAAGGCGATGTCGGCCACCCGCAGCGCCATCGGCCCGTGGACCGAGAGGGGCCACAGCCGGTAGGTCCCTTCCACCGGCACCCGGCCCAGGCTGGCCTTGAAGCCGCTGAATCCACAGGCCGCGGCAGGAATGCGGATGGAGCCGCCCCCGTCGGAGCCGGTACACAACGGCACCAGACCGGCCATGAGCGCGGCCGCGGTGCCCCCCGACGATCCGCCCGGTGAGCGCTTCGGGTTCCATGGATTGCCGGTGGCCCCGAACACAGGGTTGTAGGTGTCACCGGTCCAGCCGAATTCCGGGGTGTTGGTCTTGCCCATCACCACGCAGCCCGCGGCCCGCAGCCGCTCCACCAGAATGCTGTCGGCCTCCGCCGGCGGGTCGTCGGAATGCAGGAACGAGCCCTGGGTGGTCACATACCCGGCGGCGTCCTCCAAGTCTTTGACCCCGAACGGAATGCCGGCCAGCGGCCCGACCTCGTCGCCGGAGGCCAGTCGGGCATCGATCTCGTCAGCCTCGGCCAACGACCGCTCGGGATTCATGGCCACGAAGGCGTTCAGCTCCTGTTGGGCCTCGATGGCCGCCAGCGAAGCCTCCACCATCTCCCGGGCCGACACCTCCCTGCTCCGCACCGCCGCGGCCCACTCCTGCACCGACCGCTCCCGAAAATCCATCTTCGTCTCCTCCATCGACCAGACCCCGACAGTACATCCAGCTACTGCCGCCGCGAGCCGCGGTCGTTCTCAGCCCTCGGCCAACGCAGCAGCCACCGCTTCTAGACCAGCCGCCCGACTGGCTTTGACCAGCACCGCGGTGTCACCGTCGACCGGGCCTAGGGCGGCCACCGCGGCGATGGCATCATCCACCGGGGCCAGCCCGTAATCGGCGGTGGCCACTGGGATGACCTCGATGCCAAGTTCTTGGGCCAGGGCGCCAATGGCAGCGTGTTCTGCGACCGTCCTGTCTCCCAGTTCGGCCATGATCCCCAGCACCGCAGCCCGGCGGGGTCGATCCACGGCAGCCAACGAGCGCAGTGCAGCGGCCATCGACATGGGGTTGGCGTTGTAGGAGTCGTTGATGAGCACTGCCCCCGAGGCCAGTTCTGTCACCTCCATCCGCCACGGCGACAGTTGAGCCGAGCCCAACCCGGCGGCGATCTCATCCACCCCCACTCCGACGGCCAACGCGGCCGCGGCGGCAGCCAACGCGTTGTCCACCATGTGCTCGCCGCACACCGCCAGGGCCACGTCGGCCTGCCCATAAGGCGTCTCCAGCCGGAATCGGGGGCACAGCCCGTCGTCCAGACTCACCCCAGAGGCGCGTACCTCCCCCGCGGCGCGGCCAAAGGTCAGCACCGCAGCCTCGGTCCGCTCGGCCATGGCCGCCACCAGGGGCTGATCGGCGTTGAGCACCGCCACACCGGAGCTGTCCAGCGACTCCACCAACTCGCCTTTGGCCTCGGCCACGGCCTCCACGGTCCCGAACAACTCGGTGTGGGCCGCCCCGACGGAGGTAACCACGCCCACGGTGGGCTGGGCCAGCGAGCAGAGCCAGGCGATGTGGCCCATGCCCCGAGCCCCCATCTCCACCACCACAGCCTCGGCCCCCTCCGGGCAATTGGCCAGGGTGAGCGGCACGCCCAGTTCGTTGTTGAACGACATCGGGCTGGCGTGGGTCGGTCGGTCCGCCCCAATGGCCGCTGCGGCCATGTCCTTCACCGAGGTCTTGCCCACCGACCCGGTGATGCCCGCCACCGGGCCGTCGAACCGACTGCGAGCGTGGCGGCCTAGCTCGGCCAGGGCCGCAGCGGTGTCGTCCACCACCACTGCGGTGGCCCCCCGGGGGGCCTCAGAGGTCAGATAAGCAGCTACCCCGGCGGCCAAGGCGTCGTCGATGAAGTCGTGGCCGTCTCGCTCGGCCACCACCGGCACGAACAACTCACCTGAGGCCGCCGTCCGTGAGTCGATGGAGATTCCCGACACTTCGACATCGGGACCGACAAGACGGCCGCCGGCCGCTCGGGCTGCCTCCGACGCCAACATTCGCACACGCTTAGCCTCCCACTGTCGGGGCAATCGGTGGGGTACCGTCGGCCTGTGGGAACCCGCACCCGCTTGGTGCTGCTATTCGGCGGCCGGTCGGCCGAACATGACGTGTCCTGTGTTTCGGCCCGCCATGTGGCAGCCGCGGCCGACAGAGACCGCTTCGAGACGGTGGCGCTGGGCATCACCCGAGAGGGGCAATGGCGGCTGGCCGAGCTTCCCGATCCCCTCCCCGACCAATTGGATGCCGACGGCCTCGCCGTGGCCCCGGCCGAGATATTCGCCGAGCCCGACACGGTGGTGTTCCCCCTCATACACGGCCCCATGGGCGAAGACGGCACGATTCAAGGTCTGCTGGAAGTGGCCGACGTCCCCTATGTGGGATCAGGGGTGCTGGCCTCGGCGCTGTGCATGGACAAGTCCGTGGCCAAGCTGGTGTGCGCCCAGCACGGTCTTCCCCAGTGCCGCTACCAAACCGCATTGGCCAACGATCGCTCTGAGGCGGTGGCCGAACAGGCCATTGCGGAGTTGGGACTACCGCTGTTCGTGAAGCCAGCCAACATGGGCTCGTCGGTGGGGGTGAGCCGGGCCACTACCGAACTCGAGACGGTCAAAGCGCTCGAGACAGCCGCCCAGTATGACGAGACGCTGATCATCGAGGAGACTGTCACCGGCCAGGAGATCGAGGTGTCCGTGCTGGGCAACCGCGACCCAAAGGCGTCGGTCCCCGGCGAGATCGTGCCCGGCGCTGAGTTCTACGACTACGCCGACAAGTACCTCACCGACGGTGCTGGACTGTTGGTTCCCGCCCAGATCTCCGAGGCAGCCACCCGGGAAGTCCAGCGCCTCGCGATCGCCGCCTACCGCGCCCTGCGATGCGAGGGGATGGCCCGGGTGGACTTCCTCTACGAAGCCGAGGGCCGGGGAATGCTGCTCAGCGAGGTCAACACCATTCCCGGCTTCACCCCCATCAGCATGTACCCCAAACTGTGGCAAGCCTCCGGACTCTCCTACCCGAAGCTCATCGAGGCGCTGGTCGACCTGGCCAACGAGCGCTACGAGCGCCGCCGGCAGCACCGTCGCACTGACCGCTGAGACAATGGCTCCGCACCGCGACTATCGACTGCCAAGAGTGCGAGTGGGCTGGGGAAAAGTCCCTGGGTTTGGTAAAACACTGCGGTGATCTCTGATGCGCTGGCCGGCAAGCGGCTGGCGATCACCGGCACGACCGGTTTCCTGGGCACCGCTCTCGTTGAGCGGCTGTTGCGCTGCGTGCCCGAGGTGGAGTTGGTGCTGCTGGTGCGCCCCGGCCGACGGGGGGTTGAAGAGCGCATTCGTCGGGAGATCATTCGCAATGACGTGTTCGACCGGTTGCGCGATGAGATGGGCACCGATGAGTTCGAGCGGCTGTGCGCCGAGCGGATCAACGGGGTGGCCGGCGACGTGGGCATCGACGGCCTGGGGCTCGACAATACCGGTCGGGATATGATCGCCGGCTGCGACATCGTCATCCACTCGGCCGCCGCGGTGGCGTTCGACAACCCGCTGGACACCGCGGTGGAAGTAAACCTCATGGGGCCGGTCCGGCTGGTGGAGATGCTGAGCGAGATGGGGGTGTCACCGCACTTCATCGCGGTGTCCACCTGCTATGTGGCCGGCAGCCGCCGGGGCAATGCCCCCGAGGAGCCCTTGGCCGACGGCCCCATGTACGTGCCGGTGTCGTGGCAGGAGGAGGCCGACGCCAGCCGCCGTCGGCGAATCACCACCGAGACCGAGAGCCGCGACCCCGCCCGCCTGGAGGAGTTCCGCAGCCGGGCCCGCCACGAGCTGGGCGCGGCCGGCACCCCGGCGCTGGCCGCCAAGACCGAGCAGCTCCGCAGCCGCTGGGTACACGATCAGATGGTGGAGGCCGGCCGGTCGCGGGCCTCCTCGCTGGGATTCCCCGACGCCTATGCCTTCACCAAGGCATTGGCCGAGACCGCGGTGGCCGAGATCAAGGGCGACTTGAGGGTGACCACGGTGAGGCCGTCGATCATCGAGTCGGCCTACGCCGAGCCCTTCCCGGGATGGATCCGGGGGTTCCGCATGGCCGAGCCCATCATCATCGGCTACGGCCGGGGGCTGCTCACCGACTTCCCCGGCATCCCCCAGGGAGTGCTGGATGTGATCCCGGTTGACCTGGTGGCCGCAGCCATCTGCGCGGTGGCCGCCCGAGGCCCCGACCCCGAGCGGCTGGTGATCCAGGTGGCATCGGGAGCGGTCAACCCCTTCCGGCTCAACCAGTTGGCCGATCTGGCCCACGGGTGGTTCAGCGAGAACCCCATCTACGACGACCGCGACCAGCCCATCCCCCCGCCCAACTGGACCTATCCGGGCCGGGGCCGGGTGGTCCGCCAGCTCAAGCGGCTGCGCACGGGGCTGAATGCGGGAGAGCGGGTGCTGGGGCGACTGCCCATCAGGGGCCGTCAGGCCGAGATCACCGCCGACTTGGACGAGCGCCGCGACCAGGTGGAGCGGGCGCTGGGCTATGTGGAGCTGTACGGGGCCTACACCGAGTGCGAGGCGCTGTTCGGATTGGACCGGCTGCTGGAGCTTTGGGACAGCCTGGACGACGACGATCAATCAGCGTTCTGCTTCGACCCCCGGATCATCGACTGGCCCCACTATGTGACCGACATCCACCTGCCCACCGTGGTGGCCCAGGGCCGAGTCAAGACGGCCCCTTCGGGTCGCACGGGGCCGTCGCGCAAGGACCGCCAGCGCACCCAAGTGCTGTCGCTCGACCGTCACATGGCGGCGTTCGACCTGGAGAACACGGTGATCGCCGCCAATGTGGTGATGGCCTACGGCTGGCTGGCCACCCGGCGCCTGCCGTTGGACGAGCGGGCCCGGCTGGTGGCCAAGATCCTGTTGGAGGCCCCCTCGCTTCTGGCTCTGGACCACCGGGACCGCAGCGACTTCCTCCGCCACTTCTACCGCCGCTACGAGGGGGCGCCGGTGGACCAGATGGCCGAGGACTCCAGCGAGATGTTCAGCGACTTGATCTTGACCCAGGCCTACCCCGCGGCCATCCGCCGGGTGCGGGCCCACCGCGCCGCCGGGCACACCACGGTGCTCATCACCGGCGCGCTCGACTTCATCGTGGAGCCGCTGCGCCCGCTGTTCGACCACATCGTGTGCGCGGAACTGGCCCAGTCCCACGGCACCTATACCGGGCAGCTCGCCGAGGTGCCGCCCACCAGCGAGTCGCGGGCCGAAGTGCTGCGCGACTTCGCCAATGCCGAGGGGCTGCTCATGTCGGAGTCAGTGGCCTACGCCGACTCGGCCAGCGACCTGGCCCTGCTGGAGGCGGTGGGCTACCCGGTGGCGGTGAACCCCGAGCCCAAGCTGGCCATGCTGGCCCGCAAGCGGGGCTGGCTCATCGAGTACTTCGACAAAGCCCCCGGCGGCCCCCGCAAGCTGCTGCCCATCGCAAGCCGGAAGGCGTCATGAAGCGCTCGGCGCGGTTGCACTCCGTCGGCGTTCTGGCTCTCCAGGGAGACATGTCATGAAGGACCGAGTGCGGCCCACCCCCCGCCCGGGCATGGTGCTGGAGGTAGACCGCTCTACCCCGCCGATCGTGTTCCACCACGGAGAGGGCTTCCGCACCGAGAAGCTGCCCGCCGGGCGCAGCCGAGTGATCTATCCGGCTGAGCCGCTGCTGGGCATCGCCGACCCCGAAGGCGCCATCCGCCGGGCGCTGCTCAACCCCATAGACCAGGATCCGCTGCCCGCCCAGCTTCGGCCGGGCATGAAGCTGACGATCGCCTTCGACGACATCTCGCTGCCGCTGCCGCCCATGCGCCGCCCCGACATCCGCCAGTTGGTGATCGAGCAGGTTCTGGAGATGGCCGCGGCCGCCGGGGTGGACGATGTCCATGTGATCGCCGCTTTGGCCCTGCACCGGCGCATGACCGAGGCCGAGCTGCGCCATGCGGTGGGCGACCGGACCTACGACGCCTTCGCCCCCTCGGGCTGCCTTTACAACCACGACGCCGAGGATCCCGACGGCATGGTGGTGCTGGGCACCACTCCCCACGGCGAGGAGGTGCAGTTCTCCAAGCGGGCGGCGGAGAGCGATCTGGTGGTGTACGTGAACATCAACCTGGTGGCCATGGACGGCGGCCACAAGAGCACCGCCACCGGCCTGGCCGGCTACCAGGGCCTGCGCCACCACCACAACGTGAAGACCATGCAGGAGTCCCGCTCGTTCATGGACCAGCACCGCTCCGAGCTGCACGCCTCCAACTGGCGCATGGGCAAGGTGTTGCGCGACGCCGGGGTGAAGATCTTCCAGATCGAGACCACGGTCAACAACAACACCTTCGGGGTGGACGGGCCGCTGGCCATGCTCCAGAAGCGGGAGTGGGAGTGGACGGCCAAAGACCGGGCCGGGTTCTTGGCCATGACCAAGGGGCTCAATTTCACCCCGCCCCAGATGGCCCGGCAGATCTTCCAGTCGTGGCGGGCGCCGTACGAACTCACGTCGGTGCAGGCCGGGGAGGTGGAGGCCGTCCACAAGGTGACCACCGAGAACGTGTACGCCCAGCACCTGGTGCCCGTGGAGGGCCAGACCGACATCTTGACCATGGGCCTGCCCTACATCTGCCCCTACAACGTGAACTCGGTGATGAACCCCATCCTGGTCATGTGCCTGGGGCTGGGCTACTTCTTCAACCTCTATCGGGGGCGCCCGCTGGTGCGAGAGGGCGGCGTGGTGATCATGGGCCACCCCACCCGCTGGGAGTTCCACCCTGTACACCACCCCAGCTACATCGATTTCTTCGAGCAAGTGCTGGCCGACACCACCGACCCCGTGGAGATCGAGGCGAAGTACGAGCGACAGTTCGCCACCGACGAGTGGTACATCCACCTGTACCGCACGTCGTACGCCTACCACGGCGTCCACCCCTTCTACATGTGGTACTGGGGGGCCCATGCCCTTCAGCACCTGGGCGAGGTGATCATCGTGGGCGGCGACACCCGGGCGGTGCAGCGCATGGGCTTCCGACCCGCCTCCACCCTCCAAGACGCCCTCGAGATCGCCAGCGACACCGTGGGCCGCCAGCCCACCGTCACCCACCTCCACAACCCCCCCATCCTGATGGCCGATGTCAGCTAGGCGGGTTATCTCGAAGCTGGACTTCCCTTATCGGGCGGCCCGACCGCCCGCGGGGGTGCCGCCTGCGCCCGACATCAAGAACCGGGGGGCCGACTACGACACTGAGTGGGCCCGCAAGCCGGCGGCCCGAGCCGCCCGTCGGGTTATCACCGAAGTGGTGATGCAACCGGCGATGGCTGCGCTGGCCCGCCCTCGCCGCCAAGGGCTTGACCGGCTGGAGCGCCTCGAGGGCCCGGTGATCTTTGCCGCCAACCATCACAGCCACATCGACACCCCCCTGCTGTTCACATCCATCCCACCCAAGTGGCGCAACCGGCTGGTGGTGGGGGCCGCGTCGGACTACTTCTTCACCGGGGCACTCACGTCGGCCGCCTCGGCTCTGGTCATCGGGGCCATCCCCATCGAACGGTCCAAGGTGGGACGGCGCTCGGCCCGGCTGGCTGCGTCACTCATCGAGGACGGCTGGAGCCTGCTCATCTTCCCCGAGGGCGGCCGCAGCCCCGACGGCTGGGGCCAGCCCTTCTTAGGCGGGGCCGGCTACTTGGCGGTGCGCTGCGGCGTGCCGGTGGTGCCGGTACACGTGGAGGGCACCGACCGGGTCCTGCCCAAAGGCCGCAATGTGCCCAAGGTGTCGGCCACCACAATCACATTCGGCGATCCCCTGGTCCCCACCGAGGAGGACAACGCCCGACGGTTCGCGGCCCGCATCGAGGTGGCAGTGGCCACCCTGGCCGACGAGTGCGCCACCGACTGGTACCAGGCCCGCCGCCGAGCCCACGCCGGGACCACCCCCGGCCTCACCGGCCCCAATGTGTCCCCTTGGCGCCGGGCCTGGGCCCTCGGCGACCGCTCCCCCCGCTCCCGCCGCCAACACCGCCGCTGGCCCAAGTAGAACCCCTCATTCGGCCAATTCCGCGACAAGGCCATTTTGCCGGAAAGCCCGTAGGATCGGAGGTATGCCGGTAGCCGCTTCCACACCCATTGAGCTGATTGAGAACGTGTATTCCACCCTGGACGAGCGGGTTGACGCCGCCCGGGAGCGTTTTGGCCGAGAGCTCACTTTGGCTGAGAAAATCCTGGTCAACCACCTTGACGACCCCACCGTCACCCCGGAGCGGGGAGCCACCTACGTGGATCTGCGCCCCGATCGGGTGGCCATGCAGGACGCCACCGCCCAGATGGCCTGGCTCCAGTTCATGACCGCCGGGCTAGACGAGGTGCAGGTGCCCACCACCACCCACTGCGACCACCTCATCTCGGCCCGCATCGACGCTAAGCGAGACCTGGCCGCGGCCCTCGACAACAACGAGGAGGTGTACGACTTTCTGGAGTCGGTGTGCGCCCGCTACGGCGCGGGTTTCTGGAAGCCGGGCTCTGGGATCATCCATCAGGTGGTGCTGGAGCAGTACGCCTTCCCCGGCGGCATGATGATCGGCACCGACAGCCACACCCCCAACGCCGGCGGCCTGGCCATGGTGGCGGTGGGCGTGGGCGGCGCCGACGCGGTGGACGTGATGACCGGATTCCCCTGGAATGTGCGCTGGCCCAAGCTCATCGGCGTACACCTCACCGGCGAGCTCGACGGCTGGGCCGCCCCCAAGGACGTGATCTTGAAGGTGGCCGAGATCCTCACCGTGGCCGGCGGCACCGGGGCCATCGTGGAGTACTTCGGGCCCGGCGCCCACTCCCTGTCGGCCACCGGCAAGGCCACCATCTGCAACATGGGGGCCGAGATCGGCGCCACCACCTCGCTGTTCGCCTACGACGACGCCATCGCCCGCTACCTCAAGGCCACCGGCCGCGAGGCGGTGGCCGACGCGGCCAACGCCTCCGCCCACAACCTGCGGGCCGACGACGCCGTGCTGGGCAGCCCCGGCGGTTACTTCGACCGGGTGGTGGAGATCGACCTGTCCGAGCTGGGACCGCACATCAACGGCCCCCACACCCCCGACCGGGCCCGCCCGGTGGCCGATCTGGGGTCCGAGGCCAAGCTGAACGGCTGGCCCCTGGAGGTGAGCGCCGCGCTGGTGGGGTCGTGTACCAACTCCAGCTACGAGGACATCACCCGGGCGGCCAGCATCGCCCGCCACGCCGCGGCCCACGGTCTCACCGCCAAGTCGCCCCTCATGGTCACCCCCGGTTCCGAGCAGGTGCGGGCCACCATCGAGCGCGACGGCCTCCTGGCCGACCTGGAGTCCATCGGGGCCACTGTGCTGGCCAATGCCTGCGGTCCCTGCATCGGCCAGTGGAACCGCGACGACGTGGCCGACGGCACCCCCAACAGCATCGTCACCAGCTACAACCGGAACTTCCCCAAGCGCAACGACGGCTACGCCTCCACCAACGCCTTCGTCACCTCCCCGGAGACGGTGGTGGCCCTGGCTTTGGCCGGCACGCTGGACTTCGACCCGGCCAGCGACACCATCACCGCCCCCGACGGCACCGAGGTGGCGCTCATGGTGGGTCCGGGCACCGAGCTGCCCGACCAGGGCTTCGACCCCGGCGCCAGCGGGTTCCTGGCCCCGCCCGACGACGGCAGCGGCGTGGATGTACGGGTGTCGCCCGACTCCGAGCGGCTCCAACTGCTCGAGCCCTTCTCCGCCTGGGACGGCCAGGACTTCACCGATCTGCCCGTGCTGCTCAAGGCCCAGGGCAAGTGCACCACCGACCACATCTCCATGGCCGGACCGTGGCTGCGCTACCGGGGCCACCTGGAGAACATCTCCGGCAACCTCTACCTGGGGGCGGTGAACGCCTTCACCGGCGCGGTGGGCGAGGGCAAGAACCAGCTTGACGGCACCACCGGATCGTTCCCCGACGTGGCCGCGGCCTACCACGCCGCCGGACAGCGCTGGGTGGTGGTGGGCGACCGCAACATCGGCGAGGGATCGTCCCGAGAGCACGCCGCCATGGAGCCCCGATTCCGGGGGTGCGCGGCGGTGATCGCCCGATCATTCGCCCGCATCCACGAGACCAACCTGAAGAAGCAGGGCGTTCTGGCCCTCACCTTCGCCGACCCCGACGACTACGACCGCATCGACGAGGACGACCGCATCTCGGTGCTCGGCCTGGCCGACCTGGCCCCTGGCACGCCGGTGCAGGTGCAGGCGGCCAAGCCCGACGGGACCACGGTGGACATCACCGCCGAGCACACCCTGTCGCACGACCAGATCGAGTGGTTCCAGGCGGGCAGCGCATTGAACCTGATCCGCCAGCGGACCATGGGCTGATCCGGCCTACGAACCGCCATGGACATCCGCCAGCTCGATGCCCTGTTGGCGATAGCCGAGCACAAGACGTTCTCCAAGGCGGCCCGGTCGCTGCACACCGTGCAGTCCAACGTGTCCAAGCACATCGCCAAGCTGGAGGAGGAGCTGGGCGCCATCCTGGTGGACCGCGACGCCGGCACCCTCACCGAGGAGGGGGAGGCCGTATTGGCCCGAGCCCGGCGCATCCGGGCCGAGACCGATGCCATCGCCCTGGACATGGCCGCCATGCGCGACGACATCTCCGGGGTGACCCGTCTGGGCACCATCGACTCCACCGCCCGGTGGCTGATCCCAATCGTTTTGCCCGCCCTAGAGGCCCAATACCCCAACATCCGACTCGAGGTGCTCACCGCCACCACCACCAGCCTCCTCCCCCAGGTGATCGCCGGAGATCTGCACAGCGCAGTGGTCAACCTGCCCCTGCACGATTCTGAGATCCGGGCTGAAGAGCTGTTCGCCGAAGACCGCCTGCTCATAGCCCCGCCCGACCACCCGCTGGCCCGCAAGTCCTCAGTGACCCCCTCCGAGCTGAGCCGCCACGAGCTGCTGCTGCCCCCGCCGGGCACTGCCTTTCGAGATGAGATTGACTCCGAGCTCAAGATCCAGGGCGTGGAGCTCACCACCCGGGCCGAGATCGACGGCATGAGGATGATCGCCACCCTGGTGCTCACCGGGTTCGGCGCCGCCATATTGCCTGCTACCGCCGCCCCCGACGACGGCCCCTGGCGGCGCATCCCCATCACCGGACTGGTGAGGCGCTCGGTGGGCCTGATCGTCAGCCGCCGGGTGGCCCCTTCGGCGGTCACCCGAGCGGTGCGAGACGTGATATTCGAAGTGGTGGGGACCCACGGCTACGACCAGGCCGGGGTGTACCCCAGTTGACGGCGGCAGAGCCACGAGAACGTAGACTTTGCTGTCTCGGTGCTTGTCCCCTTTGAGCACGGCGCGAGACTGACAGCACTGCCTATGACCGACGCCATGACCGCCACCGGCAACCGTCCCGACCGGGTACCGCTGCGAGCCGGAGCACCGGGATCGGCCCGAGCCTGGCTGGACTCATACGACGGCCGGGAATGCGTGGTCTTCGAGGTGGAGGACAACGAGGCCGACCGGGGAGCGCTGAGCCCGGCCGACAGCGAAACGCTGGAGCGAGCCGCCCAAGAGGCCCTTCTGCGCCGCGTGCCCCTGGTGGGGTTCATCGCCTCATCGGGCGCCGACATCGACTCGGGCATCGCGGCCACCATGGGCTGGGGCCGGGTGGCCAAGTCGGTGGTGGACTGCTCGGGTCAGGTGCCCACCATTTTCTGCGCCACCGGTCCGGCGGTGTCGGGGCCGGCCCTGCTGCTGGGCCTGGCCGACATCGCCATCGCCACCGAGGACAGCTACGCCTTCGTCTCTGGCCCCCGTATGGTCACCCAATTCACCGGCGAGGTGATCAGCAACCAGACCCTGGGCGGAGCCGGCCAGCTCTCTCGGCGCAGCGGGGTGGCCGCCTTCCTGGTGGACGACAAAGACGCCGCCTCCGATCTGGTGGGCGCGCTGTTGAGCCTGCTTCCCGCCCACGCCGACGAGCTGCCGCCCCGGTATCCGGTGGACGACCCGGTGGACCGCCCCACCCCCGAGCTGCGCGACATTCTCCCCGAGTCGCCGCTGGGCAGCTACGACATTCGAGATGTCATCCGGGCGGTGGCCGACGACGGCGACCTGCTGGAGTACAAGGCCGACTGGGCCGCCAACCTGGTGTGTGCCTTTGCCACCGTGGCCGGACGCCCGGTGGGGATCCTGGCCAACCAGCCCCAGACCCTGGCCGGAACGCTCGACATCGCGTGCAGCCAGAAGGGGGCCCGATTCGTGTCGTTCTGCGACGCATTCAACCTGCCGCTGGTGACCTTCGTGGACACCTCGGGCTTCCAGCCGGGCAAGGACCTGGAGTGGCGGGGCATCATCCGCCACGGCGCGCAACTGGCCTTCGCGTACGCCCGGGCCACCGTGGGCCGAGTCAACGTGACCCTGCGGAAGTCCTACGGCGGGGCCTACATCGTGATGGACTCCCGCCACATGGGAAACGACATCGCCCTGGCCTGGCCCTCAGCGGAGGTCGCGGTGATGGGCGCCCGGGGCGCGGTCGAGATCGTCCACCGCCGATCCAGCCCCGAGGAGCGAGCCGAACTCGAGGCCGCCTACGAGGAGCGCTACCTGAACCCCTACATCGCGGCCGAGCGGGGCTCGATCGACGCGGTGATCGACCCGGCCGACACCCGGGCCGAGGTGGCCGCCGCCTTGGATCTACTGGAGTCCAAGCGGGAGGCCCTCCCCCGCCGCCGCCACGACAACACCCCGCTGTGACCAGGGGCAACGCTCTCTCTAGGGCGAATGGAACAACCTGAGGTAAGCTGCGGCAGCGCCGGAGGGAGCAGGGAAAGGAGCCGTGCGTGCCTGAATCCATAACGATCACCGACAATCGGACCGGTGAGTCAATAGAGGTTCCGATTGTCGAAGGTGGTGTGGATGCCGCAGCGTGGCGAAAACTACTCCCCAACGTCTGGTTCTTAGACCCGTCCTTCAGCACCACCGCGGCCACCACCAGCGCGGTCAGCGAAGTGGACGGCGAGAACGGCATCCTGCGCTATCGGGGCTACCCCATCGAGCAGCTGGCCGAACACTCCACCTTCCTGGAGGTGGCCTACCTCCTGCTCCACGGCGAGCTCCCCACCCCTGGCGAATACGACGTGTGGGTACATGAGATCACCCACCACACCTTCATCCACGAGCGTTTCCGCAAGCGGTTCATGGAGTCGTTCCTCCACGATGCCCACCCGATGGGCATGTTCGTATCCACCATCGCCGCGCTGTCTACGTTCTATCCCGAGGCCAAAGACATCGAAGACCCCGAGAACCGCATGCACCAGATTGTGCGGCTCATCGCCAAAGTGCCCACCGTGGCCGCCGCGGGTTTCCGGTTCAACACCGGTATGCCGTTCGTCTACCCCGACAACAACCTGGACTTCGCCACCAACTTCCTGTCGATGATGTTCAAGATCGCCGAGCCCACCTACCAATGCGACCCGGCCTTCGCCCGGGCGCTCGACCTGCTGCTCATCACCCACGCCGACCACGGCCAGAACTGCTCCACCAGTACCGCCCGGGTGGTGGGAAGCGCCCACACCGACCCCTACTCGGTGATCTCCGCCGCGGCTTGCTCGCTGTACGGCCCCCGCCATGGCGGAGCCAACCAGGCCGTCATGGAGATGCTCGACGAGATCGGCAGCTACGAGAACATCGACCCGTTCATCAAGGCAGTCAAGGCCGGCGAGACCCGCCTGATGGGGTTCGGCCACCGGGTGTACAAGAACTACGACCCCCGGGCCCGCATCATCAAGCAGGCCGCCTACGACGTGTTCGAGGTGACCGGCTCCAACCCGCTGCTCGACATCGCCTTGAAGCTCGAAGAAGTGGCCCTGGCCGACGACTATTTCGTGAGCCGCCGCCTGTATCCCAATGTGGACTTCTACTCCGGGCTCATCTACCAGTCGATGGGGTTCCCCACCGACATGTTCACCGTGCTGTTCGCCATCGCCCGCACCGCCGGCTGGCTGGCCCACTGGGTAGAGCTCCTAGAACAAGACAGCCGCATAGCCCGCCCCCGCCAGGTCTACACCGGCTCCCAAGAACGCACCTACACCCCCATCAACCAGCGCTCCTAGCTGGTAACAGTGAGGCCGTCACGGAGGGCGGTTAGGAGGGCGGCGGCGGTTATGGCTGCCGTTTCTGAGCGGAGGACTGAGGAGCTGAGGCGGATGGCGCCTAGTTGGTGGCGTTCGGTTTTGGACCAGCCGCCTTCGGGGCCTATTAGGACGGTGGGGTGGTCGAGGGATGGGGGGTTGCCGGTGATGTCGGCTCGGATGGCGCCGGGGTGGGCGGCCAGGGTGGCGAAGTCGGTGGGCTCGCCGATCTCGGGGAGGCGCACTTGGCGGCTCTGCATGGCGGCTTCCCGGGCTACTCGGCGGAGACGCTCGGTGTGGCGGGTGGCTCGGTCGGGGTCCCAGCGGACCACGCTGTGTTCGGCGGTGAACGGGACGATGGCGTCCACGCCCAGTTCGGTGAGCTTTTGAACCACTAGTTCGGGGCGGCCGCCCTTGATGAGGGCGAAGCCGATGGTGAGGGGTGGCTGAGCGGCCTCAACGAACACCACCTCGCCGACGGGTTCAACCTCGCCTTCGGGGACTGACCCCATGCGGCAGATTCGCCATGAACCGGCCCCGTCGGAGGCGGCGAAGGAGTCGCCAGGCCGCAGTCGAAGCGAACGGGTTAGGTGATGGCGGTCCTCGTCGCGCAGCTCGGGGCGTTCTAGGTCATCGACGAAGACGTGGGGGCCGTCACCGCCGCCGGGCTTCACGGCGTCGTTTCCTGGTGGTGGGCGCCACCTCTTCGCCCCGCAGCTCGGCCAGCTGGTGGAGCAGGTCGATCTCGTCGTCGCTCAAACCGGTGGGCGTCTCCACCATGGCCTGCACCAGCACATCGCCCCGGCCTCGGCCCTCCAGTCGGGGCACGCCCCGGCCCCGGATGCGAAACACATCGCCGGACTGGGTGCCAGCGGGAATGTCCAATTCCTCCACGCTGTCCAGCGTCTCGTACTTGATGTTCACCCCTAGGGCGGCCTGGACCATGGTCAGGTGCAGCCGGTCCACCAGGTTGTCGCCGTCGCGCTGAAAGCGGGGATGGGGCTGCACATCGATATGCACGTACAGGTCCCCCGGAGGACCGCCCCGCGGCCCAACTGCTCCCCGGCGGGCCACCCGAAGCGTGGACCCCTGGCCCACCCCGGCGGGGACGGTCACCGTGTAGTCCCGGTCGCCCACAACTCGACCGTCACCCCCGCACTCGCGGCACGGGTCGGCGATCACCTCGCCGCTGCCCGAGCAGGCGTCGCACACCGTGCGAGTAACCATCTGGCCGAGGATCGACTGGCGCACCCGCTGCACCTGGCCAATGCCGTCGCAGGTACCGCAGGTAATCGGCTGGCTCCCCTCGGCCGCGCCCCGGCCGTCGCAGGGCTCGCACACCGTGGCGGTGCGCACGGTCACCTCGGCATCGGCACCCAGCACCGCGTCTTCAAAATCGAGCGTCAGCACCGCCTCCAGGTCGGCGCCCCGCTGGGGACCGGTCCGGGTCCGCCCGCCTGCGGTGCCGAACGGACTCCCGCCGAACGGGCTGGCCCCTCCGAAGAAGGCGTCGAAAATGTCGTTCAGGTTCATGCCCGAGAACGGGTCGCCCCCGCCGGCTGCTCCCGGCGCGGTGCCGAAGCGGTCGTAGTGGGCCCGCTTCTGGGGGTCGCTCAGCGTCTCGTAGGCCAGGGCGATCTCCTTGAAGCGGGCCTCAGCATCAGCATCGTCGGGATTGGCGTCGGGGTGGTACTGGCGGGCCAGCTTGCGGAATGCCTTCTTGAGGTCGTCCTCGGTGGCATCTCGGCCCACGCCGAGCAGCTCGTAGAAGTCAGCAGCCATGGGCTAGGGGGCCGACAGCCTGTCGCCCAGGTTCTGGCTCACCACCGCCACCGCGGCCAGCGCTTGGGGATAGTTCATGCGGGTGGGACCCAGCACCCCGATGGAGCCCACCGGCTGGCCGGCCACCTCGTAGGGGGCCACAATCAGCGAGCACTCGGCCAACGGCGCCACTCCGGTCTCTGAGCCGATGGCCACCGTGAGGCCTCGATCCAGAATGTCTCTCACCAACGAGACAACCACCAACTGCTTCTCCAGTATTCCCAGAACCGACCGAACCGTCTCGGTGGCGTCGAAAAGGCCGGCCACGCTGGCCGCCCCACCCACGTAGAGCTGCTCCTCGGCATCGCTCAGATCGGCCAGCGATTCCAGCACCCGGGCCGCCAGCGGGGTCAGGGCATGGGCCAGCTCGCGATCTCGCAAGGCGCTGGCCGGTCTTCCCGCCAGCAGGTCGGTGAGCTGGGTGGACGCCCGAGCCATCTCCACCGAGTCGGCGGGCCGGTCCACCTCGATGGTGCGCTTGTCCACCGATCCGTTCTCGTACACCACCAGGGCCATCACCAACCGCTCCGACAGGTCCACCAGGCTCACCGACCGGATGGTGGCGGTGGAGTGCTGGGGGGCAACCACCAAGGCGGCATAGGCGGTGAGGTCGGCCAACAGGGCGCTGGTGTCGGCCAGCATCTGCTCGAGTTCGCTGTGGGTCGTGTCGAAGAAAACCCGCACTTGCTGGCGCTCGGTGCGGCCCAGAGTGCCGGACACGTCGGAGAGGGTGTCCACGAAATGGCGGTAGCCCTTCTCGGTGGGGATGCGGCCCGCGCTGGTGTGGGGCTGGCTCAGGTATCCGGCCTGCTCTAGGGCCAGCATCTCGTTGCGGACCGTGGCCGGGGACACGCCCAAGTCGGCGATCTCGGAGACGTGCGAGGAGCCCACGGGCTGGGTTGTGGAGATGTAGCCCTCCACCACAGCCCGCAACACCGCAGCCTTGCGGGCCGAAAGCGTCTCGCCTTGGGTCCCCATAAGGCTTGAATACTACTGGTCTGGCCCGATCTGCCACCCAGCAGACGCTGGCCGGGGGCCTCAGTCGTCGAGCCGGAGGGCGGAGATGAACGCCTCTTGGGGCACGTCCACCCGGCCGATGGCCTTCATCTTCTTCTTGCCGGCCTTCTGGTTCTCCAGCAGCTTGCGCTTGCGGGTCACGTCGCCGCCGTACAGCTTGGCGGTGACATCCTTGCGGAACGCTTTGACCGTCTCCCGGGCGATGATCTTGCCGCCGATGGCCGCCTGGATGGGCACGTCGAACTGCTGGCGGGGGATCAGCTCCTTGAGCTTCTCGGTCATGCGCCGACCGTAGGAATAGGCCGAATCACGGTGGACGATGGAGCTGAAGGCGTCCACCGGCTCGTGTTGGAGCAGGATGTCCACCTTGGTGAGATCGGACGCGGCGTAGCCGTCGGGCTCGTAGTCCAGGCTGGCGTAGCCCTGGGTGCGGCTCTTGAGCTGGTCGAAGAAGTCCACCACCACCTCGGCCAGCGGCAGCCGATAGGCCAGCTCCACCCGCTCGGGCGACAGGTACTCCATTTTCTTCATCTCTCCCCGGCGGTCCTGGCACAGCTCCATAAGGGTGCCGGTGTAGTCGGCGGGGGCGATGATGGTGGCGGCCAGCATGGGCTCCTGGATGCCCTGCACCTCGGCGGCCGGGGGCATGGCCGAGGGGTTGTCCACCTCCAACTCTTCGCCGCTGGCCAGCTCCACCCGGTAGGCCACTGAGGGAGCGGTGGCGATGAGGCTGAGGCCGAACTCCCGCTCGAGGCGCTCCCGCACGATCTCCATGTGGAGGAGTCCCAGGAATCCGCACCGGAAGCCGAACCCCAACGCGCCCGACGACTCCGGCTGGTAGTTGAAGCTGGAGTCGCTCACCCGCAGCCGCTCCAGCGAGTCGCGCAATGCAGCGAACTCGTCGCCGTCGATGGGATACAGCCCGCAGAACACCATCGACTTGGGCTCCTGGTAGCCGGCCAGCGGCTCGGCCGCGCCGTCGCGGGCCGTGGTGACGGTCTCCCCCGACCGGGCCTCGGCCACGTTCTTCATGCCGGCGATGAGGTAGCCCACCTCGCCCGGTCCCAGCTCTTCAACTGGTGTCGGCTGGGGGCGCCACACGCCTATCTCGTCAGCCTCCCGGTCGGTGCGAGCTTGCATGAACCGGATCTTGGCCCCCGACCGCATCCGCCCGTTCATCACCCGCACCGAGCTGACCACCCCCCGGTATTGGTCGAAGTGAGAGTCGAAGATGAGCGCCTGGAGCGGGGCGTCGGGGTCGCCCACCGGCGGCGGGGTGAGAGCCACCACCGCGTCCAGCAGCTCCTTCACGCCCTCGCCGGTTTTGGCGCTGATGTGCAGCACGTCTTCGGCGGCGATGCCCAGCACCTGCTCGATCTCCTCGGCCCGGCGCTCCGGTTCGGCCGCAGGCAAATCGATCTTGTTCAGTGCGGCCACCACCTCCAGCTCGTTCTCCAGAGCCTGATAGCAGTTGGCCAGCGTCTGAGCTTCGATGCCCTGGGCCGCGTCTACCAAGAGGATGACCGACTCGCAGGCGGCCAGGGAGCGGCTCACCTCATAGCCGAAGTCCACGTGTCCGGGAGTGTCGATGAGGTTGATCACGCAGCCGTCGTGGTCGAGGCGGACGCTCTGGAGCTTGATGGTGATGCCCCGCTCCCGCTCCAAGTCCATGGAGTCGAGATATTGGGCGCGCATATCCCGGGGGTCCACCGCCCCGCACAGCTCCAGCATGCGGTCGGCAAGGGTCGACTTGCCGTGGTCGATGTGGGCGATGATCGAGGTATTGCGGATGTGGGAGAGATCCATGGGAACCGAGTAACGCTACCGCCCTTATTCCCTAGGTTCCCATGTGGTTACCAGGGTTTGGGGGACGGTAGAGTTGTCATTCTGTGGCAAACATCAAGAGCCAGATAAAGCGCAATCGCCAAAACGAGAAGCGCCGCCAGCGCAACCGGGCCGTGCGCTCGGAGGTCATCACCCGCACCCGGACCGCGGAGGCCGCCGCAGAACACGGCGAAGCCGAGGAGACCGCCGAGGCGGCCCGCATGGCCATCAAGCGCATCGACAAGGCGGCCAGCAAGGGCGTGCTCCACCCCAACACCGCCGCCCGGAAGAAGTCCCGCTTGATGAAGCGCCTGGCCCGGCTCCAGGCTGAGTAGCCCCAGTCCAACCCGCAGCCTCTAGCGATTGAGCTGGGTCAGGCGGGCCACCAGCACTTCCAGCACCGCTTCGGCAGGCATGGCCGTGGCACCTCGCAAGTCCAAGTCGGCTTGGGCCAGCATCTCGATGGATCGGGCGACCCGCTTCGACCCCAGCTTCCTCACCTGGCGCAGCGCCTTTCGGGCCGGGAAGGTGGAGCCCTTGATGCCCAGCAGTTCGGCCGCCTCCTTCTCGTCGGCCGCGTCGGCCCCGTCCAAGCGCAGCAGGCGGTTGTGGTGGTTGTAGAGAGTGGACAGCACCTGCATCTCATTGCGGCCACCGGCGTGGAGCATGCGGCGCAGCTTGTCCAAGGCGTCGGCGATGTTGCCCGACTCCACCGCATCGGTGAGCTCCCAGGGGGGCACCGACCCGGCCTCCCAGATGAACGGGGCCACATCGTCGGCCTCCAATGCCCGATCCGGGCCATAGGCCGAGGCCAGGGTGGTGAGCACCGCGGGCAGGCGGCTCATGTCCTCCCCCAGGTGGTCGGCCAGCAGCCGCTTGGCCCCGGCCCGCAGCCGGAGCCCCGCGGCGGCGATCTGCGTGTCCATCCACTTGGCCGCGCCGTCGCGGCCTCGGGGTATCCCGGCACCGACCAAGTCGCCGCCGGCCGCGGCCACCGCCTCCGATAGGCGCTTGGGCACTGCGTTCAGCCGCTGGAGCGCCGGCCCCTTCTCCCACACCAGCACCAGATCGGTGGTGTCCAGCGGTTGCTCCAGATAGCCCAGCAGGGGGCCGAGCGAATCCACGGTGGAGAACCGGCCCATCTCCCGGCCCACCACCACCCGCCGCTCGGTGAGGAACGGCGGGGTCTGGGCCGCGTCCACCAACGGTGCGATGTGGTAGTCGTCGTCCTCCAGGTAGGCGGCCTCGGTCAGCTCGGCCACCATCAGCGACCGGTCGCCGTCGCCCACCAGACCGGCCACTCGGTCTCGTACCGCATTGGACAACAACACCTCGTCATCGCCGTGCAGGAGAACCACTGTGGCGCTCATGAATGATTCCGCTCCTGTTGGAGGAGGGCGCTCATGAAGTCGGCCACCCGGCGGGTGCCGGCCACGTCATGGGCCCGAAGAATCCGACTGCCCAGCCCGACGCCCAGCGCGTGGGCCGCCAGCGTGGCCTCCCGCCTGTTGCCCACCTCGGTTCCGGTCAGCGCCCCCAAAAAGCCCTTGTTGGACACCGACAGAAACACCGGATAGCCCAAATCCACCAGCTCCTGAGACCGGCGAAGCAGCTCGGCCGACATCTCGGGGGTCTTGCCCAGATCGTGGCCGGCGTCGAGCATGATCCGCTGCGGGGGAATGCCCGCGTCCACCGCCCACTGAGCCCGCTCCGACAAGAACCGGCTCACCTCCTCCACCAGGTCGTGGTACACCGGCTCGGGATCGGCCACCCTGGGAGCGAGGCGCACGTGGCAGGCCACCACCGAGGCGCCTGCTGCCGAGGCTTCATGGAGGAAATCGGGGTCGGCGAATCCGCTGATGTCATTGCCCACCACCGCCCCGGAGGCGTAGCTCTCCCGGGCCACCGAGGCCCGCCAAGTGTCCACCGAGATGGGCAGGTCGAAGCGCTTCCGCAGCGCCTCGATAGCCGGCACCACCCGGTCCATCTCCTCTTCCTCGGTCACCTCGGGGCCGGGACCGGCCTTCACCCCGCCCACGTCCAAGAAGTCGGCCCCCTCGGCCACCAGCTCCTCGGCTTTGGCCAAGAAAGCATCGAAGTCCCAGTACTGGCCGGCGTCGTAGAACGAGTCGGGCGTGCGATTCAAAATGCCCATGACCAGGGCACGGGTGGTCACGTCATAGCGATGCGGCCCCAGCTCCACGATCACGCAGGCGACGCTACACCGCGCCGGTGACGATTTGGGATGCCAGCGGAGTGACCGCCACTGCCAGGCGGGGGTCGTGGGAAGTCACTTCCACGACGAGGCTGCCGACCAGGACTTGCTGGCCATTGCGGACGGTTCGGGCCCCTCCTATGCGGTGGGCGGGTGGGGCGATGACTGTGCCCACGTGCATGCGCTCTTGCAGCGATCGAATCTGGTCGCGCTGGGACTTGGTTCCCCGGTCGGCCACTGCCAGATCCACCGCGCCGACTCCGGCCCGGCGCAGATCCTCCAGCAGCCGCTCGGTTGAGCGGCTGGGTCCGAGTACGACCACCACCGTCTCGTCGTGGCGCCACACCTCGACCCCGGAGTCGAGCACGGTGTGGAACGGCGGGTCGGCTATTCGCAGGGCCACCGCCGGCACCAGCAGCGCGGCGGTCAGCCCGAGAGCGGCCGCGGCGCGCAGCAGGCGACCCCGGGCCAGCCACCAGCCCCCGGCGCCGATGGCCACCGCGATCAGATGGAGCGTCCGCAGCTCGCCGAGCCGGGCCGATGCCGACCACCCAGCCACGGCCTGGATCCAGCCGATGCCCAGGTCGGTGGGCCAGTGGATAGCGTGAGCCAGCGGGCCGCCCGCCAGCCCAGCTACCAGCCCGGCCGACAGGCTCCACATCATGATCGGCCCGGCCACCGGGGCGGCCAGCAGGTTGGCCGGCAGCGAGGCCACCGGCACTCCGCCGAAGGTGGCGATCAGCAGGGGCGCCACGGCCAACTGCGCCGACACGGTCACCGCCAGAGCGTCGGCCAATATCCGAGGTCCCCGCAGGCGCTCGGCCAGACGGGGTGCCCACAAGATGATGCCCGTCGAAGCGGCCACCGACAGCCGAAACGCCACCGAGTGCACCAGCAGCGGATCAACCAGCACTAACAGGGCCACGGCCAGGGCCAGCACCCGGCGGCTGGACGCCTCCCGGCCCAACAAAGTGGCAGTGGCCGCGATGGCCGCCATGACCGAGGCCCGCAGCACCGAGGGCTCAAACCGGGTGACCAGGGCGAAGAAGCCGATGGCCCCGAGGGTGAGCACCCAGCGGCCCCGGTAGTCGAACCGCTCGATCAGGGGTCGGGCCAGGATTAGAACAAAGGCCACGTTCTGGCCCGACACAGCCAGCAAGTGCGTGAGGCCCGCGGCCCGGAAATCGTCGGACACCACCGGTGACTGGTGGCGGTCGTCGCCGTATGACAGCCCGGTGAACAGGGCGAGGCGGTCGTCGTCCAGGGTCTGAGCGCCTCGGGCGATGGTGCGGCGCAGCCAGTTGGCCATCCGAAATGGAAAGGGCCCGTCCCGATAGTGGTGGACGCGGTCGATGTTCAGCCGGTTGGCTACGTGGCGGGCCGCTTGGTAGTCGGGCAGCGGCTGGATGGGCCGGACGCTGCCGGAGATGCTGATGCGATCCCCGGCCAGTCGGTCGCCCAGGTCTCGGGCGGCGCGGCCGTAGGCCCACGCCTCATAGCGCCGTCCTTCCGCCCGCACGAACACCCGCATTCCCTCGCCGACCGGCACCGGATCAGACACCAGGGTGGCTTCGCCCTCGAAGGCCGCGGGCTCAAGCGGATAGAGGCCCGCCCAGGCCCGGGCCCCCAGCGATGAGCCCATCAGCAAGACCGCGGCCACCAGAAGCCACGGTTTGCGGACGGCCAAGGCCACTGCCACCAGGGCAATCGCGGGAATCAGCGGGACGGCCGCCGACCACCAGGCGCCGGCCATGGCCGCCACCGCCAGTGCCACCGCGTGGCGGTCGCTCACACTGCGACCAAGTCGCGGATCTGCTCCAGCTTGGCCGGGCCGATGCCGGACACGGCCAGCAGCCCGTCTACCGAGGCGAACCCACCGACGCGCTGGCGGTGGTCGATGATGGCCGCCGCTGTGGCCGGCCCCACCCCGGGCAGCGACTCAAGCTGCTCGGCGGTGGCGGTGTTGAGGTTCAGCGGCCCGGAATGGGCGGTCGCACCGCTGCCCGCCGATCCATTCCCGCCCAGAGGCGCGGGTATTGCCGTCTGTCCGAGCCGAGGGAAGTACATCCAGAGTCCGTCCGACAACGGGGCGGCCAGATTCACCCGGTCGTGGTCGGCGTCGGGCGTCAGCCCCCCGGCCGCCTCCACCAAGTCGAGCACCCGGGCCTCGCCCCGAAAGAGGTACACCCCCGGGGCGTGGACCGCGCCGGCGGCGTGTACCAGTATCGGCACCGCCTCAGCCACCGGAGTCGGGCGGGCGGGCAGCGGCGTTGCCATGGGAATCACCGCCTCGGGCCGAGGAGCGCTGCTGGCCCCCGCCATCAGATAGGCCGCCACCGCAATGGCGGCCACCAGTCCGCCACCGACCATCAACAGCCGGGGCCCGGTGATCAAGTGCCGGTAGTCATCCACCATCTCCCTGACCCTCTCTGCGGGGGTCAGCCGGGGAGGCGGCAATGAGGAGTCTTCCATTGGCCCGTCCGGGCGCGGCGCGCCATGCCAGTGGCGGGGGAAGCGGCTTCAGAGTATCAGCCGAAAATCAGAATCGACAGGGCCAACGCCCTGTCCCCGGCTGCCTGCGGCAGCTCAGTAAAGCTGGGTGGTGAGTCGCCGTCGATAGACAGATGTACGGGGATCGTCAGAGCCCATTATCTCCAACAGGTCGACGAACTCCTGGCGGGCGTCAGAATCGGCCTTCACCCGGCCCAGCAGATCATCGAGCCGGGCCTCGACATCCCCATTGTCGGCCCCGCCGCCGGTGCGGGCCAGCGCAGCCACCCGACGGACCTCGGCGGTCTCGGGAATGCGCTCCAATAGCTCCAGGGCTTCGGTGCCCCGGCCATCGGCCACCATCAGATCGGCCAGCCCCACCACTGCGCCCTCATGGTCGGCGTCCAGCTCCAATGCCCGCCGCAGAGAGGCCTCATCGCCGACGGCCACCAGAGCCTCCACCTCGCTCTCCTGCTCGGTGGGAATCAGACGCTGCACGAACTCAGCCACCGCGGCCTCGCCCTGGGCGCCGATGAACCCGTCGATCACCTTGCCGTCGCGCATGGCGTACACCGCGGGGATGCTCTGAACCTGGAAGGCCTGAGCGGTCTGGGGGTTGTCGTCCACGTTGACTTTGGCCAGCTCCACCGCCCCGCCGGTGGCTGCCACCGCCTGTTCCAGAATCGGCCCCAGCGTTTTGCACGGCCCGCACCACGGCGCCCACAAGTCCACCACCACCGCCACGGTGTGGGAGCGCTCGACCACTTCGGTGGTAAACGTCGCATCAGTCACATCGGCCATCGGCTACCTCTCATCGAACCAGATTGAACGCTAGCGTGACCTCTCGCATGGACCACATCCGAGGCATCCAGCACGACGCGGTCAGCGCGTGGTTCGAGGCCAACGTGCCCGGCGTCGCCCTGCCGCTGACGTTCGAGCTGATCGCCGGAGGGCACTCCAACCTCACCTTCAAAGCCACCGATGCCGACGGCCAGCGTTACGTGTTGCGCCGGCCACCGCTGTACCAGGTGCTGGCCACCGCCCACGACATGGGCCGAGAGCACAAGATCATCGCCGCCCTAGCCGACACCGACGTGCCGGTGCCCCAGGCCTTCGGGTTGTGCGAAGACGAACAGGTGAACGAGCGACCCTTCTATGTCATGGACTTCGTGGACGGGAAGGTAGTGCGCAACCGCAAGCACGCGGCCGCGTTGACCCCTGAGGTGCGCTGGACTGCCTCCCAGTCGATTGCCGAGACGCTGGCCCACATCCACGCAGTTGACGTGGACGAGGTGGGGCTGGGAGATCTAGGGCGCAAGGAGGACTACATCGCCCGTCAGCTCCGGCGCTGGCTGCGCCAATTCGAGGAGTCCAAGACCCAGGACCGCCCCCAGATCCAAGAGGTTCATGACCACCTAGTGGCCCGCATCCCCGAACAGGGCCAAGCCGGGATCGTCCACGGCGACTACCGCTTGGACAACTGCATGCTGAGCGATGAAGGCGAAGTGCTGGCCGTGCTCGACTGGGAGCTGTGCACCCTGGGCGATCGCAACGCCGACGTGGCCCAGCTTCTGGTGTATTGGGCTGAGCCCGATGACTCGGAATTCGCGTTGGACGATCCCCCCACCGGCGAGGCCGGATTCGCCAGCCGAGCCGAGATGTTCGACCTCTACTCGGAGGTGTCCGGGCGCGAAATAGACAACTTCGGGTACTACATGGCCTTCGGCTACTGGAAGCTGGCCTGCATCCTGGAGGGCGTCTACAGCCGCTATGTGGGCGGGGCCATGGGCGACAAGGCACCGCCGCAGGGGGCCGACAGCTTTGTCGCCCGGGTGGACGCGCTGGTTGAAATGGCCACATCGGCTGCGGAGCAAGTGGCATGAGCAGCGAACTGATCACCGTCCACCAAGAACTCGAATTGGCCGATCCCGTGCTGGTGGTTGCCTTTGACGGATGGGTGGATGCCGGTTTCGGCATGCGCAACGCCACCGAGATCATGTTGAAGGCCGACGACGCCGCGCTGGTGGCCAGCTTCGATGCCGATCTGCTGGTGGACCACCGGGCCCGCCGCCCCACTATGACCGTTCGGGACGGCCGGCTGGACCACATCAGCTGGCCGGCCATCCGCCTCCAGCAGGTGAGCGATCTGGACCAGCGGGCGTTCCTGTTGCTTCACGGGCCGGAACCCGATTTTCGCTGGCAGGCATTCTGCGCGGCCGTTGACGAGCTCGCGCAGCAGCTTGGAGTAGCCCGAGTGGTGTCTCTGGGGGCGTATCCCGCCGCGGTGCCCCATACCCGGCCGGTGCGGCTGTCGGCCACCGGCACTTCCCAAGACCTGATCGAGCGGTTCGGCTCTCCCGCGGGCACCCTGGAGGTTCCCGCCGGGATCAGCGCGGCATTGGCCAAACGATTCGAGGCCGCCGGATTGGAAACGGTGTCGGTATGGGCTCAGGTGCCCCACTATGCGTCCGGTTCTCCGTTCCCCGCCGCCACCGCGGCGCTTTTCCAGGGTCTTCGAACCGTGGCCGATCTGCGGTTCGACCCGGCGCCGCTGATTGCCGAGGGGCTGGAGGTGTCCCGTCGGCTCGACACCATGATCGCCCAGAACGCCAGCCACAAGCGCCTGCTAGGCCAACTGGAAAGCGCCTATGACACCAGCATGGGAGAGTCGGGCGAGGAAATACCCACCGGCGACGAGCTGGCCGAAGAGCTGGAGCGCTTCTTGCGCGACCAGGACGAAAGCAAGTGACCGCGACCACCACCCGAGAGGACAGAGCATGAAGCTAGATGGAGGCCTCGTTACCAGAGCGGCCAGAAAGGGATCGGTTGGACCCCTAGGGGATGCCGCCGACAACGCCCGCAACTTGGAGGCCGCCGGCTACGACGGGATCTGGTCGGCTGAACTCGACCACGACCCGTTCCTGCCGCTGGTGCTGGCCGCCGAGCACACCACCCGCATCCAGATCGGAACCTCGATTGCGGTGTCATTCGCCCGCAATCCGATGATCTTGGCCAACATAGGATGGGATCTTCAGGCCTACTCCAGCGGGCGCTTCGTTCTCGGCCTGGGCTCTCAGATAAAGCCCCACATCACCAAGCGATTCTCCATGCCCTGGTCTCACCCCGCCGCCCGCATGAAGGAGATGATCGACGCCGTCAAAGCCATATGGGAATGCTGGGAGACCGGGGAGAAGCTGAGCTTTCGGGGCGAGTTCTACCAGCACACGCTCATGACGCCGATGTTCAGCCCCGGCGCCAACCCCTTCGGCCCTCCCCCCATCCATCTGGCCGCGGTGGGCGACCTCATGACCGAGGCGGCCGGCGGGAGCGCCGACGGCTGGATCAGCCACGGGTTCACCACCCCCAGCTACGTGCGGGAGGTGTCGCTGCCCGCCCTAGAGCGCGGCGCCGCCCGTGCAGGCCGCGATCCCATGGACATCGAGGTTTCGATGCCCGTGTTCATCGTCACCGGTGAGACCGAGGAGGAGATGGCGTCGGCGGCCCAAGCAGCCCGCCAGCAACTGGCCTTCTATGGTTCCACCCCCGCATACCGCCCGGTGCTCGAGCACCACGGCTGGGGCGACGCCCAAGACGAGCTGAACCGCATGTCCAAGCAAGGCCAGTGGGTGGAGATGGCCGACGTGATCGACGACACCATGCTGGGGACCTTCGGCGTGGTGGCCGAGCCCCAGAACCTGGCCAGCGGCGTGGCGGCCAGCTACGGCGGGCTTATCGACCGCATGTCGTTCGGCCAGGGTCTCCGGGCCGACGGACCGTGGGGAGAAGTGCGCGAGGCGCTGCGAGCCATTCCGGGCCGTTCACATCAATAGAACCGCAGAAATAGGGCTGCCCGAATAGGGTTGCACCCGTGGAGACAGAGGATCCGTCCGACTTTCACGAGGGACTGGCCCAAGCCGAAGAGGCGGCCATCAACCCCCACAAGGAGTGGGACCGGGGCCGAGCCGAGCCCCCGGAGGTGCGCGACGACGGATTCGGCGGGCGCATCCTGAACCTGTATCGCCGCGACCACACTGAGGCGGTGCTGCGCAACAGCGCGGTGTTCTCCACCCGGGTGGTGGCCGAGTCGATGACCCCGTTCATGGGGCCGCTGATGCTGGGGATGGACGGCGACGAGCACACTGCCTATCGGGGGCTGGTGTCTAGGGCGTTTCGATCCTCGGCGCTAGCCCGCTGGGAGACCGAGCTGGTGGCGCCCATCGTCAACGAGCTACTCGACGGCATCGCCCCTCGGGGGCGGGCCGATCTGGTGGCCGAGCTCACCCAGCGCTTCCCCACCCGAGTGATCGCGGGAATCATGGGGGTGCCGCTGGATGACGCCGACCAATTCCGGCTGTGGTCCGAGCAGGTGAGCGCCGGGCCTCTCTACCCCGAGCCGGGCCATGCCGCCTCACAGGCGATGCGCGACTACCTCCACCCCATCGTGGAGGACCGCAAGCAGAACCCCCAAAACGACCTGATAAGCGACATTATCCACGCCGAAATCGACGGCCAGCGCCTCGACGACGAGCACATCTACGGCTTTTTGCTGCTGTTGATGCCCGCCGGGGCCGAGACCACATCCCGAGAGCTGGGCATCGCCTTGACGGCGTTGCTGACCGACGACAGCTGGCTCAACCGGCTCAAGGGCGATTGGTCGCTGCTCGACCAGGTGATCGAGGAGACCCTGCGATGGGAAAGCTCCGCCCCCCTAGCCACCCGGGAGGCCACCGAGGACATCGAGTTGGACGGCTGCCCCATCCCGGCCGGCACCCGCCTCATGATGACCATGACGTCGGCCAACCGGGACGAGCGGGTGTATGCCGACGGCGACCGCTGGAATCCCGACCGTGAGCAGCCCGTACCCCACATGGCGTTCGGCTGGGGGCGGCACCTGTGCTTGGGCATGCACCTGGCCCGCCTGGAGATGCGGGTAGCGCTGCCGGCCATTCTCGAGCGGCTTCCCGGCCTGCGCCTCGATCCCGACGCCGATCCGCCGCTCATCCGGGGGGTGGCGTTCCGTGGCCCCGAGGAGCTCCACGTGGTCTGGGACGTCTGAGCGGCGCTGCTAGCAGGTCGCTAGACCACCACGTTGACCAGTTTGGGCGGGCGGGCGATAACCCGCCGGGGCTCCCCCCCGTCGAGATACTGCTGGACTCGCTCTGAAGCCAGCGCCAGCGCCTCGGCGTCGGCCTCGGCGATGTCGGCGGCTACCTCGATGCGGTCGCGCACCTTGCCGTTCACCTGCACCACCATGGTCACCGTCTCCAGCACCAGCTTGGCCTCATCGGCAGTAGGCCACGGCTCGGTGTGGATATTCCCACGCCGGCGCATCTCCCACAGCTCGGCGCAGATGTGGGGCACCATGGGCGCCATCACCAACAGCAAAGAGTCGATGGCGAACGCCAGCGTGTCATGGTGGGGGCCTTCGTCACGCTGCACGTAGCGGTACAGCTCGTTGGTGAACTCCATGCAACCGGCCACCGCGGTGTTATACGACCAACGGTCGAACTCGGCGGTGATGCGGTGAATGTGCCGATGGGTGGCCGCGTCGATGGCGTCGTCAGCCGGCGTGGTAGCGCCGGTGCGGGCCGGATTGGCCCGCTCAGCGGTGCCCGCGGCCAGTCGCCACAGCCGGCCCAGGAACCGGGCGCAGCCCTCGAGGCCGAAGTCCTCCCAGTCCACGTCCTCGGCCGGTGGTTTCACCTGCAAGATGGCCAGGCGCAGCGTGTCGGCCCCGTGGGCATCGATGAAGTCCTCGGGGGCCACCAAGTTGCCCTTCGACTTGGACATCTTCCCCCCGCCCATTCGCACCATGCCCTGGGTGAACAGCCGCTGGAAGGGCTCTCGCAGTCCGGCGGGGGCCACCCCCAGATCGGACAGCGCCCGGGTGAAGAATCGGGCGTACATCAAGTGCAAGATGGCGTGCTCAACACCGCCGATGTACTGGTCCACCGGCAGCCACCGCTCCAGCGCCTGGGTGCTGAACGGCAGCTCGGAGTTGTGGGGGTCGGCGAAGCGCAGGAAATACCAGGAGGAGTCCACAAACGTGTCCATGGTGTCGGTCTCCCGGCGGGCCGGTCCGCCGCAGGCGGGGCACTCAGTGTGCAAGAAGCCCGGATGGTCCACCAGCGGTGAGCGGCCGGTGGGCATGAAGGCCACGTCGTCGGGCAGCCCCACCGGCAGGTCCTCGTAGGGCACCGGCACCGCCCCGCACTCCTCGCAGTACACGATGGGAATAGGGCAGCCCCAGTAGCGCTGGCGGGACAGCAGCCAGTCGCGCAGCCGGTAGTTCACCTTGCGCTCGCCGATGCCCTGGCTTTCCAGCCAGTCGATGGCCGCGGCCTTGGCCTCTTCCATCCACAGCCCGTTCAGCCAGTCGCTGTTGATCGACGGTCCGTCGCCGGTATAGGCCTCGCCGTCGAAGTCCTCGGGGGGCTGAACAGTGCGGATGATGGGCAGGCCGTAGGCGGTGGCGAAGTCCCAGTCGCGCTGATCCTCTCCGGGCACCGCCATGATCGCCCCAGTGCCGTAAGTGGTGAGCACGTAGTCGGCCAAGTACAGCGGGATGGGCTGGCCGGTGAACGGGTTGATCACCCGGGTGCCGGTGTCCACTCCCCGCTTGTCGGCGGGGCCCTCGGCCGACAGACGCTCGAATTCGCTGCGCTCGCCCACCGCCGCGATGAACGCCTCCACCTCGGCTCGGCGATCCTCGGTCACCAACTCGGGCACCCGGGCGTGTTCGGGGGACATCACCGCAAAGGTCATGCCGAAGCTGGTGTCGGGCCGGGTGGTGAACACCGCAATCCCGTCGACGTCGTCGCGGGGATTGCCGTCGGCATCGGCAATCGGCAGGGTGAAGTCGGCTCCCTCGGAGCGGCCGATCCAGTTGCGCTGCATGGTCTTGACCCGGTTGGGCCAGTCCACGCCGTCAAGACCCTCCAGCAGCTCTTCGGCATAGGCGGTGATGCGGTAGAACCACTGTTCCAACTCGCGTTGCTGGGCCACGTTGCTGCAACGCTCGCAGGTGCCGTCGCCCAGCACCTGCTCGTTGGCCAGCACCGTCTGGCAGCCGGGGCACCAGTTCACCGGAGCCGTGGCCCGGTATACCAGGCCGGCCTCGTAGAACTTCAGGAAGATCCACTGGGTGAAGCGGATGTAGTCGGGGTCGTGGCTGCTCAGCGTCCGGCGCCAGTCGTATACCGCGCCGATACGGCGCAGCGACGACGACAGCCGCTCAATGTTGGCCTCGGTGTGCTCTCGGGGGTGGGTGCCGGTCTTTATGGCCGCGTTCTCCGCCGGCAGGCCGAAGCTATCGAAGCCGATGGGCGACAGCACGCCGTCGCCCTGCATGGTGCGGTAGCGCACCAGAAGGTCGCCGAAGGTGTAGTTGCGGACGTGGCCGATGTGGGCTGGACCGCTGGGATAGGGGTACATGCTCAGCACGTAGTACGGCGGCCGGGGGTCGTCGTTGTCGATGTCGTAGGTGGCGTCGTCAACCCAGCGCTGCTGCCATTTGGGCTCGATAGCCGCCGGGTCGTAGCCGTCCATCGCCGCTAAATCTACCGAGCCTCAGGACGAGGCCAATAACCGTTATCCCATGTGGGTCAGCCCTTTGACGGCTGGTAAAGTTCCCTCTTCGCGGGGCTGTAGCTCAGTTGGCTAGAGCGCTTGCATGGCATGCAAGAGGTCGTGGGTTCGAGTCCCATCAGCTCCACCACCTGCTGTCGCCGCTTCGCTGATTTCGCTCTACGAGCCGCTGAGGTGTACCTCGGCGGCGTGGACGAGGTCGGCGCTGGAGCGGGCGGTCCACACGGTGTAAGTGCCGGGATCGACGTACCAGCCGGGATCGTTTCGCTTGTGCGATTCCCCGGCCGGAACCGGGTTGCCAACCTCCAGCCCCGGCGGTGACTGATCACCGGGGTCGTAGTAGGCAAAAGCCCGCCGGTTGAGCACGATTCGGGCGGTGGTGCGTTCACCGGGGGCCAGGTGGACCTTGGCGAATCCCTTCAGCTCCCGCACCGGGCGGTGCAGCAGCGACGGGGGCGGCTCCACGTACACCTGCACCACGTCGCTGCCCGGCCGGTCGCCGGTGTTGACCACGTCGACTTCTAGGATCACCGGGTCGGCCAGGTCGGTATCGCCCCCGCCCGACACCCGGGGCTCTGACCACTCGAAGGTGGCGTATGACAGGCCGTGGCCGAAGGGCACGGCCGGCTCGATGGCTCGGGCGTCAAACCAGCGGTGACCGATGTAGAGACCCTCTCCGTAGCGCACCACCCCGTTCTCGCCGGGATAGTTCAGATACGCCGGGCTGTGCTCATAGCGGGCCGGCACGGTCATCGCCATGCGACCACCGGGGTCGGCCGCACCGAACAGCACGTCGGCCACTGCGTAGCCCATCTCCTGGCCCCCGAAGCCGGCCACCAGCACCCCGGCGGCCTCGCCGGCCCAGTCGAGATTGCACGCTCCCCCGGTGTTCACCACCACCACGGTGTTGGGGTTGGCCGCCGCCACCCGGCGGATCAGCTCGGACTGGTCGCCGGGCAGGTCGAACCAGTCCCGGTCGCGCCCTTCGGTCTCCCAATCGGCGTTGGTGCCCACCACCACCACGGCTACGTCGGCGGCGGCCGCGGCCTCCTCAGCCTCGGCGATCAAGTCCCGATCTACCTGCGACTTCAGGCCCACCCGGGCTCCGCATAGCATGAAGCTGTCGCGGCTGGAGTACTCGATGACAATCGGCGTCTCCCGGCCCGCGGTGAGCTGCACCGGGGCGGAGATCACCTCTGAGCCCATGCCGAAGAAGTCGTCTCCCCGGTCGTAGTCGCCCTCGGTGGCGTCCAGCACCACCTCGCCATCGAGCAATACCCGGCAGCGTCCGAGCTGAACCAGCCCCACGGTGTGCTGGCCGGTGTCCTCGGCCACCAGCACTCCCGACGCCCGCACCGAAAACGCCTCGGGGTTCACCCCCGGTCCCGGCTCGCCGAAGAACACCATCTCACCCGAGGCCGACTCGCGGGAATGCACCACCGGGCCCGACCAGTCGTGGCCGTTGAAGTACTCCAGGCGGAGCTTGCCCTTCAGCATCGGAGCCGAAAGCGCGATCAGAGAGCGCTCGATATCGCAGCCCTGGGCATAGCGGACGTCGAGATCGGGGTGCTCCTCGTCCAGCGCGTCCATCAGGCTCACATTGCGATACGCCTGCACGGTGGCCGATCCCCCGCCCATGATCTGGGCCTTCCGGGCGTTGGGGCCGATCACCGCCACCGAACCCGACGTGGTCGGATCCAGCGGCAGCAGCCCGTTGTTGGCCACCAGAACCGTCCCCGCCGCGGCTGCTCCCCGCAGCAGCGCTTGATCCTCAGGGCGATCCAACTCCTGCTCCTGTCCGGGCTCACACCCGTCGTCGCCGGCCAATGCCCCGGTGCGCTCCAGTAGACGCAGCACGTCACCGGCAATCCGGTCGAGGTGGCCCTCGTCCATCTCCCCCGCGGCCAGCGCTTCGCCGATCGGCCCCTGGTTGTACCACTGGCCCGGCCCGGGCATCTCCAGGCTCAGCCCGGCGCGAGCCGACCCCGCGGTGGACCGGGCCGCGAACCAGTCGGAGATCACGAACCCGTCGAACCCCCACTCCTCCCGCAGCACCTGGGTGAGCAGCCATTCGTTCTCTGAGCAGAAGGTGCCGTTGAGCCGGTTGTAGGCGCTCATGATCCCCCACGTACCGCCTTCGGCCACCGCATACTCGAACGGCACCAGATACAGCTCCCGCAGGGTGCGCTCGTCCACCTGGGAGTCGATGGTGTTGCGCTCGAACTCGGAGTCGTTGGCCACAAAGTGCTTCGGGGTGGTGGCCACCCCTCGGGACTGCACCCCCCGCACGAACGCCGCGGCCACCAACCCAGACAGAATCGGATCCTCGCTGTAACACTCGAAGTTTCGTCCCCCCAGCGGGTTGCGGTGCAGATTGATGGTGGGGGCCAACAGCACCCGGCAGCCCTTGGCCCGGGCCTCGTCGCCCAACACCCCACCCAGCCGCTCCACCAGCTCAGGATCCCAGGTGGCGCCCAGCACCGCCCCGGCCGGAATGCAGGCGGTGGCCGTCCCGGTGCCCAGCAGCCCGCCGCCCCGGGCCCCATTGGGACCATCAGTGACCCCGATGGCGGGAATGCCCGCCTCCGGGAAGCTCTTGGTAGTCCAGATGGCCTCACCGGCCACCAGGTCGGCCTTTTCCTCAGTGCTCAGCGCAGCCAGCCGCGATTCAACAGTTTCCGACATGGTTTTAGCGTCTCACACTGGATTGGCCGCCCCGCAGTCCACGCCGAAGGAGGGCGGTCCCAGAGGGGAAGGCCACCATGATCACCACCGCCGAGGCCGCGTAGGTGGCGATGACCCAGATCCAGGCCCGCTGGAATCCGCCCAGCGGGTCGCCGCTAGGTGCGGAGTTGAACAGGGCGATCACCACAGCGATGCCCAGCGCGAAGCACACCTGCTGCACAGTGCGGGTGGTGGCGTTGGCGATGGCGAATCGAGGCGGCGGAACATCGCTCATGGCTGCGCTGACAAAGGTAGCAATGGACAGTCCCACGCCGATGCCCAAGATCACGTTGGCGGGAAGGAACACCGCGAAGTAGGCCGACGACTCCCCGGCCCAGGCCAGCAGCAAAGCGTAAGACAGCCCGCACAGCACCACCCCCGAGGTCAGCAGCCATCGGTGGCCCCAGCGGTCGGCCATCCGCCCGATGGGAACCGACAGCGCTGAGGCAATGATCGGCCCCGGCGTAAGACTGAGCCCGGCCTCCAGCACGGTGAGGCCCCACAGGTCTTGCAGCAGCAGCGAGCTCATCAAGAACCCGGGCACGAACCCCAGCGCGTACAAGCCGAAGGAGGCGGTGGCCGCCGAGAACGAGCGATAGCTGAACAGGCTCAGGTCGAGCAGCGGGTTGGGGTGCGAGCGCGATCGCCAGATCACCAACGGCAGCAGCACGACAGCAATCGAGGCGAAGGCAATGATGCGCTTGTCGTCGTAGCCCCACCCCTCGCCTTGGACGATGGCCACCATCACCAACGCCAGGGCCAAGGTGCCCATCGGCACCCCCACCACGTCGAGGCGACCCTCGGTCTCTTCGTCGCGCGACTCCCGCACCAGCCGGGCAGTGGCGGCAAACACCAGGGCGGCGATGGGCAGGTTGACGTAGAAGATCCACCGCCAGCCCAGGCCGTTGATCAAGAGCGCCCCGATGGTCGGGCCGAATGCCGCCCCCAGCGCTCCCATCGCCCCCCACATCCCGATGGCCGCCGAGCGGCGGGACACCGGGAACTCGGGCAGCACAATGGCCAACGACGACGGCATGATCAGCGACCCGCCCAACGCCTGCACCACCCGGGCCGCAATCAACACCTCCACTTGAGGCGCTATCCCGCAGAACAGCGAGCCGACGGCGAAGACGGCCAACCCGAGATTGAACATCTTGCGCCGGCCCTGTCGGTCGGCCAAGCGCCCCGAGAGCAGCAGAAACGACCCCACCGTGATGGAGTAGCCGCTCACAATCCACGACAGCGCGGCGCTGGAGGCATCCAGGGACTTCTGGATGGAGGGAAAGGCCACGTTGACGATGGAGACGTCTACCACCACCATGAACGCCGCCGCAGTGGCCGCCCCCAGCGCCAGCCAGGAGCGGCGCTCAACCGGCTCTACCACGAACAGCCTTCCATCGGGGCCACGCTAGTGGCCCATCTGCAAAGGGACGGAGTGTCGAAATCATCGGTGTCTCGCCCCTTCACTATGCTGAGCATCACCGCACACCCAGGGGGACGAGATGACGACGTACGACACGATCATTGCCGGTGGAATGGTGATCGACGGGACCCGGGCCCAGCGGCTGCGGGCCGATGTGGGCATCAAGGACGGCAAGATCGCCAAGATCGGCCGGCTGCGGGCCTCTGATGCCGATGAGGTGCTGGACGCTGACGGGATGATCGTGGCCCCCGGCCATATAGACCTCCACACCCATTACGACGCCCAGCTCTTCTGGGATCCGTACTGCACATTGTCGGGCTGGCACGGGGTGACGTCGATCGTCATCGGCAACTGTGGTTTCGGGTTCGCTCCGGTGGCCCCCGAGGACCGGGAGCGGGCCATGCTGACCATGACCCGCACCGAGGCCATTCCCTTCGACGCCATGGCCGCGGGCATGCCCTGGGACTGGGTCACCTATCCCGAGTTCCTGAACGCGGTGGACCGCACCCCAAAGGCGGTCAACATGCGGAGTTTCTTCCCGCTGAATCCCGCGCTCAACTGGGTGCTGGGCTACGAGCGGGCCAAGGCCGGTGAGATGCCCACCGCTGAGGAGCACGCCCAGCTCCGAGCGCTGTTGCACGAGGCCATGGACGTCGGCGCCGGCGGCTGGTCGGTGCAGCGGCTGCGGGATTCCAACGTGCAGCGCGACCACGACGGCAACCCCATGAACACCGACGTGATGCCCAACGAGACGCTGTTCCAACTGGCTGAGGTGCTGGCCGAGCGCAACCAGGGGTTTATCCAGGCCACCTTCGCCCCCGACCCCGCCGATGAGACCCGAACCGAACACCGTCGCACCTATGAGCGCCTGGCCGACATCAGCGGCCGTCCAGTGCTGTTCAATGTGATCACCCCCAACGCCCAGAGGCCTGAGCAGCACCTCAAGCAGATCGAATGGGTGGAAAGCTGCCGCCTGCGAGGCCTGCCGATCTACGGCCAGGCCGTGACCACCGATGTGGGACTGGCCTTCACCTTCGAGGAGTGGAATCTGTGGGACGACATGGAGGCGTGGCGGGAGGCCACGCTGGGCACCGTTGAGGAGCGTCTGGCCAAACTGGCCGACCCCGCCCGCCGTCCGGCATTGCGGGAATCAGAGTCGATTGCCGTCACCTGCCCGATCGCCGACATCGTGCTATTGGAGACCGCCAACCCGCAGTACCAGCGCTACGCCGAGACCAGGGTGGGCGACATCGCCGCCGATCTGGGAGTGCACCCGGTGGACGCCATGCTGGACATCGCGGTGGCCGACAACCTGGCCGCCACGTTCTACGCCAGCGGCTCGTTCAACAACCCCGACCATCTGGTCGACCTGTTGAACTACCAGTGGGCGCTGCCCGGCGTGTCCGACGGCGGAGCCCACACCCGCTTCCTCACCGCCGGCCGGTGGCCCACTGAGCTGCTCATCAACGGGGTGCGCGACCGGGAGATCATCTCGCTGGAGGACGCTCACTGGCGTATGGCCGGGCTTCCCGCCCAGTGCGCGGGGTTCACCGACCGGGGAACCCTGACCGCGGGCCAGGCCGCCGATGTGATCGTGTACGACCTCGACAGCCTGGCCATCGGGCCGAGCGAGAAGGTCCACGACATGCCCGCTGGCGAGTGGCGCCGAGTGCAGCGGGCCTCCGGCTACCACTACGTGCTGGTCAACGGCGAAGTCACCATTCAAGAGGACAAGGAAACCGGCACCTCCCCCGGTCGCCTTCTGCGTGAGCAGTAATTGACTGAAAATTACTGACAGTATTGAAAACGTCGGTTTCCCGGGTAGGGTTCAGACGCGCTGCGGGTTCCCGCCCGGCGTCTAATGAGACCTAATGCTCTGACCACCGCCGGGCTGGGGACCCGTGGCCACTGTATCGGTTCGTCCCTAAGACGGCAACGGATTAGCCGTGAGCGTCGGGCAGTCTTTCCAAAGGAGCTCGAGGGCGTAGTAGTCACGGGCTGAGGCGGTGAAGATGTGGACAACGAAGTCGCCGTAGTCCATCAGCACCCACTCGTAATCCGACAGCCCCTCGATGCAGATGGGCTTGGGGCCGCCGCCGAGATCCACTGCTTCTTCGATCCGCTCGGCCAGCGCCCGCACTGCCCGGGTGTTGGCGCCGCTGGTGATCACGAAGTGATCGGTGATTACCAGCACGTCGCCCACATCGATGATGACTGTGTCAGCGCCGGGACCCTCTTCCGCCGCGGCCGCTGCGGCCTTTACCCAATCCCACACGACCGCTTTGTCAGCGGTGCTGACGCTCATGTGGCGATCACGTCATTGTCCGCAATTGTCGTGGGGCGGGCTTTGCGCTCATGCAGGCATCACGCTCTCACTCTAACCATCTCCCGTCAGCAGATGGGAGAAATCTGCGCCGAAGGTCACCGTGATGTCAGCGGAGGCATTGGGCAGCTCTTCGGCGATGGCCGATCCGGTGCCCAAGGCGTCTCGGTAAGCCTCGGCGTAGGCGGCAAAGCCAACGTCGTGATAGGCGACTTTGGTGGTTTCCCATCCGAACTCCGCGGCATTTCCGATCCGCGTGATCTGCGCACCGGCCCGGCTGAGCTCTCGGGCCGCAGTTTTGGTGAGCCCAAGGTCTCCGACGCCGTTGAGCAACCGAACTCTGGGCAAGCTCCCGCTCGAAGCCGAGATGGGAAACGGGATGATCTCCCTCACCTGCCTGCCAACCCTCTCCGGATCTACTACCACTACTCCACTGTCATCGACCCCCCCGATGATCGTGCTCATGAACACCTCCCCCGCAGCGAGGGCCCGCCCGAATCGGCCCACCCCTCGATCGGTCTCGCCAGGAATGACGTTGGGCGCGGTCGACTCCCCTACCTGCCTCAGCCAACCCCCCCAGAACGACAGGTGACGAGACAAGGCATCGAACGGCGACTCGCCCGGACTGCGCCCTGCCAAATAAGGCCCGACATCGGCTGCGGCCAAATTCACCAGTCCGGCCCCGAACCGGGTCTCCCCGTCAGGGCCAACAAGCGGAACAGCACTGATGAAGGCAATAGGCTCCACCGCCGACACCAACGCCGCCCAGCTGCCATCGTCCACCACCTGCGTCTCGCCGGGGCGGACATCCAACAACTCGGCAATAGAGTCGGCTACTCCCGCGCTGGCCGACTCGACCCAGCGTTCGCTAATCGACCCTCCAGAGGTCAACGTCTCAGGGGGAATGAACAGAACCGCCCCCTCGACTCCGGGGTCAGTCAGGGCCAGCAGTGTGACCCCGTGGAGAAGTTCGCCGTTGGCATGGATCAACAGTAGCGTGGGCGTGGGGTCTACAAAAGCCTCGTATCCGGGGGCGGCGGGATCGACCGGGGCGCTCACCTCCGTGCCGTCGCTGCTGCTGGAAATGGCCGACCACCCCAGCCACACCAACAGCGGCACCGCGGCGGCTAGACCCAACACCAGCAGCGGCCAGCCCCAGCGCCACCAGCGTGGCGATCCCTTCCTAGGTGCTGCGCCACCGGCGCCTGGTGTGGAATCACCCATACAGCCTCTTTTGGCGGCAGTAGGCCAGCGCCGCGGGAGGGACCAGGCCGTCGAGCGGCTGGCCGGCGTCAGCCCACTCCCGCACCTGGGTGCTGGACAGGTCGACCAGCGGGCAGTCCACCACCCGATGGGCCACGGGCGGGCGCTCTCCCATCGCACCGGGCCGGTCCACCACCACCACTTCGGCCATTTCGGCGATCTCCTCAAAGCGGTGCCAGGTGTGCAGAGCGCCCGCGGCATCGCTGCCTAGAACGAGGAAGAGCGAGCCATCGGGGTCGGCGGCCCGGTAGGCCTCCAGGGTGTCCACCGTATAGGTAAGGCCACCTCGGTCGATCTCCACCGATGAGGCCACCACCCCGTCGATACCCTCGGCCGCCGCCTCCACCATGGCCAATCGATCCTGTGCGGGGCTGAGCCGGGGTCGGTCCAGCTTCTGCCACGGCTCGTGAGCCACCACCAGCTCGACCCGATCAAGCTCCAGCGCCGCCCGCACCCGAACGGCAACCGCGATGTGGCCGACATGAACGGGGTCGAACGTTCCCCCGAAGATCCCGATGCGGCTCACAGTTTGCAGTGTACGAAACAAAGGGCTGGATTCTTGTTACCCCTGGAGCGGCTGCGAGTCGAATAAATCGAGCGGGTATCACCGCAACGCCGCAGTAATTTCGTACCACAACAGTGAATGGCAACCGGGAACAAATGACGGGGCGAATCGGTTGCAGTTCATGAAGACAACAAGACAGGAAAAAATGGACGATTCAACAGGCCAATACCTCAACGCAATCGGCTTGGTGCCGCTCCTCACCAAAGAAGACGAAGTACGGCTTGCCAAAACAATCGAGCAGGGCCGCGAGGCCCAGGCTCGATTGGACGCCGGAGAAAGCAATCCCCGGCTGCATACCCAAGTGCGGGAAGCAGCCAAGGCCAAGGAGCGCTTCATTCGAGCCAACCTTCGCCTGGTGGTGAGCGTGGCCAAGAAATACCCCCTGCCCACCGGCATGGAGCTGCTCGACCTGGTCCAGGAGGGAAACCTGGGGCTAGACCGGGCGGTGGAGAAATTCGACTGGCGCAAGGGGTTCAAGTTCTCCACCTACGCCACGTTCTGGATCCGCCAGTCCATCGGCCGGGCACTCGATCAGAAGGCCAATCTGATCCGGCTGCCGGGCGAGCGGGCGGCCAGCCTGCGGGCTGCGGTGCGCCAGGCCACCGGGGGCGGTGAAGAGCTCGACTCTGAGCACGCCCTGCTCCATCGGCTCACCTCGCTCACATCGTTGAACACAACAGTGGGCGACGACAACAACAGCGAACTAGTGGATCTCCAGCCCGACACCAGCCCCGGCCCCGAAGACCTGGTGCTGGCCGCCGACCGGACGGAAACCCTGGCTGAGCTGCTCGGCACGCTGGACGACCGGTCTCGCTTCGCCCTGGAAATGCGCTACGGGCTCATCGACGGCCAAAGGCACAGCTACCGGGAAATCGGCGAGGTCCTCGGACTCACCTCGGAGGCGATACGCCGCATCATCGGGCGATCGCTGGACATGGTGCGGGACCGAGCCGAGCTATTGGACATCGACGCCGCTTAGGGGTCCGTCTGTCTAATTGGTTTTGCCCCATGGGCGGCGACAGGCGACGATTTTGCTATGAGTTCGGCCCCAGTCGATGCGGCAGGCATGCCTAGGACCGCTTGGCATCCCGCGTCCTGGCGCGACCGACCCGCAGCCCAACAGCCGCAGTGGCCCGACCAGGCCTCGTTGGACCAGGTTCGCAAGACCCTTGCCGGCCTGCCCCCTCTGGTCTTCGCCGGAGAGGCCCGCCAGCTCCAAGCCCAACTCGCAGAGGCCGCCGCGGGCCGGGCATTCGTGCTCCAGGCTGGGGACTGCGCCGAGTCGTTCGACGACATGAGCGCCGACAACATCCGCGACAAGCTGAAGGTCATCTTGCAGATGGCGGTGGTGCTGGCCTTCTCCGCCGGCGTGCCCACGGTGAAAATCGGCCGGATCGCCGGTCAGTTCGCCAAGCCCCGTTCATCTTCCACCGAGGTGGTGGACGACGTGGAGCTTCCCTCCTTCCGAGGGCACATGGTGAACGATGCCAGCTTCTCCGAGGATTCTCGCGCTGCTGACGCCGAGCGCCTGGTGCGGGCCTACCACCAGTCGGCCTCCACGCTCAATCTGTTGCGGGCGTTCACCAAGGGGGGTTACGCCGATCTCCGCCAGGTACACGTGTGGAATCAAGAGTTCATTGCCGCCAGCCCTGAGGGGCGGCGCTACGAGCGAGTGGCCGACGGCATCGACTCCGCCCTGCGATTCATGGCCGCCTGCGGGGTATCCACCGATGCGCCGGAGCTGCACCAGGTTGACTTCTACACCAGCCACGAGGCGCTGGTGCTGGACTACGAGGAGGCCCTCACCCGGGAAGACTCCATCACCGGCCAATGGTACGACTGCTCGGCCCACATGCTGTGGATCGGAGAGCGGACTCGCCAGCTCGACGGCGCCCATGTGGAGTTCATGCGGGGCATCAAGAACCCGCTGGGCTGCAAGCTCGGGCCCACCGCATCGCCGGCTGAAGTTCTCGAGCTGTGCGAGGTTCTAAACCCGGATCGCATACCCGGCCGACTCACCCTCATCAGCCGCATGGGCGCCGAAAAGGTGTCCGACGTGCTGCCTCCGCTGTTGGCTGCGGTGCGCGATGCCGGCCACCCGGTGCTATGGGAATGCGATCCCATGCACGGCAACACCTACACCACCGCCGGCGGGCGCAAGACCCGTCACTTCGAGGACGTGATGGCCGAGATCGACCACTACTTCACCGCCCATGCCAAGGCTGGCACCTGGCCGGGTGGCATCCATGTGGAGATCACCGGGGATGACGTGACTGAATGCGTGGGCGGGGCCGAGGCCATCAGCGACGACGACTTGGAACTCCGTTACGAGACCATGTGCGATCCCCGCCTCAACGGCCCTCAGAGCCTCGAATTGGCCTTCCGGCTGGCCGAGCGGCTCAGCGACTGACGCGGCGACAATTTCCTTTTTCGGATAAATCAGATCAAATCACTCGGGATTTGATTTCAGGCCGCTATCCTGATAAACAACTAATCGGATCAAAGTAGTCCGATTTAGTTCCCCGCCTGAACCCCACCCAAGTCCCATACACCGAAGAAGAGAGCCCGATGGTCACGGTCCAGATCGACAACACCGCGGTAATCGACCCCGCTCAGCAAGCCGACATCGACAAGTTCGAGCGGATGCTGGCCCGCTACAAGGCCGGGGAGATCCCCGAAGACGTGATGCGGGTGTTCCGGCTGAACAACGGCGTCTACGGCCAGCGCCAAGGCGGGACCAACCAGATGGTGCGGGTCAAGATCCCCGCTGGCATCGCCCATCCCGAGCACTTCGAGGCCCTGGCCCACATCGCCCGCACCTACTCCCGGGGATGGGGCCACATCACCACCCGCCAGAACATCCAATTCCACTACGTGCAGATCGACGACGTTCCCGACGTGATGCGGGTGCTGGCCTCGGTGGGGCTCACCACCCGGGAGGCCTGCGGCGACACTGTTCGCAATGTGCAGGGCTGCCACCTGGCCGGCGCCTGCCCCCACGAGGTACTCGACATCACCGCCTGGGCCCGGGCCACCGCGCTTCACTTCCTTCGCCACCCCTACGCCCAGCGCCTGCCCCGCAAGTTCAAGATCAACTTCTCGGGCTGCGCCACCGACTGCGGCCAGGCCATGTTCAACGACGTGGGCATCATTGCCGCCACCCGGGAGGTGGACGGCGGCGTCGAGGCTGGGTTCCGGGTGTTCGTGGCCGGCGGCCTGGGGGCCAACCCCCACCCGGCGCTGGCTCTGGAAGACTTCACCTCCCGAGAAGATCTGCTGCCCACCATCGAGGCCTGCCTGCGGGTGTTCGACCACGACGGCTACCGCGACAACAAGCTGCGGGCCCGCATGAAGTGGCTGGTGGAGAAGCTGGGCTTCGAGGAACTCCAGCGCCGCATCTTCCGGGAGCGCAAGTTCCTGCTGGCCTCCTCTAGTTGGCCTGGCGGGATCCCCGACCTGGTGAAGATTCATGGCGACGCCCCCGCCGGACGCCATGCCAGCGTGGAGGCCACCCCGGTGGGCCAAGGGGTTGAACTTGGCTCGCGCCGCAACCCGGACAATGGCAGGAGCACTCCGGTGTCCATCGGCAGCCGGGCACCGCATGATAAGTGGGAGAAGGCCAACGTGGTGCGGGGCGCGGCCAAGGGCACGGTGTCGGCTTATGCCTGGGCTCGGCTGGGCGACATCACCGCCGACCAATTCGACTCCCTGGCCGACATCCAGCGGGAGCTGGGTGCAGAGTGCCGGGTGACCAATCGCCAGAACATCGTCTTCCGCGACTTGAGCGAGCACCAGTTGCCCCGGCTTTTCGAGTCGCTGTCGGCCATCGGCATGGCCGAGGCCGGTGCCGAACTGCTGCGCGACGTGGTGGCCTGCCCCGGTGCCGACACCTGCAACCTGGCCGTCACCCAATCGCGAGGGTTGGCCGACGCCATCGGTAATCGCCTAGACGAAGAGGGCTTGGCCGAGGTGGGCGGTTTGCGGATCAATATCTCGGGCTGCACCAACTCGTGCGGCCAGCACCATGCCTCCGACATCGGGTTTTTCGGCGCCGAGCGCCGGGCCCACGGCCGCTCCGCGCCGGGCTACCAGATGCTGCTCGGCGGCTATGTGGGCGACTCCCAGATCCACTTCGGCACCAAGGCCCTGCGCCTGCCCGCCCGCAATGCTCCTGAAGCAGTGGTGCGGGTGGTGCGCCAGTTCACCGCTGAGCGGGAGGCTGGCGAGGAGTTCCGCCACTGGCTGGAGCGCAAGGGCGGATCACGAGAGGTGGGCAAGACGCTGGCCGACTTGGACGAGTTCCCCTTGCCCGACGACGGCCCCGAGTTCTTCGTCGATTACGACGAAACCGGCCCCTACGAAGCGGTTATCGGCGACTCTGAATGCGCAACCTGAGCTCCTCCGCCACCTGCATCCCGATCGGCGACTCTGAATGCCCAATCTGACCATTCCGTCGTTCACCGACGCTGAGCTGGCCGCTCTGAACGAGGAGTTCGAGCACCTGCCTGCGGAAAAGGTCATCCAGTGGGGCGTGGACAACTTCTCGCCCCACCTGGCGCTGGCCGCCTCGATGACCGACGCGGTGATGATCGACTTGGCCGTGAAGGTGGACCCCGCCATCGAGGTGGTGTTCATCGACACCGGCTTCCACTTCCCCGAGACGCTGGAGACGGTGGAGCGGGTGCGCCGCCACTACGGCTTGAACCTACGGCTGATGACCGTGGCCCGCCACGATCCCGAGTTGTGGAACATGGACCCGGAGAACTGCTGCTCGGCGGTCAAGGCCGGACAGCTCGACCGGGCGCTGGCCGGCAAGTCAGCGTGGATGAGCGGCTTGCGCCGAGCCGAGGCCGTCACCCGGGTGTCGGCGCCCATCGTTGTGCGCGACTTGCGGGGCCTGGTGAAGCTGAACCCCATCGCCACCTGGACCGACGAGCAGGTGGACGACTACATCGCCGAGCACCGGGTGCCGTTCAACCCCCTGTTGGAGCGGGGTTACCCTTCCATCGGCTGCATGCCCTGCACCAAGCCGGTGGCCCCCGGCGAAGACCCCCGCTCCGGCCGCTGGGCCGGCACCGACAAGACCGAGTGCGGCCTGCACGACTAAGCCTCTCCAGCCTGTCGATCAAAATCATCTTCACTCCGGCTACCGCGTAGGGTGGCCTCTATGTCTGCTTTGGAAATGTCGCCGACCACCGGGGTCGTGGTCACTGGTGGAGGGTCGGGAATAGGACGGGCTTGTGCCCGCGCCCTAGCCGAGGTTGGGCGACCAGTGTCGCTGTGGGACCTCAACGGCGAGGGGGCGGCTGAGGCCGCGGCTTCCATCGCCGCCGACTGTGGGGTGATAGCGCACTCGCTGGGCTTGGACGTGACCGATGGGGCGGCGGTGGCTGATGCGGTGGCCGCGGCCCGGGAGGCACTGGGAGGCATCGGCGGGCTGGTCCATGCTGCGGGGATCGTGACCGCCATGGACATCGACCACCTCACCGAGGAGATCTGGGACTCGGTGCTGAAGGTGAACCTGCGAGCAGAGGTGTTCGTGGCCAAGGCGCTGTTGGGCGATCTGCGCAGCCACGAGGGGTCTGCCATCGTGGGGATCGGCTCGATCATGTCGGTGGTGGGCAATCCGCTGATCCCGTCTTACACCGCGTCCAAGCACGGCGTGGTGGGCGTCACCAAGTCGCTGGCCAACCACCTCGGCCCTGACGGCATCCGGGTCAACGCGGTGTGCCCCGGCTACATCGACACCCCGATGACGGCCCTAATGATGGACGACCCGCCGAGCAAGGCCGTCTGCGTGGAAAAGGCTCCGCTCCGCCGGGTGGGCACCCCCGAGGACATCGCCAAGGCCGTCCGCTTCCTGATGTCCGATGAGGCCGGGTTCGTTACCGGTACCACCCTCATCGTCGACGGCGGCGTCACCAGCCACGACTGAGGCTGGGTCTAGCCTCCTTATTGGTCATGGCGAATCTGTCGTCTGCTTCCGGTCCTACCACCACACCACTGCTGGACGAGACCATCTCGGCCAACTTGGCTCGCACGGTGGACTCCCACGGTGATCGGGACGCACTGATCTCTGTCGAACAAGGGCTGCGCTTCACCTACCGAGAGTTCGCCGCTGCGGTCGACGCTGCGGCTGCCGGGCTTATGGCTCTGGGTGTGCAGGTGGGCGACCGAGTGGGAATCTGGAGTCCGAACTGCGCCGAGTGGGTGCTGGTGCAATACGCCACTGCCCGCATAGGGTCCATTCTGGTCACCATCAACCCGGCGTATCGGGTGGCCGAGTTGGAATATGTGCTCAACCAGTCGGGGATCAGCGTGTTGGTGGCGGCGGAGTCGTTCTCCCACAGCGACTACCGGGGCATGATCGAGAAGGTGAGGGATCGGGTACCCGCCCAGCAAGTTGTCTACCTCCAGACCTCGGACTGGGAGGATTTGTTGGTTGCCGGACAAACGGTGTCGGCTGAGCAGCTGGAGGAGCGATCGGCGGGGCTCCTCCCCGACGATCCCATCAACATCCAGTACACCAGCGGGACCACCGGTTTTCCCAAGGGGGCCACGCTGAGCCACCGCAACATCTTGAACAACGGCTTCTTCGTGGGCGAGGCCTGCGGTTACACCGCCGCCGACCGGGTGTGCATTCCGGTGCCCTTCTACCACTGCTTCGGAATGGTGCTGGGCAATTTGGCCTGCACCACCCACGGGGCGGCCATAGTGGTTCCCTCGGCCGGGTTCGACGCCGCGGCCTCGTTACGGGCCTGCGAGCAGGAGCGCTGCACCAGCCTTTACGGGGTGCCAACCATGTTCATCGCCGAGCTGGGCGAACCCGAGCTCGACAACTACAACCTGTCGTCGCTGCGGACGGGGATCATGGCCGGCTCGCCATGCCCCGTCGAAGTGATGAAGCAGGTGGTCGACCGGATGAACATGACCGAGGTGACCATCGCTTACGGCATGACCGAGACTTCCCCGGTGTCCACCCAGACCTCAGCCGACGACTCACTTGATATGCGGGTGTCCACCGTGGGTCGGGCCCATCCCCACGTCGAAGTCCGCATCGTCAACCCCGACACTGGCGAGATCGTGCCCCGGGGCCAGGCAGGCGAGTTCATGACCCGGGGCTACTCGGTGATGCTGGGCTACTGGGACGACGAGGCCCGCACCGCCGAGGCCGTCGACGACGAGGGCTGGATGCACACCGGCGATCTCGCTGTCATGGACGACGACGGCTACATCAACATCGTCGGGCGCATCAAGGACATGATCATCCGCGGCGGCGAGAACGTGTACCCCCGGGAGATTGAGGAGTACCTCTACCGCCATCCCGACGTGGTGGAGGTGCAGGTGGTCGGCGTGCCCGACGCCCGCTACGGCGAGGAGATCATGGCTTGGGTGCAGCTGCGTGACGGGGCCTCGTTGGATGCCGAAGACATCAAGAAGTTCTGCCGGGGCCAAATCGCCCACTACAAGATCCCCCGCTACATCAAGTTCACCGACGAGTTCCCCATGACCATCACCGGAAAGATCCAGAAATACCTCATGCGGAAGCAGTCCATCGAAGAGCTCGGTTTGGGCGAGGCGCACAAGGAGCGGCACGCTTGACGGCGTGGGCAAGCAAGAAAGCACAGCCATAGAACCAGCCGGACATCTGGAGCGCCCCGACTGGGTGCGGCGCATGAACTTGTTCGGGACCGCGGTGGGCGATCCGGCCCGGTTGGTGAGCCTGGATGACGACGAGATGCTGGCGGTGGCAGTTGAGTCGGTGGGGCTGTCGGACTTCGGCGATGAGCCGGGCTGGGAGGCCGGGTACCGGGCACTGTGCGGAGCGCTTGATGAGAATGCCCAGCTGAATGTGGTGGGGCGGCTCAGCGCCCGAGGAGAGATCATCCGCAACCTGCAAAACCGGCTTCGTATCGTGCGCTACTGGCAGGCCAATCCCGAAGCCCTAGCGGCTGATGTCACCGCGCCGGTGTTCGTCTCCGGGCCGCCCCGCACCGGGACCACCATCTTGCTGGAGCTGCTGGCGCTGGATCCCAACTTGCGAGGGGTGCGGGGATACGAGGCCCACTTCCCGCTGGGCACGTTGCCGGGCACCGGGGCTGATCCACTGGCATGCAGCGAGCCCGAACAGGAGTTCTGGGCCGACATCCAGCCCGAGTTCATGACCATGCACGAGCTGCGCAGCGACCTGCCGGTGGAGTGCATCCACTTCTGCCAGCCCGAGTTCCGCAGCTGGCACTGGCCGATGATGCACGCCATCGGCGATCTTGGCGAACGGGGAGCGCCCCTCGACTTCGACGCCGTGTACCGGTGGCACAAGAACTTCCTGAGGACCTTGCAGCACGTCGACGGCGCTCCGGCTCAGTTCCTGTTGAAGTCGCCGGCCCACATGGGGACGCTTCCGGACCTCTTTGCCGCCTATCCCGATGCTCGGGTAATCCTCACCCACCGCGATCCGGTCAGGTACGTCGGCTCGGTGGCAAACCTCACCACCACCCTCCAGTGGATGCGAAGCGATGCCGTGACACCGAGCGAGAACGGCCCGGTGATGTTGTTCATCTACCAGATGATGATGGACATGGTGATGGGCCAACGGGCCTCCGAAGAGGTCCCCAACGACCAGATCGCCGATCTCTTGTTCCGAGATCTAGTGAGCGAACCAGTGGCCGCGGTGCGGGCAGTGTACGACCGCCTGGGTCTGGAGTTCTCCGACGAGCTGGCCGATGCCATCCCCGCCTACCTAGCCGATAAGCCCAAGGACAAGTTCGGCAAGCACGTCTACGATGCCGCCGCCCTCGGGCTTGACGAGTCCACCATCCGCGCCGGGTTCGCCGACTACATCTCCCACCACAACATCCCCCTGGAAGACTGAGCCGTGGGCGAGGAAACGAAGCCGGTGGTCAACTCGATCGTCCATGTGCAGGTGGCGATTCCGGCAGGGGGTGAGGACGAGGCCCGGAAGTTCTATGGCGGGCTGCTGGGACTGAAGGAGATTCCGAAGCCGCCCGAGCTTGCCAAGCGGGACGGATGCTGGTTCGAGCTGCCGGAGGGTACCTGCGGGCAATTGCACTTGGGAGCCGAACAGGATTTCCGACCGGCCAAGAAGTCGTATGTGGCTTTCGTTGTCTCGGACTTGACGGAGCTTGCCGAGACGGCTCAATCCCAGGGTTACGAGGTGGCCAGAGGCACGGCCGATGGCATCGAGCAGGTCTACATCTACGACCCGTTTGGGAACCGCTTGGAGTTCTGCGCCGATGATTGATGCCGCGCCTCTGGACAATCCAGACACGTTTGTCGCGGGTCTGCCGCTGGAGCTGTTTGCCCAGCTTCGAGAAGAAGACCCGGTGCACTGGCTCCCCCATCGCAGGGGCGGGGGGCGCTACGTGGTTACCAGTTACCAGTACGTGCGGGAGTTCAACCGGGATTGGCAGCAGTTCTCCTCCTCGCAGCTGGCTGTTTCTGGGGGCGAGGGCGAACACCGCGGTCAGGGTGCCATCACCTTGTTGGAGTTCGACCCTCCGGACCACACCGCGCTACGGCTGTTGGTGAACCGGGGGTTCACGCCTCGGGCCATCCGCCGACTAGAGGACAGCGCCCATCGCATCGCCGGGGAGCTGGTTGATGGTTTCTTGGCCAACGGCGGGGGCGACGCCGCCGAGATGCTGGCCGCCCAGTTGCCTTTGCAGGTGACCGGGGAGATGCTGGGCATACCCTTGGCTGACCGGTCCGACATATTGGCCTGGACCAACACCACCATCGGGGCGTTCGACCTCGAGATGTGCCCGACGATGGACGATGCCCGGGCGGCCATGATCAACTTCGCCGCCTACGGCCAGGCCCACATCACCCGTCGGAGGGCCGAGCCCGGCGACGACGTGTTCAGCAGCCTCGTCCACGCCGAATACGAGGGTCGGAGGCTCACCGACGAGGAGCTGGGCGGATGGTGGCAGTTATTGGTCACCGGCAGTACCGAGACCACCCGCAACCTGCTGAGCAGCAGTTTGATGCTGCTGTTGGACCACCCCGACCAGGCCGCAGCGCTGGCTGCCGACAAGTCGTTGCTCGACGGGGCCATCGACGAGATGCTGCGGGTGGTGACCCCGGTCATGCATCACCAGCGACGGGTGACCACTCCGATGGAGCATGAGAGCGGGGCCAGCTTCGATCCCGGCCAGATCGTGGACCTGTGGATGACGGCGGCCAATCGCGACCCCGAAGTATTCGACGACCCCGACGCCTTCGACATCCGCCGGGACGCCAGCGGCCAATTGTCGCTGGGCTCCGGCGGCCCCCACTACTGCCTGGGCGCCAACCTGGCCCGCACCGAGGCCCGGGCCTACTTCTCCGCGCTTGCCCCCCACCTTCACCGCCTTGAGCGATCCGGCCCGGAGGCGAGGCTTCGCACCACCCACTTCAACAGCCTCAAACACCTGCCGGTGGCGGTGAAATAGAAAAGCCGCCTCATGGGTTGCACCCCCATGAGATGGCGGCTGATTTCGCCGGGCTATGACATGCTCTCCGAAAGGGAGTTCTCATGAGATTGCAGCTTGCACTGAACGTGTCCGACATTGACGAGGCGGTGAAGTTCTACTCCCGCCTGTTCGGTGTGGAGCCGGCCCGACGGCGGCCGGGGTACGCCAACTTCGCCCTCGACCAGCCGCCCCTCAAGCTGGTGCTGTTCGAGGCCGGCCACGGAGTGACCGACGAAGAGGGGTGCTGCAACGGTGCTGGCGGCACGATCAACCACCTCGGGGTGGAAGTCGAGAGCACTGAGGAAGTCTTAGACGCCGAACGCCGTCTAAGCGGGTCGGGCCTAGCCACCACCGGGGTTGACGACACCCAGTGCTGTTTCGCCGAGAAAACCGAAACCTGGGTCACCGACCCCGACGGCACCGCCTGGGAGTGGTACGTCCGCACCGGCGACAGCGAAGTCCTAGAGAACGTGGTGATCGCCACCCGCAGCTGAGTCTGTCGACCCTCTTGTAAGTCATCGAGAAAGATTGCCAGCTGATATCCACTTGATATCTGATCTAACTCAGATATCCTGGCTCCATGCAGGTCATCGAGCGCACTTTCACTGAGTTCCTCCGACAACCCAAAGAGGTAGTGGCCAACCTCGCCCAGTACGACGTAGTGCTGCGCCGCCGCAATGCCCCCGATCTCTTCCTCAGCCTCGCTGCCAGCGACCTCAGCCGGGCCAAGACCATCGAGTGTCTGGCCCGCCTTCTCTGCAAGATTTCCGCCGACTCCCCTGAGGCAATGGATGACGCCATCGAGGCCGCCTTCCCCTGGGTCGAATTCCTCTCCGCCGATGGACGTCGCGAATTTGCCGAGGATCTGACACGTACCATTCTGGCCTCAGCCAGCGTGCAGAGCTTCGAACGAGTCGAACTCCTCATCGACTCTTGGCAGAACACCGCCGAGATTCTCAGCGACCCCGAACTCACCGCCCTGCTCACCACCCCCATCACGGTGACTGACGGCCGTCGCGTCATTCCTCCCCCGCCCGTCGATTGACTGGCACACCAGGGAACAAGCCGGGGCCCTACACGAGGTTTTCTACGAAGCCTTCTAGTTGGCGGAGGTTCCGGACTTCGAAGACGCCGTCGCAGTGGACGCCGTATTCGGAGACGATGGAGTCGCCGGTGTCCCAGTAGGCGCCGGGCTCGGGGTTTAGCCAGAAGACTTTGCGGGCCCGGTGCTCGATCTCTTTGAGGATCCAGGCCTGGGAGGCGTGGTAGTTGTTGCGGGCGTCGCCCAGGATCATCACCGTGGTCTTGGGGCCGACGTCTTTCCCGTAGCGCTCCCAGAACACCTCGAAGGCGTGGCCGTAGTCGGAGTGGCCGTCTACCCACACCACATCGGCTTCGGCGTTCACCCGGTGGACGGCCTCGCCGATGTCGTCCACCCCCTCGAAGAAGCTGGTCACCTCGTCGAGGCCGTCTATGAACACGAATGAGCGGACCTTGGAGAACTGGTTGCTGATGGCGTACACCAGGTGCAGAGTGAATCGGGCGAAGGCGGCCACCGACCCGCTCACGTCGGCCACCACCATGATCTCGGGCTTGGCCGGGCGGGGATAGCGGAACTTGGGCTCGGCGGGCACACCGCCATAGGAGAGCGAGTGGCGCATGGTGTTGCGGAAGTCCAGCGGGCCTTTGCGGCCGTGGCGCCGCTTGCGGGCCAGCCGCACGGCCAGCTTGCGGGTGAGCGGGTAGATGGCCCGGCGCAGGGCCATCATCTCCTCCCGGCTGGCGTGCATGAAGTCCACATCTTCGGGCAGGGGTTTGCGGAGCGTCTTGGCCATGGCCTCCACTCCCCGGTCGGCCACCAGCCGGCGGCGGATCTCGGCCTCAACCTCCTTGCGGAGCTGGTCGACTCGGGCCTCGAACTCGTCACGCTCCAGCCGCTCCTCGAGCGGAGTGAGATCGCCGGGGGCGTCTTGGCGGGCCTGGTCCATCAGGCGCTCCAGCACGCCATCGAGATCGAGATTCCGCAGCGTGCGATACAGGTAGTAGGTGCCGCCCACCGGCCGACCAGGCTCCATGCCAGCGTAGCGCTGCACCGCTTGGCGGGCGATGGCCCGCATGAGGGCGTCGTCGCCCCGCATCAGCGCCTGAAAGAGCATCTCGGCCAGCTGCTCGGCCGACATGGCCTCGCCGCCTCCCCCGCCCTGGCGGCGCTGCTGGCCGTCCATGCCGTCGACGAAGTCGGACAGGTCCATGCCTTCGGGCCACTCGCCATCGATGAGGTCGTATTCGGCCCCCCGCAGCGAGAAGTACACCTCGAACACCGTCTCGAAGGCCCGCCAGTGGGCATGGTTCTTCACCAGGGTGGCGGCCAACGCGTACTTGAACGCATCCCGGTCTTCAATGGGGATGTGCTGGATGGCCTCCATGGCGTCCAGGTTCTCGGTGAGGCTGACCGGCAGCCCCGCGGCCCGCAGTTCGGAGATGAATCCGGCCAGAAGCGCCAGCAGCGGGGAGGTGGCGGGCTCGACCTTCACGACAGGCTCAACGCAGGGGCGTCGGGAGTTTGCCAGCGGAGCCTGTGACCTTGCGTCTGACCAGGAGGATCACGAGGATGCGACCGGGGCGGCAAACTCCTCGTCGGAGGAGGCGAACTCCTTGAGCGCCTTTTCGATGTCGCTGCGGTACTTGAGCAAGATGTTCACCGTCTCGGCCGCGGTGTCGGCGTCGATGTGCTCCACTCCCAGCAGCACCAGAGTGCGGGCCCAGTCCAGGGTCTCGGACACCGACGGGGCCTTCTTCAGCTCGATCTGGCGGACCGAGCGCACGATGCGGGCCACCTGGTCGGCCAGGCTCTCGCCCACGCCGGGCACCTTGGCCAGCACGATCTCCTTCTCCCGGTCGAGATCGGGATAGTCGATGTGCAGGAACAGGCATCGCCGCTTGAGGGCCTCCGACAGCTCCCGGGTGTTGTTGGAGGTGAGGAATACCAGCGGGATCTGGCTGGCAGCCACCGTGCCCAGCTCGGGGATGGACACCTGGTAGTCGGACAGGATCTCCAGCAGCAGCGCCTCGGTCTCGATCTCCACCCGGTCGACCTCGTCGATGAGCAGCACCACCGGCTCGGCGGCGCGGATGGCCTCCAACAGCGGTCGAGTGAGCAAAAACTCCTCAGAGAACAGGTCGTCCTCGATCTGCTGCCACATGCCCTCGCCCTCGGGATCCTCTCCCTGGCGCTCGGCCTGGATGCGCAGGAGCTGCTTTTTGTAGTTCCACTCGTACAGCGCCTTGGACTCGTCGAGGCCCTCGTAGCACTGGAGGCGGATGAGGCGGGCGTTTGTGGCTTCGGCCACGCTCTTGGCCAACTGGGTCTTGCCCGTGCCGGCCGGACCCTCTACTAGTACCGGCTTTTGCAGCCGCTCGGCCAGATAGACCACGCCGGCGATGCCCTCATCAGCCAGATACTGCACATCGCTCAGGCCTTTGCGCACTGAGTCGACGTCAGCGAAGGAGAAACTCATGGCTGAAGGCTACGTCTCGCTCGTTCTAGCCCCGAAATCAGTAAGGGCCTAGCCCCGTATTTGGCCCTCGCCCCGGACCACATACTTGGTGGTGGTGAGCTGGCGCAGCCCCATCGGGCCCCGAGCGTGCAGCTTCTGGGTGCTGATGCCGATCTCCGCGCCGAAGCCGAACTCTTCGCCGTCCACAAACCGGGTGGAGGCGTTGACCAGCACCGCGGCGGCGTCCACCTCGGTGCAGAACCGGTCAGCAGCCTCTAGATCGGCGGTGATGATGGCCTCGCTGTGACCGCTGCCGGTGTCGTTCACATGGGCGATGGCCTCATCCAGGCTGTCCACCACCTTCACCGACAGCTTCAGGTCCAAGAACTCGGTGAAGTAATCGGCCTCGGTGGCCTCGCCGATGCGATCCGGCCCCAAGATGGCCCGGGCGGCCTCGTCGCCTACCAGCTCGACAGCGGCCAGGTCGTCGGCCAGCGGGGGCAGCAGCTCGGCGGCCACCGACTGGTGTACCACCAGGGACTCGGCCGCGTTGCACACCGAGGGGCGCTGGGTCTTGGCGTTGACCACGATGCGACGAGCCATGTCCAAGTCGGCCGAGGCGTCCACGTACACGTGGCAGTTGCCGTCGCCGTCGATCACATAGGGCACGGTGGCGTTTTCCAGAATGGAGGCGATCAGCCCGGGACCGCCTCGGGGGATGAGGCAATCGATGCTGTCCCGCAGCTGCATGAACTCGGCCGCCGCGGAATGGCTGGTATCGCTCACCAGTACCAGGGCATCGCTGGGCAAACCGGCCTTCTCGTACGCGTCCCGCATCACCCCGGCGATGGCCAGGTTGGAGCCCAGCGCGCTGGACGATCCCCGCAAGAAGGCGGCATTGCCCGACTTGAGGCACAGGCCAGCGGCATCGCTGGTCACGTTGGGGCGGCTCTCATACACGATGGCCACCACGCCCAGCGGCACTCGCACCTGGCTGATCCGCAGGCCGGAGGGCACCACCCAGCCGCCCACGATCTCCCCCACCGGGTCGGCGAGGCCGGCGACCTTGCGCAAACCGCCGGCCATTCCCTCCAACCGGGAGTCTGTCAGCCGAAGCCGGTCCACCAGCGTGGCGCTCATCCCCGACGCGGTGGCCGCCTCCACGTCGGCCTGGTTTGCCTCCAACAGATCGTCTCGGGCCTGCTCCAGCTGGTCGGCGGCCAACAGCAGGGCGTGGTTTTTGGTCTCGGTATCGGCAGTGGCCAAAACCCGGGCTGCGGCCTTGGCCCGGTCGGCCAACTCGGCCATGGGTATATCGGCGCTCACGGCGCGAGCGTACCCGACTGCACTCGTTGCTCCGGTAGCGTGTTTTGGCATTCCACCGGTTGAACAACGACTCAACGGCCCGAACAACGCCCCGCGGTCTGGCAGCAAAGGGGCGATCCAGAGGCAAGACGATGGCTGACACACCAACCTCCGAGCGCCCCAGCGGCAAGGGAGCGAGGCCCGAACCGCCTGGTGCCCAGAGGACCGACGCCCCGCGCCCCAGCGGCAGGGGAGCGATCCTGGTGGGCGCAGGGATTTTCTTGTCCCGCGTTTCGGGCATCGGCCGGGAGGTGGCGGTGGCCGCGTTCATCGGCGCGGGCCGCATCGGCGATGCCTACCGGGCCGCTTTGACCATTCCCCGCCTGCTGCAAAACCTGCTGGGCGAGGGGGTGCTGTCGGCATCCTTCATCCCCATCTACTCGCAGTTGGTGGAGCAGGGGCGGCGCAAGGACGCGGGGCGTCTGGCCGGAGCAGTATTCGGGCTGTTGGCGGTGGTCACCGGGCTATTGGTGCTGGCCGGGTGGATGTTGGCCGAGCCGGTGGTGTCGCTGTTGTTGTGGCGGCTGTCCGACGACACCGCTGATCTAACCGTCGAACTGGTACGGGTGATGTTCGCCGGGATCGGGTTCATCGTGCTGGCCGCGTGGACTCTGGGGGTGCTGAGCGCCCACCGCCGGTTCTTCTTGTCCTTTGCCGCCCCGGTGATCTGGAACGCCGCCCAGGTGGCGTTCATGGTGGGGGCTTGGCTGGTGTGGCACGACGTGGACCCCTCCACCCGGGCCTCCGACGTGGCCAAGATGGCGGCTTGGGGGGTCGTGGTGGGCGGCGCCCTCCAATTCTTGGTGCAGGTACCGCTGGTGCTGCGCCTCGTCCCGTCGCTTCGGCTCAGCCTGAACTGGCGGCGCCCGGATGTGCGCACGGTGCTCAACCGGTTCGGGCCGGCGTTCATCGGCCGGGGAGTGGTTCAGGTGTCGGCCTACGTGGACTTGATCCTGGCCGGACTGCTCGCCGGCGGGGCCATCGCCGCTTTGGGGTTCGCCCAGGTTATCTATTTCCTGCCCATCAGCCTGTTCGCCATGAGCGTGGCGGCCAGCGACCTGCCGGAGATGGCCCGGGAGCAAGGCGACCCCGAAGCACTGGTGCGGCGGCTCCAAGCCGGCCTCGACCGAATCGGGTTCTACGTTCTGTACTCGGCGGTAGCGTTCATCACCCTGGGCGGCTTGATCGTGGGCGCGCTGCTGGAGCGGGGGCAATTCAACGGCGACCAGACCGTACAGGTGTGGTGGATCTTGGCGGCTTATTCCTTGGGGCTGGTGGCCTCGGCGTCATCTCGCCTGCTTCAGAACGCCTGCTTCGCGGCAGGCGATGCCAAAGGCCCGGCCCGGGTGGCGGTAGTGCGGGTGGTGCTGGCCGCCGGGGTCGGGATTCTGCTCATGTTCAGCTTCGACTCCTATGGGGTGGTCAACGGCAGCGTGGAGCGGCTGGGCGACTTCCAGGTGCTGTCACCGCTGTCGGACGCCGAGCGGGCCGAGGGCGCGGTGCGGCTGGGAGCGGTGGGCCTGGCCCTGGGCAGCACGGTGGCAGCCTGGGTGGAGTACGGCATCCTGCGCCATCGGATCCGCTATCTGCTTCGCCGCCGCCAGCCGGTGCGGGGTCCGATGAGACGCCTGGCGGTTGCCGCTCTGTCGGCCGCGGTGCTGGGCGGAGTGCTGGCCTGGGGCTTTGAGCCCCTGCCGCTGCTGGTGGCCGCGCCGGTGGCTTTGCTGGTAACCGGAGGGGTGTATGTGATCCTCGGGCGGGGCTCCGGGGTGGCCGCGGCTGAGGAAGCCGCCACCCTGATGGAGCAGGCCATGGCCCGGATCAGGGCTGCATTTGTCAGGCGGTGACCAGGGCCGATCAGGGCAGCACGGTCAAAGAGTCGCGGTGGATGACCTCGTCTGGCGCTCCAGCGGGCATCTCGTCGGAGCGCAGGCCGACCACCGAGTCCATGTCGTCGGATGAGACCTCCATCAACCCGCGGGCGAACACCTCATCGTCCGGCCCCCGGATATCTACCGCATCACCCTGCTGGAACACGCCTTCAAAGCCGGTAATGCCGATGGCCAGGAGCGAGGCTCCCCGCTCCACCATGGCTCGGCGGGCGCCGGCATCCACCCGCACGGTGCCGGAGGGCACCATGGCGAATCCGATCCACAGCTTGCGGGCGCTCAACCGCTGGGGCTGGGCTGCCACCGTCGTTCCGGCCCCCGGCGCGCCAGCCAGGGCCTCGGCCACTATCTGGTCGCGTTCGGCGGCTCCGATCACAGTCCGGACCCCCGACAAGCTGGCGATACGGGCCGCGGCCAGCTTTGAGGCCATGCCCCCGCTGCCCCGGTCGGTGCCGGCCCCGCCGGCGGCGGCGGCCAGTTCTTCGAGCAGGCTCAGGTCGGTGATCTCCTCGATGATCTGAGCGTCGGCGTCGGAGCGGGGATCGGCGGTGTGGACCCCCTCAGTGTCGGTCAGCAGCACAAGGAGCCCAGCGCCCACCATGTGAGCCACCAGGGCCGAAATGCGGTCGTTGTCCCCCCAGCGGATGGCGTCATCGGCCACTGCGTCGTTCTCGTTCACAATGGGAACGACGCCCAGCTTCAACAGCCGGTTGAGCGTGCGCTGGGCGTGCAGGTATTGAGGGCGCTCTAAGAAATCCCGAGGGGCCAACAGCACTTGGCCGCAGATCAGGCCATAGCCGGCCAGGCTCTCCTGGTACAGGGCCATCAACCTGCTCTGGCCCACCGCGGAGAGCGCTTGCAAGGTGACCGAGTCGCGGGGACGGCCCTGGTCGAAGCCAAGCACGGGCAGCCCAGCGCCGATCGCCCCGGAGCTGACCACCACGGCCTGATGGCCATCGGCCACCGCGGCGGCCACCTCGCTGCTCAGCTTGGCTATCGCCTCGGCTCTGATGGTGCCATCGGCCTCGGTGATCGACGACGTCCCGATCTTGACTACCACGATCACGGCGACGCCTCCTCGCTGAAGTACTCATCGTCGTCGTAGTACTCGAACTCGAAAGCGCCAATCCGGGCGGTGTCGCCCGACTTGATGCCGGCCCGGGCCAGAGCCCGATCCACCCCCAGCCTCTCCAGTCGGCGACGGGCGAAGTCCCAGGCACCAGGGGCATCCAGATCGGACAAGGCCATGGTGCGCTCGGCAGCCCGGCCCACCACCACAAAGGCGCCGTCATCGGCCCGCTCCACTCTGATTCCCTCGGGCACCGGCCGGTGGATCACAACATCGTCAGAGCGCTTGGCGCGCAAACCCAGGCTTTCCTGAGCCCGGGCCTCGCGAACCGCGTCGGCCATCGCCCTGATCAACTCGGGGAGGCCAGCACCGGTCACCGCGGAAACAAGCAAGGCCCCCGGTGGAGGATCCAAATGGCCGACATCGGCTTTCGACCCCACCAGCACCCTGGGCCGCTCCAGCAGCTCGGGCCGGTAGGCACCCAGTTCCCCCAGCAATACCCGCTGCTGCTCGGAAGGCGAGACCTCCTCCACCGAGGCCAGATCAACCATCACCACCATGACCCGGGCCCGCTCGGTGTGGCGCAAGAAACGGTGACCAAGGCCGCGCCCGTCGCTCGCCCCGGCGATGAGGCCGGGGATGTCGGCCACCACCATCTCGAAGTCGTCGCCAGTGCTGTCGCCAGTACGCACCACGCCCAGATTGGGCTCCAGAGTGGTGAACGGGTAGTCGGCGATCTTGGGGCGGGCCGCGGAGATCCGGGAGATCAGCGTGCTCTTGCCCGCATTGGGGAATCCGATCAACGCCACGTCGGCCAGCAGCTTCAGCTCCAGCCTGAGCCAGCGCTGCTCCCCCGCCTCGCCCTGCTCCGCGAACGCCGGGGCGCGGTTCTGATGGGTGGAGAACCGCGTGTTGCCCTGGCCGCCCTGGCCGCCCGCGGCCGCCAGCCAGCGGATTCCGTCGGCCGCAAGGTCGGCCAGCGGCTCCCCATCTTGGGACTTGACCGTGGTTCCCACTGGAACCCGGACGATAGCGTCCTCGCCCGATGCGCCGTGGCGACGCTTGCCCTGGCCGTGGCGACCGCTGTCGGCCCGGCGATGGGGGTGGTCTTTGAACGCGATCAGCGAGGCCACATTGTGGTCGGCCACCAGCCAGACGCTGCCGCCGTCGCCGCCGTCGCCGCCGTCGGGACCCCCCTTGGCCACGTGGGCCTCACGGCGAAACGACACACATCCCGCGCCGCCGTCGCCACCCCGCACATTCAGGCCGCACTCGTCAACGAACTGGGACATTGCCTGTCTTTCCGCAACCGCCTGAGTCAAGCGGCCGACAGCCGCAAGGAGGGCGATCAGCCGGGAATGACGTCGACGAGCTTGCGGCGCCGCCGACGGCCGAACTTGACCCGCCCGTCAGCAGTGGCAAACAGGGTGTCATCGCGGCCGCGCTGAACGTTCTCGCCGGGATGGATGCGGGTGCCCCGCTGGCGAACGATGATCGAGCCGGCGGTCACCTCCGTGCCGTCGAACACCTTTACCCCGAGGCGCTTGGGGTTGGAGTCGCGGCCGTTCCGGGTTGAGCCGCCGCCTTTTGTCTTGGACATCGTTCGCTCCTCTACGCCTTGATCGCCGTGATCTGAATGCGGGACTTGCGCTGGCGATGGCCCCACCGCCGACGCTGGTTGCTCTTGTTCTTGTAAGTGAAACCGTTGATCTTGCGGTCTTTTACCGAGTCCACCACTGTGGCGGTGACCTTGGCCTTGCCGAGCTGATCGGGGGCGGCGGTCACCGAGTCGCCGTCCACCAACAACAGCGGGATCAGCTCGACTTCAGCGCCGGGTTCGCCCAGCAGCTCCACATCGAGGATCTGGCCCTCTTCAACCTTGTACTGCTTTCCGCCGGTGCGGATGACGGCATACACCTGTTCAAGGCTACCTGTCTCGACGGGTTCTTACTAGCTGTCGGTCGAGCTCCAGGCCCCGCCCCTCGCAAGTGGGGCAGACCGAAGAGCATGACTCCAGCAGGCCCTCGCCAATGCGCTTTCGGGTCATCTCCACCAAGCCCAATTCGGAGATGTCCAGCACCTGGGTACGGGTCTTGTCCCAAGCCAGCGACTCCCGGAAAACCTTCATGAGCTCTTCGCGGTTGCCCCGCTTCTCCATGTCAACGAAGTCGATCACGATGATCCCGCCGATGTCGCGCAACCGGAGCTGCCGGGGAATCTCCTGAGCCGCCTCCAGGTTGTTGCGGAACACGGTCTCCTCCAAGTTGGAGTCGCCGACGTTCTTGCCGGTGTTCACGTCGATGACGGTGAGCGCTTCGGTGCTCTCGATGATCAGCGATCCGCCGCCCGGGAGCCAAACCTTCTTGTCCAGAGCCTTGACGAATTGCTCATGTACGTGATGGCGCTCCAACAAGTTGAGATGCTCGCTCTCGGCGTCGTAGTACTCGAGCCGCTCCACCAGTTCGGGGGCCACGCTGGATACGTAGTCGTGTACCTCGTCGAACAGGCGGCGGTCGTCGATGTGGACCGACCGGAAGTCCTGATTGAACTCCTCCCGGATGACCCGAACCGCCATCTCTGGCTCCCGGTAGAGCAGCCCGGGCACCTTCGCCTTCTTGGTCAGGGCCTCGATCTCCTCCCATTGCGACACCAGCCGCTTCACGTCTCGCTCCAGTTCCTCAGCGGTGATCTTCTCGGCGGCAGTGCGCACGATGATCCCGTGCTCCTCCGGCTTGCACCGGTCGAGCACCTTTCGCAGCCGCTTGCGCTCCTTGTCGGGAAGCCGCTTGGAGATGCCGTAGGTTTTGGAATTGGGCACCAGCACCACGAACCGACCGGGCAGCGACACCTCCTGGGTCAGCCGGGCCCCCTTGTGGGCGATGGGGTTCTTGGTGACCTGGCACATGATGGTCTGGCGGGCCTCCAAGAGGTTCTCGATTCGGGGCGAACCGTTCGAGGTCTCCACATCGTCGGGGTCGAACACCACATCGCCCCGGTACAACACCGCATTCTTGGGAGTGCCGATGTCCACGAAGGCGGCCTCCATGCCGGGCAGCACGTTTTGGACCCGTCCCAGATAGATGTTGCCGTGGATCTCTCCGACGTCGTCGGCCGGACGAGAGACGTAGTGCTCAATCAGCGCCCGGCCCTCTAACACTGCGATCTGAGTGACTTCCGGGCGGACTTGGACCAGCATCATGTAGCGGCCCACCGGTCGGCCCTTGCGGCGGCGGCCCCGACGGCGCTCCAGGGTCTTCTCGTCGAGCTCTACCGGACCGTCCGACACTCGGTGCTCCACCGGCTGCACTGGACGGCTGCCTCCTCCGCGGCCCCGCCCGCCTCGACGGCGACGGCGCTTGCGACCCGATCCGGAACCGCCTCCGCCCGAGCCCGAGCCCCCGCCTGAACCCGATCCATTCCCGCTCGGCGCGGGTCGGGAATCGCCAATCTTGGGACGGCTGTCAGAAGGCGGTGGAGCGGGGCGGGTATCGCCGATCTTTGGCTTACCGCCAGAAGAAGCAGACGCGGGGCGAGTATCGCCGATCTTTGGGCGACTTTCGGTCATCTTTGTAGTCCTTTCTCATTGCACACCAACCGGGGTGTGCTGAGCAGGGGCTGCGCCGACCATTAGCGGCTCTAGGCGGGCGCCATCCTGCTCAATCCATTGACGAGTGCGCTGAATCAGCACCGGGCGGTACTGCGGTTCAAAAACAGTCAATAGCTCCGACGGTCGAGCTGCTCGCGGCTGGGTGCCCAGAGTGGCCAAAAGGCGAACCCCCCGACTCGTCGATTCACCGACCTCCAAAGCCCGTATCTGAGGGGCGAGGTCGTCGGTGATCTGCTGTCCCTTGCGTTCTCGCGTAATCACTATCGTAGCCGCACCGCGCACCCGATCTACCCATTCGGCGAGATCGTCGGCGGTCACGTCGATCAGCTCGATGTCCCAATCGCAGATGGTCACCGCTTGCTGCAACGACATCGCGCCGGGCAATAGCACCGATCCCCCAGTGGCGGCGATCCCGTCGGGCAACACGCTGACCAGGGCATCCAGCACGTCTGGCACCGCGACATCGGCGCACTTGAAGTCGACGTCCAGATACTCGTCCTCCGACTCATAGCCGGTGGCCAACGCCAATCCGAAGTGCAGCTTGGCCCGGGGCGAGAACCCCTCGGTCTGAGCCACCGGCAGCCCAGTTCGCCTCAGTGAGCGCTCCCAGATCCTGGCCACATCCCGATGGCTGGTGAACCGGATACGCCCGGCTTTGCTGTACCGCAGCCGAATCCGAGTGCGCGGTGCTTGATTCGGATTCACGATGTGGTCCTCTCACCAACGCCGGAAAGCTGCACCTCCACCGCCCGTGGGGGCTGGTAGCCAGTAGGAACTTGACCGGTCCCCTGGCTGCCCCCGGCCGGCGGCACCGCAGAGGCCACAATGTGCTCGATGCTGTAGCCGGTGCAGGCCCCGCAGTCATAGCACGGGGTCCACCGGCAGTCCTCCAAGCCCACTTCGTTGAGGGCATCCCGCCAGTCCTGCCACAAGAAGTCCTTGTGCAAACCCGCCGACAGGTGATCCCAGGGCAGAACCTCGTCCTCGGTGCGGTGTCGATGCACATACCAGTCCACCGACAGGCCGTGTCGGTCCATGGCCTGCGTCCAGCGGTCGTAGTCGAAGTGCTCAGACCACTCCTGGAACGTGCCCCCCTGTCGCCACACCTCCTCGATAACCCGCCCGATGCGGCGGTCGCCGCGGCTGGCGATGCCCTCCACAAGGCTGGCCTTGGGATCGTGCCACTTCATCTGCACACCCCGGTTCCGCTTGATGTCGTCGCGCAGCAAGAAGACCTTGCGTTGGAGCTCGTCCACCGTGTTCTGGCCGAACCACTGGAAGGGAGTGAACGGCTTGGGCACGAACCCGCCCAGCGACACCGTCACCGAGGGGTTCTTGGTGTGGGCCCGGCCCAACTCAACGCAGTTGCGGGCCAGCTCTCCGATGGCCAGGGTGTCCACGTCGGTCTCGGTGGGAAGCCCGGTGAGGAAGTAGAGCTTCATGCGCCGCCACCCCTGGGAGAAGGCCGATTCCACCGCTCCGTAGAGGTCCCGCTCGTCGATGAGCTTGTTGATCACCTGGCGCATCCGCCACGACCCGGCCTCGGGAGCGAAGGTCAGGCCGGTGCGCCGGGCCCGCTGGATCTGGGCAGCCAGCCCCACGGTGAAGGCGTCCACCCGCAGGCTGGGCAGCGACACCGACACCTCACCGGCGCCGCAGTCCATGGTGGCGGACACCACCTCGGTGATCCCGCTGAAATCGGCGGTGGACAGCGAGGTGAGCGCCACCTCGTCATAGCCGGAGCGGGCCAGTCCGTCGGCCACCATGGTGCGGACCTGCTCGGCGGGCCGCTCCCGCACCGGACGGGTGATCATCCCCGCCTGGCAGAACCGGCATCCCCGGGTGCAGCCTCGGAACACCTCCACGTTGAGCCGATCGTGAACCACCTCGGTGAGCGGCACCAGTTGCCGCTTGGGGTAGGGCCAGGCGGCCAGATCGGCCACGGTGCGCTTCTCCACCACCGCGGGCACATCGGCGAACCGAGGGGTGATCGAAACCAGTGCGGGGCCGTCGTAGACCACGTCGTAGAGCGACGGCACGTATACGCCCTCCACCGCGGCCAAAGCTCGCAGCACCGATTGGCGAGACCTCTTGCCCGCCCGCTTCCAGTCGCTGACCGCGGCGTTGATCTCTGTGACCACTTCCTCGCCATCGCCCAGCACGAAGAAGTCGACGAAATCGGCCAGTGGCTCGGGGTTGTAGGTGCAGTGCCCGCCCGCGCCGATCAGCAGGTCGCCATCGGCCCGCTGATCGGCCCGCACCGGGGCCCCGGCCAGGTCGATGCAGTTGAGCAGGTTGGTGTACACCAGTTCGGCCGACAGGTTGAACGCCAGCACGTCGAATTCCCCGGCCCGGCGATGGGTGTCCACCGAGAACAGCGGCAGGCCCGCCGCCCGCATCTCGGCCTCCATGTCCACCCAGGGGGCGTAGGCCCGCTCAGCCACCGCGTCGTCCCGTTCGTTGAGGATCTCGTAGAGAATCTGGAGACCTTGATTGGGCAGTCCTATCTCATAGGTGTCGGGATAGGCCAGAAGCCAGGCCACCTTGGACGGATGGTGCTCCGGTTCCACCATGCCGCCTTCCCCGCCGATGTAGCGCGCCGGCTTCGACACCTCGGGCAGCACTAGCTCCAATTCAGACCAAAGGGACATCAGTACCAATCTACCGCCGGCCCTCGGCCGGCCAGAACCAGTTCAGACGAATCGCCGCATGGCCACCGGGCCGGATCACCTTAGGTAAACCGCCGCATGCGGACGTTGAGCACCAAGCCGAGACCAATGAGGGTGGCAATGGCCGAAGAACCCCCGTAAGACACCAAGGGCAGCGGAATTCCGGTGATGGGGGTGATGCCCAGGGTCATGCCCACCGCCTCAAACATCTGGAACAGGATCATGGCGAAGACCCCCGAGCAGATGAGCGCGCCGAACCGGTCTTTGGCCAACCGGGCGGCCTGGAGTATCCGCAGCAGCAGGATGGCATAGAGCCCCAAGGTGGTGGCCGAGCCGACAAACCCGAACTCCTCGCCGATTACGGTGAATATGAAGTCGGTGTGCTGCTGGGGCACCAATCCGCTGAGCGTCTGGGAGCCCTCGCCGTAGCCCTTGCCGCTCACCCCGCCGTTGCCGATGGCGATCTGGGCCTGGCGCTGCTGGAAGCCGGCTTCGGTGATGCCGGTGGTGGGATCGACGAAGGTTCGGAGCCGGTTGGTCTGATATTCCTCCAGCATGTTGGAGTTGACCATCAGGGCCACCACCGTGACGGTGATCAGGGCGATGCCGAGCACTTGGCGAAAGCGGATGCCGCCGATGAGCAGCAACACAAACCCGATGAACACGTAGATGAGCGCGGTACCCACGTCGGGCTGGAGCAGAACCAAAAGGCCGGGCCAAGCCACGATGCCCGCGGCAAAGAACACCCGGGGCGCGGTCATGTGATCCTCGTATCGAGACAAGAAGGCCGCCACCGCCACGATCAAGGCGAGCTTCTGGAACTCGGAGGGCTGTAGCTGGAAGTCACCGAACCGGTACCACGATCGAGCGCCGTTAACCTCCTCGCCCAGGGGGCTCAACACCACGATCAGAGCCAAGAGCCCTGCCCCATAGATGGCCATGGCGAATTTGGACAGCTCCTGATACGGGAACCACGCCGCGAACACCATGAACAACGCGCCAGCCACCGCGAACAGCGTCTGGCGCTCCAAGAAGAAGGAGTCGAAGTTCTCCGGGTCGCGGCCCCGGGTGGTGCTGTAGATGGCCGCGATCCCGATGGCGGCCAGGCCAGCCGCGGCCAGTACCAGCAGCACATCGATGTGCATCCACGGTGCGTATGGGCCGCTCCGGGGGTTCATCTCCCGCTCCCGCAGGCGGCGCTCCTCCAAGGAGATAACTGCCATCAGGCCGCGCCCCCTGATTCAGCAGGGTCAACTTCATCTTCGGCCTCGTCTTCACCGATCGTTCCGCCCAGCTCGGCGAGATCGTCGATGGTACGCACCGCCGGAACCGAGTTGGTGGCGATTGGCTCCAGAACCCGGCGAACGGCGGGGGCAGCCACCGATGCCCCGAATCCCGACTCCTCCATGATTGCCACCACCACATACTCGGGATTCGGATTGGGGCCAAAGGCCACAAACAGCGAGTTGTCCGCTTGGCCTACTACCTCGGCCGTGCCCGTCTTTCCCGCCACCGGCCACTCCTCATGGGGGAAGCCATAGAAAGCCGAATGGGCGGTGCCTTCCAGCTCTGCGGTAACCCCGAGTAGCCCTTCGAGGATCGGCACTCGGATGGTGCCCGGCAGATATATCTGGCTGAGCACCCGATCGGCAAACGCCTGGATCACCTCTCCGGTAACCGGATTCTCCACCCTGTCCACCATCTTGGGGGCATACAGCGTGCCGCCGTTGGCGAACGCGGCGTAGCCGTTGGCCAGCTGCAACGGGGTGGCCCCCAGCACGCCCTGACCGATGGCCAAAACAATGGAATCGCCGGTTCGCCAAGGCTCTCCTGCGGCCTCGGCCGCCGACGGGGAGGGCACCCTGCCCACGCCTTCGCCGGGCAGCGCGATGCCCGACGGCGCTCCGAACCCGAATAGCTGGGCGGTTCTCTGGATTCCCTCCCGGTCAAAGCGGTCGGCCCGGTCCATGGTGTCGGCCAAGTAGTAGAAGTACACGTCGGATGACACGATGATGGCCCGGATCAGATCAACCGGCCCGTAGATGGCCTCTTCGGCGTTTTGGAAGGTGCACGAGGCGATCACGTCCTCCTCGCAAGACGGCACCACATACGTGCCGGTGTCCTCGTAGAGGGTGCGAACGTCCAGCACTCCCCGCGAACCGATCACCCCGCTGTTCATCGCGGCATAGGCGGTGAAGAGCTTGAATGTAGACCCCGGTGGATAGATGCCGGCCAAGGCCCGGTTGTGCAGCGGTTGGTGGTTGGCCGGATCTTGGAGTTGAGCCCACCGGGACTCGGAGAAGCCGCTCACGAACTCGCTGGGCGAGTACGTGGGAAATGACGCCATGGCCAAGACCTCGGCACCGTTGGGGTCCAACACCACCAAGGCGCCGCCGGGGGCCTTGAACGGAGGATCATTCGGGTCATCGGTCTCCTGCTGACGAGCTTCGGCGAGGCCGGCCAAGAGCTCCTTCTCGGCCAGCGCCTGAACGTCGATGTCCAAAGTGAGGTGGACGTCGGCCCCGGCAACGGGATCCACCTGCTCCAACACCTGCACCGGATCGCCCACGTTGTCCACTTCCAGCCTCTTGAAGCCGGGCGTGCCCCGGAGTACCGACTCGAAGGACGCCTCGATTCCGGTCTGGCCAATCTCGTCATTGCGCCGATAGGTCTTGGGATCATCGGCAACCAACTCGTATTGCTCCTCGCTGAGCAAGGAGACATAGCCGAGAATGTGAGCGGCCAGGTCGCCGTACGGGTAAGTGCGGACGCTGCGGACAACGGTGCCCACGCCGGGGAACTCGTCGGCCCGCTCAGCCAGAACGATCTCGAAGTTCTCGGTAACGTCGTCGGCCACCGGCACGGAGTCGAGAGGGCCATATCGGGGATCGTCGAGCGCGTCGTTGATTTCGAATACCTTGGTGAGCCGCCCGGCTCGGCTGATTTCGGTGGCCAGGCGCAGGACCAGCTCTTCTTGCCCCTCCTCGTTGAATTCGGTGTCGTAAGTGAACCGGTCCACGGTCACTACCAGCGACTCCCGGTTGTCCACCAGCACGTTGCCGTTGCGGTCGAAGACGCGCCCCCGGGGAGCGGGTTCATAGATCACCCGTTCGGTGTTGGATTGGGCCTGGACCTCAAACTCCTCAGAACTCAACACCTGAAGGAACCACAGGCGGGCCACCAGCGCACCGAAGGCCAGCAGGGCCAACAAGGCCAGGAAGCTCAACCGCAAGCGAAGAGACTCGGGGCTCATCGCTCTTCACCTAGCAGCCTGGGCCACGACCAGTGCCACAGGCCCAGCAATGGCAAGCTCAGCACCAAGTTGTAGGCCGCAGCCACGCCCATAACCGTGTAGAGGCGGTCGGTGTATAGATTGACCTCGCCCAGCAGCTCCCCGAGCACGGCGTAAACCAACAGCCCGCCCGCGGTGGCCGCCGCGGTGACCAGAACGTTGATCCACCAGGCGCTGCGGAAGATCCGCTCCTCCAACAGGCCCACTGTGTAGCCCCAGACGGTGTAGATGAGCGCAGACAGCCCGAACAACGTGGGGAGATAGAGATCGATGCCCAACCCGATGGCGAATCCGGCGATCGCACCCCGCTCTGGTCCGCCGACCAGTCCGGCGGTGACTGCTATGGCCAGAGGCACCTCGGGAGCAACCCCCAGCACCCGGAGATCGGAGAACAGCGCCAAATGGAGCACCAGCGCGGTCAACAGGAACAGCGCACTGCGCAGATAGGCGGATGTCAGGCTCATCAGCCCGCCCTCAACCCGCTGCGAACGTACGCGCCGGCTGTGGTCATCAGCCATCCTCCAGCGGGTCGTAGAGCAGCACGGTGACGAAGCTCAGGCTGTCGGTGTTGGCCGAAGGCGCCACGGTGAGGAGCTGGAGCAGGCGTGCTTCGTCGAAGTCGATATCGGTAACGGTGCCGATGGGAATTCCCGGGGGATAGCGGCTGCGATCCACCCCGCTGGTGACCACCTCATCCCCAACGGCCACCTCGGTATCGATTTCCAGACCCTTCGTCACCATCAGAGGCTCGCCGTGACCGCCCCCCGAGGCCAGGGCCACATCTTCGGTGCCCACTACCAGCACCCCAACCTCGAAGCTGGGATCGGTGAGCAGCGTGACCCGGGAATGCCCTCGGCCCGGATCGCCGTCGATCCTCCCGATCAGACCACCCCTGGTAACCACCGGCATCCCGTTGCGGATCCCGTCTTCGGCACCGCGGTTGATCTGTACCGAGTACCGATCGAAGTTCCCCACGTTGGCGGTGACCACCTCGCCCACCACGTTGGGGATGTCTTGCACGTAGGGCAGGCCCAGCACATCGAGTAGCGACTCCAGGCGGATGGCTGCGTCGGAGTCCAAGATCTGCTGGCCCTCCAGCTTTTGCAGCTCTTGGCGCAGCGCCTCGTTTTCGGATTCCAACTCGTCGTAGCCGGTGACTCCGGCCCAGGCATCGCCCACCGGTTCGAACACCCGATCGGCTCCCGACCGCAGCGGCGAGATCAGATCGGAGAGGGTTTCCTCGGTTCGCTGGAGGGGCTCAAAATCACGGGCATCCAGGGTGATCAGCGTCGCGGAGGTGAGCAGCAGGAAGATGAGCGTGAATCGCGACCGCCCTGTGCGGGTGCCCGTTGCCACGGGGCCGAACCGAGCGATCAGTCGTACGACGACGAGAAGAGGAGCCCCTCAAGCGCGTCGAACTCCTCCAGCGATTGACCAGAGCCAATGGCAACTGCGTGGAGGGGGTTGGGCGCCAACCGGACGGGCATTCCCGTCTCTTCCTCGATCCGAGGGGGCAGGCCGTTCAGCAGGGCCCCGCCGCCAGCCAGAACAATCCCCGCCTCCATGATGTCGGCGGCCAACTCGGGCGGAGTCTCATCCAGAGTTACTTTGACTGCATCGACGATGGAGCGCACCACCTCGGAGATGGCCTCGCGGATCTCAGCGGTGGAGGTCACCACCGTCTTGGGCAGGCCGGTGATCATGTCTTGGCCTCGGACCTCGGCATAGCGGTTGTCGCTACCCGCCCACGCCGTGCCCAACACCATCTTCACTTCTTCGGCCGTGCGGCTGCCGATAGTGAGGCTGTACTCCTTCTTCAGGTAGGCAATGATGTCCTCGTCCATCCGATCGCCGCCCATGCGGATCGACTGACCGGTGACCACCCCGCCCAGCGAGATCATGGCCACCTCGGTGGTACCGCCGCCGATGTCCACGATCATGCTGCCCGAGGCCTCCTGAACCGGCAGACCGGCACCGATGGCCGCGGCCATAGGCTCTTCGATGATGTAGACCGGCTTCTTCGCTCCGGCGGAGATCGCCGCCTCCTGCACGGCCCGTTGCTCCACGGGAGTGATGCCGGAGGGAACGCAGATCACCATTCGAGGTCGGATGAACCTCCCTGGAGACACTCTCTGGATGAAGTACCGCAGCATCTTCTCGCAAATGTCGAAATTGGCGATAACCCCGTCTTTGAGCGGGCGGATGGCCTGGATGTGAGCCGGAGTGCGCCCCAGCATCCGCTTGGCCTCTGAGCCCACTGCCAGAGGCACGCCCTCGTTGGTGACCGCCACCACCGAGGGCTCGTTGATCAGGATGCCCTCGCCGCGGACATACACCAGCGTGTTGGCGGTGCCCAGGTCGATTGCGACATCGCGGCCAACCAGACCGCTACTGGAAGAGAACCGCCGCTTCACCATGGGGCAAGGTTAGAACAGCCGATCCCGGTTCGCACACCGGCGTGAGTCGCAGGTCGGGAGGGAATTCGCACACCGGCAAACGCACGGGCGCGTCTCACAGTTCGGGGAAGAAGATGGCGATCTCGCGCTCGGCCGAGGCATTGCTGTCGGAGCCGTGGACCAGGTTCTCGGTGACCTCCAGCCCATAGTCGCCCCGGATGGTGCCGGGGGGAGATTCCAGGGGGTTGGTGGCCCCCATCATGGAGCGGACGACGGCATAGACATCCTCAGGCCCCTCGATCACCAGAGCCACCGACGGTGAGCGGCCAATGAATGCCACCAAGTCGGGATAGAACGGACGGTCCACGTGCTCGGCGTAATGGCGGGCAGCCAGATCGGAGTCGATAGTGACCATGCGCATGGCCGCGATCCGCAACCCCCGGGACTCGAAACGGGACACGATGGCACCCACCAGACCACGCTCCACCGCATCGGGTTTGCACAAAACCAGCGTCCGATTCACCGCCAGAACCCTACCGATCTCAACCCGCCATTCAACACCGCCAGAACCCTACTGACCTTGTGATGCCATGTGAAGACGGGCCGCACCCGCCGTGTAGAGAGAGCCGGTGACTACCACCGCGTCTTCCTCGGTGGACAGGGCCAGCGCCCGGTCCACCGCCTCGCTCACAGTGCCGGCCACCTCGGCTTCGATCCCTCGATTTCGGACCGCGGCGGCCAGACCGGCAGCGGGCAGGGCCCTCGGCCAATCAGGAGCGCAGCACACCACCAGATCGCAGCGGGAACCGGAGGCGCCGATGGCCGCCAGCATGGCATCGGGGTCCTTGTCGCTCATCATGCCCACCACCCACGTGACTGCGCCCAACACCGTGAACTGGTCAGCCAGCGTGTCCGCCGCCGCCGCCAGACCGTCGGGATTGTGGGCCCCGTCGATCACCACCAAGGGCTGGCGGGCCACCACCTCGAACCGGGCTGGCACCCTCACATCGCCCAAGGCGTCCAAGAGCGGCTCATCCAGCGCCTGACCCACCAGGGCTTCGAACCCGGCGATAGCCAGCGCCGAGTTCTGCCCTTGGTGGGCGCCGAACAAACTGACGTAAACCTGCTCGTAGCGGCTATGGGAGGTGCGCACCGAGACCAGTCGCCCGCCCACCGCCGGCTCATTCTCCAGCAACTCGAATTGCTGGCCGGCCGCCAGCAATTCTCCGGGGTTCTCCTGGGCGGCAATTGCCACCAACTCGGGGGCCATGGGCCCCAGCACCGCGGTGGCGCCAGGATTGATGATGCCTGCCTTCTCTCCCATCACCTCCCGCTCCCAGCCGGGGCGGCCGTCGGTGTGGTCGCGGCCGATGTTGGTGATCACCACCACCTCGCTGTTCACCACATTGGTGGCGTCGTAGCGGCCCAGCTTCCCCACCTCCACCACAGCCAAGTCCACGGCCACGTCGGCGAACCAGCGCAGGGCCGCCGAGGTGACCAGCTCAAACCACGATGGGGCTGCGCCCGCTGGCTCTGCCGCCAGATGGTTCTCCACCAGCCGCAAGTGCCCGAGAAGTTCGGCCAACTCGGAATCGCCGATGGGTTCGCCGCCCACGGCCATGCGCTCGTTGATGCGCTCGACATGGGGGCTGGTGTAAGTCCCGACGGTCATCCCCCACGCCCCGGCCAGCGCGGCGATGAGCGCGGCTACCGAGCCCTTCCCGTTGGTACCGGTTATGTGGACTGCCGGGTAGTCGGCTTGGGGGTCTCCCAGCGCCTCGAGCAGTTGGCGCATTGGGGCCAGCGAAAGGCCGTCGGTATCGCCAGCCGTAGCTTCCAGATTGACGTGGCTGTCCAGCCACGCCTGGAGGTCAGCTAGCTTGGCGCCGGGACCGGTCGGTTGAACGGGCCTTGGCCGCATTGAGCAGCTGGGGGGTTTCTTCGCCGCGGACGGTTGCCGCGCTGACCACACACTGAACCACGTCGTCGCGGCTGGGCAGCTCGTACATCACGTCGAGCAGCACCTCTTCCAAGATCGCCCGCAGCCCCCGGGCCCCGGTATTGCGGCTGAGGGCCAACTCGGCCACCTCGGCCAGCGCATCGTCGCTGATCACCAGCTCTACGTTCTCGAACTCGAAGAACTTGCAATACTGCTTCACCAGAGCGTTCTTGGGCTCCACCAGGATTCGCACCAGCATGTCCCGCTCCAGATGCGAGACCACCCCGACCACCGGCAGGCGGCCGATGAACTCGGGGATGAGGCCGAACTTGATCAGATCCTCGGGCTGGACTTGGTTGAAGAGCTGACCATGGTCTCGCTCGGCATCAGAGCGGATCTCGGCCCCGAAGCCTACACCGACATTTCCCACCCGGTTTTCGATGATCTGTTCTAAACCAGCAAACGCGCCGCCGACGATGAACAGCACGTTGGTGGTGTCGATCTGGATGAACTCCTGATGGGGATGCTTGCGCCCACCCTGGGGCGGCACCGATGCAGTGGTGCCCTCCAGAATCTTCAGCAAGGCCTGCTGGACGCCCTCGCCGGAGACGTCCCGGGTGATCGACGGGTTCTCACTCTTGCGGGAGATCTTGTCGATCTCATCGATGTAGATGATGCCGGTCTCCGCCTTCTTGACGTCGTAGTCCGCAGCCTGAATCAGCTTGAGCAGGATGTTCTCCACGTCCTCGCCCACATACCCGGCTTCGGTCAGCGCGGTGGCATCCGCGATGGCGAACGGCACGTTCAGCATCCGGGCCAGGGTCTGAGCCATCAGCGTCTTGCCGCATCCCGTGGGTCCGAGCAGCAAGATGTTCGACTTGGACAGCTCCACCTCCGGGTCGGAAGAGCCCATCTGGACCCGCTTGTAGTGGTTGTACACCGCCACCGACAAGATCCGCTTGGCGTGCTCTTGGCCGATGATGTAGTCGTTCAAGAAGGAGTAGATCTCCTGGGGTTTGGGCAACTCCTTGAATCCGACGTCGGTGCCTTCGGCCAACTCCTCCTCGATGATCTCGTTGCAGAGGTCGATGCACTCGTCGCAGATGTAGACGCCGGGGCCGGCAATCATCTTCTTGACCTGCTTCTGGGTCTTACCGCAGAAGCTGCACTTCAAAAGTTCGCCGCCCTCTCCGAACTTAGCCACGGTTCCTGTCCCCCCCTACCGGATGGCCGTTATGGGGCCGGCGGTCTCGACGACGTCACGCGACGAGATGACCTCGTCGATGATGCCGTATTCCTTGGCGTCCTCGGCGGTCATCACGTAGTCGCGGTCAGTGTCCTGCTTGACCTTCTCGAGGTCCTGGCCGGTATGGCGGGCCAGGAGCTGCTCAAGCTGGTCTTTGAGCCGTTGGATCTCCCGCGAGGCGATCTCGATATCGGAAACCTGCCCGGACGCCCCGGCGTAGGGCTGGTGGATCAGCATCCGGGAATGAGGCAGCGCCAGGCGTTTGCCGGGGGCGCCCGCGGCCAAGAGCACCGCGGCCGCCGAGGCCGCTTGCCCGAAGCAGATAGTGGTGATGTCGGGCTTCAGGTACTGCATGGTGTCGTAGATGGCGAACATGGCGTTGATGTCGCCGCCCGGACTGTTGATGTAGAGGTTGATGTCTTTGTCGGGGTTCTCCGACTCCAAGTGCAGAAGCTGGGCGCAGATGAGGTTGGCCACCGTATCGTCGATCGGAGTGCCCAAGAAGATGATGTTCTCCTTGAGCAGGCGGGAGTAGAGGTCGAACGAGCGCTCACCCCGGTTGGTCTGCTCGACCACGACTGGCACCATGTAGTTCTGAGGGTTCATGTGGTTTGGCTCTCGATGGTGTTGGGGGGAAGGTCAGACTCGTTGTCGGGGTTCAGGCTAGACCGCTGAATGGGGTTTCCGTCGGGATCTTTTATCTCAACCCGCTCCAACACCCATTCCCGGGTCTTGCGCATCCTTGCGTCCAATCGTACCCCCTTGAGACTGCTTTCATCGGCAGCAAATACCGATGACTTGAGCTCGTCCACGGTCTGGCCCACCTGCGCAGCCAGCATGGCCAGCTCGAAATCCATGTCCTCATCGGTGGCTTCAATGGACTCCGCGGCGGCCACCGCCCGCAGAGCCAGATCGGTTTTCGCCTCCTGAAGGGCGGGTTCGCGCAGCGCTTCGGCCATCTCCTCTGCGGTCTGGCCAATGGCTTCCAAATAGGCGTCCACCTCGATTCCCTGGCTGGCCAGGCGCATCTGGAGGGTCCGCAGGCGATGCTGGACTTCGGCGTCCACCAGGGCGTCGGGGATGTCGTCGGTCACCAGTTCGGCGAGCTGTTCTCCCACCTGGGTGGCCAAGGAAGCCAAGGCGTTGGCCCGCTTGGCCCGGGCGATGTTATCGCTGACGTCGGTCCGCAGTTCTTCAGCGGTGTCGAACTCCGAGGCCTCCTGGGCGAATTCGTCGTCGAAGTCGGGCAGAACCGTCTCCTGCACCTCTTTGACCAGGATGCGGAACCTCAACAGCCCGTCTTCGTCGGGATCGGGATGCTGGGCGTTGAACTCCAAGATTTCGCCGGCTTTGGAGCCTCGGAGCTGTTCGTCGATCTCCGGCACCACGGCGCCTTGGCCCACCTCGTAGGCGTAGTCGTCCACGGTGAGGCCCTCCACTTCCTCGCCGTTGTAGGTCCCGTAGATGTCCATGGTCACGGTGTCGCCGTCGATTGCCGGGCGGGTGACCGGGGCCAGCTCCCCGAACTGCTTGCGAAGCTGGTCCACCTGCTGGTCGATCTCCTCGTCGGTGGGGACCGGGCTGGGCACCTCGGCTTTGAGCTGGTCGTATCCGGTGACCGAGATCAGGGGACGCACCTCGACTACTGCGTCGAAGCTGACCGGTCCCTCCTCGGCCCCGCCAGTGATGTCGATCTCCGGCGGGGAAATCACGTCTACGTCGTGGTCGTTCACCGCCTGGGCGTAATACTCGGGAACAGCGTCGCTGAGGGCCTCTCCCCGAGCCGCCTGAGGGCCCAGCCGGGCCTCCAACACCCGGCGGGGGGCTTTGCCGGGGCGGAACCCAGGCAAGCGCACTTGGCGGGCGAGCTTGCGGAACGCCTCGTCGAGCTTCTGCTCGAATTCCTCGGCATCGATGTCCACCGACACCTTGACCCGGTTGTCGTCCAAGACCTCGACTGTGCTCCTCACAGGTGTGGCAGTTTACCGGCGACCCCTCGAATCCTCGTGTCGTAGCCGGTTGCCGGAACGGGTGGATATCATGAACGACCAGCCCTGCGGGTGTAGTTCAGTGGTAGAACCCCAGCCTTCCAAGCTGATGACGCGAGTTCGATTCTCGTCACCCGCTCTCTTCGAAGTCCCACCTTTCCCGGGCGACTTCCACGATCTTCTCTGCTACCCAGGCGGACCCCGTGCGGTTGATGTGGACTCCGTCTTCTTGCCGCACCCGCACCGGGTCGCCTCCCCATGGCGGAGAGAGGCTCTCCTGATAGGGGCCGTCGCCACCGAATAGATCCCAGACGTCCACCATGGTCACACTGGGACGCACCAGGGTCACCGGCCATGAGATCTCGTTGATCAGTGGATTTCCGATGCTGAACGGCTCGGTCCGGGCCGGGGGCAAGCCAACCCACACCACGTGGCGGTGGGAGGCAACGAGGGTGTCGAAGGTGATGTGCATACGCCAGGTCCACTCCGACCGCCATGCGTCGGACCCTGGGATCAGCACCATTCCATCGGCTGACTGCATGGCCTGCCAGTCGTTTCCTCCCATGATCAGCACGACCAACTCGGGGTTGTCCTCAGCCACGATTTCTAGGAACTCCGCCGGCCAATTGAAGAAATCGGGCCGGGCCAGTCCGGTGCCGTTGCGGGAGTCCACGGTCACATCGAGCAACCCGCCGCCAACCGCGCCGGCCAGGGCGTGGCCGGGGTAGAAGGCCTGGCTGTCGCCCGCCACGTACACCCGCAAGGGATCTTCGGGGGTGATGGTGCGGATCTTTGGAGACGGGAGCAGCACGGGGTCGTTCGAGGGAAGAGGCGGCAGGGGCTGACCCTCGTCGTCGAAGCCGAGCTGGAGATCGGGAGAAGCTCCGGTCGGCTCGGACCCTCCGTTGGGGATGTCGCCACTCGTGGGCGTCGGGCTCCCGTCAGGGTCTAGGCTGACAACCGGAGTCGGGCTCCCGTCTGGAGCGGGACCTCCAGCTAGACCCGGTGTCCCAGATTGATCGGTGAGGCCGGGGTCTTTGTCTGCTTCGGGAATCCAGGGCTGGTCGTTCTGCGTCGGCGATTCCGTTTGTGCCGGGGCGCTAGTAGCCGCGGGAGCCGTAGAAGTGGATGTCGGAGGCGCAAGGGTTGCCGTCGGAGCCGCGACCGACGACGACCTCCGCTCCCGAGCCAAGTTGGCGGCCACCGCCTGGATGCTGTCCACCCTTTCGCCGGCGTCGGTGCCCACTCCCCGGATGTCGGTGATGAGGTCATAGGGCCGGTTCAACGCCAAGAAGTTGGCCACCCGGTCGACGCCTTCGGCCACGTCCAACCATCGGTCCCGGCTATCGCCCAGCGGCTGGCGCTCGGCGATCTCCACCAGCTTGCCGCTCACCAAGAACACCGCCAGCAGCAGACAGCCCAAGACTCCTGCCGTCATCCTCATCACGCTGGAGGTGCCGCGTCCAAGTCCGGGGCCACCCATGTCAGTGCCGGTAGTAGCGATGTCGGAGCGGGAAGTACTCATGTCAGAACTGGAAGTAGATGTAGTCGGCCACCCCTTCGGGGCCGAGGGCGACAACCACCATGATCCACACCGAGAAACCCACCGCGGTCAAGCCGAGCGGAGTTCTCTCCAATGCCTCCGATCCCTTCTCGGTCCAAGACCGGGGGAAGAACTGAGCGGCGAGGGCAGCCAAGATGGCCAGAGCCACCAGTGGGTTCAGCAACTCAGGTCCGGTGCCCCACCCGGTGAATAGCCGTACAAGCACGTCGCCGGCGCGGCCCAGCGTCTCGCTATTGAACAGCACCCAGCCCAGGCACACGAAGTGGAAGACCCAGAACCGCCGCACCCACAGCCGGGTGGTGTCTGACGGGGTCCAGCGCCAGCCCAACAGAGCTAGTTCCCGCGGTTTTGGGACATGGCTGGTTCCGCTCCGCCATCGTTCCACCGCCAAACCCACCCCGTGGTAGACGCCCCAGACGATGAACACTCCGGCCGCGCCGTGCCACAGGCCCCCCAGGGCCATGGTGATGAGCAGGTTCCGGTAAGTGGCTAGGCGACCGCGGCGATTGCCCCCCAGAGGAATGTAGAGGTAATCCCGCAGCCAGCGAGACAGGGTCATGTGCCACCGCCGCCAGAAGTCCTGAATGGAGTCGGACACGTAGGGGGCATCAAAGTTCTGGGGGAAGCGGAACCCCATCAGCAAGGCGATGCCGATGGCCATGTCGGTGTAGCCGGAGAAGTCGGCGTAGATCTGCACGGCATAGCCGTAGATCCCGGCGAGAATGTCCAGGGCGCCGTGCTCGCCGGGAGATTCAAAGGCGTCTTTCACCACTGCTCGGGCCAGGAAGTCGGCGATGACCACCTTCTTGAACATGCCCCGTCCGATGAGCCTCACGGCGTGGGCCACCTCTGCCCGGTCAGGGCGGGCTTCGGAGCGCAGCTGGGGCATGAACTCGGTGGCCCGCACGATCGGGCCGGCCACCAGCTGGGGGAAGAACGACAAGTAGACCGCGAAGTCGAGCAGCATTGCCTCCTCGGTGCGGCCCCGGTGAACATCAACCACATAGCTGATGGCCTGGAAGGTGAAGAACGACACCCCCACCGGCAGCACGATGTCGAGAGCGGGACTGGAGATTCCCAGGTTGCGGTCAAGGCTGTCGGTGAAGAAGTCGTAGTACTTGAAAAAGGCCAGAACCCCGAACGACAGCGTCACCCCGCCGGCCACCGCAAGCTTGCGAACCCGTTCGCTGTTGACGCGCACGTTGATTGCGGCAGCAATCGCATTTCCCAAGGTCATGCCCACCAGCAGCAGCACGAAGCGGGCGTCCCAAGCGGCGTAGAACCAGTATGAGGCCCCCAGCAGAAACAGCTTCCACGGTACCGGCCACCGCCGCAGTGCCCATGCCACTGGCAGCACCACAGCAAAGAACGCAGCAAAGCTGAAAGTGGGAAAAAGCACCCTCGCCAACCTATAGCCAGCTAATGCCGGGCTACACAGCCCACCCCGGGCGTCATAGGTGTTGTCAACGTTGGGGCTGCCCCCGCGCAGAGCCTTCTGCGGGGAGAGCAGGGGGCCGGGTTAGTGGGCCTCTTGGCGCCAGCGGTGGTAGGCGGCCCAGATGACCAGCATCGGGGGCAGCACCACTACTGCGGCGATTAGCGAGTAGATGACGGTGATGGCAGTGAGCAGACCGAACTGGCCCATCGGCGCGATGGGGCTGAACATCAGCACCATGAACCCCAGCGCCGTAGTGAGCGCCGAGCCGATGAGCGCCCCACCGGTGGTGCTCATCGTGGTGTTGATGGCCTCGCTGATCGATTTGCCGTGGTCCACCTCTTCGATGAAGCGGTGGGTGACGTGGATGGTGTAGTCCACGCCGATGCCGATGGACAGCGCGGTGATTAGAGCAGTTATCACGTTGTAGCTGTAGCCCAGGAGCACCATGGTGCCCAGCACCCACACCAGCACCAGCAGGATGGGCAGCACCGACAAGATGGCCAGCATGGGCCGGAACTCGGTGATCCAGAAGAACAGGATCAGCACCGCCAAGGCGGCCAGGATGGTCAACATGATGGAGGTGGCCTGGCTCTCGGTGAGGCTGTCGGTAACCTCCAGTGAGGTGATCTCATTGGCCACCGGGGTGATGTCGTCGTCGCTGCCAAACCACAGCCCGTCCACGTCGGCGAACAGCTCGCGGGTGCGGTCGGCGTCGCCGGTGAGCGCGTTGAACTGCAAGATGGTGCGGTCGTCGCTGCCTGCCGCCCCCAGCGCCACTACCGAGTCGAAGCGATCTGGATCGTGGCTGCGCATCAACTCGAGCACGCGGTCGATGGTGTCGCTGTCGATGACGAGCGGGCTTGAATCGTCGGGCGTCAACTCACCTTGGATTTGGGCCTGCAATTCCGTGGGCAGGTCGGCGAAGTAGGTGCCCAGCGAGTTGGTGATAGCGCTGCTCACCGCCTCGGGCCGCTGAGAGGGGTCTTCGATGGCCGCAGAGAAGTCCAGCAGGTTGCGCAACGTGCGGTCGTCGGACAGATCGGATTCCACCAGCACGGTCACCGGCTCGGTGTTGCCGCCCAGGTTCTCGGTCATGAACACAGCGTCTTCTTTGCTCTCGGTGCCGTCGGGGATGAAGTCGGTGGAGTTGAACTCGGTGCCGAGCTGAGTGGTGAGCGCCATGAAGACTACGGTGACGATGCCGGTGGCCGCCAAGATGACCGAGGGGCGGCGCACCGTGGCGCCGCCGATGGACTGCACCAACTTGCCGGCGCCGGGGATGGCCTGGTCGATGGGCCGGATCTGGGGTGTTTTGCCCTTGGCCTCGCCTCGGCGGTCCAACAGCGAGCGCGCCGCAGGAACCGCGGTCAAGAACACGGTCAGGCCGCTGAACACGCCCACCGCGGCCACCACGCCGAAGTCGGCCAGCCCCGAGATATCGCCGAACAGGTTGGTGAGGAAGCTGACGATGGTGGTCACCCCGGCCAATCCCAGGGGCAGCATCACCCCGGCCACCGACTTGGAGATGCCCTCGGTGGTATCGGCCCCTCCGGAGCGCACCTCGCGATAGCGGGAGGTGACCTGTATGCCGTAGTCCACGCACAGCCCGATGAGCATCACCGGCACCATCTGGGCCAGCACGCTGGGGGCTCCGATCAGGCCGAGTCCATCGGGGCCGAGCAGCCCTTGGAAGCCGAGCGCCCAAACGATGGTGAGGATCAACCCGCCCATCGACAACAACACGTCGGATAGCTGCCGGTAGAACAGCACCAGCAGTACGGCGATCACCAGAAACGCCACCAGCATGAGGTTGCGGGTGGAACTCTGGCTGGAGTCGTCGGACTCCTTGTCGCTCTTGCCCTGAGAGGCGGCGCGGGCCGATTCCAGCTCGGCCAGCGGCACCTGCTTCACCGCCTCGTCCACCGTTAGCTGCGCCTCGGCCAGCCCGTCGGGGTCGCCGTAGGCGTTCACCGTGACGATGCCGATGCCGCCGATTACTCGGCCCGCATCGTCGCGGGCCACGATCTCGTCCAGGAACACGGCCAGCGCGGCGTTGGACTCGTCGGCGATGGCAGCGTCGATCTCCCCCTGCGGGACCGATGCCAGATCCATGCTGCGGGGATCCCCACCGGGACCGGCCAGCATCTTGGCCAGCACATGGCCGGGCGATGTGGCCGGCCGGTCTTGGAACAGGTAGCCGGCCAGTTCCGGGTGGGCGGCGGCGGTGTTGGTGGCCGCGGCGGCATCGGCCGCGCCCGCGGGGCTCAGCACATCGCCCCGCAGCACCACCTGCATCACCTCGAGCTCAGCGGAGTCGGGAAAGCTCTCGGCCAAGTTGTCGATGGCCTCCACCAGCTCGCTGCCCTCGGGCAGGAACGCATCCTCCACGTCCGCGGTGTCGGAGGTTCTGGTGAAGCCAACCACCGCTATCACGGTCACCACCAGCATTGCCGCCAGCGCCGTCCACGGACGGCGCCCAACCCAACGACCGTAAACCTGGAACAACTTGCTCATGCCTGCCCGCCTGTTATCGCCTTGAGTGGCTGTTTCTAACCCTCGTGAAGGTTACAGGACAACGGTGTCAATTTCGGACACAAGCCCAAGGCTTCGATCCGAGTCCAACCGCGCGCCACCAGCAGATTCAGCAGCGTGTGCGAGAGCCTAGAACTCGACCACCGTGAGGTCGTCGCCCACGACGATCTCCCCCTCGAAGTGCTCGGCGGCCAGCGCCCGCCACTCATCCTCTTGGCCCGCGGGCAGCGACGGGATGTAGTGGGTCAGCACCAACTGGGCCACCCCGGCCCGCGCCGCGGTCCGCGCCGCGTCCTGCACCGTTGAGTGGTAGTCCAAGATGTCGAGGAACCGCTCGGAGGGAACAAGCCGCACCAAGTCTTCCCTCATCACAGTCTGCACATAAGCGTCGGCCCCATCGCACAGCTCGTCGAGCTCGTCGCAGGGAACTCCGTCGCCGCCCAGCACTGCCACAACGCCCTCATGCTCCACCCGGAACGCCACCGACGGCTCCACCGGCGCATGGTTGGTCCGCCCCACCATGATCGCGGCCTCGCCCACCTCGAAATGGTCTCCCGCCAACACCTCTACCACCTCCACAATGGGTTCCCAGGTGAGATCGTCGTGGTGGGCCAGGCGGAAGCTGATGTCGGGGCCGAGCATGGCCAACAGGCCGTCTGCCATCTCCTTGGTGCGGACCGGGCCGTACACTTTCAGCGGCGTGGGCTCGCTGCTCATCGTCCAGTGCATCGAGACCACGTCGTTGAGCGAGCAGATGTGGTCGGAGTGCAGGTGGGTGAGCAGCACGGCATCCAACCCCAGCGGCAGCACCCCGGCCGCCACCAGCCGCATCAGCGCCCCCCGCCCCGCGTCCACCATCAGCGTCGTGGTGCCAGCCTCAACCAGCGTTGCCGGCCCGGCCCGGTTCGGATCGGGCAGCGGCGTGCCCGTTCCGCAGAGCGTCACCTTCATAGCTTGAGCCGATCCTAGGCCAAAGGCTCCGCATTCTGCCCCCGTCCGGTAGCCAAACCCGAGCTACACCCGCACAATACCCGCCGACACCGGACACCCCCGAGGCCCTGGGCGCTCTCTCGGCCACTGTGGCGGCTGTGGCGGCGCTGTGGGCCCTACGGGGCAGCTTGGCCTCATGGCCAAAACTCACCTCCCTGCCCGCAGCCGCTTCGGCTCAAGGGAATCGAGCCGAGCGCCGCCGCTGCTCTCGGGGTTCTCTTTACTCAAGTACCGCGACTCAAGTACCGCGTCGCCTGGAAACAGGCGACCGCAACGAGCAAGCCGGCCGCTCCCCAAACGGTCACGCCCCTGGTCAAAAGCCAAGCTGGGCTCACAAGAATCCACAAAATTAGCCCGTACAGCGTGATGTCGGATTTCAGGACTAGGAGCGTTCTGGTTTCGCGCTCTACGGGGGCGTCGCCCGAGCTGCGGCCTCGTCGTGTAGCCACTCCCTTTCCAGGTATTCCCGAGCTGGCCCCAAAGCAGTACCGTCGGGGCGCTGCGGAGGGGTTTGACCGCTCACACCCCCCAGCTTAGGCGCGCTGTGGTGGTGGGCTTCCCGGCCCGGCTTGCTAGCTTGTGATGTGAGCAAAAGCCGGTTTTTAGCGGTATATCTGGTTCTCGGGGTGGTGGCCTCGGCGGCTATGGTGCCCGGTGGCTCAGCGGCCGCCCAGTTTATGGGCGACGTGGCGGCCCGCGACAGGCTGATCGCTGACCAAGAGGCCCTGTTGAACGTGTACCGCTGCCGGTTCGGCGTCGATACCCACGCCGTCCCCGGAGGCTGCGCCGACGGCGCACCCGCACAGCCCGCCGCCCCGCCAGGCGACTTCCAAAGCACCCCCACCGCCCAAGACATCGAAGCCCGCGACCAGCTCATCGCCGCCCAAGAGAACCTGTTGAACGCCTACCGCTGCCAACACGACATCGACACTCACATCGTCCCCGGAGGCTGCGCCGACGGCGCTTCCGCCCAAACCGGCGACACCGCCGCCGGCCGCTACACCGCCATCGCCGCCGGCGGCTGGCATTCGTGCGCCACGGACACCGCGGGTGCCATCGGGTGCTGGGGCAGGAACAGCAGCGGCGAGGCCGATCCGCCGGAGGGCCGCTACACCGCCATCGCCGCCGGCCAGAGCCATTCGTGCGCCATCGACACCGCGGGTGCCATCGGGTGCTGGGGCGACAACTACAGCGGCCAAACCGATGCGCCGGAGGGCCGCTACACCGCCATCTCCCCCGGCTGGCAACATTCGTGCGCCATCGCCGCCGACCAGACCATCGCCTGCTGGGGCGACATCAACAACCGCCAAACCACTGCGCCGGAGGGCCGCTACACCGCCATCTCCGGCGGCTACAATCATTCGTGCGCCATCAACACCGCAGGCACCATCAAGTGCTGGGGCGCAAACGACTACGGCCAAATCGACCCGCCGCAAGCTCCGGCGGCAACCACGCCGGCTAGCGGCGCTGTTCTCATATTGGTTCCCGCCGACGCCCCGGAGGGAAGGTGCGCTGAGCACGTCTCGCGGGGCGGCTACGCCTGGGAGAATTGCGCTTGGGAGCAGTACCGGGACAACCCCGAGCACAACCGGGCATTGTCCAATGCCGACGCCGATGCTTTGATCGGGGTGATTTGGGAGGAAGTCGAAGTGGAGGGCAAACCGGCCGCCCCGCCGACAAGCGCCCTGGTTCCGGCGAACGCCACCGCCTGCGCTGCGGGCGGCGGCGTTGTCGTGGGCTGCTACGACTTCGAGGCCCACCACATCGCCCGCTCAGACGCCTTCACCGAGACGCTGTTGCACGAAGTGGCCCACGCCTTGATGAGAGACCACCCCTCAATAGCAGAGTGCGACCAGGCCGCCTTCGACAGCGAGCTTCAAAGGTGCTTCCACAACGACGTTTTCCGCTGCGTGGCCGACCACCTTTTCACCGAGTACGCGGGCATCCCCACAGCGGGAGTTTGCGGCACGCAGGAAAGCTCAGACGATCCGGCCTGCCTGCCGTTCCTTGAATTTGAGGGCCTCGTTACCTCGTGCTTGGTGGAAGGCACGTCTTGGGTCCGGCTCGAAAGCCTCGTTCCGGGGTTTCTGTATGTCCACAGCCTCCTCCTCTCAGAGAGCAACACTTTCGACCACCCCCACGACGACGACACCCCGACGCTAAACGTCCTTTGCGAGGACGGTTCGCTCAGCGTTTTCGTTGACTTCGACGGCCAACGCATAAGCGGCCAACAAGCGCTCAGCGGCAAAATCCCCGTCTACTACGAACGCGACGGCTCGCCCCCGCACCCGCTGGAAAACATGCTGTGGGAGGAATCCGAAAACAACGAACACGCACTCGCCCCCAACCCCATAGAGTTCTCCGATTGGCTGACCGCAACCCAAGAACTCACCTTCACAGCACGGAACCACGACGACTCGCTGATCGGCACAATCGTTTTCGACACCACCGGCGCCGCCAGAGAAATCAACCGGATTCTAAACGCCTGCGGAATGAGCTTCTATCGGCCGCCCAACCCGACCCCCGCAGCGCTGGCGACCCCTGGGCGATAATGGGGCTGTGTCGGGCTTCTGGAAGAACCGCAAAAAACCTCCGTGGTACGTTTACCCACCCGGCGTCGTCGTCGTGGTGATGGCTGATAATCTCTTTGATTGGCTGTTCGCTTTGGGCCTCCCTGCCCCAATCTTTGCCTTCGGCTTTCTCGTCGGCCTTTTTGCCACCCCCTACTTGGCTTTCCGTGCCGGGAAATGGTTGAGCCATCGCTTCTCCGCGCTCGAAAGCGACCGCGAAGACATCAACTTTTTCGGCCGCCCCGACCCCTAGGCCAGCCAGCGGCCCCGGCCCGCCCGCTCCCCTACAGTGGGGGCATGGCCCGAAGCGTTGTGAACCGCGCAGCCAAGCTGGCAGAAGTGGTGATAGGAGAGAGCAGCCCTGAAATCTCAAGCCCAGGCGCTCGAGCTTGGGAGCGCTGGTGGGGGGTGGGGGCGTGAGCGATCATGCCCCGCCCCACCGCAGCGGTCCGGCCGATACCGCCGAGCAACCGGCCGAGAATCTGACCCTCTCGGAGCCGGGGGCATATATGCATACCCCCCAAACGGTTGCGCGCTCGAAAACTGAATTATGGCGCAACCTGTCAATTTCCTGGCTGCTTTACGGCGCTGTTGCGGGAAGTGCCATCTACGCCCGCAAATGGGGAGTGCCATTGTGGCTGACGCTTCTAGTCGCGCTCGGCGTTTGCGCGGTTCTGGCGGGGTTCGGCATTCAACGCGAGCGGAAGCGTCGTGGGAAGCGCCGCGGGCAGGGGTTCAATCCGTTCTCCTAGCCCTGGCGCGTCTCCAGGCTATGGCGCGGGGAGACTTCACGAACGTCTCAGGGCTCTCGGGCTCGATCCCAAAATCGGAGAACATTTGCAAGTGTCGTAAGGCCGCCTTTTTGCTCATGGCCATCACGCCCACAAACGACCCCACTGGGGGACCGGTAAAAATCACAGCATCGTACCAATCAAACGGCGTCCACAAAACCAGGGCCCAAATGCCGTTCATCATCACCACCGAAGCGAAGAAAATTGAGAGCAACTGAGCGCGCCGCCACTCCCGCAGCCAGCTTTTGGGAACGCTGGTAACAGCCATGCGGACACGGTATCGGGTGACGCCGGGCTGCCCGGCGGCCAGAAAAGAGCTGTGAGGCCTCCAGCTCCGGGGCATCGGGCACGGCGCCCTCAGGGCTCGATTCTATGGCCGCCAAGGCCTCCCGGCGCGGCCTCCGGGCCTGCGGCGCTCTACGGCCTTTTCCCACCTTGATTACATGGTTTCCGCTTCCCCCAAGCTCCAGGATCGGCCGATAGTCATTTGGGACGATGAGCCGCTGATGGATCAGCTAGGGGCCGTTTTGGCCCGAATGCGAGATCTGGGCGAGATGATGGCCCAATGGTCGGAGCTGGCTAGCTAGCTCATGGCCGAGCTGGCCCCGCAAACCGGAATCCTGTTCCTCTCAGAGCAAACCGGGCTCACCCGCCAAGCCACCCATAAGCGGATCGACCGCGTGGCCCCCACCAGCCGGGAGCCCTCGGCGTTTGGCGAGGGCTCCCGGCTTGTGGGGTCCAGGTCGGCTATTGGGTGAGCTTGATAGTCATCTCTTTTTTGCCGTCGGCCGGCGCGTCAGCGGCTTGGGCGAGAACGTGGGCCGCGGCTTCGTGCAGCTTCAAGATGCCAAGCGATTTGGCGACAGGCTCGAAGGAGTCGGCCACCTCGCCGCTGATCGAGGCCATCCACCTGTTGCCCTGCTTTCGCCCGAACTCGGTTCTCGGCGGCTCGTCCTTGGCAGCGGGGGGGTCCAAATACCTTCTTCGATCAGCACCTTGCGAACGGCCTTCTCGCTGATCCTCAGCATCTGGACTATGCCCTTGGAGGTTTCCTTGGGCCTGGCCCGTTGTAGGCGTATCACCCGCTGATGGTCGATGAGGTGCCGCCGGTAGTCGTTGCACTGATTGCTGAGCTTGATGGCCTCGGCGTCGTCCACGTCACGGTAAGCGACTTCTCTTGAGACCCGCCCCAATCGGCAGCGGTGTATATTGGGCGGTATATTCAGCAGGGGACTCAACTCTATGACTGCCATCGAATCCCAACCAGGAATGTCGGATTATTCTCAACTGCGGGATGTCTACTCAGAGCCGCTGCCGCGGGCCTCGCAGAAGGTGCTCGACCATTTGGACGCCCACTGCCGCAGGTTCATCGAGATGTCGCCGTTTTGTGTCATCAGCTCCACCGGCGCAGACGGCCGAGCCGACGCCTCGCCCCGGGGCGACCCGCCCGGGTTCGTGAAGGTCGTCGACAGGCACACCCTGTTGTTGCCCGACCGGCCCGGCAACAACCAAGTCGACACCATGCAGAACATCCTGAACCACCCTGTTGTGGGCCTGCTGTTCCTCGTACCCGGCATGAACGAGACGCTGCGGGTATGCGGCTCAGCGGAGATCGTCACCGACCAGCAGGTCTTGGCCCCGCTCTCGGTAAGCAGCCGAGCGCCGAAATCGGGGCTCAAAATAACCGTCAAGGACGCGTTCTTGCACTGCGGACGAGCGCTGCTCCGCTCCCGGCTATGGGACCCCGAGGTCCAGATCGACCGCTCCAGCTATCCCACCTATGGCCAAGTGCTGGCCGAGCAGATCGCCGGAGCCGACGCCGAGGCCATCGACCGCGACGAACAAAATGCCAACCGAGAAAAGCTCTACTGACGGAGCACCAAGTCGAATAAATCAGATGAGGCCACATTGACGGGCTCGGTTGAGGGTGACTTCGAAGAGGCGGGTGGTGGCAACGATCATCATGCCCTTGTAGTTGGCCGCGCCCCAGCCCTGGGCCTCGGCTTGGACGACGGGGCGGGCTTGTCATTGGGGGAGGCATTGCAGGCCGACGAGTTCTTCGGACACCTGCCAGAGCCGTGTGGCCGTTTCCCGGTTCTTCGCGGCTGCCGAGGGCTTCACTCGGGTCGGGTGGCCGCGCAGTTGTCCCCAGCGGTTGGGGCCGTAGTAGCCGCCGGGCTCGGCGTCGGGGGAAGTGGCCGCGAACAGGGTGGTCAGCGCTCCCTGCGGGACTGGCATGGCGAACAGCGGGTTCCAGACCTTGAGGACTCGGCTGTGGCGCAGGATGCCGGTGCGGGTGAAGCCGGGATGCGACGCCACCGACAGCATCTCAATGCCGGCGTCGTCGATGCGCCGTTGCAGCTCGAAGCAGAACAACAGGTTCGCCAGCTTGCTCTGCGCGTAGGCCGCCGCAGCCCGATAGGGGCGCGATTCCCACTGGAGGTCGTCGAAGCAGACCTCGCCCATGCGGTGGGCGTGGCTGGACACGGTGACCACCCGGCTGTCGGCAGTGGCTCGCAGCAGGCCCATCAGCCGGGCTGTGAGCGCGAAGTGCCCGAGGTGGTTGGTGCCGAACTGAAGCTCGAAGCCATCCGCAGTGCTCGACGCCGGAGGCACCATGACGCCCGCGTTGTTGACGAGCAGGTCTAGCCGCTCAAAGCGGCCGCTGCACCAGTCCGAGAACTCGCGCACCGAGTCCAAGTCGCCCAGGTCCAGCCTGGCGACATCCACATCGCCGCGACCGCCCGCTGCGCCGATGGCCTCGGCGGCAGCGGCACCGCGCCGAAGGTCGCGACAGGCCACCACTACCAGCGCACCGCGCCGGGCAAGCTGCAACGCCGTCTCGAGGCCCAGGCCCGAGCTCGCGCCGGTCACAACCGCCACCTTGCCCCCCAGCCCAGGCATATCGACCGCCGTCCACCTGCGCCTGCCCAAAACCCCCGACCCCCTGACTCGCCCCCACCCTAGACGACCCCGGAAACCACACACCGCGAACCGCCGCCTGCCAAGGGGGCGGCGTGCTCCGGTATGGAACTTCCCACTGATCTATCCTGTTGCTTTGTCCCTACACGGGAGGCGATGTCTGTCGTGACGACGGAGCGATTCGAAGTGCCGCCAGCAGCGGTTCCGGCCCGGCGCACCCCTAGTTTCACAGCAGAATCCATGCCGCCTGCGCTCGGTCGTTCCCACCTCACCTCGGTGTGGGCCGAGTTGGTAGTGGAGGAAGGCTCGGTGCAGTTCACCGACGAGGCGTCGCGCAACGTAAACGTAACGGCAGGACAGCGCACCCCCATACCCCCCGACATCCACCACCACATCAAGCCAGCACAAGACGCGGTGTTCCATATCCAGTTCTACCGCTGAAGTCACACCCGCACAGTGTCGCTATCATGCTCCACAAGGCGCTCGACATATCCGTCCAGCTGTGCTCGGGCCCGCGGCCTGAAATAGCCCTTGGTTGCCGTCGATGGCCTCTGGGGATGCGGTGTAGCCGCGTGCTGCGAATGAGAGATCGCCCACGTTGCGCAGCGTTCGCACGTCGCGCTCTAGATCTAGACAAACACGGCTGATTCAAGATCTAATTTTGAAACAGCCGCAAACCCCACGGCGAATGCCCACCCGAAGGCGACCTCATCCTGCGAATCGGCCCCGTCAGCCGATGAGGCCGCATTGGCGGGCTCGGTTGAGGGTGACTTCGAAGAGGCGGGTGGTGGCGGCGTCGATCATCAGACCCTTGTAGTTGGCCGCGCCTAGTCCCTGGGCCTCGGCTTGGGCGACGGCGTCGATCACCCCTTGGGCCTCGGCGATCTCCTCGGGGGTTGGGGCGAACACACGGTTGGCCACCTCGATCTGGCTGGGGTGGATGCACCACTTGCCCACGCCGCCGAGCATCGAGAACGTGGCTGCGCTCTTCTCATAGCCCTCCGGGTTGGTGAAGTTGGCGTACGGCCCGTCGATGGCGTCGATGCCCGCGGCCCGGCAGGCCACGACCATGCGGGTGCGGGCGTAGTGCCACACATCGCCCGGATAGCGCAGGGCGGCGTCGCCGTCGGTCACCCCTATGTGGCCAAGTCGCATCCCCTGGCTGGCCGACAAATCACCCACCCCCAGCGTGAGAGCCTCCAGGCGAGGGCTGCACCGGGCGATCTCGTCCACCGTCTGAATCGCCTCTACCTCCTCCACCAGGCACTCGATGCCGATCCGGCCCACCTCGAGGCCCAGCTTGAGCTCGAGCTGGGTCAACATGTCGTCCACGAACCACACCTCGCGGGGGCCTTTGATCTTGGGCACCATGATCACGTCGATGTTGGCTCCGGCGCCGGTCACCACCTCGGCGATGTCGTCGTGGCACCACTGGGTGTGAACGCCGTTGATGCGGTAGGAGCGGATCTTGTCGCCCCAGTCCAACTCGTTGAGCCCGGCGACGATGTTCTGGCGGGCGTCCACCTTGGCCGACGGGGCCACCGCGTCCTCAAGGTCCAAGAACACCATGTCCGCATCGCTCTGCGCCGCCTTGGCGATCATCTTCTCGGAGTGCCCCGGAGTGGACAGCTCCGAGCGCCGCACCCGCACCGGCATCTGGCGCTCATAACTGCTCATTGGACCTCCCTGGTCTCGGTTTCGGTTTCGGGAATGGCCGCCCCCCAGTGGCTGCGGCGCTTGATGAGCACCAGGCGCTCCAACTCGCACACCACCTCGCCGTGCTGGTTGCACCCCCAGTGCTTGAACCGCACGATACCGGAGTCGTCGCGGTCGGGGGCATCGGCGGTATCCAACACCTCGGTGTAGGCGGTGATGGTGTCGCCGTGGTGTACCGGTTTGGAGAACCGCACCGCGTCGAGCCCGAGCTCGCCCAAGGCATTCTCGGCGGTGTCCTGGCTGGCGAGCCCCACCGCCATCGACCCCGTGATGAGTCCGAACACAAGGCGGCCGTCGCCCAGGGGGGAGCCAGCCAATATCTCTTCGTTCCAATGCGTCTGAGCGGTGTTCATCACCTGCTTGGAGATGTAATTGTTCTCCACCTCGTCGATGGTGGCCGAGCGGGCATGGCGCATCCGCTGGCCCACCGCGAAGTCCTCGAAGTAGTTGTTCGAGCCGGTTAGAGAGGACAGATCGCTCATAGTCTTGTTCTAGCGCAGCGGGGATGGGGGGAGCAGGTGGTCGGAGATGATCCGCTGCATGATCTCGCTGGTTCCCTCGAAGATCTTGGTGAGTCGGGCGTCGCGCCAGTAGCGCTCGATGGGGAAGTCGGTGGTGTAGCCCGCGCCGCCGTGGATCTGGAGCGCCTCTGAGGTCACCTTCTCCGACATCTCGGCGGCCAGATACTTCACCATCGCCGCCGCCATGTCGGGCTTCTCCCCCGCGTCGGCGCCGGCCGCAGCCTGGTACATCAGGGCCCGACAGGCCTCGATCTCCGAGGCCATCTTGGCGATCTTGAAGCGGGTCACCTGGAAGTCACCGATGGGGCGGCCGAACTGCTCTCTTTGCTGGGCGTAGGCAATGGAGTCCTCCAGTGCGCCCCGGGCCAGGCCGATCGACCGGGCCGCGGTGTGGATGCGGGGCGTGGCCATGGCCGCTGCGGTCTGCCTGAAGCCGATGTCGTCGGCCGTTTCGGCCTTCTGGTAGCCGATCAGGCAGTCGTCGGGCACAAAGCAGTCGTCGAACGACAGCTCGAAGGTGCGCCAGCCGTGGTAGCCGATTTTTCTGATGGAGCTGCCCGACACCCCTTCGGGGAATGCTCCCGGCGCCTTGTGGACAGCGAACTGGCGGATCCCGGAGTGGCGGTTGTCGGGGTCGTAGGGCTTGTTGCGGGCCACCACCAGGATGCAGTCGGCCTGGTCGGCGAAGGTACACCACATCTTCTGGCCGTTGAGCAGCCAGCCGCCCTCGGTTTTGTCGGCCCGGGTGCGGATCGAGGCGATGTCGGAGCCGGCGCCGGGCTCCGACATGGCGAAACAGCCCAGCCAATCGCCCTTGGCGGCCAGCGGGAGGTACTGCTCCCGCTGGGCGGGGTCGAGCGAGAGGGCGATCCCGGCGCGGGCGATGATGCTGGCCACGCTCATCCAGGCTCGGGAAAGCTCCTCGGTGATCAGGGCATACTCGAACACGCCGAGGCCGAGACCCCCGTAGGGCTCCGGCACCATGACCCCGAAGAACCCAAGTTCGCCCATCTCGGCGCGCAGCTCGTCGGGGATGAGACCGTGCTCGGGGTCGAGGCGGTTGGCGATGGGCAGCACCCGGCTCATGGCGAAGTCGCGGGCCATCTCCTGGATCGCTGTCCGCTCGTCGGTGCGGTAGGGCGCCGGGATCGGGGGACGCGGGTCCACCAGGGCGCGGGGCATCTTCAGTCGCCCTTTGGGGGGCGCCTTTTGGCCACCAGGTTGGTGCGCTGGTAGTCGACCACCAGCTCGCCGTGTTGGTTGTGGGCCTCGGTGTGCCAGGTGACGATCCCGGTGTGGGGTCGGGTCTTCGACTCGCGGGCCTCAACCACCTTGGAGGAGGCCGTGAGCGTGTCGCCCGGATACACCGGGCGGTGGAATCTCACGTTCTCCATGCCCAGAAAGGGGCCGCCGATCTCGCTCAGGTCCTCCACCGACAAGCCGACCACCGTACACAGCACCAGCATCGGGTTGACCACCACATCGGGATGGCTGTGCGCCTTGGCGAACTCGGCGTTCAAATGCATCGGATTCCAGTTGCACGTAGCCGTGGAGAACAGGGCGTTGTCGCCAGCGGTGATCGTGCGGCCCCAGTGGTGGGCGAACTCCCGCCCCTCGGGAAAGTCCTCGAACTGGTGGCCGTGGACGACTACCGGAAAGCTGTCGAAATCAGGCTCGCCCATCACCGCCCGACGCTAACAACCAAGCCCCTCCACAACAAGCAGCCACCATGAACCTCGCGGCCCATCCTCTTGACAGGGGGTGATTCGCGGTCAAGCATGGGCCGGTGACCGTTGAGGGTGTTACCGCGCTGGGGGCTTTTCACAACAGGATCGTCGAGGTGGCCCGAACCTTCTCGGATGCCGAGTGGCTAGCTCCTTCGGCCTGTCCGGGCTGGCGGGTGCGAGATGTGATCGCCCATATCGGAGCGGGTGCCCGAAACGTTATCGACCCGCTACCGGTGCCCGAAGACAGGCAGCCGCTGCCCGCCAACCGAGAGCGGGAGCACGATGTGCATGTGGACATTCGCCGAAGCTGGACCATCGCCGAAGTGATGGGCGAGTTCGAGCAGTTCGGCGCCGAGCGGCTGGAGCGCCTGCCGGGGCTTCAAGAGGAGCCGCTGGCCTCCACCGAGATCGAGATACCCGGGCTGGGCACCTACCCGATGCACGCCGCGGCCAACGGGCTGGCCTTCGACTGCTTCTGCCACCTCTACCACGACATCGCCGCTCCCGCAGGCCCGATCCAGCGGGAACTGCCAGCGCCCACCCACGAGGAGATGCTGCCGGTGGTGCAGTGGATGATGTGGGGCCTGCCCCAGATGCAGGGCCCCGAGCTGGACGATTCCCTGCTGGCGCCCGTAACCATCCGCCTGACCGGTCCCGGCGAGAGCGAGTGGACGGTGCGCCGGCCCGATGCGGCGGGCGGGCTAGTTGTGGAATCCGGCGGGGGCGCAGAGGTGGTGGTGGCCTCGACGGCGGTAGACTTCGTGTCGTGGGGCACAGGCCGCTCTGCGTGGCACACCGCATGCGAGGTAGAGGGCGACATGGCGGTAGCCACCGCGTTCTTGTCCACCCTGGACATTGTGTGACAGGGCCATCGCTCGACAGTGCCCCAGAAACCCCCGAACTCGCAGGTCGATGACCGCCCCCGACCCCGTTGAATTTGACGATGACCGTTACCGCCCCCGACCCCGTTGAATTCGCGGCGGCCTGTGCCGCAGACGGCGAAATGCGCATGGCAGTCCGCCATTGGACAGGCGGGCTGCGGTTGGGCATCGGCGAGGTGTGGACCGGCTTCACCGTCGCTGACGGGGAGATCAGCGCTGGTGTGCCTGCCGAAGGCAACGGGGTGATCACCATCGCAGGGCCGGCGGAGCTGTGGGCGCCGCTGATGGAGGCCGTGCCGCCCCGGTTCGCCCAGATCTCGGTGATGCTGGCCCTCGGCGAGATGGGCCTTCAGCGGGGCCAAACCAACCCGCTGCTGCTGTGGCAGTACCTGCCCGCGGTAGAGCGGGCCAGCGAGCTGTTGCGGGCGCCCGGCGCCGACCGCCCAACAGAGGTGGACGAGAGCGGCCCCATGCCCCGCCACGACAGCCCGGTGGGCCGCTACATCCACCTTGAGATCGACGGGCTCGACCACCGCGTCTACTACGAGGAGGCGGGCTCGGGCATCCCCCTGCTCTGCCAGCACACCGCCGGGGCCGACAGCATCCAGTACCGGCACCTGTTCGAGGTGGCCGAGATCACCGACCGCTTCCGCCTGGTGGCCTACGATCTGCCCTTCCACGGCAAATCGGTGCCGCCGGTGCAAAAGCGGTGGTGGGAGCAAAGCTACGAGCTGCGCGGGGAGTTCTTGCGACAGGTGCCCCTGGCCCTGGCCAAAGCGCTGGGGCTGGAGCGGCCGGTGTTCATGGGCTGCTCGGTGGGCGGTTTGCTGGCCCTGGATTTGGCGCTTCGCCATCCCGGCGAGTTCCAAGCGGTCATCGCCCTCGAGGGGGCGCTGCACATCGGCGGCAACCGGGACGAATTCTTCGGCTTCTGGCACCCGCAGGTGAGCAACCACTCCAAGGCCCGGATGATGGAGGGCCTGTGCTCGCCCACCTCGCCCCTGCCTTATGTGAAAGAGGTGTCGCAGGTGTACTCCTCCGGCTGGCCGCCCTCGTTTTTGGGCGACCTCTTCTACTACATGGAGGACTACGACATCCGCGACCGGGCCGGCGACATCGACACCGGCACTACCGCGGTACACATCATGAACGGCGAGTACGACTACACCGGAACCGTCGAGGCGGGCCGGGAGGCGCATCTGGCCATCGCCGGATCCACCCACACCGAGATGGCCGGCGTGGGGCACTTCCCGATGCAGGAGAACCCCGAGGCATTCGTGCGGTACCTGCTGCCGGTATTGGATCAGATCGAAGCCCGGGCCGCTCGACCCAATTGACACAAGCAGAACAGGAGGGGGCTTTGGGAGCGAAAATCAAGGGAAGGCCGGTGGTGGTCACCGGCGGCGGCAGCGGCATCGGGGCGGCGCTGGCCCTGGAGGCCGCAAACCGCGGCGCCGGCCACATCACGGTCTCAGATGTAGACCTCGAGGACGCCCAGGCGGTGGCCGAGAGCATCGCCGCCCAGGGCGGCGCCGCGGCGGCCCGCCAGTGCGACGTGACCGACGCGGCAGCCGTGGAAGAGCTGGCCCAGGCCGTCGCCGCCGAACACGGCGTCCCCGCCCTGGTCTGCGCCAATGCCGGGGTGATGTCGGCTATGGCGCCGCTGCTCCACACCGCTTCGAGCGACGCCGAGTGGGTGGTGAGGGTCAACGTGCTGGGCACCATCAACACGCTCCAGAGCTTCGGCCGGCTCATGGCCGACGGCCAGGAGCAGGGCTGGCTCATGGCCACCGGTTCGGAGCACTCCGTGGGCGTTCCCCACGCCAACTCGGGCGCCTACACCGCATCGAAGCACGCGGTGCTGGGCATGTGCGCCGTGCTGCGAGCCGAGCTGCCCGGCCACGTTGGGATCAGCGTGGTCTGCCCCGGTCTCACCGTGAGCAAGCTGTGGAACGCCACCCGCCAGCGCCCCCAGCAATACGGCGGCAACGCCGACAGCGACCCGGGCGCAGGGGTGTTCATGGAGCAGATGGGCATGAGCGCCGAAACCGTGGCCCAGCGCGCCTTCGACGGCATAGCGGAGGGGCATTTCTTGATCCCCACCCACTACCACGCCCGCGCCTACGCCCAGCAGCGAGCCGACGACATGGCCGAGGCCTACGACCGCCTCGCCGAAATCGACACCGCCGACTACGACCTCAACAGAACTGTCGCCGCATTCCTGACCGCAGCGGCAGAAGACCAAGAAGCCAGATAGGAGAAGCCCATGACCCTCAAGCCCGGTGACATCAACCTCGCCAGCAGCGGCGACATGGTGAAGGCAGGAGGCGTGCCCTTCGAGTACCTCGCGGTGCTTCGGCGGGAGGCGCCGGTGTTCTGGAACCCGCCCCCGGTGGACGGTGCCGTCCTGCGAGACGTGGAAAACTACGAGCCCTGCGGCTTCTGGGTGCTGAGCAAGTACGAAGACGTGGCATCAGTGTCCAAGGACACCGAGCGCTTCTCGTGTTGGGAGAACGCCATCTTGTGGATCGACGTCAAGCAGAGCCCGATGGCCCTCGCCGCGCAGCGAGCGGGCCTGATGGGCATGGACCCGCCCCAGCACACCCAGTTCCGGCGACTGGTCCAGCCGGGGTTCACCCCCCGGTCGGTGGCGGCGATGGAACCCCACATCCGCGAGGAGGCCGCCAAGGTGATCGGCGAGCTGGCCGAGCGCGACCGGGCGGAGTTCGTGTTCGAGGTGGCCGCAGAGCTGCCCATGATCCTTTTGTGCGAGTTGATGGGCGTGCCCCAAGACCGGCGCAACGAGTACCTCGAGTTGGGCAACGCCACCGCCAGCTTCGAGTTCAACGAGAACTTCGTCGAGGATCAGATCAACCTGTTCCTTTTGCTCGACGACATCGTCAAGACCCGCAAAGACGCCCCCGACGACACGCTGGTCTCGAAGTACGTCCACGGGGAGGTGGACGGCCGCAAACTCGCCGAGGGCGAGATAACCCAGTTCTTCCAGACCCTGTCGATCGCGGGCCACGAGACCACCCGCAACACCACCGCCCACTTCGTTAGGCTCATGGACGAGCACCCGGACCAGAAGGCGCTGCTGCTCGAAGACCTCGAGGGCCGGCTGCCCAATGCCATCGAAGAGGTGCTCCGGTTCTCGCCTCCGGTCATGCAGTTCTGCCGCACAGCCACCGAGAGCGTAACCCTCCGCGGCGCCGACATCGCCAAAGGCGACAAGGTCTACATGTCCTACATATCCGCCAACCGCGACGAGGACGTGTTCGAAGACCCGGAGCGGTTCGACATCCTGCGCCCGAACGCCGACAAGCACCTCGCCTTCGGAACGGGCGCCCACTTCTGCCTGGGCGCCAGCCTGGCGCGGCTCCAGCTCCGCTGCATCCTCAACGAGCTCTACACCCGCCTGCCCGACATCGCGCTGGCCGACGCTCCAACGCCGATGTACAGCGCCTGGTTCAACGCGATCACCGAAATGCCGGTGCTCACCTGCCCTGCCGCCTCCGGCTGAAGCGGGCGACCATCGTACTGTGGCGTCCATGGATCGCGATTTCCCCGACTTTGACCGGTCGTTTCTTCCCTACCTGAACGATGCCTTCCGCACCTACGCCCACCAAGTCTGCGCGATCCATGGAGACAGCCAGCTCACCTATGCCGAGCTCGACGCTCTGTCCGCCCGGGTGGCCAATGCGCTGCGGCGCGGCGGATTCGACCCAGGCGACCTCGGCGGGGTCTATAGCGCCAACAGCATCACCGCGTTCGCCGCTGCACTCGGCATTGTGCGGGCCGGGGGGGTCTGGGTTCCCATCAACCCGCGCCACTCGCCGGCCGCCAACATCGAGGTCCTGTCGCGCTTCGGGTGCCGTGTGCTGTTCCACCAGCCGGCCTTCGCCGACGCGGCGGCTGGCGCAGCCCAAGCGATCGGCGATGCGACCCTCGTCCCCATCGACGACGCCCCTGCCAACTCGCTCGCAACCTGGCTCGCCGACGCGTCCCCGACCGCGCCGCTCGTGGAGCGCGACGGGCGTGACACGCTTGCGCTGCCCCAAACCGGCGGCACCACCGGAACCCCGAAGGGGGTGATGCTCAGCCACCGGAACTTCGTCGCCTTGGCGTGGGCCGGGCGCCAGCGCTGGGACGGCGAGCCCCGGGTGATGCTGTGCGCCGCGCCGATGACCCACGTAGGCGGGCGCGCCGCGCTCATCTCGCTCGGCATCGGCGTCCGGCTGGTGATCTTGGGCGCCCCCCACCCGGCCTCCATCCTCGAAGCGATCCAACGCGAGCGCGTCACCGACCTGTTCCTCCCCCCGACCGCCATCTACAGCCTCCTCGACCACCCGGCCACGCTCACCACCGACTTCAGCTCCCTGCGCCGCTTCGCCTACGGATCGGCGCCGATGTCGATCCCCCGCCTGCGCCAGGCCTTCGACGTGTTCGGCCCGGTCATGGTCGGCGGGTTCGGGCAGACCGAGAGCCCCATCTACATCGCGCAGCGAGAGACCGCCGACCATTTCGTCGACGGCGACATCCACGGCGAGCTCCTCGACGACGCCGCCCTGCGCTCGGTGGGCCGGGAGACGGTCCTGTCGACCGTCGCCATCGTCGACGAGGACGCCAACCCGGTCCCAGACGGCACCCGCGGCGAGATCGCAGTCAAAGGGCCCATGGTGTCGGAGGGCTACTACCAGAATCCGGAGGAAACGGCGAAGGTCAGGCGCAACGGCTGGCACCTCACCGGCGACATCGGCGTGGTAGACGAAAGCGGCCGAATCTATGTGATCGACCGCAAAAAAGACATGATCATCACCGGCGGGTTCAACGTCTACTCCGGCGAAGTCGAACAGGCCCTCCTCAACATCGACGGCATCGCCGAAGCCGCGGTCATCGGAGTGCCCAGCGACCGCTGGGGCGAAGAAGTGAAGGCCATAGTCCGCCTCCACCCCGGCACCGACCTCACCGAAGCCCACATCATCGCCCACTCAAAGCAGGCGGTCGGATCGGTCATGGCCCCCAAGTCGGTAGACCTCGTCGCCGAACTGCCCCGAACCGCCATCGGCAAGATCGACAAGAAAGCGCTCCGCTCCCACCACTGGGAAGAAGCGGGCCGCTCCATCTGAACGCCGCTGCGCCGGATACCGCCTTACAGAAGTAGCGGTGGTTAAAGATATGCCGAATGAGCGATCCGCATTGCCTTGATGGCTTCAGCGGGATCGTCGGCCAGCATGAGCGCTTCGCCGACAAGCACTGCGTCGTATCCAGCGTCGCGCACTGCGGCCACTGTGGTTCCGCCTTCGACTCCGATGCCTGAGGCAGCTACTTTGATCGCGTCGTCGGGCAAGTGCTGGGCCATCTGCTCGGCGATGCGGTAGTCGACTGTGAACGCTGAGTCTTCGGGCTTATGCCGCTGGTTCACAGCGATGAGGGGGGCGCCGATGTCTGAAGCGATCTGAATTTCCATTTCGTCTTTCACCTCGACTAGAGCGTCCATTCCCAGATCGTGGGCGGCGGATTGCATGGCTGCCAGATGCCCAGGTTCTAGGTCGGCGACAATGAGGAGGACCGCATCGGCGCCCATTTCCGCCGACTCCTCGACATCCTCCAGCGTCCTTAGGAAGTCTTTGCGGAGAACGGGCACGCCTGTGACCGCGCTCTTCGCAGCTCTAAGATCGTCGGCACTCCCCCCGAACCGCTCTGTGTCGGTGAGAACCGAGATCCCCACGGCTCCACCATTCTGGTAGGCCAACGCCTGAGAGCGCGGGTCGAGAACGACCCTGATATCGCCACGAGACGGGGAGCGGCGTTTGATCTCAGCAATGACCGCGAGAGAATGAGTCCAACACACACAGTTTCTGAGCGCTAGAGATAACTTCCCGTGGACGGGCATCCGCTCCACGGGTTTACGCTCGGCGATTGGGGCAGCAGTCACCCGAGGCCCTTTCTCTCGTCTGCGATGACGGTACTCTAGTTCTATTGCCCGCTGAAGCAACAATTGGGCCCGTAGCCCCCTTACGTTGCTGTACGGATCTGACCGTGGGAGTGTTGGGGCTGGTTGCTCGCTGTGGCGGGTAAGGCTTTGTCCCCCTTGAGGTTCCCCCCTTTTCGTGGAGACATGCTCTATAAGGAGGAGCTATGTCCAGACCGCGAAGAGATTATGACCGGGAGTTCCGTGATGGGGCTGTCCGGATCGTCAAGGAGACCGGCCGGCCGGTGGCCCACGTCGCCCGGGAGCTCGGCGTCAACGAGGGCACGCTCGGGAATTGGGTGCGCCGGGACCGAGACGAGCGCTCGGGCGGGCTGAGCGGCGACGAGCGGGCCGAGCTGGCCCGGCTGCGCCGCCGGGTCGCCGAGCTGGAGATGGAGCGTGATGTGCTCAAACGATCCGTGGTCCTTTGGGTCAACGAGGCGACGCGGTGACCGCAGGGTTCATCGCGGCCCAAAGGACCGACCACGGTGTGCCTCACTCTGTGGCTTGCAGAGCGCTGGGCGTGGCGGAATCCACGTTCTACAAGCACCTCGACCGGCCGCTGACCGATCGGCAGCGGCGTCGCCGGGCGCTGGACGCCGAGGTGAAAAAGGCGTTCGACGAATCGGACGGCACCTACGGGTCGCCCAGGGTGCGCGCCCGGCTGCGACGCGATGGCCTGTCGGTGTCGAAGAAGACGGTGGAGGCCTCGATGGCCCGCCAGGGCCTGTGCGCCCGCCCCAAACGCAAAAAGGGCCTCACCAGCCCCGACAGCTCCCATGCGGCCCCCACAGACCTTCTGGGCCGCGACTTCAGCGCGACAGGGGTCAACCAGAAATGGTGCGGCGACTTCAAACAGGTTCCCACCGCCGAGGGCCCGGTGTTCCTCGCGACCGTCGAGGACCTCTACTCCAGGCGCATGGTCGGCTTCGCCACCTCCGACCGGTACCCGACCGCCGAGCTGGCCAAACAGGCCATCAACACCGCGGTCGCCACCAGAGGCGGCAACGTCAAAGGCGTCATCTTCCACTCGGACAAGGGATCGCAATACACCTCAGAAGCCTTCGCCGCCGCCTGCCGGCGGCTCGGCATCTCACGGTCCACCGGAAGAACCGGCAACGCGCTGGACAACGCGCCGGCCGAGTCGTTCTTCTCCACCCTCCAACACGAGCTCATCTCACGCCGAGCCTGGACCACCAGAGCCCGGGCCCGACGAGAAATCACCCTATGGGTCCACACCTGGTACAACCAGCACCGCCTCCACTCCGCAATCGGAATGACCAGCCCCGTAGAATACGAACAGGCCCACAACCCCGACCCTCAAAAACAAACTCTCCACGATTAGGGGGGAAGCTCACCCTGTCGGTTGATGGCTCGGGGGTGGTGCCGCCCGAGCCGTCAACGAAGCTTCCTAGTGGAGGGGGCGTATTTGGTTAGTCGTTGTCGGTGATGGTGCCGGTTGCTTCGCCGTCGGTGATTTTTGCTTGGGCTGGGGTGTATAGGACGAGTTTGAATGTCTCGTTTGCCTCTGGTGTGTTGTCGTCGATTAGTGCCACGGTGATGGTCTTGGTTGTGTCGCCGGGTTCGAAGGTGAGCATTCCGTATGTTTGGGCGAAGTCCGCGAAGGTCGCCGACGCCGCGGTCCCGAATGCGGGCCGCGCGTAGTAGTGCACCCACGCGTAGCGGTTGCTGGAGGGGCTGAGCGTCACGGTGAACGTCAGGGTCCCGCCCTCGGCGCCCGATGCGTCGCTGATCGAAAAAGACGGAGTCGCGTTCACCGGCGGCGGGGGCGGATCGTCGTCGTCGGCCACCGCCACAGACGCCGATCCCGCGGTCGCTGACACCGTGTAGCCCTGGCCGGCGCCGACCGTCGCGGTGACCGACCCGTCGGCCTCGTCAGCGCTGTCGTTCACAGTCGCCACGGTGAGCGTCGCGGTCCCGGAGGAGGGGATGGTCACCTGACGCGAGCCGCCAGTGATGCCGAAGTCGCCGGACTGCGAGACCGACACGGTGACCGTCAGCGCAGCCGACGGCGCCGGCGAGGCGGTGACGGTGAACACCGCGTCGCCGCCCTCTGTGATGTCTGCGCCCGCGGCGACGCTCACCTCCGGATCGGGCGGCGGGGGCGGGTCGTCGTCGTCGGCTACTGCGACCGCCACCGACCCGCTGGTGGCGGACACGGTATAGCCCTGGCCAGCGCCGACCGTCGCGGTGACCGACCCGTCGGCCTCGTCAGCGCTGTCGTTCGTTGTGGCCACGGTGAGCGTCGCGGTCCCGGAGGAGGGGATGGTCACCTGACGCGAGCCGCCAGTGATGCCGAAGTCGCCGGACTGCGAGACCGACACGGTGACCGTCAGCGCAGCCGACGGCGCCGGCGAGGCGGTGACGGTGAACACCGCGTCGCCGCCCTCTGTGATGTCTGCGCCCGCGGCGACGCTCACCTCCGGATCGGGCGGCGGGGGCGGCGCCGGGTCGTCGCACTGTTCGAGGGCTTGGAGGGTGCGCACGGTGCGGTCCCAGCGGGAATTGTCGATCTGCGCCTTGACCGTCTGCGCGTCGGCCACCGTCATCGCGGTCTCGCCGGTGTCTGTGCCCAAAGCGGCCAGCACCCGGTCCCAGCGCTGCTGGTGCTCGGCATGGGAGTACTGGTTGCGCCAGCCGGTCACCTCGGACACCGTTACCGCATCAGACGGCAAAGACGGCACACAAACCGCCGGCGGATCGTCGTCGTCTGAGACAGCGACCGCAGCCGAACCCGCCGTAGCGGACACGGTATAGCCGGAACCGGCGCCGACCGTCGCGGTGACCGACCCGTCCGCCTCGTCAGCGCTGTCATTGATGGTGGCCACGGTAAGGGTGGCGGTGCCGGTGGTGGGGACGGCGACGGTGCGCGAGCCCGGCGACACTCCGAAATCGCCCGCCGCTGTGACCGCCACGGCCACGTCCAGGGCCGCCGCGGGCACCGGAACAGCAGACACCGTGAACACCGCGTCGCCGCCCTCAGCCACCCCGGCACCGGCGGCGATGCTCACCTCGGGTGCCGTGGACGGTGTCGTCGGGGTGTGGCATGTCATAGCGGCGTTGATGGGCACCCAGCCGGGCCATGTCCTGCCGTCGCTGAACGTCCTCACCGCTTCGGGGGTGGTCGAGGCCGGGATGATGCCACCAGGAGGTGCAGGCATCGAGTCGGCACCGAGGTAGGCAAGGATCTGCCAGAACAGAGTCTCGCTGCCGCCGTTGTTGTCGGTGTGCCACGCGAACGCAGCGCGCGCCCGCACGATGGCATCCGCAGTGTCACACGGCGGATCGTCGTCATCGGCCACCGCAACCGCAGCCGATGACGCAGTGGAGGAGACCGTGTAGCCGGCACCGGCGTCGACCGTTGCAGTGACCGACCCGTCGGCCTCATCGGCGGTGTCGTTGGTCGTCGACACGGTGAGCGCAACGGTGCCCGAGGTCGGGATCGTGACCGTATGAGAGCCCGGCGAAACACCGAAATCGCCGGTCTGAGTGATCGCCACGGTCACGTCCAGAGCCGCCGAAGGCGCCGGGTCGGCAGTCACAGTGAACGTCGCGTCGCCGCCCTCGGTGACCCCGCCCCCGGCCGCGATGCTGACCTCCGGTTCTTGCGTCGTGGTGCGGGCCACTGAGACGGCAACGCCTATTTGGGCTGAGGAAGTGCCGTTGTCGGCTTTGACTGCCGCGTGGTAGACGTTGTCAGAGTTGGCGTCTGTCGACGCATGGAACTGGGGTGGGGTGCGGAAGTGCAGCTCGCCGCTGGCGGTTATGCGGAAGGCTGATGCGTCTTGGCCATCCAGCGTCCAGCTCACGGACCCGTCGAGGTTGTGGGAAGTGAAGGTAGCCACCGGCTGGGTGTCCCCCTCGCGGTATTCGACGGTGGACGGCCCGCTCAATCGCGGCGACGAAGGGCCGTAGACCTGGAGCACATGGTCGGTGCCAGAGCCGTTGGATGTGGTGACGTACAGGGCGCAGTCGGGTCCGAGCACCGGGGAGCGCAGCCGGCCGTAGACCTGATCGAGCTCCGGCACGAGGATCTCGCTGAGCAGCGTGCCATCAGCGGTGAACTCGAACACCTTGAGTTCCTGTTGCTTCAACTGCGCCACGGCCAGACGGCCGTTCCACTCGCCCCAGCACGAGCCATCCAAGAACGCGGCGCCGCTGGTGGCGATGGCCGGAAACCCCGAATGCCATTTGGCCTCGACGGCATCGGGGAATGCCTTGAGGTCGGTCATCGGGACGTTCTCGTCGTATCCCGGGCCAGCGGGATCCCAGCCGTAGTTGCCCCCGCTGGCTAGGAGGTTGATCTCGTCGTCGTGGGAGGGACCGTGCTCTACTGTCCACACCTGATTGGTGCCCGGGCGGAAGGCGAGACCCTGGGGATTGCGGTGCCCGTAGGTGTAGACGCGGCTGTTGAACGGGTTGTCGGGCGCGCCCTGGCCGGTTTGGGAGTCAACGCGCAGCACTTTGCCGTTGAGCGAGTTGAGGTTCTGCGCTGCGGTGTGGTTGTCCCCGTCGCCCGTGGTGATCCATAGAAATCCGTCGGGGCCGAAGAGCACTCGACAGCCGCCGTGCCGCGGAAACTGTGAGAAGCCAATACCACCAACCAGCGGGTCGGCGACGCGTGTGGCGGTGCTGTAGTCATCGGCCATGGTCCAGGCGATCACCTCAACTCGGACACCGGTATGGGCTTGGCAGGTGTAGAAGCGCCGATTGGTCTCAAAATCGGGATCGACGGCAAGGCCCATCAGCCCGACGTAGATATTGCTGTAGAGATCGCGGAAGTCTGCGCTGACCTCCTTCACCCTCCCGTCGGGGAACCGGCTCAACAACCTTCCGCCCCGCTCGGTGACCAGCATCGTGCCGTCCGGCGTGAAGGCGACATCCCAAGGGATGGTGAGCCCCGACAGCAGCGGTCGCACCGTCAGCGCCGGCGGGGTTGATCCCGGTGCAATCCTGGTGCCGGAGACCCATTCTGCCGATTTATCTAAGTTTGAGCCATTTGGGCTGCGGCGGTCGGCGTAGGTAACCCGCACCCTGAGGAACTTCCCAGCGTGTTCGGCGGCCGGCGTGAAGGCTGCCGCCTCCGCCCCCTTGCCCGGGGTCTCTCCAGAGATACCCCCGGCCACTCGAGTAAAGTTCATGCCGTCATCTGAGACGGCCCAACGCCAGATGACCAAGCTGGGATCCACCCCTCCGTCCGGGTCGGTGAACCTTGCCCGGATTATCGTCCCGGCCCGAAGTGAGGCCGGGCCTGCGGACATCTCCCCCGGCTCCTCCAAATCGGTGACGTTGATCCACACCTCGACTTCAGCGGAGCCATTGTCGTCATTGATAGTTACGGTCACCTCGTACCTGCGCTGCTCCTCAAAATCCAGCAGCCCGTTGGTGCGAAGCTGGCCGCTGGCGCTGTCGATGCTGAAGCTGTCGGCATCGGAACCGCCGAGCTCGTAGGTCACAGCGCCGACAAGGCCGGTCAGGGTAACCGGACTGCCCACAAGGGTTCCGGCGGGTTGGTTCTCCGCCACGACTCGCCCCACACGGTTGCCAAGATCGGTTTGCGCTTGGGAGGGCACAGGAACCACCCCAACACCGACCGCGCCCACGACGACGATGACCAGCAGAAAAAGGCGAGCGGCTCTAGTCACAAGGGGGTAGGAACCCGCGGCTGCTCTCGACAACGTCATACTTCAAGCCCTCCCGCCATGTTGGACTCGGGTCGATTACCTGTATTGCAACGCGAAAGGACCCTCTGGCTACGGGACTCTGGGGTCGCCAAACCTCATCAGACTCCGTGCCAAGGGGCCCCTACGGCGAATCAAGCTAGCAGTCCACTTGGGACGGAGAAAAACTGGGCACCCGCCCAGTACCTGGACCCACCGCCTCGTCGAAAGCACAAGAGCAATATCAGATGTCGCGATTGGGCAGATACTTCGAGAGTTCCGACAGGGCGGCTGGGCCACCGCGGTCCTTTTGGCAGCAGGCAATGATCCCATCGGGCCTGACCAGTGTCACGGAGTCGGCTTCATACGGGCTGGTGGGGATATCAGCCGGGAGCTGGCGCACCGCGACCGGCACGCCTTGTGGCGGCAACTCCGCGACGGCGGCCTCCCATGCAGGGCGGGAGCACTCCGGGCCGAGCAGCAACACATAGGAGGTTCCGTACCAGTCGAGGACGGATTCGGTTTGGTCGGCATCGACCCACATGTGGGGGGCGCGGCGGCCCGATCTGACCACTGGGACGAAATCACCGCTCGAATCGTCGAGGTGCGGTGCGGGCTCGGCGTTCGGCGCGATGAGCTCTGACGACATCTCGAAGCCGAGCAGGAGGTGGTCGTAGTCGGCGTACTGGTGGGTGGCCTGGATGTGCTCGGAGACATCGTCGCCTCGCCGGTGGCCGAGCATCATCCGGGTCATGTGCTCGGTGGTGCTGACCCCGAAGGCGATACGCTCGATGGCAATGGGCCGATGCTCGGTTTCGTAGGTCTCGAGGATCGACTCGGGCGCCAGACCCCGCACCACATAGGCCAGCTTCCAGGCCAGGTTCCGGATGCCGGCGAACCCGGTGTTGTTGCCCATCCCCCCGGTGGGAACAGAGACGTGCGCGGCGTCGCCCGCCAAGAAGATGCGCCCGGAGGAAAACCGGGTCACACATCCCGGAGTCGGCTGCCACATGCGCATGCTGAGGATCGCGAACTCCACATCGTCATCGGTTCCGAGAGCCACCCGGATCCGCCGGCCGACCGCATCCTCGGAGATCAGGTTCTCGTCGCCTACAACCACCTGGCAGCGCCACCGTCGGCGCCCGTCGAGCGGCTGGAAGATGACGATGCCCTCAGGGGTTGTGGTGTACAGCAGCGACCCCTTGCGGTCCCCCACATACGCCTCGAGATCGGCGTGGAAGATCACATCCTGGGAGTACACCGGCCGCGGCTCGGCCTCCAGATGGGTGCCGATCACCCCACGCGTTTCGCTGCCGGGCCCGTCGGCGCCGATGGTGTACTGCGCCGTCACCGGCCGGCGCTCATCGGTGTTGGTATCGCGCAGCCAGAGATGGGTGGCGTCATCGGTCTGGGTCACGTCGATGGCCTCGGTGTCGAACCGAACCGTGATCATGGGGTCGGCGGCGACTCTGGTCATCAGCGCGTCCTCCACCTCGTCTTGCGCCGTCATCACGGGGATGCACGGGCTGTTCGGCCCCGCAACGCTGTAGAAGGTGGGACTCGGGATGTTGGCGTAAGGCTCGGCGGCCAGGCTGTCGGACCACCGATTGTAGGCGGTCCAGTCCGGCCCGAGGCCGGTGGCTTCCACCGCCTTGTCGATGCCGAACTCTCGGAACAGCTCCATGGTGTTGGTGTCGACGAAGCGGGATCGGGGATGGGTGTTGAGCTCGCTTCGCCGCTCCACCAGAAGCGACTGCACGCCATGGCGCGACAGCAGCAGCGCCCCAGTGAGCCCGATCGGCCCGCAGCCGATGATGCAGACAGGAACCTCGGTCATCGTCCTCCCTAACTCCAACACCTCATTGTATGGCCTCGGCCATTCCGGCCTGCACCGTCAACTTCCACGCCGAGCCCCTCATGGAAGGCCCCCGCGGGAATAGTGTCGAAGATTGACCGTGCAGCTAGGTGAGAAATCTGCTATTAGACAGCAGATAAAATACCTATTAGTAGGGTATAATCAAGCATGCCCATCTTTGCGTCCACCAGGAGGCTCTTTGCCAGCGTTCCAACCCCATGTCCGGCAGCGGCGGATCGAGTCGGTACTCCGTCGCGCGCTCGACACGTTCCGCATCGTGGTGCTGCAAGGACCGCGCCAGTCGGGCAAGACCACGCTGGCCCGCCACATCACAGATGGGGGCACGTTCTTGAGCCTTGACGACCCGGCAGAGTTGTCGCTCGCGGTGGACGACCCCATCGGCTTCATCGCCGACCGCCGCCGGCCCGTGGTCATCGACGAGATCCAGCGGGGCGGCGACGATCTCGTGAGGGCGATCAAGCTTGCGGTCGATGCCGATCCGGCACCGGGCAGCTTCTTGCTCACCGGATCGGCCGACTTTCTCACGGCCCCCGTCTTGTCGGAGTCGCTGGCAGGGCGGGCTGTGTTCTTCAGCCTGTCGCCCTTCTCGGCAGTCGAACTGCATACCGGGCCCGACGGCATGCTCGCGCGCCTCTGCACGAGCGCGGGGGCAAGCGGAGGCACCGCAGAGACCGTGTCCGACCTCCTCCACGCTCCCCCGTCCACACTCGGGCGGTCGGACTATGCCGAGCGGATCTGTCGGGGCGGCTACCCCGAAGCTATCGGCTTGAGCGATGCCGACCGCGTCCGCTGGTTCGAGTCGTACATCCTCACCTCGGTCACTCGCGACATCGTCGAGGCCACGGGGGCTCGGCGCTCAGCAGAGCTGCCGCGGCTGCTGCGGGCTGTGGCGGCGCGCACGGCGGGAGAACTGGTGGTGGCGGATCTGCATCGAGATCTCGGATTCGGCCGAGTCGAGACCACCGCCGACTACCTGTCGCACCTCGAGATGACCCATCTAGTGGTGCGCCTAGGCGGCTGGGCGCCGAGCGCAGCCACACAAGCCAAGCGACGACCCAAGGTGCTGGTGACCGACAGCGGTCTGGCCGCGGCAACCCTCGGCGTGGACGCGCAGCGCCTCGGCGAGGCCGGCGAACCGAGCCGCGGACCGCTGCATGAAACCTACGCCGTCAACGAATTGCGCCGTCAGGCGGCGGCACTTGACGAACCGCTCCGCTTCAGCCACTTCCGTGATGCTCGGGGCAGGGAAATCGACCTCCTGATCGAGCGGCCGGACGGACGAATCGTCGCAGTGGAAGTGAAGGCGGGGGCAACAGTGCGCTCAACTGACGCCAAATGGCTGGCCTGGCTGCGAGACCTGATAGGCGACCGGTTCGAAGCCGGCGTCATACTGCACACAGGACAGCGCCCGCAGCCCATATCAAACCGAATCGTCGCCCTCCCGATGTCGTACCTCTGGGAAACTTGATCTGCCCGCGAGGAATGGGAGTGCCGTCGACCACCGCAACCACCGCCGAGGAATTCGACCGTGCGCTGGCCGCGGCCTTCGCCGACGACGGACCACACCTGATCGCCGCAGAGATCGCCTAGCAATACGGCGAGCCCTATTGCCTCCCAATCAAGGTGACCAGACAAGAGGGGATGCTCGAAGTACGTTCTCGTTGTGGAAGCGCTGTCAGGTGAGGGTCAAGGGGAGGCCTCGGCCAAAGCCCGACATGGTCGCCGGAAGGCGATTGCCGCCGTCGCGGTGCTCGTCCTGGTCGCTGGCGGTATCGGTGTTTGGCGGATATTGGAGCGCAACGGGCCTGACAACGATGTTCACGTCACCGGCCCAGGGCTCGTCTCCACTGGGCCAGCGCTTGAATGGGTCGAGTTCGACCCGGGCTTAGATGAGGCTGCGCTTTCGGGGATTCTCATTTCCCTCGGCGACGGCCGGATCCTTGTCAGCGCTTCTGGCGAGGAGGATGATGGCGCGGTGCCTGGCCTCAGGTTCCTGGTCACCGAGAACGGAGTTGACTGGTCTGAGGTGCCGATGCCTCCGGGCATCTGGCCGCTCTCCCATGACTTGACCGGTGAACGCTGGCTGGTTGCGGGATATGACCTCGCCGGCGAGTCCATCCTGTCGGCCATGGAAACAGAAGGCATCTGTAGCCGGGCCCTTTCCATGTTCCGGGCATTCTTCTCCGATGACCAGGGGGCGAACTGGACTGAGTTGGAATTCGACTTTTCCTCAAGCTCCATTCAAGTGCCCCCTGCTTGCGAATTTCCTCCCTTCTTCGTCTCTGCGGCATTGACTTCGGGGGAGCATATGGTGGTCGTGCTCTGGGGCGAGGAAACAGTGGAGAGTGCAGCGCCCGACTCCGGAGGTAGGACGTTCGGCGAGTCGGAGGACAACACCGGAGAGAGTGGCAAATCCTGGATATTTGCCAGCGACGGCGAGGCCTTTATACAGGTTGCCGATTACGACGGCTCGATCTATGGCGCTGTTTACGGCTGGAGCTTCGGCACTCCTGCGGGTTTTTCGCTCTTCTATGTTGAGGGCGGAACCGGACAGGCGCCTGTTCGGCTATCCACGTTGGCTTCCCCCGATGGCCGCATCTGGAGCCAGAACGAGTCTGCGGGCTTCTATAACTCAACGGCGTTCGGTCCCGATGGATCGCTATGGCGGACAACCTGGTTGGGTGCCGGTTACGGCCTGCACCAATACGACAGGGAGGGGACCCTGACAACCAAGGTTGCTATCGACAACTCGCTCCCGTTCCTTGCGTCCGCAGGGCCGTCCGGGGTCGCGGTCACCGCGATGACCAGTCCCGGCACCGACCTCTTCACACTCCCCGACCGACGAATTGTCAAGGAAGGCTACGAACTGCGGCTCAACGAGCCCGAGGGAGGCTTCAGTCTCTGGGAATTGGCGACAGACACCGCGGTCTACGAGTGCGGGCAGGAGGTTATCTGGGCCCAGGGACTAGCCTTTGCCGAGGGCGCCTGTGAGTTTGTGTATCCGGTAACAGACAACGCAGACATGGACTCAGTGGTGCTGGTGTTCGAAGACAGACAGACCGGGGCGGAACTGGCGTCGTTCACTCGTGGCGAGCTGCTGCCCTCTTTCCCCTTGTGGATGATTACGGGGTTGACTGTTGACGGCCCCGAAAATGAGGAGCAATGGCTGGGGTGGTCGGCCGACGGTGCCAAATGGGGTTGGCAAACTCCCGCTGATGCATTTGGAATCGAACCGTCTGAGGCCGACGACAGACTGGTCGAGCTGGCCGTGGGCGATGGGTTCGTGCTCGCCCGTATACAGCATTATGACGACTATTCCCCGTACTTCTCCCGTTCTCACTGGTTTATCGCCCAGGCACCGTGAGGATCGGTCAACGGCTCAATGCATCCTTGTCGCCTCAAGGAGAAGAGGGGGCGTGCCCATCCTCTCTTTGGGGTAACGTTTTGACCACAAGAAATATGGGGGTTCGTGTCATGACAAGCACTTGGCGGGTTTCAAAGCCGGCGCGGTGGCGCTGGCTTGCTTTGGTCTGCGCGCTGGCGCTGGCGGCTTCGGCCTGCGGAGGCGGGGACGACGACGATGACGCCGGCGGCGGTGTAGCCGCCGAGGCCACCGCTGACCCGGAGGCGCCTTCGGAAGATGACGGCGCATCTGCTCCCAGCGACGACGATGGGGATGATGGCCAGCCAGCCCCTGATGACAGCGGCGACCAGGGCGGAGAGGCCCCCGCGGCCACCGCTGCGCCGGAGACCGCGGCCACCGAAGGCCCGGCCGCCGAAATGGAGCCCCAGTACGGCGGCACTCTGGTCATGGGCCTGGAGGCGGAGACCACCAACGGGCTGAACCCGGTGAATGCCCAGGCCGCGGTTTCGGGCCACATCTTGTTCCGAGCGTTGTACGACACTCTGACCATTGAAGGAGTTGACGGCAGGGCCGTGCCCAACTTGCTGGAGAGCATCAGCCCGAACGACGACTTCACCGAGTGGACGATGACACTGCCACCGGGCATCACCTTCCACGACGGCTCGCCAGCGGACGCAGCGGCGCTGAAGCGGCACTTTGAGGAGCAGCTCAAGGGCACCCTTACCGGCATCTCGGTGCGTTCCTGGGAAATCGAGAGCATCGACATCGTGGACGACTTGACCGTGAAGATGATGCTGGCGAAGCCGTTTGCCGCGTTGCCGGAGTACCTGACCAGCCACCTCGGGTATTTCGGGGCGCCGTCGATGCACGACCTGGGCGCGGAAGGCGCGGCCCGCAACCCCATCGGCACCGGACCGTTCATGCTGGACGAGTGGATTCCCAACGAGGTGACCCGGATGGTGCGCAACCCCGACTACTGGCGCACCGATGCCGAGGGACGCCAGCTTCCCTACCTCGACGCACTGGAGTTCCGGCCCAACAACGATAGCGACGCCCGGTACGCGGCCCTGAGGTCTGGCGATCTCGATGCCAGCGTGGACAACACTGGCATTCGAGTTGACGACTACAACGAGCAGTTCAAGACCTTTTGGCAGGGAGAGGCGTACGCAGAGCCCACTTACCTGATGTTCAACCACTCGCGGCCGCCATTCGACAACGCGGAGTTCCGCCGGGCGCTGGCGCAATGCACCGACCGCCAGGTATTCAACACCATCCGCTGGGATGGGCAGGTGCCGGCCACCGGCCCGTTCTCGCCGGGGACGCCCGGCCACCTGGAAGACTCCGGATTCCCAGGCTTCGACCCCGATGCCGGTAGTGCCGCCATCGCCCGCCTCGGCGTGACCGACGTGGAACTCGGCACCACCACCGACCCGGCCAACCTTCTCAACACCGAGCTCTTGGCCGCCATGTGGGGCGACTGCGGGCTCGACGTGTCAATCACCCAGGTGGACCAAGCCGAGTTGATCACAAACGCGGTGTTCGGGAACTTCACCGCATTCTTGTGGCGCAACCACCCGAGCTTCCACGTGGCCGCGGAGCGGATCTGGTGGCACAGCGAGTTCGGCCAGGGCATTGCGCTGAACTTCGGGCGCATCAACAACCCGGTGATCGACGCCGCGCTGGACGAGTCGTTGACCATCGACGACTTCGACCGTCTCACAGAGCTCGCCGAGGACATAAACCGGGCGTTCGCCGAGGAGGTCCACAACATCTGGTTCTACTTCTCCAACTGGCTGATCGCCGCTCACGACCACGTACACGGCATCGACAACCTCACCCTTCGCGGGGGGCAAGAGCACGTCAAAGTGCTCGCGGGCAGGGTTTTCCTCACCGAGGCCTGGATCGAGCAATAGCAGCAGGTACCGGCTAGGAGGGCACGCCAGCTAGCGGGAGGAGGCAAGAGTCGGTGCTCCGGTTCATAGGCACGCGCTTGGCGCAGCTGGCGGTGGTAGTGCTTGTGGTCACGCTGCTGTTCTACTGGATGCTGAACTTGCTGCCCGGCAATCCTTGTGTGGCTGCGTTCGGCGGCGCGGCCACCCCGGAGCAGATCGCCGAGTGCGAGCAAGACCGCAACCTGGACGACCCGGTGATCGTGCAGTGGGCCAAGTGGGGCGGCGACGTGCTAACCGGCGATTTCGGCAAGTCGTACCTCACCGGGCGCACCTTTGGCGAGGCCATCTCCAATGCGCTGCCCCGCACCCTTCTGCTGTTGGCCTATTCTCAGGCGCTGGCTCTGGGCGCGGCCATTCCACTTGGGTTGTGGTCGGGATACCGCCAAGACAGCGTGGGCGACAAGGTTGTGAGCGGCGGCGCGTTCGCGCTGCTGTCGTCACCGGTCTTCGTGGTCGGCTTGGTGCTCATCCTGGTTTTCGCGGTGAAGCTGGATTGGTTCGACTTGGGCGGCTATCGGCCGATATCGGAGGGCCTGGTCGCGCATTTCAAGGTAATGTTCCTTCCCGCGGTGACGCTGGCTGTGGGACTGCTGCCCATCTATCTGAGACTGCTGCGGACCGACGTTATCGGCACCTTGCAGGAGGACTTCGTGGGCACCGCCCGAGCCAAGGGCCTGCCAGTCCACCGGGTGCTGCTCACCCATGTGCTGCGCCCATCGAGCTTCACCCTGCTGACCATATTCGGCATCCAGGCCGCCCAAGCGGTGAACGGTGCCATCGTGGTGGAGTACTTGTTCGATCTCGACGGGGTTGGATCGCTGTTGGTATCTTGGGTGGCGGCCCGGGAATATCTGCTGGTCCAGACCCTGGTGGCGCTGATCGCTGCCGTGTTCGTGACCGTGACTGCGCTGGTTGACGTGGTCTACTCCATGCTCGACCCCAGGGTGCGGCGACGATGACCGATCCGTCTGAAACCACCACCGCGGCCATCAAGCCCCGGGTGCCGACAAGATTTCTACGGATCCCGATCGGGGGCAGATTCAGGGCCACGCTGGTGGATGCCGAATCCAGAGCGGGACCGAGGAGGGGCAAGATCAACATCGCCCTTTGGCTGTCGGTGGGATGGCTCGCCATGGTGCTGGCCGGCGCGGTTCTGGCGCCTTGGCTGGGATTTCTGGAGGATCCCAACAGGCCTTTGGCCGGGGACCCAGAACTTGGGCCGTCTTGGTCGCATTGGTTCGGCACCGACCAGCTTGGGCGGGACATGTTCGCCCGCTCGGTGTGGGGCAGCCGCCTCTCCCTTTCCATCGCCGGTCCGGCCGTGGGCATCGGGGTGGTGGTGGGCGGTGTTCTGGGGGTGATGGCCGGCTATTTCGGCAAGTGGATCGACCTCGTTGTCAGCAGCGTGGTGAACGTGGCGCTGGCGCTGCCCGCGCTGGTGTTCGCCCTGTTCATCGTGACGGTGCTGGGCCAGAGCTACGTGAACGTGACCATTGCCGTGACCGTTTTGTCAATCCCGGCCATCGCCCGCATTGCCCGGGCCCAGGCGCTTCGCTTTGCTGCCCGGGAGTTTGTGACGGTGGCCAAGACGATGGGGGCCCGATGGCCTCGGATACTGTTCCGCGATGTGCTGCCCAATGTGGTTCCCGCTCTGGCTTCGATCGCCTTTTTGGCCATGGGCATCGTGATCATCGCCGAGGGCAGCCTGTCGTTCATCGGCGTCAGCGTCGGCTCGCCCAGCATCACCTGGGGCAACATCTTGGCCGCCGGGCGCGGTCGGCTTGAGGAGTCTCCCCACATCGCCCTGACCACCGGCGGCGTCATGTTCGCCACCCTCATGGCGCTGAATTTCGTGGGCGACGAACTTCTCCGCCGCCTAGACGTCCGCGAAGCCCGCATCTAGCGCCCGTCCCACACCGTTAGTTTGAGGGAATGTTGATAGTTCCGCTTCGCCGAATTGCTCGCATCCTCGGCGAGGAGCGGTATGACGTGATTTTGGCTTTGTGCGTGGCCATGGTGGGGCTGTCGGCCACTGGAGTCGATGCCTTGACCGCGGCTTCGGGCATCGTCGGGCTCTTGCTCATCACCGGGACGCTTATCGAGTCGTCTGCACTCGCCGTGGGCCGGGGCAAGGCGTGGGCGCTCTTGGCCGGCCTGGGGTGTGCCACTGCGATTGAACTTGTCGTGGCAGGCCCAGACGACGCCCGCATCGGCCCGGCCATAGTGGCGGCCATAGGCGCTGTGGCCGTTGCCGCCATCTCCAGGCAGGTGCTGTTGCGGCCATTGCCCGACACCACCTCGATCGCCGCGTCGGCGTGCGCCTACCTTCTGATCGGCTATTCGTTCGCCAGCCTCTACATATTGATCGACCGCATCGCCAGCGGATCATTCTTGGCGTCGGGCGAGGCGCTCACCCCTGAGTCGGCCATTTACTTCAGCTTCGTCACCCTGACCACGCTCGGGTTCGGCGACCTCACTCCGGCGGCGTCGAGCGGCAGGACGCTGGTAACGCTGGAGGCCATGGCCGGGCAGTTCTACATCGCCATCGCCGTGGCCCGACTGGTGGCCGGGATGGCGACCGGCAGAAAAGACGGCTGAGCGGTCATGGGGTCCAGGCGAGGGCGCGCTCCACAAATACCTGGTTGTCTTCGTGCCATTCGGGGAACCCGATGCGCTGATTGTCGGTCAGGTAGTCGATCTTCGCGTTCAGGCAGGCGAGCAGCGCGGCGTCTCCTGCCCGCAGCGTCCACCCGCCCCACTCGATAGCCTCGTCGAGCGCCGAGACCGCCAGCACTCCGCCGCCGCGGTAAGCAGCGGCGGCCTCGGTGTTGCTAATGGCCTCGCTCACCACGGCGTCGATCCCTCCGGCGGCGAGCGCGTCGAGGGCGGTGGGCTCGCTGAATTCGTAGTACACCTCCGGCTGGGTGGGCGAAGGCGGCTCGATCCGGATTCTGGTCTTGATATTGCCGCTGGCGCCTGCCGCGGTGATGGCGTAGTCGCTCGTCCCGTCGGCAATGACAACACCGTCGGCAGTGTGAACTCTTGTACCGGCGGCGAGTACGCCGTTGGGGCCGGTGATCCCGGTCAGCTCAAGCAGCCTCTACTCGTTGGTCGTGTTGCGGGACGCCCCGACACGGTCGCCCCCTGACAGGTCGTCGAAGCTGGCGTAGCGCTGAACATCGCCCTCTCGCACCAGCAGCGATTGGCGGTATTGGATGTGGCCCGAGGTAAATGCCACGACCGTGTCGCCCTGGTCGTCGCGGGTGCGCGACTGGAGAATAGAAATGCCTCCTCCCGCGATGTCCACAACGCCCGCCGCGGGCAGCAGCCAGATATCGGTCCACTCCGACACGGGAATACGGCGGAATCGCAGCCCCGAGCCGTCCATCGCCTCGAGCGCATCGACGAGGGCAGCCTCATAGCCCCCATGAACCACCGACCCCTCGGGATCGTCGGCACCTCCGATGCCGTAGCTGACCGGTGCAAAATCGGTGAAGAACGCGAAGTCGAGCACCTTGCCGGGGGCGCACCCGGCGTTTCCCGCCGACACCTCTTCCGCTTCAGCGGGCAGGTTGGCAGCGGGGGCCTCCCCTGGGGAGCAGCTCACCACGGTTGCAACCGCGGCAATCACCGCGCCTGCTGCCAAGAGCAACCGTCGCGCTGGAACCGAGTATCGCGAATCAGCCCCATCTACCGAACCCAATCCAGCGAATCCAGCCCGGTGAGGTGGGACTGTCAGACGCTCCCTAGTCGGCACTTGGTTGGTCGGGTGTGTCGTCGGAAAGGTCGGACACTTCGGCGGCCAGGTCCGGGACGCTTGCGCAGACGGCTTCCCACACCAGGTTCCGGTCTATGTCGTCGTAGTCGTGCGCGATGAAGTTGCGCATGGCCCGCGCTTTGGCTCTCATCATCCAGCTAGCCTCCAATTGGTCCCGGCCAGCGTCAGCGATCCTTTTGAGGCGGTGCGCGGCGAGCACGATGTGCTCTATGAGGTCGCGGTCGCGGCTGCTCACAGCGAGATTGCGTCGGCGAGCAAGCCGCTTGCTTGTCTTTCAGGCCGCCCACAGAGACCACATCCACATCGCAGCCCAACAACTTCTCCAGGTCCAACTTCAGCCCTGCCTGGTCAAACAGCGAGGCACCCTCTACGAACCGTGCCAAAAAGTCACAGTCGCTGTCGTCGGTGTCGTCGCCGCGCGCCACCGAGCCGACCAGCGCTATCGAGTCGGCCTTGTTCCGGGCCGCGGCATCCCGGATCACCTCGCGGTGCTCCCCCAACACGGAATCGCGGCGTGTTCCCATAGCCTCATGCTAGACGCTCTGGCTCTCGCATCGCGATGGCCGTGAGCGCCAACCAATGGTCAGCAGCCCAGAGTGCTCGACTCTGCTGTTGTGCCCCGCAATCGGGCCCATGCTTGAATCGGATTGCTGTTGGCGAGGGCGGCGGCGTGGCTGCCGGCTCTGCTCTCTCGTCCATAGGATCTTCCTCTCACGAAAGACCCCGACTGCCAACAACCTCCGCCAGTTTTAAAAGCGCCCACGGCAGGATTCGAACCTGCGACCTTGGACTTAGGAGGTCCCTGCTCTGTCCTAACTGAGCTACGTGGGCGGGCTTGTGCCGATTGAAAGGTATGGAAACTAAGTGAAAAGTAATATGCTGACTTTAGGGGTGGCTCGGCCCACCCGGTCCGGTCCTTCAACCTCGTACTCGGCACCGGACCGGGATCGGGCCGAGTCCACCCTACCCCATCGATGCTGGCCCTTCTACCCTGCCTTTCAGACGTAGTCCTCGTACTTGTCTAGGTGGCGGGTGGGGCGCTTTAGGGCGTCTTTGCGGAAAGGGTCGCCGAGTTCCATAGTACACATGGCCTCGATGACGGTGGTGCGGCCGCCGTTCATCTGGGCGTCGATGGCCTTGGTGAGCGCGGGGCCCACCTCTTCGAGCTCGTTCACCCGCACGCCCTCGGCACCCATGGCCCGAGCTACTTCCGACCAGTCCTCGCCGCCGTCGAGCTCGCCGGCCACGAAACGGCGGCCGTAGAAGTCCACCTGGTTCTTCTTCTCCGCACCCCACTGGCGGTTGTGGAACACCACCGCGGTCACCGGGATGTTGTGGCGCACCGCGGTCATGGTCTCCACCATGCTCATGGCCCACGCCCCGTCGCCGGCGTAGGCCACCGCGGGCCGGTCCGGTGCGGCCTTTTTGGCCCCGATGATGGTGGGCAGCGCATAGCCGCAGTTGCCCCAGCTCATGGCGGCGAAGAACGACCGGGGCTCCTCGAAGCGCAGGTAGCTGTTGGCCACCGAGTTGATGTTGCCGATGTCGGTGGAAACCATCACCCGCTCGGGCATGGCCGTCTCCAGCTCGCGCAGCACCTGGCGGGGATGCATCCAGTTGTAGTGCTCCTCGGTGGCCTGCTTGATCATGTCGACGCTGAAGTCGTCGGTCTCGTGGATCCAGTCGTCCAGCTCAGCCTCCCAGTCGGCCTTGTCGTCGGCAATCTCGGCCGCCCGCTGGACCCGAGTGGCGTCGCACGCCAGTTCCCGGCCCTCCAGGCGCTGAAGAAGCGCGGTGGCCGCGGCACCGGCGTCGCCGCAGATGCCCACGTCGATGCGCTTGACCAGCCCGAGCATCTTGTTGTCGGCGTCCACCTGGATGATCTTGGCCTCGTTGGGCCAGTAGTCCATGTCGTGCTGGGGCAGGGTGCCGAACGGGCCGAGCCGGGTGCCCAGCGCCAGCACCACATCGGCCCTCGAGATCAAGCGCATGGCCGCCTTGGAACCCTGGTAGCCCAAAGGCCCGCACCACTGGGGATGCGATGCGGGAAACGAGTCGTTGTGCAGGTAGCTGTTCACCACCGGGCAGCCCAACCGCTCGGCCAGCGCCACCGTCTCGGCCATGGCGTCGCCCATCACCACCCCGCCGCCGGCCACCATCACCGGGAACGAGGCGTTGGCCAGCAGTTCGGCGGCTTCGTTCAGGGTGCGCTCGCCCCCCGGGCCCCGATCGAGCTGTTGCGGTGCCGGGATTTCCACGTCAATGTCGCCGTAGAAGCGGTCGCGGGGGATGTTGAGCTGGGTGGGGCCCATCTCCGACAGGGCTCGGTCGAAGCACCGACCGGTCAGCTCGGCCATGCGGTGCTCGTTGTTGACGTGGCCCTGATACTTGGTGAACTCCTCGAACATCGGAAGCTGGTTGGCCTCCTGGAAGCCGCCCAGGCCAATGCCCATGGTTCCAGTTTCGGGGGTGACAACAACCACGGGGCTGTGAGCCCAAAACGCGGCGGCGATGGCGGTCACGCAGTTGGATATGCCCGGCCCGTTCTGGCCGATCACCACCCCGTGGCGGCCACTGACCCGGCTGAAGCCGTCGGCCATGTGGGCCGCGCCCTGCTCGTGGACCACCGGCACCAACTCGATGCCGGCTGGTTCGAAGATGTCCATGGCATCCATGAACGCGCTGCCCATGATGCCGAAGATGGTGTCGACGCCGTGGGCGACCATCGTCTCCACGAACGCTTCACTGGGTGTCATGCGGGTCATATGTTCATCCTCCGTTGAATGAGAATTCGGGCGCAAGGGGGAGATCAAAGGGCATAAGCAGCAGGGGCGGGTTTGAGCGGGCGGGAGTACCACAGGGGCCGGCGCAGACCGCCGGGGCCGGGGGCCGGGCGGGTCATGGCCAGCCACTCCTGATAGGCCTTGCGGGCTTCGGCGGTGTCCACCACCACGTCGCCCGGAGCGTCCCCGGGCTGGGCGGGCGTCACCCGCACCCGCTGGTGCCAGCACTGCATGCCCGACACCGGGTCGGGCTGCACACTGAACGTCAGGTTCTGGTGGACACCGGTATCGCTCCACCAGATCCGCTCGGTGTCGTCATCGTCGCTCGAATGGCGCTCCGGTTTGCCTCGTCGGGTGAGCCGCCACAACGTGCCGTCGTTGGTGATGTCGGCGTCGCCCCCGGTCCACGACCCGCCTTTGCCGGGATCGAGGCGCCAGCGGCCCATGTGATGCGATGCCGCCACCACGCCGGGTCGGATGCCCTCGGTGCGCCACGCCCCGATCACGAAATGGCCGATGCGGGTGGTGATCCTCACCAGGCCGTTCATCTCGATGCCCAGTGCCTCGGCATCGAAGGGGTGGATCCACAGTGGATGGCGGTGGCTGAGCTCCGACAGCCACTTGCTGTTGGCTGAGCGGGTGTGGATCAAAGTGGGGATGCGAAACGTAGGAATCAGGATGCGCTCGTCGCCGGAGAGGTCGAGGTTTTCCCAGTGCACGTGCGATGGAATCCAAGTTGGGGTGGCGTACTCGGGCCAGCTCCAGTCGGCCAGCGTCTCCGAGTAGAGCTCCAGTTTGCGCGACGGAGTGGGAAAGCCCTCCTTGGGAGCACCGTCTACCTGCACCGCCGGGGAGCCATCGCCGAGGCCGGCCAGCTCCAGAGCGGCCAGGTCTTCCGCCGAACCCGACCAGGTGCCGGGTGTGCCGGAGCGGCGGTACACGCCGGAGTCATCGAGATGGCAGTCATCCAGTTCAGCGGGGTCCACCTCCCGCTCGTAAGGCTGGTGCATGTCGCCGTCGAGGGCATAGGCCCCCCGGTCGCGCATGAACTCCAACGGACTTTGGCCCGCCGATTCGGCATCTTCGGCCAAGCCGGGCACGCCCGCGAACATGACCCCGTAGTACTCGTCCACGCTCATCGGCGTACCGGGCTCCGCGGGGCTCTCGAACCAGCGGCGAATGCCCATGGAACCCTCGGGGTCGATGCGCCACGACAGGTCGATCCAGAACTCGTTCTCCTCCCAAACCTCGCCCGGGTTGAACTCGTGGGTGCGCGATCCGCTGGTCACCCCGGCGCCCCGGATCTCGGCATAGCGACGCAGCACCGGCTGGCGGAAGCCAATCCACCGCCCGGCGTGGGTCTCGAAGCTGGCCACATCGTGGCGCTCGGCCCCCACTCCCATGGGCAGCACGTAGTCGGCGAAGGTAGCCGTCTCCGACCAGGTGGGCGTGAGCGCCACATGGCAGGCCACCTTGTCTGGGTCTTTGAGCGCCTCCAGCCAGCTGAATCCATCGGGATTGGTCCACACCGGGTTGTACACCCGGCTGAAGTACACCTCGAGGCGGCCACGGCCCTCGGCCAAGAAATGGGGCAGCAAGATCGACATCTCGTGATGGGCCAGCGGGTACTCCTGAGGCCAGCTCAGCTCGTTCCACTGCTCGAAGGGCGGCGCTCCCGTGGGGTGGGGTGCCTTGTACTTGTTCCAGCCGTTGCCGGTGGTGCCCCCTACTGTGCCCACCGAGCCGGTGAGCACGTTGAGGAAGAACAGGCACCGGGCCGTCTGCCAGCCGCCCAGATTGCCAGCGCCAGCGGCCCGCCAGTTGTGGGAGGCGAACTTGGTGGGATGGGCGCCGATGATCCGGGCGATCTCGATGATCTGGGCCGCCGGCACCCCGCACACCCGCTCGGCCTCCTCCGGGGTGTAGGCGGCGTAGTCGTCGGCCAGGGCCGGACCCACCGAGTCGAATTCCACCGGCCGATGCGGGTGGCGCTCGCGCAGATAGACCTCCCAGTTGGTCCAGCGCCGAACGAAGTCGCGCTCCCAGGTGCCGTTGAGCACCAGCAGCCGGACGATGGCCAACAGCAAGAAGGGCTCGGTGCCGGGCCAGGCAGGCAGCCAGTAGTCGGCCTTTGAGCCGGTATTGGAGAGCCGGGGATCGACGCAGATGACGGTGGCCCCATTGGACTGGGCCTCGACGATCCGCTGGGCGTGGGGATTGAAGTAGTGGCCCGACTCCAGGTGCGACGAGATGAGGAAGATCACCTCGGCGTTGGCGAAGTCCGCCGATGGGCGGTCGTGTCCCATCCAGCTCTGGTAGCCGACTCGGGCGTTGGAACTGCACACGTTGGTGTGGCTGTTGTGGCCGTCCACTCCCCAGCACTGGAGCACCCGCTCGGCGAATCCGTCCTCGCCGGGGCGGCCCACGTGGTACATCACCTCGTTTTGGCGACCCTCCGCGATGGCACTCCGGATACGGCCTCCGATGTCGTCGAGGGCCTCGTCCCAGCTCACCCGCTCCCACTGGCCCGAGCCCCGCTCCCCGGCGCGCCGCAGCGGATACAGAATGCGCTCGTGGTCGTCGATCTGGTTGAGGGTGGCCGGGCCCTTGGCGCAGTTGCGGCCCCGGCTGGCGGGATGCAGGGGGTTGCCCTCGATGCGGTCGATGCGACCGGTGGCATGGTTCACATGGCACACCAGCCCGCAGGCCGCCTCGCAGTTGAAGCAGGTGGTGGGCACCAGGGTGTGGTGGTGCTCAACCCGGCGGGGCCAGGCCTTGGCATCGAGCGACACGGTGTCGTGCCACGTCTCATGGGGCGGATAGCTGTGCAGCTCGTTCATAACCCGACCCTCCCCTATGAGAGCGGCACGGACTGGCCCGCCCGCACGAAGCTGTCCTCATAGCACCACATGCCCGCCACCGCGCAGACGCCAGCCACCGCGGCCGGAACCGGCCCAGAATCTGCGGCCAGGCTCACCACAACCAGCGCCGCCGGCACAACCAGCCCCAACACCACCCCTCCCATCCAGAATTGCCGGGCGTATCGCCCCCGGGCCATAGCCGCCACGGCGGCCTCAACATGGGGCGTTGCCCGACCCAAGAGCTCAGCGGCCACCAGCACCGCGGTAGCCAGCACCCCCGCCAGCAGCGCCCACTGCACGGCGACCGGGTCGGGCCCGTCCACCGCCAGTTCCATCACCGCATAGCCCGCACCTCCGGCGACAACCGATTGGGCCAACAGCGTGGGCAGAACCAGGGGCGACTGCCACAGATCGCGGCCCTCGCACTGGACGAACAAGAAGGCCGTGTAGCCCGCGGTGGCCAACCCCAACAACGCGGCAGGCGCAGCCAGCACCTGTAGCGCTCCTATCGACTCCGCCACACCAGCCACAAACCACGCCGCGCTCACCGCGGCGAACGCCCCCAGCACCGCCGCGCCTTTCACCAGCCACGACCGGCGATTACCCCGGGTGATCAGGTAATAGAACCGCTCCGGACGCTTCAGATCACCCACCAACAGCACTGCGGTCAAAGCCAGGAACACTCCCGCCACCACCGGCGGCACCACGCCCACCGCGGCCTGCTCGCCGCCATGGCCCAGCACCACCAGCAGCGCGGCCACCATCATCACCCCTGCGGCAACCGCCTTGGTTACCAGATAGCTGGAGACCTTGGCCTTCCACGTCATCTCATGGGCAGTGGTGTAGGCGGTGCGGGCCACCACCCCATCGCCTCCGTGTACCGCGGTCGGGTGCTGGGAAGTGGTGTCGGCCCAGATCATCCCGTCGTCGGCGATGGCCGTCCGCAGCGGGTCGAGCGACGCCGGGTCCGCGCCCCGGTAATGCACCTTGGGCAACGTGTTCTGCTCCGGGGACCGCACTGCGGTTTCGCTCCGGGCAATGATCTTGGTGGTCTCGTCGTCGGGATTGTCGAGATCGGCCACCTTGATGGCGTGGGTGGGGCACACAACCACGCAGCTCGGCTCAAGATCCTGCTCGATGCGGTGGTTGCAGAAATTGCACTTGTTGGCCGTATTGGTGACCGGATTGATGTAGATGGCGTCGTAGGGACAGGCGTTCATGCACCCCTTGCAGCCGATGCAGTTGTCGTCGTCGAAGTCCACAACCCCGTTGTCAGCCCGAAATAGAGCGTTGGTAGGGCATATGGAGATGCACGGCGCGTCGTCGCAGTGGTTGCAGCGCATCACCGAGAAGTGCCGGTTGACATTGGGGAACGTGCCAGTCTCGATGTACTTCACCCAGGTTCGGTTCACGCCGAGAGGCACATCGTGCTCGGCCTTGCACGCAACCGTGCAGGCATGGCATCCGATGCAACTCTCGCTGTCGAGGAGGAATCCGAGTCGGGTCACCCCACGCCCTCGGCACTCATTTGGGGGTTGCCAGTCATCCCGTCACCTCGGCACTCATCTGGGGCTTGCGGGAGAGTCGCTGGATTCCGGCGCACAGCAGTTGCACGAGGTGGTCGAAGGTGTCCTCGGGGTCGTGGGGCAGGGGGTGGCCGTCGCCGGATTCGAGATGGCTGAAACCGTGAAAGGCACTACGCAGGGCGCGGGCCGCATGCACGCGGTCTTCCTCGGTCAGGTCGTAACCTCGCAGGGTTTGGCCCAATACGGCCAGCACCCATTCCACCGCCGCCTCCAGCTCCTCGTCGCCGGCACACGGGTAGCGATCGGTGGCCGCATAGATGCCGGGATGGTCCCGAACCATCTGCCGCCAGGCGTGGCCGACCGCCGCCACCGAATCGTCGCCCGAGAGTCCTACCGCGGCGTCGGCCAGCCGCTGGGCCAGGATCTCGCGTCCCCGCAGACTGAGGCTGCGGAGGAGGTCGTCGTACCCGCCGATGTGGCGATACAGGGCCGGCTGGCGCACGCCGAGCTCATCGGCAACCCGGGTGAGGGTCAGCCGGTCGAGTCCCTCGCTGTCGGCGATTCTCGCCGCGGTGGCAATCACCTTGGCGCTGTCCAGCGGCAGCCGCTCTTTGGGTGGAGCTCCCTTGCGTTGACTCATTGCTCCCGTCCTTCCTCGCCCGTTCCCAACACCCAGGGGTGGATAGCAGGCAAGTTAGCAGCTATAGCGAATTTGTTAGAGCCCAATGACATCAGGGACGACCCTTCGTGGCCTGGCAAGCCGCGATAACGGCCACAGTGGCGATGTCGTCGGCGCTGCAACCCCGCGACAGGTCGTGGACCACACCGGCGGTTCCCTGAAGCAGCGGACCGTACGCCCGGGCTCCGGCGAGGCGCTCGGTGATCTTGTAGGCGATGTTTCCCGAGTCGAGATCGGGAAATACGAACACATTGGCTCGACCGGCCACATCTGAGCCTGGTGCCTTGGCCGCTGCCACCTGCTGGTCCCAGGCCGCATCGAATTGCATCTCCCCGTCGACGGCCAGCGAAGGCATCCGCTGGCGCACGATCTCGGTGGCCGTGCGAACCCGCTCCACTCGAGAGCCATCGGCACTCCCCTTGGTGGAGTACGACAGCATGGCCACCCGAGCCTTCTCCCCCGCCAGCTGCTCATGGGTGGTTGCCGTCGAGATGGCGATGGAGGCGAGCTCGTCGGGATCGGGATCGGGGACCACGCCGCAATCGCCGTAGGTGATCGGGGTCCCGTCGGGCAGCACCAATAGGAAGCAGCTGCTGATGGTCTCGACACCGGGGGCCAAGCCGATGCAGTAAAGGGCGGCCCTCACTACATCGGCACTGGATCGGCTCGCACCGCCTACGCAGGCGTCGGCATCACCGACCGCCACCATGAGGGCGCCAACATGGAGCGGGTCGCCCAGGTCGATGCGCTCGCTCCAGGGCGAGGTCTCGGCCGCAGCTCGCACTGCACCAGAGCAGAAGCCGGCGGGATCGTCGAGCAGAACCGGGATGGCCAGCTCCTCCCGCTCAAGGATCTTGGCGGCCTCGGCCGCTCGCTCGTCGCGGCCGTCGGCCAGCACCACCCGCATGCGGGCGGCACGCGCCTGTTGACGCCACAACTCGGCAACGGCGACACGGCCCCCCACCACCTCAGGATTAGTCAACCCTCGCCCCTCCAGAGGGTCAGTTCCAGCCCTACTTGCAATACTTGGATTCGCATCAACTTGATCCCTCAATGGCGGTTCACTCCATCAGGGCGCGGACCTCGGAGACGACCTTGTCGGCGTTGGGCAAGAGCAGCTTCTCCAGATCGGCATTGAACGGCATGTGGGTATGAGGCGTGGTCACCCGGGCGATGGGGGCTTGAAGGCTCCAGAACCCGTGCTGGGCAACCACAGCCGAGATCTCCGAGGCCACCGATCCCATCTCATGGGCAGGGTCGGCGATAAGCAATCGACCGGTCTTGGCCACCGAATCCAGGATGGTCTCGGTGTCCATGGGCACGATGGAGCGCAGGTCGACCACTTCAACCGACACCCCTTCGGCAGCGAGCTGTTCGGCGGCGGCGAGCCCAAGGGTGATCGCCCCGGCCACCGTCACCACGGTCACATCGGTGCCCTCGCGGCGCACGGCAGCTCGGCCCAAAGGCACGATCAGGTCGTCGTCGGGCACCTCGCCGCTTTGGCCCCACAGGCTCCGGTCCTCAAAGGAGATGACGGGGTTGTCGTCGCGGATCGCGGCCTTGAGCATCCCCTTGGCATCGTGAGGGGTGGCGGGAGCGATCAGCTTGAGCCCCGGAATGGTCATCAGCGTGGCGTAGGGGCGGTCGGAGTGCTGGGCCGCGTTGGACACGCCGTACATCATCGGGGCCCGCAGGGTGATGGGCAGCCGGGCCTGCCCGCCATAGGTGTAGGTGGACTTGGAGATGATGGAGACAATCTGGTCGAAGGCCACGTACATGAAGGGGGCGATCAGCATGTGGACGATCGGCCTCATTCCGACCATGGCCGCGCCGGCGCCGGCACCCACGAAACCCGCCTCGGATATCGGCGTGTTGCGAACCCGCTCGGTACCGAACTTCTCCACTAGTCCGGTGCAGTCGCCCATCATGTTCCAGGCCACGTCCTCGCCCATGATGAAGACGCTCTGGTCACGCTCCATCTCCTCGGTCATCGCTTCGGTAACCGCTTGGATGTAAGACACAGTGCGCATGGTGGATTCCTCCTGCGATCAGCCCGCGCTGGGGGAGAAGAGATGGGTGAAGGCGGCTTCGGGCGGGGGTGCCGGGCTCTGCCGGGCGAACTCGATGGCGGCCACGATCTCCTCGCTGACCGCGGCGTCGAGATCGTCGATCTGCTGCTCGTCGAAGCCCCGCTCGATTAGCACTTGGCGGAACAGTGCCAGGGGGTCGCGCTCGGTGCGCCAGTACTCCACCTCCTCAGCCGACCGGTAGTGCTCGGGCAGCCGGCCCACGGCGTGGTTCTCAAACCGATAGGTCTTGGTTTCCACCAGGGAGGGGCCGTCGCCCCGGCGAGCCCGATCCACTGCTTCACTGACCGCCTCGAATACGGCCAGCACGTCTTGGCCGTCGACGGTCACGCCGGGCATGTCGTAGCCCACGGCCCGGATCGAAATGTCCTCCACCGAGATGGCGTCCTTGGCGGAAGTGAGCTCGCCGTACCCGTTGTTCTCGCACACGTACACCACGGGGAGCTTCCAGATGGCAGCCAGGTTCAGCGACTCGTGGAACGTGCCCTGATTCGATGCGCCATCGCCGAAGAAGCACAGGCTCACGTTGTCGTCGCCCCGCATCTTGTAGGCCAACGCCGCGCCGGTGGCCACCGGGAGTCCGGAACCGACGATTGACGTCTCGCCAAGGCTTCCGATGCTGAAGTCCGACAGGTGCATCGACCCGCCCTTGCCCTGGTTCACGCCGGTCTCCTTGCCCATCAGCTCAGCCAGCAGCCGATCGAGCTGAGCGCCCTTGCCGATCGGATGCCCGTGGGAGCGATGGGTCCCGACCATCGAGTCATCAATGCGCAGCGCCATGCACGACCCGACGATCGACGCCTCCTGGCCAGTCGAGGTGTGGAACGCGCCATATAACTCCCCGGCCAGCAGCAGCTCCTTGGTGGTGTCCTCGAATTTTCGGATGCGGGACATCCGCCGATACAGCTCCCGCAAGAGATCGTCATCGACTGTGATCATCGGCTCACCCTTCTCTGTGGAAACGCCCTGCCGATGGTATTCGGAACCGCGGATGATGATGGCTAGTCTCCACAACAACATGGCTACCGAGGTGCGGCTCCCCCAGTGGAGCATGGGAATGGAAGAGGGCCAAGTGGTCACGTGGCACAAGCAGGTTGGCGATGTGGTGGCCGTCGACGAGCCCCTCGTCGAAATCGAGGCGGAGAAGACCACCGACGACGTGCTCGCCCCCGCGGCCGGGACCATCCTCGAGATCCTCGTCTCCGAAGGAGCAACAGTGCCGGTGCTCACGGCATTGGCGCTGATCGGCGAACCCGACGAAGCGGTGGCCAGCCCGACGCCGGACCGGCCACCCGTGCAGATCACCCCGGTGGCCCGCCGGACGGCCAAGGAGGTCGGCGTCGACCTGGCCGCAGTCACCGGCACCGGCCCGGGAGGGCGCATCACCGAATACGACGTCCTCAGCCGTGCCACCGACACTCCACAAGACGCCGTGGGAGAGCGAACCCCCAGCCCGACAACGGTCCCGCTGACCGGGATGCGGGGGATCATCGCCGCCCGGATGCACGACAGCATCCAATCAATGGCCCAGCTCACCCTGACCCGCCAAATCGACGCCACCGAGCTGATCGCATATCAGCAGGCCCTGAAGGCCGAGGGAAGCGGTGTGTCAGTGACCGATCTATTGCTCAAGGCGGTGGCTGCGGGCCTGGCGCGCCACCCGGCACTCAACGCCACCCTTGAAGACGAAGTGATCACCCAGCATGACGGCATCGACTTGGGCGTTGCGGTGGCGCTCGACGACGGGCTGATCGTGCCGGTGGTGCGAGACGCCGCCGCCAAGTCCCTGGCCGATCTCTCTGGCGAGGTACGCGATCTCGCCGAGAGGGCGCGCACCAAATCCGCCACGCCATCGGAGATCTCCGGCAGCACGTTCACGGTCACGAACCTGGGCGCCTACGGCATCGACGCCTTCACCCCGATAATCAACCCTCCCGAAGTGGCCATTCTCGGTGTGGGGCAGGCTGTCGAGGTGCCCGTCCGCGACGGCGACGATGTGGCCTGGCGCCAGATGATCACCTTCAGCCTCACCATCGACCACCGCGCGGTGGACGGCGCACCGGGAGCCCAATTCCTCCAGACTCTGGCCGAGATCATCGCCGATCCGGCCGCGCTCAACGACTGACTCCACCAGCGGCTTGGCACCGAAAAAAATGCTCCCTGGAATGGCGAAATTCATCTTGGAATCCGAGGTCGCGTCGGTAGGCTAAACAACAGTGGCCGAGAACGCCGTCGGGTGGCTAAAGGATGACGACGGCGGAGTCGTCGGCGGTCCCTTAATCGAGACCGGGCCCACGAGTCGCGGCTTGGGCGCGGCCCGGGCCTTGCTGGTGGGAATGCTGTTCATTCAGGTGGGCGGAGGTCTCCAGGGCGTGCTGCTTGGCGTGCGAACCGAGTCGGAGGGGTTCGGCCTCGCGGTCAGCGGCATCGTCATGGCCAGCTTCTTTTTGGGGTTCTTGATCGGGACGCGACTGGCCGAGCATTTTCTTGCCGCGGTGGGCCACATCCGAGTGTTCGCCGCATTGGCCTCAATGGCCTCCGGTGTGTCGATCTTGCATCTGCTGTGGATCAATCCCGCCGCTTGGGCTCTGCTGCGGATGCTGTTCGGCCTGTGCATAGCCGGCGTCTTAGTGGTTGTGGAGTCGTGGCTCAACGACATGGCCACCAACGCCACCCGGGGACGGCTGCTGTCCATGTACATGGTGTCGTCGATGGGCGGGCTTACGCTTGGCCAGTTGCTGCTCAACGGAGGCGACCCCGCAGGCTTCGAGCTGTTTGTGATCTCCTCGGTGCTCATCTCCGCCGCGCTGGTTCCCATCACGCTGTCGGCCACCAGCGCTCCCCCGCTGACCGTGCCCGAGCCGCTGTCGCTGCGTCAGCTCATCTCTTTGGCCCCCACCGGAGTGGTTACCGCCTTCTGCGCCGGCATCAGCCACGGGGCGCTGCTGGGGGTGGGCGCGGTGTATGCCGCCTACGAGGGGCTGCCCACGAGCCGGATCGCGCTGTTCCTGGTATCGGCCACCGCCGGGGCCATCGCCTTCCAATGGCCCGTGGGGTCGATTTCCGATCGGGTGTCTCGTCGGGCGGTGATCTTCGCGGCTGCTGCCGCGGCCGCGGCCATCGCTGGAATCCTGCCCTTGGTCGAGCCGGGATCGGCGCTGTCGCTGGTGCTTGTCTTCTGCTTCGGCGGCGCCACTTTCCCGCTCTATTCGCTGGCCATTGCCCTGACTGGCGACTGGGTGCCGTTGTCGCAGTTGAACGGCGCCAGTGCTGCGCTCGTGCGAACCGCGGGGGTGGGGTCGATCATCGGGCCGGTGGTAGGCGGGGTGGTCATGTCTTTGACCGCCCCCTGGACCTTTTTCCTGGTGCTAGTGGGGGCCCATGCAGTGGTAGTGGCGTACACCGGGTGGAGGATCGTGGCCCGAGAAGGCGTCCCGGTAAACGAGCAGGGCGAGTGCGTTCCGTGGTCTACACGGGCGTCGGCCATGGCCGTGAATCTGCTGCGCCGCCCACCTCGGTCCTTCTCGCGCAACGGCGGACCTGGCCCCGGCAGGGCTGCTTGATCATTTACCTATAGCCAGTTTCAAATAATTTACCTATATTCCATGTATGCCCACCGTGGGAATGGATGCTGAGGCAGCCTTTGAGCTAGCCGTCGACTATCTGGCCGCCGCCGATGAGACCGACCTGCGGCGCCAGCGGTGGGCCGCGGTGGTGGCCGAGGTGGAGTATTGGCTGGGGGGCGAGCAGTATCCGGTGGAGCAGTCGCTAGGCGGGATCAGCCAGCAGCTTCGCGTCGACTCTGGGGACATCTCCCAGAGAGCCCAGATGATCCTGCTGGGCCCCGAGGGGCTGAACCTGGCCCTGTGGGCCATCGAGATTCTGAGGGACGCTCCCGAGGCGTGGGGTGGCGACCACATTGTGTCGCGGGGAAATTTGGAAGGCTTCGTCACCCGCACCGACGACCTAGGCGAGGCGGCCCGGATCCTGCTCACCAACCGCAGCCTGTTCACCATGGTGGACACGGCCAAGAACAATCGCGACTACCTGTCCGACCCTACCGAAGGGTTCTCGGCCAGCGGTGGCGACGGGCGCATCAGCCTCGAAGACCTCGACGCCTTCGAGGCCAAGATGTCGGCCTACACCACGCTGCTGCCCTACTTGGCGGCCATCGACACCGCGGCCCAGGGCGATCCCACCAAGGCCGACCAGTTCTTGTCGAAGGCAGACTTCGAGGCCATCGCCGCCGACGTGAGCCTGCCCCCGGAGGTTCGCGAAGCGGCCGCCGCGGTCATCGCCCATGGGGCCTACCACCGCAAGGACGGCTTCGGCTGGGACGACGTGGGGTTCTGGGCCATGGAGGCCGCCGGAGTGCTGCCGGTAGTGGGCGAGATTGTGGACACCACCCGGGCTCTGTATGCGCTGAGCCAGGGCGATTGGAAGTCGGCGCTGATGTTCGCCGGGCGGGTGGCCATGCCCCTGGGGACGGGCAAGACGCTGAGCGCGGCTCGGGCGCTGGTGGAGATGGGCCGCCGCCGGGCGTTCAAGGAGATGCAGTACTACACCCTCACCCAATCGGCGGAGAAAGCCAAGAAGAAGGTGGCCAAGACCGTTCGCAAGAGAACGACCGCCAAGGCCAAGGACACCTATCAAGATTGGCGAGACAACGCCCCGGCCGGATTCGAGTACTTGCCCCCACTCCATCGCCCGTAGTCTTTGGGCATGGTCTCGGAGCTGTTCGACGCCGAACTGTGGAAGCCGGTGGAGGGGTTCGACCTCACCGACATCACCTATCACCGCGCCGTCAACCAGGCCACGGTGCGGATTGCCTTCGACCGTCCCGAGGTGCGCAACGCCTTCCGCCCCCACACAGTGGATGAGCTGTATCGCGCACTGGACCACGCCCGCATGACCCCGGATGTGGGCACCGTGCTGCTCACCGGCAACGGGCCGTCGCCCACCGACGGCGGCTGGGCGTTCAGCTCGGGGGGTGACCAGCGCATCCGGGGAGCCGACGGCTACCAGTACGCCAGCGGAGAGACCGCCGACACGGTGGACGATGCCCGCACCGGGCGACTGCACATCTTGGAGGTGCAGCGGCTCATCCGGTTCATGCCCAAGGTGGTGATCGCGGTGGTGCCGGGGTGGGCGGCCGGCGGGGGACACAGCCTGCACGTGGTGAGCGACATGACCCTGGCGTCGGCTGAGCACGCAATGTTCAAGCAGACCGACGCCGACGTGGCCAGCTTCGACGGCGGCTTCGGCTCGGCCTACCTGGCCCGCCAAGTGGGCCAGAAGCGGGCCCGTGAGGTGTTCTTCGTAGGCAAGGCCTACACCGCAGCCGAGGCCTACGAGATGGGCATGGTCAATGCGGTGGTGCCCCACGCCGAGCTGGAGCAGACGGCGCTGGAGTGGGCCGAGGCGGTGAATGCCAAGAGCCCCACCGCACAGCGCATGCTGAAGTTCGCCTTCAACCTCATCGACGACGGACTGGTGGGCCAGCAGGTGTTCGCCGGGGAGGCCACCCGCCTGGCCTACGGTTCCGACGAAGCCGCCGAGGGGCGGGACTCGTTCCTGGAGAAGCGCCCGGCTGATTTCTCCCGGTTCCCCTATCACTTCTAGGTCGATTCAGTTCTCGCTCTAGGGTGCGGCCATGGCCGACTCCCCCGCCGCTGATCCCACCACCGATACCGCCACCGATCCCAGATTCTCTCCTCGACCTGATGCGGCGTCGCTGGACGCCGCCCAGATGTTCGACCTTTCGGGGCGGGTGGCCATCGTCACCGGGGGCAGCCGGGGCATCGGCCTGTCCATCGCCCACGGCTTCGCCGCCCAAGGAGCCAAGGTGGTGGTGGCCAGCCGCAAGGCCGACGCCTGCGACCGGGCCGTGACCGAAATCGCCGAGGCTGGCGGCGAAGCACTGGCCGTGCCCACCCACATGGGCGATCTCGACAGCGTGAACCAGCTGGCCGACGCCACCCTGGAGCACTTCGGCCAGATCGACATCCTGGTGAACAACGCCGCCAACCCGCTGGGCCTGCCCATGACCGACATCACCCCCGAATCGTGGGAGAGCTCGTTCACCGTGAACCTGCGGGGACCGTTCTTCTTGTTCCAGCGCTGTTTGCCGTCGCTGCTGGAATCCGACCACGCCTCGGTCATCAACGTCATCTCGGTGGGGGCCTACATCCCAGCGGGCAACACGTCCATGTACTCGGCGGCCAAAGCCGGGCTGCTGTCGTTCACCCGGTCGATGGCCGGTGAGTACTCCCCCCACGGCGTGCGGGTCAACGCCATCGCCCCCGGCACCGTCGACACCACCATGACCCGCAACACCGGCCCTGAAGCCATGGCCCGCATGTCCGACCTCAGCCACATCGGCCGCATCGGCCACCCCGACGAGCTAGTAGGCGCCGCCCTCCTCCTCGCCTCCGACGCCGGCAGCTACATAACCGGCCAATGCATAATCATCGACGGAGGCTTCATCCCCCCGCGCTAGCTAGGGGTAGTACCTAATCGGGGTTTGGCTGTACTTGGAGAAGTGATCGCGGACGCTGCGTCCCAGCGGACCAACCCAGCTATCAAACACTTCACCGCCTGCTACTTGCTCCACATCGAAGGCCCAGCGACCGTCATCACGCTGGATCCAATTGTCTCCAATCTTGAACAACCCGCGGGTGATCCCCTCATGGACGGCCACCGCGTAGTCAGCCCTCCTTGCCTTGACTGAACCCGGGCTGATCCTCCACCACGCCCGCACCGAGTCACCCATCTCGACACCCGTCATCCCGTCCCGGTAGCCATACCCCGAGCGGTAATAGCCCGGCTCAATTTCCACCTTCTCGTCCTGCCAGTACCTAAGCCGGACAAGAAGCGCGGGAGGAGCATCAATCTGGAATCGAGGTGCCCCGTACCGGCGAACCAACTCGTCGAGCGTGTGCCTGCCCTTCTCAACGCCATGCCCACGCGGCTTGTTGGTCAAATTGTCGATCCCAAGGCAGTCGATCAACACCGCTTCAACCATGAAGGCATCGTCCTCATCGACAATGCCATGCCGCATGACATCAATCCGAGGCTCCAGCCCTGTTTTGCGAATCGCCTTGATCCGCTCGATCTTCTCCGAATGCCGCCGACCATCAGCAGCCATGTGAGCCTCCCAACCATGCGCCAGCAACCGCTGACCAGTCCCCTTCCCGACATAGAAAATCGTTTCGTCTCGCGGATCAATCAGCGCATACACGTAATACGGCCCAATAGCCGCTCCCACCTCAGGAGGCATATCAACCATGCGGGGCAGGCTATTTCTCCATGAGTGCACCATTCCTAGGTGAAGCGGCACGTGAGGTGTTGTCATGTCGCCTCGCCAATGTCAGAGCTCCTTGGGAGCTGTCCCAAATGAGAAAGACGCAGAAGAAGCAGTGCTCGTAATTCCCGATGACCTCGAATCGCTTGAGTAACCGCTAGCGCTCCATTGGGTCAGGTAGGCGGGTGCCGGGGGGTCTTGAGGCCAGCACCGTTGGGACGCGAGACAAGTGAGTTATCCATTCGTGAGTGTCGACGCACATCCACTCGGCAAGCTTGAGGATGTGATCTGCATCATCGGCGAGGCGGCGGCGGTGGACTGGCTCATGGTGGGCCACTCGATTCCTCAGGAAATGCAACCGGTCCATCCGCAGTTCTACATCGGCTCGAATCTGGACAGCGTTGTCCGAGGCGGGATGGTGAGGAAACAAGGAGGCTAGAGCTGGCCCCCATAGCGAGGTGAGATGACGAGGTGCGCACAAGAACCGCCAAAACCCGAAGCTCAGCTGTGAAATAACTCTGCCGTGGTGAACAGGCAGCCCCCCGCCGTGCGCGACCCGCCGCTTTGCCTCCTCAATCGCTTGCCGAGCGCGGTTGCCTCCTCGACCAGGGAATAGCGGTCCGTGATCGAACCAAGGGTGGGGGAGTCCGGCCGATGCCAAGAGCTCAGTCAGCGCCTCGTCGAATCGGTTGCGAATCACGACTTCTAGCCGACCCAAGTCCTCAAGGAACGCCGCCGCTACCTGGGCATTCCAGGCGTGTAGGACCAGCGCTGTCTCTACGTCGCTCCCGCAGTCCTCAAGGTACGATCTCAGATGATCCATGCCCAGCCGATCGCGGACAACGGCGGGATTGAACGTTGAAGAGTTCGGCATCGGGCGGTAGCCTCACTTGTGAAAACCCCGGAACCGTCACTGCTTCGGCAAACGGCCGGGGTTACGTCTTTGGGGGAAGTGAGAGGCGGCGATAACGCCGCAATGTCGCCGTCAGAACTCCGACTGTAATGGCAAGGCTACCGGGAATCGGGCCTACACCAAGTCGGGATCACAGACAATCTCGATGAGGGTGAAGGCCGCTCGCCCTCTCCGCATAGGGCTAGGCGGCATGGCAATCTGCAAGTACTACTTGCAATTTGTGCAGAGTGGGGGGCGCTTTAGGCGACTTTGAAGAGGGTGGCGGCGTTTTCTCGCATGATTTGGCGTTGTTCTTCTTCGGGGCGGTTGGCAATGAGGGTGATGAAGGAATTGGGGTCGGCGATGCCTTCTGGGTGGGGGTGGTCGGAGCCGAATAGGACCTGGGAAGCGCCAATGCGGTCGGCCAGGGCCTCCACGTCGTCCTCGGGGTAGGGGGACACGAAGCAGCACTGTTTGAAGATCTCGCTCATGCGCCCGGCCGGGCGGCCGGCGGGCCAGGGGCCGAAGCGGGCCATGCCCTTCTTCTTGTCCATCAGTGTGAGCAGGTAGTGGACCCAGTCGGAGCCGTTCTCGATGCTCAAGAAGTTGAGGTTGGGGAAGCGCTCGTGCATGTTGCCGTACAGCAGGGCCCCGAAGGTCTCCATGATGGGGCGGTCTCCGTGGAGGAAGGCCCACTGGAATGCCGACATCTCCCGCACGTTGGCCACCGGGTCGTCGCCCATCCGCACGGCCAGATCGCCGTAGCGCAGGTCGGAGATGTGGAACGCCACCGGGACCTGGGCCTCATTGAGGCGGGCCCAGAACGGGTCGTAGTAGGGGTCGGCGATCGAGCGGCCCTCGCCGCCCCACGGGCAGGGGCGCAGGTGCACGATACGGGCTCCGGCTTCGAGTACCCGGTCGAGCTCCTCGATGGCGTGCTCCCGCTCCAGCAGCGACAACAGCGGCGGGGTGAACAGTCGATTCTGGTAGGCGTAGGCCCAGTCGTCCTCCAGCCAGCGGTTGAAGGCCCGCAGGTTGGCGTAGGTCTGCTCGATGTCGTCCACCATGTACTCCTCCACCGACACCCCGAAGGTGGGGAGCAGAATGGCCCACTCCACGCCCTGGGAATCGAGCAGGTCGAGGCGGGCTTCAGGCTGCTTGTAGGCGGGCAGCATGTTCTCTGCCGTGTAGGAATCGCCCCAGCTCAAGTCGGGATTGTCCCGCTTGGCCTTGAACATCTCGTACATGGAGCCGGGAGCGTTGGTCTTGTCGAACTTCACATGCATGAAGTTGTAAGGCCGGTCCCCCACCTTCACCTCCCACTCCCCGTCGGCTCGCTGGGAAGCAGTTATCGCCTTTTCCGCGTAGCGGGACTCGATGTGGCGGCTGAAGCAGTCGGGCGCCTCGTAGTAGTGGTTGTCGGAGTCAAACGTGCGGTAGCCGAGTGCGGCCATGGGATTCAGCTTAGGTTCTGGGCGCGAACAGCAGCCCAGCAGCTACTGGATGCCCAAGACAAGCAAGTCAATCGTGAGGGCGACGGCGAAGTGGAGGGCGGCGCCCAAGTACACCGAGCCGGTTCTTAGGCTGAGGAAGCCGAGGACGGTGCCGGCGACGATGGAGCCGAGAGCCTCGGCCAGGGGCTTGGTGAGGTGGATCATTACGTAGGGGATGAGGGCGATGAACACGGCCATGGCCCCGAAGCGGCGGGCCAGGCCGTGGACAAGCACCCCGCGAAAGAAGAACTCCAGGGCCAGGAACTGCCCGGCGTACACCGCCTCCCAGATGTAGAAGCGGGGCCAGTAGCCGATGCCGGGGGGCGGCTCGTAGAACGGGTAGGTGTCTTGGAATTCGCCGTTGAAGCTGGCCGCCACCACGAACGGCACCAGCACCAGGTAGAGGCCCAGATAGAGGGGAGCGTGGCGGCGGAGTTCGGGACCGGCCTTGAGGCCGAGGTCCCGCAGGCGAGTTCGCAGCACATAGCGGGCTACCAGCACGGCGGGCACCACGTACACCACCCAGCGGAACAGCCCCCAGTACATGCGGCGGTTGAACCCGGCATGCTCGGAAGCGCCCAGCGCCTCTTCGAACCGGTCGGCCAGCCCATCGAGGGCCAACCCATCGAGGGTGGCGGTGAGCCAGTCGGTGGTGGACGACAGTCCGCCGTAGCGGATGGCGATGACCGTGCCGATGGCCAGCAGGATCAGAACGACCGCGTTGCGGTCCACCTCTCCCTGCGCTGGGGCCGCGGCTCGAATCCGGCCGCCGATCCCGCTCATCGGCCGGTATTCAGGTTCACGGCGTGAGGTACCACCCGCCGGAGATGTTGATCACCTGGCCGGTGATATGGGCCGACTCGTCGCTGCACAAGAAGGCGATGGTGTTGGCCACATCTTCGGGCTCGCCGTGGCGGCGCAGCGGGGTCTCCTCCCGGAACGACTCGTAGTGCTCGGCTTGGGCGTCCACCCACTTGGATCGGATCAGGCCGGGGGCCACCGCGTTGACTCGGATATTGAAAGGCCCGCCCTCGATGGCCGCTCCCCGGGTGACCTCATTGAGGGCGGCTTTGGCCGCGGCGTACGGTCCCTCCCGGCCATTGCCCCCCAGATACGCGGCGACCGACGACACGTTCACGATGCGTCCCCACTGGCGATCCCGCATTGCCCCGATAGTGCGCCAGATCAACCACCAGCAGGCGGTGAGGTCCACGCCGATAACCCAGTCCCAGTCTTCGGGCTTGTAGTCGAAAATACTGCCCTGGACGTTGACAGCCGCACTGTTCACCAGGATGTCCACCGACCCCATCTCGGCGTAGACCCGGTCCATGGTCTTGGCCATGTGCTCCCGGTTGCCGATGTCGGCCACCGCGGCCATCACCGGCACGTCATAGGCCTCCCGCAGGGCCTCGGCCGTCTCGTTGGTACGACGCTCGTGGTTGTCCAGCACCACGATCCCAGCCCCATAAGAGGCGAGCGTCCGGCACGTGGTCGACCCAATAGCCGCCCCCGCCGCCCCCGTGACCAGCGCCACCCGTCCCCCAAACTCATTCTCCCCAGGCATGAAGCGATGGTAGCTACCCAGCGAGGGCGCGGTTGCGGGCGTGGCGTTTGGCGGCGGCTACGGCGGCCATGGCTTCGGCGAACCGGGTGAAGGCGGGGAGGTTGGCGTCAAGGCAGGTTTGCTGGATGCGGGCGGCGATGTCGGGCGGGGCGCAGTCGAGGTTGCGGAGCACGAGGGACAGGCGGGAGCGGGGCCAGGATTCCTCGGCGTGGGCGGCGGTGGTTTCAATGATGGGGAACAGGCGCTCGATGCCGTCGCCGGCGTAGCTGAAGAAGGCCTGGACGTTGGAGTGGATCACCACGTCGGGATAGGGCTGGACCTCGAGGATGGGATCGAGGGCCTTGACCAGCACATCGGGGTCGGACACAGGGCCGAAGCCGATCTCGATGGGGTTGCGGATGCTGGTGCCCACCCCATAGCCCAGATCGCGAACCGCCTGCTGGCCCTGGCCGCTGACCGGGGTGGTGACCAGGCCGGCTTGGTCGGCGGCGTCGGTTCCCAACACGGAGGCGCCCCCGCCCACCCCTATCACCAGGGTGTCGAGGTCGCCGATGATGTCGGCCTCTGCCCAGCGCTGGAGATAGGCGACTGCGGCGAGTAGATCCTCGATGGTGCTCACGATGCTGGTGCCGGTGGACGCACTGATGGCGTCCCAGATCCGGTGATCGGCCACCAGAGCCCCGGTGTGCGACACGGCCGCTCCCCCGCCCTGAGCGGTGCGGCCCCCCACCAGCATCACCACCGGCTTGCGACCCTGGGCGGCATGGAGGGCGTCGGTGAGTCGGCGGCCATCGCGAGGGTCCTCCAGGTACAGGCCGATGATCCCGGTGTCGGGATCGTCTACCAGCCACTCCAGCAATTCGCCGGGGGTGACGTCGATGCTGTTGCCGACGGTACACAGCTTTGACAGGCGGATTCCCCGGATCGCCCCGGCCTTCACCATGTCGCCAGCCAGACCGCCGCTCTGGGAGATCATGGACACCCGGCCCACATCCATGGGGGCATTGCGCAAGAAGGTCTGCCGACCGGCCGGGGCGTAGGCCCCCAGGCAGTTGGGGCCCAGCACCCGCACCCCCGATTCCCGAGCCGCCGCGCCTAGCGCATCTTCCAGATCGGTGCCCTCCTCGCTGGCCTCCCGGAATCCCCCGCTGATGACGTGGACGAACTTGGCCTTGCCCGCCGCTCCCCTCACAAGATCGGCGCAGGCGGCGGCGGGCACCGCCCCCACCACGTAGTCCACGTCGCCATCGATGTCGGCCACCGTGGGCACCGCGGGCACCCCGTCGATCTCGGTTGCCTTGGGGTGGACGGCCCACAGCGTGCCCGGCCCCCAGCCCAACTCCTGGTATGCGGTCAGAAAGGTGTTGCCGAAGCCGGGCCGGCTGGTGGAAGCCCCGGCCACCGCGATGCCGCGGGGGGCAAACAGCGGCCCGAAGTCGGTGGGCGGTGGCCCATGACGCGCACCGGTGGGTGTCTCCCGGGTGATGAGCCGGGCATCTACGGCGATGGCGCCATCGGGCGTGGTAATAACCGGGTTGCACTCCAGCTCAACCAGTCGCTGGCCCAGCTGTTCGGCCACTCCATCGGGCCCGGCCACGGCCAGCAGCAGCTCGATCAGCAACTCCACATCCACCGGCGGCTGCTCCCGGAATCCGCTTAGCAGCTCCGCGCCCTTGAACCCCCGCACCATGGCCTCGGCGTCGGCTCGGGAGATGGGGGCCAGCCGAAGCACTACCTCGTCGAGCACCTCGGTGAGGGTGCCGCCCAGACCCAAAGCGGCAACCGGACCGAACGGGGGTCGGTCAACCACTCCGACCAGCAGCTCGACCCCGGCCTCGGCCTGCTCCTCGATCAGGAACCCGTCGAGCCGCACGCCCGCCGCCGCGGCCTCCGCTGCCATCGTCGAGGCCTCGTAGTCCAATTCGTAGGGAGCCAGCCCCAGACGCACCGCCCCCACGTCCGATTTGTGCACAAGCCCACCGCCCCAACCCTTGAGCACCAGCGGCCCGGCTAGTCCTTCAGCTTCCGCGGCCACGGCCAGCACCGAAGGGTCGGCCACTGCATCCGCGAAGGCCACGCTGACCCCTCTAGGAACCGCAACCCCGGCCGCCGCCAACTGCTCCTTCACCTCAGGCTCAGGAACAGTCATAACAGGCGAGTAAACACCCGGCGGGCGGTGCCTCCGAGCAGGTTGGCCCGGGCCTCGTTGCCCATCTCCACCTCGCTCAGCTGGCCGAGGCCGTGGCGGTGGCCCACGGTGGGGAAGCCGGTGCCCCACAGGCACTTGCGGCGTCCGGCGCCGTTCATGAATGCCAGCAGCTCAGCCGACCAGTGTCGGGGCGGGTACACCGAGGTGCCCAGGTACACGTTGGGGAACTTGAGGGCCATGGCGATGCACTCGGCCACCCACGGCCACCCGGTGTGGGACAGCACGAAACGCACATCAGGGAAGTAGAGGGCAGGACGGTCGATGCTGATGGGTACCCCGCACTCGCTGGGCATGAGCCCGCCGGAGGTGCCGGCCTGCATGACGAAGGGCACGTCGTGGGCCGCGCACAGGGCGTAATAGGGGTAGTAGTCGGCGTGGTCGAATCGGCGGTCGAAGCTGTGGGTGTGGGTGTGCAGGCCCACGCACCACGGCCGGTCCAGCATGGCGGCGGCCTCGTCCACCCCGGCCATGCCGGTGCGGGGATCCACCGACCACTGGCCGAAGAACCGACCGGGGTGATCCTTGGCCAGTTGCTCCACATCGTCGGGCTGGGCGGCCACCAGCTCGAAGTCGGTGGGCTCGGGATGGGCCGGCCGATGGGTCACTGGCAGGATCACTGCGGCGATGCTCAGCTCGTCCATGCGGGCCACCATGGTGTCGGCGTCGCAGAAGGAGTCGGTGTCGTCGGTGCGCACCTTCACGGCGATGCCGGTGGCTTCCAAGGCCGCGTTCCACACGTCGGCCTGCTCGGGGAAGAACCGGTTGCACCAGTAGTCGATGGCACCCTCGGCCGGCGCGGCAACGCTCATGGCCGCTCGTCCTTGAACCGAATCAGCTTGGCCGCGCCGGAGGCCATGCCGGTGAGCTCGTCCAGCCCGCCGGGGCCGACCACCTCGGCGGTCATCCTCACCCCGACGACCTCCTTGAGGCGGTCCTCCACCCGCTCGGCCACCGCGCCGAACTCATCGGCCGGGGCGTCACTGGCCACCATCACGATCATCTCGTCGCGATCGCCGGCCCGCACCGCCCGGCAGAAGAAGTCCTCGGTCACCCCAGCCACGTCGCTGATCACCTCGCCGATGGCCTCGGGCCACACGTTCACCCCCCGCAGCTTCACCATGTTGTCGCCCCGACCGGCGAAGGGTCCCATGCGCCGCAGCCACGAGCCGCACTCGCACTGTCCCGGCGGATACAGAAACGCCAGGTCCATGATGTTGTAGCGGAACTGGGGTGAGCCGGTCTTGTAGATCTCGGTGATCACAAGCGCCCCCTGAGTGCCGTCGGGCACCGGCTCGCCGGTCTCCACGTCCACCACCTGCACCACAAAGCAGTCTTCAAAGATGTGGAGTTGCCCGTTGCGCAGCGGGCACTCGATAGAAACGTTCTGCACCTCGTGGAACCCGTAGGGCTGGGCCGGGGTCACCCCCCACACCTCTTTCACCCGCTCGGCGTCGCCGATGTGGCCGCCGGGCAGGGCCCGTATGTTGAAGTCGGCCTTGGGGTCGAGGCCCATCTCCACCGCGGTTTCGGCCATCTTCAACATGTAGTCGCCAGTGGTCAAGATGGCCGCCGCCCCGTACTCATGGGCCAGCTCCACCTGCTTGCGGGTGGAGGTCACGTTGCCGGTGCCGGTGGTGAGAACCACGCAGTTGAGCCAGCGGTACAGCGCCTCGTCGAAGGCGTGGGCCCCGTTGTGGGTGGAGTAGGCCCAGGCGTTGACCACCACGTCGCCGGGGCGGATCCCCTCGGCGTACAGCGCCCGGGCCATGGTGATGGCCCCAACTTCCCGATCCCAGGCGGTGTAGAGGGTGGGCCGGGACCGCCCGGTGGTCCCCCCCGACACGTACAGCCGCATGGGCTCGTTGCGGGCATCCTCCAGGCCGATGCTCTGATAGTCGCCCAGCGGGGGGTTCTCGTTGATAGAAGCCCGGATGTCGTCCACCGTGTAGGCCGGGGCCTTCCACAGATCGTCGAGGGTCCGAAGCTGGTCGGGGTGGAATCCGGCCGACTCCCACCGCTTGCGGAAGAAAGGCACCTGCCAGGCCCGCTGGGCCCGGTCTTGGAGGCGCAGGAGCTGCTTGCGGGCGATGGTGTCGGGGTCCTCGAAGAACGTGGTCTCGAAGTACTCCGGCGGGGGCGGGAACAGGCGCTGCATGGCCTCGTAGTCCAGCTCGTGGGGACGGCGCATCCCCGTGCTCATAGCCGCATCCCCGTGCTCATAGAACTGCCACGGTACCCGCGCCAAGGCCGGCAACGACAGGTGGCCAACCCCGCCGCGGCACGAAACCCCAGCCGCCAGCTACCGTTTTGGCCGTGAGAGTCATCTCGGCTGATTGCCATATCAACGAACCGCCCCACGTGTTCGAGCGGGTGCCCGATGAGTACAAAGACCGCATCCCCCGCATGATGCCCGCGCCCGATGGGGGCGACGGATGGTCGTTCGACGGCGGGCCGCCCAAGCGAAGCTTCGGCATCGAGGCCATGGCCGGGGTTGCCAAGGAGGACTACAAGCTCTCGGGCATGAAGTTCGAGGAGATCATGCCGGGCAACTACGACGGCACCGCCCACTGCGCCGACATGGACATCGACGGCGTGTGGGGCTCGGTGGTGTACCCGGCCAACTCCATCTTCACCTACCTGGAGCCCGACCGGGGACTGGCTGTGGCCTGCATGCGCTCGTACAACGACTGGGTGCTCGACGAGTTCCAGGGCGCGGCCCCCGACCGGCTGCGGGGCCTGCCCATGCTGCCCACCGAGGACGGCATGGACGTCACCCTGGCCGAGGTCGACCGGGTGCTGGAGAAGGGGGCCAAGGGTCTGTTCGTCCCCGGCATGCCGTCACGCCCCTTCAACGACTCGTACTACGAGCCGCTGTGGAAGGCGTGCTCAGAGCTGGACGTGCCGGTGACCTTCCACCGCACCTTCGGCGGCAAGCCGCCCGACTCCGACTGGGACGAGCTGGTGGAGCAGAACGTGTCGGTCCCCGGCATCGTCAACCGGTTCTTCAGCGCGGTGCGCCCGCTCACCTACATGATCTTCGCCGGCATCTTCGACCGCCATCCCAACCTCAAGGTGGTGGCCGCCGAGGTGAACTACGGCTGGGTGCCGTTCTGGTACCAGACCATGGACGACGAGTACCACACCCAGTCGGCCTGGTCCGACTCGCCCATCGAGCGCGAGCCCAGCAGCTACCTGGGCACCAACGTGTTCGTCACCGGCCTCGACGACCACAACGGCCACATGCAGATGGCCGGCGGCAACCAAACCCTGGTGAACATGTCCATGTGGTCGTCCGACTACCCCCACTCGGTAACCCTGTGGCCCGACAGCCAAAAGATCATCGCCGAACTCGTCCAAAACATGGCCGACCCCGACAAAGAAAAAGTCCTCTACGCCAACGCCGCCCGCGTCTACAAATACAACTAACCCGAACCCTCCTCGAGCGAAACCCCGCTGGCAGCGTCGCTATTGGTGGCGGCGGTCTTCGAAGTCTTCGGGGAGGTCTATGGGGGGGTCGGGGAGTTTGGTGATGTCTCTGCTGGCCAGGAGGGCTTCGAAGCCCTCGGGGTCGGCGGCCCAGGAGGCGGCGTCACCCATCATGACCTCGAAGAGTTCTACGCCATCGGGGCCGGCGATGAGGGGGCCCAACGCGGCGCCGTGGGGCAGCTCGATGTGGGTGCCGGTGGGGCAGTGGACGTCGCCGCACATGAGGTCACCGCTCAGCACGTACATCACTTGCGGGGAGTGGTGGCCGTGGCGGTGCACGATCATGCCCGGATCCCAGCGGGCCCACATTGACAGGTACTGCTTGCCGTGGCTGCCGAAGGTGAACCACTTCTCCCACACCGACTTCTGACCGTCGGGGTGCATCTGGGTGCGGACCTGCTGGGTCTTCAGGTCTTCGTCTTCTAGGTGGCGGAAGATGGGCTCCACGCCTGGAACCTCATGGGGCGACGCCATTGCTCAGCCCACTCCCGCCGGCACCTTGGGCACATAGGTCGACGGGTCGTATTTGTAGGTGGTGGCCTCGATGAACTCGTCGGGCAGGTAGCCCTCGGGGAATCGGTAGAGGTCGATGGCGTTGTCCCACAGGATCTTGCGCTTTGACTCATCCGAAACTTTGGGCAGGTCGAGAAACGCCTGCACCGCCTCCGGGTACTTTGAGTCGGGGTGGGGGTAATCGCTCTCCCACACGATCTTGTCGTCACCCAGCTCTTCGATCACGTGGTACACGAGGTACTCGTCGGGCTCCACAGAGATGAAGCAGTTGTCCTGGAAGTACTCCTGGGGCGACTTGGTGAGCCCCGGCTTCTCATAGTCTCCCGACAACTCGATGTGCTCCTCCATGCGCCACAGCCACCACGGCAGCCAGGCGCAGTTGGCCTCCATGTAGGCCACCCGCAGCCGGGGGAACCGCTCGAAGACCCCGTTGCAGATCATCGACAGCATGGCCATCTGGGCCTCGTGGGGGTGGCAGACGGTGTGCCACTCGGTGAAGGTCTCAAACCGGTCGGCGCCAGCCGAAGAGCCGTTGTGGCCCATGAAGTCGTGGGTGGCGAAGGCGCAGTCCAGGTCTTGGAGCAGCTCGTACATGGGGTCGTAGTAGGGGTCGCCCAGCATCCGCCGGTTGAACATATTGGGCCGGGCGAAGAAGCACCGGGTGCCCAGATGGTCGTAGGCGTACTGGATCTCCTCCACCGCACGGTGCACGTCGTTCATCACCACCGGCCCCGAGGTGATGACCCGTCCGCCGGAGGTCTCCCGCATCTCCTGACCCCAGCGGTTGTAGGCCCGGCACATGGCGGCCTGAAGCTCAGGGTCCATGCCGTCGGACCACAGGTCGTAGCCCGGGCCGTAGATCACCATGAAGTCCATGCCGTCGAGCGGCATGGCCTGGGCCACCGCGTCGCCGGGGAAGCCGTTGTCCACCACGGCCTGGCCGTACTTCTCCCGCATGTTGTCGTAGGTCCAGTTCACGGCCTCCATGAAGTCGCCGTAAATGGTGACTCGGCTCTGGGTGTAGCGCCCGTCCACCGTGGCAGGACGGAAGGTCTCCCGTCCAGGCACTTCCTTCCAACCCACCCGATGCTGGAACTTCTGGTCCAAGAACCGCTCCCACAGGTTCTTGGGCTCCACCACGTGCCCGTCGGCGTCAAAAACCTTGTACCCATGCCTCATGTCCGGCTCTCCTCGGCTGCTGCTGTTTGTGCGTTGGACCGCCCACAGTATTTCAACTGGACGGGGGGCGGTAGCAGCCGGGGTGCCAATCCCTCCGGAGGCCCCAAGACCTACTATTGCCCGTTCGCTATGTTCACCGCATCGGATCAACGGGCGCTGCGAGCAGTCGCCGTCCAGTTCTTCGTCAACGGGGCTCTGTTCGCATCGTTCATCCCCCGGCTTCCCGAGATCCGAGACCGAGTGGACATCAGCGTGGCCGAAGTTGGCCTGCTCCTGTCGATCGCCGGCGTCAGCGGCCTGGTGGGAAGTGCAGTGGTCGGTCCGGCCGTCAGCCGCTTCGGAACCCGGCAGGTGATGCTGGCCGCCGGCGCGCTCACTGCCCTGTCGCTCCCGGTCATCGGCATCGCCCGCACCCCGCTAGTGCTCCTGGTGGGCTTGATCGCCCTGCAAACCTTCGACGTGCTGATGGACGTGGCCATGAACATGCAAGGGTCGTGGCTGAGCGCTCGGCGACACACGCCGGTGATGACCCGCCTGCACGGCCTGTGGAGCCTGGGGACTCTGATCGGTGGCGTTTCCGCGTCTCGAATCGCTTCGGCGGGCATCTCGGTATCCGCCCACTTGATATGTGCCGCGGCAATCCTGCTCATGGCCCTCGGTTTCGCCAGCCGGGGACTGCTGCGAATCGACGAGCACCCTGGTAGCGACGCTACCGGCGCGGCGGAGAGGGGCAGTGCCGCAAAGCGACGGATCTCGCCCGTGCTGTCGGCCTTTCTGCTGGTCGGATTCTTCTCCATTGCCCTTGAATCAACCGCTATCGACTGGGCCGCATTCCGGCTCGCCGACGACTTCGCGGCCACCACCGGCGTGGCCGCCCTGGGCTATGTGGCCGTCGCCGCAGGGATGACCGGGGGCCGCTTTTCCGGCGATTTCATCGCCGCCCGGGTAGGAGGGACCCGACTCCTCAGCATGTCGATCGTCATTACCGGCGTCGGGCTGGCTGCTGCCACCCTGTCTCCCGGCCAGAACCTCACCCTCATCGGATACGCCGTTGCCGGCCTGGGGGTGGCCAACCTGAGCCCGATCCTCTACGACACCGCGGCCCAGCACCCCGGGCGGCCGGGTGCCGGTCTCGGGGCGCTCACCGGCGGCCTCCGAACCGCCAACCTCACCGTGCCGCTGCTGGTCGGCACGCTGGCCGCCAGCCGACTCTCGGTGGGCAGCGCCATCGCCATCGTCACCCTCCCCAGCGTCATCGGATTCCTGGCCATGTCGGCGGTGATCTCGCGCCTTCGCCGCGGCGCGCTGGGCAGCTAGCCAGACGGGGTCAGATAGCAGACAGCTTCCTGGGCGGAGCGCACCCAGTGAAGGTCGGTGTTGGGGGGACAGGGAGCGCCCAATGGAACCCACTCCACGAGCTTGCCGTCGTGGGGGTGATCGCAGGGCACAGTGATGAGGGTGGTAGTGCCGATGCGAAAGCAGTCACCGGACTCGGGGCGGGACTCGGAGACCGGCGCAGACGCCGTGGGCGGGCTGGTCGGATCGGAGTCGTCGATGGCCGACGTGGCTAGGAAAATCACTACAACCGCCATCGCAGCCAAGACGACCGCCGCCAGGCTGAGCCATCGCCAGCGGATGCCGACGATCTCGAGAGGCGGGCTTGAAGGGGGCTCAGAAGATCGGGGGCTGGCCGCGAGACGGGGAGCGTTGGGTGGCGGACGAGAGCCCGCCGGTGGAAACGGGCTGGGTGGACGGGGCGCGCTTCGGGCCAGACTCCGGTCGTAGGCAGCGCGGGATCGAATATCGCCCAAGACTTCCCAGGCCTCGTTGACGGCCCGCATCTGCTCGGCGTCCCCCGTCGGGCGGTCGGGGTGCCACCGGCGGGCCTGGCGCAAGTAGGCCCGTCGGATGGCATCGGGCTTGGCGCCGGGAGACACACCCAGAACGTCGTAGTGCGACCGCTCCGGCATGACCCCTCAGTCAATCATCCAAAACGCTGAGAGAGGAGTAGGGGAACTTGGCACCAACGCCGCCGTCCACCAGCAAGGTGCGGCCGCTCACGTAGCTGGCCAGCGGCGACGACAGGAACAGCGCCGCTCCGGCGATGTCGGCGGGCAGGCCCATGCGGCCGATCGGCGCGTTGCCGCTGGAGTGGGCGCGCTGGGCATCGCTCAGCATGTCCATGATCCGGGGGGTGGCGATAGCCCCCGGGGCCACCGCATTGGCCCGAACCCCGTGGGGGCCCATCTCAACCGCCATCGACTTCACCCAGGCCATCAGCCCGGCCTTGGCTGCCCCGTAGGCGGCGTGGTTGGGGGCGCCGTCCATCCCCGAGGCGGAGGCGATGAACACCATCGACCCCTCTCCGTTGGCCACCATGTGGCTGCCAAACACCTGGCCCAGCAGATAGGCGTGGCGCAGGTTGATGGCCATCTGCCGGTCCCACATTCCGTCGTCCATGTCCACGATGAAGCCCCACTCGGCCATGCCGATGATGTCCACCAGCCCGTACACCTGGCCCAGTGCGGCCACCGAGTCTTCTAGCAGTCGCTCCACATCAGCCCGCGCCGTGGCGTCGCCCGACCACGGTGTGCCGCCCACCTCCTCGGCGATGTCCGCGGCCCGGTCGGCGTCGATATCCACGCAAACCACCCGGGCACCGCACTGCACCAGCGCATGGCTGGTTTGGCGGCCCATGCCCTGCCCCGCGCCGACCACCACGAAGCCCTTGCCGTCAAGGCGCAGCAGATCGGGATAGTGCGGAACCGGGGAGTTGTCAGAGCTGGTCATGCTCTGAAGCTATCCCGCTATCGGCTGAGGGAACTCACCAGGGCGTTCAGAGGCCACAAGTCGGGAAGCTCGACTGGCTCCGGCGGCGAGGGCAGTAGGGCGTAGGCCTCTTCGCCGGGGTACACCAGGTTGTACTCCGACCGGGCCAGACGCTCGATCTCCTCGGGGTTCGACAGCTCATCCAAACGAGACCGGAGGGCGTAGTACTCCTCGTGCAGGGCATCCAACTCCGCCCGGGCGTCATCAATGGCCGAACTCTGGTCCATGAAGGTCCGAGTGGGGAATGCGGCGTAGAACAGCGCCACCAGAAGCACCAGAACAACCACCACCGGGATCACAGAGCGGCGCAGGGCGATCACTGCCCCACCTCCGTGGCTGTGGCGAGCGCCTCGCCTCCCCGGTAGGCGGCGGCCTCGCCCAGCTCCTCCTCGATTCGCAGGAGCTGGTTGTACTTCGATACCCGGTCGCTGCGGGCCGGAGCACCGGTTTTGATCTGGCCGCAGTTGGTGGCCACGGCCAAATCGGCGATGGTGGCGTCCTCGGTCTCGCCCGAGCGGTGCGACATCACCGAGGTGTAGCCCGACGCGGTGGCCAGCTCCACCGCTTCCAGGGTGCGGGTGAGGGTGCCCACCTGGTTGACCTTCACCAGGATGGAGTTGGCCACGCCCAACTCGACACCCCGGGCCAGCCGCTCGGTGTTGGTCACGAACAAGTCGTCGCCCACCAGCTGCACCCGCCCGCCGAGCGCCTTGGTGAGCAGCGCCCAGCCATCCCAGTCGTCCTCGTCCATCCCATCCTCGATCGACACGATGGGGTAGGCGTCACACAGCTCGGCCAGATAGGCGGCCATGCCGGCGGAGTTGAGCGACCGGTTCTCCCCAGCCAAGTGGTACTCGCCGTCAGCAAAGAACTCGGTGGAGGCCACATCCAGGGCCAGGGCCATGTCGTCGCCCGGCCTCAGCCCGGCGGCCTCAATGGCGTCCACCAACACCGCCACCGCGGCCTCGTTGGAGTCCAAATCGGGGGCGAAGCCGCCCTCGTCGCCGATACCGGCCGACAGGCCCCGCTCCACCAGCAGGCGGCGCAGATTGTGGTAGGTCTCGACCCCCCAGCGCAGGGCCTCGCGGAATGAGGCCGCCCCCACCGGGACCACCATGAACTCCTGGAGGTCGATGTTGTTGGCGGCGTGGGCCCCGCCGTTGAGCACGTTCATCATGGGCACCGGCAGCACGTGGGCGTTGGCCCCGCCGATGTAGCGGAACAGCGACAGGCCGCTGTCGGCGGCCGCGGCATGAGCCGCAGCCAAAGAAACCCCCAGCACCGCGTTGGCACCCAGACGGCTGAGCCCGTCGGTGCCGTCCAGGTCGATCATCGCCAGGTCTAGATCCCGCTGGTCGGCGGCGTCGGTCCCGACCACAGCATCGGCGATCTCGCCGTTGACCGAGGCCACCGCGCTGGCCACTCCCCGGCCCAGATACCGTTCGCCTCCGTCGCGCCGCTCCACCGCCTCATAGCGGCCGGTGGACGCCCCCGAGGGAACCATGGCCCGCCCGGATATACCAGACTCCAAGGCAACCTCAACCTCAACGGTAGGGTTACCTCTTGAGTCCAAGACCTCTCGGCCGACTACCCGTGTGATCGCGCTCAAAATCCAGGTCTTTCAGGGATTCCCTCGCCCATCGCGTGTTATTGATGTGGCTGGAGTTACAAAAATAGACGATAAAGCCCGGTTTGACTAGGGATTGCCGCAAATTACAAAGAAGAAATTTCACGGGCGCGAATTTGCTCTCCAACGGCATTGGCGAAGGTTCGGAGCTCAGATTCGGCGTCCAAACCCGCGGTTTGAGCGGCCAGAACAGCGTCGTAGAGGCGGCCGGCCACCGTGGCGGTGTCCACGTCGGGCACCACTCCCACCGAGCGGGCCTTGTGGATCACCTTGTCGGCAAACAGCAGCGCGGGCAACCCCGGCGGGATGCCGTCCATCACCGATGACCGCCCCTTTTGATCCCGCTTGATGGCCTCCCAGTTAGCCAGCACCTCATCGGAGTCCTCCACCTCGACCAGACCGGAATCGGGGGTGCCAAACACATGGGGATGGCGGGACTTGAGCTTGTCGTGGATCCCCCGGGCCACGTCGGCCAGGGTGAACTGGCCGGCCTCGGCAGCCAGCACCGAGTGGAAAACGATCTGATAGAGCAGGTCGCCCAGCTCCTCCTCCAGCTCCTCGTAGCCCGACAATGTGTCGGGGTCTACCCCGTCCAGCGCTTCCAGCACCTCGTAGGTCTCCTCCAGCAGATGGCCCCGCAGCGACTGGTGGGTCTGCTCCTGGTCCCAGGGACAGCGACGGCGCAGTTCAATGGCCAGATCGGCAAACCGGGCCACTTCTCCGGCGATGGGCGCGCCGAGCTCGGGCACATAGAGCGATGTGAGATGGTCGGGGTCCACCTCATGGTCCAGATCGGCCCAGGCCACCTCGAAGACCTGTTCGTCGGGCAAACCCAGGCGCTGCAACACCACCACCGGCGGGTGGGTCCCGGCGGCGGCCGAGCGGTCGAGGGAGTCCAAGGCCGCCAGCTTGACCTCGCTCAGCACATGGGCGGCGTCGCACTGGGCCACGAGCAGCGGCCCCCGCTCCCCGGCGGCGTCCACCGCGAAGCGGCGACCGTCCACCAGCCGCACCCCAGCGGACAGTGGGTCGACACCAAGCCGGTCCCACGCCAGGTCGGCGAACGACAGGCCGGCCAGCACCTCCAGCTCCACGCCGGACTCAGCCCGCAACAGCTCCACCGTGCGCTCGGCCACCAGCGGGGAGCCGGGCACGGCGTAGAGCACGTCTTGGTGACCGTGTTCGGCCTCCGCGGCCAGTCGATCCACAATGGCCCGATACACCTCCTCGAAGGAAGATGCCCGGTCGTAGAGGTCGTCGAACGACTCGGCCGGTTCCACCGCGGCGGCTGCGGGATGGCGCCGGGTGCGGACGAAGCGGCGGCTGGTCTGGCTGATAGCGCCCAGCACCGCCCCGGTGATGAGCTCGGGTCCGGCCGGGCCAAGACCGGCAACGATCACCTTGGCCATGTTGCCCTGCCTATCACGATGTTGCCCCCAGCCACGCCGCTTTCGCGATCACGATGCCGCCGCCTCGGCCGGCTCGTCGTCGGGAACCAGATCCCGCAGGGTGGCGATGAGGGTGTCCACGGCGACAGCGGCGGAATCCAGCGGGAGTTTCAGCAGCCCAGGGGCCTCCAAGTAGTCCGCTCGCGGGTAGAGGCGCTCCAAGCGCACCCGGCGGCTAGGCCGGAGTCTCACCGGACTGATCCGGGCCAGCCACTTGGGGCCGCCAAAGCCGGGGCCCTTCGCCACCGCCACCTCCCGAACGCCGGTGCGCAGACACTCGCACCGCAGCCGGGCCACCCCCAGCAGCACCTGGGCCACCTCAGGGATCGGCCCATAGCGATCGGCCCACTCCGAGGCCACGTCGTCCACCTGGTCGGGCGTAACGCAGGCGGCCACCCGGCGGTACGCCTCCAGACGCAGCTCCTCTTTGGGCATGTAGTCGGCGGGAATGCTGGCAGCCTGCGGCAAGTCGATGTTGATCTCCACCGGCTCGGGCGGGGTCTCGCCCTTCAGCTCGGCCACCGCCTCGGTGACCAGCTGGCAGTACAGGTCGTAGCCCACTGCGGCGATGTGGCCCGACTGGCCGGTGCCCAGCATGTTGCCCGCGCCCCTGATCTCCAAGTCTCTCATGGCGATCTTGAACCCCGATCCCAGCTCGGTGGCCTCGCCAATGGTCTTGAGCCGCTCGTAGGCCTCCTCGGTGAGCACCCGCCCCTCGGGGGTGAACAGGTAGGCGTAGGCCCGAGTCCCGGCCCGCCCCACCCGGCCCCGAAGCTGGTGGAGCTGGCCTAGTCCCAGCAAGTCGGCCCGGTCAACCACCAGGGTGTTCACGGTGGGCATGTCGATGCCCGACTCGATGATGGTGGTACATACCAGCACGTCGTAGGCGTGCTCCCAGAAGTCGATCACCACCTGTTCCAGGGTGCCCTCGTCCATCTGGCCGTGGGCCACCGCGATGCGGGCCTCGGGCACCAGATCTCTCAGATCAGCGGCCACGTGGTCGATGCTGGCCACCCGGTTGTGTACGAAGAACACTTGGCCGTCGCGCAGCAGCTCCCGGCGGATGGCCTCGGCCACCGGGCGCTCGTCGTAGGCCCCCACATAGGTCAAGATGGGCTGGCGGTCGGCGGGGGGTGTGTGCAAAAGCGTGAGGTCGCGGATGCCGGTCAGGCTCATCTCCAAGGTGCGGGGGATGGGCGTGGCGGTAAGGGTGATCACGTCGACGTCGGCCTTGATCGACTTGATGGCCTCTTTGTGGGTGACCCCAAAGCGCTGCTCCTCGTCCACCACCAACAGCCCCAGGTTCCGAAACGACACGTCGTCGGACAGCAGGCGGTGGGTGCCGATCACCACGTCCACCGACCCGTCGGCCAACCCCGACACCACCTTGCGGGCCTGACCGGGCGACAAGAACCGGCTCAGCACCTCCACCCGGATGGGATAGCCGGCGAACCGCTCGCTGAAGGTCTGGTAGTGCTGTTGGGCCAAAAGGGTGGTGGGCACCAGCACGGCAGCCTGTGATCCGTCTTGAACGGCCTTGAACACCGCCCGTATGGCCACCTCGGTCTTGCCGAAACCCACATCGCCGCAGATCAGCCGGTCCATGGGCAGGGGCTGCTCCATATCGGCCTTGACGTCGGTGATGGCCTTGTGCTGATCGGGGGTGAGCTGGTAGCCGAAGGCCGACTCCATCTCGGTCTGCCACGGCGTGTCGGCGGAGAACGCCCGACCGGGGGTGGTAACGCGGCGCTGGTACAGCACCACCAGCTCCTTGGCGATCTCGCTGACCGCGGAGCGCACCCCGCTCTTGGTCCGCTGCCAGTCGGCACCCCCCATCTTGCTGAGGGTGGGGGTCTCGCCCCCGGAATAGCGGCGCACGGCGTCCACCTGATCGGTGGGCACGTACAGCTTGTCGCCACCTCGATACTCCACCAACAGGTAGTCGCGGGTGACCCCGGCAATGGTCCGGGTAACCATGCCGCCATAGCGGCCCACGCCGTGATGGCGGTGGACGACATGGTCGCCCGCCGCCAAATCGTCCATCTCCTGGGCCAACGACGGTCGGGGGCGGCTGCGCCGGTGGGCCCGACGGCGGCCGGTGAGGTCGGCCTCACCCAGCACGGCCAGGCGGGAGTCGGGCAGCACAAACCCCCGTTGGAGGGGGGCAACCACCACACAGCTACCCGAATCGGAAGCGTCTCTGACGCCAGCGCTAGCCCCCGGATCGGAAGCGTCGCCGAATCCTGCACCCTCGCCAATTCGAACTGGGAGGTCCACCCCGTGCTCGCGCAGCACGGCGGCGGAACGGTTGGCCGACCCTTCTCCATCGGCCGCCACCCGCACTCGGTACCCCTCGCCCAGCAGCCGGGATACCTGCTCCACCGGAGCCGACGGATCACCAATGGCCGAGGCCCAGCCCCCCACCGACACCACCGGGGTAGTCGGCCCGGGCGGTACTGCGGTCATGGTCCACACCGGCGACGAGCAGGCGACCAGCAACCGGTCGTAGTCCACGTGCAGGCGGGGGAACTCTTCGCCGGTCGCTCCCCAGGTCTGGGCCAGCGCACCGGCCAAGTCGGCCTCCTCGGCGGCGATGTCAGACGCCCGGTCCCGGAGCCGCCCCGGTTCCAGCAGCACCATCAAGGCATCGGAGCCGAGGCGGTCGGTGATGATCTCGTCGGTGTCGATGAGCCACGGCAGCCACGATTCCATCCCGTCGAAGAACTGGCCTTCAGACAGGCGCTCCCACTGCTCCCGACCCCAGGGGCGGGAGGCCACCAGCCTCTCGGCCGCGGCCCGAACCGCCGGCACTGGCCGCACCTCCCGAGCAGGAAATATCTCAACTTGCTCCCGCGATTGGGTGGAACGCTGATCGGCCACCGAGAACTCGGTGAGGCGGTCCACCTCATCGCCCCACAGATCGATGCGGATTGGGCTGTCGGCGGTAGACGGGAACACATCCACGATGGAACCCCGCACCGCGAACACGCCCCGGTGCTCCACCTGCACGTCGCGCCGGTAGCCCCGGGCGGCCAGGTCAGCGGCCAACTGGCCCAAATCAACCCGATCGCCCGACGCCACCCTCACTGGCTCGGCATCGTCGGAATCAAACACCAATCGCTGAAGCAGGGCACGAACCGGGGCCACCAAAACCGCCGGGCACTGCTGAGGGTGGTGGAGCTGCCAGATGGCCTGGCAACGCCGGCCCATCGTCTCTACTCCAGGGCTGATCCGCTCGAACGGCAAGGTCTCCCACGCCGGGAACAGGGCGACACTGCCGTTGAGCATCGTCGACAGGTCGCCGGCCAAGCGCTCGGCGTCGGAAGTGGTGGGCGTGGCCACCACCACTGGTCGGCGGCCGTTCAACTCGGCAATAGCGGCCAGCACCGCAGCCTGGCCCGACTCGGCCACGGCCAGCGAGGCGACGCGTCTTCCAAGCACGTCGATCACCGCGGGGTCGGCAGCCAGCATCCGCCCAAGGCCAGCCAAACCCGGCCCCACAGCAGCAACCGCGGTGGCCATTAGTTGAGCCTGTCCGTCATCGGCCAAACCTGCTCACCATCAATTGAGCCTGTCCGTCATCGGCCAAACCTGCTCACCATCAGTTGAACCTGTTCATCACGATCTCAACCGGATGGTCGAGCAGGGCCAATGCGGCCTCAGCAGCCCGCTCTACCGCATCGTCCAACAGGTCGCGATCGGCCCGGCCCGGCCGCTTCAGCACATAGTCGGCGCCGGCTTGGGGATTGGGGGGCTTGCCCACTCCGACGCGAATCCGGGTGAAGTCGGCGGTGCGAAGGTGGCCCTTGATGGACGACAGGCCATAGTGGCCGGCCAACCCCCCGCCGTGTTTCACCTTGACTCGCCCTGGGGGCAGATCAAGCTCGTCGTGGATCACCACCAGGCGCTCCAGATGCTCGGCGATGCTCCAACGCCGCACCAGCGCCCGCACTGCCTCGCCCGATTTATTCATGAAGGTCTGAGGAAAGGCCAGCACCACCCGGCGACCATCAACCCGGGCCTCAGCCACTAGCGCCGCTTCCCGGCTCTTGCGCAGCGTCTGGCCGTAGCGCTCGGCCAGCAGCTCCACCGCCTCGGCACCCACGTTATGGCGGGAACCGACGAACTTGTCCCCGGGGTTGCCCAACCCCACGATCACAAGATCGGCCGGGGTGTCGGTGTGCTTCTTGCGGGATCGCCAGCGGGAAGGCACGGCGACAGGCGCCGATCAGCTCAGCTCTCGGCGTCTTCGGAGGTGGCGGCGTCGGCCTGCTCGGCGTCTTCGTCGGTGTCCTCGCGGACAATCGGCTGGCCGTCTTCGTCCAGCTCCACCTCGAGCTCTTCATCGACCTCGGGCGCTTCGACCTCCATGACCCGTATCGAAGTGCTGGCCACCAACTCGTCGGGGTCGCCCGCCAATTCCACCCCTTCGGGCAGTTCGAGGTCGCCGGCCCTCACCGAGTCGCCCATCACCATTTCGCTGATGTCAATGGTCAGCTCGTTGGGAATGGCCTCCGGCTTGGCCAGCACCCGGATGGTGAAGGCGGCCTGGTCCACCACACCGTCTTCGTTGGTCACCGCGGTGGCGTCACCCTCGAGCACCATCCGAACCTCCACCTCCACGGCAACGTCGGCATCCACCCGGATGAAGTCCACGTGGATGACCTCGTTGCGAATGGGATGGTGCTGCAAGTCTTTGACCAGGCCGAGCTGGCGGTCGCCGTCCACCTCCAAAGTGAGCAGGGCGTTGAGACCGGCATCGGTGGTCAGGGCCGACCGCAGCTCCCTGGCATCCACCGCCACAGAAACCGACTCCCCTCCCAGCCCGTACACCACACCGGGCACCCGCCCGGTCCGGCGCAGGCGACGCGACGGCCGGGTTCCCAGCTCTCGCGAGGTGTCGGTCTTCAAGATCAGCTCAGCCATAGCGCAGCTAGAAATGTTATCGGGCCAAAACCCAAAACCTCTAACGGCTAGGAGAGGTTCTTGCCGCCGAAGATTTCGGAGACGGAGGTGTCTTCGAATACGGCGTCGATGGCGTCGGCGATGATACGGGCCACCGAGAGCACTTCGATCTTGTCGATCTGCTTGTCGGGAGACAGCGGCAGGGTGTTGGTGATCACCACCTTGGAGATCACCGAGTTCTTGAGCCGGTCGACGGCCGGGCCGGAGAACACGCCATGGGTGGTTGCGGCGACGATGGTGGCTGCTCCCCGGGCCGCCAAGGCGTCGGCCGCGGCCACGATGGTGCCACCGGTGTCGATCATGTCGTCGATGAGCACGCAGGTGCGGCCCTCCACGTCGCCCACCACCTCGATGACTTCCACCGCGTGCTTGACATCCATGGCCCGGCGCTTGTGGACGATGGCCAGGTCGGCATCCAGCTCGTTGGTGTAGCGCTCGGCCACCTTCACCCGGCCGGCGTCGGGCGACACGATCACCAGATCGCCGTTGAAGTCCTTGAGATAGTCCACCAGCACCGGCATGGCGGTGAGGTGGTCCCAGGGGCCGTCGAAGAATCCCTGGATCTGGCCGGAGTGGAGATCGACGCTCAGCATGCGGTTGGCCCCGGCGGTGCGGAAGGAGTTGGCCATCAGCTTGGCGGTGATGGGCTCGCGGCCCGCAGCTTTGCGGTCTTGGCGACCGTACCCGTAGAAGGGGCACACCGCGGTGATCCGCTTGGCCGATGCTCGCCGGGCGGCGTCCACCATGATGAGATGCTCCATAACCGCGTCGTTGATGGAGGCGTCGCCGTGGGCGGTGTGGCTCTGGACGATGAACACGTCGGTGCCCCTCACCGATTCCTCAAACCGGCAGTGGATCTCGCCGTTGGCGAAGTCGGCGATATTGGGCTCCACCAGCTCTTCATCAAGCGCCTCGGCAATCTCGGCGGCCAGATCGTGATTGGCCCGTCCCGAGATGATGGCCAGCTTCTTTTTGGTAACCAGTTCCATCGTTTCAGTCTCCTTGCGTCGAAGCAGGCGGGATCTGGGCGCCGGGCTCCAGTGTGATGTAGGACCCCACATGGGCGTCGGCACCGATCTCGGCATCGGTGGCCGACACCGCCTCCAGCACCGCTCGAGGACCGACCACGCAGTCCACCAAGTGGGTGTGGGGGCCGATCACCGCACCCTCGCCGATCACTGTCTGGCCTCTGAGCACGACACCGGGGTGAATGACCACATCGGGGGCCAGTTTCACACTGACGTCGATGTAGGCACTGTGAAGCGCCATGATGCGCACCCCGGCCACCATCCAGTTGCGATTGATGCGCTGGCGCATCTCCGCCTCGGCGAAAGCGAGCTGCTCCCGATCGTCCACCCCCTGCGCCTCAGCCTCGGCAATGGCGAACGACCCTGCGTCATGTCCGGCAGAGGTGAGCACGGCGACCGCATCAGCAAGGCTGTATTCGCGGCCCGAGTCGCTGGCCGCCAGTCGGCGCAGGGCCGGAGACAGCAGGCCGCGGCGGAAGCAGAAGACCTCAGCGTTCTCCTCGGCCGCAGTAGCCACGGTGGCCGCCGTCCCTGAGAGCCGATGCTGGGCGGCCAGGCCCCGCAGTGTCTGTCCCTGGATGAGCGGCATGTCGGCCGATACCACCAGCACGTCTTCATCATCAACATCGCTGTCCAGAGCCGAAAGGCCCAGTGCGGCGGCATCAGCCGTGCCCCTCTGCACCGGTTGCTCGACAAAGTCGATGCGCAGATCGAAAGCCTCTTCGGTGACGTGCTTGGCCACTTCTTCCGCGCCAAATCCCACCACAACAGTGATTTGGCGGGGATTGACCGCAGCCACCGCGTCTATCACGTGCAGCAGCATGGCCCGACCGCAAACGTCATGCAGAGGCTTGGGCCGCCCCGATCTCATGCGAGCGCCCCGGCCCGCGGCCATCACCACCGCAGACAGGGGCAGAAAATCAGTCGTCATGGGTTCAGCGGGCCAACCCGCTCTGCACCTTCACGGGTGTATTTCTAGCGCGATTACTCGTGTGGCTGGCGAGGCAGGACTCGAACCTGCAACCTCCTGGTCCAAAGCCAGGCGTTCTGCCACTTGAACTACTCGCCAAAGAGCCCTTTGCTTGGCAGTCATCAGGCACCATTTGCAGGCTACTTCATTGCCGCTGGATGAACGCTCGGGTTATTGCTGGTGATGCTGGCCGGACTAGCGTGGGCGCACCATGGGATCGTTGATCAAAAAGCGCCGCAAGCGGATGCGCAAGAAGAAGCACAAGAAGATGCTGAAGCGCACTCGCTTCCAGCGGCGGGCCCGCGGAAAGTAGCCCTTGCGCACTCGCTTCCAGCGGCGGGCCCGCGGAAAGTAGTTCCCCCTTCTTCAAGCCCGTTGAGATGAGGCGGGCATGGTGCCAACCACGATGCGGTCGTCGCCGGGGTAGGCGCCTTCCACAAACCAACTCGAGCCGCTGCCTGCCAGCCGCGCCGTCTGACCGGTGGCCTGCTCCAGCGCTCGGCGGTACTGATCGAGACGGGGCTCCACCTCCAGAGCCGCAGGCTCCAGGTCGTTTCCGTTCGACCCCTTCGGGCCGCCCATCTCGTCCCAGCGGCGGTACACCGCCGGAGTGGAGCAGCCGAACGGCGGTATGAGCAGGGTGAGCGTTCGGGGGACGTGCTCCAGCGGCTCAATGAGCTCGCCAATTCCCTGGACCCGAGCCCGCCCGCCGACCAGGCAAAAGGGGACGTCGGCACCCAGTTGGGCCGCTCCTTGGGTGTCGGCGTAGCCCGCCCAGCGCAAGATGGCGGCAGCGTCAGCCGACCCTCCCCCCAACCCGGCCCCCGGCGGAATCCGCTTGGCCACTGTGACCCGCGCGGTTCTCCCCACCAGAGCCAGCGCCTGAGTGATGAGATTGTCGTCGGGGTCAACCTCGCCCGTACCCTCGACCACCACCCCGTGACCCGACTCGATCTTCAGCGTGTCGGCCAGATCAAGTGACACCATCTCCGCATCGATCAAGTGATACCCGTCGGCTCGCACGCCGGTGATGCTGAGCGACAGCGTGAGCTTGGCCGGAGCCGAGACCGTGGTCATCAAGACGAGGCTATGGCAGCAAGCTCGGCCCAGTCGGCGAGGGTGAGCTGCTCGGGGCGGGAGGTGGGGGGGATGGCCGCTTGGGCGAATTGGTCGGAGGTGACGTGGGCGGCCAGAGAGCGGCGCAGCATTTTGCGGCGCTGGGCGAAGGCGGTGCGGATGAGGAAGAACAGCCGGTCAGGGTCGGCTTCAACGGCCGGCGCCGGCAACCGCACCAGCCGGACCACCGCCGACGACACCCGGGGCCGGGGGTAGAACACCGTGGCGGGCACCGAGCGGACGATGCGAGCCTCGCACCAGTAGGCCACCTTGAGGGTGGGAATCCCGTAAGCCTTGGTGCCCACCGGGGCCACCAGCCGCTCAGCCACCTCCCGCTGCACCATGAAGGTGAAGGTCTTGATGCGGGACTCGTTGTCGAGCAGGTCCAACAGCAGGGGAACGGCGATGTTGTAGGGCAGGTTGGCCACCAGGGCCCACCGCTGGTCGGCGGCCCCGAGCTTGGATCGCCATTCGGGAGTGGTGGCGTCGGCGTGAACGATCTCCACGTTGGGAGCGTCGGCCACCTCGGCCAACGGCGCCAGCATGTGGCGGTCGGCCTCAACGGCCAGTACCTGATTCACTTCGGCGGCCAGCGCTCGAGTGAGCGACCCCAATCCGGGGCCGATCTCCACCACCGAATCCTCGGGACACAGCTCTGCGGCCCGGACCATGGCGGCGATGGTGTTGGGATCGACCACGAAGTTTTGACCCATTGCCCGGCTCGGCGCCAGACCGTGGCGGTCGAGCAGCTCCAGCACCTGGCTGCGGGTGAGGGTCACGGGCCGAGTCGGTAGAAACCGGCCGCGTTGTCCCAGGTGTGCTCGGCCACCACCTCGGGAGGAACACCGTGGACTCGGGCCAACGCCTCCCCCACCAAGGGCAGGTTGGCGGGAACATTGGGCTTTCCTCGCCGTGGAACCGGGGCCAGATACGGCGAGTCGGTCTCCACCAGCAACCGGTCGAAGGGGCACAGCCCAGCCGCCTCACGCACGTCGTCGGCGGAGGGGAAGCTCACGATTCCGCTGAATGAGAGATATGCCCCGCGGTCCAGTGCCGCCCGGGCCTCACCGGGACCGCCGGTGAAGCAATGGAACACGGTGCCCTCGGGCACCCCGCACTCGTCCAGAATGGCGAAGGTGTCGTCCCACGCCTCCCGGGTGTGGATCACCAGGGGCATTCGGTGCCGATGGGCCATCTCGATCTGGGCTGCGAACACCGTCTGCTGGTCGTCGGGAGGCGAATGGTTGTAGTGGTAGTCGAGCCCGCATTCCCCCACCGCCACCACTCGATCGGACCCCAGCAACGCCTCAATGCCGCCGATGCCACGACGGGCCTCGTGGGGGTGAACCCCCACCGTGGCCCACACCCGGTCGCTGGCCGCGGCCTTGGAAATCGCGGCGATCGAGGTGGCCGCATCGGTGCCTATGTCGATCATGCGCTCCACTCCGGCCGCCGATGCCTGGTCGACTACTTCGGTCAGCGAGTCCGACTCCAGGTGGCAGTGGTTGTCGATCCAGCGCACCGCTAATCACGCAAGCGGGGGAACAGTGGATCGCCCTCGGCCACCGGCAGACCACCGGGATACTGCCCCCACACTGCGGCCGCGGGTAACCGCTGGTCGAGCGGCGACCCATCCAGGCCCAGACGGGTCCAGGCAGCCTCACAAGAGGTGGGAATGGCCGGGCTGGCCAGCACGCACACGATGCGCAGAGCCTCCAAGGCGTTGCCCAGCACCGTGTTCACCATTCCGCCGGGCTCCATCTTCCACGGCTCGGTGGCCTGGAGGTATTCGTTGGTGTCGCGGATGAGGCGCCAGGTGGCCTCCAAGGCCACCGAGGGCTGGAACCGGTCCCAGGCCGCGGCGGCATCGGCGTACACCTGGGCGGCCACATCGGCCAGCGGATGGTCGGGGTCGGGCGCCGGGCCGATTCCGCCGCACTTGCTGTGAACCAACGTGGAAGAGCGCTGCAACAGGTTGCCGAAGTTGTTGGCCAGATCGGTGTTGTAGCGATGCTGGAGAGCCTCATGGCTGACCTCGCTGTCGGGTCCGAACGGCGTGTCACGGAGAAGGGAGTAACGAAAGCCGTCCACGCCGAAGTCGGCGATGAGGTCGGTGGGCGAGATCTGGTTGAAGGCCGACTTGGACATCTTCTCTCCGCCCACCAGCAGCCAGCCGTGGACGTGGTAGCGGGGCAGATCGGTCACGCCGGCGGCCAACAGCATGGCGGGCCAGTAAACGCAGTGGAAGCGGATGATGTCTTTGCCCAGCAGGTGGCGCACCGACGGCCACCACGCCGCGAACTGCTCGTCGTCAGCCCCGTAGCCCGCGGCGGTGGCATAGTTGGTGAGCGCGTCATACCACACGTAAAACACGTGGCCCTCGGCCCAGGGAACCGGGATGCCCCAGTCGATGGAGGTGCGGGTTATGGAAATGTCCCGCAGGCCGCCGCGGATGATGCCCAAAGCCTCGTTGCGATAGCCCTCGGGGGTGATGTTGGCGGGGTTCGACTCGAACCACTCCAACAGCGGCGCCTCGAATTCGGAGAGCTTGAAGAAATAATTTTCCTCGTTCATCCGCTCCACCCGGCCCGACTCGATGTCCTCTTCGGTCACGTCTTCTTCTGACACATAAGCCTCGTCAGACACCGAGTACCAGCCGTCGTAGACCGCCGAGTAGATGTAGCCGTTGTCGTAGGCCCGCTGCATGAGCGTCTGCACCGCCTGGTGGTGGCGGGGCTCGGTGGTGCGGATGAACTCGTCGTTGGCCACCCCGAGTTCGGCCCACGCTTCCCGAAAGCGCCGGCTGGTGCCATCAGCCTGGTCCAGCGGAGACAGGCCGTTGGCCTCGGCGGCCCGCTGCACCTTCAGGCCGTGCTCGTCGGTGCCGGTCAGGTAGAAGACGTCCTCGCCCAGGAGCCGGTGCCAGCGGGTAACGGCGTCACCGTTGAGCACGGTGTAGGCGTGGCCGATGTGGGGGGCATCGTTGACGTAGAAAATCGGAGTCGTCAAGAAATAGCGCGACACCGCCCCACCCTACCTACCTCGACACCCCGAGCCTGTACTGACTTCACCCCACAGGCTCGCTGGCCCCGCCTATCCACGCCAGATGGTAATACCCTATATCCATATCAGCCTCATCTTCGTAAGGGGTAATCTGGAGCAGGCGTACAGCGTTCGGGGACCAGTGGTTCGGGGCCGGAATTCTATCTACCGTTACATATGGTTTATCCATGTTTGAGTGTCCATATACTGGTGTAAAGGGTTTCAATTCCACGACTTCAACAATTCTCATTTCGCTGTCTAAGAGTGCACTAAATGCGCGCAATCCTTCAATGAATTGATTCGTAATCACTTTAGCCAATTCGGGATGCGAATCTGGGGGTTCTAATCGAGCGTACATGTCATGAAATCCGAACAATTCTAGCCCTTCGACATCTTCCATCGTCAGCACACCATCATACAATTCAAGAAATTCCTCTTTGGTATACCGACTGCGGCGTCCGCCATAGTGAATCGCTCTTTGGTCCAAAAAATAATCAGCTTCAACTTCATAATATTCAGAGTCGTAGGGCCTATAGTTGTACAAGTCCATAAACCGTTCTCCATACACTCTTCCGCCTGCATAGGACTTCACTAGGAATGAGCGGGTAGGATCTGGCTGATCAGATAGTGCAGCTGAAACCTCAAACTGTATCTCTTCGAAACTGAGATCGGACTCAAAATGTTTGATTTCAAAAGGAGCGCTCTCGCTCGGTTGCATAGACAAAGGCCAGTGCCACATGCCGAGTAACATGCCTGTTTCCTTGTGAATAGCCTCAACCCTCACATCACGTGCGTAGCTTCTTTCTGAACCATTGAAAAGTAAACCACGGATTGTGTGGTTGACAACAGTGACAGAATTGTCGTCTACATATACTTCGTCGGGAACGATATCATCAGGTCCCATGGTAGACAAAATGCCATAATTCCCAAGATTGTCAATATATTGATGCGCCATTTGCCCTATTAAATTGAAATCACCTGAAAACAAAGCTCCACTGGAAAAACAGGATACGCCGTTGGACCGAGGTAAAGTTGTCGAAGGATCTCCAATTGATGAAATCTCCCTATGGCTAACGCCTCCTATCCACAGGAAATTTTGCTCAAAGAGTGATACGGCAAAACTTGATAGAGTCCCTCCTCCTGAATTGCGGTGTGGAAAATTGCTGTGATTGTAGTATGGGTCTAACAATTGTATATATGTATCTTCGCCGGGCGATAGATCATAGTTAATGAAGTCGCTTTTTGCAATAAACTGTCGGTCGATTAACAGGCCATGAGAATCCTCTTGTTCCACGACTAGATGGGGGATGAGTTCCCAGACATCAACAATCTTATTACCGGATTTGTACGCCTGATATACTCTAACATCCGATACAAGATCATGAGTATCTTCCTCATATACCTCAGGATATAGCCAAGAAGGGGTATAATAGATGTCTGTAAATTGATACAAATTAAACTCTGATACTATAGGCTCGATGTCTTTACCTATGACCAGCCTTTCAGGGAACACGAGATCGAATGAATGTCGTGTTATTGGGGAATATTCACGGCCATACCGGTACCAGTCCTTCGACTCCTCTAACTCTAGAGCTCTTTCGTCATACACTAGAAATTTATGGTATGGATTTTGATATAGGACTATGTGTTCGGTCCCGTCTGAGTTAACGGAAAATGCTCGTCCTATGTCTGGTGTCAAAGACAGCTCTGCAGTAATATCAAAACTCGTGTTCCCAAACACTTTCCAATTCTCTGCATTGAGCAGATACTGCATAGAGCCAGCTGGATTTTCGTGGCTATAGACATGTGGAAACCAACTAATTTCCACTTCAAATGGGGCAGTCTCACCAGGCATAATGGTTAGAGGCCAATGCCACTCCACACTATTTTCACTGTCCAGTGCTGCAACAGTTATGGTCACATCTCTCGCGTATAGATCGTTTGAATGGTTGTGAATTTCTCCGCGCATTACACAGTCATTAAGAGTGATCGAGTCCAGCACAAGTTTCACTGCTTTGTCTTGTGTCCTGTCATCCAGCATTATTGCTCCTATTTCCCAGTCAACATCCGGAGTCTCTTGAGCTGAATGATATGTTCCACTGGTATCTGGCTCTATTGCACTGGCTATACTCTCATCTGTTTCTTGTTCTATCTCTCCTAGTAATGGACCCCTATGCATCTCAACAGCACTCACCACACCCCGTCCATCTTCAGCTACCACAGAGCCGGCTACTGGCTCACTATCCTCGCTCTCTGAAACAAAAACAGAATCATCTTCATCAGTGGATACATCAGAACTGAAGGAGGTGTCCCCGTCTGAATGTTTAGCCTTTCGAGAGTCTTCAGCAGAAGTATCGACTGCATCTCTTTCGCTAACCTTGGATTTATCTCCTTCTCCACAGCTGATTATGGTAAATGCTACCAACAGGAGCCCGCACAATACATACAAAGCCCTTTTAGGCAATCTATCTGTTGGCCTCAAAGACACCATTTAGATACACTCACACAATTCATATGTCTTCCCACCAACATAATGCTTGGTTAATTTGAGAGAATACAGTCGCTAGACACGCCCGCCGCGGTTGCGCACCTAATAGTCCGGGCCCGCCCCCAGCCTGCTGTGCTGCCGGACTGCTCGGTGACCGTGTACAGCATGTCCGACGCCAGACCGGTGAACACATGGGCCACACTAGTCGCATGGGGGGTCGGGCTCGATGTCGTCGGTCCAGGCCCCGCAGCCGACCCTCGCCCGGTACTTTGTGGCGTCATCGGCCTTCGGCCACGACACCGACACGCTCGTCGAGATCGCCGTACACGACACAGCCGGCGCCGCAGTCGTGCAGGTGGCCGTGCCGGTCTGGCCCCAGCCCGCAGAGTTCCACCCTTGCACCCGCACCGTATAAGCCGTGGGGTCCGCCAGATTCGAGAACACATGAAACCGGCCCGAAGCCGTCGGCCAACCGCTGCCTATGCGGCCAAATGCTACCTACAGCCGACCCAACCCCAACGTCACCCCCAGCAGACCTGACCAAGCAACAGTTCGGACTTGGGGGTTACTCCCCGAACATTTCAGCAGATCGGCGGGCCATCTCGTCGGGGGGCACGTCCTCCACATGAGAGGACACGTTCCAGCGGTGGCCAAACGGGTCGATGAACATGGCGCCCCGGTCACCGTAGAAATGGGTTTCCACCGAGCCCTGGGCGGTGGCCCCCGCGGCGACAGCCTTGGCAAAGGTGGCGTCGGCGTCCTCCACATACACGCTGATGGTTACCGCAGTGCCGCCAATTGATTTGGGCCCCACCACCCCCATCTCGGGGTACTCATCCGACACCATGATGAGTCCGTCGCCGATGGCCACCTCGGCGTGGCCAATCTTTTCATCAGGTGCGGTGAGCCGCATGCGCTCGGTGGCGCCGAATACCTCAACCATGAAATCGATGGCGGCGGCCGCGCCGTTCACGCACAGATAGGGGGTGATCCGGGATAGTCGTCGGGAATGGGCTTGACGTCGCTCATGGGGACTCCTTTGTCGCCCAGACAAGCACTGGGACTCTAGAACGGGTTCAGTCTGCCAGACCGATTTGGTACACGGCTCGTCGGGACACCCCCAGCTCGGCGGCCACCGCGGCGGCCGCATCCCGACGGGACAGTCCCTCAGCCAGCTTCTCATCAAGGGCCGCTTTGATCTGGGGTGCCGAGGGCGGTGCAGGATCGGGGCAACCGGCCACCACCAGAACATGCTCGCCTCGAGGCTCAGTGCCGTTGGCCCGAACAACGGCATCGGCCAGCGTGCCCCGCCATACCTCCTCGTGCAGCTTGGTCTGCTCTCGCACGATGGCCACTGCCCGGTCGCCTCCCAGGGCCGAGGCCAAATCACCCAGGGTGCGAGCCAGCCGGTGAGGGGCTTCGAACAGCACCATGGTGCGGGACTCTTGGCCCAGCTCTCGGATCCGGTCGGCCCGGTGTCGACCCTTTCGGGGTAGAAATCCCTCAAAGCAGAATCGCCCGGTGGGAAGGCCGCTCACCACCAAGGCGGCGATGGCGGCCGACGGGCCCGGCACCGCCTCCACATCACCCCCTGCGGCCAGAACCGCTTCGACCACTCTGGACCCCGGATCAGACACGGCCGGAGTACCGGCATCGGTCACCAACACCACGGTGTTGCCGCCCGCCACCAACTGGGCGATCTCCTCGGCGCCCGCGGCCTCGGTGTGCTCGTTCACCACCAGCAGCCGGGGTGCGCTCACCCCCGCATGGGCCAGCAGTTTTCCAGTGCGGCGAGTGTCCTCGCAGGCCACCAAGTCAGCATCGGCCAGCACCTCCACGGCCCTCGGGGATAGGTCGCCCAGGTTGCCGATCGGGGTGGCAACCAAAACCAGCCTTCCAGTCATGCCACCTCCCTCGTGGTCGGTTGACCGCTATCCCCTCTCCCATGCAGTCTGCCGCACTTCCAATCGGTTGCCGGGCTTTAGCCCCCAGCGGGCAAACGAACCGGCCTCGGCCTCCAGCACCGCCCGGGCCCGCCATACCGGCAGACCGATCCGAAAACGGGCCATGGTGGCTGCTTTCAGCACCACCAGATCGCGGTCCAGGTAGGCCACGTCGATGGGAAACCGCATCCCCAGGGTGTGCACCGAGAACGCCGGCCGAAGCAGCAGGGCATTGTCGAACTCGTCGCGGCCCAACAGCCCGAGAGCCCGTTCGCGCCACCCGGTGGCGATCTCCACGGTGGCCAGCACCCGGTCGTCACAGACGAGCCACGCCATCACCAGATTTTCCAACTCCAGCGGCGTTGATTCAAGAGGGAGTTGGGCAACTTCCCATTGCACGACCCGCCCCTACACGTTGAAGCGGATCTCCATCACATCGCCGTCGGCCACCGAGTAGTAGCGGCCCTCGGTGCGCATCACGCCCAGTTCCTTGGCCTTGGTCCAGCCGCCTGCGTCCAGCAACTCCTGCCAGCCGATCACGTCGGCTCGGATGAACCCTCGTTGGAAGTCGGTGTGGATCCGGCCCGCCGCTTCCGGGGCGGTGGCCCCCAGGCGGAAGGTCCAGGCCCGGGTCTCCTTATCGCCGGTGGTGAAGAAAGTCCGCAGTCCCAAGAGGTCATAGGCCGCATGGGTGAACCGGCCCAACGCCCCCTCCCCCAGTCCCAAGCCGTCGAGCATCTCGGCCCGCTCCTCGGTGGAGAGCTGGGCGGCTTCAGCCTCGAGCTGCACGCACACCGCCATGACTCCGGCCTGGCCGTCCAGCTCAACGGCCACCGGCTCGATCACCGATTCGGCCTCGTCCAACTGGTCTTCCCCGATGTTGACCACGGCCAGCACAGGGCGGTTGGTGAGCAGGAAGCTCTCCCGCAGGTCGACCCGCTGGCTAGGGGTCAAATCGCTCCGGTAGATGGGGATGCCCTCGCTCAGCACGTCGGCGGCGGCTTCTAACGCAGCCACCTCCCCCGCTAGCGACCGGTCTTGCACCGCGGACTTGCGCCGCTTGACCAGCCGATTCTCCACAGACTCCAAGTCGGCCAGCGTCAACTCGATCTCCAGCACCCGCAGGTGCTCCAAGGGGTCCGTGGGCCCGGGCACGTCGGGGTGGACAAAGGCTCGGAGCACGTACACCACCGCGTCCACCTCGCGGATGCCGGCCAGAAAGCGGTTACCCAGCCCCTCGCCCCGGCTGGCCCCCTCCACCAGACCCCCGATGTCGGTGAATTGCACGCTGGCCGGCGTCACAGTGCGGGAGCCGCTGAGCTCGGCAATGGCATCAAGGCGGGGATCCACCACCTTGGCCACGCCCACGTTGGAGTCGGTGGTGGCGAAGGCATAAGGGGCGGCCAGCACATCTGACCCGATCAAGGCGTTGTAGAGGGAAGACTTGCCGGAATTGGGCAAACCGACGAACCCGAAGCGCTCCACGGGTCGTTCACGCTACCTGGAGTCAGTAGTCTTTCTAGAGACGCGGAGGTTTGAATGTCGAAGCGCACCCAAAAACGCAAGGCCAGAGCACGGCGCAAGAAGGCCAACCATGGGCGTAAGCCCAATGTCGGGCGAAACAGCTGAGCCCAATTCTCCCCCTCAGCCCATCGCCTCGGGCACGCTGATCTACGACGGCGACTGCGGGTTCTGCACCGCTACAGCCCGCTGGACCGAGCGCCGGTTGAGCGACGACTACCGGGTGGTCCCCTCTCAGCAGGCCGATCTGGAAGTCCTCGGCCTCACCCAAGAAGACGTGGCCCGCTCCGCGTGGTGGATCGACACCGACGGCACCCGCTGGGACGACCACCGCAGCATCGCCAAAGCCCTGGGAGCCATGAACGCCCCTTGGCCCGCGCTAGGCCGCATGCTCACCTTTGGCCCCATCAGCCCGCTCTCCCGCTGGGCATACCGCCTGGTGGCCAACAACCGCTTCCGCATTCGCTGGCCGGGAACTCGCCCCACCTGCAAACGCTGAGCTCTCAGACCGCGGCGGCCTCTTCGAACTGGAAGTCCTCGTATTCCTCGCCGGTGTCTACCCAGTCTTCGAATTCGATGACGTGGATCTCCTCAAACCGGCGCCGGAGCCAGCCGTCGCCCGCATCCAGCAAGCCGAGCTTCTTGCAGTTGGGCACGATCTTGGAGAACAGGATGTTCTGGAACGGCTTCTGATCGGCGGGTAACGATAGGAAGTTCTCCACCATGGGCCGCACCGGCACGCCCATGCGCTCCCACACCTCTTGGGACAAGAATCGGTCGCGCATCCGCACCGCGGCCTCAAAGGCGAACTCCTGCCGCTCCCGCAGTTCGGGAACGGTGAGCTCGCTATAGAACTCCTGGAGGCTGAGCACGCCGAAGGCCACATGGCGGGCCTCGTCGGCCATCACATAGCGCAGGAGCTTCTTGAGCAGGGGCTCTGGAGTGAGCTGATGCATGAAGCCGAAGGCGGCCAGGGCCAGGCCCTCCACCATGATCTGCATGCCGAGGTAGGTCATGTCCCAGCGGCTGTCGTTGATGATGTCGTCGAGCAGCATCTTGAGGTGGACGTTGATGGGATAGGAGTCGCCCAGCTTTTCGTCGATGTACTTGCCGAACACCTCTACGTGGCGGGCCTCGTCCACCACCTGGGTGGCGGCGTAGTACTTGGCATCGATCCACGGGACGGTTTCCACGATCTTGGCCGTACACAGCAGGGCGCCCTGTTCGCCGTGGAGGAACTGGCTCATGCGCCACTTGAAGGTTTCCAGGGAGAACTCCCGCCACTCGGCCTCGCCCCAGTTGGCGGTGGGCAGATCGGGCCTGTCCTCGCGCTCAAACTCAGCCGAGAATTCGGATTCAGTGAAAATGGAGAAGGCCTCGTAGGGATCCACCTCGATGGACCAGTCCAGGTCGGTTTGGGCGTTCCACTGCGATGTCTTGGCCTTCTCATAAAGGCGCTCCAACTTAGGCCGGGCCCCCTTGGCGTAGTCCCAGGTGAACAGGGCATCGCTGTTGTCTTGGACCGCGTGGATTATTGAGGTGACGTCGCTGTTGGTTCGGGAGATGTCAATGATGGTGTCGATGTCGTTGACATCGGAGCGTCCGATGATCTCCTCATCGGTGCGAGTGGGCGGAGCCATACGTTTCTCCTCTGCCGCCGTTGGCCAGGGCGATTGATTGAATGATACTGCCGAAAGGTTCGAATGAGACCTCGCGGCGATCGCTCACTCCAAGCTGTTCAGGCCCTCGATAACCACGCCGGCCGCCGCTCCGCCGTCCACCGGCAAGTCGGCGCCGGTAATGTGCGACGACTCGTCGGAAGCCAAAAACAGCGCCGCGGCAGCGATGCACTCCAAGGGGACCTCGCCGGGGATGCCCCTATTGGCCGAGTAGGCCGCAGTCTGATCCATGAACGACATCATCTGGTCGAACCACTGCGAGTACATGGCCGGGTTGCCGCCCGCGGGGCACACGTTGTTCACCCGGATGCCGGATCGGCCCAACTCCAGGGCCGCGCAGCGCATCAGCCCCCCGAGGCCGAACTTGCTGGCCCCGTAGGCGGATATCCCGTTCATGCCGATGAGCCCGTCAATGGAGCTGATATTGACGATGGAACCGCCCCCGGAAGCCCGCATCGGCCCGACCACCGCCCGCATGCCCAAGAACGGCCCCACCAGGTTCACGTCCAGCACCTGGCGGTAGGCCTCGGCCGAGGTGCGCTCGATGGGTCCCATGTGCAAGATGGCGGCGTTGTTCACCAGCACATCCACCTGGTCCATGCCGCTCACCACCTCGTCCCAGTGGGCCTCGTTGGTCACGTCTAGTTTGACGATTCCATCCCCATCGGCAATGTCGGTGGCCACCACCGTCGCTCCCTCGTCCCGGAACATCTGGGCGATGACCTCTCCGGTGCCCCGGGCTGCGCCGGTGACAATTGCTGTTTTTCCTGCAAGCCTTGACATGGCCCCACCATAAACCCTGTAGTTCGACATTTCGATTGCCGACAGGCTCGGCTAGCCTCATTAGTCCTACTACTGGCATCAGACGGAGGGGTTCAGATGCGTAAGAAATTCATGGCTTTGTTGGCTCTGCTGTTTTGCTTGGCCTTGGTAGCGGCAGGCTGCGGCAACGATGACGACACCGAATCGGCCCCGGCGCCCGCGCCCACCGAGGCACCAGCCCCAGAACCAACCGAGGCGTCGACACCCGCGCCCACTGAGGCGCCCGCGCCTGAGCCCACCGAGGCACCAGCCCCCGAGGCGCCTTCCGGGGCTCTCATCAGCTTGGAAGAGGAGTGCGCGGCTTGGGGTGGGATCCAGGCCCCGGACGGATTCCGAGTGAACATGGTCACCGATATCGGCAAGGTGGACGACGGCACCTTCAACCAGTTCGCCTATGAGGGCATGGTTGGCGCGGCCGAGTGCTTCGGCATCGAAGACACCAGCGTGATCGAGACCGCTTCGGAGGCCGACTACGACGCCAACCTCAGCACCTCGGCCAGCGAAAACCCCGACGTGCTCATCACCGTGGGCTTCCTGCTCGGCACCGACACCATGGCGGCGGCCGAGGAGAACCCCAACATCAACTACATCGGCATCGACCAGTGGCATCCCGAGTACCCGTCTAACTACGTGGGCGTGCTGTTCAACGAGCACGAGGGCGGCTTCATCGCCGGTGCCTTGGCCGCCTCGCTCAGCGAGTCGGGCGTGGTCGGAGTGGTGGCCGGTCGTGAGGACGTGCCCCCGGTGGTCAAGTTCGTCAACGGCTACGAGGCTGGCGCCAAGTACATCAATCCCGACATCCAGGTGCTGTCGGTGTACAACGAGAGCTTCACCGATCCGGCCAAGGGCGCATCTGACGCCCAGCAGTTCATCGGTGACGGCGCTGACGTGATCTTCGGCGCCGGCGGCCCCACCGGCTCGGGCGGGATCAAGGCCGCCGCTGAGGCCGGCGCCTGGGGCATCGGCGTGGACCAAGACGAGTACTACACCACCTTCAACGGTGGCACGGCGCCCGGTTCGGAATACCTAGCCAGCTCAGCCATCAAGCGGGTGGACCTGTCGGCGTTCCGCAACATCGCCGCAACCATCCAGGGCAGCTTCGCCGGTGGGCCGTTCGTGCTGACCGCCGAGAACCTGGGCATCACCTATGCGCCGTTCCACGACGCGGCGGTGAACGCTGAGGCCGCCGCTGCTGTGGAGATGGTGCGGGCCGGCCTGGCCAACGGCAGCATCGACACCGGCGTGTGCGGCATAGACGGCCTGTTCATAGGCGAAGGCTCACTCTGCGACTAACCGATCCCGCGATCAATAATTGAAAAGCGGCGGCCGAGCAAGTCTCGGCCGCCGCTTTTCGCGGGGTGCTTTGGTTGTATGGCGTAGCCTGGGCTGCGCATGGCTCAGGCAAACGGGGGCGCGGCACGTCCGGTGCTGGAGGTTGAGGGAATCACCAAGGCCTTCCCAGGGGTAGTGGCCAACGACGACGTGAGCCTCACCCTCAACCAGGGCGAGATCCACTGCCTGCTGGGAGAGAACGGCGCGGGCAAGAGCACCCTGGTGAACATGGTGTTCGGGCTGTACCGGCCCGACCAGGGCACCATCAGGGTGCGGGGCGAAGAGGTGCATTTCGAAGACTCAGGCGATGCCATCGCCCGGGGCATCGGCATGGTCCACCAGCACTTCCAGCTCATACCGGTGTTCACGGTGGCCGAGAACATCATCTTGGGCAACGAGGTCACCAAAGGGGCGTTCCTCGATCTGGACTCAGCCCGCCGCCAGATCGACAGCCTGGCTGAGCGCTACGGGCTGGCCGTGGATCCGGACGCCACCGTGGGCGACCTGTCGGTGGGGGAACAACAGCGGGTGGAGCTGGTTAAGGCGCTGTTCCGCGATGCCGACATCTTGATTCTCGACGAGCCCACCGCTGTGCTGACCCCCGGCGAGGTGGACGACTTCTTCGGGGTGGTGGAGAGCCTCACCGGCCAGGGCAAGTCGATCATCTTCATCACCCACAAGCTGCGCGAGGTGCTGGCGGTGGCCGACCGCATCACCGTGCTGCGAGCCGGACGGGTGGTGGGAACCGCCACGGCCGAGGGTGCCACCCAGCAGTCTCTGGCCAACTTGATGGTGGGCCGCGACGTGGTCTTCCGAGTGGACAAGGCCGAGGCCGACCCAGGGGCACCAGTGCTCCGGACCCAAGACCTGCGGGTTGCCGACGACCGGGGAGTGGAAACGGTCACCGGCTTCGACGTGGAAGTGAGAGCCGGTGAGATCTTCGGAATCGCCGGCGTGGAGGGCAACGGCCAGCGGGAGCTGGTGGAGGCCATCTGCGGGATGCGCCCGACCGCCGGGGGGCGGGTGGAAATGCTCGGCCAGGAAACCACCGACTGGAGTCCCCGCAAGATCACTGAGCTGGGCGTGGCCCACGTGCCCGAGAACCGCAACAAGCACGGAGTGGTGGCCCAGTACTCCATCGCCGACAACCTGGTGCTCAACCGCTATCACCACCGCAAGTTCTCCCAGCGGGGGGTACGCAACACCGGGGCCATCAACGCCGAAGCCCAAGAACTGGTCGAGCAATTCGACGTCCGCACCCCCGGGGTCGACGCCGTCATCGACACGTTGTCGGGCGGCAACCAGCAGAAGGTGATCGTGGCCCGAGAGCTGACCGGCGACCTCAAGGCCCTGGTGGTGGCTCAGCCCACCCGAGGCCTGGATGTGGGCTCCATCGAGTTCATCCACCGCAAGATCATCGAGCTGCGCGACCGGGGAGTGGCGGTGCTCTTGGTGTCGGCCGAGTTGGACGAGATCTTGTCGCTGTCAGATCGGATCGGCGTGCTCTATCGGGGCCGATTGGCCGGAACGGTAAACGCCGCCGACGCCACCAGGGAAGAGCTCGGCCTGCTCATGGCCACGGGTTCATCGGGAGGCCAGCGGTGAACGGGGTAGGCAGCCTGAGCGCTGGAGGCCAGCGGTGAACGGGGCCCGAAACGCCAATGCCGGGGTTGGGCGGGCGACCAGCCAAATCCACCGCGTGCTCACCGAGGCGTGGCGGTTGCAGCCGCTGTACGTATCGCTCTACGCCATCTTGTTGTCGTTCGTGGTCGGCGGCGTGCTGATCTCCATCATCGGGGTGAACCCCTTCACCGCCTACTGGGCGCTGCTGCGGGGCATGGTGGGCGGAGGCGATCAGATCGCGGGGTCGGTAGCCCGGTCGGTGCCGTTCATCGGATCGGCGCTGGCCTTGGCCTTCGCCTTCCGGGCCGGGCTGTTCAACATCGGCGCCGAAGGACAGCTGCTGGCCGGCGGTATCACCGCTGCTTACGTCGGCGCCCTTTCATGGATGTCCGACTTGCCCGGCTTCGTGGCCATTCCGCTGATCCTCATCGCCGGCACGATGGGGGGCGCCATCTGGGGCGGGATTCCCGGCGTACTGCGAACCAAGACCGGCGCCCACGAGGTGATCAGCACCATCATGCTCAACTCCTTGGTGTTGTTCGGGGTCCGCTGGATGGTGAACTCCCGCGATCCGGTGGTGCTGCGAGATACCGAGAGCACAGTTCCCCGCACCGATTCCATCTCCGACACCGCGGTGCTGCCCGAACTAGTGGACAGCCAGCCCGTTCTCCACCTCGGGCTGTTCGCCCTGGTCGGGATCTGTTTCGTAGTGGCTTTCGTGCTCAAGCGCACCACGTTCGGTTTCGAGGTGGGCACCGTTGGATTGAACCCCCACGCCTCCCACTACGCCGGCATCAACGTAAACCGGGTGATCGTGGCCTCGATGGCCGCGTCAGGGGCCTTCGCTGGCTTGGCCGCAGCCTCGGAAATCTCGGGCACCAACGGATTCTTCCAGCCGGGCACCTTCTTCCTGATGGGCTTCGACGGCATCGCCATTGCGCTTTTGGCCCGCACCAACCCGGTAGCCATCATCGCTGCCGCCCTGCTGTGGGGATCGATGCTGTCGGGAGCGCCGCTGATGCAGCAGGAGGCCGACGTGTCCATCGACGTGGTGAGGATAATCCAGGCCATGGTGCTGTTGTTCGTGGCCGCTGATGCCATTGTCCGCTACTTGTTCCGGGTGCGCGAGCTCGACCAGAGCCCGTTCAAGGCCACCTCCATCGAGGGGGCAGTGTGACCACCGTGGAGCACGCCGTGGGCGCAACCGGGGCCTCAGGGCGGGTTGGGCTGAATCGCCAGTCGATCACCGGACTGGTGTTCGGACTGCTGGGCATCGCGCTGATCGCCGGGGTCGCCCCCGCGATCAGCGGCAACAGTCGACGGTTCAACTTCGAGCCGCCGCCCGACCCGGCGGGAATCGGGTTCCATCCCCCAACCTGGGTGGTCGCCATCGGCGTGCTGTTCTTGCTCACCGCCGTGCTGGGATTCGCCCCGCCCGAAGCCCGACGATGGGCCAGCCCGGCCCGGCTCTTGAGTGCGCTGGCGGTGATTCCACTACTGCTGGTGCTTAGCCTGGCCTTGTCCGACAACCCCAGCACCAACATCGTCAACTTGTTCAACGAGTCACTGGTGCTTGCCACCCCGCTGGCATTGGGAGCAACCACCGGCTTGTGGTGCGAGCGGTCGGGCATCATCAACATCGGCATCGAGGGCACCATGCTGGCCGGTGCCGGCATCGGCTACATGACCTACGCCACAATCGGAGATGCCCAGTCCACCGGGTGGCTGTGGTTCTCCATCCTCATCTCCGTGCTGGCCGGCGGACTAGTGGCCGCCCTCCTCGCCGTGCTGTCCATCCGCTTCGGGGTGAACCAGATCGTGGGCGGCGTGGTGATCAACCTGTTCGCCCTGGGGCTCACCGGTTTCCTGCGCTCAGAGGTGATCGTCAAAACCGGCATCACCACCGGGGTGGGCACCTCCGAGTTCGGCTTGCCCTTGCTGTCGGAGATCCCGGTGATCGGCGACCAGCTGTTCCGGGGCAAGCCCATCTACTGGATGATGTATCTGGTGGTGATCGGCACCTGGTTGGTCATGTTCCGCACGCCGTGGGGGCTGCGGGTGCGATCGTGCGGCGAGAACCCCCACGCCGCAGAGACGCTGGGGGTGAACGTGGTGCGGATCCGCTATCAGTCGGTGATCTTGGGCGGGCTCATCGCCGGTCTGGCCGGGGCCTGGTTCTCCATGGAGTCGCAAACCCGCTTCGAAGACAACATGACCAACGCGGCGGGGTTCATCGCTCTGGCCGCCCTGATATTTGGGAAGTGGACCCCGTGGGGCGCGTTCGGCGGGGCGCTGCTGTTCGGCTTCTCCCGGGCGCTGGGCACCCGCCTCCAGTTCTTGGGGGTGGAAGTGAGCGGATTCGAGATTCCCAGCGAGTTTCTCCAGGCCCTGCCATTCGTGGTCACCCTGGTGGTGGTGGCCGGGGCGGTGGGCCGGTCGATCCCACCGGCGGCTGCGGGCCAGCCCTTCCAGCGAAGCAAGTAGCCGAAACGAGGTCAGATGAGCACTGAGCAGGCGATTCCGTGGAGCGAATTGTGGGCTGCTGCCCATAGAGCATCCGCGAGCGCCTATGCCCCGTACTCGAAGCTGTCGGTGGGCGCGGCTGGGCTGACCGACGACGGTCGGGTGGTGACGGGGTGCAACGTGGAGAACGCCTCCTTTGGGCTCACGCTGTGCGCCGAGTGCGGCCTGGTGGGCGACTTGCACCGTACTGGCGGCGGACGGCTGGTGGCGGTGGCGGTGACCGACGGCGACGGAAACCCGCTCACCCCGTGCGGACGCTGCCGCCAACTGCTCTATGAGGCGGGCGGCGCCAGCTGCCAAGTGAACGAGACGCTCACCGTGGGCGACCTGCTGCCCGGGGCTTTCGGTCCCGAAGATCTGCCGTGAACGCAGTCGATCTCATCGTCGCCAAGCGAGACGGCGGCGAACTGAGCGATGAGCAGATCAACTGGTTCATCAGCGGGGTAACCACGGGAGAAATCCCCGCTGAACAGGCTGCCGCCCTGCTCATGGCCATCGTGTGGCGGAGCCTCACCGCCCGAGAGCTGGCCACCTGGACCGCAGCCATGATCAACAGCGGCCAGCAGCTGGACTTGTCGAGCCTGGAAAGGCCCACGGTCGACAAGCACTCCACCGGCGGGGTGGGCGACAAGGTTTCGCTGGTGCTGTGCCCGCTGGTGGCCGCCTGCGGCGCAGCGGTGCCCCAGCTCTCCGGACGGGGTCTGGGCCATACCGGGGGCACGCTCGACAAGATGGAGGCCATCGCCAGCTGGCGAGCCGCCCTGAGCGACGACGAGTTCCTCGCCCAACTTCAAGACGTGGGCGCAGTGATCGCGGCGGCCACCGCTGACCTGGCCCCCGCCGACCGGGTTCTGTACGCCCTGAGGGATGTGACCGGGACGGTGGCCTCAATCCCGCTAATCGCCAGCTCGATCATGTCCAAGAAGATCGCCGAGGGCACCGCCGGACTGGTGCTGGACGTGAAGTTCGGCTCGGGGGCGTTCCTGCCCGACCCGGCCATGGGCGAGGAGTTGGCCCGAACCATGGTCGGTTTGGGCCACGCCCACGGGGTGGACACCGTGGCCCTCCTCACCGACATGGACCAACCACTGGGCCTGGCCGCAGGCAACGCCCTCGAAGTAGCCGAGGCAGTTGAAGCGCTGGCCGGGGGTGGCCCCGCCGACCTGGTGGAGGTAACCCTGGCCCTAGCCCAAGAGATGGTGGCATTGGCCGATCTGGACGCCGATCCGGCCGAAGTGCTGGCCTCTGGTCAGGCCATGGACGCATGGCAGGCCATGGTGGCCGCCCAAGGCGGCGACCCCGCCGCTCCCCTGCCTACCGCCAAAGTGGTGGACCACTGGACCGCGCCGGCCGATGGGGTGATCAACCGCATCGATGCCCTGGCAGTGGGAGTGGCCGCCTGGCGGCTGGGCGCAGGACGGGCCCGCAAAGAAGACGACGTGTCGGCCTCGGCCGGAGTGCTCCTGCGCCGTGTCCACGGCGACCGTGTGTCTGCCGGCGAGGTCATCGCCGAACTCCACACCGAAGACCCCTCCCTATTGCCCACGGCCCACGATGCCCTGAGCTCGGCCTTGACCATCGCCAACACCGCTCCTGAACCTCGCCGCCTGATTGCCGACCGGGTTGCCTAACCTTAAGCCAGTGATACATCCGACAATCGAAGAAGTAAGAGCCGCCCCCAAAGTGTTGTTGCATGACCACTTGGACGGGGGGCTGCGTCCGCAGACTGTGGTGGAGTTGGCGGCGGAGACCGGTTACGACAACCTGCCCACCACCGATGCCGATGAATTGGCCCGGTGGATGGTGCGGGGAGCCAGCCGACTCGACCTCACCTTGTACTTGGAGACGTTTGCCCACACGGTGGGGGTCATGCAGACCCGCGACGCTTTAGAGCGGGTGGCGGCCGAGTGCGCTGAAGACCTGGACGACGACGGCGTGGTCTACGCCGAGGTCCGCTTCGCTCCTGAATTGCACACTGAAGGCGGGCTGAGCCTGGACGAGGTGGTGGAGGCGGTGGTGGCTGGTTTCGAAGCGGGTAGCGCCAACCGGAACATCCGCATCGGGACGCTGCTCACCGCCATGCGCACCGCGGCCCGGTCGCTGGAGATCGCGCAGTTGGCCATCCGCCACCGCGACCAGGGCGTCGTGGGCTTCGACATCGCCGGGGCCGAGGCCGGCAACCCGCCCACCCGCCACCTGGACGCCTTCCACTTGATGCAGCGGGAGAACTTCCACTTCACCATCCACGCCGGAGAGGCCTACGGCCCGCCGTCCATCTGGGAGGCAGTTCAGTACTGCGGCACCGAGCGACTGGGCCATGGGGTCCGCATCGTGGACGACATCGACTTCAACCCCGACGGCACCCCCAAGCTGGGCCGTTTGGCTGCCTTCGTGCGAGACAGGCGCATCCCGTTGGAGCTGTGCCCCACCTCCAACGTCCACACCGGAGCGGCGCCGTCCATCGCCGAGCATCCCATCAAGGTGCTGAGTGACCTGCGGTTCCGGGTGACGGTAAATACCGACAATCGTCTGATGAGTGCCACCTCCATGACCCAAGAGGTGATGCAGCTAGTGGAGGAGTTTGGTTTCGGCTGGGCCGACATCCAGTGGCTCACCATCAACGCTATGAAGAGCGCCTTCATCCCCTTTGATGAGCGCCTGGAGATCATCAACAAGGTGGTCAAGCCGGCCTACGGATCACTGGCACTGTGACCGCGGCTCCCATCGAAATCGTCGGATTGGCCTCGGGGATAGGCTCCCCATGATCGAAACCGTCGGCCTCGATGCCGATGACACCCTGTGGCACAACGAGTCGATCTTCGCCGACTACGAGCAGCGGATGGCCGATCTGGTGGCCCGCTACCTGCCCGATGTGGACTTCCACGAGCGGCTCATCGAACTAGAGCGGCACAACGTGGCCATCTTCGGCTACGGGATCAAAGGGTTCGTGCTGTCGATGATCGAGACCGCCATCGAGGCCACCGAAGGACAGATCACCGCGGAGGAGATCCACACCATTGTGGGCTGGGCCAAGGAAATGCACGCCCACCCAGTGGAGCTGCTCGACGGAGTAGCCGAGACCATCGAGGCGTTGGAGCACCGCTATCGCCTGGTGCTCATCACCAAGGGCGACCTGTGGAACCAGGAAACCAAGATCGCCGCCTCCGGGCTGGCCGATCACTTCGACGCAGTGGAGATCGTGGCCGAGAAGGACCAGTCCACCTACACCCGGCTGTTCGACCGCCACGACATCGCCATCGACCGATTCGTGATGGTGGGAAACTCGGTGCGCTCCGACATCGAGCCCGTGGTCGCTCTCGGCGGCCGCGGCGTCCACATCCCCTACCACCTCACTTGGGACCTAGAGCACGCCACCATCTCCCCCCACGACAATTGGGTGGAACTCTCCGACATCCGCCAACTCCCCCCCTGGCTGGACGGCCAGTAGCGGTCTTAGGCTGAACGGTCGTCTAGGCGGTCGGTGCTGGGGTCGAAGGTGGGGAGTTGGTGTTGGACGGCGCCTTGATGGGCGGCCAGCTCGTCGTACACCATGGCCTCCACTTCTTCCCAAGAGGTGGCCCGGGGCGGGTCTAATTCCCGGTTGTAGGGCTGGTCGAACACGATCACGGTTCGGCCCTCCGACCTGAGGGCCTCGACATTGTGGGGTGCGTCTTCGATGTAGATGTGGGCGTCCACCGCCGACTTTCCGCCTACGAAGCACAGGTCGCGATAGGGGATCTTGGCCTTGTCGAGCCACTCTGCTGTGTCGCCGGCGGCGATGGCGTGGTCCCAGTTGGTGTAAAGGCGGTGGGTGATGATGCGGATCCACACCCCGGCCTCCGATAGCCGCCACAGTGCTCGGGACGCGCCGGGCATGGGCGGTATGTCGGCCAGCATCCGATGCTCCTTCACCGCCCGGCGGTGGTAGGCCTCGAAGTCGCCGTCCTCGAACCCCCATTCCTGGAAGCCCCAACTGCACTCCAGGGTCAGCGACTCCTCAGGCACGCCCTTCTCCTGGGCCACGATCTTGCGGAAGGCCACAGTGTGCTGGGCGCACACCCCGTCGAGGTCGACGCCGAGGACAAACGGACCAGAGCTCATCTTCCCTTGGGGTGCCAGACGGTCTTGGTCTCGCAGAAGGCGTCGATGATATAGGGACTCTGGGCAGCCTCGACAGCCCATTGCCGCTCGGCGGGCGACGCGCTCACCACCCGGGTGATGGTGGCCGCCGCCTGTCGGGCGGCCTCGGCGGCCAATTCAGCATCGCAGCCGGTGAGGTCCAGCGAATCGACCGCCACATGGCCGGCCAACGGCGGGACGAGCTCGTCACGATGGCCGGTAAGGATGTTGACCACCCCGGACGGCACATCGCTCAGCGCCAGGGTCTCGGCCAAGGTGACGGCCGCCAGGGGACAGCGCTCTGAGGCCAGCACCACTGCGGTGTTTCCCGACACGATCACCGGGGCCAACCGGGACACCAGCGGCAGAAGGGGCGGTTCGTCGGGGGCCACAATCCCCACCACGCCGGTGGGCTCGGGCACGCTGAGATTGAAATAGGGGCCGGCCACCGGGTTGGCCCCGCCCAGCACAGTGGCGAACTTGTCAGCCCAGCCCGCGTACCACACCCAGCGGTCGATGGCCGCGGCGGTCTCGTCGGCAGCAGTCGCCTCGGTATACCCGTCACCCGCCCGGAGCACCTCGGCGCAAAACTCGTCTCGGCGGGATTCCATCACCTCGGCCACCCGATACAGGACCTGGCCCCGGTTGTAGGCCGTGCGCCCGGCCCAGCCCTCTTGAGCCGAACGGGCTGCCGCCACTGCGTCCCGTACGTCTTTGCGGGATCCCTGGACGGCGTGGGCCAAGAGCTGGTCTTCGGCACCTACCACCGGATACGACCGGCCCGACTCGGAGCGCTCGAACGCCCCGCCGATGAACTGCTTGTAGGTCTTGTTGACCATTAACCGAGTGTTCACGCCACCAACTCCACGTAAGGCAACAGCCCTGCCCGGCCGCCCTCGCGGCCGTAGCCGCTCTCCCGGTAGCCGCCGAAGGGGCTGGCGGGGTCGAACCGATTGAAGGTGTTGGCCCACACCACGCCAGCCTGCATCCGATCGGCCATCCACAAGATGCGAGACCCCTTCTCAGTCCAGATGCCGGCCGACAGCCCATAGGGCGTGTTGTTGGCCTTGTCCACCGCCTCCTCCGCGGTGCGGAAAGTGAGCACCGACAGTACCGGCCCGAAAATCTCCTCCTGGGCGATGCGGTGGGCAGTGGACACATTGGTGAACAGCGCCGGGGCGTGGAAGAAGCCCCGCTCGGGTAGCACGCACTCCGGCGTGTACAGCTCGGCCCCCTCGGCCACCCCCGAGGCCACCAGCTCTTGGATGCGGTTGAGTTGGGCTTGGGAGTTGATGGCCCCGATGTCGGTGTTCTTGTCCAGCGGATCACCCACCCGCAAGGTGTCCATTCGCCGCTGGAGCTTGCCCACCACGGTGTCGGCCACCGTCTCCTGCACCAGCAGGCGCGATCCGGCGCAACATACCTGGCCGCCGTTGAAGTAGATGCCGTTGACGATGCCCTCGGTCACCTGGTCGAGGGCGGCGTCGTCGAACACGATGTTGGCCGCCTTGCCCCCCAGCTCCAAAGTGAGGCGCTTGCCGGTCCCCGCCACCCCGGCGGCAATGGCCCGGCCCACCTCGGTAGAGCCAGTGAACGCCACCTTGTCCACTCCGGGGTGGGCCACCAGCGCGGCCCCGGCGGCGTCGTCTCCGGTAATGATGTTGACCACGCCGGGGGGAAGCTCGGCGTCACGCAGCACCTCGGCCAGCAGCAAAGCGGTCAGCGGAGTGGTGGGCGCTGGCTTGAGCACGACGGCATTGCCGCAGGCCAAGGCAGGAGCCAGCTTCCAGGCCGCCATGAGCAGGGGGAAGTTCCACGGGATGACCTGGGCAGCCACCCCCAGGGGTGCGGCTCGGCGGCCGCTGAAGGCGTAGTCGAGCTTGTCAGCCCAACCGGCGTAGTAAAAGAAGTGGGCCGCGGCCAGCGGGATGTCGAGGTCGCGGGACTCCCGGATGGGCTTGCCCCCATCCATCGTCTCCAGCACGGCGAACTCCCGAGCCCGTTCCTGCAACAGCCGGGCCACCCGGTACAGGTACTTGGCCCGCTCCGCACCGGGCAGATCACGCCATCCCCCTTCCCAGGCGGTACGGGCAGCGGCCACGGCCCGGTCCACGTCGGCGGCATCGGCCACGCTGACTTCGGCCAACGCCTCCCCGGTGGCGGGATTGACGGTGGGGGCGAGCTGACCGGCAGCTGGCTCCACCATCTCGCCCCCCACGAACAGGCCATACTGCGAGGCCAAGCGCACCGCGGCGGTGGATTCGGGGGCAGCTGCATACTCGAGATCGAAATCGCCTACCGGCGCCACCTCGTGTCCTGGAGACGAGCGGTCAGTCAACGCTGTAGTCCTCCCGCCGCTGATAGCGGCCGTCGCGGAGCTTGGCCCGCTGCATGAGCACGTCGTTGAGCAGGCTGGAAGCGCCCAATCGAAAACGCTCTGGGGTCAGCCACCCCGGTCCCAATGTCTCGCCCACAATCACCAGATAGTGCCAGGCCTGCTTGGCGGTGCGGATTCCCCCGGCCAGCTTGAGGCCCACGGACCGCCCGGTTTGCTCGGCCATGTCCCGGATGGCCTCGGCCATACACAAGGCGACAGCCGGGGTGGCCGAGGTACCGATCTTGCCGGTAGAAGTCTTGATGAAGTCGGCACCCGCCACCATGGCCAGCATCGACGCCCGCCTGATCTGGTCGTACGACCCCAGCTCGCCGGTCTCCAAAATCACCTTCAGGTGGGCCGACCCGCAGGCCTGCTTGGCCCCGGCGATTTCGTCATAGGCCTTTTGGTACCGCCCGGACAGAAATGCCGAACGGTTCAGCACAATGTCCACCTCGTCGGCCCCCGCGGCCACTGCCCAGGCGACCTCGGCCAGCCGAGCTTCCAGAGGGGCCAGTCCGGCCGGGAATCCTCCGGCCACGCTGGCCACCGCCACTGCACTGTCGGCCAGTGCCTCGGCGGCCACCGGCACCAACTCGGGGTACACGCACACCGCAGCCACGGAGGGAACCGACCAGTCGACCGCGTCGGGATGGCGGGCCCGGGTACACAGGGCCTCAACCCGCTCCGGCGTATCAGCACCCTCAAGGGTGGTCAGGTCCATCACCCGGATGGCCAAGTCAAGCGCCGCCGCCTTGGAAGATGTTTTGATCGACCGGGTACACAGCGCGGCAGCCCGTTGCTCCAGCCCCACCGCGTCCACCGGGGTGATGCGCACCCCGGCCACGGCATCGGCGGCCCCTGTCGGGGTCTCGATGGCGAGCAGATCGGTCACCCGCCCAAGGATAGGGCGGGAGTTCGACAACCAGTCACCCGTGATCAATGCCTAAGGTGAGGCTATGGAGGTTTCGGTTGTCGATCACCCGCTGGTGCAGACCCGCCTGACCGCCCTACGCGGGGCCGACACCCCTTCACCGGAGTTTCGACGGGCCCTAGATGAGCTGAGCGGACTGTTGGTCTACGAAGCCCTGCGGGATCTTCCTGCCGCCGTGGTCAGCGTCGACACGCCGCTGGCGCCGACATCTGGAGTCCGAATCGACGACCCCCCACTGCTAGTGCCGGTGCTGCGAGCCGGGCTGGGGATGCTCGAAGCCGCTCGCAAGCTGTTACCGGAGGCGGCCGTGGGCTTTCTGGGCGTGCGCCGCAACGAGGAGACGTTCCAGCCCGAGCCCTATCTCAACACCGTGCCCGACGATCTCCGCGGTCAGGCCGTGCTGGTATTGGAGCCGATGCTGGCCACCGGAGGGTCGCTGGCCTACGTGTGCGGGCGGATGGCCGCCGCCGGCGCCGGACAGATCACCGCAGTGTGCGTGCTGGCCGCCCCTGAGGGGGTGAAGGCACTAGAAGCCGCCGCTCCCGGCGTTCGCCTGTTCACCGCGTCAGTCGACGAGGGGCTCAACGATCGGGCCTACATCGTGCCCGGCTTGGGAGACGCGGGCGACCGTCAGTTCGGAGAGCTCTGATACATCGCGCGGAAAAAGAACAGTTCGGAGAGCTCTGAACTGTCCCGACAGGGGAAGGATCAGCCGGGGCCGCCGAGGTCGGTGTCGTAGGCGCTGTACACCACGTCGACGGCGTGGTGATTGAGCTGGTCCACCCGGTGGACGATGTCGGCCATCGACCGTTCCAATGTTGAGTCGGGCTTTTGGGTGTGCAGTCGGTGGATTTGCTCCTGCACCGAGGCTTGGAGCTGAACCTGCTCGGTGCGGATCTTCTTTACTTGGGGCACCAGCCGAGGGGCCAACTCGATGCAGTCATCGAATAGCCCGAGGTCGCAGTCCGAGCAGAATCCGGTAAGCACCCGGCTGAGTTCTCCGAGTTGGTCCTCTAGGCGCTGCACCCACTCGTCGAGATTGTCGGCGGGCATGCCCTCTGACAAGAGCGCTTGCAGGCCAACTCCGGCCCGGTTCAACTCAATGCGCCAGTCTGTGTTTTCCCCCATGGCGATCTCCTCGTCATCATGTGGGAACGACCACGCTGTCGCTCTTGCGTTTTGCTTGCGTTCGCTACTGCGATCGCTCTTGCGTTCAACCGCAGCTTAGGCTCACTCCCCTGGAGCGCGCCAGAGGACTTTGGCGAATTCTGCGGAAACGCCTGGTTGTGCCTAGCGGGCGGAGGGGCGCAGGATGTCGCCGGGGTGGGCGCCTACGCCGCTCTCGTCAACCTCGCCATCGCGGCGGATGGGGGCGCCGTTCACCAGCACGTGGGTGATGCCCACGGAGGCATCCGCGGTGAGCCGCTCGGCGTTGGCGGGGAAGTCCCGCACCCGGCGCAGTGGCCCGGGCGCCACCGTGTCGGGGTCGAACACCACCACGTCGGCATAGGCCCCCTCCCGCAGATAGCCCCGGTCCACCAGGTTGAACAAGTCGGCCTGCACTGCGGAGAGCTTCCTCACCGCCTTCTCCATGGGCATGAGCTCGCGGTCGCGCACCCAATTGCCCAAGAAGTCGGTGGCCTGCGGTGCATCGCACAGTTGGCCCACGTGGGCGCCGGCGTCGGACAGGCCCAGCGTGCAGCCGTCCTGCCGCAGAAGCATGGCCACCCCGTCGGGGTCGTCGTTGGCGATGATGCAGCTGATCCGAGTGGCCAGGTCGTCGGATACCGCGGTATCGAGAAGCACGTCGAGGGGGCGTACTCCCAGCTCTTCGGCGACGTCAGTGAGCCGTCGCCCGACCAATTCCGGGCGAGAAGCCGTCTCAGCGATCTGGAAGGTCTCCCACCGGGGAACCATGGCTTTCTGGTGCTTGAAAGCCTCCGCCGTCCGGTTGCGCCAGTCCTCATCGTCGTAGGCCTTGAGCCGAGCGTCGTGGTCCTCGCTCATCAACGCGGCGAACTCGGGGTTCACGTTGAGAGTGAACGGATCGGTCATCACCATTTGGAAGGTGAGCGGACGAGGAGTGACCTGGGGCCACACCTCGATGCCCTCCTCCCAACCGGCCCGGTTCCGGGCGGCGCTCTTCTCGTGGTTGCCGTTGGGGAAGGTCAGCAGGGCGCCATAGGTGAACGGCACTCCCACCTGGGGCTGCAACGCGTACATATCGTCGATGCCCACCTGCTCTCCAGGGGCAATCGACACTACGCCCCGGCGCTTCTGGCCGAGCACGCCGATGAGCGCCTCGAACTCGTCCCGGGTGGCGAATCGGCTGGGGATAGGCAGTCCATCGGCCCCGCGGTGGGTCATGGCAAAGCTGGTGGCCAGCCCGGCCGCCCCGGCATCGATGGCCTCAGCCACCACCTCCACCATTCGGGCCACCTCTTCATCGGTTGAGGCCCGCTCGTAGGCCTCGTCGCCCACCACAAACAGCCGCAAGGCGGTGTGGCCGATGTAGGCCCCGAAGTTGAGGGCGATGCCCCGTCGGGAGATGGAGTCCAGATACTCCGGGAACGTCTCGAAGTCCCAGGGGATGCCCTCGGCCAGGCTGTCCACGTTCATGTCCTCGACGTTCTCGAGCGTGCGGGCGATGAGATCCTGGTGGCTGGGCCGGGTGGGAGCGATGGAGAATCCGCAGTTGCCGGCGATCACCGAAGTCACCCCGTGATAGCACGAAGGTGTGAGGGCCGGATCCCAGAACACCTGGGCGTCGTAGTGGGTGTGGATGTCGATGAAACCGGGGGCCACCACCTGGCCGCTGGCATCCAGTTCGACCTTGCCCGACAGCCCCGAACCGATCTCGCTGATGCGGTCCCCGGTGATGGCGACATCGGCCTCCCGTCCTGGCTCTCCTGAGCCGTCCACCACAGTTCCCCCGCGAATTACTACGTCTGCACTCATGCGTCTCAGTCTCCCACGCGAATTTCGAACTTGCCCGTTCGAGCACCGGAGAGCACCACCGAGCCCACATCGATTACCCGGGGCCCACCACGCACCACCCGCAACAAAGCGATCTGGCCGGAGTGCAGGAGGCGGCTGCGCTCTCCGTCGAAGGCCAGCAGACATGGCCCGGCCACTTCCACGGAGACGTCGAGTTCCAGATATCGGCTTCGGGCCAAGCCAACCGACGCAAACCACCCCGGTGCCAGCGCGCCCCGCACCAGCCGAGCCGGATTCTGGCTCGGGGGCATGAACTCCAGCACCACCCCCTGTTCCTCGTCAGGAGTGCAGGGCAACACCGTGCCCGCCAAGCCGCTGAAGCCGATGGCGGCAGGGTCGGCGCGGGTCAGTACGCCCAGCATCAAGGTTTCGGGGTCGAACAGTTCCAGAGATCCCACATAGGGGTCATCCACTGCGATGGCATCAACAATGGCCATGTCGGTTTCGGTGCCGGAGTCGCCACCGGTCACCTCCACCGCCACTACCTTGGCCCGGGATGAGTGGGCGTCGAGGTTCACTGCTCCGGTGGCAATGAGCCCCGCGGCCATACCGGCCACGGTGGGCTCAACGTGGATGGGAAAGGCGTTGTTGGTACCGGTGGACACCGGAATCAGCGGGGCGTCGGGCCATCCCAGGGCCAGCGCCCGATTGGTGCCGTCGCCGCCCAAGCTGACCACCGAGCCGCACCCCGCGTCTCGCATGGCCTGAGCCGCATCCACGGAATCACGTTCGTTGTGGTGCAGGGGCAGGTCGAGAAACTCCATCTTCAGAGGCAGCTGAAGGTTCTCAGTCGCCCGGCGGGCGATGGAGAAGGGATCCCGGGTCAGCACCACCTGCTCGGCACCCGCCTCCACCGCTCCGTGAATGAGGCGGCGGAGAATGCTGATTTTGTCCTCGATGGTGGACGAGCCGGCACTGGTGAGGAGACGCCGCACATCGCTGCCCGATCGCGGGTTTACCAGGATGCCGAAAGTGGACACTCCTCCATGTTGTCAGCACCCGTTCAGTGGGTGGTCATCCACAGTCATTCGCAGTCCTCAGTACACCACGGTGATCGCTCTTTTTTAGGTTTGGGAGCGCGTTGCGTATTGTTGAGGGCCACTGGTTCAGAGGAGGTGTCGCCATGCGCCGGGCTCAATTGTTGTTGATGGTGCTGATGTTGGCCGTGTTGGGCGCGGCCTGCGGCGGCGGAGGGGGAACGACTTCGGAAGAACGCCCGCTCGGCGCGGACTCAGACGAGTTGGCCCCTCCCACCGCTCAGGTCGTCGTTCCGACCCCGCCCCCCACCCCTACGCCAACCTCAACCCCCGAGGCATTCATCTACGTGGTTCGAGAGGGCGACACGCTGGGTAGCGTCGCCGACGAGTTCGGCATCACCTGGCAGGAGATCGACGCGATCAACGAGTTGGAGAACCCCAACGTCTTGAGCATCGGCCAAGAGATCGAAATCCCCCAAGACGCGCCGGTGGTTCTCAACAGCGACGGCACCGTCCGCCCCGGCGAGCGCACCCATATCGTTGTCCAAGGCGACACACTGCTGGGGATCGCCCTCCAATATGGAAAGACGCTGGATGAGATCACCGAGGCCAACAGCATCGTCGCGGCCGAACTGATCCAGGTCGGCCAAGCGTTGATCATCCCCCCCGACGAGGAAGAGCCCGCTCCCTAGCGGCGGTTATCCACAACTTGGGCTGACCACACCCTCATGGCGGATATCCACAACTTGCGCTAACCGCGCTTCTAGTGTGGGCCATATGGCCGTTCCGGCTCGCGCCTGGTTATTTGCGCCGAGAGCGCGGCGCAAAGCCACCATGTGGTGTCCACGCTGCGATGTCACATGGTGGGGCACGGCGCGCGACACCTGTTGGTCGTGCCGCCAGCACACCGCCACCACTCCGGCCCCGACCGCCAATGTCCGCGTGCTGGCTGCCAGCACGGTCGGCGAGTCGTGAACGTCGGGGTTGTTCTTCCCGCGATTGTCCTCTCGTGAACGCCGGGCTCGCCATTCCCGCGATCATCATCTTGGGGTGCGGTCTGCTGGCCGGCATCGTGGCCATGGCTACCCGCAAGAAACGGGCCCTGTGGGATATCTTCCCGGGTCCGGAAGCAAGCCAGGCCGCCTCAGAAAAGGGGCCGGTGCCTTTCGACGGCGAGCTTGATTTCTCCGATTCCGAGGACGAATCAGAGGCCTCCAACGAGAAACCGAAACTTGAACTGGTAGGTGACACCACAGACGAGGTGCCCCACGCCGTGGACACCTCTCGGCCCGACCATGAGGGCCTGGCCGAGTGGCACCGGCACCACGACCAGACGGTCTCGGCCTGGATCGAGAATCACCAGAAAGTGCTAGGCGAAATCAATGCCTCGGGCCTCCAGATCGACATGGACAATCGTGACGAACTCTTGGCCGGCCACGAAGAGCTGGCCCCGAAGATGCGGGAGGCCATCGCCAGCCATCCTTCGCCGGTCATGAGAGCCGAGCTGAGCGCCATGCACGTGGCCGGGGAGGCAGCGGTGTTCGCGGTGATCAAAAGCGACTACGCCACCGCCCGTCGCCAGCACCTCATCTATGTGCAGTATCGGGACGAGTGGATCGAGCGGCTGCGCCAATTCTCCGAAGAGCCCATGAGCAACCTGCGGGCGGTTATGTCCACCGCCGAATTCGAACTGGAGGAGATACGCACGGCACTGGAGACGGCGTTAATCGAAACCGATGAGCCAGAAGAAGACGAGCCCGATTTCGAGGCCCCGATCATGGTGCGAGATGACTCAGGGTCCGCCTTCGACTTGGAAAACCATCCCGAGGATGCCCTTGAGGTTGCGGTCGGCGTGCCCGAGGACACCACCGAGGACCTTGAAGGCGGTCGCATCCGCCGCCTTCTGCGCCGGCGCGGCACCTCCGAAGACGCGGAGTAGAGAAAAGCCGCGACATCAATCCAGACCTCTTTAGTCAGGTATTGCCTCCGCGGAGTAGGGTGGGCAGACTTCTTTCATCAACTGCCGCGCAGCAAGGAGACAAACATGGCTATTCGACTGGGGGATGCCGCCCCCGATTTCACTGCCGAGACCACTGAGGGAACCATCTCTTTCCACGAGTGGAAAGGGGACTCGTGGGCGGTTCTGTTCTCCCATCCCAAGGACTTCACCCCAGTGTGCACCACTGAGCTGGGCTACACCGCCCAGCTGGCCGAGGAGTTCGCAGCCCGAAATGTGAAGGTGATCGGGCTGTCGTGCGACTCGGTGGAAGACCATGTGGCCTGGTCGCAGGACATAGAGGACACTCAGGGCATCCGTCCCAACTTCCCGATGATCGGCGACGCCGACCGCGCCGTGGCCGACCTCTACGACATGATTCACCCCAACGCCAGCGACACCATGACGGTGCGCTCGGTGTTCGTGATCGGCCCCGACAACACGGTCAAGCTCACCATCACCTATCCGGCCAGCACGGGGCGCAACTTCGACGAGGTGCTGCGGGTGATCGACTCGCTCCAACTCACCGCCACCAAGAAGGTGGCCACCCCGGTGAACTGGCAGCACGGCGACGACGTGATCATCGTGCCCGCCCTTTCCAATGAAGAGGCCGCGGAGCTGTTCCCCGACGGCTGGGACGAGCAGAAGCCCTACCTTCGTGTAGTCTCCCAGCCATAATTTCCGCCGACAAAGGTCCGGCTCACATCAACGAAGGGCTATCTACATGAGTGACGCGTCCATGCTGGCCACCGACACCATGGCCGCCGCCCGTGCGGTAAACGCGGTGAAGATCTACGGGTCGGGCGAGACCGAGGTTCGAGCCCTCGACGGGGTGGACATCACCTTCGAGAAGGGCAAGTTCACCGCCATCATGGGCCCGTCGGGCTCGGGCAAGTCCACCCTCATGCACTGTATGGCCGCGCTCGACAACCTCACCGAGGGCCAGGCATTTATCGGCGACACCGACCTGAGCACTCTCTCCGACAAAGAGCTCACCATGTTGCGCCGTGACCGAGTGGGGTTCATCTTCCAGGCGTTCAACCTGGTCCCCACACTCAACGCCATCGAGAACATCACCCTGCCGATGGACCTGGCCCGACGCGAGCCCGACCAGGAATGGGTCGACAGTGTGATCGCCACCGTGGGGCTGCAAGACCGATTGACCCACCGACCCAACGAGCTGTCGGGCGGTCAGCAACAGCGGGTGGCGGTGTCGAGAGCGCTGGCCAGCCAGCCGGAGATCATCTTCGCCGACGAGCCCACCGGGAACCTCGACTCCCGATCGGGCAATGACGTGCTCAAGTTCATGCGCGAAGCGGTGGACGATCTAGGGCAAACCATCGTTATGGTCACCCACGACGCCAAAGCGGCATCCTTCGCTGACCGGACAGTGTTCTTGGCCGACGGCCTGCTCCAGGGCGAGATGCTCAACCCCACCGCCGATCAGATACTCGATTACATGAAGATCCTGCAAGTGGGCCAGTTCGTCAAGGGCATACCAGAGGGGGCCACCATGGAAGAGATCTTGGAATACATGAAGGATCTGGGCGACTGAGCTAGGTCGCAGCCAAGTAGCCCGACCTCTAAGTTCATGATCCGGTAATCGGCCAATGACTCTCCTGCGATACAGCCTCCGGAGCATCGCCGGCGTCAAGGTCCGGTTCGCGCTCACCACCCTTGCCGTAGTCATCGGGGTGGCCCTCACCACCGGGGTGCTGATCTCCACAGACGGCCTCCGCGCCTCCCTCAACGACCTGTCGGGGCAGATTTACGAGAAGTACGACTTCACCGTTCGCGCCGCCTCCGACGTCGGCGACCGGAACGAGGGCGTGCCGCTGGTTCCTGTGTCGCTGAGCGAAGAGCTCATGTCGATGGACGGAGTAGAAGCCGTGGCGGGTTTGGCGCAGGAATTCAACGTCGTGGCCATCGACGGCGAAGGCAACGCCTTGGACCCCGGCGTAGGCCGACAAATCGGATACGGCTGGCCCGAAGTTGAGTCGCTCAGCACGATCTATGTCTACGACGACGGCATCAGCCGCCAGCCCGTCGGGCCCGATGAATTCGCCATCGACCACTACACCGGCCGGGAGAACAACTTCGTCATCGGTCAGCGCTACAAGGTGGCCACCCCTGGGGGCACCGGCGAATACGAGCTGGTGGGGTACTTGTACTTTCTCGACCCTGAGACCCGGGTAGCGCTTCAGACCGTTTCGTGGGACATGCCCACCGCATTGGAACTCTTGCACGATGGCGGCGGCTACGACCACATCCACGGGAAGCTGTCACCGGGAGCGAGCTACGAAGAGGTGGCCGCGGCCATCAGTGCCCTCGTGGGCCCCGATATCGAGGTGGTCTCCCAGCAGGACAACATCGATGAGAGCAACGCGGAATTCGCCGGAAACATCGACCGTATCCAAAACCTCCTGTTGGCTTTCGCGGTGATCGTCTTGATCATCTCGGCGTTTATCACTTACAACACATTCACCCTGGTCATGGGGCAACGCATCAGGGAGTTGGGCCTGCTGAGGGTACTGGGCGCCGAGCGGCGCCAAGTCGCCCAAGTCGTGGCGGTCGAAGCCTTGATCGTCGGGATCGTGGCCACCATCGCGGGATTCGGACTCGGCATATTGGTGGCTCTTGGTATTGCCGGAGCACTGAACAGCGCCGGCGCCCACCTTCCCGCTATCGACATCATCATCGGAGGGTGGACCGTTGCAGCCGCGGTGATCATCGGCATCGGTGTGACCATGGTGACCGCCATCTGGCCGGCCATGCGGGCCCGCCGGGTGACGCCCATGGTGGCGCTGGCCGACGAGGCCGAGATCGATCCCTTCAACAAGCGGCGCGCCTTGGTCATCGGATCGGCAGCCGGCGGGGTGGGGCTGATCCTGATGCTGATTGGTCTGCTGGCCGGTCTTCCTACCTCCCAGCTTTTGCTACCGCTCGGGTTGGGGGCGTTGTTGATGCTTCTGGGGGTCAACATCGCCACGCCGGGGATCGCCCGGTCGATGTCGCTGTTCTTGGGATGGCCGGCCGACCGGCTGTTCACCATCAACGGGCGGTTGGCTCGGCTCAACGCGGCCCGCAACCCACGCCGCACCGCCACCACCGCTTCAGCGCTCATGATCGGCTTGGCCATGGTGTCGCTGGTCACCGTGCTCGGCACATCCCTCAAACAAACCTTGACTAGCCAACTAGAGGGTTCGGTGGAGGCCGACTGGCTCGTTTGCGTGAACGAGTGCAACACCGATTTGAGCACGTTCAGCACCGCTGTGGGCGCGTTCAGCCAAGAGGCCACTCTGCAAATGTCGGAGATGCCCGAGGTGGAATCGGTGATGGCCTTCCGATTCCGCCCCGACGGAGCGCTCGCCCCCGATGGCGAACAGCGCCGCCTGACCGGCACTGACCTCGACTCGTTCTCACTCCATGTCGACCCGGGCGTGGTCTCCGGGAACTTGGAAGGCGCAGGCTCCGGCGATGTGCTCGTTCACAAGGATCTAGCCGACGATCTCGACATCGCCGTCGGAGACCAGCTGCTCCTCGAGTTCCCCGGCGAGCAGACGTCGACGTTTGATGTCGTCGCCCTTCACACCGAGGATTCCGTGGTCGGTCCGTTGGTGGTTGACTTCAGCGACTGGGACCAATTTATGGGCGGCACCCAGGACAATCTGGCCACGGTCATCATCGCTTCGGGGATTGACACGGACCAGGCCCGGTCCAGCCTGGAATCAGAGCTCGCCGACTATCCCCAGGTTGTGGTCAAGGACCAGGCCGAATACCGGGAGGGCAGGGCCACTGAGATCAACACGTTCCTGGTGATCATCAACGTGTTCTTGATCCTCGCTTTGCTCATTGCGGTGGTGGGCATCTCCAACACCATGGCCCTTTCGATCTTCGAGCGAACCCGCGAGCTGGGGCTGGTGAGGGCCATCGGCATGGCCAAGAGGCAAACCTGGGGGACGATCTTCTTGGAGAGCATCATCGTCGCCGTCTTCGGGGGAATCGTGGGCATTGCGACCGGCGTGGTGGCCGGCGCCATCGCCGCGGCCGCCCTTCCCGACAGCGTGATCTCCACCGTCAGCGTGCCGTGGCTCACGCTGGTGATCTACCTGGTGGTGTCGGCGGTGGCCGGAATGCTGGCCGCCTTCTTCCCGGCCCGCCGAGCCAACCGCCTCAACGTGCTGGAAGCCATCGCTCACCAGTAATACTTACTCATCGGCCTCATCCGCTACGCCCTGAAGAGCATCGCCGGAACTCGCATCCGGTTCATGCTGACCACGCTGGCCGTTGTCGTGAGCGTGGGCTTCACCGTGGGCGTGCTGGTGACTACCTCGGGGCTTCGCTCCACATTCGACAACCTCTCGGCGGACATCTTCCAGGGCGTTGATCTGTCGGTGCGCCCCGAGCTGGTGTTCGGCGACAGGGGCGAAAGCGGAACGCTGGTCGACCCCGAGCTCCTCGATGACGTGCAGTCGGTGGACGGGGTGGCCGCCGCGGTGGGGACGGTGGTCGAATTCAACGTGATTCCCATCACCGCTGACGGCGAGGCATTGGAGCTGTTCGGGCCACCCCAAATCGGCATCGGCTGGCCCTCAGACGACTCCCTCGGTGCCTTGGAAGTGTGGCCCGACGGCGTTAGCCGAGTCCCCACCGGACCCGACGAGTTCGCCTTAGATGCCGACACCGCCAACGACAACGGCTTTGAGGTGGGCCAGCGCTATCGGGTGTCTACTCCCTCCGGCACCGAATCGTTCACGCTGGTCGGGCTCTTCCGCTACGGCAGCGGCGACAACGCCACCGCGGGCGCGCAGATGACGGCGTGGGATATCGAAACCGCCCGCCAGCTTTTGCACAACGGAGGGGGTTTCGACAGCATCGACATCCGGCTGGAGCCCAACACCTCGCCGGAGGCGGCATCGGCGGCCGTCGCCACCGTGCTTGACGATGGCCTAGAGGTGGTGGCCAACGAAGATCTGGTGCAAGAGCAGGCCGACCTGTTCGACGAGTTCATCGGCTTCTTCGAGTACTTCATGTTGGGCTTCGCAGTGGTGATCCTGGTGGTGTCGGCCTTCATCATCTACAACACCTTCACCATCCTGGTGAGCCAGCGCACCCGGGAGCTGGGGCTGCTGCGGGCCTTGGGGGCCAGTGGACGGCAGGTCACCGCCATCGTCGTCGGCGAGGCCATCGCCGTCGGAGTGGTGGCCAGCGCCGCCGGCCTCGGGTTGGGCGTGCTGATTTCCCTGGGCATCCGAGCGTTGATCGCCAGCTTCGGCGCGGGCTTGCCCGACTCGCCCATCATCGTGGGCACCAACTCAATTCTCGCCGCGATCCTGGTGGGGGTGGGTGTGACCGCGGTGTCGGCCATCTGGCCCGCCCTTCGAGCCCGCCGGGTAACACCGATGGCGGCGCTCACCGGGAACATGCCGCCCCGCCTCACCGAGGAGCGCCGGTCTACGGGGCTGGAGAAGCTGCTCACCGCCTCCAGCGTGATCTTGGTGGCGTTCGGAATCGTCTGGGAGACCGCGCTGGTCATCATCGTCACTGCACTTGCCGCCGCTGTGCTGGCCTTCGTCGGCGGCCGCAACCTGCCCCAGCCGGTGGGCCAGGCCCGAGTGCTGGTGTTGGGTTTGGCCATGCTCATAGTGGCCGTGGTCGGAGACTTCTCCACCAGTTCGCTTTTGGCCCTGCTGGGCATGAGCGCGCTGTTGGTGTTTGTGGGGATGAACCTAGTCAGCCCGGTATTTGCGGTACCGGTCTCCAGGGTCTTGGGATGGCTGCCGGCCAAGATCTCCGAGGTCAGTGGGCGGCTGGCTCGCCAAAATGCGGAACGCAGTCCCCGGCGAACGGCCAATACCGCCTCGGCGCTCATGATCAGTCTGGCTCTGGTGTCCATGGTCTCGGTGCTGGGCCAGTCGTTCAAGCAGACTCTCGAGGACACCTTGGACCGCTCGGTCAAGTCCGACTGGCTCATCTGCCCAGGAAACTGCGGTGACCCCACGGCAACGTTCAGCCCGCAAGCAGCCGGGAGCATCAGCGAGATGGACGAGGTTTCCTCCGTGCTGGCCTACCGGTACAAGTTCGAGGGCATCCGCTCCCCGATCGACGGCGATGTCGACGAAGTTGGGGCCGTTGATTTGGATGTCGTGCCCCTGCACTTCGACCTCGACGTGGTGGAGGGGACCTTTGCCGGTGCCGGCGCCGGCGATGTGGCCCTTCACACCGACCAGGCTGAGAACTTGTCGGTCGGCGTTGGCGATCCGGTGGAACTGGAGTTCTCCGACGGCCAGACGGCGACCTTTGAGGTGGCGGCCATCTTCGGCGACAACGCGGTGTTCGGCTCCTGGCTGATCGACACCGCCGATTGGGATCGCTACCTCATCGCCCAGGAGGACGCCTTCATCTCCGCTCTCACCGCCCCGGGTTACACCGCAGACCAGGCCCGAGAGGCGCTCGAGCGGGTGACTCTGACCTACCCGCAGCTCAATGTGCGAGACCAGGTCGAGTTCCAGGAAACCCAGGAGAGCCAGATCGACACGTTCTTGGGGGTGGTCAACGCCTTCTTGGCCATCTCCCTGATCGTCGCCCTCATGGGGGTGGCCAACACGCTGGCCCTCTCAGTGTTCGAGCGGACCCGGGAACTGGGCCTGTTGCGAGCGGTGGGCATGTCCCGGCGCCAAGCCCGGCGGATGATCCGCTGGGAAGGGGGCATCGTGGCCGTGTTCGGCGGGCTCATGGGCATCACCGTCGGGGTGCTGTTCGGCTGGGCCACAGTGGAGATCATCCCCGACAACTTCGTCTCGTCGTTCTCCATACCGTGGGGCACGCTCTGGATCTACTTGGTGATCGTGGCCGTCGCCGGTCTGCTGGCCGCTTCGATACCCGCCCGTCGGGCCAGTCGCCTCAACGTGCTGGAAGCCATCTCCTACGAATAGTCGGCCAGCGGCCACCAAACACCCGGTTACGCTGCGGGTGATGCACGACACCGTCGAGTGGCAGGCGCTGAGCACTCACCGAGAGGCACTCCACGGCGTCCACCTGCGGGAATTGTTCGACGGCGATTCCAACCGGGGCGAGCGGCTTGTGGCCGAGACCGACGGCCTGCTGTTGGACTACTCCAAGAACCGCCTGACTGATGAGACGATGGAGTTGCTGGCCGCCCTGGCCGACAGGGCTGGGCTACGGCACCGAATTGAGGCCATGTTCAGTGGCGAGCCGGTGAACACCACCGAGTACCGCCCCGCCTGGCACGTCGCCCTGCGCCAACCCAACCCGCCCCCTGAAGTCCGCGCTGAATTCGATCACATGGCGGAATTCGCGGCCGAGGCCCGCAGCGGCCGCTGGCAATCGGTGGTGAACATAGGCATCGGCGGGTCGGACCTGGGGCCGGCCATGGCCGCTGCGGCGCTGGGCGCCTTTGCCGACACTGATTTGGATGTGCGATTCCTGTCAAACATCGACGGTGCCCACTTCCGGGAGGTCACGCAGGGGCTGGACCCAGACCGGACCCTGTTCATCGTGGTGTCCAAGACGTTCACCACCACCGAAACTTTGACCAACGCCACCACTGCACGAGCCTGGGTCGCCGACGCGGTGGGCGCAGAGGCCGTCGGCAGCCACTTTGCCGCGGTCACCGCCAGCCCAAACAAGGCCCAAGACTTCGGTATCGACGCGAATGCCGTCTTCGCCATGTGGGACTGGGTGGGCGGCCGTTATTCACTGGCCTCAGCGGTGGGGCTCAGCCTTATGGCCGCCGTCGGGCCCGACGCCTTCGCCGACATGCTGGCCGGGATGCACCACATCGACGAGCACTTCCGCACCGCCCCGTGGGCCGAGAACCTCCCCGCCCTGCTGGGGCTCATCGGAATCTGGAACCGCAACTTCTGGGGTTGGCCCACTTATGCCGTGCTCCCCTATTCCCAGGAGCTGGCCCTGTTCCCCGCCTACATCCAACAGCTCGACATGGAGAGCAGCGGCAAGTCGGTACAAGCCGACGGCACCCCAGCGGCCACCGCCACCGGCCCGGTGGTGTGGGGCCAGCCGGGAACCAACGGTCAACACGCCTTCCACCAACTGCTGCACCAGGGCACCGACATCGTCCCGGTGGACTTCATCGGCTTCTGCCGCTCGAACCACTCCCACATCGAGCACCACGACCTGCTCATGTCCAACCTGTTCGCCCAGGCCGAGGCCCTGGCCTTCGGCGCCCCCGACGCTGGCAACCCCCACCAGCAGTTCTCAGGCAACCGGCCCAGCACCGTCCTTCTTGCCGACCAACTCACCCCCCGCACTCTGGGCCAGCTCGTGGCCCTCTACGAGCACAAGGTGTTCACTCAAGCCACCGTGTGGGGCATCAACCCCTTCGACCAATGGGGAGTCGAACTGGGCAAGACCCTGGCCACCAACATCGCCGCCGAACTCACCGGCGCAGCCCACCCCAACCCGGCCCGAGACTCCTCCACCCAATCCCTCATCAACCGCTACGTCAGCCGGGGGCCATCACGAGCCCAGAACAAGTGAATAGCCCAAAAAGGTGTCTCGTGACGAAAGCTCGCCCTGCCTCACCCATTATGTGAAGAGCCAGAACCCATCAATACCTGGGCGATTTGCGGCAGAACCTGCAAAGGACAGCGAACTCTGTTGGGAAGCAGGCAACACTAGACAGGGCGGAACTGGTGTCATTGGTGGTGGGTAGAGTGCTGGGATGCTCGGGGCGATGTTGGGACCAGAATGGCCGATCCTGACCAGCTGGTGAAGGGCGCCCGGGTGTGTTTGCCTGGGGACGATGATGTGATGACGCTGGTGCAGGTCACCCAGGGGGCGTTCTGGGAGATCGTCTATCGGGGTTCGGACGGCAGCCTGGGCGAGGTCACACTACCTGAGGCTGAAGTACCAGAGATCAAGCTGATGTCATCGGCGGGACCGGTTCGCTTCAGCGGAGATCCCCGCCGGTTTCGGCTGGGAGTAGAGGCACTGCGGATCGAGAACATGTTTCGTCACGACATGGCGGCGTTGGCCGTGTCGAATATCTCGCCTCTGCCCCATCAGCTTGACGCGGTGTATGGGTCGCTCTTGCCGGAGCCGGTGCTGCGGTTCTTGTTGGCTGACGATCCAGGCGCTGGCAAGACCATCATGGCTGGGCTTTACATCAAGGAACTGATGCTGCGCCATGCCGCCGATCGGGTGTTGATCGTGACTCCGGCCAACCTGCGCCCGCAGTGGCAGCGTGAGCTGGCAGAGCGGTTCGACATCCACTGCACTCAGTTCGACTCGGCAATGCTGCATGCCCATCCGACACAGAACCCTTGGGATCAGCACGATTTGGTGGTGGTGTCGCGGGATTTGCTCCGGCGAGAGGAGGTTATGGAGGGGTTTGCCAGCGCCGAGCGGGAGTGGGATTTGGCCATCATCGACGAGGCTCACGGGTTCACGCTCGATGTCGACAGCAAAGGTCTGATCAAAAAGCGCAGCGAGCGCTACAAGGCGGCTGAAGTGGTGGCCCGGAAGGCGCATCGACTGATCCTGTTGACGGCCACGCCGCATTCGGGCCGCAACGAGTCAATGTGGGGACTGCTTCGTTTGCTCGACCCGGACGCCTATGGCGACCGCTGCCCTTCAGGCGATGTGCCGCTGAATCCCCACCAGTACCGGAAGGTTGCCAAGGAAGAGATGGTGGACATGAGGGGCGAAGCTCTGTTCAAGCCCCGTCACCCGCACACGGTGGCCTACAGCCTCGCGGGCGCGGAACGGGACTTGTATGAAGCGGTCACCAGCTTTGTGTCCACTGAACTGGCTCGCATCCGAGGCGAGAGCGGCCCACGGGTTGCCGGTTTTGCGCTCACTACCATGCAGCGGCGGCTGGCGTCGTCGCTCCGGGCCATCAAACGCACCTTGGAGCGCCGTGTCAATCGCTTGGAACAAGCGCTGGAAGACCCCGCGACCTATCTGCGGAACCGCCAGGAGTTCATCTCCGGCGTCTACGGCGAACAGCATCCCGACGAGTTGGGCGACCTCAACGAAGACGAGCGCTGGGAGATGGAAGAGAGGGCCCTCGAGGAGTGGTTACCGGGAACCATCACAGAGCTGGAGGAGGAGTTGACCGCATTGCGCCCCCTGCTCATCCAGGCCGAGGAGGCTGAGGCAGCGGGCACGGAGGTGAAGCTGAACGAGTTGCTCGAAGTAGTGCGCCAAGAGGGCCTGAGCGACGATCCGTCGGTCAAGTTGCTGATCTTCACTGAGCACCGCGACACCCTCCACTATCTGGTGGAGAAGTTGTCGCCAGACTTCGATGTGGTTTCCATCCACGGTGGCATGAGGCTGGGAGACCGGATTGCCGCGGAAAGGGACTTTCGGGAACGGGCCCAGGTCATGGTGGCCACCGAGGCCGCCGGAGAGGGCATCAACCTCCAGTTCTGCCACCTGATGGTGAACTACGACATCCCGTGGAACCCGAACCGATTGGAACAGCGCATGGGCCGCATCCATCGCATCGGCCAGACCCGCGACGTGCATATCTATAACATGGTTGCCGCCAACACCCTTGAGGGTCACGTGCTGGCCACCCTTCTCCAGAAGTTGGAGAACATGGGCCGAGTTCTCGGAGACAAGGTGTTCGACGTGATCGGGGAGACCTTTGCCGGATATCGCCTGGCAGAGTTGATCGAGCAGGTACTGGCCAAAGAAATCAGCCCAGACGACGCGGCCGAGAGCATCGGAGGAGACCAAGCCGATCCCGAGACGGAGGCGAGGTTCCGCGAGCTCACCAAAGAGGCGCTGGCGACCCGCTACCTGGATTGGCAATCACAAGCCGAAGCCGCTGCTCGAGCAGCGGAGCGACGACTCCCGCCCGGCTACATCGAGAAGTTCTTCACCGACGCAGTGGACTTCTTGGGCGGCAAAGTCGAAGATCGGCTCGACCCCGGCACCCTGCGAGTAACCCGCACACCCGACAAACTGGTAGCGGGGTCTCGGGCCGCTGGTGCAACCCGAGAGGTGTATCCGAGCTATGAGCGCATCACCTTCGACAAAGCAGTTCGCCTGCGGGCACACACCAGCGGAGGCGAACACGCCGTCCCAGAGGCTGAACTATGCGGTCCCGGCCATCCCCTCTTCGATGCGGCGCTCAACACCGTGATCGTCCGCACCCGGGCCGATGTGGAGGCAGGCGCGGTGTTCGCCGCCCCCGACGTTGATGCGCCAACAGTCTTGTTCTTCCTCACCGGAGATTGTATGGACGGCACTGGCGAGATGGTCCACCGGGCATTTGCCACCGTTGCCGAACCGCAGGGCCAAGCTCTCAGGCCAAGCCGTGAACTGCTGTATGACATGTTCTTCCACGATGCTGAAGCACCCGAGGTGACTCTTTCTGATGTCGACAAGGTCGTGAACTGGGCGCGGCAACACGAGTTCGAGCCTCACTTCCAGCAAGCCAGCACCGAGCGGACTCGGGTCGTTCGAATCACCGAGGACTACCTCACCAAGGCATTCGCAGAGATAGCGGCCCGTCAACAAACCACTCTGCTTGACCTTGATGCAGAGGTCGAGCGCGGAGTGGCTGGCGCAGAGGGTCGCCGCCGACAAGCCGAGCTCGCAGCGGCAGAGACCACCGCGAAACGCGATGAGCGCCTAGACAAGACCAGGCGCTCTCGCAATGTGAAGCGCGGCCCAGTGCGGATCATTGCTACCGCGTTGGTGGTTCCCAGCCTTACCGTGGGCGACGACCGTCCCATTGATACAACCGGCAAATTTTCTAGCCGTGAGATTGAGCAGATCGCCGTGAGGGAGGCGACGCGCTACGAAACCGATGTGCGCGGAGCAGACATTGTGAAGTCTTTTGAAGCGCAGAAGATCGGCTTCGACCTTCTTTCCTTGACGGGCATTGACCGGCGCTGCATCGAGGTGAAGGGCCGGGCCGGAGTGGGTGGAGTGGAACTGACCTGGTCGGAGTTTGCCAAGGCCCTTGAGTTGGGTGAGGACTATTGGCTGTACGTGGTGTTGGACTGCGCCACCCCCAACCCTCGCCTCTATAGGGTGCAGGATCCGGCCAAGGCCTTGGCCAGCGCTTGGTCGTCCAAACTCGATGTGCGTTATCGAGTTGCCCCCCAGCCGGTCATCGATGCCGCCGAGGCACAGCCATGACCCGTCGGAAACTGATCGAGGCGGCGCTCCCGCTGGCTGCGATCAACCACGCATCGGTCACCGACAAGCGCACTCATGACGGACATATCTCCACTCTGCACACCTGGTGGGCTCGGCGTCCGCTGCCCATGGCCCGGGCAATGGCGGCAGCCGCACTGATCGAAGAGGGAGCGGACGCCAGCGAAGTGCTGTCCAAGATCGGCGACGCGATGCCGCCCAAGAGACTGCTCTACAACGATGCGGTGGGTTGGCTCAAGAAGCGAATCCGGCAAGACCATTTGCAGCCGCCGAAGGTGCTCGACTGTTTTGCGGGCGGGGGCGCCATTCCATTGGAGGCCATGCGACTGGGCTGTGACACCACAGCCATGGACCTGAACCCGGTTGCCCATCTGGTGGAGCTGGCCTCTCTTGACTATCCCCAGCGCTTCGGGGATACAGACCTGGACGGACGCAACACCCTGGTGGTGGACGTTGAGCGATGGGCGGGGTGGGTGGCCTACAAAACCGAAAAAGCTGTGGCCCATCTCTATCCCGCCGCCGAAAGCCGCCCGCCGGTGCCCTACTACTTCTGGGTGCGGACCATGCCCAGTCCCGATCCGGGCCGGGAGGTCGAGATTCCGATTCTCAGCTCTCGGCTCTTGGCTGAGGGGCGTCGCCACGCGTGGGTGACTACCTCGGTGACGCCGGACGGCGTGGACATTGAAGTCCATCAGGGCGAGCTTCCCGACGACCCGACCCTCAAAGACGGATTCGAGTCGGCAGGAAGCGTTACCTGCCCGATTTCGGCGGTCACCGCTCCCCAGCGCGACGTGAAGGCCCACGGGACAGCCCACGGTTTCGGTTATCGGCTGTACGCCGTCTGCGACGTTGACGGGCGAGAGCGCACCTACCGCGCACCGACTCCGGTTGAGTCGGAGGCTCCTGTGTTGGCGGCCGACGAACTTCCTGCCCTGGTCGACGACGAGTTCGACGACGGAACGGCTCGCCTGCCCGATGAACAGGTAGACGAGATCGGCTACAACAATTTGCAGTTCTTGCCCTATGGCTATCGCACGTGGCGATCGCTGTTCACCGACCGGCAACTGGTGCTCTATGCGACGCTGAGCGCCAACATCCGCGCCGCCCATGAGTCGATGCTGGCCGAGGGCATGGCTGCGGACCGGGCCCGGGCGGTGGCCACCTACCTTGCTTTCGCGCTCGACAAGGTGGCGGATCGGAACTCGGCGTTCTCCAGTTGGCAGACCGGCGGCGAGAAGATACGAGCGACGTTCACTGGCCAAACGGTGCAGATGCGCTGGGACTTCTGCGAGAACTATCCGTTCCGCACCGGGTCTGGTTCTTGGAACGACGCGGTGACGGCAATCGGCAAGGTGATCGAGCACTGCTCACAGACCGGGGAAACCCCGGCGCGGGTGCTGCGGGGCGACGCCCGGGCCATGCCATTCGCTGATGGTGAGTTTGATGCCGTCCTCATCGATCCGCCCTACTACTTCTCGGTCATGTACTCCGATCTGTCGGACTTCTTCTATGTGTGGCTCAAGCGGTCGGTCGGCCACCTGTACCCCGAGCACTTCGCCACCCCGTGGACCCCCAAGGCTCAAGAGGTTGTGCAGAACCGCTGTCGCCCCAGCATGGGGGGCTACATCTCCGAGGAGGAGTTCGACCGGCGGCTGGCCGACGCGTTGTCGGAAGTGGCCCGGGTGGTCAAGCCCGACGGGGTGGTCGCTCTGGTGTTCGCCCATACTGCGGTCAAGGCGTGGGAGAAGTTGCTGCGCGCGCTGCGAATCGCGGGCTTGAGCGTTACCACCTCGTGGCCTATCCGCTCGGAGATGGCTGGCCGGCCAGTCGCCCATGTCAAGGCGACCTTGGCTAGCTCGGTGGTGCTGGTGTGCCGGCCCAACAATGAGGCCGGCGATGCGTTCTACGACGAAGTAGAGGCCGAGCTGAATCGGGTGGTCGGTCAGCGGTTGAATGAGTTCGAGGACTTGGGGTTGCGGGGCGCGGATTACTTCGTGTCGGCCATCGGCCCAGCCTTCGAGGTATTCGCCAGCCACCGCTCGGTCACCCGACTGGATGGGACTGAGGTGTCCATTGGCGATCTCATGGAACTGGCCCGCAAGGCTGTTGCCCGCCACGCGATGGGACGTCTGCTCGCGGCCGATACGCTCGGCGTGCTTGACGACCGATCCCTGCTCTACGTCACCTGGCGATGGGCATACCTGACGGTGCCCGTCCCCGCCGATGAGGCCATCAAGCTCTCCCGGGCATTCTCGGTAAGCCTTGACGATGTGACCATGCCCGGCGGGATGGTCAGCCGCAAGGGCAAGAACTTCTCACTGCTCGGCCCCCACGAGCGCCCCGACGTTCGGCTGCGGCCCGACAGCCCGTTGATCGACGTTCTGCATGTGGCCTCGCAGCTTTGGGATGCGGGCCGGGCCAACGAAGTGATTGAAGTGCTTGCTGCCTCGGGGTGTGGGACCATGCCCGGGTTCTGGGATGTAGCCCGTGCTTTGGCAGAAGTGCTTCCTGAAGGGCAACGGGAGCGCACCATGTACCAAGCGCTCGCCACGTCACAGCAGCGTCTGGCCGAGGCGGCGGCAAAGCAGCCGGCAACAAGCTATGAAGAACTCCAGCTTTCCTTCTGATAGGCAGACCCCATGACCGATTTGGCACCGTGGCTTGATATCGCCTGTCCCCACGCAGACATCCGCGACGGATCGTTCGACGAATCTCTGTTTGCCGCCGACCTCGGCTTGGTGGCGAACGGGATGGGTCCAGATGACTACGTGGATGCCGAGTTGTTCGCGGCCAAGACGTACCTGACCGAGAATCTGCGATCAGTGCTGGTGGAGGTGGGCAATCGACTGAGTGGCGACGCGGGATCGGCGGCAGTGTTCCGGATGCAGACCGAGTTCGGCGGGGGCAAGACCCACACTCTGCTGGCCGCGTACCACCTGTTCCGCGCTCCCGAGCAGGTTGCCGGCACGCAACTAGGAATAGATCTTGCCGCAGCCTTGAGAACCGGAAGTTTGCCCAATGCCCGAGTTGCGGTGTTGGACGGCTCCGCGCTGACCGTCGATCCCGAGACCATGCCCGATGGCTCCGTGGTGCGATCTTTCCTCGGGCATTTGGCCTGGAGGTTGGGCGGTGCCGCGGCGTATGAGACGGTCCGGGCCAAAGATGAGGGCCTGCGCGGCACTTCCACAGTGGAGATGGTCAAGCTTCTCAGCGAAGCGGCACCGTGCCTGATCTTGCTGGACGAGACCTTGGAGTACCTCAATAAGGCATTGGCGGTTGGCTCGGTTGACGGCAACCTGGCCGCCACCACGCTCACGGTGATCAAAGAACTCTGTACCGCCGCCTCAAACGTGCCCGGCGTCGCGGTGGTCGCTACCCTTACCTCCTCGCGCTTAGAGGACTACTCGACGGTTGCTGGCCAGGAGATGGCGGAGCGGCTGTCCAAGGTCGTGGGCCGCATCGAGAACATTGTCACCCCAGTGGAGGGCGACGACATTTTCCCCATCCTGCATACTCGCCTGTTCGAGACCATCGGCAGTTTGGAGCAGCGGCAGGCGGTGGCCGACGCCTATGGCGCCTGCTACGACCAGATGGGCGATGTGCTCCCCCAGTCCTACCGCGACCCCTCCTACCGAGACCGCATCCGAGGTGCCTATCCGTTCCACCCGGAGTTGATCGACCTGCTTACCAATCGCTGGGGGTCGCTGTCGGGATTCCAGCGCACCCGAGGGGCGTTGCGAACATTGGCCCACACGGTGAAGGCACTAGCCCAGAGCAATCATCAGGGGCTGCTCATCGGCCTTGGCGATGTGCCTTTGGCCGATGACGGTGTGCGGGCTGAGGTCATTCGATTTGCTGGAGAGTCGTACAAGTCGGCCCTCAACGCCGACATCATCCGGCCCGATTCCAAGGCTGCGGTGGAGGACGAGCGCCGGGGAGGAGAGATCAAGAGAAATCGGGTTGCGGTGGGACTGGCCACGACGGCGTTCCTCAACAGCTTCGGCTCCGACCGGGTGCTTGGCGCTTCACCACCACAGATGCTCGTCGGCGTCGCCCAGCCGCTGCCCGGCCTGTCCCGAGGGCTGCTCGACGACGTGCGCGACGCTCTGGCCGGATCGCTGTGGTACATGCGCTATGAGGGCGGCCGCTATCGGTTCACGACCGAGCCCAATCTGAACAAGGTGATCGTGGAACGGGAGGGCGCCGTCGGAGACGGGGAGATCACCGCGCTGTTGAGAGAAACGGTCGGCCACATCGCCGGGCCGGTGGCCCCGTTCCGGGTAGTCACCCATGTCGTCGAGCCCAACGACGTGATTGACGAACCCCGCCTCACCCTCGGCGTGCTCGCCCCACACCGGGCAGTCGGCAACCAACCAGGCAGCACCGCTGTCGAGGCAGATGAAGTGGCGGGCGCGGTGCTCAACACCGGGCGAGGGTCGTCTCGGTCGAACAAGAACGCGCTTGTGTTGGTTGCGGCCGACGCCGGTGGTGTGACCAAGGCTCGCCAGGTTGCTCGCACGGTGGTGGCCATGCGGGACATCACCAGGGACAGCATCCGGGTTAAGCGGTTCAACCAGGACCAGCGTGACCAGCTGGAAGCCCGGCTGAGTGCGGTAGAAGAGCGCCTGCCCCAGGAGGTGGTGATGGCCTACCGGCACCTCATCCTGCTCGGGCCGGACGGCAATGGCGGCGTCCGGGTTGAGACTGTTGACCTCGGCCCGGCTCGGGTGGGCGACACCATTTGCCAGCGGGTGGTTGACCACCTCAAGGCCACTGACCGGCTTATCGACACCACGCTCGCACCAGCGGCCTTGCTCACCGACCGTTTCGGCGTGATCGGCTCGGACGAGCCAGTAGTCGAACTCGACCGCCTGTTGGACTACTTCTACCGGCTGCCCCGCTTACCGAAGATCGCTAGTTCCGATGTGCTGCGCCGTTGTCTGGCGCAGGGGGTAAGTGCCAGCCTGTTCGGCTTGGCATCAGGTGCTTCCTGGGACGCCGCTGATGCCGTGCTGCGCTTTGGGGAGCCGCTGGACCCGACCGAGATCCAGTTCCAACCCGGCACCTGGTTAGCACGCGCCGCTGACATCAAGCCTCTGATTGAGGCTCGCCGTCCGAGCGAGGAGTCTGAAGAAGCCAAACCAACAACTGGTTCAGAGCCTGAGGGCGAGACCACTCCTACGGAGCACCCAGAGAACCAGCAGTCTGGTGTCAAGGAAGGCCAAGATCCGACCAGAGTCACCCTCACCACACGCCAGATCCCTGCCGACAAAATCCGCGATGTGGTCAAGGTCGCCATTATGCCCCTCGCTGCCACCGGAGCAGACGTGACCATCAACGTCGAAGTCACTGCCACCCACCCTGATGGCATCCCCCACACCACACTGGACCTGACCGTCGCCGAAGGATTGCGCCAACTCGGCCTCGATCACGATCTCACCAAGTAGGCTAGATCCGGGTATTCGATTATCGGTGTAAGCAACACAAACTGGAATAGGAGAAAGAGATGGCAAAAGGGGAAACAGTACAAGAGGGCATTAGGGTGAACGCCCAAAGACAGGGTCAAAAAAAGGTGCAGAATGCTCCAGCACCTCCGGTTGCCAAGAGCAGGCCCAAGCCTCCTGTTTCAAAGAAGAAATAACTGAATGCCAGCAACTGTACTTAGCCTGGCAATTGCCGGACTAGTAGTCTTGCCAGGACTAAGCTACCTGGCGGGCAGAGAATCTCAGTATCCTACTCAAAAGATCAGAGGCTTTAGAGAGACTGCGACAATAGTATTTGCAGGGATTGTCTCAGTTGTAATTGGCTTGATTGCATTCGCAATCGTCCGTGCATCAATCCCAACGCATACACCCGATATCGGGGCATTGCTTCGCATGCCGGAATCATACGTTCGAGAACACCTACCATATGTCTCTGGGTGGGCATTAGCTATATTAGCGTTTTCATCTCTTGGCTCATTCCTCTTTGGAAAATTCTCCCCTAGATTACCAAGCAATATTTCAGTCGAGTCAGCCTGGTGGTCTGCATTTGAATCCATACCAGACTCAGACAAAGTACAGGTATATATTGACTGTTACCTGACAGACGATTCCATACTATCAGGATATCTCTATAGCTACAGCGTGGATATAGAAGAGACAATGGACAGAGAGATCTGCTTAGTCGCTCCCGTAACATACAAGGCATCAAAACCATCTTTAGCAGAAGAATTGGAGGACGCAGGTATTGTGACAGTCAGTGCATCTCGAATAAAGTTTGTTTCAGTCACTTACTTCAATGTGTAGATAAAGGATCAAACACTGATGCAGACTATGTATGAGGAACACCCCTTATTGGTGAGCCCCTGGTACCATCAGACCGAATTGCTCCGATTGATTGCCGGTGGCGAGAACTCGCGCGTGGAGTTCATGCGGGATGACGTGCAGCCGGGGAAGTTCGCCACGGTGCTCGCTGGACTGCTGAACCTCGACGGCGGGCATGTGCTGCTCGGCGTCGAGGACGACGGCGGCGTCTCCGGGCTATCGCGTGCGGTTGCAAGAGCCGAAGAGTGGATCATGCAGGTTGCTCGCGATCACCTGGAGCCCTCCATCATCCCGAACTGGGAGGTTATCGAGTCTGACGGCGGCATCATGGTCGGCATCGTAACCGTGCCGGCCAACGCACCCGACAAGCCGTACAAGTCCAAACAGGGGTCGCACTGGGTTACCAAGGTCCGTGTCGGCACCACCACACGCGATGCGACTCGTGAGGAGGAACAACGGCTGTACCAGCAGTCGGGTGGACTCCGCTACGGCCTCAAGCCGGTACCAGGAGCCAGTGCTGCCGATCTCGACACACGACGCCTTCAGGATTACTTCGCCCGCATCCGCGGCGATGCGGAGATGCCCAGCCCCAATTCAGAGTCGTGGCGCAGGCTGCTCTGCAACCTTGAGCTTGCCACCGAAACCGGTGGTGAAACGTACGCCACCGTCGACGGGATGCTCCTGTTCGGCCTGAACACAGGGTGATTCTTGCCGCAATGCGGAATTCGAGCGGTGTGCTTCCCGGGCCAAGAGTCCGACTATGCCACGAGATCCGACGAGAGCATCAAGGGCCCGCTAGTGGCTTTGCGCTCAGTCGACGGTGAGTTAGTCGAAACCGGAGTCGTGGAAAGGGCTCTCGACTTCGTCCGTCGCAACACGGGTGCCTCCGCAGCGCTGGAGGACGGTCGCCGTGTCGAGCGCCCCGATTTCCCTGAGCCAGCCATTCGCGAGGTTGTGGTCAATGCACTTGTACACCGCGACTACAGCATCACTGGGACCGATGTGCTGTTATCGGTCTTCGACGATCGAATCGAAGTGCAGAGTCCTGGGAGCCTGCCGAACACCATCAGCGTCGAGGGCATGCGTGAAGGAGCCCGCTATGCGCGTAACCAGGTGATGATGAGCATCATGCGTGACTACGGCTACGTCGAGGGGCTGGGCATGGGCATCCGCCGACAGGTCATCCCCGCCATGGCACAGCACAATGGCACCGAACCGGACTTCTCCGAAGAAGAATCCCGCTTCACCGTCTCCCTGAGGAAGTAGAAGTCGCCATAGGAACCGCTAGCCGTCTGTGGCAGACTAAGGGCGACAACCACGCGGGAGCTCGAGGATCGTCGGGCTGAGAGGGTGTCCGCTGGCACCGACCGCTGAACCTGATCCGGATAACGCCGGCGAAGGGAGATGATGATGAGCGAGAGCATCAACGGCAACGCGCCGAACCAGAAGGGCTCTTCACCCAGCGAAAAACTTGCCCGGGAGAAGGTGTATGTGGCCGGTGAGCGGCCTGATGTACGGGTGCCGTTCACCCAGGTGAACCTGACCGAACCGGAGCCGCCGTTTTTGCTGTACGACACCAGCGGTCCTGGTTCGAACCCCAGCGTGGGCTTGCCGCCATTGCGGCTGGATTGGATCACCGAGCGGGACGACACCACCGAGATCGTGGGGCGGTCCGCCGACCTGCGTGACGACGGTCGCCGGGCGGTGCGCGACGGCTCCGCCTCCGATCCTTTCCTGGGCGAGCGCCGCCCGGTGCTACGGGCCAAAGGAGCGGCGGTGACCCAGATGGCCTACGCCCGCCGGGGGGAGATCACCCCGGAGATGGAGTTCATTGCCACCCGGGAGCGGCTCGACGCCGAGCTGGTGCGTTCCGAGGTGGCCCGGGGCCGGGCCATCATCCCGGCCAACGTGAACCACCCCGAGTCGGAGCCGATGATCATCGGGCGCAAGTTCCTCACCAAGGTCAACGCCAACATCGGCAACTCGGCGGTCACGTCGTCGATTGCCGAGGAGGTGGAGAAGATGACCTGGGCCACCAAATGGGGGGCCGACACGGTGATGGACCTGTCCACCGGCTCCGACATCCACACCACCCGGGAGTGGATCATCCGCAACTCGCCGGTGCCCATCGGCACCGTGCCCATTTACCAGGCTCTGGAGAAGACCAACGGGCAACCCGAGGAGCTCACCTGGGAGATCTACCGCGACACGGTGATAGAACAGGCCGAGCAGGGGGTGGACTACATGACCGTCCACGCCGGGGTGCTGTTGCGCTACGTGCCGCTCACCGCGGAGCGCACCACCGGGATCGTCAGCCGGGGCGGCTCGATTCTGGCCGCCTGGTGCCTGGCCCATCACCAGGAGAATTTCCTCTACACCCACTACGACGAGCTGTGCGAGATCTTCGCGGCCTACGACGTGGCCTTCTCCTTGGGCGACGGACTGCGGCCGGGATCGATCGCCGATGCCAACGACACCGCCCAGATGGCCGAGCTCCAAACCCTGGGCGAGCTCACCGGGCGGGCCTGGGAACACGACGTGCAGGTGATGATCGAGGGACCGGGCCACGTGCCGCTCAACAAGATCAAGGAGAACGTGACCTTGGAGCAGGAGTGGTGCCAAGACGCCCCCTTCTACACTCTGGGCCCGCTCACCACCGACGTGGCCCCCGGCTACGACCACATCACCTCGGCCATCGGGGCGGCCAACATCGGCTGGTACGGCACCGCCATGCTCTGTTACGTCACCCCTAAGGAGCACCTGGGGCTGCCCAATCGGGCCGACGTTAAAGACGGGGTGATTGCCTACAAGATCGCCGCCCACGCCGCCGATGTGGCCAAAGGCCATCCGGGGGCCCAAGAGTGGGACAACGCCCTCTCGAAGGCCCGATTCGAGTTCCGCTGGGCCGACCAGTTCAACCTGTCGCTCGATCCCGAGACGGCGCTCAAGTACCACGACGAGACCCTCCCGGCCGAGCCGGCCAAAACCGCCCACTTCTGCTCCATGTGCGGACCCAAGTTCTGCTCCATGAAGATCACCCAAGACGTGCGGGACTTCGCCGCCCGCCAGGGGGTGGACGAGTCGGTGGCCATCGAGCTGGGCATGAAGTCGAAGGCCGACGAGTTCCGGGACAAGGGCGCCGAGATCTACTCGGCCGGGTCGTGACACTGGGCGAGGGCAACGGCTTCGATGACGCTGATCGACCATGAGCTAGCCGTGAGTGATCCGGTGACCACACATGTCCCCCGCCTGCATGTCATCGTCAACTGCGCCTCTTTGGCCGATGCCGCCTTTCGAGGCGGAGCCCCTGCGGTGCAGGTGCGGATCAAAGAGGCCAGCGACATCGCAGTGTTGGCAGAGTGCCAGCGCATTCTGGCATCGGCTCAGGCCACAGACGCGATGGTGATCGTGAACGACCGGGCCGACATCGCGCTGGCCGCAGGAGCTCACGGAGTACACGGCGGCGCCAATGACCTGCCAGTGGCCGAGATGCGTCGCCTACTCGGCGCCGACCGAATGGTGGGGAGCACGGCCCGTGATCCCGAGTCCGCCCTCCGCCACCAGGACGATGGGGCTTCGTACGTGGGGGTCGGGCCGGTGTACGCCACCGCCACCAAAGACGGGCTGCCCGCCCCGCTGGGTCCGACCGGGGTGGAGAAGGTGGCCACCGCGGTGGACATCCCGGTGATTGCCATTGCCGGGATCACCGCTGCCCAGGTGCCGGAATTGCTGGACGCTGGGGCTCATGGTGTGGCGGTAATCGGAGCGGTGGCCCACGCCGACGACCCCGCCGCGGCCACAGCCGAACTGCTGGAGGTCCTCGGTGGCTGACGTGCCTTCGAAGCCGGACGTCATCATTGTGGGCGGCGGCATCATCGGACTGTCCACCGCCTGGCAGCTCCTTCAAGACGGCGCCGAAGTTGTGGTGCTCGACCCCGCCCCGGGCACCGGGGCCAGCCACGCGGCGGCGGGGATGCTGGCCCCCATCCACGAGGCCTACTGGGGAGAGAGCCATATCTTGGAGCTGAACCTGGCCGCCAGCCAGGCGTGGCCGGCGTTCGCCGACTCTCTGGGGGCCGATGCCGTGGACTACCGCCGCGACGGGATGCTCATGGCCGCCTACGACGCCGACGACAAGGCGCTGCTCGACAATCTGGGCGACCTGCACGAGCAGGAGGGCCTGCCGGTGGAGCGGCTTCGGAGCCGGGAATGCCGGGCCCGAGAGCCGCTGCTCGCCCCCGGCGTGCGAGGCGGGGTGTACTCCCCGCTCGACCACCAGGTGAACCCCCGCCGGGTGGTGGCCGAACTGTTGAACCGGGTGCCCACAATTTCGGCCTCAGCCACCGAGGTGAGCCGGAACCAGGTGGTGGCCAGCGATGGCCAAACGGTGACCGGCCAGCAGGTGGTGGTGGCCGCCGGGGCGTGGAGCGGCCGGTTGCTGGGGGTGCCCATCCGACCCATCAAGGGGCAGATCCTCCGCCTGAGTGGTCCGAGCGGACTGCTGCAATTGCCGGTGCGGGGGGTGGTGCGGGGGTCGAGCGTGTACGCGGTACCCCGCAGCGACGGTGAGATCGTGGTGGGTGCCACCCAAGAGGAACAGGGCTTTGACACCCGGGTGACCGCGGGGGGCGTTTACGAGTTGCTCCGCGACGTTCTGGCCCTGCTGCCGGGGCTCAGCGAGATCGACCTGGTGGAGACGTGGGCCGGCCTGCGTCCCGGAGCGCCCGACAATGCCCCCATCATCGGGACCGGCCGTGACGGCATCGTTTACGCCACCGGCCACTACCGCAACGGCATCCTCACCGCTCCCATCACTGCTACAGCGGTGTCGGCGCTGGTGCAGGGACATGAGCCGCCGCTGGACTTGTCGCCATTCAGCCCCAACCGGTTCGACTCCCGGCCAAGTGGTCACACCCCAGATCCCGAACACCTCAGCGGAGTATCGGCATGATCATCGTGGTGAACGGCGAAGCTCGAGACGTACCGGCCAACTGCACGGTAGGAGCCCTGGCTCCTGACCAGCGAGGGGTTGCCGTGGCGGTGAATCGAGAAATCGTCCCTCGCAGCCGGTGGGGCCAAGCCCATTTGGTTGAGGGCGATCGGGTTGAGATCCTGGAAGCAGCCAAGGGGGGGTAAGTGGGCGACTGGTGCGAACCCTTGGACGGCAGGCCGTAATGGGCGACTCTTGGAACGTGGCTGAACGCAGCTTCACCAGTCGGTTGATCACCGGCACCGGGGGGGCGCCCAACTTGGCCGTGCTGGAACGGGCACTGGCCGCATCGGAGTGCGAGCTGGTCACGGTGGCGCTGCGCCGGGTGTCACCCGACGCCACTGGATCGGTGCTGGATGTGATCGAGCGACTGGACCTAGAGGTGTTGCCCAACACCGCTGGCTGCCACACCGCGGCCGATGCCGTGCTCACCGCCAAATTGGCCCGGGAAGCGTTCGAAACCGACTGGGTGAAGCTGGAAGTGATCGCCGATGACATCACCCTGTTGCCGGAGGGCATCGAATTGGTGGAGGCGGCCGAAACGCTGGTGGACGACGGCTTCACGGTTATGGCCTACACCAACGACGACCCGGTGTTGGCCCGCCGCCTCGAAGACTTGGGGTGCGCCTCCGTCATGCCGCTGGGGGCGCCCATCGGGTCGGGGCTGGGCATCCGCAATCCGCACAACATCGAGATGATTGTGGAGCAGTCGGCGGTGCCGGTGGTGCTGGACGCCGGCATCGGCACCGCCTCCGACGCTGCGCTGGCCATGGAGTTGGGCTGCGACGCGGTCATGGTGGCGTCGGCCATCACCCGGGCCCGCGACCCCGAGCAGATGGCCACCGCCATACGGCTGGCCACCGATGCCGGGCGGCAGGCCCGCCTGGCCGGCAGGATCCCCAAGCGTTTCGGTGCCGAGGCCTCGACCTCCCCCCAGGGTCGTGCCCAGTTCTGACCACCGCCGGCCGTACAGCCCCAAGCGGGCACTGTCGTCAGAGCTGCTCGTGCTCACCGACGTGGTGGTGAAGGCCCCTGCGGTGATCTTTCGGGCCAAAGACCGCCCGCCGCAGATCAGGCGGGAGCTGGCCCGGTTGATGAGTGAGCAAACCGACTGCCTGATACTGGCGTCGATGATTGATCCAGTGGCTGACGGGGTGCATTTGGCCGGGTTCGACCGCTATCCCAAGGTGTACCAGGGCATCGTGGGACGGTCGTGCCACGGACTCGACGAGGTGCGCCAGGCCGAGCTTGAGGGGGTGGACTACGTGACCATCTCCCCGGTGTTCGAAACCGAGTCGAAACCCGGCTACGGGCCACCGTTGGGGCTGGGCGGGCTAGGACGGATCGTTCGGCAGGCCCATGTCCCGGTGTACGCCCTGGGGGGGATCGGCCCGGGTCGAGTGGCCGCCTGCCGAGACGCCGGGGCGGCTGGCGTGGCGGTACAGGGGGCAGTAGCCCGCAGCCCTGACCCTCAAGAGACCATCGCTGCTCTCTTAGACGAATGGCACTCGGGATGAACCCACCCGTCGCGTTGAGCGTGGCCGGATCGGACTCATCTGGTGGCGCCGGCGTGGCCGCCGATCTGGCCACATTCGCCGCCCTTGGCGTTCACGGAACCGCAGCGATAACCGCGGTGACCGCACAGAACACCGTTGGAGTTCAGGGAGTTCATCCCGTGCCGGCCCAATTCGTGGCCCAGCAACTGGATTCCGTGCTAGACGATCTGACCGTTGGGGCGGTCAAGACCGGCATGCTGGCCAATCTGGAGATCATCTCCGTGGTTGGGGACTACGCCGCGGCCGGACGGCTGCCCAACCTGGTGGTCGACCCGGTGATGGTGTCGTCCACCGGCGCCCGGCTGCTGGATGCCGGCGCCGAGTCCCTCTACCTCGAGTTGCTGAGCCATGCCACTGTCGCCACCCCCAACCGACGGGAGGCCGCGGTGCTTCGGGAGGTGGCCGGATTGGACGATACGGGCGATCTGGGCGCTCTCTGCCCCGGCTGGCTGGTTGTGACCGGAGAGGCCACCGCGGTCGACCGAGCACACCACCGAGGAGAATGGACGGAGTTGGCCGGCGAAGTGGTCGAAACGGACAACGACCACGGCACGGGCTGCACGTTTTCGTCGGCAGTTGCCGCAGGCTTGGCCACGGATATAGAGCCGATGGATGCGATCGTTGCGGCCAAGGAGTATGTGCGGGCTTGCATAATCCGGTCGGCCGACTGGCAGCTAGGAGCAGGCCGAGGACCGGTAGCGCACCTGTTGAATTAGGGGGCGTGGGTTATAAGCGTTAGCCCGTCGGAGATGGGGAGCATCACTTGGGTTGTCCGGGGGTCGGCAACCACGGAAGCGTTGAACTCTCGAATGTGGGCGGTATCGGGGTTCTCTTCGAGGTCGGCATCGGGGTCGGCCACCCGGCCTGCCCACAACACGTTGTCCACCAGGATGATTCCCTTGGGGCTGAGGCGGCGCAGGATCTCCTCGTAGTAGATCCGATAAGACCGCTTGTCGGCGTCGATGAAGGCCAGGTCGATGGGCGGATCGTCGGGCAGGGTGGCCAAGGTCTCGGCCGCAGGGGCGATTACCACCTCGATGCGTTCGGCCACCCCGGCCCGCTCCCAAAACGGGCGGCCGATGCTGACCCACTCGTCGCTAACGTCGCAGCACAGCAGCCGCCCACCGGGGGCCAGTCCCCGGGCGATGGACAGGGCCGAGTAACCGGTGAAGGTCCCCACTTCTACCGCGAACTGCACGTCGAGCAGGCGAGTGAGCATGGTCATGAACGCGCCCTGCTCAGGGGCGATCTGCATCCCGGAGACGCGGCCCAACTCAGCGGTGACGTCGATCAGCTCTTGGGCAATGGGGTCGATGCCCGCACCGTGGGCCACCAAATACTCCTGCACATTGGCGCTGAGGCCGATGCTCTTGGGATTCATCAGGCCCGCCCCAGCACTGAATCCACCGCAATGATGATGGCCCGCCGGTCGGAACCCCGGTCTTTGGCCGGGCTGTAGCGCTCGCCGTAGCGGGCCACGGCATCAGCGCACTCATCCGGATCGGCGGTGACGGTGGCGTGACCCTCCAGGGTGACCCATCGACCACCGTCAACCTGGCAAAGTGCGGCTCTGCCGCCCCCGGCCGCATCTAGCATGCGCACCTTCTTCGCCCCCGCCCAGGTGATGATGCGGGCGGTGGCGGTGGCGGAATCCCAGGTGAATCCTACCGGGGTCACATGGGGGGTGCCGTCGGGGCGCAGGATAGTGAGCGAGGCCAAATGGCGATCCCGGAGAAAGCCGTTCATCTCGTCGGTGAGGTTGCGGGGATCGTGGGCCATCAGCTCATGCCTCCTTGGTGAGCAGGGGCTCGGGCAACGGACGGGCGTACACAACCACCAGACGTTGAGTGGCCCGGGTCATGGCCACATACAGAGCTCGCATCCCCTTGGGGAGCTTCTCGCAGATGTCGGCCGGCTCCACCACGATGGCGGTGTCCACCTCAAGCCCCTTCACCAACTCCACCGGCACGATGGTCACCCGGGACTCCAGGCCTCGCTCATACACCAAACCGTGATCGACGTCGGCAGAGGTGAGGGCCTCAGAGATGGCATCGGCCAGTGCGTTGTGGCAGATCACCGCCAGGTTCCCGTTGGCCAACGCGCTGAGCTCGGCCTTTACCTCCCTGACGACGGCGGCGGTCAGGCTGCTGGGGCTGGGTTCGCTGTCTTGGACACTGCCTTGTCCGTTGCCCTGGCCGTTGCCGGAGGCTGGGGCTTGATGGGCAACCACGGGCACGAATCGGGGAGGGAGGCCCTCAGTGCGGATTGATTGAGGCGGAACCAGGCCGGGCATGGCGGCGTCGAGCACCTTGGCAGCCACTTCCATGATGGGCTCGGGTAGGCGATACCCGATGGTCAACTCGGAAAATCGGGTGTCGACGTGGTCGGGGAGGTGCTCGATCACGCTGTCCCAGGAGTCGTGCCCCCATGCCGAGGTGGCCTGGGCGATGTCGCCTACCACGGTCATCGACCCGTTAAGCGAGCGGCGGCTGATCATCCGGAGCTGCATGGGCGACAGATCTTGGGCCTCATCCACCACGATGTGGCCGTAGGTGCGAATCGAGTCAGACAGCTTGTGGCCGGGCCGGGGGCCCAACAGGGCCAGGGCCTCATCCAACAAGGGGGCGTCGTCGGCCGTCCACACCACTTCAGAGGCATGGGGTTGTCGGGAGCGGTAGAGCAGGTCGGTTTCCTCTGGAGTCAACACCGACGCCGTCGCTGAGCGGAGCAGCGCGGGAGAACCGAACAGGTCGTGCAGCAGGTGGGATGGGGTGAGCACTGGCCACATCCACTCCAGGGCCTCCCGCAGTTCGATGCTGCCGTGGAGTTGTTCGCGCACCGCCTCCATATCAGGAGCGGGGGAATCGGTGCGGGCGCCACTATCGGCCAGGTGCTGGTACACCTGTTCTTCCACAAAGCGACGGGCCCGGTTGTGGGTGCGGAACCGCTTGCGGGCTTGGCGCACGATCTCGGCGCTCTGGTCCACGGTGAGCCGGAGCCGACGCAGGCCAAACCCCACCGTCACGTCGGCACGCAGCGGGCGCTGGCGATCCCGGCGAGCCCGGCGCAGCACCGTGATCATTCGCAGATCGCCCTTGATGCGGGAGATACGAGGGTTGTCTAGACCCTTGACCCGCGTACCAGGAAGCAGATCGGCCAGCATTGACACCTCCACGCCGGCCTCGCCCAGCGATGGAAGCACCTGCTCGATATAGGTCAAAAACAGGCGGTTGGGGCCGAGCACCAGCATTCCCTGGCCTTCGAGGGGAAAGCGGTGGGTATAGAGCAGATAGGCGGCCCGGTGGAGAGCGGCCACCGTCTTGCCGGTGCCGGGACCGCCTTGCACCACGAGGAGTCCGGACAGCGGGGAGCGGATAATGGCGTCCTGCTCGATCTGGATGGTGGCGGCCGCGTCGGCGAGGCGGCCGGTGCGGCCGGCTTCCAAACCGGCTCGAAGGGTGGCCTCCCCCACCAGCGGCATCCTGCCTCGGCCGTTGGTTTCGCCGAAGTACTCGTCTTCCACCCCCAGCAGCTCCCGGCCTCTGGTCACGAAGTGGCGGCGTCGGGACAGGCCCATGGGCTCGCTCCCGGTGGCTCGGTAGAAGGCCTCGGCCGCCGGGGCCCGCCAGTCGATGGTCACCGGCTCCTGGTCGTCATCCCACACCGCCACCCGGCCCACATAGAGCTGGTCGCCGCCCTGCTCATCGCTCCAGTCGAGGCGACCGAATACCAGCGAGGCGTCACCGATGTCCAGAACGCTGAGGCGGGTGCTTATCGAATCCCAAATGATCTCCCGCTCATAGCGGGCCTGATGGGTGCCGCCCGCGCCCACCTCAACCATCCCCTTAAGCGACAGCGCCCGCTCCCGGGCCGTCTCAAGGGCTTGGTGGGCCCGATCGATATATGTCTGTTCCGCGGCGTGATCCGGATGAATCGGAGACTCCTCAGACTGAGTTCAAAACCAGTGAACGTTCAAGTCTAATACGAAATTGACGGGTTAGGGCGTGGCAGGCTCGCCGATCTCCGTGAGACTCAGGATGGTTCAAAGATGAGCTCGGGCACCACGACCTCCCATGTGTCGCTCTTGAGCTGCTCTTGGTATTGCGGCTCTGAGTGCTGACGGCCCCAGGAAGCAATAGCCAGAACCGTGGCACCGGTGCAGGTCATACCCTCTGGTGGTTTGAATGACTTGGCCAGCGTCCCCACCACCACCCCGGCATCATCGAGCAGTTCCCACCTTTCTGACTTCAGCTGCACCTGTAGCGGGTCATTTGGCAAGAGCGCAGCAAGAGCGCGATGCACCCGATGGTCGGGTGGCATTCGACCCGCGAAGCTCAGGTAGACGTTCTTCAAATTCAACTGTCGATAGTGGCGGGCCAACTCTATTGGCGGTGGTGGAACCGCGATGGGCTCTCGCCACTTCACCGCTGTGCTACTCCGCAGCGCCTCCTGCATCGCATTTGGTTTGCCGAGGTACCCGAGGGCAAGGGTTTGGCGGGCCCGGGTCATGGCCACGTAGTACAGGCGGCGCTCGGCGTCAGGGTCTTGATCTTGTCCGCCGCGGTCCCAGCCACCGTCAAGCACCACAACGTGATCGAACTCAAGTCCCTTTGCCCTATGGGCGGTGCAAAGCAGTATTCCTCGCTGGCGCCGGCGCACCTCGCGCCCCCATTCGGCCAGCCATTCTCTGAATGTGTCCACTGGAACCTGGCCTGAACCGAACTCCATCTGGTGCTCGTCAACGGCATCCTTCAAGAGTTCAGTCCAAGGGGTGGGCTCTTGTTTGCTCACCCAGTTGCACAAGTCGGAATTGACGATCCACTGAGAATCGCGCTCGCGGAGCCAATCCAAGAGGGCCTGGGTCTCGCGAAGATGCCAAACGCTGGGGAGTTCTTCGTTCGCCATCTGAACCGGTATGCCGTCAAGCTCGCAGATGCTGCGAATTGGTTGCAGATAGTTCCACTCCCTAGCAATCACGGCACAGGTTGACCAATCCCAGTCTGACGAGAGGCTTGCCATTCGCTGGAGCTCGGCCATAACCGCCTGCCCCTGCGCCTGTGAGCCCGCGTCGCGTCTGGCGGTCAGGATTTGAACCCTCCCACCACCTATGGGATCGCGCTCGGCCCAAATGCCGCCCGGTGGGTATTTGGCGCGCTGTTTGTCGATTCGGATCTCGTTGTCCCGCTTCATGCGATCTTGTGCTGGCTCGATAACCGCATTGGCGGCCTTGATGATGTGTTGGGTAGATCGGTAGTTGTCGGTGAGGAAGGCGGGTTTGGCTTCGTAGTCCTGTTCAAAGTTGCGAATGAACTGCACCGACGAACCCTTGAAGGCATAGATGTTCTGGTCGTCGTCGCCCACCGCGAACAAGGTCAGCTTGGCATCGGCGTCTGCTTGAGTCCGGCCAGCTAGGGCCGAGATGAGGTCGTACTCGTCGCGGCCGACATCTTGGTATTCGTCCACCAGAATCCAGCGGAACCCCGCCAGCAGCCGGGCCCGCGACTCCTCTGCCTCCTCCTCTGTTGCCAGCCCTTCGCCATGCAGCAGGGCAGTGGCCTGCCTGAGGATGTCTTGGAACTGCTCACTTTCGGGGCGGTCGGCCCGCTCGGCGAAGCTGGTGCCAACAAGCCTCATGGCCAGGGCGTGGCAGGTAAGCACCAGCACCCTTCGCGAGTCGTCTCCAACCAACTCAGCAAGTCGGCGACGTATCTCAACTGCGGCATGCCGGTTGTAGGCCAAGGCAAGGATGCCCCGAGGGTCTTCGCGCCTCACTCGAACTAGATAAGCGATTCGATGTACCAGCACCCGGGTTTTTCCTGAGCCGGGCCCGGCCAGCACCAGCACGTTCGTGGTCTCGCGGTCGTCGGCCACTAGGCGTCGCTGAGAGGGATTCTTCAGGCTCTCGACGATGTTGTGCCACGACTCTGGAGAGGTTTGGCGGGACAACTCTCGTTCACGATCAGGGAGCCAGCGGCGAATGAACTCTTCGTCGCCGAGAGCGAAGTAATCGAGAGATAGACGCAAGGCGTCAGCCATGTCCTGGAGGCCCCGCTGCGCGAATTCGGCCATGACATGTATCTGGCGCACTGTTTGGTCGTAGTGAATCTGTAGAGACTGAAAGTCGGCGTTGGCGAAGCCACGTTGTTTGTGCCTCGCTTCCAGGCGGATGGTCATCGCCGGGCGGAACACGGTGAGGCCCTTATTGAGCCTTATGACCTCCAATTCATGCAGCCACATGAGGGAGCGGTCCACAAGCTTGCGAACGTCGTTCACCTGCCCCCTCAGGGTTAGATCGCTGTCTACCGATCTAACCAGCTCCCCCAGCGTGGTTTCAGCCAGCAAATCGGTCCCGCGACGCTTGCCCGGCGGCAACCTCGACAGGAGGTGCTCAAGCAGACGCTTCGCACCAGAACGCCGGCGCTGGGCAATGTCGGCAAGGGAGCGCCACTCTCGCTTTAACGTCACCCAAACGCTCTCGGCGTCGAGCTTGTTCACGCTGATGCTGCCGCCGACACCCCTCTCGCCCCGTCCGTCGCCGGCGATTCCGCGCAGGATGCGAGTCACGTACTCAGGACGAACATTGTCGTGGCCGTCGTCTTTGATCCTCTGGGTGGCCACCCGAAGGTTCAGCGGCGCGCTGTCACCCACTCCCATATCGGGGGCCATCTCTTGCATGAGGCTTATGAGCTTCTCCTCCACTGCGGCCGCCTCGGCGAATCGCTTCTTCGAACTCCGCGTGACGCCGGCGTGGACGAAAGCGGTCAACCCGGTTTCATTGCTGGCGATTCCAAAGTTCTCCAGGTCATGGAGCGCGCCTCGCAACCGTTTGGGTTCGAAACCGATTGTGCTCATCAGCACGTCGGTGGAAATGCCCTCGTCGGGGTCGGCTTCGATCAGCGCCTTCACGATGGCGAGGAGTTGGGCGCGGTAGCCATCGCTGATCGGCTTGGCGTCGAGCTTCTTCCGGGCCTCCTCGACCGTGCTCACCTGTAGCGAAGACGGGAAGACTCTGACTCGGTTTTCCTCCCGAGTGAGCAACTCTGACTCCTCCAACCAGGCGAGGGCGGTCCGTCCTCGGGTGTCGTCGGTAGCAGAATCCCGCCGGAATTCCTTGTCTTCGTCTTCGATGAGGATCTCTCCCATGGTGGCGACCACTTCGTCGCTCTTGTTGCGACGACCCAGCCGGCGCAGGGCTCGAAGGACCCCGTGAATGTCGCGCCGGGTTAGCCGGGAGCGAGCAGACATGCCGAACTGCCGCTCCACATCGTCTTTGGTGTAGAGCAGCACACAATGGGCTTCTTGCTGGTCTCTCCCCGCACGCCCTGCCTCTTGCAAGTAGTTCTCCAACGACGACGGTATGTCAGCGTGGATCACCAACCGGACATCGGGCTTGTCGATACCCATTCCGAAGGCGTTGGTGGCGGCGATCACCCGCAGATCACCCCTGATGAACTCGTCTTGGACGGTCTTCTTCTCCTCGGGCTGCAACCCCGCGTGGAAGCGGTCGGCTGAGACCTCGTGCTCTCGCAGGTAATTCGCCAGTTCTTCGGTCCGCCGCCGCGTGGCGCAATACACGATCGCGCCGCCTTGGCGGTCTGGGGGCAAGTGCTTGGCCAAGATCATGTGAATGTCGTTGGACTTCTGGGATCTGGTGGTCTCCACCACCACAAAATCAAGGTTCGTTCGGCGACTGCCACCGTCGAAGTCGTGCAACATGATGCCGAGCTTGTCCCTGAAGTAATCCAGGATCTCTTCTTTGACCCCCGGTTTGGCCGTGGCAGTCAGGCACATAACTGGGGGAATCAACCCGCCTTCGGCCCGTTCATCGATGAAGCGCCCCACATAGCGATAATCGGGGCGGAAGTCATGGCCCCACTTGGAGAGGCAGTGAGCCTCGTCGAGAACCCAGGCACCTATTTCGCGTTGTTCCAAGGCCCGTCGAAACGAGACGCTGCGCAACTGCTCGGGAGAGATCAATACGATGGATGCGTCTCCCAGCCTGAGCTTTTCCAGTGCATCGGCTCGCTCTGGCATTGACAACAGGCCGTTTATCGTGATGCAGGAGTCGATGCTATGGGCTTCTAGTCCGGCAACCTGGTCGACCATCAGAGCCACCAACGGTGAGATGACCACGGTTACTGCCCCGGTCTTCTCGTATCGTGAAAGGGCCGGTATCTGGTAGCACAACGACTTGCCCGTACCCGTGGGCAGGATTCCCAGAACATGGCGACCCTCCATTGCTGACTCGACAATGGACTGCTGTAATGAATGTCCTTGCCGTTCCGGGTCTTCCGGTTCTGGTCTGAAGGCGTCGAAGCCAAAGAAACGCTTCAGTTCCTCAGAGGCATTGTGGCGCTCTCGGCACCAGGGACATCCCCGGTCGGGGCATCTGCGATCACGGAGTCGTCGAACCAGTTGCCCGGCCTTGGGAAACTGGTGCCTAACCCAAGATGGCATGACCGAGTTGCCCCCTGCTACCGACAGCCACGCCAAGGCATAGGCGAGCGGCCAACTGTGCTGATCGGCTGATGCGATGGCTTCGTTGGCATACGTGCGGCAGGCGATGTGTTCGAGGCGGGCCTGGATCGCCTCCCGGCCCTCCGCATCGGATGGCCGGGGTGATCTACGTAAGCACTCGAAGAAAAAGTCGAAGCCGGTTTCGGGCTGCCCCCCCGTGAGCCAGTGCCAGGCGGCCAGTAGGTCGGATGGTGCCTCCAGCAGCTTTTTTTGCTGGTTAGAGAAGACCTGCAAAGCCAGTTCGGCGTCTTGTTTCGGGTCGTTCTTGCGCTCAGAGTTGAGCTGCCCGTCTTGATAATGCTTGACCAGATGGTGGTATGGGTTGCGAGGAAAGGCGAGTGGATTGAGCCACAGCGTGTCTATTGCCGGCAGTCGCAGCAGGCGCAGATCGGGCTTTTTGGCTTGCAGTCGGGGCAAGTCGAAGTCGATGAGATTGTGATTGAGCAAGAAATCTGCACCTTTGGCGAGATCGTCTAGCTCAGCCAGCGCCTGTTCAAACCGGCGGCCCCCTGAGGGGAATACAACGGACTTCCCGGTATCACGGCGTACTCCGGCAAAGGCGTGGATGTGCTCGGTTTCCTTCGATACCTCAAGGTCGATGGCAAGGCAGCGAGACAGTCTCATGAGAAGACGCTGGGCTTCGATCTTGCTGCTCAGACCATCAGCAACGTCAGATCCAACACGACTGGAGGTGTTTTCGACGGCTTGAGCAACTCCCTCTTCGGTCACAGTGCGGCGGCCTGCCTAATCGTGTCCGGCAGACAATTCTTGTGGCACGGTGGGGATGCTAGACGTTGACAGTTATGTGTCGGCTATGTGTCGGCTTTGCCCTGCCAACACTCGACTGAAAATTGTCGAGATTCATATGTTTTGACTGCAAATTGGATGTTTCTCATTGTTCACGAGAAATGTCATGTAGATACTGTCACTGGTGTCGGTAGACTGGTGGGCATGGAATCTGGGACGTTGACCAGGCGAAACGCCAGCACTGGCGTGCATGTTGATGCGGTGGAGATCGCCGGGTTGGACGATGCTTCCCTGGATTTGCGGTTGCGTCAGATCGGGCGGGCTCGGAATCAGTTGGATGGGTTCTTGGCGGAGGCGGTGGCGGAAAAGAAGCGACGCACCAGCCCGTATGACACGGCCAACACATTGAAATCTGAGCTCCGCCAGTCGGGCCAGCAGGCCCAACGCACCATGCGCGACGCTGAACAGTTGGAATCGCTGGCGGCCACTCGGGGAGCGCTCTCTGACAGCCGCATCACCTCCGAGCACGCCCGCATCCTGGGAACTGCGGCACAAGCAGGGCCCCTGGACGAGGACAAGATGCTGGCCGCGGCCGAGCACCAGACCCCCGAGCAATTGCGGCGCACGGTACGCGAGCACCAAGACGAGATGTCTGGCGATACAGACGGTGCCAAGCGGCTCGAGCGCCAACGGAGAAAACGCACCGCCAGCTTCACCGAGCAGGACGACGGCATGTGGCGACTGTTCGCTCTGTTCGACCCGGTCGCTGCGCAAGGCATCCGGGCTGCGCTCAACCACAAGACCGACATGGCCTGGCACGCCACCACCGGCCGTGAGCGGCTCGAAGCCCGCCATCGCCGGGCCGATGCAATCTCTGGGCTGCTGACCCGTACTTCAGACGGAGAGACCGAGCAGCCCCAGCCGACCAGCCTGTTGATCCTGGCCGACTACGACGCCATCGACCGTCAACTTGGCAATCCTCGGTTGGCCGATGGCACCCCGTTGCCTCAAGATGAGTTCCGCAAGCTGGCCTGCGACGCCGAAATCCTCACCGGGATCTTCGATGCCGACCTGCAATGCCTCTCACTGGGCCGCCAACGCCACCCCAGTCCCCAACTTCGAGCCGCCATTACTGCTCGGGACCAAGGCTGCATCGGCTGTCGAGCCGAGCCCGAGTGGTGCGTCTCCCACCACATCATCCACTGGCAAGACGACGGCCCCACCCAATCCGACAACCTCGTGCAGCTCTGCCACGACTGCCACCACAAAGTCCACCACCGCAACTGGGATGTCGAACATCACCCCGACACCGGCCGCCCCCACCTACGACCCCCCTGGCAACAACCCCCCGAACCACCGCCCAGACGCTGACAGATCGCCGCCTGAGGAGCGCTTTCTGGCACGTCAAGAAGCCAGGACAATCCATAGCGGTTGCCATATATATACGGTTATAATACCGTACTTATATGGCTTCTAAGACAACCATCAACTTCGATGACGAGATGGAAGCAGCACTCGCCGAACTGGTGGCATTGGACGGCACCAAGAAGCTGGCCATCAAGCGGTCTCTTCTCGCCGAGGTGAAGCGCCGCCGCAGCAGTCGCGCAATGCTCGACATGATCGCTTCGTGGGAGGCAGATGAAGGCCCCATCAGCTCCGAGCATCTCGAGTGGGCCGACGGCGTACTCGACCGACAGGGGGTGGATCGTTGATCGTTGACGCTGGTCCGCTGATCCTCGATAGCGAAAAACTTAACTCCCGACTGTGGGCTCTAATCAAGCGGGCCGCTGAGCGCGGTGACGATCTACACACGACCCATCCGGTGCTCGCTCAGGTTTGGCGAGAGCCCGCGAAACAAGCGAACTTGGCCCGCGCGCTGCGCTACTTCTCTATCCACCCTTTCGACGAGTCGGTGGGCGTGGGACTCAGGCTTGCCGACTCCGGTACCTCAGATGTGGTTGACGCCCACCTCGCCGTGGTCGCAGAGGGCTTGGGCACATTCATCCTCACCACAGACCACGATGACATGTCAAGACTCAACGCCCGCTTCGAGCGCTACTGACGGACGGAGTTGACAAACCCTCACCAGTGGTGCTCAAAGAGTTCCACCCTCGCCGATCTCTTTGAGGGCGTCGCCGATGGCGGCTTGGAGGCGGCGGGCCAGGGGTGGGGACAGGTGGGCCACTAGGCCATAGCCGGCTTGGCCTACCTCTTCCACGGTGAGCACCACCCGGGGAGTGGCGTCTTCGTAGTCGTCGGCGATGGCCACCGCCCACGACACCGGGGAGAACTCGTCGTCGTCGCCGGGCGGGAGGTCGGCCGGGTCGAAGGGGTAATCGTCAATAGACCGGCGCACCGCATGGATGGTACCGGCCAACCCATATGTCAGTACCGTTTATGCGTGGCTGCCGGTTCCTCCATCGCCAATGACGCCTTTTTGCGGGCGTGTCGCGGGCTGCCGGTGGAGCGGGTGCCGGTGTGGTTCATGCGCCAGGCGGGGCGATCGTTGCCTGAGTACCGGGCCATCCGGGGGGAGGGCTCGATGCTGGACACCATCGCTCGTCCCGAGGTGGCCACCGAAATCACCCTTCAACCGGTGCGCCGCTATGGGGTGGACGCGGCCATCTTGTACTCCGACATCGTGGTTCCCACTCATGCCATCGGGTTCGGCGTCGACATCGTGCCCGGGGTGGGGCCGGTTGTGGAGCATCCGTTCCGCGAGGCCCGCGACCTGGATCGGCTGCGCCCGCTCGATCCCGACGCCGACACCCCGTATGTGCTGGAAACGGTGCGCAACCTGGTGGCGGAGCTCGACGTCCCGTTGATCGCCTTCGCCGGGGCGCCGTTTACCATGGCTTCCTATTTGGTGGAGGGAGGGCCGTCTCGCACCCACGCCCTCACCAAGCGGTTCATGCACAGCGAACCCGACCTGTGGGCCGCGCTGATGGACCGATTGGCCGATCTGGCTATTGCGTCCATTGGCTCGCAGCTCGATGCCGGCGCTGCGGCGTTCCAATTGTTCGATTCCTGGGCCGGTGCGCTGGCCCCCGATGAATACCGGCAGTTCGTGCTGCCAGCCAGCCAGCGAGTGTTCGCCGAGTTGGGCAACCGGGGCGATGGGGTGCCGGGCATCCACTTCGGGGTGGGCACCGGCGAGCTGCTGGAACTGTTGGCCAAAGCTGGGGCCGATGTAGTGGGGGTGGACTGGCGGGTTCACCTGGACGACGCTCGGGAGCGACTCGGACCCGATGTGGCCGTGCAGGGCAACTTGGATCCCGCCGCGGTGCTGGCCCCGTGGCCGGTGGTGGCCGACCGGGCCACCGACGTGCTGGATCGCAACGCCGGACAGCCGGGTCACGTGTTCAACCTGGGCCACGGCGTACTGCCCGAAACCGATCCCGAGACGCTGGAACAAGTGGTGGAGTTGGTCCACAGATACAAGGCCTTGCCGTGAAGGACCCAGGAGGAGAAGCGGCACCCCAGGACATGGCCGCGCCATGAGGGTGTCTCTGTGAAAGTTGCCGTTGTCGGGGCGGGGATCACCGGGTTGGCCGCAGGCTACGAGGCGGCCAAGGCCGGCGCCGAGGTGGTGGTATATGAGGCAGCCGAGCGGGCGGGGGGGCGAATTCTCACCTCTGAGCTGGCTGGGCAGCCGGTGGATGAAGGAGCAGATGCGTTCTTGGCCCGGGTGCCGTGGGCGGTGGATCTCTGCCAGGAGCTGGGCTTGGCCGCCGATCTGGTGTCGCCGGCCCAGCGGGCGGCGTTCGTGTATTCCCGAGGAGCGCTGCGGGCAGTGCCCCAGCCCAACGTGCTGGGGGTGCCATTGGACTTCGACACTTTGGCCGCCTCCGGGATCGTGTCGGCCGATGGAGTGGACCGCGCCCGCCAAGAGCCCGATTTGGCTGGGTCGCCGTTGGCAGAAGACGAGTCGGTTGGCGGGCTGGTGCGGCGCCGGTTGGGCGACGAGGTGGCCGACCGGTTGGTGGATCCGCTGATCGGGGGCATCAACGCCTCTTCAATCGACGACTTGAGCGTGAGGGCGGCCGTGCCCCAGTTGGCCGAAGCCGCGGCTCGGGGCCCCAGCTTGGTGCGGGAGATGCGTCGGCTGGCCGCGTCGTCAACCGCCGACCCAGACGCGCCGGTGTTCTACTCCCTGCCCGACGGTGTGGGGCGATTGACCGATGAATTGGCCAGACGATTAGAGCAACGGCTGCGGCTGTCGTCCCCGGTGGTCGACCTGAGCGAGTTGGACGCCGACCAGATGATCGTGACCCTCCCGGCAGGAGCGGCTAGCGCGCTGGTAGCCCCGGTATCGGCAACCGCGGCCGATCTATTGCACAGCATCGACTACGCGTCGGTGGTGCTGGTGTCGCTGGCGTTTGACACCGCCGATGTCGATCACCCCATGGCGGGCTCGGGCTATCTGGTGCCCGCGGTTGAGGGCCGGACCATCACCGCCTGCTCGTGGGCATCGAGCAAGTGGTCTCACGTCGGGACGGCTGACACGGTTGTACTGCGGGTGTCGGCTGGACGGTTTGGCGACGACCGGGCACTGGCCCTCGACGACGACGCCCTGCTGGAGGCAGTGGTGGACGACCTGTCCCTCACCATGGGTCTGGATGCCGAGCCCCACGCGGTGAGAATCAGCCGTTGGGAGCGGTCTCTGCCCCAGTTCCGGCCCGGCCACCTGGAACTCGTGGCCGACATCGAGCGGGCGCTGAGCCAAGACGCCCCCTGGTTGCGGGTGACCGGGGCTTGGGCTCGAGGCTTGGGGATTCCGGCTTGCATCAACCAAGGGCGACAGGCAGCTCGGGCCAGTGTGTCCGACGGCGCGGTCGCCCGATGAGCAGCCGATGAGCAGCCGATGAGCAGCCCGCGACTTGCTGTGTGGGTTCGCACCAGCGGGTGGACCGCGGCGGGCTCCCTGGCGGCGGGCGGGCTGGTAGCGCTGTCGATGCCTCCGTGGGGATGGTGGCCGCTGGCTTTGGTGGGATTGCTGGTATTCGAGCGCCTCATTGCCGACCAGCCGATTTGGGCCCGGGCGTGGCGGGGGTTTGGATTCGGGGCGGGCTGGCTGTTCCCGGCCACGCTCTGGATGGTCGACTTCACCCTGCCCGGCTATCTGGCGGTGTGTGTGGTGTTCTCCGCGCTATACGGCCTCGCCGGGGCGGCTTGTCCGCCGGGGCGCAGCCGATGGCTGGCGCTACCCGGCCTGTTTGTGCTGGCCGGAGCGATTCGCTGGCGGTGGCCGTTTGGGGGGGTGCCGCTGGCCACCCTGCCCATGAGCCAGGTGGATACTCCGTGGGCCACCACTGTGCGGGTGCTCGGACCGTTGCTGCTGGTGGGGGTGTGTGCGGCCATCGCCATGGTGCTGGCTGCCGCGCTCGATCGCCGCTGGCAGGCGGCAATGGCCTTGGCAGTGGTGGTGCTGGGGTTTTGGGGCTGGGCGGCTCTGGCCCCCCGGGGCTCGGCCACCGGCACCATCGACGTGGCGGTGGTGCAGGGAGGCGGGCCACAGCGGACCCGGGCGGTCAACACTGAGCCTGGGGTGGTGTTCGCGCGGCACCTCGAGGCCAGCCAACTGGTGCGGCAGCCGGTGGACTTGGTGGTGTGGCCCGAAGACGTGGTGGACGTGCATGGCCTGTTCGCCAACAGCCGGGAGCGCCTGCGGCTGGCTGAGCTGGCCCGCGAGCTCAACACCACGCTGGTGGCCGGAGTGGTTGAGGACGTGTCGGACACCGAAGCGGCCAATTTCGCCGCGGTGTTCGCCCCCGACGGCACCCAGGTGGACCGTTACGACAAGGTCCGACTGGTGCCGTTCGGGGAGTACGTGCCGCTGCGGTCGTTGATCGAGCCGCTGGCCCCCGACTATCTGCCAGCCCGAGACATGCGCCGAGGTGACACCCCCGCAGTGGTGGACACCCCCGTGGGCCGCCTCGGGGTGTCCATTAGCTGGGAGATCTTCTTCGAGGATCGGGCCCGAGACGCCATCGGCAACGGCGGCGAAGTGCTGTTGAACCCCACCAACGGGGCCAGCTATTGGCTCACCATCGTGCAGACCCAGCAAATCGCCAGCTCCCGGCTGCGGGCTTTGGAGACCGGCCGCTGGGTAGTGCAGTCGGCCCCCACCGGGTTCAGCGCCTTCGTCGACCCCGACGGCAACGTCTACCAGCGCACCGCCGTCTCCGAGCGCAAGGTCATACAAGCCGAAATCGAGCTCCGCTCCGGCCAAACCCTCGCCACTCGAGCCGGCCCTTGGCCCATGTTCGCCCTCGCCCTAGCTGCCCTGCTGGCGGCCTGGATAGCTCACTCAAGGACCACCACCCCTCCCCGCCGCCAATCCCGCTGATCAGACCTCCACCATTAGGGTGACGGGGCCGTCATTGATCAACTCGACGGCCATCATTGCGCCGAAGGAGCCGGTGGCGACGGTGGCGCCCAGGTTGCGGAGTTCGACAACGAGGTCGTCGACCAGGACAGCGGCTTGGTCGGGGGCGGCGGCACCGAGGAATGAGGGGCGGCGGCCCCGGCTGATGTCGCCGTAGAGGGTGAACTGGCTCACCACCAGCAGCTCGCCGCTGGTGTCGGCCACCGACAGGTTCATGTGCCCGTTCTCGTCGGTGAAGATGCGCAAGTTCCACAGTTTGCCGGCCATCTTCTTCACCGTGTCGGCGTCGTCATCGTGGGTCACGCCCACCAGACAGCACAGCCCAGGACCGATCTCCCCGATCACTTCGCCGTCTACCCGAACCCGGGCCTCGGCGGCCCGCTGCACCAGCGCTCGCACAGGGCCAAGATAGCGGTCAGTCGGAGCATCTGAGCATTTGCCAAACCCACCGAATTCCGAAAGCCTTGTGGGGCTATGGTCTCGGCGGATCGCCCGCTCAAAATCGCCCTTTTGTCGTACCGGGGCAAGCCCCACTGCGGTGGACAGGGGGTGTACGTCCACCATCTCAGCCGGGCACTGACCGACCTCGGCCACCACGTGGAGGTGCTGAGCGGACAGCCCTATCCGGTGCTCGATGAGCGGGTGCCGCTGCACGAGCTCCCCAGCCTGGACATCTTCAACGATGCCCATCCGGGGCGGATGCCGGGGTTCTGGGAGATCAAGACGTGGGCCGACGCCGCCGAGGTGGGTTCGTTCATGACCGGTGCCTTCTCGGAGCCGCTGGCCTTCTCCATCCGGGCGTGGCAGATGCTGCGCTCCCGAGTGGGGGATTTCGACCTGGTACACGACAACCAGTCGCTGGGCTACGGGCTGCTGGCCATGGAACGCGATGGCTTGCCGGTGCTGGGCACCATCCACCACCCCATCACCGTCGACCGCCAACTGGAGCTCGAACACGCCCGTAGCCCGATAGAGCGGCTGGGCAAGCGGCGCTGGTACTCCTTCACCCGGATGCAGGCCCGGGTGGCCCGGCGCCTCCGGCGCATCATCACCGTTTCGGAGTCGTCGCGCGACGACATCACCCGAGACCAAAAGGTGCCCCGCCGCCTGATGCACGTGGTTCCGGTGGGGGTGGACCCCGAGCAGTTCCGCCCGCTGCCCGGCGTAGACCGCAAGCCCGAGCAGATCATCACCACCGCCAGCGCCGATGTGCCCATGAAGGGCCTGCGCTACCTGTTGGAGGCAGTGGCCAAGCTGCGCACCGAGCGGGACGTTCGCCTGATCGTCATCGGCAAGCCCCGCGAGGGGGGCACCTCAGCCGAAGCCATCCACAATCTGGGCCTGAGCCAGGTGGTGGAGTTCATCTCCGGGGTGCCCGACGAGCGCATCGTGGAGCTGTATGCCACCAGCTCGGTGGCGGTGGTGCCATCGCTGTACGAAGGGTTCTCGCTGCCGGCCATCGAGGCCATGTGCAGCGGCACGCCGCTGGTGGCCACCACGGGAGGAGCGCTGCCCGAAGTGGCCGGCCCCGACGGCGAAACGTGTGTGTCGGTGCCGCCCGGCGACAGCGAGGCGTTGGCCGCGGCGCTGAGCAGAGTGCTGGACAATCCCGAAATGGCCGCCCGCATCGGAGCGGCGGGACGGGAGCGGGTGATTGGCCGGTGGAGCTGGCGTCACACCGCCGACCAGACGGTGGAGCACTACCGGGCACTGCTCGACGAATGGCGGCCTGGCCGATAGGCACGAATACTCTCGGCGATTTCCAGTTCGATCATGCTGACCGTTGACTACAACCGCTTGGGTCTGAAGCCAGGCGAACGGCTGCTCGATTTGGGATGCGGGTTTGGGCGTCATGCTTATGAGGCCGCCCGGCAGGGCGCCCATGTGGTGGCCTGTGATCTGGCGTCGGCCGAACTGTCCGAGGTTCGGGCCACGTTCGCGGCCATGTCGGATGCCGGAGAGCAGTACCAAGGAACGTGCCAAGCCGCCCAGGGTGATGCCACCCGGCTTCCGTTTCCCGACCAGTCGTTCGACCGGGTCATCGCCTCCGAGGTGCTGGAGCACGTGGACTCCGACGAACAGGCGCTGGCCGAGCTGACCCGGATTCTGCGCCCCGGCGGGGTGCTGGCGGTAACGGTTCCCACCTGGTTCCCCGAAAAAGTGTGCTGGGCGCTCTCGGATGAGTACCACGCCCCCAAGGCGGTGGGCGGCCATGTGCGGATTTACCGGCGCAGCGAACTCCGGCGTCGGCTCCGACAAGCAGGCCTGGCTCCCTATTCGGGCCATCACGCCCACGCGCTGCACAGCCCCTACTGGTGGCTGCGGTGCGCGGTGGGTCCCGACCGCGACTACCATCGGCTGGTGGCGGCTTATCGCCGGCTCTTGGAATGGGATATTGTTCGCCAACCAAGAATCACCCGAATAGCCGAACGGGTCCTGAGTCCAGTGCTGGGCAAGAGCCTGGTTCTTTATAGCCGGAAGCCAGGATCACAGAGTTCAAGGGAGACCGAGCTTGTCGCCGTCTGAACCCCACAACCACAGGGAGACCGAACTTGCCGATGCTGAGTCCCCTACCCTTGGAGGTAGCGATTCTGCTGGGCCTTGCGTGGCCGGCGTTTTGTCGGCAACCGAGCTAGAGCAAACCGCCGACAGCATCGCCGATTGGCAGTTGCCTAATGGCATGATCCCCTGGTTCCCCGGCGGCCATGCCGACCCGTGGAACCACGTGGAAGCCGCCATGGCCCTCACCGTGATGGGCCGTCGGGCCGAAGCCGAGCGGGCCTACCAGTGGTTGTCGGACCATCAACGGCCCGATGGCGCCTGGCATCAGTACTACGTGGCCGACGGCGTGGAGCAAGACAAGCTAGATGCCAACTGCGTGGCCTACGTGGCTGCCGGCGTGTGGCACCACTACCTGTGTACCGGCGACCGGAGCTTCTTAGAGTCGATGTGGCCGGTGGTGGAGCGGGCCGTGGACTTCGTGCTCGATTTGCAGCTCCCCCGTGGGGAGATCCGCTGGGCCCGCCACGCCGACGGCACGCCGTGGTCGTTCGCCCTGCTGACCGGTTCGTCCAGCATCTGCCACAGCCTGCGAGCCGCCATCGCCACCGGCGAGGAGTTGGGCCACGAGCGGCCCGACTGGGAACTGAGCGCGGCCCGGCTGGCCGATGTGATCCGAACTCAGCCCGATGCCTTCGCCCCCAAGCACCGCTGGGCCATGGATTGGTACTACCCCGTTCTGGCCGGCGTGGTCACCGGCCAGGAGGGTCGCACCATGCTGGCCTCTCGCTTCGACACCTTCGTGATGGACGGCCTCGGAGTGCGCTGCGTGTCGGACAGGCCCTGGGTCACCGCCGCGGAGACCTGCGAGAGCGTCATCGCCCATCTGGGCGTGGGGCGACGAGATGTCGCCGCCGAGATGTTCGAGTGGGTGCAAAACCTGCGAGCCGACGACGGCTCCTACTTCACCGGCATGGTCCATCCCGAGCGGGTCCACTTCCCCGCGGATGAGCGCACCTCTTACACCGCCGCCGCCGTCATCCTGGCCGCCGATGCCCTATCCGGCGCCTCCCCCGCCTCCACCCTCTTCTCCAACCACCGCACCCTCCCCGAACTAATCACCATCGGCTAAGGACGCCCCCGCGGAGCGTCGCTACCATCAGCCCATGAGCGGGTTGCCGGAGGGGTCTTGGGCTTCGTCGGAGGCGACCCGAAAGTCGATGCAGGGGAATCGCAGCCGCGACACCAAGCCGGAATTGGCGGTTCGCTCGGCGGTTCATCGGCGAGGGTTGCGCTATCGGGTGGCCTCTCGGCCGCTACCGGAGCTACGCCGGACGGCCGATCTTGTATTCCGCAAGGCCAAGATCGCGGTGTTCGTGGACGGCTGCTACTGGCACGGCTGCCCGGAGCACCACACTCAACCGGCCACCAACCCCGAGTACTGGTCAGCCAAGATCACCGGCAATATCGCCCGCGACCAAGACACCGACGCCCACCTCCAAGAAGCCGGCTGGACCGTGCTGCGCTTCTGGGAACACGAAAACCCCGAAACTGTTGCCGATGCGGTGGAGCAATTGGTACGCGCTGCCTTACAGCCAGGGAATCTCTGAGAACTGCTCGCTGGCTAGCGGATGATGCCGCAACCCACGCGGCCGCCAGCGCCGCCGATGGGCTGGGTGAGGTGATCGTCGGGGTTCTCGTGGATGACCAACGTGGAACCGTCGGCATCAAGCAGTGCGGGCATTGACCCGCCAGAAATGGTCACCAGCGAGGTGAAGAACTCGGCTTGGGCAATGCCGTCGGCCGCCGCGTACAGGTTGGGTAGGTCGCCGTTGTCGTGGTTGTCCACCGTGCGCTCAGGGTTCTTCAGGCCGTGCTGGGCTTCATCGGTGGCCGTGAGGTGACCGCCGGCCGCCTTGAAGTCGGGAGTGCAGGCACCAACTTCGTGCAGGTGGATGCCGTGCGCGCCGGGGGTGAGGCCACTCATCGACATCGTAATCAGCACTCCTGTCGGCCCCTGCTCAAACTCGGCGCTGCCCACAACGTCGCCATCGGGGTTGACAATGCTGGCCGAGGCTGTGGCACCAACCCGGTCAGCCTCGTAAGCCTGCCCGTTGTCGTCGCTCCCGCAGGCCGCGGCCATCAAAAGGAAGCAGGCAACAAGAGCAGGGATTCTCCAAATGCTCCAGGAAATCATGGGAGCGAGGCTATATCGCGCTACAGGCTTAACCGCGCCAATGAAGTTCAGCAGCGGAAGCGGTGGGCGCGGGACTGGCGGCGGGAGGCGATTTGGGTGGCGCGTTGGTCGGGGGTGAAGCGGGTCACGAAGTCGGGGAGGTGGGAGTCGACCTCCATGAAGGGGACTACTTGGCCCTCGGGGGTGGGCATGGAGGAGCTGAGGACCCAGCGGAAGGTGATGAGAGCCTCGGGGCGGCCCTCGGTGTCGAGCCAGTTCTGCACGCCGGGGTCGTGGTGGGCCACCACGATGCGGAAGCGGCCGTCGGGGTCCACCGCGATCTGGGCGTTGTTGAGGCTCACGGTGCGGTTGGCGAAGTCCAGCGACTCGAACCAGGCGTAGCTGTAGAGCATGAACGACCAGTACTGGGCGTCGGGCACGTCGCAAGTCACTACCAGGGCCTCGTCGGGCCCCAGTTCATAGGAGCAGCCGCCGTAGCCGATGGCGTCGGCCCCGCCGGGTACCGAGCGGGGGCCGTAGAACACGTTGGGCGGGGCGGCTCGGCGGCTGCGCTCCATCCACTGGTTCCAAAACACCAGGGCGTCCTCGGCCCAGGCCATGGCCCGGTCCAAACCCTCGGCGAAGCCAGCCGGATCGAGCGGCTCAGGGCGCTCACCTTCACTGCCCACCCGCTCAACCACAAACCGGCCCGGCTCGTCCACTCCCCAGTCCACGTTGTACTCCCGCACGGAGATGTGGTCGGTGTGCTCGTCGATGGGGAGCCAGTTGCCGTCGTGGGGAGTTGCACTGGCGATGAAGGTGAAACTGCCATCGGGATCCACCGCGAAATCGTCGCTCGAGCGTTCGGCGGTGATGCCCAACCGGTTCTGGTGCATCTCGCCGTGGGCGCTTTGGATCACGAACATCGCCCCTGGCGGCAGCCACCCATTGATCCGATAGGAGTGCTCAACACTCACGTGGGCCCGCCAATAGGTGTTGTCCACGTTGGGGCCACCCCAGCGCATCACGTCGTCGTTGTGGCGGTACATGACCGGGAAATCCCGGTCGCCAAACTCAACCTGCTCGACCCACCCCTGCATCAGCAGCCGGCCCAAGTGCCGGTAGCCCTCGGCCAGATCAGCCGCTCCCGCCGGAAAGTCGTCTTCCAGCAGCCGGTCGCCCGCGGCCTTCAAACGGTCGCTGAACTCCTGCCACGCTTCGCCTGATGCCAGCCTTTGTTCTTGATTCACGCCGCAACGGTAGTGAGGCGACTAAGGACCTGCTTGAAACTGAGTAGATCAGATGCCCGGGGCGACGCGGGTGAGGACCCTGAGGGAGCCGGTGACTGGGTTTTCTCTGAAAGCACCGGAGGCCATGGCCCGGCAGTAGATCTCGTAGGGCGGGCGGCCGCCATCGGCGGGGTTGGGAAACACGTCGTGGATGGCCAACCGCCCGCCGATGGCCACGTGGGGCACCCAATTCTCATAGTCGGCGTGGGCCGGCTCGGTGCCGTGGCCGCCGTCAATGAATAAGAAGGCCAGCGGGGTGGACCAGTTCTGGGCAATGGCCACTGAGTCGCCCACTAAAGCCACCACGCTCCCTTCCAACCCGGCCTCATACACGGTACGCCGGAAATGGGGCAGGGTGTCGATCAGGCCGACGGCGGGATCGACGAGATCGGGCTCGTGCCACTCCCAGCCCGGCTGGTTCTCCTCGGAGCCCCGGTGGTGGTCGAGGGCGAACAGCAGTCGGCCTTGGGCTTGAGCGGCATCGCCCAGATACACCGACGATTTGCCGCAGTAGCTGCCCACTTCCAGCAGCGGCCCGTCGACCTCCAAGTCGCAGGCGGCCTGGTGCAGCGCCATTCCCTCGTCGGGGTGCATGAACCCCCGGGCGCCCTCAGCGAACGCCCGCCGACTGGGTTCCATCGTCTTGAGTCTCGAGGCCCATGTCAACTGACTCGCCGTCGAGCGCTGGACCGAACAAGTACTGGTCGCACACCGCGTACTTCACCAGCCATACCGTGCCGAAGGCGCCAACCGACGCCGCGGTGATGAACCAGCCGTTGTCGGTGGCGGCGTCCACCAAGCCCACGGCCAGCGACGACAGGGCCAGCCCAGCCAGCGAGACCAGCCAGAAGGGCAGTACTACTCGGCCCCATTGCGTAGGACCGCTGCTGTCCCACACCCACCCCCGGTACAGGAAATAGACGGGGATATTGGCGATCATGAAGGCAACCAGGTTGGACAACAGCCCCGACCAGCCGAACAGGTCGTAGCACACCCGAAGAATGGTCTGACCCAGCACCACTCCCACCGCCGATGTGCCGCAGTAGCGCAGCAGGCGGCGCCAGTTTTCCAAGACGTGAGCGCGAGCAGAGACAAGAAGCGTCATGGGGAGAAACAAGCGTACCCCAGCCCCTCTCAAATCCGACCACTAGGCCATAAGGTTTGCCTAACTCTGACGGTAGGATCAGTCGGTCATGCAAGCAGAGGTAGATGCGCTCATCGAACTGCTGGATCTGGAGCCCATCGAGGAGGACATCTTCAGGGGAGTCAGCCCCCAAGAAGACCGCCAGCGGGTGTTCGGCGGTCAGGTGGCCGGCCAAGCCCTCGTAGCGGCCACCCGCACGGTGGAGGATCGCTCGGTCCACAGCCTCCAGGCCTACTTCATCCGTCCCGGCGATGTGGCTGCCCCCCTGGTGTATCTGGTGGAGCGGGTACGAGACGGCCGATCGTTCACCACCCGCCGGGTGACCGCCATCCAGCACGGCCAGCCCATCTTCGCCATGTCGGCCTCCTTCCACAAACAAGAAGAGGGCTTCGAGCACCAGACTGACCTTCCCGCAGGCATCCCCGACCCCGAAGAGTTGGAACCGTTCGTTTGGGACGGTTTCCCGGTGGACGACCAAGGCCGGATGATCCGCCCCATCGAGCTGCGCTACGTGACCGGCTCGCCCGCGGAACGGGGCCAGAGCCGAGAGCCCCGCTTGCAGGTGTGGCTGCGGGCCACCGGCACGCTGACCGAAAACCCTGTACTACACACCTGCATGTTCACTTACGCCAGCGACATGACCGTGCTGGACACCGCCACCAAGGCGCTGCCGGTGAGGGGCAACGAGATCGACATCCAAGCGGCCAGCCTCGACCACGCCATGTGGTTCCATAGGCCGCTGCGAATGGATGACTGGATCTTCTTGGACCAGGTGTCCAACTCGGCCTCCAATGCCCGGGGCCTGGCGTGGGGCACGGCGTGGAACCGCACCGGCGAACTGGTGGCCTCAGTGGTGCAAGAGGGCTTGATCCGGCCCCTGCGGAAGCAGCCATGAGCCGCGGCCGGCAAATGGTGGTGGCAGTCGCCGGGATTTGCCTGCTAGTTGGCGCTTGCGGCGACAGCGAGGACAACCGGCGCAACGCGGAGCCACAAGTCGCGGCCACGGTAGCGGCTACCGCTGGTGCAGCAGCACCGACAGGCCCTGCTCCCGATTCGGGACCGGACGCCCCAACCGTTGCTGGAGGTCAGCCGGCTGACTCCCCTGCGACCGACCCGGCCCCCGACCCAGGCGAGGACGAACACGGCACGGTGGCCGTCCAGCCTGAAGAGGCGAACCTGGTGTTGACCCCGGTGGCATCGCTCACCGACCCGATGGCGCTCGTCGCCCGACCGGGCACCGGCGGCACCAGCGGAGACCTCTACGTGGCCACCCGGGAGGGCCAAGTGTGGCTGATGAACGCTGACGGGGATGAACCTCCCGAGATGGTGCTGGATATCAGCGACCAAACCAATCCAGAGTGCGAAGAAGGGCTGTTGGGCATCGCCTTCTCCCCTGACGGATCGAAGCTCTACGTGAGCTCCACCGACTTGAGGGGCGACAGCCTGATTGTGGAGTACCCCATGAGCGGGCAGTGGGTTCAGGGCGACCAGGGCCGGACGGTGCTGGGCGTCGACCAGCCGGCCTGCAACCACAATGGCGGCCATATCGCCTTCGGGCCCGACGGCTACCTGTGGATCGGATTCGGCGACGGTGGTGGCCGAGATGACATGTTCAACCAGGGCCAGAATCTGGACACCCTGCTAGCCGCCATGATCCGCATCGACCCCGAGGCCGATGGCAACGCGGATTACTCCATTCCCGCCGACAACCCGTTTGCCGACGGCGGGGGGCGAGCTGAGATCTGGCACTACGGGGCTCGCAACCCCTGGCGATTCTCCTTCGACCGGACCACCGGCGATCTGTGGATCGCAGATGTGGGACAAAACGAGTGGGAAGAAGTCCACGTACTGCGGGCCGCCGACGGCTGGAAGCCAGGGGCCAACTTGGGATGGCCGCTATTCGAAGGCCACGTCCGGTTCTCCGGCGTCGAAACTCCCGAAGATTTGGACTTCCCCGTTCACGTGTACGACCACGACACGGGCTGCTCCATAACCGGCGGCCACGTGTACCGGGGTTCGGCCATACCCAGCCTGGTGGGCACCTACGTATTCGGCGATTTCTGCCAAGGTCGCCTGTGGGGTCTCACCGTTGATGCCCAAGGAGTGGACACCAGAAAAGAGCTCGGCCTTTCCGTCGACCCGGTCACCCTGGTCTCCTTCGGTGAGGACGCGGCTGGCGAGCTGTATGTGCTGAGCTTCGACGACACCGTGTACCGGCTGGAGCTTGCCCAGTAGTCGGCTTGATTCTGCGGATGCAAGAATGACCCGGTGAAGTTGAGCGGGGGGGAAGCTCTCGCAAAATCGCTGGTCCGAGAGGGCGTTGAAGTCGTCTTTGGAATACCTGGAATCCAGATGTACGGGATTGTGGCCGCGCTGCGCGACGAGCCCGGCATTCGGATGGTCACCACCCGGCATGAACAGGCCGCCACCTACATGGCCTACGGCTATTCCCGAGCGTCGGGCGTGCCGGGAGTGGCCCTCGTCGTTCCCGGTGTCGGCATATACAACGCAGCTGCGGGATTGGCCACGGCCCACGCCCGCTCTAGTCCGTTGTTGCTCATAGCCGGACAAATTCCCCGAGGGCAGATAGGGAAGAACCTGGGAGGTGTCCATGAGATCGAAGACCAGATGGACATCGTGCGACCTATCACCAAATGGCGCCAGCAAGCCCTGACTCCAAGAGAGATTCCCGCGGCCGTATCCGAGGCATTTCAGCAAATGCGCACCGGCCGCCCCCGTCCGACCTACATCGAATGCCCACCGGATGCCCTGGTAGAACGAGATGAAGTCGAACTACCGGATCCCGCTTCTATCTCGCGACTCATGCCCAGCCGCGACCAGCTGCAAGAAGCAGCCTCGGCCATTTCGCAATCCCGACTTCCCCTGATAGTTGCCGGAGGCGGGGTAGCCCTCTCCGGCGCAGAGCAGGCGCTCCTCGAATTAGTCGAAGCCTCGAACATCCCGGTGGTGACATCGGGGGGTGGAAAGGGCGCCATCCCCGACAGCCATCCTTTGTGCTACGGCTCATGCGTCAGCCCCGGCGGTGAACGGCACGAGATGAATCAGCTCTTGGACGTTATGAAGACCGCCGATGTCGTCATCGGGATTGGAACCCGCTTTTCCTTGGGCAACCCCGCCGGGGAGTCGTCGACGCTCGTGAACATCAACATCGACGACTTCGACCTCACCCGGATTCAAGACAACACCATCCCTTTGCACGGCGACGCCAAAGCAACCATCAACTCTCTCTTGCCACTTCTGGTTGAAGCCGGGTGTCGAGACCGCCCGTCCCCTGCTCAAGCCGTGTCCGCCGCCCGACGCCTGATCGCCTACTACGACATCAGAGACAACGAACCCCAGTACCCCATCTTGGAAGCAATCAGACGGGGGACTCCCGAAGACGCATACACCGTGTGGGATGTCACCCAATTCGGTTTCTATTCCCGAACCCATTGGCAGGTAAACCATCCGAACACCTACATCGACTCTGGGTACTCGTTCAATTTGGGCTTTGCGTTCCCGTCAGCGCTGGGAGCAAAACTGGCCAAACCGGATCACCCAGTGGTGTGCTTCGCTGGGGATGGCAGCTTAATGTTCAACTCATCTGAGTTGTCAACCGCCATCAAATACGGAATCAACGTCACCACCGTCATCTTCAGAGATGACGCCTATGGCAACGTGGCCCGCGACCTCGACGATTTTTTCGACGGCTCCTACGGAACCGACCTCGCCAACCCCGACTTCGTGAAGTTCGCCGAATCGTTCGGCGCCATTGGCATGAGAGCAGACGACCCCATGGACCTTGAAACCTTGATTCCTACTGCGCTCGAACAGCAGGCACCAGTGGTCATCGACGTCCCCATCGGCCACATCCCTCTTCCCCGCCCCAAGCAGATCGAACATGTACCCAAGCTGCCCTGGACCCATCCCCAGGAGGGGCTGATCTCGTCCTAGCTGCGGAACCGCTCTCCGGGTGGCCAGTAGGACCTAACCGGTTTCGTACCACCCGGAGGCAATGAGGATGTCGTCTCGTTTGACTATCCAAGTGTGCTTGGTCTCCTGCCGACCGCTTTGGGGGTTGAGATAGGTGTAGTCCACCCACTTGCCGGTCTCGGTGGCGGTCACCATCTCATCAGCGGCAGCCAGGCCCTCGGGGGTGCCACCGAGAATCTCGTGGAGGGTCTGGCCCACGTTGTCGGGAACCGTGGGGTGGGCCAGCACCACGCCGTCGAGGTCAAAGGCGAACCCGTACCATTGACCGTCCACGCTGGGGGGGTCGGTGCTGTCGGGAGAATGCAAGTGCTCGATCAGGGCGCTGCGTCCGTTGGACTCATAAAACCAAATGGCGTCTTCGACGAAGGCTCTGGTGTAAGAGCCGGGCTCGGCTTTGGTGGGGGGAGGAACGGGATGGGAGTCTTCGTACCAGCCGGAAGCGAAGATCAGGTCGTCCTGTCGGATGGCCCAGGTGTGCTTGGTACCGCCGGTGTCGGTTTGGGGGTTGTAGAACACGTAGTCCACCCAGTGCCCCGACTCGGGCGCTGCAAACAGCAACGGACCGTAAGCGTGACCGGTGATGTCCACTCGCTGGCTTGAGTTGGCGCCCACTCGCGAGGGAATGGTGGCGTGGGCCACGGTGATGCCCGTGTTGACGTCGGCGATGAAGATGTACCACTGGTCGTCGGTGCCGGCTTCGTTATTGAAGTAGTCGATGGTGGCCTGTCGGCCAGTCTCTTCGTATCGATCTACAGCCTGCTGCACATACCACTTGGTGTACGCGTCCCGCTCGGTCTTGGGTGGCGGCCCTGTCACCCCATCATCGTCATCGTTGCCACACGCCGCAGCCACCAGACCGAAAACCAGCAACAGCGCCAGCACAGTGAGGCTCACGCGTCCGTAGCTGTCGCTAATGCGCTTGGTCATGTTCTTCCTTTCCAAAATGGCTGATTCAGGCTACCAGTGAGGTTCTCAGCACCAACGCTGGAAGGGTTAGTGGGCGTGAAGGCGGAGATTTAGCCAGGCGTCGTCGGCGAGGTTGAGGAGGGGCTCGGGGTAGATACCGAAGGCCAGGGTGAACAGCACCACGATGGCAACAGCCACCGCCGGGCCGCGGGGAATGCTGAGGCGGGGAGCATCAGCATCGGGGGACTCCAGGAACATGGCCACCACGATGCGCAAGTACAAGAAGGCGGCCACCACCGCGGCCAGCATGGCGATCACCGCCAGCCAGAAGGAGCGGGCGTCCACCGCGGCGGTAATCACCTCGAACTTGGCCCAGAACCCGACGGTGAAAGGGATGCCAGCCTGCGAGAGCAACAGCACCGTGAAGGCGGCGGCCAGAAGCGGGCGACGGGTGGCCAATCCCCGCAGGCTGTCGAGGCCGGTGCCCTCGTCGCCCGGGCCGCTCACCACGGTGATCACTGCGAAACTGCCGATGGCCATGGCGGCGTAGGCGGCCAGGTAGAACAGCACGCTGGCCACGCCGTCATCAGTGGCGGCCTGCACGCCAACGAGAATGAACCCGGCGTGGCTGATCGAGGAGTAGGCCAGAATACGCTTGACGTCGGTCTGGACAATGGCCAACATCGAGCCCACCGCCAAGCTGGCGATGGCCAAGCCAAACATCACCGGCTGCCAGTCGTCGGCCACTCCCAAGAACCCGCCAAAGAACACCCGGAGCAGAGCGGCGAATCCGGCGGCCTTCACCCCAGCAGCCATGTACGACACCACCGGTGACGGCGCCCCCTGGTACACGTCGGGGGTCCAGGCATGGAACGGCACCGCGGCCACCTTGAAGCCGAACCCCACCAGGAGCATGGCCATCCCGGCCAACAACAGGCCGTTGTCGCTTAGGTCGTTGTTGCCCAGAATGCTCTCGATGCCGGCCAGGTTGAGCGATCCGGTTGCCCCGTACACCAAGGCGATGCCGTAGAGCAGGAACGCCGACGCAAAGGCGCCCAGCACGAAGTATTTGATTCCCGCTTCCTGCGATTCGGCCCTCCGCAGGTGCATGGCCACCAGCACGTACACCGCCAGCGACAGAATCTCCAGGCCCAGGAACAGCACGATGAGGTTGTTGGCCGAGGCCATGGTGATGCCACCGGCGGCCGACAGCATCAACAAGACGTAGAAGGCGGGGCCGTCGAGGCTCTCCCGGTGCAAGAAGCCATCGGCCACCAACGCGGTCAGTACCACCGAGCAGGCCAGCAGCACGATGATGAACACCGAGAACTGGTCCACGCCGATCGACCCGGCGATAGTCGAGGATTCTCCCTCTTGGTCAACCCGTATCCACACCGGAATGGCGGTGGCCAGCACTGCGAGCCCGGCGGCCGCTGTCCAGGCCGATGCGAACCACCCCGGCAGCCGGCGACCGGCCACCGACACGATGGTCAACAGCACCACCGCGGCCCCCGCCATCACTATGTGGGGAATGAGCGGCAGCCATTGGATGTCGGGGATGTTCGCTTGGGCGAGCGAATTGGCTTCAGCGAGGATGGGGAGCATCAGTGGCCCTCCCCCTCGTCGCCGTAGTCGGCCTTGAGCTTGCGGAGTTCTTCAAAGCTGCCCTCGGGCCGATCACCCACGGTGGGCGATTCGATTCCCTCGACTTTGTCCATGTGCTCGATCAACGCGTTGACGGAGGGCTCCATGCGCTCGATCACCGGCTTGGGATATACCCCCAAGAAGACGATGAGCCCCACCAGCGGCACCATGACCAGCTTTTCCTGCCAGTTGAGGTCGGGCATTGACCGGTTGGCGTCGTCGGGGGTGCCGTGGAACACCCGCTGGTAGGCCCACAGCAGATACAGCGCGGCCAGGATGACCCCGGCGGCGGCCACCACCGCCCACCAACGGTGGGCTATGAACGCCCCGGCCAAGATCAAGAACTCGCCCACGAAGCCGTTGAGGCCGGGCAGGCCCACCGACGACAGCATCACCACGGTGAACACCGCGGCCAGCACCGGGGCGGCCTTCTGGAGTCCGATCATCTCGGAGATCTGGCGGGTGTGGCGGCGCTCGTATATGAACCCCACCAGCAAGAACAGCGCCCCGGTGGACAGGCCGTGGTTCACCATCTGGAGCAGCCCGCCCTCGATGCCCTCGGTGTTGATGGAGAAGATGCCCAACACGATGAACCCGAGGTGGGCCACCGAGGAGTAGGCCACCAGGCGTTTCAGGTCGCGCTGCATGGTGGCCACCACCGCGCCGTAGAGAATGCCGATCACCCCCAGTGTGAACAGCAGCGGGGCGAAGTACTGGGACGCCTCGGGGAACAGGTACAGGCCGAAGCGGACCAGCCCGTAGGTACCCAGCTTGAGCAGCACCCCGGCCAGGATCACCGAGCCGGCGGTGGGGGCCTCAGTGTGGGCGTCGGGCAGCCAGGTATGCACCGGGAAGAGCGGCACCTTCACCGCGAAGGCCAGCACAAACGAAAGGAATATCCAGCGGGCGGTGATGGTGGGCAACTCGCCGGCGCTCTGGGCCAAATCTATGAGGTTGAAGGTGATTTCGCCGGTCTCGCTGTAATCCTTGGCGAGCAACGCTAGGGCCAGCATTCCCACCAGCATGAGGGCCGAGCCCAGCATGGTGAACAGGAAGAACTTGGTGGCCGCGTACTTGCGGTTTTCGTGGCCCCACTTCCCGATGAGGAAGTACATGGGAATCAGCACGACCTCGAAGAACAGGAAGAACAGCACCAGATCCAACGCCAGGAACACGCCCAGGCAGCCGGTTTCCAGCACCAGCATCCAGATGTAATAGGCCTTGGCGTCGTGGGGCGGGTCGCAGGCCACGATGGCGATGGGGAACAGCAGTCCAGTGAGCACCACCAGGAACAGCGAGATGCCGTCCACCCCAACGTGCCAGGAGATTCCGGCTGAGCCGATCCACTCGGTGAGCTGGATGAACTGGAAGTCGCCATCGTTCTTGTCGAAGGCGCCCATGAGCCACAAGGTGAGCGCCCCGGTGGCCGCGGAGGTGGCCACCGCCACCGGCTTGAGTACCGTCGCGCGGGAGGGGGCGATAAGCGCGATAGCCGCCGCCCCCACCAAGGGCAGGAAGATGATGACCGGAAGAACGGTGGAGCCGCCCATCAGAATCCCGCCCTCGAGATAAACCAGGCCAGCAGCGCCACCGCGCCGATGGCGATGCCCAGGGCGTAGCTGCGAACCAAGCCTGATTGCGACACCCGCAGCCGGGCACCAGCCCGGCGGATCAGAGTGCCGGTGCCGTTGACCGCGCCGTCCACCACCCGCTCATCGAACTGGGTGGTGCGCTCAAACGCCCGGCGGCCAGGGCCGCCCATGAAGTTGGTGACGGTCTCGTCGATGCGCCAGGCGCGGGTCAAGAAGGGGTGCTCGATACGGGCCGGGTCGATCCGGCGGCGGATGTACACCGCAGCCCCGGCCGACACCCCGCCCAGACTGCCGACGATAGCCACGAGGGCCAGCACCCACTGGGTGCCCCCGCCGAAGGGGAGATGGCCTTCGTTGCCGAACAGCGATGGCTTGAGCCAGTTGCCCAAGAAATGGACATCGGAGGCGAACGGCAGGTTGATCACCCCGGCCACCATGGCCAACCCAGCCAGCACAACGAGCGGGACGGTCATGGTCCAGGGAGACTCGTGGGGATGGCGATGGGGCTTGTCCTCGGTGCTATCGGCCTCTGAGCCAGCCCAGCGGGGCGGGCCGAAGAACGTCATAAGCACCAGCCGGGTCATGTAGAAGGCGGTGAGGATGGCGGTAGCCAGCAGCAGCAACCACAGCACCTTGTTCTCGCCGTAGGCGTAGGCCAGGATCTCGTCTTTCGACCAGAAACCCGAGAACGGCGGCACCCCGGCAATGGCCAGCCAGCCGGCCACGAAGGTCATCGAGGTGATGGGCAGCAGCCGGGCCAGCCCGCCATAGCGGCGGATGTCCTGGTCGCCGTCCATCCCGTGGATCACCGACCCGGCCCCCAGGAACAAGAGCGCCTTGAAGAAAGCGTGGGTGACCATGTGGAAGATGGCGGCCACGTAGGCCCCCGATCCCACGGCCACGAACATGAAGCCGAGCTGGCTGACGGTGGAGTAGGCCAGCACTTTCTTGATGTCGTTTTGGGCCACCGCGATGGTGGCGGCCATCAGCGCGGTCCCCAGACCCACCCACATGATGAGGTCGGGCACCCAGCCGTGGGCTTCGGCGATGATCGGGCTCATCCGGGTGAGCAGGTACACGCCGGCGGTGACCATGGTGGCGGCGTGGATGAGGGCCGACACCGGGGTGGGGCCGGCCATGGCGTCGGGCAACCAAATGTGCAGCGGGAACTGGGCCGACTTGCCGGCGGCGCCCACCAATAGCAGCACCACGATGGCCGACGCGGTGCCCGCGGCCACGCCGTGCGATTCGACCTCGAAGAAGATCTCCCCGTACTGGAGCGACCCGAAGGTCAAAAACGCCAGGAACATGGCCACCAAGAAGCCCCAGTCCCCCACCCGGTTGGTGACGAACGCCTTTTTTCCGGCCGAGGCGTTGGCCTCGTCGGTGAACCAGAACGAGATCAGCAGGTAGGAGCAGGCCCCCACTCCCTCCCAGCCCAGGAAGGTGAGCAGCAGGTTGTCGCCCAGCACCAGCATGAGCATGGAGAAGGCGAACAGGTTGAGATAGATGAAGAACTTGGAGAAGCCCTCGTCGCCGTGCATGTAGCCGATGGAGTAGAGGTGGATGAGTGCCCCCACGCCGGTCACGAACAGGGCCATGGTGATGGACAGCGGGTCGGCCAGAAAGCCGATGTCCACCGCCAGCTTCCCGGCGGGCACCCACTCGAACAGGGTGACCACCGTCTCCCGCTCATCGCCTTCGTGGCCGATGAGTCCGATGAACACCAACAGCGTGGCGATGAACGAGCCGCCCATCATGGCGGTGGCCAGCCAACCGGCCCGAGGCTCGCCCAAGCGGCGGCCCATGGCCATGAGGATCAGCACCCCGGCCAGCGGGAAGGCGGGGATCAACCAGACGAGATCAACAAGCGTGCTCATGACGGCGCTATCCCCTCAGCGCCGATAGGTCATCGGCGGTGGCCTGGGGGCGGCGGCGGTTGATGGCCACCACGATGGCCAAGCCCACCACCACCTCGGCGGCCGCCACCACCAGCACGAAGAACACCGACACCTGCCCGCCGATGTCGTTGAGCTCCCGCCCGAAGGTGATGAAGGTGAGGTTGACGGCGTTGAGCATCAGCTCCACGCACATGAACATGATCAGCGGGTTGCGCCGCACCAAGAGGCCCATCGCGCCAATGGTGAACAGCGCGGCGGCCAAGATCAGGTACCAGGAGGCGGTGACCATTAGTCGTCCCCCGCGCTCTCTTGGGCCTCGTCGCTTCTGGCCATGCGGCGAGACATGACCACCGCGCCCACCACCGAGATGGTGAGCAGGGCGGCGGTGGCCTCAAAGGCGTACACGTAATCGGTGAACAAAACGTCGGCGATCTGGTGCAGGTTGGAGTACTGGTCGGTGATGTCCAGCGTCAAGACCTTGGTGTGGCCCACCAGGCCAATGTCGCTGGTAGCCAAGAAGGCCACGGCCAGCCCGAAGGTGCCCAAGCCCACCAAAGCGGCCAGAGTGCGCTGGCCGGTGATGGGCTCCACCGACAGGTCTTCCAGCCGGTCGACACCCAAGAGCATGATCACGAACAAGAACAGCACCACGATGGCACCGGCGTACACGATGATCTGCACCGCGGCCAGGAAGTGGGCCTCCAGGTTCAAGAACAGCACGGCCATGCCGAACAGGGTCCCCACCAGGCTCAGCGCAGCGTGAACCGGGTTGCGAGCCAGCACCACGCCCAGCGCCCCGGCCAGCACGATGGCCGCGCACACGATGAAGACCGCGGTCTCCATCAGTGGTGGCCTCCTTGGTCGTCGTCATGGTGCTGGCTGTGGTCCTCGGTGGCCTCGTCTTCAGCCGACTGGCCCCGCTCCGGTGAGCGGATGCCGTAGCCGAGTTCGCCCGACCAGGCCACCTGGCCCTCGTAAGCGGCTTGTCCCGACGGGGAGGTGGCCCGCACCCAGGCCGAGGTGTGCTCGTCGTCTCCCGGTTCCCAGTGTTCCCAGGGAAGCTGCTGGGGCCGGCCGTCGTCGTCCACCACTAGCTCGTCTTTGGTGTATATGGCGTCTGACCGGTTGGTAAACGAGAACTCGAACAGCTTCGACTCGGTGATGGCCTCGGTGGGACAGGCCTCCACGCACAGGTCGCAGTGGATGCACCGCAGGTAGTTGATCTCGTACACGTAGCCGAAGCGCTCACCGGGGGACACCGGATCGTCGGGCGGGTTGTCGGCCCCCCGCACGTAGATGCAGCGGGCTGGGCACACTCCAGCGCACAGCTCGCACCCGATGCACTTCTCCATGCCGTCCTCGTAGCGGTTGAGCACGTGGCGGCCGTGGAAGCGCTCGGGCTTGGGGCGCTTCTCATCGGGGTATTGGGTGGTGACCACCCGGCCCGACTCGGTGCCTTTGAGCATCTTGCGCAGGGTGACGGCGAATCCTCGGAGGTATCCCATCACGCGAAGCCTCCTTGGGGGTCGAGCTCTCGGCGTTGGCGGGCGGCTCGCAGGGCCAAGGCCAGCAGCCCGGCCAGGGCGGCCATGATGGCCAACATCACGATCACTGCGGCGGCTCGGTTCCAGCCCCGGTCGCCAGCCACGTCATAGGAGGCCAGCACTAGCAGCCAGCCCAGCGACAGGGGGATGAGCAGCTTCCAGCCCAAGTCCATGAGCTGGTCGTAGCGGAAGCGGGGCAGGGTGGCCCGCAGCCACACGAAGGAGAACAGGAACAGCATCAGCTTTATGAAGAACCACAACAGGCCCGACAGCCAGCCCACCGTGGTGAAGTCGGGGCCATTGGGGCCGCCCAAGAACAGCGTCACCACGATGGCCGACATGGTGATGGTGTTCATGAACTCCGCCAAATAGAACAGGGCGAACCGGATCGAGCTGTACTCGGTGTGGAAGCCGCCCACCAGCTCCTGCTCGGCCTCCACCAAGTCGAACGGCGGCCGGTTCAGCTCGGCGGTGGCCGCGATCAAGAAGATCACCATGGGCACCACCCAGGTAACCCACAGGTTCCAGTTCCACATCGACTGCTCGACCACGATCCGGTTGGTGGACAAACTGCCCGACTTCAACAGCACTGCGGCCAGCGACAGGCCCAGGGCGGCCTCATACGACACCATCTGGGCTGAGGCCCGCACCGACGCCAACAGCGGATACTTGGAGCCCGACGACCAGCCGGCCAGCATGATCCCGTAAACAGCCACCGACGACATGGCCAGCACCAGCAGGATCCCCACCGGCGGGTCGGATACTTGCAGGAAGGTCTCGTGGCCGAACAAGGAGATGCTGCCGTTGCCGCCGCTGAAGTCGCCCCCCACGGGGACCACGGCGAACACCAAGAAGGCGGGCACCAGCGACAGGTAGGGGGCCAGCTTGAAGACCAACCGGTCGGACTGCTCGGGGATGAGGTCTTCTTTGAAGAACAGCTTGATGCCGTCGGCCAGCGTCTGGAAGATGCCGAACGGCCCGGCCAGGTTGGGGCCGATGCGGTTCTGCATGTCGCTGATGAGCTTGCGCTCAAACCAGATCATCAACATGACGGCCACCAGCAGCACTGCGAAGGCCACCCCCACCTTGAGCAGAGTGATGAGCACCTCGGCCCAGCCCACCCCGCCGATATACAGGGGATCGAGGCCGAAAACGCTCGGGCCGAGGGCCGCGGTCATCGGGTTTGGATCCTCAAGTCGGTGACCATGGCATCGGGATCGACGAGATCCCGCACATCCAGATCGGGGTAGTTGTAGCCGAAGGCCGCGGTGCCGCGGGGCACGCCGGGGTCGGCCACCACCGGCATGTCCATCTCGCCCGCGTTGGAGATCACCTGCACATCGGCACCCGGTTCAACGCCGACGCGATCAAAATCGTAGGGGTTCACAGCCAAGACGGCGGTGGGGGCCAACCCAGACAATGAGGAAGCGTGTTGGACCAGCGTGCCCCGGTCGTACATGCGCCGCGCCGCCACCAGCCGCAGGGAATAAGCATCCACATGGGGCACCGGCGTGGCGTGTTCGGGCGGGGTGAAGGCGATGGAGCTGTCGGCTGCCACCACCCCGTCGTCGGATGCGTCGATGGCCTCCATGGACAGGTTCCGGTGCGACGGGGCCACCCGGGTGATCTCGTCCCACACGTCCTCGGGGACGCCGAAGCCGAAATCGACGCCCAGTTGGCGGGCCAACTCGGTGGCGATGGCCCAATCGGCCCGGGCGGTGCCCGGCGGGGTGACAATCTGGCGCTGGCCCGTGATCCGTCCCTCCAGATTGGTGTGGGTGCCCCGCCGCTCGGCGAACCCGGCGGCGGGGAACACGATGTGGGCCCGGACGGTGGACGGATTCAAGAACAGATCGGAGGCCACAATGGTGCCCACCCGGCTGAGGGCTTCATCGGCCAGCTCTCGATGGGGGAAATCCCCCAGCGGATCAGCGCCCAGCAGGATTAGCACGTCGATTTGGCCGTTTGCGGCGGCTTGCAGGATGCCGCGGGCGTCGGCTCCGGGGTTGGAGGGCACCGAGCCCCAGGCCTCGGCCAGCGCCGGTCCGCCGTCGGCCAGGGTGATTCGTCCCGGCAGCAGCCCGGGCGCCAAGCCCATGTCGAGCGCTCCCAGCACGTTGCCCCTGTGCAGCACGGGCAAAAAGGCGATGCCCGGTCGTCCGCCCGCGCTCAGCAGATTGGCAAACCGAACCAGCTCGGCCACGGCATCCATGGTGAAGTCGGCCGGCTCGGCCAGCGAGGGCCGACCCAACACCACGGTAAGGGGCTGTTCGGCCCGGTCGGCGATAGCCGCCGCGGCGGCGGCCACGGCGGAAACGGAAGCACCACCGATGTCGCCGTCGGGTCCAGCCTCGATGTCGCCGCCCATCAAGGCTGCAGCCACGGCGGCGGCCTCGCCGGGGCGATGGTGCAGTCGGAATGCGGCCAGATGGCTCAGCCCGGTGGCCCGGGGGGTGAGCTCGATGAGCTGCACGCCGTCGTTGACGATGGCGTGGCGGAGCCGCAGGTACAGGGTGCCCTGCTCCTCCTTGGGGTCGGGGGCCATCAGGATGACGGTGCCGCCGGGGGTGCAGGCCCGGTTGATGGTGGCTCGAGGCAGGCCGAGCACGCCTTCGGCGGGCAGGCCGTCGTCGAGCTGGGCGTCGACGTGGTCGGTACCGATCACTCCCTTGGCCAGCCGCGCCCAGGCGTACTGGTCTTCGTTGGCCAGCCGGGCCCCGCCCAACACCGCCACCGACTGGGGGCCCTTGTCGGCCACTGCGGCCTTGATGGCGTCGGCGGCCAGGCTAAGGGCTTGGCCCCAAGAGGTTTCCACCAGCTCGGAACCGCCGGGGTCGAGTCGGCCCAGTGGCGTGCCCCGCACCAGCGGCGTGTGCAGCCGCAGTTCGCTGGCGGTGGCCTCAAAGGCGAATCGGTCTTTGTCGGTGAGCCACCCCCAGTTCACCGCGTCGCTGTCCACCCCCTGATAACGCAGCACCTGATCGCGGGAGGCCTGCACCACCACCCGGTCACCCATCGGGTTGGGATAGGTGGACTCCACCTCGGTGAGGTCCCAAGGGCGGGCCTTGAACCGATAGGGCACCGCGGTAAGGGCGCCCACCGGGCAGATCTGCACGGTGTTGCCGCTGAAGTAGGAGGAGAAGGGTAGGTCGGGGAAGGTGTTCACCTGGGTTTGGTCGCCCCGGTCTTGGAAAGTGATGAGCGGATCGCCAGCCACCTCGTCGGCGAACCGGGTGCAGCGGTCGCACAGTATGCAGCGCTCCCGATCCAGGTACACCAGATCGTTCACCGGGATGGGCTTCTCGAAGTGACGCTTCTCCTCTACGAACCGGCTCTCGCCGGGGCCGTAGGCCATGGTCTGGTCTTGGAGGGGGCACTCGCCGCCCTTGTCGCACACCGGGCAATCGAGGGGGTGGTTCAGCAGCAGAAACTCCAGCACCCCGTCTTGGGCCTTGCGGGTTTGCTCGGATGTGGTGTCCACCACCATTCCCTCGCTCACCTCCACCATGCAGGAGGGTTGCAGGGCGGGGCCGCGACCGGCGTCGATGTCCACGATGCACATACGGCACATGCCCACCGAGTTCATGCGGGGGTGGTAACAGAAGTGGGGGATGTACACCCCGGCCCGCTCAGCGGCGGCGATCACCCACTCGCCGGGTTTGGCCTCCACCGGCTGGCCGTTGACGGTGATATTCACCACGGCTTCGTTCTCGCTCACGACGCCACCCCCGAGACGGTCACCGCAGTGGCGGGCAGGTAGGCCTCGAACTCGCCGCGGAACCGTTCCAAAGCCGAGGCGATGGGTGACACAGCCGACGGACCCAGCGGGCAAATGGTGGTCTGGCGGGGCGGCCAGTTGATGCCGGGGCTGATGTTGTCGCACACGTCCATGAGCAGGTCCAGATCCTGGGGGCGGCCCTGACCAGCCAGGAGGCGGCCAAGGATCTTCTCCAGCCAGGAGGTTCCCTCCCGGCACGGGGTGCACTTGCCGCAGGACTCCCGGGCGAAGAACCGAACCACGTTGTGGCAGGCCTTCACCACGTCGGTGGTGTCGTCCATAACCACGATGGCCCCCGAGCCGAGCATGGAGCCGGCCTGGTCCACCGTGGTCTTCTCCAGGGGCAGGTCGAGGTGCTCCTCGAAGAACCACGGGGCTGACGCGCCGCCGGGAATGAAGGTCTTAAGGGTGCGCCCTGGGCGCATGCCGCCGGCGTAGCGGGGGTCGAAAATGATGTCGCGGAAGGTGGTGGTGCCGAAGGGAACCTCGAACACCCCGGGGGTGGCTACATGGCCCGACACCGCGAACACCCGGGTACCGGTAGAGCTGTCGGCCCCCATGGCGGCAAACGCCTCCCCGCCGTTGGACACGATCCACGGCAGGTTGGCCAGGGTTTCCACGTTGTTGACGATGGTGGGCTTGCCGTAGAGGCCAATGGATGCCGGGAAATAGGGCGGCTTCAGCCGGGGCATCCCCCGGTTGCCCTCCAGGCTCTCGATGAGGGCCGTCTCCTCCCCCACGATGTAGGCCCCCGCCCCCCAATGAAGGGTGATGTCCACCGAGAAATCGGGAGCCTCAAGCACATTGCGGCCTACGTAGCCGGCCTCATAGGCCTCGTTTAGGGCGGCGGCCAGCCGCTCCTGGGCGTGAGCCATCTCGCCCCGCACGTAGAGGAAGCACTGCGACAGGCCGAGGGCGTAGCAGGCGATCAGGCAGCCCTCGATGAGCTGGTGGGGGTCGCGCTCCATGAGCAAGCGGTCTTTATAGGTGCCGGGCTCGGACTCGTCGCCGTTCACCACCAGGTAGCGGGGCCACACCCCCGGCGGGCAGAACCCCCACTTGACCCCGGCGGGGAACCCGGCGCCGCCCCGGCCCAGCAGGCTGGCGGTGCGAACCTCGCTGTGGACGTCGGTGGGGGCCATCTCCAGTGCCCGCCGCAACCCGGCATAACCCCCGGTGCGCTCGTAGCCGGCCAGGGTGTGGCCGTCTTCGATGTCGAAGCGGGAGGTGATTATCCGCAGATCTTGGGGGGCGGGCGCGCTCACGAGCCGTCTCCGTTGTCGGAGGGGTTGCGGGCCATCCAGGCCGGCTCGCCTTGGCCGTTAGGGGGTGACACCCCGGCCCGGCGGTCGTCGCCAATGTGCTGGCGGACCATGGCCAACTGGCCATGGGGGGCCGCCTTGGCGGTGTCGTCCCGCAGCTCCGACACCAGTTGGTCGAAGTCGTCGGCGGTGACCCGGTTGCGGTAGCGGTAGTTCACCTGGAGACAGGGGGCCTCGGTGCAGGCGGCGATGCACTCCACGGCCTCGAGGGTGATCTTGCCGTCGTCGGTGGTCCCGCCTGGCCTCACCCCCAAAGTGGCTTCGGCGTGGTGGATCAGATCGGATGAGCCCAGCAGGTGGCAGGAGATGCCGTTGCAAATGTTGACCATGTACTCGCCCACTGGCGCCCGTTTGAGCATCTCGTAGAAGCTGCATGTGCCCATCACCTCGGCGGGGGTCACGCCCACCAGCTCGGCGATGTGGGCCATGGCGTCTTCAGTGACGTAGCCGTCTTGTTCTTGAGCCAGGTGCAACAGCGGAATGAGCGCAGAGCGGGGAACTGGATACCGGGCGATGATCTCCTGGGCCACCCCGAGGCTGTTGGCGTTAAAGCGGGCCATGTCTAGCGGTCCACCTCCCCCATTATGGGGTCGACCGAGGAGATGATGGCCACCGCGTCGGCCACCATGCCGCCCCGCATCAGATGGGGCAGGGTTTGCAGGTTCACAAAGCTGGGGCCGCGGATGTGCATGCGATAGGGAACCGCGGAGCCGTCCGACACCATGTAGCAGCCCAGCTCGCCCCGAGGGGACTCCACCGCGGCGTACACCTCACCGGCGGGCACCTTGAACCCCTCGGTGAAGATCTTGAAGTGGTGGATGAGGGCCTCCATCGACTCATCGATACGGGCTCGGGGTGGCGGAGTGACTTTCTTGTCCTGCACCCGGTAGTCGCCCGACGGCATCTGGTCGAGGATTTGGGCCAGGATCCGGATTGACTCCCTGATCTCGTTCAGCCGGATGGCGTAGCGGTCGAAGCAGTCGCCGTAGGTGCCCACCACCACGTCGAAGTCCACCTCGTCGTAGGCCAGATAGGGCATGTCGCGGCGCAGGTCCCAGGCGTAGCCGGTGGAGCGGAGGATGGGCCCGGTCACCCCCAGCGCCAGGCACTCGGCGGTGTTGATAACGCCGACGCCCTGGAGCCGCTCCCGGTAGATGGGCTGGCCGGTGAGCAGGGTGTCGAACTCCTTGAGCCGGGCGGGCAGGGCGTCGATCAGGGTGAGCACCTCGTCGCGCCAGCCGTCGGGCAGGTCGGCGGCCACACCGCCGGGCCGGATGTAGTTGTGGTTCATCCGCAGGCCGGTGATGGTTTCCAACAGGCGAAGGGCCTCTTCCCGCTCCCGCCAGCCGTAGAGCATCATCGACACCGCGCCGATGTCCATACCGTTGGTGGCCTGGAACAGCAGATGGGAGCTGATGCGGTTCAACTCGCACATCAGCATCCTGATCCAAGTGGCCCGGGGGGGAAGCTCCAAGCCCAGCAGAGCCTCGGTGGCCATGGAGAAAGCCAGTTCGCTGAACAGCGGGGCGGCATAGTCCATGCGGGTCACGTTGGTGGGGCCTTGGAGGTAGGTGAGGGTTTCGGCAGTCTTCTCCATGCCGGTGTGGAGGTAGCCGATGACCGGCTTGGAGCGCATCACCGTCTCGCCTTCCATCTCCAGCATGAGCCGCAGCACGCCGTGGGTGCTGGGGTGCTGGGGCCCCATGTTCATGATCATGCTGGTGTCGCTGGCGTTGGATTCGGCTTCCAGGCGCTCGCCGTCGTCTTCGCCAATGCGGAGCACCGCGCTGTCCTCCCGGCGGCGGACGGCCTCGTCGGTGGCGGTTTCCACCGTGGTCTCCGGGGCGCTCATCGGGTGGCCTTGAACTGGACGGGGATGCGGCCCACCGCGAAGTCTTTTCGCAGTGGGTGGCCTTCCCAGTCGGGGGGCATGAGGATGCGGGTGGGATCGGGATGGCCTTCGAAGACGATGCCGTACATGTCGGCCACCTCTCGCTCCAAGGCCTCGGTGCCGGGGAAGAGGTCGAACAGGGTGGGCACGGTGGGATCGTCGGCCGGAACCTGTACCCGCAGCCGGATGCGGCCCGGCGTGGTGTGGGAGATGAGGGTCACCACCAGCTCGAACCGCTCTGGTTCCACCTCGGGGGGCAGGTCGGTGCGGCCGGGGTGCTCCAGGTAGTCCACCGCGGTCACGTCGAGCGCCGACACATAGCCCTCGTCGCGCAAACCCGCCACCGTCTCGATGAGATGGTCGCGGGATAAGTGCAGTACCGGCGTTTCGACGACGTCGCTCATGTACGAATCGCCACGCCCGTCGAGCTTTGGCCGTCGCGCTGATCGACGGTGAGGTTGGCCCCGGCCCCGGTCTCTTCTCGGCGGCGGGTGATCTCGCCGCTGGTGATCTTGTCGTGAAGGGTCAAGATGGCGTGCATGAGGGTTTCCGGGCCGGGGGGACAGCCGGGGGCATAAACGTCCACCGGCACGATCTGGTCCACTCCCTGCACGATGGCGTAGTTGTTGAACATGCCGCCGCTGGAGGCGCACACCCCCATGGAGATCACCCACTTGGGCTCCATCATCTGGTCGTAGATGCGGCGCAGGATGGGGGCCATCTTCTGGGACACCCGGCCGGCCACAATCATCAGGTCGGCTTGGCGGGGAGAGGCCCGGAACACCTCCATGCCGTAGCGGGCCAAGTCGTAGTGGGCGCCGCCGGTGGCCATCATCTCGATGGCGCAACAGGCCAAGCCGAAGGTGGCCGGCCAACAGCTCCGGGCCCGAGACCACTTGACCAGATCCTCGAGCTTTCCGGTGACGAAGTTGTGGTCGACTCCCTCCAGCCCTTGATCGAGAACGACCTTGGGATCACCCAACAGTGGCAACTTCATTTACCGCCCCCATGTCGCTCCTGGCACCACCGACTCTTCATGCTGCTTCCTTCGGGGCGCTTCGTCCGTCCAAGCCCACCCGGCGGATGGTGCTATCGCTGGTGCGGCGGGCCGACACCTGGGGATCACGCCGCCAGGTGGGGCGCGACGGCCCCCAGTCGAGAGCGCCGTTGCCGATGAGGTAGACGAACGACTCGAACACCGCCAGGGCGAATATCCCCATGGCCACCAGGCCAAACAGGCCCAGCCCCCGGTAGGACACCGCCCAGGGGTACAAGAAGATGATCTCGATGTCGAAGACGATGAAGATCATGGCGATGAGGAAGAATCGAACCCCGAACCGCTCCGGGGCGTCGGTGCTCTCCTCCACACCGCACTCGTAGGGGGCCAGCTTGGCCTTGGTCTGACGCCGGGGCGCCAACAGCCGGGAAGCGCCGAAACTCAAGGCGGCGAACAGCACGGCCAAAACCCCGAGGGCGAAGATCGGCAGGTATTGGCCGGTCATCGCGGTCTACCCCGAACCCTCGCCTTCCAGGCGACGGCGGACTTCCAGATCGCGGGTGTGGAGCATCAAAAGAGAGGCCAAGAACAACAGACCAGAGCCGATGGTCACCAGAATACCGGGCAGGCGGAATCGGCCCAGGTTGCGCCGGAGCAGCACCGAGATGACAGGCTCGTCGGGGTCCACCTGGGCCGGGGACGGTGCCTGGCCGGCCACCGGGGTCTCGTAGATCGACCGCTGCACTTGCACCACGGTGTAGTTGGTGGGGTGGCGGGGCATGGCGCTGGTGATGACTTTGTTGCTGACCCGTTCCCACACCCCGTTGTTGAGCCGCTTCGGCTTGCCTCCCTGCTGGAAGGCATCCAGTACCACGAAGGTGTTGCTCTGCTCGTCGGTCGAGGCAAAGCCCAAATCGGCTTCGGCCAGATAATCGCTGGCCGCGGTGATGGCCTCGCCGGCGGCCTGGGTGGTCTGAAGGTTCCAGTCGCCCAATTCCAGCCAGCCCCGCCGCTCGGCCTCTTCGGCGAGTTCGGGGGCAACGCCCTTCAGCTCGCTCAGGGTCAGGTCTTCGTTGCGAATGCGCTGCTCTTCGGCCAAGCGCTGCACCTCGTCTTCGACCTCTTCGCCAGTGAGCTTGCGGGGGTCGTCGGCGGCCAAAGCGTCGTTGAACGCGGTGACCTCAGCGCGAATGGTCCCGGCGTCGATGGAGTCCAACTCGGCCTTCTGCTGGCTGTCGCCCAAGACACGAACCACCTGGATGGCCTTGGGCAGGCAGTCTTGGTCGCCCAGATTGGCACAGGCGATCGGATTCGGGAGATCGTCGAGAATCTCGGGAGGCGGGTTGGCCTCGTTGTCTGTCACCGATGGGTTGCCGATATGGATGGCCTGCACCTCCCAGGTGGGCCGGGCCCCTTGGAGACCAATGCCGTACAACGACCAGATGAACGCCATCATCACCGTCCATCCGAAGATGGCCGAGATGGCGATGAGGGTGCCGAGGCGGAAGCCGGTGTTGGTGGAGATGATGAGCCACACCGATCCCATGAGGATGGCCGAGCCCAACAGCACCGTCAGCAGGCCGCGGATCTCGTTGTCGAACGAGATAGCCCCTAGGGCGCTCACTGCCGAAAGAACCGAGCCCATGCTCACTGCCCCTGCTCCGCTTCGGCTAATGGCTGGTTGAAGCGTTTCGACCGCTCGTAGGCCACGATGTCGGCGATCTGCTGATCGCTCAGCATGCCCGGTCGGGAACTGCCGTCCTCCAGGGTGCAGAACCCGTGGATGGGGCTGCGCTCACCGGAGTCCCGGTCGCCCACGCACACGCCGAAGGCCGGCATCTGGCCCCCGCCATCGCCCTGGCCGAAGTTGCCGTAGCCCACACCCTCTTGAGAGCCGATGGTGATAAAGCCCTCGTGGCCATCGGCGGTATCGAACTGCCGGAGGGTGGCCTCGTTGGTAAGGTTAGGCCCGAACGCCCCACCGCCGGGGATGTCGGCGGGAATCAAGCCGCCCAGCCGGGCAATTTCCGCCGCCTCTTCGGGAGAGCCTTTGACCAAGACCACCGGGCCTCCGCCGGGGGTGGACTCGGGTCCGGTGAACCGCCAGGAATCCCTGGGAGTGTGGCAGCGGGCGCAGCCGTACTCCCCGTTGTTGAACAGCAGCTCACCCCGATCGGCCGATGCCCCATCTACTTCGGGTAGAGCGCGGATGTGCTGCTCGCTGGTCTCTCTGATCTCCCGCTCCACCGCGGCCAGGTTCCGGGCCGCGGCCTCCGCCGCGGCCTCGTCGGCCCCCGCGGCACTCACGGCGTCGTTGGCAGCGATAAGCCGGCCGTTCAGGCCAGGGTTGGCCGCCAATACGTCATCGCGAACTTGGAGGACGAGGCCGTCGAGCACCTCGCCCTGTACCTGGCCGGGATCGAGCTGGATGCTCTGTATGTACTGGATGAGCTCGTCCACCTGCTGGGTGGTGAGCGGGCCACCACCGGGAGCACCCCAAGCCTGCATGGGAGTGGGAGGACGGCCGTAGTTGAGGATGTGGCGCACTTCTTCTTCGGAGAATCGGTACAGCACCGTGGTGAGAGCGGGAACTTCCCACTCAATGGCGGCGATGAAGTTGCCGCTGTCATCGGTGACCGACGTGGCAGTGGTGCCGCCCAAGCCGCCCCCGCCGTGACAGCTTGCGCATCGCTCCTCGAACTGCTCACTCCCACGGCTGGTGAACTGCCGACGGGAGTCCTCCAAATATCCTTGTTGGCGTCCCGGCTCGCCCAGCCAGTACAGAGGCAAGGCCACGCCGATGATCACCAGGGTGACCAGGCCGCTGACCAGAGCGAGGTCGAGCTTGGAGGTTTCCAGTTCCTCATCGCTCAGGTAGGGCTTACGGTTGGGGGCCAGCTCAACCTCTGAACCCCTCTCGCCGCGGCCAGCCCACAACACGTTGTAGATGAGGTAGATGGCGAAGCCCACGATGGCCACCACCGCGATGGCCATGCCCAGGTTGCGCTGGGTTGAGGCGGCAAGCAGGTGCATCAGTGCGATGCCCCCCCGAGACAACTCGGCCCTTCAGGCTCCTGGCCGGTGGTGTTCACTCCGATGGGCGGACCCTGGATGACAGTGCCGGTGCGGATGATGAACTCGCCCTTGGCGTTCACCGACATGGCGAACCGGTCCATGCCCCGGGGGGCGGGTCCGCCCCGCTTCTCTCCCACCTGGTTGTAGCGGGACCCGTGGCAGGGACACTCGAACCACTGCGAGGTCAGACAATTCGGCACCCGGCATCCCAGGTGGGGACACTTCTGGAACAGGGCCACCAGCCCCGACTCCATTCCGGTCAACTCCGGGGCGCTATAGGTGGCTTGTGCCTTAGGCAGGGCCGCGGCGGGGTACTCGGTAACCCAGGCGCGAGCATTGGGCAGATACAAGAAGCCGTTCTCGTCTCTGATCTTCGACTTCACGTCGTCCACCAGCCCGGCGTTCACATCGGCGCCGAAACCGGTGACGAACGGGGGCCACAGAAACGCCACGCAGGCCGCACCGAAACCAGTGAGGCTGAAGCCCATCATGGCCACGGTGCTGCGGTTCAAGAACTGACGCCGGCTCACCCCGATAGCATCGGGATCGGGCGGGGTCCACTCCTCCACCGACGCATCGGCCGCTTCCACCAACTCGGTGCCCGCGGTCTGACGAGCCACTACTGCGGCCCGCTCCACCTCTCGGCCGGTGGGGGCATCGGACATGCCGGAGTCGCCGTCGATGTCCACCCGGCCTCGGTCTCGCCGGCGGGTCTCCCGAGTGAGTCGCCCTTCGGCTGCCATGGTCTCCCGGCGTCGGGCCGCGCCGATCAACACGATCACTGCGGCCACCACGATGATCGGTGTGGCGATGGAGAGTGCGACGCCCATAGTCAGTTCCTACAGATCGAAGAAGAGGCCGACTTCCCACGGGAAGACGAAGTTGAATCCGGGGCCTCGGAAGAACGAGCCGATGAGCACCAAGATCGCCCAGAACATCAAGTGGATGGTCATGAGCGAGATGGCGAACTTGCGATCTTCGGGCTTCTTGTTGGGGTTGCGGTCGACGTAGGGGGCCAGGATCAGCAGGAACAGCGCGATTCCGGGGATGGTCACTCCCGCCACCATCGGGTGGAACATGGTGAGCAGCTCCTGGAGGCCGAGGAAATACCACGGGGCCTTGGACGGGTTGGGCGTCTCGTTGAAGTTGGCCAGCTCTAAAAGCGGGGCGTTCACGAAGATGGAGAAGATCAGGGTGAAGGCGGTGAAGATCAGCGCGGCCACAAACTCCACCACCAGCAGGTGGGGCCAGACGTGGACTTTGTCGGTGGGGGTGGCCTTGACGTCTTGGATGGAGCCCGACTTCACCACGGTGAGCAGCCGCTGGGTGCCTCCGCCGGGGCCGGTGGGCTCGGGCTGGGCCGGACCGGCGGGCATGGGCGCAGTGGCTACCGCGGCGGCTGCTTGGGCGCCGCCCCCGCCCGCGGCCTGATCGCGGGCCGACTTCGACCGGTCGAGCAGGTGGTCGGGGATCTTGGGACCGCCCGCGTCCCCTTCCCCGGCGGGTTCGGACGACGCCGCTTCGGAGGATTCGGGCGCGGCCCCGCCTCCGCCGCCCTGTTGGGCTTCGGCGCGCTCACGGGCCTCTTGGGCTCGCTTCAGGAGGTGTTCGGGGACTTCCGCCATGGGCTTTCGGATCGGGCCAGAAACGTCGTTGCGACGTCGTTTCTAGAGCGGCCCGGAAATACCTCCGTCCTTTCTTACTCGCCAGAAGTGGATGGCCATGAATATGACGATCACAAAGGGCAGCATCAGCACGTGAAGCACATACCATCGCAGCAGCGTGTCGGTGCCGATCTCCACGCTTCCGAGCAATACGAAGCGCACTTGATCGCCGAATACCGGGGTGAACCCCATCATGTTGGTTCCCACCGTCACCGCCCATAGGGCCAGCTGGTCCCACGGGAGCAGATAGCCGGTGAACGAAAGCAGCAGGGTGAGGGTCAACAAGATGACCCCGATAACCCAGTTGAACTCCCGGGGCGGTTTGTAGGCCCCGTGGTAGAAGACCCGGGCCATGTGCAAGAACACGGTGATGACCATGAGGTGGGCGGCCCATCGGTGCATGTTGCGCACCAGCAGCCCGAAGGCGACCGAGGTTTGGAGGGTGTAGATGTCATCCCAGGCCTGCGCAGCGGTGGGCCGATAGAAGAACATCAAGAAGATGCCGGTCACGGTGAGCAAGATGAACAGGAAGAAGCTGAGACCGCCCAAGCACAGGGTGTAGCTGACCTTCACCGCGTGGCGCTTCACCTTCACCGGGTGGAGGTGGTACAGCACGCTGTTCATGATCACGTAGCTGCGGTTCCGAGGGCTGTCGCTGTAGCCCTTGCGGAAGATGGAGCCGGGACGGAAGATGGACGACCAGGCCTGCGACCCCTGGACATCGCTCATCATTTGGCTCGCGGCCTGCTTGGCTCGCTCGCTCGCCGGTGGTCTGGGCTGCTTTGCCACGTTGCTCCTGAGTCCTCTTATCCGTTCCGGGCCTTAGTTCTAGGTCAACCGCATGCCGTAGCCGTAGCCGTAGCTGGTCATTCGCTGGTGGGGGTCACCATCGCCTCCGGGGTCGCCCAGTCGGCCCAGGGTGATCACCCCGGTGGGGCACCGGTCCACGCACAGGGCGCACCGGGTGCAGGCGTCCTCGTCGATGGTGAAGATCACATGGTCGCTGGGATCAACGCCGGGCTGTTCGGCACCCACGGCCAGATCGATCGCGTCGGGGGCCACCATGTGGATGCACTTCCAGGGACAGATGTCCACGCATCCCTCGCACATGATGCACTCAGACTGGTCGATGTGGATGAACTGCTTGGGCTTGACCTTGCTCTGGAGGTAGTCGTTGTCCACCTCCACCAACACATAGTCGTCGCGGAACTCCGGCATGGGGGGGTTGGCGTCACTGCTGGCCATCAGACTGGTGCCCCCTCTCTCACGATCGGTCGTCCATACTCAGACTTCTCCACCTCGACCGGAGCGGTCTTGCCCCGGTTCTGCCACACCATCCAGCCGGCGATGTTCCCAACCAACGCCAAACCGTAGATCAACACCGCCACCACATCGCGCAATACCAGGTAGGGAAGATCGAAGGGCAGAGCCCAGGCGATAATGCCCTGGTTGCCCACGTAGTAGCCCTCGATCAAGCGGTCTTTGCGCCAGCCGAGCTCGCTGTCGGCGTACACCAGCCATTGGTGGGGCACCACGCCGTAGATCCAGAACAGCAGGAAGAAGACCACCGAGGCGCCCAGCATGGCCTCGCCCCAGGTGTGGTACTTGCCCACCGGACGGCGACGGGCGTATTCCAAGAAGGCGACGATGCCCAGCACCGACACCACCAAAGAGGCGGTGAAGGCCACATTGAAGTACGGCGCACCCAAGCCCTCGTCGTACTGGTGGACGGCGATGAAAGCCCACAGCGCCAAATAGAGGACGAAGCATCCTCCGAGGGCCATGTAGAACTTGGTGACGGCGATGTCTATGGGCCTCTGAGCGGCCACGATCCTCCCCTCGTGGGTGCGGTCCGCGACTGATAGTAGTAGCCCTACCCCGTACTTCTACACATCAAAGTGCCCGCTCCCCACCCCCCTTCTTCGGCGACACAAGCCACTGCTGGCAATGGTTAGGCCGTTAGCCTTGAGCGGGCCTAATGTGGCACGGGGCTGGACGTGGTGCCGGCCGGGAATCACACCGGAGGAGCGTTGGTAGAAGTACCCGAGCATCTGCTGAAACGATCGGCAGATCGTCGCAAGGACCTCGGCGCGTCCACCGGCGACGAACCGGCCGCAGAGGCACCGCCATCGGAGACATCCGCCGCCCCTGCGGTGGCTGAAACCCAGGCCCCGGCCGCCGCGGCGGGCCCCTCATTGCCCGAGCTTCCCGACCTGGAGCCGGAGCCCGAACCCCAACTGGAACCGGTCAAGCCGTGGGTACAGGCCGCGCTCAGTCGCAAGAAGATTCCGGTGTGGGCCGTGCCGGTGCTGATCTTCCTGCCGTTCTGGGCCATCATCTTCGCTGGCACCCTGGAATCGCCCGAGCGCGACAGCGAGATCATCGCCATGGGCCGGGAGGTGTATGACGGCAGCGGCGGTTGCGCCGGCTGCCACGGCGCTGAAGGCGGCGGCGGAGTGGGCCCGGCGTTGAGCAACGGCGAGGTAATGGCAACCTTCGGCGACTGGCGAGACCACGTCATCTGGATCGTCAACGGCTCCCCCGCCGAACCTGGCACCCTGTATGGCGACAACAACGAGGTGTCACTGGGAGCGGCCAACGGCATGCCCGCCTTCGGCGAAGACCTGAGCGCCCGAGAAATCCTGGCCGTGACCTACTTCGAGCGGGTGGAGATCGGTGGTGCCGATGAGGCCGACCTGCATGACCTGGAAGAGCTGTTTGAGGCCGAAGGGGTGGTGCCAAGCCAATTCGCCATCGGACAGACCTTCCGCAGCACGTTGAGCGGCCTGCTGTCCACCGCCGGAGTCGGAGCGGGCTAATCCTCTCGCGAGCTGAGTCGGCGGCGTGACCAACCGCGAATCCTGTCGATGACGCCTCGCCGCGACCTGTTGGTGGTGGGCGGCGGTCCGGCGGGAGCAGCCACTGCCTACTGGGCGGCCCGTCATGGCCTGGACGTGGTGGTGGTGGAGCGCAAGGAGTTCCCTCGCGACAAGACCTGCGGCGATGGTCTCACCCCCCGGGCGGTCAAGTCGCTGTGCGACATGGGCCTGGCCGACCAGCTCACCCGCCACCACCGCTACGGGGGCCTGCGGGCGGTGGCCCACAAGCGCACCATGGAGCTGGCCTGGCCGCAGCACTCGGTTTTCCCCGACTACGGCTATGTGGTTCGAAGGCGGGAGCTCGACAAGCTGGTGGCCGATCATGCGGTGGCCGCCGGGGCCGAGATGCTTCTGGGCACCGAAGCCACCCGGCCACTCCTGGTCAACGGGGTGCTCGACGGGGCCGAGGTGGTGGATAAGGCCACCGGGCAAACCGACCAGATCCAGGCCCAATATGTGGCGGTGGCCGACGGGGCCAACTCCCGGTTCGGACGGGCCTTGGGCACCGCCCGAGACCGGGCCTACCCCCAGGGCATGGCGATCCGCACCTACTTCGAGAGCCCGCTGCACGACACGCCGTGGATCGAAAGCGCCCTGGACATGCGAGACCGCAACGGCAATTCGCTGCCCGGCTACGGCTGGATCTTCCCTCTGGGCGATGGAAGCGTGAACGTGGGCGCAGGGCTTTTGTCCACGTTCCGCGACTACACCTCGGTGAACACCTCCCATCTGATGCGGGAGTTCGCGGCCACGCTCCCTCCCTACTGGGAGATCGATCCCAACCAGCCGCTCATGGAGCCGGTGGGAGGGCGTCTGCCCATGGCCGGGTCGGTACACCCCAAGGTGGGGCCGAGGTATCTGGTGGTGGGAGACGCGGCCGGATCGGTGAACCCCTTCAACGGCGAGGGCATCGACTACGCCTACGAAACCGGGAAGATGGCCGCCGACTTGGTGGCCGAGGCCATCGCCACCGGCGACGGCGAGGTGATCTGGCGGTACCCGAAGCTGCTGGAGGAGAACTACGGGGCGTACTTCCGCGTCGCCCGCATATTCGCCCGGCTGATCGGCAAGCCGGCGCTGCTGCGGCAGCTGACCCGGATCGGCATGCAATCTCGCCCGGCCATGGAGTGGGCCCTGCGGATCATGGCCAATCTCATGGACCCCGACAACCCCGGCCCAGCCGAGTACATCTACAAAGCCGCCGAGAAGGCCTCCACGGTCTCATCGATGTCGTCGTCGGCGTGGGCCAGGCTCGGGAACAGAGCTTCGTAGGGGCCGGGGGCGAAGGCCACGCCCGCTTCGAGGAGGGCGTGGAACACCCGGGGATAGACGCCGTTATCGGCGGCGGCCTTGGCCTGGTCGAAATCAGTTGGCGCGTCGACGCAGAAAAACACTCCGAGCAGTGACCCCACCCGGGGCACGGTGCAGGCCACGCCCGCCGCGTTGGCGGCTGTGGTCATGCCGTCGGCCAGTCGGGCCGCGGTGTCGGTGAGGGTGCGGTAGGCGTCGGGGGTGAGCTGTTCCAAGGTGGCCAACCCGGCCGCGGTGGCCAACGGGTTTCCCGACAGAGTTCCGGCCTGGTACACGCCGCCCAGCGGGGCCAGGTGCTCCATCAGATCGGCTCGCCCGCCGAACACGCCGATGGGCAATCCGCCGCCTACCACCTTGCCGAAGCACCACAGGTCTGGAGTCACCCCGAACCACTCGGTGGCGCCGCCGGGGGCCAGGCGGAAGCCGGTGATGACCTCGTCGAACACCAATAGGGCGCCGGCCTCGTCGCACGCGGCTCGCAACCCCTCCAGAAATCCGGGGACCGGGGCCACCACTCCCATGTTGGCCGCCACCGGCTCCACCACCACTGCGGCCACATCGCGGTCCACAACGGGAACCTGGTTGTAGAGGGCCACCACGGTGTCGGCCACCGCTCCGGGGGTGACGCCAGCCGAGTCGGCGAGGCCTTGGTTGGCCACGCCGCTGCCCCCCGCGGCCAGCAGTCCGTCGCTGTGGCCGTGGTAGCAGCCGGCAAACTTGATGATCTTGGTGCGGCCGGTGGCTCCCCGGGCCAGCCGGATGGCGGCCATGGCCGCCTCAGTGCCGCTGGAGGTGAGCCGGGTCCAGTCCATTGCCGGTACCCGGTCGCACAGCAGCTCGGCCAGCAGCACCTCGCGTTCGGTGGGCGCCCCATAGCTGGTTCCGTCGGCAGCGGCTTTGGCCACCGCCTCGGTCACCGCCGGATGGGCGTGGCCCAAGATGCCGGGGCCGTAGCTCTGCACGTAGTCGATGTAGCGGCGCCCCTCTACGTCCCACACATAGGGCCCCTCGGCCCGGGCCACGAAGTACGGGGTGCCCCCCACCGACCGAAACGAGCGCACCGGCGAGTTGACCCCGCCGGGGATCACCCGCCGCGCCCGCTCGAACAACCCCTGGTTGGTGACCATGCCTGCGATCCTAGAGTTTGGGTTCTTCCAATCCGGCAGCGGGAAGCTGAGGAGAATTCAGCTTGCGAAGAAGGCTTCGAGGGCGGCGATCAGGCCGTCGATGGTGTGCTCGGAAGCCTCGACGGCTACCTCCAGGCCAAGATTGCGGGCGGTGGCGGAGGTGATAGGGCCGATGGTGGCCACCACCGCGGGCACCGCGTCGGCGCCGAAGGTATCCACGAAGTTGGTCACGGTGGACGACGACGTGAAAGTGATGACCTCAGCGTTGTCCAGCAAGGCTGCCGCGTCGGGATCAGGGACCGGCGCCACCGTTCGGTAGGCAGGAACCACGTCCACCTCCCAGCCCGCGGCGGCCAGACCGTCGGGCAGCACATCGCGGGCGGTCTCGGCCCGGGGGATGAGCGCTCGACCGGGGCCGTCGGGCCCAATCCCTTGAGACAGAGCTTCCAGCAGGGCCTCGGCCACGTACTGCTCGGGCACCAAGTCGGCCACAACGCTGCGTTCGGCCAGTGCCGCGGCGGTGCCCGGTCCGATGGCGGCCACTTGAACCCCTCCGAGGCTGCGGGCATCGCGCAATTGCTCGAAGAACCGGGCCACCCCGGTGGGCGAGGTGAACACCACCCAGTCGTAGCGGCCCACCTGGGCCGCGGCCTGGACCAGGCGGTCGAGGTCCTCGGGAGGCTCAAAGGCTATAGCCGGCATCTCGATGGCCTCTGCTCCCCGCTGGCGAAGCTTGGCGGCCAGGGCCGTGGCCTGAGGCTGGGCCCGGGTTACCACGATGCAACGGCCGAACAGGGGCCGGTTCTCAAACCAGGCCAGATCGGCGGCGGCCACCTCGCCGATCACGATGGTGGCCGGCGGTTGGGGATCCAAGTCGGCCAGGGTGGCCAGGGTGGCCCGCAGTGTGCGCTGGTTGGGGCGGGTGCCCCACTGCACTGCGGCCGCCGGGGTGTCGGGGGCCATGCCTCCGGCGATGATCCGTTCGCAAATGGCGCGGCAGCGGGCCGCGCCCATGAGCACCACCACCGTGCCGCCCAGCGCGGCCACTGCCTCCCAGTTGACGGATGCCTCCCCTTTGGCCGGATCTTCGTGGCCAGTGACCACGGTGAACGAGGTGGAGGAATAGCGCATCGTCACAGGGATCCCGGCGTAGGCGGGAACCGCCACAGCGGAGGTGATGCCGGGAACAACCTCGAAGGCGATTCCGGCCGCGGCCAGCGCGGCGGCCTCCTCACCGCCCCGGGCGAACACGAAGGGGTCGCCGCCCTTGAGGCGCACCACCTGCTGGCCGGCCCGACCCCGAGCCACCAGCAAGGCGTTGATGTCCTCTTGGGAGGTGCGAGGTCCGCCGGGCTGCTTGCCCACCGATATGCGCTCGGCATGGGCCGGAGCCAAGTCGAGCAACGAGGCCACCGACAGCCGGTCGTACACCACCACATCGGCACCGGCCAGAACTTCAGCCCCCCTCAAAGTCAAAAGAGCAGGATCGCCCGGCCCGGCACCGACCAGATAAACGGTCATCGGGCCATCCAATCCGGCTTGAAATGGCCAGTCACCAGGCCACCGTATCCAGCAGCTGGCGGGCCAACTCCCGTCCCAGGGCCTCCCCATCGTCGCCTTCGCCCACCGCGGTATGGCACCGGCCGTCGAGGCCGTCGGCCAGCACGGCCCGCATGGCCAGGGTGGTGCCATCCACATGGGCGTGGGCACCGGCTGGCAGCGTGCAATCGCCGCCCAGAGCAGCTAGGAACGCCCGCTCGGCATCCACCTCCCGGCGGGCCACCGGGTCTTGGATGGCAGCCAGCAACTCGCACGCCCGCCGATCATCGGCTCGGCATTCCACCGCCAGGGCCCCTTGGCCCACTTGAGGCACCATGGCCTCGCAGGCCAACACATCCACCACCGGCGGATGCTCACCCAAGCGGTCCAAAGCGGCCTTGGCCATCACCACCGCGTCGAAGTCGGCGGCCTTGGCCAGACGGGTGCCGATGTTGCCCCGCAGCTCGGCAAACCGCAGATCGGGGCGTAGCTCCCGAAGCTGGACCCGGCGGCGGGCTGAACCCGTGGCCACAAGTCCTCCCTCGGGCAGATCCGACAATCGACAGCCCACCAGCACGTCTCGGGGGTCGGCCCGGCGGGGCACGGCCGCAATCATCAGGCCGTCGGGGGTGGCGGCAGGGAGGTCCTTGGCCGAGTGCACCGCGAAATCGGCCCGGCCGTCGAGCACGGCGGCTTGCACCTCCTTGACGAACATCCCCTTGCCGCCGATGGCCGAGATCGGCGTTTCGGCTTGGCGGTCGCCCGCGGTGGTCACCAGAAGCGGCTCGACGTCGGCGGCGCGGCTCAGCAGGTTGGCAATGTGAGCAGTCTGCCAGCGGGCCAAGGCGCTGCCTCGGGTGGCGGCCCGCAGCATGGGACTAGAGATCGAACAGGTCCCGGAGTGCTTCGGCCAGACGGTCACCCCGCGGCGATCCGGCCGCGTCCTTCAGCCTCACCGTAGGCTCGTGCAGAAGCTTGCCCACCAGACCCCGAGTGGCCGCTTCCACCGCTTCCCGCTCGGCCGCGGACAGCCCACCCGAATGGCGGTCCAGCTCCTCCTTGCGCAGAATCTCGGCCCGAGTCCGGAAAGCGGCGATCAAGGGGGCCGCCTCGCGGGCCGAGCTGTGGTCCAGATAGCGGTTCAGCTCGTCGTCGATGATGCCCCGCACCCGGTCCAACTCGGCGCGGCGCTCTCGCAGTCCCCTATCAGCGAAGGCCCTCAGATCGTCCATGTCCAGCAGGGTCACCCCGTCCAGATCGCCCGCCGCGGGATCCACATCGCGGGGCACCGCGACGTCCACGATCAAAAGCGGGCGGTTGGCCCGCTCGGCCATGATCTCGGCCACGTCGCAATGCTCCAGAATCATCGACGACGCACCGGTGGATGTGAGCAATACGTCCACTACCGCCAATTCGGCGGACATCTCGTGAAGGCCCACTGCTCGGCCTCCGATCCGCTGCGCCAATTCCTCGGCCCGACCGGTGGTGCGATTGGCCACCACGACTTCGGCCGCCTCGCTCTTGGCCAGGCTGGCAGCCATGCCTTCACCCATGTCTCCGGCACCCAGCACCATCAGACGACGGCCAGCCAAACCGCCCAGCCGCTCGGTGGCCAAGGCCACCGCCGCCTGGGAAACCGAGGTGATATGACGGGATATGCCGGTCTCAGTACGGGCCCGCTTGCCCACTTCTGTGGCGTGGCGGAAAAGGTTGTTCAACGACGAGCCGCAAGTGCCCTCCAACCGAGCGGTCTCCCATGCGCTCTTGACCTGCCCTTGGATCTCGTTCTCACCGAGCACGGCTGAGTCCAGGCCGCACGCCACCGAGAAAAGGTGCGACACGGCGTCGGCCTCATAGTGGGCATAGAGCGCATCGCTGAACTGCTCAGGGGCCACGTGGGCGCTCTCGGAGAGGAAATCCCGCACATTCTGAAACGCCCCGTGGAAGGTCTCGGCAAAGACGTAGACCTCGATGCGATTACAAGTGGACAGCACGACCGCCTCGGAAACATGCTCCCGACCGATCAGGTCGGCCAGCGCCTTGGGCAGGGAAGACTCATCGATGGTCATCCGCTCGAGAAGGCCGAGCGGTGCCGATCGGTGGTTGAGGCCTATCGCCAGTACAGACACTTATTGCCAGCTTCCGTGTCTACCGGGGACTACTAGTTATGCAGTCGTACATTGGGTGTGCCTACCGGTTTCGCCTACATCAGGGTGTTCTCGACCAAGTGGTCGATCTTTGCTTGCGCTTGTCCGGTTTCGCCGGAGCGGATCAACTCCAGCATCCCCGAATCCATAACATCTTGCCAAGCCAGGCCCTCGGTGTGCATCCCCGTCGCCTGAATCCTCTCTCGCGCCTCGCTGAGCAGGCATAACAGGGTCTCGTATTCTGGGCCGATCTCGTCTTGCAGGCGTAGGCGAAGCCAGCGCGACAACGCCGGACTGTGCCCCCCCGTGGAACAAGTCACCAGCAGCGGTCCTCGACGCAATCTGCTGGGCAAGGTGAACGAGCAATGCGCGGGATCATCGGCGCTGTTCACCCATACTCCGGCGGCCTCGCCGTCGCGGTAGACCTGGGCATTGACCTCGGCCCGACCGGTGGCCGCCACCGCCAGCCGGTAGCCCTCGACATCGCCCGGGCGATAGGAACGGCGATGGACGGTGACACCGGGACGGTCGTCTAACTCCGGAACTACTTCCGGGGCGATCACGTCCACAACGGCCCCGGCTTCCAGCAGTCCATCTACCTTGTTCAATGCCACCTGTCCTCCTCCCACCACCAGGCAGCGATGGCCGCGAACCCGAAGGTTCACCGGGTAGAGGATCTCATCGACGGGCATAGCCGATTACCGAGCAAGCACGAACAACTGGATAGCCGCGGCGACAAGGATGGCCAGCAACAAGATGGCGATGGCGATGGTTGTTCCGGGTCTCATGTCAGTTCATCTGATCGTTTGGGTTGCAGTTCCACCGGAGTGGCCGGAGCGGGTCCACCGGGCTCAACGGTGATGGAGTCTCCCTCCACACAGCTCAACTCCAGAGCCGCTGATCCCCGGTTGACGGCGACAGCCACCAAGCCGTACGAGTCTACCAGCACCCCCAATTCGCCACTGCCGAGATCGCTGAAGCTATTGACTCGCCGGGCGGTGCGGCCGATGTCGCTAGCGGTGAGCCGGAGCCCATCGCCCATTGGCGCCATCTCGGCGGGATCCAGGTTGAGCTGCAAGTTGCCAAACCGGTCGATCCACAACACCTCGGCATGGATCGTCTTGCCGTCGGCCCGGCTCACCGGCACCATGCCGGGGGTCAGGGAGTCCACCGGGACCGGCGTCCCCAGGTCTTCGAGGCCGGTGCCCAAGCACAGGTGGGCCGCGGCAGGGGCGAACACGTCGCGGCCCGCGAACGTCGGCCCGGCCGAAGCAAGGTGATAGTGCTCGGCAGTGAGCTCCACCGCTCGGGAGGCGCCGCCCACCATGGCCACCGCCGGGGCCAGCAGGCCGTTGTCGGGACCGACCAGCACCGAAGCGCCGTCGCCCACCTCCACCGCTACCGCTCGGCGGCTGCCGCCCACACCGGGATCGACCACCGCCAGCACAACGCCGGGCACCAAGTACTGGGCGCTGCGGGCCAGAGCCAAACCTCCGCCCCGCACATCGTGGGGGGCGATGTCGTGGGTGATGTCCACCACCGCCACCTCGGGGGCGATGGAGCGGATGACCGACTTGACCACTCCCACAAACTCATCGCTCAGCCCGTAATCGGACAGGAACGAGATGGTGTCGTACCGCAGCGTCATTGCTTGGCCAATACCTTGTGGGGGCCAAGGGGGAGTGGCAGTGTCAGCCTGCCTGGGTGTAGCGACTGGCCAAGTATCGGTCTACGTCGCCCTCTCGCAATCGATACGACTTGCCGATCCTCACCGCGGGAAGGTCTCGGGCCTTTATCAGCCGGTAGACCGTCATCGTTGACACTCTCATGAGGGCAGCAACCTCTGCCACGGTCATGAGTTTTTCCCGCCCATCTGGCTTAGCCATGCCATCACACCCCTGACTCCGCTGTGCGCCGCTCACCTTACGCGGCACTGCTAGTGGTGTGCCACCCCGCATGGACAACAACAAGAAATGCCTGATTAACCTGCCGTTTGCCTCCTCAAGTGGCACCCCCCGCTATGGCCGGTTACCACACCTATGCCTGATTAACCTGCCGTTTGATTCCTCAGGTACCACCCAGCTCGCGGCTGCGCTGGGTGGCGGCCACCACCGCAGCGATGAATGCCGACGCCGCCCCTCGGGCTTCCAGCTCGGCGATACCCGCGGCGGTGGTGCCCCCCGGAGAGGTCACCGCGGCCCGCAGGTCGGCGGGCAGCTCGCCTGACTCAGCCAGCAGCCGAGCCGCCCCCAAGAGGGTCTGGCGGGTGAGGGCATCGGCCATGTCCGGGGAAAGGCCCACCTCTTGTCCGGCGGCCATCAAGTTCTCCGCCATCCAGAACAGGTAGGCAGGTCCCGAACCGGAGAGCCCGGTGACCGCGTCGAGCATCGACTCATCGCACACCACCACCGTGCCCACCGCTTCCAGCACACCGGTGGCCCATTCCAGATCCCCCTCGGTGGCATGACGGCCCGCGGCAATGGCCGCTGCGCCCTCGCCTACCAGCGCGGGGGTGTTGGGCATGGCCCGGATAACCCGGGCGCCGGGGCCGAGAACTGCCTCGAGGGCCCCAGTGGTCACACCGGCTGCAATGCTCAGGACCCGGCCGACCCCCGCCGACTTGAGGTTGCTTCCGGCCGAGGCGGCATCGTCGGGCTTGACGGCGAGAACGGCATCAGCCTGTTGGAGCGGATGGTCGGCCACCGTCACGCCGCTGAAGCGTTCGGCCAATTCTTCTCGCCGATCGGAGATCTTCTCTACTACGGCCAGCTCGTCCGGCTGAGCCCATCCGCCGGCCAGCAAGCCGCCGAGCAAGGCCTCGCCCATGCGGCCTCCGCCGATGAGTTGCAGTCGAATTGCCACCTCACTGCTATAGCACCCCAGAGCCGGTCTCATCCGGCAAAAAACTCTGGCCGGTGGGATGACTTCCCCGATCACTCCCACCGACCAAGAGCACTACCCAAGGAACTTACATCCAATTTACATTGAAAACAACTAAAAATTATTAAAAAGTGCTAATCTTTGAACCGAGTCTGGTAGCCGATCCGCATACAGGTCCGAAACCACCGCTCGGAATAGGCGTAGAACGACCCCAAGAGCCGGTCGATCTCCGCTTCGGTCACCGTATGGGCTGGCAGCTCGGTCACCAGGAACACGGCATCTTCGATCCCGATGGCGAAGCGCAAACCGGCCAGCTCGCGGTTGCGGCGCAACAGATACTCATACAGCCGGCCCTCGTTCTCCTCGGGTGCGGGCATGAAGTGGCATTCGCAGTGCAACTGGCGCTGGCCGAGAGTGAACCACACGGTGGACACCGTCTTCTCCTCCCCCACCATTCGCACGTACCAACGTCGCTGGCCGGGCTCGCCCCGGTCCACGGTCAACACGGTGGGATTGGTGTGAAGTTGGTCGTCCAGCCAGGCATCGATGTCCGACTCCAAAGCGGCCAGCTCCTCGGGCCGCAGAATCATGTGCAATAGACAGGGTTACAGGCCATCGGCGGCGTCATGTGCAATAGACAGGCACTCGGGACTGGACCCTTCGATATGTGGCTCGCAAAGAGCGGGCCATGGCCGCCCACGAATACGAACGGGCCCGCTCGGCTGCATTCATGGCCGTCTCGGCGGCCAGCAGCGGGTTGTCGATGAGGGCGGCCGTCTGAGCAGCAAATGCCTCGGCGGTGGCATCGTCTACCAGGAATCCGGTTCGGCCGTGGTCCACTATCGAGCGCAGCCCGCCCACGGGAGCGGCCACCACCGGGGTGCCGCTGGCCGCCGCCTCCAGGGCCACCAGTCCGAACGACTCGCTGCGGCTGGGAACCAGAACAACATCGGCGGCCCGGTAGTAAGTGGACAGCCAGTGGTGGGGACGGGGGGGAACCAGCGTCACCTGGTCCTCAAGGCCCAAGGCGTGTATGCAGTCTTGGAGGCGCCGATACTCGGTCTTACCCTCGGTGCCGCTGGGCCCTCCAACCACAAGCAGGCGGGCATCCTCGCGACCCAGACACGCCAGTGTTTCCACCGCAACCAGAGGCCGTTTCAGCGGCTGGATCCGGCCGACAAAGAGCAACACCGGACCTTGGCCCAATCCGAGGGCGGTGCGGGCGCCATCGCGATCCCCGGGGGAGAACAGCGCGTGCTCCACTCCCGGCGCGGCTAGCTCAATCCGTTCGGGCGGGGCGTCGTAGAACTCTCGAAGTTGCTGGGCTTCTGGCTCACAGGAGGCGATCACCGCATCGGCACAGCCGATCACCTCGGTCTCGGCCTGGGCCCGGAGCTCCGACTCGGGATCGCCAGTGGCCGCCTTTACCCGGGCCAGCGTGTGGAAGGTCACGGCCAGCGGTACTTCCACCGCGTGCTTGACCCGGTGACCGGCCACCCCCGAAAGCCAGTAATTGGCGTGAATCACATCGGGGCGCCGGTGTCGCCGGAAATCAGCCAGCACACCATCAGCGAACTCTTCCACCACCCCGGAGAGGTCTTCCTTGTTCAATTCGACGGGCCCAGCTTTGATGTGGACCACAGTCACGCCCGGTTCGATGTCCACCTCATCGGGCAGCCCTTCCTGGGCTCGCCGCACATACACCCGGCACTCGCTGCCCGAGTGGGCCAAGGCCGCGGCCATCTCCCGCACATACACGTTCATGCCGCCGCTGTCGCCCACGCCGGGCTGGGTTAGCGGCGACGTGTGCAGAGACAAGATCGCCACGTTCTGGGTCATGACCCCAATCCCCGAATCATGACGAGGTTGCCCCGCGAACAAAGAACTGGCATGGCCAATTGAGGCTACCCCCCGGACACTGGGGGCAGCACAGCCACCTCGTCGCCGTCGGCGACCGGCTCAGATCCGGTAACCGGCTCGCCGTTCAGCCACACCCGGCAAATCTGAAGCTGTTCGGCAAAGGCCGCGCCATAGCGATCCACCGCAGTGGCCAGTACTTGGTCGACAGTGGCGCCGGGGACTTCGTCTCGACCGGTGCCCGCCGCCTCCCTGACGTGTGCGAACAGGCGCAGCGTGGCCATGGGCAGAATTGTACGGGAATACTCTGCCACTGCCGCAGTCTGAAAGGCCCCGCCCATTACCGTGACAGCCATGGCTCGTCTCCTTCTGATCCGACACGGGCAGTCGGAATGGAACGCGGCTCGGCGCTGGCAAGGTCAGGCCGACCCCCCGTTATCGGAGTTGGGACGCCGGCAGGCGGCCGAAGCCGCGGCCCGGCTCGAGCCGGTTGACGTGGTGGCCACGTCCACCCTCCAACGATCCCGGGTGAGCGCAGAGATCATTGCCGAAGCGCTGGGCTGCGACCCGCCGATCCCGGTTCCCGAGCTGATCGAGCGGGATGTGAGGGAGTTCTCCGGATTGACCCGGGCGCAGATCGAGGAGCGGTACCCCGGATTCCTAGAAGACGGCCGCCGCCCACCGGGCTGGGAGCAAGACGACGCCCTATTGGCCCGAGTGTTGGCCGGCCTCCACCGATTGGCCAGCCTCGTCGGCCACCAGTCTGCGCTGGTGGTCACCCACGGCGGGGTGATCCACACCCTGGAACACCACTTGGGCTGCCCGCCCGACCGGGTCGCCAACATGAGCGGCCGGTGGGTGACGATAACCGATGGCCGGATGGTTCCCGGCGAGCGAGTCCACCCCCTAGAGGGGGCTTGTCAGTCTCCGTAGTTTGGGCGGAAACCAGACCGTAAGGGTAGCCGCTTGCTGTAATGCGCGAACCCCCAGCATGTCGGCGACGGCAAGCTCTGGTAGTGGATGCCCAGACTCCCCACCGGCGACGACCTCGCCACCCAGTTCGAGGCTTTCCTCCGAGACCCTTGGAAATAGCGGCTTTCAGTATGTTTCAGTGCTTTATAAGTAGAACAGCGCCGAATCATACGATCCGACGCTGTTCCAAAGAGATCGGTAGGATCTCCATTGGTGGGGCTGGCATGGCGCACGGACGGCCTCCAAAGCTGACTCCGTGGGGGTTCGAGTCCCCCCAGCTCCACCGCCCACTATAGCCCAGCGATGCTATATCGCGGTTAGGCGGGCTAGGAGTTGCAGCGCTGGCGGGCGGCGTCGAGCGTTTTCGAGGGTGGCACTCTGGTTACCCAGAGCTGGAGGGTGCCGACGGCCAGCCCGGTGTGCGCGGCGGCGGGGTGGTAGCCCACAGCCGCCACCAAGTCGGCTAGAGCCTCCCGCAGCTCGTCGGCAACAGCCGCTAGCTCTTCGCATTTTGCGACAGCGGCGGCTACCTCCTGGGCCGGGTTCAGCGGCCCATCAGCGGTCGAAGTAACCAACGTGCTCGCTTTTGAGAGCGGGGAAGCGATGGCTCAACAATCTCCCAACACGCGAAGCCAAGTAGCCCGCCGCCAAACAGACGACAAGAGTTCCGAAGATCACGATTAGGGGGGATAGGCCAGCACCGGACAACCAGCCGCGGAGAAAGTCGAATATCACTACAGAGACAACAATGAACAGATAGTCATACCAGGGCAATTTCCTGTGGTTCCGCCAGATGTTCAACTTCATAACCCTAGAATTTAGCCGCGTACGTCTCGCACTCGGCCACATCCGCCATGCTGACCGCCAAGCGCATGGCGTAGGATCGGAAGCTAGTGTGGCGGCGGCCGCATGAGTAGAAGTCAAGTGGCCGCCGCCACACCAATGTTGAGCGCTCCCCAGGAGCGGCTACCTTGGTGGCATGACTTCTACTCATGCTTCAGAGACCGCCAAGGCCAGCAACCCCCAGCGGCCACGACGCCAACGTGTCTGGTGGGGAAAAGCGGCAATACCTACCCTTGCTTGTGGGGGAGTGCTCTTTTCGCGCGATCTGCTCGATCTGCCGCTTTTTCCTGCGCTTCCGCTGGTAGCAATAGGCATAGCGGCAGTGGCGATCCCGCTTGCAAACGCTCTGGATCGGCGCTGTTAAGCATCGGGCACGAACCTGGGGCCGCCACGACGCCCACAGCGCCCAGGACCACCACAGAGCCCGAGAGAGCGCCCACAGCGCCGCACCAGCGGCTAGACCAAAAACAACCGGGGCAGCTCAGCCAGCCGGTGCTGAGCGCGCCCTGACACGTCTAATGATCGGTGAACACACAAGCACCAAGACGCCAGCGGCCCCGAACGGCACTATCACGATGGCGGGGTGGATGTTCAGCAGGCCCGCGAACCACGGGGCGAACAGATAGATGAAGAGAGAGACCCCGGTAGCCGGCAGTACGCCAAGGAACAAGACCACGACAATGTTGGTGGTGCGCCGGCTGATTGGCAATGTAAAAGCAAGCCCCCCGAGCGAGCCTAAGACAACGGTGGTGCGCCGGCTGATTCGCGGGGCATCCGAAGCGGTATCGTCGTGGGGGTGTGGTGGGGGGTTTTGAACGCTCATTGCCCCCCACCATACACCTGCAATCGGGCCGCCTCACCGCCCGGCGGGCCACAGCGCCCGAGAGAGCGCCCAGGGCGGCCACAGCGGGCCTACAGCGCCCCTGACACGTCTAGTGAGGAACGGCCACCAAACCGGCTAGGGGGCTACGAACCCTCGCGGCGCTAGCGTGTGTTGGAAGGAGGCAGGCTTGGCCGCTGAGCCTTGGGGCAGCCCCGGCGAGACTTGACTCGTTTCCACACCAACCGCCAAGCGCACATAAACAGAAACGGCCATCATTCGATCCCCTCATGGTTGTCGTGTCGCCGCCGGTAGACCCTGTAGGCCCGCCGCACATATGGAAAAACGACAAGAAAGACAAACAGGCCAACAAGCAGCGCTGGCCACCTGCCAATGAACCTTGCCAGAACAAGGTTTTGAGCGAGAATCACCGCTGCGAATAGCCAAAAGGGTGTCAAGAGCTGTTTTTCCGCGGTTTTCTTGGCTCTCTTGTCGGCGGCGGCTCGGGAGCGGGCGGCGGCTCGGGAGCGGGCGGCGGCTCGGGAGCGGGCGGCGGCGATGGTGGCGGCCTCTGTGCGTTGCCGCTCCCTCTCCAGGTATGCCCGAGCGGCCCCCCGTGGTGGCTTCGAGGGGGTGTCGTCGTGGGGGTGTGGTGGGGGGTTTTGAACGCTCATTGCCCCCCACCATACACCTGCAATCGGGCCGCCTCACCGCCCGGCGGGCCACAGCGCCCGAGAGAGCGCCCAGGGCGGCCCCAGCGGGCCACAGCGCCCGAGAGAGCGCCCAGGGCGGCCCCAGCGGGCCCACAGCGCCCGAGAGAGCGCCCAGGGCGGCCCCAGCGGGCCGAGAGAGCGCCCAGGGCGGCCCCAGCGGCCCCACAGCGCCCCGGCGGTTTCGGGTTTTGCGGGGGTGCGGTTCTATCGGCAGCGCACGGCTTCGTTGTCGCCTACTTTTTTGTTTCCGGCGATCTTGGCCTGCATTCCGACTTGGTACCAACCGGCGTTCGGCACGTCGAAGGTCGTCGAGGTGCCCGCGACCGCTTTTTGGAATCCGCGGTGGCCGCGGTTTTTGGCCTCGTTCGCCCAGATGTCGGGTTTGAGGGTTTCGGGGGTCTTGCTCCAAGTGACCGTGATGACCCAGCCCGAGCCCGACGACTCGCACGACACAGAGTCGAACGCCAAAGAGGGCTTGGCCTCGGGCTTGGGGGCTGTTGGGGTGGTCTGGCCGGTGATCCAATCGGAGACGCCATCAGCGTTGAACGCCGCCACCCGCACGTCGTAGGCCGAGCCGTTGGAAAGCCCGGTGATCGTGTGCGATGTGGCCAAATCCGAGCCGTGGTCCAAATCCTCGGACCCCACAGCGGCGTCACCCCACGCCTGAGTCACAAGCTTCCACTGCACCCGATACCCGAAACCCGCCGCGGGCGCGGTGGCCGACGCCGACCACGAGACCGCGATCTGCTTATCGCCCGCTGTAACCGACAGGCCCGACGCCGGATCGGGAGCCGACGCCGCCGGGGCTGCGGGGGTGGTCTGGCCGGTGACCCACGCCGAGACGCCATCAGCGTTGAACGCCGCCACCCGCACGTCGTAGGCCGAGCCGTTGGAAAGCCCGGTGATCGTGTGCGATGTCGCCAAATCCGAGCCGTGGTCCAAATCCTCGGACCCCACAGCGGCGTCACCCCACGCCTGAGTCACAAGCTTCCACTGCACCCGATACCCGAAACCCGCCGCGGGCGCGGTGGCCGACGCCGACCACGAAACCGCGATCTGCTTATCGCCCGCTGTAACCGACAGGCCCGACGCCGGATCGGGAGCCGACGCCTTCGGCTCGGGCTTGGCGGCGATTGTGCAGTTGGCGGCCTCGGCCTTTTTCAGCTCGGCAACCACCGGGCTCCAACGCGAGCTCGAGTAGGCGTCGGCGTGGCCCTGGGCCTGAGCCGAGGTCATCGCGGACACGCCGGGGAAGTCCTCAACGCACAACCCCTCCAAAGCGCCGTTCCAACGGTCGACGTGGTCCTGGCCGTGCTGGGTCTCAGCCGCATACCCCCTCACCGTGGCGACCAAGCTCGCCGGGGCCTTATAGGCCGGAGCCGCGGGGGTGGCCTGGCCGCTGATCCACGCCGAGACGCCATCAGCGTTGAACGCCGCCACCCGCACGTCGTAGGCCGAGCCGTTGGAAAGCCCGGTGAGCGTGTGCGATGTGGCAAGGTCCGAGCCGTGGTCCAAATCCACAGACCCCACAGCGGCGTCACCCCACGCCTGAGTTGTGAGCTTCCACTGCACCCGATACCCGAACCCGGCGGCGGGAGCGGTGGCCGAGGCCGTCCAAGAAACCGCTATCTCCCCGTCGCCGGGGCTCAGGGACAACCCCGACGCCGCAGCCGGAGCGGGCTTGGCCGGGGTCGCCTGGTCGGTGATCGACTTCGAGAAACCGTGGTCGTTGAACGCCGCCACCCGCACGTCATAAGCCAAACCGTTGGCCAGCCCGGTGATCGTGTAGAAGGTCGCCAAATCCGAGCCGTGCTGCAAATCCTCGAACTGGGCGGCGGCCTGGTCCCACGTCTGAGTCGGGAGCTTCCACTCCACCCAATACCCGAAACCGGCCGCGGGGGCTGTGGCCGAAGCGGTCCACGAGACCGCGATCTGCCCGTCACCCGCGCTCAGCGACAAGCCCGAGGCCGCAGCCGGAGCCGCGGGGGCGGGGGCGGGTTTGCAGCCCGAGACGTGGCCGTGGGGCGTGCGCGATGTCGGTATTTTGCCGTCGGGGCATGTGTGTTCCCCGGCGTGGCAGTAATCGTGGCCCCAGAGGTGCTGGCCGTCGGGGCAGGTGTGGTCGGCGTGGCAGATGACCCGGCCGTTGACAAGGGTGTGATCGTGCTCGCCGCTGCTGGGCGTGCAGTTAGCAGACTCCAAAAATTCGATGTACACGACTTCGATGTTGCCATCGCAACCACCACCGGAATGGTCGTATGCGAAACAGACGACAGGTTCGGGTTCGGATTCTGGGAAGAGAACGTAATCGCAATAGGAACTCACGCCGAAAGTGGCTGTTCCCTGGGCGATCTCCCCAACAGCATTTGCAAAATTTTTGGTGGCATCGTCTGAGACTCTGTACAACCTGGTTAGGCTCCCAAACCATTGAACAGCTTTTCCACCGCCCGCGGCGGTTTCTTTTGCAAGTCTTTTGCGGACCGATCTACCCGTAAAAATCCCCACAAGTTCTGAGCCGGCAGCAGAGCACACTATTCCCGCTGCGTGCTTTGGCGCGCTATCGAAGAGGATGTGTGCCAAATCGAAGCACTGGTCAAAACCGTACTCATCCTCAAACCCCTCTAGGTCGCTGAGACAAAAGTTGCCCCGCTCCGGGTCAGCGTCGTGGCAGTCGCCCCATTCCCCGTTTTCGTAGTGCTGGTGCATCGAGCGGCCATACCACGCATCCTCGCAATCCCTGACATCCCCCTGTGTTGCCCCGACCGGTCGGCATTTGTCGTGGTCATACACCTCGAAAAACTTGGGGCAGTCACTGTCTTTGTGATCGGGGTGGCAATAGGAAATGTCGTTGGCCTCAATGGTGTAGGAGTGGGGGTGCTCGCCGGTATCGCATCGCGGCGGTGCTTTAGGCCAGCACTTGTCGTGCTCGTAGAGAAGCTCGTCCGCTTCGCAGGTGTGGTCGGCGTGGCAGTAGGAAGTACCCAAAAGAGAATGCGGGTGCTCATCGGGGCCGGGGGTGCATGGCTCGTCGTGGGGGGTGTGGTGGTTGGTGTTCGTCGGGGAGGTTGTGTCGGTGGTTCTAGTGACGCATTGGGTGCCTTGCAGCGCGCCTTGGGCGCAGGTGGGGGTTTTCTGGCCAATGCATGCGTTGTTCTGGCGGGAACCATTCAAACACGTCGGATCACCAACCTTGCCCACACAAATGCTGTCCTGGCGGGAACCATTCAAACACGTCGGATCACCAACCTTGCCCACACAAATGCTGTCCTGGCGGGAACCATTCAAACACGTCGGATCACCAACCTTGCCCACACAAATGCTGTCCTGGCGAGAGCCATTCAAACACGTCGGATCACTGAACTGAGCTTCCCCCCTAATCGTGGAGAGTTTGTTTTTGAGGGTCGGGGTTGTGGGCCTGTTCGTATTCTACGGGGCTGGTCATTCCGATTGCGGAGTGGAGGCGGTGCTGGTTGTACCAGGTGTGGACCCATAGGGTGATTTCTCGTCGGGCCCGGGCTCTGGTGGTCCAGGCTCGGCGTGAGATGAGCTCGTGTTGGAGGGTGGAGAAGAACGACTCGGCCGGCGCGTTGTCCAGCGCGTTGCCGGTTCTTCCGGTGGACCGTGAGATGCCGAGCCGCCGGCAGGCGGCGGCGAAGGCTTCTGAGGTGTATTGCGATCCCTTGTCCGAGTGGAAGATGACGCCTTTGACGTTGCCGCCTCTGGTGGCGACCGCGGTGTTGATGGCCTGTTTGGCCAGCTCGGCGGTCGGGTACCGGTCGGAGGTGGCGAAGCCGACCATGCGCCTGGAGTAGAGGTCCTCGACGGTCGCGAGGAACACCGGGCCCTCGGCGGTGGGAACCTGTTTGAAGTCGCCGCACCATTTCTGGTTGACCCCTGTCGCGCTGAAGTCGCGGCCCAGAAGGTCTGTGGGGGCCGCATGGGAGCTGTCGGGGCTGGTGAGGCCCTTTTTGCGTTTGGGGCGGGCGCACAGGCCCTGGCGGGCCATCGAGGCCTCCACCGTCTTCTTCGACACCGACAGGCCATCGCGTCGCAGCCGGGCGCGCACCCTGGGCGACCCGTAGGTGCCGTCCGATTCGTCGAACGCCTTTTTCACCTCGGCGTCCAGCGCCCGGCGACGCCGCTGCCGATCGGTCAGCGGCCGGTCGAGGTGCTTGTAGAACGTGGATTCCGCCACGCCCAGCGCTCTGCAAGCCACAGAGTGAGGCACACCGTGGTCGGTCCTTTGGGCCGCGATGAACCCTGCGGTCACCGCGTCGCCTCGTTGACCCAAAGGACCACGGATCGTTTGAGCACATCACGCTCCATCTCCAGCTCGGCGACCCGGCGGCGCAGCCGGGCCAGCTCGGCCCGCTCGTCGCCGCTCAGCCCGCCCGAGCGCTCGTCTCGGTCCCGGCGCACCCAATTCCCGAGCGTGCCCTCGTTGACGCCGAGCTCCCGGGCGACGTGGGCCACCGGCCGGCCGGTCTCCTTGACGATCCGGACAGCCCCATCACGGAACTCCCGGTCATAATCTCTTCGCGGTCTGGACATAGCTCCTCCTTATAGAGCATGTCTCCACGAAAAGGGGGGAACCTCAGAACCTCCCCGGGTATTGCGCAGGCTCTGTTCCTTGGGAGGATGGAGCCATGACAGTGCGAAGGGGGCCGGGGAGGTACCCGGTGGAGTTCCGCGAGCGTGCGGTGCGTATGGTCTTTGAGGCCGAGCGTCGGGGCGGTTCGCAGTGGGAGGCGATTTTGTCGGTCGCCGAGAAGCTGGGGCCCACGGCGGAGACGGTGCGCCGCTGGGTGCGCCGCTGGGAGGTCGACGAGGGCCGGCGGCCGGGTCTTTCGACCGATGAGCGCGAGCGGCTCAAGGAGCTGGAGCGGGAGAACTGGGAGTTGCGCCGGGCGAACGAGATCTTGAAATCGGCGTCGGCTTTTTTCGCGGCGGAGCTCGACCGCCCGCGCAGGTGATGGTGAACTTCGTCGACGCCCATCGGGAGCGTTTCGGGGTCGAGCCGATCTGCAGGGCTTTGCAGTTCGCCCCGTCGACGTATTGGTCGGCGAAGCGGCGGGCGCCGTCGGCCAGGGCCAGGCGCGACGATGAGCTCAAGGTCGAGATCGCCCGGATCCACGCCGAGAACTTCGGGGTCTACGGGGCGCCGAAGGTGTGGGCGCAGCTCAACCGCGAGGGCCATCGGGTGGCGCGCTGCACTGTCGAGCGGCTCATGCGCGACCTGGAACTTGCCGGCGCGGTACGGGGCCGCCCGCGGCGCACGACAGTCGCCGACGACACCGCGGCGCGGCCCCGGGACCTCGTCGAGCGCCGGTTCAGCGCCACCGCCCCGAACCGGCTGTGGGTCGCGGACTTGACCTATGTGCGGACCTGGTCGGGGTTCGTCTACGCGTCGTTCGTCACCGACGCCTACAGCCGGCGCATCGTCGGCTGGCACGCATCGCGCTCTTTGCGCTCAGATTTGGCGCTGCACGCCCTCGAGCAAGCCATCTGGGAGCGCAACCGCGTCGGCGCCGATCTCGGCGGCCTGGTCCACCACTCCGACCGCGGCACCCAATACCTTTCCATCCGCTACACCGAGCGGCTCGCCGAAAACGACATCGTCGCCTCCGTCGGATCGCGCGGCGACTCATACGACAACGCCCTGGCCGAAACGATCATCGGCCTCTACAAGACCGAGCTAGTCCGCAACAAAGGCCCCTGGCGCGGCCTCGACGACCTCGAGCTCGCCACCCTGGAATGGGTCGACTGGTTCAACTGCCGCCGCCTGCACCACAGCATCGGCCGCATCCCGCCGGCCGAGCACGAGGCCAACCACTATCGTCAACAAAACCCAGGCCGCCAGGCCGACACACAAACAAAACAGCCTGCATAAAACCCGGGGAGGTTCATCACCAACCTTGCCCACACAAATGCTGTCCTGGCGAGAGCCATTCAAACACGTCGGATCACCAACCTTGGTGGTCCGCTTGCACGAGTGGCCGCTGAGGGTTCCCGACGTGCAGTAGGGGGTGGCGACTGTGTACCGATAGCAGAAGCCGCCCCTTTTGCTGTAGCCGCTGGGGCAGATTTTGTCGGCCGTACTGGGAGGGTTCGCCTTGACGCAGCCACCCCAGAAAACCGAGTACCCCGCCGGGCACTGGGCCACCCGGAAGTGCTCACAAACAGGGATTCCGAAGGCCCCGGTCGTCAGCCTGCCTGAGCCGCAGCGATAAGACGCTGTGGTGGTAGTGGTGGTGACGCAAGCACCGGCTTGGAGAGTCCCCGACGAACACACCGGCTTGTTGGACAGCTCGCCTATGCACTCGCTCCCCCGAATGAAACCCGACGAACACACCGGCTTGTTGGACAGCTCGCCTATGCACTCGCTCCCCCGAATAAAGCCCGACAGACACACCGGCTTGTTGGACAGCTCGCCTATGCACTCGCTCCCCCGAATAAAGCCCGACAGACACACCGGCTTGTTGGACAGCTCGCCTATGCACTCGCTCCCCCGAATGAAACCCGACAAACACACCGGAGAGCCAATATTCTTCTCGCACACCGCCGCGCCTCTGGTCTTGGGAACAAGGTTGTAACCGGCATCGCACGATGCTTTGCCGTGGTCTTGGGCAGTGGTCTTTGAGCACTCCGTCTCATCGGCGCTCAGCGTGTACCCGTCGGGGCAGACCGTTTTGGCCTCCGGCGGATGCGCCAAGGCAGAAGGCACGGCAACAGCGCTCAGCAAAACAGCGAAAACAGCGGCAACAGCAAAGAGCCCCCAGACACCCCGCCGCCCCCCGGAAGCGGGAATCTTGGCGGTTTCGCTCGAGCGGTCGGACTTTGTCAACGCAGACATGGGGCGGCTCTCCTCAGCAATGGGGATACGGGCGGATAAATGCCGTTATCCGCCGTGTCCAAGCCCCTGCCGATCCGGATGGGATCGCTGGGAGTACGGGTTTGAAAGCCCCGCCCATCTAGAGATTCGCGGGACTATGACCGGAAAGCAGGTAATCGGATTCCCTTGTATCTGAGGGCACGGCGACCGCTGGACCGATACCAGCCCCGAGCCGATCGGTGCTGTCCCTGCGACAGGATCCCTCCTTTCCTGACGGGCGCGCCTATCTGGTTGCGAAGCGGTTTTGGCAGGTCAAGCAGACAGTCGCCTATTCGAGAGCATCTCTGTGCGGGCTCGCGTCCGGGCATGGGTTGACAAGCATTCCCAACCTGAGCTAAGCAATAACGGCATTTATCCGCCGCGTGGAGCGTTTCCGCTTCGGCGGGTTTTTTTGGTTTTGGTTAGAGTTGGATTGTGGGTTTCGGCTAGGAAACCGGCGATGAAGCACCCCCCCCCCCCCAGGCCATGTGCTCGCATAGCGGCTCAGGCGGCAGTGCTGGCCGGAGCTTTTGCTGCGTGGATGGGCTGATAGCTCAGGCCGAAACCGCGGCGCTGTCCGCCAACACCCGCAAGACCTACAAAACCGGATGGAACAGCTGGGCCCGCTGGGCGGACGTCAGCGGGCGGCCGGTATCAGCCCCGACCGTCGAGGACATTCTGCGCTGGCTGGTCAGCCTCCATATGGAAGGGAAGAAGCCGACCACCCTGCGTACCTATTTGGCCGCCGTCGCCTACGAACTCCGCGGCAAGCGGGGGACCAACCCGGCCCGCGACCTGCGGGTGCGGCTCGTTCTGGCCGGGCTGGCCCGGGATGCCGCTGAACGGGGCGTCACCACCCGCCAGGCCAGCCCGCTGCGCTGGGAGCACGTACAACAAGTCGCTTGCGCCGCCCCGGCACCGAGGCGCAACCAGCCCGGCGGGAGGCTGGAATCCCGCGAACAAGCTCAAAAGCGCGCCGACATCGACATCGCCATGGTCGCCGTCGCCCACGACGCCGCCTTGAGATGCGCAGAGCTGTTGGCCCTGACCTGGGGGGATTTTGAACGCCCCGAGGGCGAAGGGCTGGCCACCATATGGATCGGCCGCTCCAAAACCGACCAGACCGGCGAAGGCACCGCCGTTGCCATTTCCGAGTACGCAGCGCAGGCCCTCGAACGCCTGAGGCCAGCAGGCTCCGATCCCGACACCCGCATATTCGCTTTCTCGCCCAGCACCGCCCGTCGGCGCATCAAGGCCGCAGCAAAAGCCGCCGGCATCGACCCCGCCGGAATCTCCACCCACTCCCCGCGGGTGGGCATGGCCCAAGACCTCATCGCCTCAGGCACCGACTTGGGCGGACTCATGCTCGCCGGCCGATGGCACACCCCCCAGACCGCTGCCCACTACGCGCGGCGCATCCAAGCCCAACACACCCCCGCCGCCCAACACCTCAAAAGCCAGACCCCCACGAAAACGGGCGAGCCCGAAATCGGCGAAGTCGGCAGATCAACCGCCGCGTATCCTCGACGGCAAGCCGCATAAGGCGCTGCGACAATCACCAGCGCTCTCGATCTGAAGCCCAGAGGATGAGGCAAAACCACCCCAGGCAACCAGGCGACGCTGGCCCCGTAGCGGATCTGCTGTAACCGGATCAGCTCTGAATCAGCCCTGCGCAGCGCTGGAGCACGGGACGCTGGTCGATGCTTCCGTCGGCCTGGGCGGCGTGAACCCGATGGCGCAATGCGTCGAGGTCGTCGAGATCAGCGAGCACCGCCTCCACGTCGATCAACTCGCTTTCCACGTCGCTTAGCAGGGATTCCCAGGCTTCCACTGGGCGGCATATTACCGGCCGCAACAATGGGTCTGGGCGATACAGTGACGGCGGGCCGCTAGCTCATCAGGTAGAGCAGGAGACTTTTAATCTCAAGGTGCTGGGTTCGAGTCCCAGGCGGCCTACAAGACACCTATCGCTCCGCCTACTACGCTGAGGCCATGCGTCGATCGATTGCTTTGGTTGCCATATTGGTTCTGTTCTTCGCGGCCTGCGGGAACGACGACTCTGGCGAGGATGCCACCCCCGAGCCCACCGCCACAGAAGCACCAGCACCAGCGTCCACACCGGCCCCGGTTGAAGACAGCCCCGTTGAGGAACCCGTCGATGAGGAGCCCGTAACCGAATCGGTTGAGGAGCCCACACCTGCTCCCGTCGATGAACCCACGCCGATCCCCATCTCGACCGCAGAGCCGATTGAGGCGCCCGAGCCAGTTGACCTCAGCGATCCCGCCTTCAGCAGTTCCGACAAGCTCACCACCGCGGGACTCGGGTCGATGTTCTTCGGCATGACCCCAGAAGAGGCAGCCCAGTCGCTCCCCACCCTGTGGGCCGGCGGCCCAGAAGACGGCACCCCCCGCTGCTACCTGCTCGCCCCGGCCAATGGGCCCTCGGGAGTGGTGGTCACAATCTTCAACAGCTCCATCGAGCGGGTGGACGTGACCAATCCGAGCATCACCACCCGGTCGGGCGCCAGCGTGGGCAGCACCGAGGCCCAGCTCCACGAGCTGTTCGGGGAACGGCTGGTGGTCACCCCCTATGCCGACGGCAGCGGGAACTCGATCCAATTCGTCCCGGTGGATGAGCCAGACGTGGACTACCGGGTGATCTTCGAGACCGACGGCACCTCGGTCACCTCCATGCGGGCTGGCCGACTCCCCGCCGTGGCACCCGCAGAACCCTGCACCTGATTGGTCAGAACCGGATCAAATCTTCAGGACAACGCACTTGATTGGTCAGAACCGGATCAACCCTCCAGTACACCGCACCTGATTCGTTGAAGCTGGGCTATTAGTCCAACTCTTCGGGCATCAGCACAAACTCCGGGTATGCCTCGATGCCGAGCTCGGCCACGTCTTGGCCCATGCGCTCGACGTCAGCCGACACCCGCAGGCCCATCACCAAGTCCAGCAGCTTCCACACCACCAAGGAGGCGATGAAAACAAACGCCCCGATAGACACGATGCCCAGAAGCTGAATGTGGAATCGGCCGCCGGCGGCGATGGTCACGGCCAGGGTTCCCCAAATGCCAGCAACCAGGTGAGCGGGAATGGCGCCGACCACATCGTCCACCTTGACTATCTCCAGCACCTTGATGGCGATGGTGCAGAGCAGACCGCCGATGGCGCCGATGATCATCGCCCACCAGTGGTCCACCATGGTGGGGCCAGCGGTTATGGCAACCAGTCCGGCGATGGCCCCGTTGAGGCCGGCGAAGAGGTCGATCCTCCCCAAGATCGAACGGGAGACGGCCAGGGCGGCAATCACGCCGGCCGCGGCGGCCAGATTTGTGTTGACCAACACGATGGTCATCGCCACCGCATCACCCGGGGTGCCCAGGGCAAGCTGGGAGCCGCCGTTGAAACCGAACCAGCCGAGCCACAAGATGAACACCCCCAGCGTCACCACCAACACGTTGGAGGGCGGGGTGGATTTCACGCTGCCGTCTGCTTTGAACTTGCCCAGCCGGGGGCCCACCACCAGCACTCCGGCCAAGGCGGCCCAACCGCCGGTGCCGTGGACAATGGTGGAGCCGGCGAAGTCCTGGAAGCCCTCTTGGGCCAGCCAACCGCCTCCCCAGGTCCAGGAGCCCACGATGGGATAGATGAATGCAGTCAAGATGAGGGTGAAGGCGAAGAACGACCACATCTTGATGCGCTCGGCAATGGCCCCGGACACGATGGATGCGGCGGTGGCCACAAAGACCATCTGGAAGAACCAGTCGGACATCACGGCGTATCCGTTGTCCACCACGCTGCCTAGCGCGCTCTCATCCCCGTTGAGCAAGGCTTTCTCGGCGCCCGACGGCCCGTAGAGGAAGTCGAAGGTGCCGATGAGATCACCCACATCCACGTACATGAGGTTGTATCCAACGATGAAATACGCCAGGCCCGCAATGGAGTAGATGCCGATGTTCTTGAGGCAGATCATGGAGGCGTTCTTGGTGCGGACCGCGCCGGACTCCAGCATCGTGAAGCCCGCACACATCCACATCACCAATGCACCCCAGATCAAAAAGGCAAAGGTGTTAAAGACAAATTGGTCCGGCAACTCGACCATGACATCCCCCTGTCACTCCGCTGGCCCGGGGTCGGGCCCGCGGCTCCTAGAACGTCAAGCTACATACAGACATCAAATCCATCAAGGGTTTCTTTTCTAGAGGAAAGAAACCGAGGGGCGGCGAATGTCACCGACGGCTCGAAGCACGGAGTAGGCAGTGACCGCGCTGGTGCGAGGGTTGTCGGGAGAGGCGGCATTCTCGAACGACAGCTCGTAGGTGCCCGCCTTTCCTGAGGCGGTCACTACGTGGCGCACCCGGGTGGCCGCCGGATCACCCACCATCTGCACCCGCACGTGGTCGAATCCGACGGTGGCTAGCGACAGGGTGGCGGTCACGTTGGCCGATTCCGGAAAGAGGGCACACGCCTCCCGGGCCGGGCCGTCGAACACCGTCACCGGCTCGGTGCCTTGGGCCAGCGCATCCTGAATCGTCTCGTCCATCCACGGGCGACTGAGGGCCATCGCAGGCTTGGTGCTGGTGATGGCCACCTCCTCCAATGGCCCGAAGAGCATGGCTGCTCGCAGGATGTCGAAGCCGCCAATGGCCCCGGTACACAGGAACAATCGCCCGCCCTCGGCCTGTCGTAACCGAGCCTCTAGGTCACCATCGGCCAATGCTCCAATGCTCACCACCAGCAGGTCGGTGCCTGCTTCCCGCACCGCCACCCCGTGCTCGCGGAGGGCGGAATGGCCAGCGGCTTCCACCACCACATCCGATCGGGACAGCAGCGATTCCCGATCATCCACTCCCAGGGGATGGTGGACAACAGGATCGAGAACCGCGGCCAACTCCACCCCGTGCACCGCCCCTTGCGACAGTTCCCGGGCCACCACTGAGCCGATGGCCCCACAGCCAATCAGGCCGACTCGAAGCATCGAGTCAGGATATATGCCGCGCTCCCCGCACTCTTTTTTCAATGTCTTGTTGCTCGGTTGGTACTCTCAGAGCATGGAACCGGCGAAGACCGCCGACTGACGACCGTGAGCGGTGGCGTGAGAGTCGAGGTGCCCGCGGCTCAAGGGTACGGCCGCATGGCTGAGATCGCTGCCATCCACGCGGCCGACCACCAGGGATTCTCTTCCGACGACATCGCCAACCTCAGCCGGGTCATCAAGGAGGCAGTGGTGCTGCTGCTCGATCCAGAACGGTCCGACGGAACCATGGCATTCGACTTCCAGAGCAAAGCGGGCATCGTGACCGTGGAAGCCCAGCTTGACCAGCGGGGAGATAAGCCGATCCCCCACGACAGAATCGACCGTTTCGAGTCTTCCGCCGGATCGCTGGTGGACTCGTGGAAGCTCGACCCCGACGAGCACCGTCTCTGGCTTCAGAAGTCGGCTTAGGCCCCAGTAGAGCCGAATCCTCCCGATCCCCGGGAAGACGGGGGCAGCTCCTCCACTTCCACGAAGTCGGCCTGCTCCACCTTTTGCAGCACAAGCTGGGCGATCCGATCGCCGCGGCGCACAGTGAACGGCTCGGCCGGGTCGGTGTTCACCAACAGCACCTTCAACTCGCCTCGATAGCCGGAATCGATCAGCCCCGGCGTGTTCAAACAGGTGACCCCATGGCGTAGCGCCAACCCGCTTCGGGGCTGCACAAACCCGGCATATCCCTCGGGGATGGCGATGAACGTGCCGGTGGGCACCAGGCCTCGGCCACCTCCTGGAGCCAGCTCAACGTCTTCGCTGGCCACGAGGTCGGCCCCAGCATCGCCCTCGGTGGCGTAGCGGGGAAATGGCAGGTCAGGGCGGCTGCGGACAATGGGGATCTCCAACACGGCGGTGACACTACATGGCCAGAGCCGACACTTCTCCCGATCTGAGCGATTACCCGCCGACTCAGGTTTTTCAGGCCTCAACCTCTAGGGTCAACTCAAGATGCTGGCTTGGATGGACTTGGAGATGACGGGGTTAGACCCGGCCACTGACGTGATCGTGGAGATCGCCACGCTCATCACCGACGACAACCTAGAACTGGTGGCGGAAGGCCCTGACCTGGTGGTTTCAGCCCCCCCTGAGGCATTGGCCTCAATGCAAGACGTGGTAGTGGAGATGCACACCAAAAGCGGGCTGCTGGATCAGATCAAGGCATCCACGCTCAGCTTGGAAGCCGCGGGCGAGATGACCCTGGCCTTCCTCAAAGAGCACATCGACAAGCCCCGCACCGTGCCGCTGTGCGGCAACTCCATCGGGGTCGATCGCCGCTTCTTGGCTGCCCAGCTTCCCGAGGTGGAGCACTTCTTGCACTACCGCTCTATCGACGTCTCCACCATCAAGGAACTGGCTCGGCGGTGGAACTCCAAGGCATTTCAGCAGGCGCCCAAGAAGGCCAAGGGCCATCGGGCCCTCGACGACATCCGCGAGAGCCTCGATGAGCTCCGCCACTACCGCGAACAGTTCTTTGCAATTCCCACGGAGGCTGGTGGATGACCGAGCGGCCTCGCAAGCAGGAACAGGAGGAAGCCACCACCGAGATCACTGAGGTGGTTCCCGGTGTGCTCCGCACAATGTTGCCAATCAACCTGCCCGGGTTAGGCCATGTGAACTGCTACATGATGGAAGACGAGCGGGGCGTCTCAGTAGTCGACCCCGGACTGCCCGGTCCTGATTCTTGGAACGCCCTGGTCGATCGGCTTGACCGGGCCGGCTACAAGGTGGGGGACGTACATACCGCCATCATCACCCACTCCCACTTCGACCACTTCGGCGGTGCCGAGCGACTGCGAGAAGAGGCCGGCGCCGACATCTTGACCCACGAGAGCTTTCGCCCGATCTGGGACCGCCGAGAGACCACAGAAACCCACGACGCCGAGGACAATGCCTCTGAGGAGGAGATCTTTGAGCGGATCGAGGAGAGCTTCCGCCAGCTCACCCCATGGGGTACCGAGAGGACTCCGCCCAGTCGGGAGTACATCCAGCGATTCCGAGCCAAGGACAACCTCCACGCTCGCTGGTTCCAGACCCCCAAGCCGTCGGTGAAGGTGGTGGACAGCCAAGTGGTTCGCTTCGCCCGTAGGGACTGGGTGGCGCTGCACACCCCGGGTCACACCGGCGATCATCTCTGCCTCTACGATCCTGAGCACGGCGCGGTGTTCTCCGGCGACCACGTGCTGCCCACCATCACGCCGCACATCGCTGGGCGCAGCGACACCGATGACTCCCTGGCCGAGTTCTTCGACTCGCTCGACCGCATGAAGACTCTGGATGGGGCCACCGTGGCCCTGCCCGCTCACGGACACCCGTTCTCCGACATCGGGGCCCGAGCAGATCACATCTGCGACCACCACCACGAGCGCCTGAACGTCCTGCGCCACGCCAGCAGCCAGTTGGGATGCGCCACCGTGGAGGAATTCATGCGGGTGCTGTTCAGCGAGCGGGCCTGGGGCGACATGGCCGCCAGCGAAACCTTCGCCCACCTGGTGCATCTCAAGGTGATCGGCGAGGCCCGCCAAGACATCACCCCCGACGGGCTGACGACGTTCGAAATCAAGCCCGGGCTGTAGTAGTCGGTTCTGAGAGCAAATTGATCGGGAAATAAATTGACATCGCGCTCAATACACTGTTGAGTAGTGGTCATGTTCGCCAGGAGCTATCTCGCCATCGGCCAATCAGGCCGAGCCGCGCGCGTAGCGATGGCTGACATGGCCCGAATTGGCCACGGCTATTGGACGACCCATCACACACCATGCGTGTTTGGTCAGAAGACTGCCAACACCAGGCCTCGGGGAGGATCCACGTAGAACACCTACAAGGATCAAATACTCACCGAGGCCGCCGGAAAAATCCGGCGGCCTTTTCAGTTTGTAACCACCACCCAACCAACCATCTGAAAGCACCTAGCCGAAGACCCCCGAAAGGAGAACAACATGGAAGCGCTCCTCTTTGAGAACGCACCCTGGCGCTTGGACGCTGCGTGCCGCACCATCGACGCCTCGCTTGGGGAGATCTTCTTCTCCGACGAGCTCCAGAACATCTCCCGGGCCAAGGCCATCTGCGCCGAGTGCCCGGTAATGGCCGAGTGCCTGGAAGGCGCTATCGCCCGCCGCGAGCCGTGGGGAGTGTGGGGCGGCCAGTTGTTCCGCAACGGCAGGGTGCTGACCAGCAAGCGTCGTCGGGGTCGTCCGGCCAAGGTGCCCCGTCCCGAGGACGAGTTTGTCCAGGTGCCGGTGCCCGTACATCTGCGTGAGCGGCTCCGCTCGGCCTGATGGCCGACGCCCGGCTTGATGGCTGGTTCGGCTTGATAGCCGGTATGGCCTGATGGCCGGGCGGTGCCGCCGGGCAGCACTAGCGGTTCTGATCGCCGTCGTCGCCGGCTCCTGTGGTTCAGGGGCCGGCGACGATGTCCAAGCAACAGAAATCGAGTTCGAGTTGCTCAACGGGGACACCGCTGCCGTTGGCGATTTCCTCGACCGTCCTGTGGTGCTCAATTTCTTCGCCTCGTGGTGTACGCCGTGCATCACGGAGATGCCCGCCCTGGAGTCCATCAGCCAGCAGCGTCCTGACCTCGCCTTCATCGGTCTGGCCTACAACGACACCCCCACCAGAGCCCGGGAGATCGTGGCCGACACCGGGGTCAGCTATACCACCGGGGTCGACCCGGACTCTGCCATCGGAAACGCCTACGGGATTCTGGGCATGCCCACCACTTTGTTCATCGCCCCCGACGGCGAGGTCGTCTATCAGCACACCGGGGGCCTGACCGCCGATCAGATCACCGAGCACATAAACGCGCATCTGACCCCGTAACCTTCAGGTTGTGTTCGACCTCGACCTGGCGGTTCCGTTTGGCGCCGGCCTGGTCGCCGCCGTCAACCCGTGCGGGTTCGCCATGCTGCCGGCCTACCTGGCCTACTTCCTGGGCATCGGCAGCCAAGACCAGTCAACCGACACCGGTCGAAATGTCCTTCGAGGGCTGGTTGTCGGGCTCACCCTCACTGCCGGGTTCGTGGCCTTCTTCGGCATCATCGGCGCGCTCACCACATCACTCATTTCCACCTCCACCATTGCCGAACGAGGACCGTGGATCACGCTGGTGATTAGCGGCCTCATGGTGGTGCTCGGCATCGCCATGCTGGCCGGATTCGAGCCCAAGATCTCCGTGCCCCGACTTTCCAAGGGAGGCGACAGTCAAGGCCTGATCTCCATCTTCTTGTTCGGGGTGTCCTACGCGGTGGTGTCGCTGGGATGCGCCAGCCCGGTGTTCTTCGGCAGCGTCAGCGGCTCATTCAGCACTGACGGATGGTTTGAGGGAATCCTGCGATTCTTGGCCTACGCCTTGGGGATGGGGCTGGTGATCACGTTCTTGACTTTGGCCGTGGCCATGGGACGCTCCGGTGTCACCGCGAACTTGCGTCGCCTGCTGCCCCACATCAACAAGATCTCGGGCGGTTTCCTGGTGGTGGCCGGCGTGGTGCTCGGGTTCTACGGCTGGTGGGAAGTCCAAGTGCTGCTGCGCGACGACTTCGAGGCCAACAACCCGTTCGTGGAGGCCTCCAACCGGGTGTCTCTCCGATTGGAGAACTGGATCATCGACGTGGGTGGCAACCGCTTCGGACTGGCCACTGCGATCCTGGTGCTGGCCTTGCTGCTGTGGGCGTTCCGCCACCGCATCCCCCGACCCTGGCTGGCCGCGGCCTCTGCCGTTGTTGCGGTGGGCTACGCCTTGTCGGAGGCAATCCAATACCAGGGCGACCTGTTGGTGCTGCCGATAGCGCGAACCATCGCTGCCATCCCCGAGCGGGTGGGCAACTGGTTCACCGACCCCGGTCGCTGGCCGGTGCTGTGGGAGGTGCTGCTCGCGGTGATCGTGGGCATCGTGCTGTGGATCCGCTTCCGGCCCCGGAGCGATTCCGGCCCGCCCCTGGCCGAAAGCGGTGGCACATAGCTTGCCGCTTGCACCCCGGGCCGCAATTGCTGTCGGAATAGGCGGGCTGGCCGGAGCGGGCGCGCGCTGGGCGCTGGTCGAAGTGCTGCCCGCCACCGACATCTGGCCCTGGGGAGTGCTGACCGTCAACCTGGCTGGCTGTCTGGTGCTCGGCTATCTGGCGGCGGCAGCGTGGTCGGCCCGGGCCGAACTGCCGGTAAGCCTCGGTCTCGGTACCGGCTTCTGCGGCAGCCTCACCACGTTCTCGGCGCTCACTGTCGACGTGGCCCAGATGGCCCGCGACGGCGACTGGGGTTATGGCGCCGGCTATCTGGCAGTTTCGGTGGCCGGCGGGCTGGCTTTGGCCGTGATCGGTGCGGCGCTGCGGAGAGCTCTATTTAAGGAAGCCCTATGACCGCGCTCGGGTTCGTAGCGCTGGCGGTGGCGGGAACACTTCTACGGACCACCACTGCCCAGCGCTTGAACTCCCCCACCTGGCCGTGGGGCACGCTCGGGGTAAACGTACTCGGCAGCTTCGCCCTCGGCCTGCTGGCGGGCAGCGGCAACACCGTGATGACGGCCGTAGGCGTCGGCGGCCTGGGCTCACTCACCACCCTGTCTACCCTCGCCGTGGAGCTAACCGCCCTAACCCGCCCCCGCGCCCTCGCCTACGCTGCCGTGAGCCTCACTCTCGGCCTGGCCGCAGCCGCCGTCGGTCTGATCATCTCCAGCTAGCGGCGACGGCAATTCGCCGCCGACTATTGGGCGAACCCTATGCCGTATTGGAAGAAGGTCGAGGTGTAGCCCACTTCAAGGCGAATGCCCGCGGCGGCCGCGGCGTCCTGCAATTCTTCTGTGTCGTAGTAGTTCTTGATGATCGTGAACTCTCGGCCATCGTTGAGGCGCCGCAGTGTCAGCTCGGGATCCTCCCCGAACCGGATTTCTTCGACCGCGAATCCGGTTGGGTCGAATCGAAGATCCACAAAGAACACACACGCTCCATCCTGAAGAGCACTGCGGCAGGTTGCGAAGAACTCGGCGAGCCGGCTGCGGGGGACGTGGGAGATCCAAAAGCAATACACCATGCCGTCGAATCGGCGCGGGGGGACCCATTCGAAGATGTCGTGTTGAACATAGGTGACCGCGTCGGCCTTGGCGCCCAATCGGGCTCGGTTGTAGGCGATCATCTCAGGCGCTCCGTCGATCGCCGTCACCGATTCGGCTCGCTCGGCCAACAGCTCGGTCCAATAGCCCGTACCCGGGGCCAATTCGACGATGTCGCCGTCTAAGGGCAGAGAATCGAAGATCTCAAGAAGCACTCCAATCTCGCCGGCCCATTGCTTGTTCTCTTCCTCACCTCGGTCATATTGGCCCAGGCGCTCCCACCACTCGTCGTACTCGCCAGCACGAGCCCGGTAGTAGGCAAGCTGCTCTTCCAACAACCCTCTATCGCTCACAGCACACACATTGTCACGTTGCCCTACGGGCGGCACTAAAGGATGTCGCGTCCGAGGTAGGGGCGGAGGGGTTCGGGGATGACTACGGAGCCGTCGGGCTGGCGGTGGGTCTCCACTAGGGCGGCCCACACTCGGGGGACGGCCAGGGCGGAGCCGTTGAGGGTGTGGAGGATGCGGGTGCCCTTCTCCTCTGACGGCCGATAGCGGAGGTTGGCCCGGCGGGCCTGGTAGTCGGAGTACCAAGACACCGACGACACCTCTAGCCACTGGTCGGCGCCGGGGGCGTACACCTCCACGTCCCACGACCGGTGGTGGGATTGGCCCAGGTCGCCGGTGCAGATGTCCACGATGCGGTAGGCCAAGCCCAACTCGGCCACCGCGGCCTCGGCCCGCTCCAGGATCTCAGCGTGGACCGCGGGAGCCTGGTCGGGAGTGGCGTAGGCCAAGATCTCCACCTTGTCGAACTCGTGAACCCGCAGCAGCCCCCGGGTGTCGCGGCCCGCCGCGCCAGCCTCCCGGCGGTAGCAGGGGGTGTAGGCCATCATTCTCATAGGCAGGTCGGCCTCGTCGAGAATCTCGCCGGAGGCCAGCGAGGTGAGCGGCACCTCGGCGGTGGGAATGGCCCACAGGTCGTCGCGCTCCAGCCAGTAGGCGTCGTCGGCGAATTTGGGGAGCTGGCCGGTGCTCACCATCACCTGGCTGTGGACCAGGGTGGGAGGGCGGATCTCCTCGTAGCGGTCGGCGTTGCGGTTTAGCCCGTATTGGACCATGGCCCGGGCCAATGACGCCCCCGGTCCCCGGAGCATGGCAAACATGGACCCTGACAGCTTGGCCGCCCGCTCCATATCCAGCCAGCCAGCCTCCACCGCAAACTCCCAGTGGGGCACCCGCTGGTGTTCGCCGTAGGCATCGGGGTCGAAGTTCTCCACCCGCAACACCGGGTTGTCGCTCTCGTCTTCGCCGTCGGGCACATCGGCGGCGGGCAGGTTGGGAATGTGCAGCAGCAAGTCGTGGATCTCGGCGGCCACCGAGTCGGCCTCTTCGGCCAGGGCCTTGCCCTGCTCGCCCCGCGTGCGGCTCCGGGCCGCAGCCTCGTCGGCCTCGGCGTCGCGGCCATCGCGCTTGAGCTGTCCCACTTTCTGGGACAACTCCTTTACCTCGTGGCGCATCGCATCGCGCTCGGTGGTGAGATAGCGGTGGCGCTCATCCAGGGCCGCCACCTGTTCGAGCTCGGACAGGTCGATTCCCCGGCGGGCCAGCCCGGCCCGCACTGCGTCGTACTCGTTGCGCACCAGACGCAGATCGATCATCGTGCTTCCAGGGGAAGGCCGCGGCACAGCCGGTAGTCGGTGCGCACCAGACGCAGAGCGATCATCGAGACCCGTTAGTGGAGTTGGAGCCGTTGGAGCCCGATGTGACCGGAACTCGGGTGTCGGCGGCAATGGGGCCGGATGGAACGGTGGTTACCAAGCGCATCTGGGAATTGTCCCGCTGTTGCTTCCCGGCCCAGCGGAAGAACAGCACCCCGATCCACGTCCACAGATACATCCCGCCCACCAGCTTCATAATTAGCCCGGCGGCTTGCTGGTCGGCCTGAAGGCCGATCCCCCACAGGCGCACGTCGTGGTCATAGGCGCTGTACACCGCCCCCTGGGCGAAGGTCAAGAACCCGCCGGGCACGGTGGGCACCACCGACATCAAGAACAGGTAGACCATCTTGCCAGGGGCGCGCATGTGCAACTCGGGGACCGGGCCGCACACCGGCATCCACATCAGCATCGCCGAGCCAAACAGCAATAGGTGTACGAAGTAGTGAAGGGCACCGCTTTCCACCGAGGTGTTCACCACCCAGGGGATGTGGCTCACCGCCACCATGAAGTTGAACATGATCCCGGCGGCCACCGGGCGGGCCAGCCGCTGCACCCAGACCCCCACACTGCCGTCGCCGCTGAGCGCCAACCGGGCCAGCCATTCGGGAATGGCGGCCAACAGCAGCGGGGGCACCACCAGGGTGATGAGCAGGTGCTGGATCATGTGGACCGAGTACAGGTACTCCTCGGAGATGTCGTGCATCGGCCAATCGCTGGCCACCCACAGCAACACCATCGCCCCGACGAAGGCCAGTTTGTGATGGCGGGCGAAGGGGGGCCCGCCGATGGGGGCGGCCTTGGGGGCGATGATCCGGGCCGCGTACCAGGCCATGGCAATGGCGGCCAGCAGGATTATCCACACCTCGGCATGGGGCTGGTACCGCCAGATATCGGTGTCGGCGGCAAAGGCCATGGCCGTCTACCAGAAGCGGAATGCGGTGAGCATGACCATGTAAACCGCCATGGCCAATATCAGACCGAAGACAAATAGGCGCCAGAAGATCGGAGAGTCGAACTTCAGGTGCATGAAGAAGGCCACCACCAAGAAGAACTTCAGCAGCATCATGATCACGAGCATGATGATGATGGCGGTGTCGCCCCACCCGTGCACCGTCTCGAAGTAGGTGAACACCTCGAACGCGGTGAGCAGCGCGAGGTAGATGGCCACCTTGACATAGAGCCAGTTGGATGGATGGGCGTGCCCGCCCGCAGACGCGTGCTCCTCAGGAGTGTGGGCCGTGTCGGGAGAATCGGGGGTGACGGTGGCCATGACGAATCCTATTGCGGGAAGAGGTACACGATCGTGAAGATAACGATCCACACGATGTCGACGAAGTGCCAGTACAAACCGATGATCTCCACTGTCTCGGCCCGCTCCGGGCCGAGGTTGCCCCGCATCGACATCACGAGGAGCGACATCAGCATGACGATGCCGATGGTGACGTGAGCGCCGTGGAATCCGGTTAGGGCGTAGAAGGCAGAGCCGAACAGGTTGGTGGTGAACCCGAGGCCTTCGCTGTAGAAGGCGGTGAACTCGTACACCTGCCCGGCCACGAAGGTGGCCCCCAGCGCGGCGGTGGTGGCCAGCCAGATGCGGTTGCCCCGCAGATCGCCCCGGGCGATGGACGACACGGCGAACACCATGGTCAGCGAGCTCATCAAAAGCACGAACGAGCTGACCGAGGTGAACGGGATGTCGAACACGTCGTTGGGGCCGACGTCGTCGGGGCCGATGCGCCCCTTGTTGAACATGTAAGTGGAGATGAGCCCGCCGAACAGCAGGCACTCCGAGCCCAGGAACACCCACATGGCCAGCTTCTCGTTGGACAAGCCGGTGCTGGTGTGGTGCTCTCCGTCGTGGTGCTCTGGGGTATGAGCAGGCGCCTCGGCGGTCATTGTCTCAGCCAACGGTCGCAGCCTCCTCGGTCTCTGGCTCCTCGGTCTCAGCCGACGCCGACTCGCCGTTGCCGCTGGGTCCGCCGTTGCTGTCGGGGTCGCCATGGTCGTCGCCGTCATCGTCGTCATGGTGATCGTCGTGGTGGCCGGCGGCGTCGGGGTCGTCGGCCGGCTCCAGAATCCAGCCGTAGATGGCCCCGATCAGGAACACCAGTCCGGCGGCGGCCAGCCACAAGTTGTAGATGATGCCGTAGCCCACCAGCAGGATGCCCCCGCCCAGAACGATGGGCCAGTACGACGGAGACGGCAAGTGCACGTTGGTGTTGCTGCCGTCGTGGGCGATCTCCGAGGTGGGAGCGGCCCTCACCACCCGGCCGCTCTCGTCTTTGCCGTACTTGCGGTGCCAGAAGTGGTCGAGGCGGTCCACCTGGATGTCCTCGTCAAAGTTGTGCTCAGGAACCGGGGAGGCCGTCATCCACTCCAGTCCCCGGGCGTCCCACGGGTCGGGACCCACATCGGGCCGACCGGCCCGCCGCCAGTTCCGGGTGCTCACGTACACGTTCCAGAAGAACATGGCCACCCCTACGGCGATCACGAACGCCCCGATGGTGGCCACCATGTTCCAGAGGGCAAAGCCCTCGTCGGCCCGATAGGTGGCGATGCGCCGGGACATGCCCTGCAAGCCGAGGATGTGCATGGGGCCGAACGTGAAGTTGAACCCGATGAGCATCACCCAGAAGCTGGCCTTGCCCCACGCCTCGCTGAGCTTGTAGCCGAACGCTTTGGGCCACCAATAGTAGAAGCCGCCGAACAGCCCGAGCAGCGCCCCGCCGAAGATCACATAGTGGAAGTGGGCCACGATGTAATAGGTGTCGGTTTGCTGGGTGTCGGAGGGCGCGATGGCGTGGGTCACCCCCGAGAGCCCGCCGATGGTGAACATCGACACCACGCCCACGGCGTAGAGCATGGGGGTGGTAAATCGCAATCGACCCCGGTACATGGTGGCCAGCCAGTTGAGGATCTTCACCCCGGTGGGCACGGCGATGAACATGGTGGACACCGAGAACGCGGCCACCGACAGCGGCCCCACGCCGGAGGTGAACATGTGGTGGGCCCACACCCCCCAGCCCATGAAGCCGATGGCGATGCCGGAGGCCACCATGAAGTGGTAGCCGAACAGCGGCTTGCGGGAGAACGTGGGGATGATCTCCGACACGATCCCGAAGGCGGGCAATATCAGGATGTACACCTCGGGATGGCCGAATATCCAGAACAGGTGCTGCCACAGCAGCGGATCGGCCCCGGCCTCCACGTTGAAGAAGTTGGCGTCCCACAGCCGGTCGAACATCAACAGGAACAGGGCCACGGTGATCACCGGGAGGGCGAACAGCAACAGGAACTGGGTGATGAGCAGCATCCAGGTGAGCACCGGCATCCGGAAGAAGCTCATACCCGGCGTTCGCATATTCAAGACAGTGACAATCAAGTTGATGGCGCTGACCAGCGAGGCGATGCCCAATATCTGCAACCCCACGGCGTAGAAGTCGATGCCCTTGGACGGTGAGAAGAGCAGGCCCGTGTTGGGGGCGTAGGCGAACCAGCCACCGTCGGGCGCGTTCTGGAACCAGCCGCCAACGAGGATCGAGGAGGTGAGCAGCAGACCGCCGGCCAAAAAGCACCAGAAGCTAAAGGCGTTGAGGCGCGGGAAGGCCACGTCTCGGGCTCCCACTTGCAAGGGGAGCAGGTAGTTGGCGAAGGCGGCGGCCATGGGCATGATCACCAGGAACACCATGGTCACGCCGTGCATGGTGAACACGCCGTTGTAGGTGCCGGCCCCGATCACCGAGCCGTTGGGGGTGGCCAACTGGAGGCGGATGAACAGGGCCTCGGCCCCGCCCACCAGGAAGAAGAACAGGGCCGCGGCGCCGTACATGATGCCGATGCGCTTGTGGTCGACGGTGAACAGCCAGCTCCTCCAGCCCTCGCTGCCCTGGGGCCGGGTGAATACGCCGAGGGGGCGATGGGCAATGGCCGGGCCGGCCGGCAGCGCGAGGGTTTCCTCGGGGGCGGTGATCGTGCGGTCGGTGACGGTCATGCAATCACAATCAGTCGAGGGTGGACAGGAAGGCGACGACATTGTCGATGTCGCTGGGGCTCAACCCGGTGCGGGCGGGCATACCCCGAAGGTCGTTGGCATCGGCAGGCTTGCGCTCGGGGGCGTTGGAAATCCAGGCCTCCAGTTCGCCCCGATTGAGCGTCCCGCTGTCGGCCAGATCCAGGAAGGGGATGTGGTCGCCGGCGTTGAGATAGAGATCGAAGGCCGACCCGGCAAAGGTCCCCCGGGTCATGAGGTGGGTGAGGTTGGGGGCGGCCCCGGCCACTAGCTCGGTGGTGAGCACAGGACCAGCGCTGCCGCCGTTGTGCTCGCCGTAGATGTCCCAGTCGTCGGGGGGCGAATCAGCGGCCCCGCCTCGGTTGGCCGCTGAAGTGAGCCCGTTGACCACGTGGCAGCTTGCGCACTGCTGGCTGAACGTCGCCCAGCCCTCGCCTTCTGGCGTGCCTTCGGCCGGGGCCTCAGCCGGGGTCATCTGGTTGTTCTTCCACTGGTGGAACTCTGCGGTGGGCAGGGCCACGGCCACCATCTTCATGTAGCCGTGGGACAGACCGCAGAACTCCGTACACTGCCCCCGGAAGCGGCCGGGCTCTTCGGATTGGATCACCCAGTCGTGGGAGCGGCCGGGAACCGCGTCGCGCTTGCCGTTCAGCTTGGGAATCCAGAAGGAGTGGATCACGTCGCGGGACTTGATGTCCAAGGCCACGTCCACCCCGACGGGGATGACCAGCTCGTTGGCGGTCACGAAATCGGGTGGGGTGTCGGTGTCGCCGTCGAGGTGGTACTGGTACTCCCACCACCACTGCTGGCCGATCACGGTGACGGTGATGTCCTCGTCGGAAGCTTTCACATCGTCGAGCGCGAACAGGGCCACCAGCGTGAACACCGAGATCACGGCCAGCAAGACGGTGGGCACAATGGTCCAAGCGATCTCGAGGCGGTTGTTGCCGTGAGTCTGCTCGGGGAACTCTTCGTCTTCGTAGTAGCCGTACTCGCCATCGCCGGTCTCCGAACCCGCAACCCGATAGCGCCACCACAGGGCCAGCACCGCGCCTTGGATAAGGAAGAACACCACGCCGGCCACGATGAAGATGGGGTTGATGAGCTCGGCGATGTCGCGGCCCTGGCGGCCGACGGGCGAAAGCGTGGACAGCGGGTGGTCTTTGTCCACCACGATGGCCACCACGATCAAGGCGATGGTGCCCGCGATCACCAGCAGGCTGGACAGCCAAACCAGTCCCCTGGCCCGCCCGCTCATCGAGCACCGCCTCTCATCCGCGTGAGTGCCATCACTAGTGTTCTCCGCTTTCGGCTGCGGGTTCACCGTGCTCGTAGGCCGGGCCTTTGTGGTGGAAGTCACGCGAGCCCATTGCCGCGGTGATCACCCCGGCCACTAGAACGCCGACACACACCAAAGCCACGGTTCCGGCGATCACCGACCGGCTGATCTTGGGGGCGACGGCGAACACCACCGCGATGAAGAAGATCACGGTGGCCAAGACCCCGGCTACGATCACCGCGCTGAACTTAGACACGGTCAAGAACACCCGGGACAGGGCCAGTATCAGCACCGCCACGCCGATTGCCGCGGTCACGGGGTACTCGATGGGGCGCATTATGCGATTGCGCAGATTGCGGTTCACCACCGGATCGGCCGTGGCCCGGTCGGCCCACGCGGCGAGCATCCACTCGAACACCGCCGCCGCCACGATCACCAGCCCGATCACGAAGATGGTGGCGTGGGTCACCAGACCCACAATCATCGCCCCCATCCCGGCGGCGGCCACGGCCGGCCAGTAGTTGGCCTCCAGGTCGGCTTGGGGCTCGGGGGTTTGGCCGTCGTCCATCAGCTCGCCCACCGACTCGGCGTCGGCGTCGCGGAAGGCCACCAGGAACAGGGCCACCAGCGCCGAGAGCACCGCGAAGCCCATCAGCACCACATAGCCCACGTGGTCGCCGATACCGCCCTTGTAGCCGAGGCTGAGCACGCCTACCCAGGTCTCCACGTTGAGCACCGCGAAGTACTCGGTTTCGCCCGCGCTGCCGCTGGCCACGCCGTAGACGGCGGCGGCGGCCACTGCGGCCAGAGTGAAGCCGAAGAACAAGCGGAAGCCAGGGGTGAACACGGAGCGCCTACTTCAGCACGAAGATCGCCGTCCAGATGACGACATAGACGAATACAACGGCGTACCAGTAGATGGACGCGGCCACGAACCCGTCGGTCTGACGGCTGCTGTACTGGCCGGCCAAGGCCCGAAAGGCCATGAGGAGCAGGAACACCAGGCCGATGCCGATCATGGCCAAGTGCGACCCTGAGATGACATAGATCAGCGTGGCGGCGATCGACTCGTCGGCCACCAGCCCCATGTCGGTGTACTGGAACGAGGTTGTTACCACCACCGACAGGCCGAACAGGGTGGTCAGCGCGGTGGCCATGATGGCGTGGGTGCGGTCGTCGCGGGCGATGGAGTACACCGCCCACTGCATGGTGACCACCGACATGAGCATGGTCCACGCCGCCACCGTGGGCGGGGCCAACTGGATGTTGGCGCTCGACGGGATCCACTCCCCGCCGCCGGAAAGCGCATCAGAGCGCTCCCGCAGGTAAACCGCCAGCAGGGCGGCGAAGTACATGAGCGAGGCGGCGGTGCCGAATACCGTGCCCACCAGCAGGGTGCGCTGACGGGGCAGCGGTGCGGCCAGCGGCGTGCCTACGGCAATATCAGCCATCAGGCGCCCTCCCCTTGCTCGGCCTCGTCCATCGGCGCCCCACCGAGGCTGCGAGCCACGTTCAGCGCCACCAGCGCCAAACCGCCCAGCACCGCGATGTAGCCGATAAGCCCGATCACGTTGAGCGCCTCCACAAAGCCGAGGGCGTCGATCTCATCAAAGTGGCCGGGACCATAGGGCGGATTGCCCGCGGCGTAGGGCCGGGCCGGCTGGTCGAAGAACCCGCCCAGCGCATCGGTGGCCCCCACCAAAATGGCACCCCCGGCCAGCGGGAGCACCGCCAAGAATCCCAGCGGCGCGTTGAGGGGGCGCCCCAGCAGTGCAGGCGCCCAATGGAAGAGGCCGGCTACCGCAGCCAGCAGCGCGCCCAACACCGCAAAGTTCATCAGCCCGGTGACCAGGCTGGAGCCCTCCAGATCGTCCATGGCGTCGAAGAACCCTCGCCAGATGTCGCTGTCGGCCTCCCGCAGCACACCCAGAGCGGGCTCGGCCACCCGGAGCACACCGGCGACAACCGCAGCAGTCAGCAGCGCCCCCGACAGCGTGACCAGTGCGAACTGCGGGGTGATCTGGGGACGCTCCCCGGCAGAGTAGGCGTTGAATGCCAGCCAGCCGCCGTAGGCCAGCACCACCAAGGCGATGGCCAATGCGAACGCGGTGAACACCACCTCGTTGGTCACAACGTGGGCGTCTTGGGCCAACGGGTCGGCGCTGTCGAAGAAGCTCTGGGCCCAAGCGCCAAAGGACAGGAGCCCGAAGGCGCCCACGATGAAGGCCATGGGCTCGAACAGCTTGGGGCTGCTGCGGTGGGTGGCGGTGAACACCTCGGCGGTGATGCCGAGCAGCGGGATCGTCCAGGCGTACACCTGAGGAGCGTCGAACGCCCAGGCCACCATCTCGAACGGCGCATCTCCGCCGCCGAAGCGCAGGGAGTCGGCCCCCCGCATGTCCACCCAGGAGACCACCAGGTTGGCCAGCAGCACCGGTAGCGAGAACAGCCACACGCCGGTGGCCACCAGCATCGACCACGAGAAGGAAGGCATCTGGAGCAGGTCCATCCCGGCGGGGCGCTGGGTTACCAAGGTGGTGAAGATCACGCCGGCGCCCACCAGCAGGCCCACCCCGATCATGCCCAGCGACAGCACGGTGAGCTCTACCGACTGCCCGCGGGCAGCTCCGGCCTGAAGCGAGCCCAAGCCGCCAAAGGAGAAGGTGGCGGCAATGTGGGCGATGGCGCCCACGAGCCAGGTCCAGAAGGCGGCGGCGGCCGCCCGGGGGAAGGCCACGGAGGAGGCGCTGAGTTGGCGGGGCACTATCGCGGTGGCCAAACCCAGAAACAGCGGGACCAAGCCGCAGAGAATCAGCGTGGTCCGGTAGAGGCCGAAGACCTGGAAGAGTTCATTGGCCTGGCCGAACACCCCGAAGCCCCCATCGATGTCGGCTTGCTCGATACCGATCAGCATTCCGAGGGTGAGAGCCAAACCCGAGAGGAGCAGGGAAAAGACGATGTAGAGGCGACCGATTACCTGGTGATCCCCGGTGCTGAGAATGCCAGCGAGACCGGTGGGCGGGGTCCACTGAGGGGCCGACGACTGGGTCGCCGGCCTCGACTCGTCGCCTGCCGCGACCGCCTCTGTTTCTGGCCTCGTCTCAGTGAGGGTCATCGTGCTCCACGAAGGCAAGTGTGCGAGCGAACTCTACACATCGCCTGTGTCCGTTTTCGCATCAGACAACTCTGCCCAATGGGCACCGGGGATCGGCGGAAATCTGCGTTAAACACCGGTGCGAACCACCTGGTCGACGACCATCGCGGCGAACAGCAGCGTGATGTAGGTGATGGAGTAGGAGAACAGCCGCATCGCCGACGCGGTCTCCTTCGTGCGCAACACCTCCACGGCCAAATACATGAACACCGCGCCCAGCACCGCGGAGCTCAGCAAGTACACCAGCCCCATCCCGCCCACCACGCTGAACAGCATCGACAGCCCCCACAGCACCACGGTGTAGCCGATCATCCGCACTGCGGTGGTGCGGGTGCTGGCCACTGCGGGCAGCATGGGCACGCCGGCCGCCCGGTAGTCGTCTCGATAGCGGATGGCCAGCGCCCAGAAGTGGGGCGGCGTCCAGTAGAAGATCACGCCGAACAGCACCAGCGGGGCCCAACTCAAGCTGTTGGTGACCGCCGACCAGCCCACCAGCACCGGCACCGCCCCGGCGGCCCCGCCGATGATGATGTTGCGGGTTGAGGTGCGCTTTAGCCACAGGGTGTACACGAACACGTAGAAGGCGGTGGCGCACACCGCCAGCACCGCGCTGAGCAGGTTCACAAAGCCCCACAGCCATACAAAGGCCAGCACCTCAAGGGCGATGGCAAAGACCAGAGCCCGCGCGGGGGCGATCTCCCCGGTGACCAGGGGGCGGTTCTTGGTGCGCTCCATGAGCCGGTCGATGTCGCGGTCTACGTACATGTTGATGGCGTTGGCGCCACCGGCAGCCAGAGTGCCGCCGACAACGGTGGCCACCATCAGCCACACCGAGGGAATGCCCCGGTCGGCCACCACCATGGTGGGCACCGTGGTCACCAGCAGCAGCTCAATGATGCGGGGTTTGGTGAGCGCCACGTAGGCCCGCGCGGTGCGCGTGCGGCTGCGAGGAGACAAGCGGGCAACACCCATGACCTGCCCAGAGTACGGTTTCGGCGCTGGGCAGGCCAAGGTATCGGGAGGGCGCTTTTTCTGTTGCGAAAGCCCCGAAAACCATTGACTCGGCATGACCGACTGTCACAGACGACCCGTACAATTCGAAACGTGATCCAACCCCGGGTCTCCCCCGCTACTTACCGCAAGATCACCATCTGGGCGCTGGCCCTTTTGGCTTTGATCATCGTGAGCGGCGGCGCGGTCCGGCTCACCGGCTCAGGGTTGGGCTGCCCCGATTGGCCGGCGTGCGACAACGACCAGCTGGTGGCGCCGCTGGAGACCCACGCCATGATCGAGTTCATCAACCGCCTCATCACCGGGCTGGTGTCGGCCATTGTCATCGCCACTGTTTTGGGCTCCCACTGGCGGAAGCCGAGGCGAGCCGACTTGGTATGGCTGTCGTGGGGCCTGGTGGCCGGAGTGCTGGCCCAAATCGTGCTGGGGGGCCTGGTGGTGTTGTACGAGCTGCCCCCGACGCTGGTGATCGGCCACTTCTTGCTGTCGATGGTGCTGCTGTGGAATGCAGCGGTGCTGCTGTGGCGAGCCTCGGAGGACTATGAGCGCCAACGCGAGCCCCGACCCCGCCCCCATTGGTTGGGCAACGGGGTGGTGGCGCTCACCTCGGTGGTGATCGTGACCGGCACAATCGTGACCGGCGCCGGGCCGCACAGCGGTGATGAGGACGCTGAGCGCATCGACGTGGCCGTGAGGGACGTGGCCCAGATTCACGGGACCACGGTGGTGGCGCTGCTGGTGGTGCTGGCCGGAATGGTGTGGTGGCTGCGCCAACGGGGCGCTCCTGAGCGAGCCCAGCGGTGGGGGCGGGCCGTGTTGGGGGTGGCGCTGGCCCAAGGGCTCATCGGATACGTGCAGTACTTCACCGGTGTACCGGTGCTTCTGGTGGGCGCCCACATCGCCGGTGCCGCCCTACTGTGGATAGTCACCGTGTTCTTCTGGCTCAACGCAAGGGGCCCGCTGGTGCGGGCCGAGGCTGACATTGCCCAGGCGGTGCCGGCATGACTCCTGCAGCGCCCGTCGAGATTGCGCCCTCTGAGGTCTGGGAGACCACCGATGACACCGACGTGCGGCCCGATCGGCCGTGGAAGGTGATCGTGTGGAACGACCCCATCAACCTGATGTCGTATGTGACCTTCGTGTTCCAGAAGCTGTTCGGCTACAGCAAGGAGAAGGCCACCCAGCTGATGCTAGATGTCCACTACAAGGGGCGGGCCGTGGTGTCGGACGGCCCCAAGGAGAAGGCGGAGATGGACGTCTTTCGCCTGCATGAGTACGGCCTGTGGGCCACCATGGAGCACGACGACTGATGGGCCAATTGTCTGTGCCTGCGCTAAGGAAAGGGACCTGATGGCACCGCGACAGCCGGTGGTGCCCAACGGCGACGGTACTTACTCACTCAACCTGCGAGAAGAGGAGCGGGCGCTGATCGCCGCAATCGTTCCCGATCTGCGGTCGCTGCTGGCTGACGACCCCAACGACGAGATGCTCACTCGGTTGTTTCCCACTGCCCGGCCCGACGATGCCGAGGCCGAGGCCGAGTACCGGGACATGGTGCGAGACGAGCTGGTGTCCAAGCGCCTGGCCCGCTTGGACATCGTGGCCGAACTGGCCGAGGCCACGGCGTTGGACCAAGAGCACTTGGCCGCGTGGATGGGGGCGGTCAACGACATCCGGCTGGTGCTGGGCACTCGCTTGGAGGTCACCGAAGACGATGAGTTTGAAGAAACCGACGAGGCCGACGCCGAATCGGTGGCCCGATCGGCCTACTGGTACCTGGGTTGGCTGCTAGAGCACCTGGTGGAGGCGTCAGCCTCAGAGCTGTAGCTGGCTATTCCTCGACAGCTCGGGCCGCCGGTTCTCCCTGGCCGGCCCGGGCGATCTCGGAGAGAGAGGCCATGGCGTTGGTGAGGCCGCTGGTGTCGAGGGGCAGGAAGATCTTGGTGGCCTGGCCGTCGGCCACGCTCTTCAGCGCTTCGAGATAGCGGATGGCGATGAGATCGGGGGTGGGATCGCCGGTGTGGATGGCGCCGAAAATCAGCTCGATGGCGTTGGCCTCACCGGAGGCCACCGTCTCGAACTGATAGCGCTCGGCGTCGGCCACTCGCATGAGGGCCTCGGCCTCGCCCTCAGCCTCGAGGATCTGGCTCTGCTTGAGACCTTCGGAGCGCAAGATGGCTGAGCGCTTGTCGCCCTCGGCCTCGGTGACGATGGCCCGGCGGTCGCGCTCGGCTTTCATCTGGCGGTGCATGGCCTCGGTCACATCGGGCGGCGGCTCGATGCGCTGGATCTCTACTCTCACCACCCGAGTGCCCCACTTGTCGGTGGCGTCGTCGAGGATCTGGCGCAGCTTGCCGTTGATCAGCTCCCGAGAGGTGAGGGCGGCGTCGAGATCCAGATCGCCCACCACGTTACGCAGGTTGGTCTGGGCCAGCTTGGTAACGGCCAACTGGAAGTTGCCCACGTTGTACTTGAGCTTCACCGGGTCGGTGGCCTCGAAGAAGATCACCGCGTCTACCGTTACCACCACGTTGTCTTTGGTGATCACCTCTTGGGGCGGCACGTCGATGACCCGCTCTCGCATGTCCACCTTGCTGATGCGCTGCACGAACGGGAGGATCCAGCGCAACCCGGAGTCCACCGTGCGCTGATAGCGGCCCAGCATCTCGATGAGGCCCCGCTCATAGGGGCGGATGATGCGGATTCCCAGCGCGGCGATCAGGATGAACGCCAACGCGATGATGATGAATAGGGCGATCACGGGTTCCATGGCTGCTACCTAGCTTTCTGTGCTCTCGGTGGGTTGCTCTTGGGGGACGGGGACCACCACCAGACGGGTGCCGTCGATTTCGGTGACCATCACCCGGGTGTCGACTTCAATGGGTTCGGCGGCGGAGGCCCGCCATTCCTCGCCCCCGATCCGCACCATGCCGGTCTGCGCGTCGTCGTCCACCCGCTCGATGATCTTGCCGTGGGCGTCGAGGAGCCGGCTGGCCCCCACTCGGGGCTGCTCATCTTTGTCGAGGCGACGGACGAACCGGCGCAAGTAGACGAAGCTGACTGCGCTGCCCGCGAAGAAAACCAGCCACTGCCAGAGGATGTGGACGTCGACCCAGGCCAGAACCGCCGCCGCGGCGGCGCCGATGGCGAAGGGGAGCAAGAAGAACCCTGCAGTGAACACCTCGGCCAGGGAGAAGACCACCGCGGAGCAAGTCCAAAGCCAACGCCAGACCTCGTTCTCCACCTCACGCTCCTTTCGCAGTGGGGATCATGGTATCTGTTTTTCGATGCGGTTCCCCGAAGGAGGGCTGCTAACGTAAATCGGCCCTCGCGGGTCGAGAGCCCCCATCGTCCAGCGGCCTAGGACGCCGCCCTTTCAAGGCGGTAACACGGGTTCGAATCCCGTTGGGGGTACCAATCATGGTTCTTCGCCCTTGCCGGGTGTTGAGCATCCCCCCTTTGGCCGGTCACCTCGATTAGGAGGTAGCCGTGTCATTGATGGAACAGGACAGGTCGCCGGAGGGACCGAGCGGCCTGTCAGAAAGGTGTTCAAGGCTAACGCGTTTGCGATGGTGTTGGGCGGGATTCTGTACCGGTGCCGACTTGGGGGTCAACCTTTCGGGCTGATCTCCGTATGCTTACCGGCAATGACCCTGGGGGCGAATTACACGGGGGTGATATAGTTCGGGAATGAGAGACTTTTTTTGAGCAGGACCGCTGGTGGAGCCTGCCGGGTGCTTGGGGGATCTCATTGGCCGCAATGTGCGGGACCCTCCGCAACCTGACAGGTTTCCTCTCCCTCGTTATCACTGGCCTATGGATCGCCCGAGTCGGCGGCATCCCCGCCAGCAGCGTCGGCTCTCTGTGGCTCACCGCTTTGGGGGCTCACGCCTTGCGCGTCGCATTGCTTCATCACGCGGCGCGCGAGATCGACAGGGCTGGGGCAACCTGGGACTAGCTGCCCCTGCTTGACCCCCTTCGGTGACTATTCCCGTCAGTTTTGTTCAAGGTCGAGGATCGCGCCCTAGACTGCGACGGCCTCGAGCAGGCGGTCACGTTGTTGGCCACAAGCCTTTGCAGGCCGAGGAATAGTCCCTTCCCGACCCTGCGTACCGCGGGTACCCAAAGGGCAGTCCAGCGATCCCTGTCCGGTGGCCTACAGGCTCAGCCCGCCGCGGGAGGCTATGTTTTACCGGCGCGGTTCGAGGATTTCGTTGACGAGGTCGGTCCCCAGCAAGCGGTAGATGTTGCAGTGTAGATAGTGCTGCCAGTCGCGGGGTTTGTGCTATTGCAGACTTTGGCGGTGGCGATGAGGTCTTTGTCGTCGTCTACGCCTGATATCCACACCTTGCCGGCTTCCTCGCCGATCTCGTGTCCGACCCACTCGGACTTGACCGCCCAGTTCGCCGCGGCCAACCACTTGCGCCGGGTGTCGCGGTCCCACTTCAGGCACGATAGTGAAGCCGAGGCCCCCCTTCGTGGAGGCATGCTCCATCAGGAGAGGCTACGTCTAGGCCGCGGAGAATATTCAGCTTGGTGTTCCGGGATGGGGCGGTTCGAATTCTCCGGAAGGCTGGCCAGCCGGTGGCCCGAGGTCTCGGAGTCAACGGGGGCATGTTGGGCAACTGAGTCCCCCGGGATGGCGGGCTAGGCGCGGACCAGCAGGCCGAACTGCCCGTTTGCGCCAGGTGGTCGCGGAATTGGGGATGGAGCGTCACGTGCTCAGGCGACCAGTGGTCATCTAGATCAACGAGGCGATGCGAGGACATCTGGATCCATCGCCCACCAGAGCACCGGCCACGACGTGGCTCACATAGTGTTGTGCAGGGGGCTGGGTCCGAGTGCCAATTTCCTTCGCAGGTGCTGCCTGTTCACCGGGGAGGCAGGGGGATCACGTCCCGGGTCCATTCAGAGAAGACATCCCCCTCATACGACACGGTGCCGTCGGCAGCCAGAGTCTTTGGGCCGCTCACTGCAACGCGAACCCCTTGGCCAGTCAGCCGGTCGAAGTTTATGAAACAACTCATGTCTTGAGCCACGAGATCGCCTCCTTCGCCTACCGAAACCTCGTATGGTCCGCCGAACTCGTCGGCGTCGAACAGGCCCCAACCGTCATGGGCGCAAGTGAGGTCGTAAACACCCGGCGCGAAGTCCTTCATTGTGAATCTCAGATAACGGCAGTTCGCAGAGGTTGGATTGCAAGCCACACCTGAGTTGACCACCGCTGGTTCAATAGGGCCGTATCCTCCACCAATCACGCCTATTGCAGGTTCCGCAGCGCTGCCGTCCGGCACCGTAGGAATAGGTACCGGCGACGGCGTGCCGTCAGGAGCCGGATCACCTCCAGGCTCCGGTGCTTGCTCAACAGGACTCCCTTCGCTCCCGAGCCCCCTGGTAGATAAGAAAGAAGTGCTGAGTTCCTCATTCGTTGTAATGAGTGCCGCAGTCGTCTCGTCCAGCGCTCCTATTGCAACGGTCAACTCCTCCCGCACGCGGTTGGATTTATCTTCCAGACGTTCCGCGACAAACAGTCCGTAAACCGTCACTCCAACGATCGCTAAGGACGCAATCGCCAATACTGTCTCCGTCGCCGCATGGAACTTTGTGCGCTTAATGGGCAGCTTGCTCTACCCATCTGAATCCACGGTCATCACCTGACACTACCAAGCTCCGACCATCCTGAGGTTCCCCCTGATGAGCGGCCAGCTGGCTTATGCGGCCCGTTCTAGTCGTTGTCGGTGGTGCTCCTCCCATTCTGCGGCGGTGTGGTAGTCGAGGATCGAGTGGATCCGCCGCGTGATGTATCGGCCGACCCAGGTGAAGAGCCTCCGGCAGGCCAGGCCCCGTGTCTCGATGCACGTCCGTGCGAGGCGCTCCCTTTTGAGGAATGGGGAGAACGACTCGACTGCGCCGGTGTCGAAGCAGTTGCCCACTCCTCTGGCGGGTTGGCGCACGCGGCAGCGGGCCAGCGCCGAGGAGAAATCCCCGATAGGTATCGCGTTCCGCGATCGGGGCGGAAGATGATCCCGGCGGTTTGGCCGCCCCGGATGCTGAGGGGGTGTGCTGGGAGTCGACGACGAAATGGGGACGGGAGTGGTCGGCCATGGAGTAGCCGGCGATGCGCCTCGATTCGATGTCGAGCACGACTGCGAGGTGCAGCCAGCCCTGGCCGGTGGGAGTATGAGTAATGCCACCTACCCAGATGTGGCCGGGCGCACCAGGGCTGAAGTCGCGGCGAACCAAATCTGCCGGTGCCGACCCGGCGTGGCCTGAGCCCTTCCAGCGGGGCGGCGCCGGCGACGGCCAACGCGTCTTCGACTTCTCGGCCAACACCGTCGCCCGCCGCATCAAAGCCGCCGCCCGAGCCGCCGGCATCGACCCCACCAACATCACCGCCAGCTCCCCGGCCTTGGGCATGGCCCAAGACCTCGACGCCTACCGCGCCCAAATGCTCGACCTCAGAAAAACAGACCGCTGACACCGCCCGAACCGCCGCCTCAAATGCCGGCTGCTGCCACCACCGGGGCGTTGCCGGCTTCAAGCGGGTCTCTGCTTCGTTTTCGGGCGCGCTGGCTGGCGTCGGGGCGGGTTACGATGGCAGGTGTGAGCCGCCGCGACGATGTGTTGGTGAAGTACGGGGCCGCGATCCGGGCCGCCGCCGAGCGAAACCATGCCCGCGCCATAGCGCTGGTGGGGTCGGTGGCCCGCGGCGAAGGCTCCCCCGACAGCGACTACGACTTTTTGGTGGACTTCGACAAAGGCGTCACCTTGTTCGACATCGGCGGCCTGGAGGCAGACCTCGAAGACCTGCTGGGAGCCCCAGTCGACGTTGTTCCCCGGTCATGTGTGCGGGAGAGTTGCCGCACCATGCTCGACGATGCCATCCCGCTGTGACCCGAAGAGACGATGAGCGGATACAAGACATCCTCGAGGCTTGTGGTCGGCTCGCCGAGATAGCGGCCCGGGGCCGATCCTCATACGACGAAGACTGGGTCGCCAGAGACGCCGCGAACTACAACCTCACGGTCATCGGGGAGGCGCTCGACGGCCTCTCAGCCGAGTTCACCGCCCGCCATCGCGATCTTCCCGTGAGGCAGGCCAAGTCCCTTCGCAACAAACTGGCCCATGAGTACTTCGTCGCTGACTCCGACATCGTGTGGGACACCATCACCCGGGATATTCCAGCCCTGGTCGCGAAGCTCGCCGCCATCAGCGGCACCGCCGGCCCATAGCACCACAAAGGGAAGTGAGGTTCCCCCCGTTGTCCGGACACTTGGTTTATGCGGCTTGCTCTAGTCGTTGTCGGTGGTGGGCTTCGTCTTGGGGTCGCCCTTGGGCGAACTTCATGTCGTGGCGGTCATCAAGCTGGTAGGGGAAGTGGCTGAGGCGCGCCTTCTGCCCGGCGATGGTGTGAGGCTCGGGGTTGTCAATGATCTTGTCTATGCCGCCGATGCGGTAATAGTCGGCCCGCTCCCAGCGGTGGTCTCTGCAGCCCTGCCACCCGCATCGAATCCGGAGCGCTAGGGCGCGGACAAGGGATCTTGAGCGGTCAGGAGGTCTGCCGCCCCGATGGCGGTGATGCGGTCGGTGAGCGCGAAGCGATGGGGGCCGGCGTACACGACGAAAAGGTGGTCGAGTTCGAGGTCGGCCAGGGCGATGTGCATCGACTTCGTGACCGCTGGCTGGGCCGTGCGCTTGATCTCAAATCCGAGGACCCGTCCGTCGGTCTCCAGGCGCAGGTCAAGCTCCGCACCTCCATGGGTCGACCAGTAGGTTGGGTCGGCGGAGGCGAATCTGGTGAGGATCTGCTCGACCACCATGCCCTCCCAGCTCGTGCCGAGCATCGGGGATCGCTCGAGGTCGTACATCGTGGAAATCCCGAGCAGGCGGTGCAGCAGGCCCGAGTCGCGGATGTAGACCCGAGGCGATTTGACCTGGCGCTTCGAGATGTTGGTGAACCACGGCCGCAGTTGGCGGACCACCAAGGCATCGCTCAGCGCGTCGACATAGCGTCTCACGGTCGACTCCGAGACATCGATCGACCGGGCGATGCGGGCCCCGTTCCAGGTCTGCCCGTGATAATGGGCCAGCATCGTCCAGAATCGCCGCATCGTCGTGGCCGGGAACCTAAAGCCCAAAGCGGCCAGATCGCGCTCCAAGAAAGTGGAGATGTAATCGTCGCGCCACCGGTTGGACGCCTCATCGGTGGCAGCCACGAAGGACTCCGGCAGGCCCCCTCGCAGCCACAGGTCGTCGAGACGCTCAGGGCCGACATCGGCGAGCCGAAAGCCCCCGAGCTCCACGAACGTCACCCGGCCAGCCAACGACTCCGAGCCGAGGCCGACAAGGTCGGGAGACGCGCTGCCCAGCACGACGAACCGGCCCGGCCTGCGGTTCTCATCCACGAGCACGCGAAGCGTGGGGAACAACTCCGGCATCCGCTGGGCCTCGTCGATGACCATCGTCTCGCCGGTGTCGCGCAGAGCCAGCGTCGGCTCGGCGAGACGGGCGAGGTCGCGATGATCTTCAAGGTCGAAGAACGCAGCCGGCGACGAGCTAACGGTCTGGCCCGCCAGAGTGGACTTCCCTGCCTGACGAGGACCGGTGAGCAACGTCACCGGAGCATGCGAAATCGCCTCGCGCAGCCTCTGCGCGTCAACCGACCGAGCAATCAATGGCACTCGGCCAGTTTATCCTTGAAATTCTGCTATGCAATAGTGGAATGTCAAGGATCGAGCAGGGCCATGTCGATCAGATCGCCCTGCGGATCACCCAACTCCAGAGCGAACCCAACTTCGATCCCGAGGGCCTGGCCACCCGAAGCTCCCAGGCGGAAATTCGAGTAGAACAGTCCACCCGGCGCGCGAGTAGAGTGCATAAGCCCCACAGCATGGTCCCGTGGTGCAGTTTGGAGTGCACGCCGGCCTGTCAAGCCGGAGGTCGCGGGTTCAAATCCCGTCGGGACCGCACAACAGAACATGGTCGGGTAGCTCAGTTGGCAGAGCGTCCGCCTGAAAAGCGGAAGGTCACCGGATCGACGCCGGTCCCGACCACCACCCACCCCCCAACGGCCCGGAGCGAAGCCCAACCCCGCTCCGGGCCGTACCCTTCTATGGAGGTACGACCTCCTCTCCTCGGTAGCCGTCCACCCTGGGACTGCGACCCCTACTGGAGGGCAGCCGAGACCGCCGCCAAGCGGGAGCGGGCCGGCCGCCGCGGGGGCTGGCGTCGTGAGCGGCCGGCGGGGCGTGTTTTTCTACCCTGCGGGCCACCGGAGGACCACGCTTCCTCCGGGGCGGCGGGCAGCGCAGATGTGGTGCCCGGCCGAGGAGTTCTACTGGGACACGCGGGGAATTAGCACAATGATGCGCGCCGGTGACAGAACCGGGGATTAACCCGAAAACACCCCCGAAGCCAGCAGGGATTGACGCGGCCGCCAAGCCAGCGCCCAGGCCCCCGCCGAAGCCAATCCCCGCGGCGCTAGCGGCCCGCCCGAGCCGCCCCAAACGCTGCACTCCGGGCGCTTATCCCGCCCCGGCAACCCCTCGACCAGGCCAAACAGCCGGAAATGTAGATCCAATCGGCCCCGAAAACACAGAACAAAACCGCCGCAAAACCCGATCTAGGGGCCGAGGGGGCGAGCGGGAGGCCCCCAAAACCGGCGCTGAGAGCGCCCCCACACCGCCAAAGCCGCCCGTTACGGCCCCTACGCCGCCCCACAGCGCCACAGCGGGCCTCAGGGGGCCACCACAGCGGCCCTGAGCGGGCCTCGGCGGGTTTAGCGGCCTCGGGCTTTCCGGGGGTGCGGTTCTATCGGCAGCGCACCGCTTCGCTGTCGCCTACTTTTTTGTTTCCGGCGATCTTGGCCTGCATTCCGACTTGATACCAACCGGCGTTCGGCACGTCGAACGTCGTCGAGGTGCCCGCAACCGCGGTTTGGCGGCCGCGGTGGCCGCGGTTCTTCGCCTCGTTCGCCCATATGTCGGGTTTGAGGGTTTCGGGGGTTTTGCTCCAAGTAGCCGTGATGACCCAGCCCGAGCCCGACGACTCGCACGAAACAGAGTCGAACGCCAAAGAGGGCTTGGCCTCGGGCTTGGGGGCTGTTGGGGTGGTTTGGCCGGTGATCCAGTCTGAGACGCCATCAGCGTTGAACGCGGCCACCCGCACGTCGTAGGCCGAGCCGTTGACAAGCCCGGTGATCGTGTGCGATGTGGCCAAGTCCGAGCCGTGGTCCAAATCCTCGGACCCCACAGCGGCGTCACCCCACGCCTGGGCCACGAGCTTCCACTGCACCCGATACCCGAACCCCGCCGCGGGCGCGGTGGCCGACGCCGACCACGAAACCGCGATCTGCTTATCGCCCGCTGCAACCGACAAGCCCGACGCCGGATCGGGAGCCGACACCGCCGGGGCTGCGGGGGTGGTTTGGCCGGTGATCCACGCCGAGACGCCATCAGCGTTGAACGCGGCCACCCGCACGTCGTAGGCCGAGCCGTTGGAAAGCCCGGTGATCGTGTGCGATGTGGCCAGGTCCGAGCCGTGGTCCAAATCCTCGGACCCCACAGCGGCGTCACCCCACGCCTGGGTCACAAGCTTCCACTGCACCCGATAGCCGAACCCCGCCGCGGGCGCGGTGGCCGAGGCCGTCCACGAGACCGCGATCTGCTTATCGCCCGCTGCAACCGACAGGCCCGAAGCCGGATCGGGAGCCGTCGCTTTCGGCTCGGGCTTGGCGGCGATTGTGCAGTTGGCGGCCTCGGCCTTTTTCAGCTCGGCAACCACGGGGCTCCAACGCGAGCTCGAGTAGGCGTCGGCGTGGCCCTGGGCCTGCGCCGAGGTCATAGCGGACACGCCGGGGAAGTCCTCAACGCACAACCCCTCCAAAGCGCCGTTCCAGCGGTCGACGTGGTCCTGGCCGTGCTGCGTCTCGGCCGCATAGCCCCTCACCGTGGCGACCAAGCTCGCCGGGGCCTTATAGGCGGGGACTGTGGGGGTGGCCTGGGCGGTTGTCGCTGTTGAGAATCCCTTGAAGTTGAACGCGGTTACCCGCACGTCGTAGGCCGAGCCGTTGGCCAGCCCGGTGATCGTGTGGGAGGTGGGCATGGTCGAGCCGCCCCACAAGTCCTCGGTGTGGTCCCAGTCGTTCACGTCGCTCCATGCTTGGGTGCTCAGCTTCCACTGGACCCGATACCCGATGGGCGCTGGGGCGGTCGATGTCGAGTCGCTCTGAGAGATTCCGTCTTTTGCTCCCGCTGGCGCTCCGGCGGACCAGGAAACCATTATCTCCCCATCGCCAGCGCCCGCAGAAACGCCGGAGGGGGCGGGGGGCGCTTCGCCGCTCTCAAGGTCAAGGTATACAACCGGGATGTTGCCATCGCAGCCACCTCCCGAGTGGTCGTATGCAAGGCAAACCTGCGGCTCGGGGTCACCCTCTGGGTCAACGAGGTAATCGCAAACGAAACTAGCGCCATAGGAGGTCACCCCATCTACGATATCGCCCGTAATCTTCGCTATTTCCTCCGTGGTGTCATCAGAAGCTCTGAGCCACCTAAAGGCCCTCCCCAAGAGGCCCACGCCTTCTTTGACGCCTCTTTTAGCGACTTTTCCGGCGACCTTCCTGCCGGTGAACCATCCCACTATCGCGTTGCCCTCTACCGAGCACACAAAACCCACTGTGTGATTTGGAAGGTCATCGAGAATGGCGCGCTTGATATCAAAGCACCAGTAGAGAGGACTGTCTTCGGGTTCGTCGGCGCAGATGCGGCCGGTTTGCTCCTCATCCGGTAAATCGTCGTGGCAGTCACCCCATTTCCCATTCTCGAAGTGCCGATGCTGGGGGGTGCCAAACCAGTCTTCGCAATCCCAAGTTGTGGCTCCTTCGGTCGGCCCGACGGGTCGGCACTTGTCGTGGTTGTAAACCGTAAAAAACCTGGGGCAGTCGGCGTTGGTGTGGTCGATGTGGCAGTAGGAAGTACCCAACAGAGAATGCGGATGCTCGCCGGGGGCTGGGTTGGTGCATTCCCCCTGAGTGTGGCAGCCGGTGACGTGGCCGTGGTCGTCTTTCGATGTCGGCCCCTGGCCGTCGGGGCATTCGTGGGGAGTGTTGGTGATGGTGTGGCAGCCCGAGACGTGGCCGTAGCTGTTGGTCGATAGGGGGTGCTCATCGTCGTTGTGGCAATAGTGCCGGTGTTTGAACGTCGAGGCCGGGTGGCAGCCCAAGACGTGGCCGTGGTGGTCTTCCGATGTGGCGTGCTGGCCGATGGGGCATCTGTGGGCGGGGCTGGTTTTGGAGTGGCAGCCCGAGACGTGGCCGTGGTGGTCTTCCGATGTGGCGTGCTGGCCGATGGGGCACGAATGGGAACCAGCGTGGCAGTAGGAAGAAGTGCCCAACAGAGAATGCGAGTGCTTGCCATCCCCCGGCGTGCAATCGTTCGAAACCGTTGGGTGTACGCATTTGTTGTTTTTCAGTTCGTGGCCGGGGTAGCATGAGAGTTTGATTGGGCGGGTTTGCGTGGCGGTGGTCACGCAGTCCGAGCCCACTTTGGTTCCCGAGCAGGGATAGGTGGGCGTCTTCGTAGCGGTGGTCACGCAGTCCGAGCCCACTTTGGTTCCCGAGCAGGGATAGGTGGGCGTCTTCGTAGCGGTGGTCACGCAGTCCGAGCCCACTTTGGTTCCCGAGCAGGGATAGGTGGGCGTCTTCGTGGCGGTGGTCACGCAGTCCGAGCCCACTTTGGTTCCCGAGCAGGGATAGGTGGGCGTCTTCGTAGCGGTGGTCACGCAGTTGTTGCCTTGGCGGGTTTCGTCGGCCGCGCACTTGGGCGAGCCAACTACCGCGGTGGTGACGCAGTTGTTGGGGCTGCGGAAGGTTCCCTGGCTTGCGGTGCAGTACCAGCGAACAGAGCTGTAGCGCACGCAGGTGTTGCCAGACGTTGAGTAGCTGGAGGGGCAGCTAGGAAGGGTGGTGTGGTAGGTGGTCGGGTGGTAGCAGCCGCCGAATAGAGACCGGTATCCAGCGGGGCACCGCTTGGCGGCGGTGTGGCGACAAACGGGGATACCGAACGCCCCGGTGGTAAGTGTGCCTGACGTGCAGCGGTAGGAAGCGGTGTTCACCACGGTGTCAACGCAAGTGTTGCCCCAGCGGGTTCCGGTTGAGCACGTTGGCGAGCCGACCACAGTGGTGGTGACGCACTCCCCGCCCGTTAAGGTGCCGGTATTGCAGCTCGGCTTGATCGGCGTTCTGGTGGTGCTTTGGCACACGTCAGCTCCGACTCCCGGCGTCACCAGCTTGAACCCGCTTTCGCATTGCGGCTTGATCGGCGTTCTGGTGGTGCTTTGGCACACGTCAGCTCCGACTCCCGGCGTCACCAGCTTGAACCCGCTTTCGCATTGCGGCTTGATCGGCGTTCTGGTGGTGCTTTGGCACACGTCAGCTCCGACTCCCGGCGTCACCAGCTTGAACCCGCTTTCGCATTGCGGCTTGATCGGCGTTCTGGTGGTTGTCGTCTTGGTGCAGCTCGACTCCGAGCCGTCCAGGTCATAGCCAGCCGGGCATTCCTTGGAGGGGTCTGGTTCATGGGCCTGGGCGGTGTGAACGAAGATCAAGCCGCTAGCGAGAATCCCCAAAGAGAGAACAACGGCAGCGATCTTGAACCAGCGGATTTGAGCGAGAAGCAGCATGGTGGCCCCTTTCGGCGCAGAGAGTCAACATCTCGCTAAGAACACCGACGCAGCCGAACCGAAAGGGGCCATGCAGAATCGTTGACCCTCTGAGATTCGTTCCGACTGCGCCGCAAAGCGCCCGGTGTTCTTAGCGGGCGCGACTGTATGCCAGCGCCTCTGCTGAGTCAACCGCGGTCAGCGGGATACAAAACCCTCTCGCGCTACAAGCGCGGCACTATCGCTCGGCTCTAAAGCAGTGTGGGAGCGCCCACAGCGCCACCACGTCGGCGGGATCGAGCGCCACCACGCCACGGCAGCGCAGAGGGCGCGGGCAACAAAAGCGGGAACCGGGAGCCAGTACGGGGCTCAGCGCTGCACCAGCGGCTAGACCAAGACCAAACGGGGCAGATCAGCGGCCCGCCGCAGAGCGCGCCCTGACACGTCTAATGATCAATGGACACGCAAGCACCAAGACGCCAGCGGCAAAGGTCGACGCTATCACGATGGCGGGGTCGATGTTCAGCAGGCCAGCGAACCACGGGGCGAAGCGCTGTGATAGAAACGGCCATCATTCAGTCCTCCCAGGTTTTCGCGAATGGTGAACCAGGTAGTACCGGCGTATGCAGATATAGGCCATGAGGGCTACGGCGCTGACAAGCAATGTCGGCCCCCAGCCAATGAACCTCACCAACACAGTGTCTTGAATAAGCACCAGCACGACGAAACGCCAAAAGAGTGAGCGGTTTCCCGCCGTTTTCTCGTTTCTCCTGTCGGCTGCGGCTCTCGAAGCGGCGGCTTGGGAGCGAGCGGCGGCCTCCGTGCGTTTCCGCTCCTTTTCCAGCCATTCCCGAGCCGGCCCAGAAGCGGTACTATCGTGGGGGTGTGGTGGGGGGTTTTGATCGCTCATTGCCCCCCACCATACACCTGCAATCGGGCCGGGCCGCCACAGCCCCGCCGGCATCAGCGGCCACAGCGGGCTCGTGGGGCGACGTGGAGGCCCTGAGCGGCCACAGCGGGCCACCCTGGGCGCTGGGGGTTTTTGTGCCGGTTCTGGTTGGTTTGGAATTATGCGGTGGGGTGCATGCTCGGGGGGGTGGTGTTGGGGGTGTTTGTGCTGGTGGGGGAGGTTTGGGGGTTTGGTTTACATAACGGGGGTTCTCTTACGGCGTCGGCGTTCCCCCAGGCCGGCGGGCCGAAAGGGCGGCGGGCCGGGGCCTCGGCGGTTTATGCACTCCCCCCGCCGGGGCCGGCCGGGCCGGTGTATGCACCTTTATGCACCGCCGAGGGGCCGTTGGCCCGGAGCTGATGCAGCGGCGCTGGATGGCCACCACGCCGGTTCCGGCGCCCCAGCAGGCCCACCACAGCGGCCGGGATCGATGCCGGCGCTCAGCCCAAGGGGCCGAGAGGATCGAGGGGATCGAGGGGATCGCCGAGGCCCCCAGCGGGAGCTGTTCAGCTCGCCCGCTTCACTTGGACCCGCGCCCGGCAGAGCACTTCAACCCAGCCGGCCCGCCCTCCGTCGCGCCTGCGCCACAGCTCGCCAGCGTCGGGGTCGGGAACCCTGCGGGTGTGGCGGGCCGCCAAGTCGGGATCGTCGGTCACCAGCCCGCAGCCGCAGCGGTACGCGAACCGGCCCGGCTCCGGGTTGGCCGCCGCCTCGTGCCACTCGGGCGGCGTGGCGGAGCTGGAGGCCATGCGCCCACCCTAACGGCCCCCGGCCACCGCGCCCGCCAGAGGCCCGAGAGCTGCGCCCAGGCCAACCACGCCCGCCAAAGGCCGCCGCAGCCGGGCTGGAGGCCCTCAGCGAGAGCGGCCGCCGCTCAGGTCCGGGGTGCGGGCTGGCGGGGGCCTCTGGCGGTCAGAGCTCGGCGGGCGGGCCAGACCGTCTCGCCCGACGCCAACGCCACCCCAGCCCCCAACTCAGAGCCGCCATCACCGCCCGAGACCAGGGCTGCATCGGCTGTGGGACCGAACCCGAATGGTGCGTCTCCCATCACATCATCGAATGGCAGCACGGCGGTCCCACCCAACAAGACAACCTCGTACTGCTTTGCCACCCCTGCCACCACCGCGACTGGACAGTCGAACACCACCCCGACACCAACCGCCCCTACCTCAAACCCCCCTGGCAGCAACCCCCCGAACCACCCCAAAGACGGTGAATTCAGAGCTTCGTCAATTCTTGGGGTCGAGAATTGAGACAAGCCGGGTTCGCTCGGCCCAATCGGTGATCGCACGATCGGCAGTGGCCAGCTGGTAGCCGCCGACGATTGCGGTGGCGGTAATGATCCGATCGGCGGGATCGGGATGGAATCCCGCCGCGCCAAGCTCAACAGACCGAATGGCGATGTCGTCGTCCACCGGGATGATGGTCAGGCCGTTCGCTAGCAGTTTGTCCCTGATATCCCGTGGAGGCTGAGCCACTTCCAGCCTCTGTTTCGACTGCAATAGGGCAAGCTCCCAGAACACGAAGGACGAAGCAGCCACAGAACCCTCATCCCATGCTGTTTCGAGCGTGGCCCTGAATCGATCTCCTATAAGATGCGAGTCAGTCGTCGCCCACAAGACGGCGTGGGTGTCAAGGAGAATCACTCGCGAATTGGGAGATCAGGATTTAGCACCCGGTCGGGATTGCTGATGGCCTCCCAATCCTCAAGAGGGATAGCGGGAGACATAATGTCGCCGGTGATCTTGATCTGATCCTTGAACATCCCGAATATTGGCTTCCGCTCCTTCACCGGAACCAGGAGCGACACCGGTTTGCCGTGCTTGGTAATCACGATCTCCTCGCCGGTCTCATTCACCTCATCCATCAGGGCTAGACACCGGTTCTTGAACTCTCCAGCAGGAATGGTGCGCTGTTTTGCTGCCATGAGGTGACCTCCCCAACGACTCGTGAAGTCAATCATAGCCATAGCCAGTGGCTATAGCTATAACTACCTGAAAGCGCTAGCCGTAGTGGGTGGCGACGTTTTCGGGGTAGCTGCGGGAGAAGTAGTTCCAGAGCTGCTCGCCGTAGGTGGAGGGGCGGTAGGAGCTGGACATGTCAGCCACACCGGCCTCGGTCTCGGCAATGCTGGCCATGAACCCGGCGCTGTTGTGGTGGGGGCTGGCGGCCACGGCGGCGGCAAATTTCTCTTCGAGCGGCAGCGGGGTTAGGGCCACGTCGAGCGACGGGCCGTGAAAATAGCCTGCCGAGTAGCGCTCTTCGGTGGTGATCACCTGGTGGGCGGTGGCCACCAGGTAGTTGCCGGTCATGGCCTGGAGCGTCTCGCCCAGGTTGATCACGTACGACCCCTCCACCGTGGGCACGTCGATCCACTGGCCGTTTTGGTTCTGCACTTGCAGCCCGGCGGTGGGGCCGGGGTCGAGCACGGTCAAGAACCCGGTGTCTCGGTGGGCGTTGACCCCGGCCTCGCCCTTTGGAGTGGGGGGATAGTGGATGAACTTGGCCAGCGACATGGTCTGGGTTCCGAACGACCGCTCCAGGTAATCCTCCCCCAGCCCCAGCCCCAGCGAGAGGGCCCCCAAGAGGCGGTTGGCCAAGCCCCCCAGCTCGTCGAACCACTGGTTGGTGAGGTCTCTATGGCCGGGGAGGAGCCCATCGGGAAGCCACTGGTTGGGGCCCAGCAGGCGCAGGTAGTAGGGCTCGACGTCTTTGGGCTCGGCAGGCCACTCGGTCCACCAGTCGATCTGCTCTCGGATGTCGGGGCGATTGTTGGTGTATTCGGCCCCCTCCGGCTCCCAGCCCCGGAAGTGGCGGGAGCGCCGCTTGTCGATCAACTTCTTCTGCTCGTCGGAGAAGGCGAAGAACTTCCGCAGCATGGCGAAGATGTTGCCGCTCAGGTCGTCGGACACCCCATGGTTCACCACCAGCAGGAAGCCGACCTCGTGGCAGATCCGGCACAGCTCCTCGGCCAGGGCCTCGCGCTCGGCCCGGGTTCCCGACAGGGGGCCGAGATCCACCACGGGGATCTGATCGAACGCGCCTGCGGCGGTCACACTGTCCAGCGTAGCGGTCATCGCCTTGAGGCCCTCTGAATGGGATCAGACAGAGGGCGATCAGCCGAACTCCCCGCCCGCGAACCAGTTGTCGAATGCGGGTCGCATGGCCACATCGATGAGCTCGATCCGCAGGCCGGTGGTGGGGGGAACCAGAAAGGCAAACCCTTGAAGCCCACCGTCTTCGCTGGCCCCGCCATAGATCAGCTCGCACCCCCCGGCCTGAAGCGCGGCGATGTCGGCGTGGAGGTCTTCGGTCCAATAGCCCATGTGGTTGAGCCCCCCGTAGAGATCGAAATCCCAGAACGATCCTTCGGGGCCGGCGGCCAGCTCGATCTGCACCGGGCCCTCCACCGTGTAGGAGAACTGCACGCTGGTGGACACCACCTCACCGTCTATCAGCAGGTCGAGGTCGAGGGATTGCAGGGAATGCCAAGTGAGGCCGGTGGCGGCCGAGATGTGGGCCATGGACTCCTCAACATCAGCGACGACGATGCCGGTATGGAAGGGGTCGGTGATCAAAGCCATGGCGGCACGGTAGCCGATGGCCTGGGAATTGCCGCTAGCGACCCAAGTCGTCGATGTCGGTGACGAACTGGCGAGCGTTTTCGTTGTCTTGGGCCACGGCACCGATGGTCTTGGCCTTGGCGGTGCCTCCCCGCAGCGCGGCCAGCGGGTCGGTCTGGTCGCCTACATAGCCCAGGGCGAACGCGCCTTGGGTGTAGCCCATCATTCTCAGCAGATCGTCGTCTAGGGTGCGGGCGATCTCGGGCGGGCAGGCCAGATACTGGTTCTCCTCTTGGCGCACCCAACCCACCGCGTAGGTGATGTTCACCCCTCGGCGCACTCCGTCGCTGGTGTTGGCCCCGGCGCCGTGGAGCACCTTGCCGTCGTAGAACAGCACACTGCCCCGGCCCATCTCGGCCTGGGCATTGGGCAAGTTGAGGGCCTCGCCGTCGCCCACCCCTGAGCTGCCGGCCAGTATGTGGGTGGCGCCGTTGGCCGCGGTGAAGTCGGTGAGCGCCCACATGGTGTTGCACTGCACGTGGTAGTCGGCCCCGAAGGGGAAGAAGTCGAAGGCCATTTCGTCGCGGTGCGGCTTTTGGCGGGTCTCCCCCGGTTCCACCGAGATGATCTGGGTGAGGTGGAGCTGCACCGCGCTCACATGGCTGAGGAAATGGCTGACGGTGCCGACCGCCACCGGGTGCATGATCAGTTCGCGGGCGGTGGGGCAGCGGGCAATTAGGGCACCGGTGCGACGGGTGAACCGGCCGTCGTACTCATCGCGGCCGGCGTCGGAGGCTTCGATATAGGGCATGGCTTCGGCCTCAAGCCGATCCATGGTGGCCGCATCGGCCACGTCGTCGACGATGGCGTAGCCGAAGCGGCGCAGATGATCGCTCACTTCGGCCAGATCGGCGTTTGGGGGGAAATGACTCAGGGCCACGACAAGATGGTAAGCGGACTAGTTTCGAAACCGTGACTCGACTGGTGATCCATGCCGATGACGTGGGGATGTGCCACGGCGCCAACCAGGCCTTTGTGGAGCTGTCGCACTTCGGCACCATTACTTCTGGCTCCGTGATGGTGCCGTGCCCGTGGTTCACCGAGATCGCCGAGGCCGCGGCTGGGGACGACTCCCTCGACTGCGGGATCCACCTCACGCTCAACGCTGAGAAGACGCACTACCGCTGGGGTCCTGTGATCACGGCGGCCCCTTCATCGGGGCTGGTGGACGAGCATGGATTCTTGTGGCGAACCGTGGCCGAGGTGCGGCGCAACGCCCACCCCGACGCGGTGGAACAGGAGTGGCGGGCGCAGATCGACCGGGCGCTGGCGTTCGGGGTCAACGTGACCCACCTGGATGCCCACATGGGCTCGGCGCTGGCCCCGGAGTGGTGCGACCGCTACGTGGCGGTGGGCATCGACTACGGGGTGCCGGTGCTCATTACTGATTCTCTGGCCGCCTATGGCCCCCGACGCCATGTGGCCAGCCCATCGGAGGCCCAAGCCTCAGACGAGGCCATCAGGTCCGCCGCCGCGGATGCCCGAGCGGCAGGGATGCCGGTGTTTGACGTTGTGCTGGAGACTGATTTCTCTCGGGCGCCGCAGGAGCCGTCCGCATATCAGGAGATGCTTGGCAGCCTGGAAGAGGACTTGGTGTTCTGCGCCTTTCACCCCAACGCGCCCGGTGGCGCCGAGATTGAGGTGATCGAGCCCGACTCCTTCCATGTGCGCACCGACGAGTACGAGCTGTTCGGCACTGATGGTTGGAAAGAATGGTTGATGAGCCAGCCCTACGAGCTGGCCTCGATGGCTGACTTGGCTTAGCCGCAGCTAACCGCGCTTAGCCGGTGGGGTGGGGATTCTGGCGATCCTGGTGTGATCAGCCGGTGGGATGGGCCTCCAGGTGGCGCTGGCCTTGGCGGCGCATGAGGGTCCAGGTCTGCTCTAGGTAGCCGGCCTGGTCGTCCACCAGCTTCTTCAGCCCGAGCCGTAAGTGCTCGGGAATCTCGGGGGCGTCGGTGGGCTCAAGGAGCACGTCGAGCTGGGCCTGGTCTTCCAGGGTGGCGTGAAGGGCGGCGGCCCGGGCCAGGGTGGCCCCCACGCAGATGGCCCCGTGCCAGGGGATGATCACGGTGTGGTTGGTCTCGATGGCCGGCCCGATGGACTCGAAGCGGTCGTCCGGGCTCAGCACCTGGTCGTCGTGGAAGATGCAGCAAAGGTTGTGGCGCATTTTCAGCGGGCGGGCCAGGGAAGCCAGCGCGGTGATCCATCGGCCGTGACTGTGGACGATGGCGTTCACGTCGTTGCGGTTCTGATACACCCCGGCATGGAACTCGAAGCCCAGGCTCACCTCCCGGTTGCCCTCCAGCAGGTTGCCCTCGTAGTCGAGCTTCATTACGTCGTCGGCGGTGATCTCGCCCAGTGTCCGGTCGAAGGCGTTGATCCAGAAGGCGTCCTCGCCGGGTACCCGCACGCTGACATGGCCGCCGATGCCAGTGTCGCACCCCCTCACGGTCAGGGCCCGACAAGCCAACACAATGTCGTTCACAATCTCACTGGCTTCGCTCTCGGAGGTGCTCATGCCCCCTAGAGTACGGCATCAATGGAACAGCGCCAGTGTGAAGCCTCTGGGGCGGCTGATTGCGGCCCCAATCGAGGGCAGCATCAATGACGACCGTGGTAGTGCTCGGGGCCGGAGCGCTGGGATCGGTGTACGGCGCATGGTTCGCCGAAGCAGGTGCCGATGTGACCCTGGTAGCCCGACCGGCTCACGCCGAAGCGGTGAATCGTAGCGGGCTGAGGATCGACGACCAGGCACCGGTGGCCATCAGAGCGATCACCAACCCGGCCCAAGCGGGCGATTGCGACATCTTGCTGTTGGCCAGCAAGGCGTTTGACAACGCTGAACTGCTGGGCGGCTTTCGGGGTTCGGCCCAAGCCGCGTTCTCAGTGCAGAACGGGGTGCGCCAAGCCGAGCCGCTGGCGGCCCGATTCGGCGCCGCCGCAGTGGGCTGTGTGTCATTGGTGGGCGGCACGCTAGGCGAGCCCGGCCATGCATCTCACTCCTTTGACGGCCCCACCTTGCTGGGCGACCTGTCGAGCACGACGCCGGGCACGGCGGCGGCCATCGCGGCGGCCTTGCCGGGACGCAAGCTGGAGGTCCACGACGACATCGCCCCCGCGCTGTGGTCCAAAGGGGTGCTGGCCGCCGCGGCCATGGGAGTGGTGGGCCTGACCCGGCTGGTGTACCACCGAATTTTCTTGTTGCCCGAGACCCGTGACGTGTTCTACGACCTGGCTTGCGAAGGAGCAGCCATCGCCGCGGCGGAGGGAGTGGAACTGATCGACGGGCACGGGCCATTCCAAATACGGGCGCTTACCCAGGAGAGTCGGGCTGAGGCCCATCGGCGGCTCCTAGCCGTGGGCGAGGGCATGGAGGCGGCCGGAGAGACCGAGGTTCGGGTGTCCATCTTGCAGAGCATCGACCGGGGGCGGCCCTTCGAAGTGCAGGCCGTGTTCGGCGACCTGGTGGAGATCGCCAACAGCCACCGACTCGAGGTGCCCACGATGCGGGCCGTCACCCGGCTGCTGGCCGCGGCTATGTCTGGAGGATGACGAAACGATGAAGCTGCGAGAGCTGAGCCGGATGCTGGCCCGAGCCCCCAAGGGGGTGGCCCGGTGGCACACCTACGCCGACTTCCGACAGGAAGCCCGTCGGCGGCTGCCCAAGATGGTGTTCGAGTTCGTGGAGGGCGGTGCCGAGGGCGAGCTGACCATCGCCGCCAACCGGTCTGCCATCGACAGGGTGGAGCTGGCCCCGAACTATCTGGTGGATGTGGCAAACCGGGACGTGTCCACCACCGTGCTCGGCCAGCCGGTATCGCTGCCATTCCTGCTGGCCCCGGCCGGGCTGGCCACGCTGGTGCATCGCGAGGGTGAGCTGGCCGCAGCCCGGGCAGCTGCTGCCGCGGGCACCGTGTTCGCGGTGAGCACTGGATCGGGCTACTCGCTGGAGGACATTGCCGCAGCGGCGCCCAACTGCCGGCGGTGGTTCCAGCTCTATCTGTGGAAGAGCCCCGAGGTGGTGCAGTCGCTGGTGAATCGGGCCCGAGACGCAGGCTATGAGGCGTTGGTGCTGACGGTGGATGTGCCGGTGGTGGGCAAGCGAGAGCGGGATCTCCGCAACGGCATGTCGCTTCCCCCTCGCATTCGGTTGAACAGCGCGCTGGACACCGCCCGGCGGCTCCGGTGGCTGCGCCAGCTGGTGGCCGGGCCTGACATCACCTTCGGCAGCCTGGTGGAGCTGGGCATCGGCGACGACGCCAGCGCCATCGGGGCTTACGTCGACCGGGAATTGGCCGATCCATCCCGCACCTGGGACGACCTGGGGTGGCTGCGGCGGGAGTGGGACGGACCGCTGCTCATCAAAGGAGTGATCTCTGTGGCCGACGCCGAGGCCGCCGTGAAATGGGGCGCCGACGGGGTGATCGTGTCGAACCACGGCGGGCGCCAGCTCGACTCGGTGCCGGGGGCCTTCGCCGTGCTCCCCCGGATCGCTGAGGCGGTGGGTGACAGAGCCGAGGTGCTGGTGGACGGCGGATGCCAGCGGGGTTCCGACGTAGTGAAGGCCCGGGCCCTGGGCGCCCAGGCCGCAATGGGCGGGCGAAGCTGGTTCTGGGGACTGGCCGTGGCCGGCGAGGCCGGGGTAGCCCGAATGCTCGACGTGTACCGAGCCGACATCGACCGCACATTGGCCCTGGTGGGCTGCCCCCGCTTCGACGACATCGACCCCGAGCTCATCGCCCAATAGGCAGTATCGCTCCTGAAGACATCGGATTCCCTACACTTGTCCCTGCCAGGGGTTAGACACCGCGCGCTAGCTGGCTGGCTAAAGTACCCAGATGGTAAGCAGACGTATCAGGGGAGGACTCGTTATGGATCGCTTCGCAGTGCTTGGTGCTCTTGGAATGAGGCGGCACGCCATCCCGATTGTCGTTGCCTTTCTGGCTGTGTTCGCGCTATTGGCAACGAGCTGCGGTAACGACGACGATGACGGCGGCTCGGGCGGCCGAGGATCTGCCATGGGCGATGGATCGCTGGGCATTGTGACCGTGGCTGAAGGCGAGTCCATCCAGATCCGGTCACTGAACGCCATCAGCGGTCCGGTGGCCTTCTTGGGGCTGCCCAACCAGCGGGCCGTGGAGTTGGCCATCGCCGATTACGGGGATATCCGCGGGTTCTCCGTGGATATGGGCACGCCGCTCGACGGGCTCTGCTCTTCGGAGGGAGGCCAGGCCGCGGCTCAGACCATCGCCGCGGACGAGCAGGTCATAGGGGTGATCGGCACGTCTTGCAGCGGTGCCGGGGTGGCCGCGGCCCCGCTCATCACCCAGGCCGGCATGGTGATCATCTCGCCGTCCAATACCTCTCCCGCCCTCACCTCAGACTTCCAGGGTAATCCCGGTGAGAGCTACAACGTGGGCTACTACCGAACCGCCCACAACGACCTTGTGCAGGGTGCCGCAATGGCCAATTTCGTGTTCTCCGAGTTGGGCATCGACAACGCGGCAGCCCTCCACGACGGCGACCCCTACACCCAAGGGTTGGCCTCGGCCTTCCGCAATTCGTTCGAAGAGCTGGGTGGCACGGTTTCGGGCTTCACCGGCATCAACAAGGGCGACACCGACATGGTGCCCGCCCTCACGGAATTGGCCGCCGGCAGCCCCGGGGCGCTGTTCTTCCCGATCTTCCAGCCCGAGGGAGACTTCGTGGCAGCTCAAGCCCCGACGGTTTCGGGGCTGGGGGCCACGCTGCTCGCCGCCGACGGCTTGCTCGTGGACGACTTCCTCGCCCTCACCGACTCGGTGGGCATGCACTTCTCAGGTCCCGACACCCGGTTCGGAACCAACACGAACCAGAGCACCGGCCAAAACGCCGACCAGATCCTGGCCGCCTACACCCAAGCCTACGGTGAGGCCCCGTCGGCGGCCTTCTGGGGGCACTCCTACGACGCCGCCGCACTGCTCCTCGACGCCATCGCCGCGGCCTCGTGGGTGGAAGACGGCAATCTGCACATCGACCGGGCCGGGGTGCGCCAGCACCTGAACTCGGTCAGCGGCTACAGCGGAATCACCGGCACGCTGAGCTGCGACGATTTCGGCGACTGCGCATCCCAAAAGATCACCGTTGTCTACCACCTGGATTCAAGGGACGTAGAGGCCAGCAAGGAAAACGTCGTCTACTCCTACCCCTAGGAGGCCGGCACTTTCGACTTAGCCGTTTGTCCATTGCGCTGCCGCCGGTAGCTCTCATCGGCGGTGGCCTAGATGGTGGGGCTAGGCGGTGGGGCTAGGCGGACGGTGATGCAGAAGACCACCAAACAGCGCACAAACGTTGACTGGTTCCTCACCGTCCTTCGCGTCGCATCCCTGGCGGTGATCGCGTTGGGATTCACGGCTTTCGTCGCCCAGCTCATCAACAGCGACAACCCCTTCGCCCGATGGGCCAACCCCGACGCAATCAGCCTCACCGGGGAGCAATTCCAGGGTCTGGTGGTCACCGGGCTGGCCCAGGGATCGATGTACGGGCTGATCGCGCTGGGCTATTCAATGGTCTACGGGGTCTTGGGGTTCATCAACTTCGCCCACGGTGAGGTGTTTATGGTGGGGGCCATGACCGGGGCGATCACCTCCAACAAGCTGGCCGAGTCTGGCTACTGGGAGAGCAGCTTCGTTGTCTGCTTGCTGCTGGTGGTGGTGCTCTCCATGCTGGTATGCACTATCACCGCAGTGGTGATGGAGCGGGTGGCCTATCGCCCGCTGCGAGGAAAACCCCGGCTCATCCCGCTCATAACCTCGATCGGGGTTTCGTTCTTCCTTCAAAACTGCGTTCTAGCCCTGTTGGGTTCGACGGTGAAGTCGTACCCAGACCTGCCGAACTGGCTGACCGACAAGCGGACATTCCTGGATGTCCAAGGGTCCAAGATATTGGTGGTGCTGGTGGCTGCGATGGCCATGGTGGCGCTGTGGTACCTGGTTGAGAAGACCAAGACCGGCAAGGCCATGCGGGCAGTGGCCGAAGACGCCGAGATCGCCTCTCTCATGGGCATAGACGTGAACCGCATCATCGTCAAGACCTTCGCGGTGGGCGGGGCCATGGCCGGGGTAGCGGGCATCTTGTGGGGGCTGCTGTTCCGCAGCGTGATCCACACCACCGGTTTTTTGCCCGGCATCAAGGCGTTCAGCTCCGCCGTTGTCGGAGGCATCGGCAACCTGGGGGGCTCCATGGCCGGAGGGCTCACCATAGGGGTGGCTGAATCCCTCGGCCCGCTGATGATCCTGGAGCCGCTGGGGGTGAGCGGGCCATCCCAGTTGCGCGATGCGGTGGCCTTTGCCGTTTTGATCATCGTGCTGTTGGTTCGGCCCAGCGGTCTGTTCGGCGAGCGACTCCCCTCTGAGGAGCGCACATGAGCATGGTTGAAGAGTCCACAGCCGCCAAACCAGGCTCAGGGAAAACCGGGGCTGCTGCCTCTGCGCGCCGGCGGTTGTTGGACCAAGACTGGCGAAGGCTGATTTGTGCTGGCGCGGTGCTGGCGGTTGGACAGGTGTTCATTGCTTTGACCGGGATGCCGGTCACCTTCGACCGGCGGCTGTTGATCGATCCCATATTGAGCCTGGGATACCTGGCTTTGCTGTGGCTACCCCTGGTAGTGGGCAACTGGGTGGGCAGAGAACAGGTGCTGGAAGGCATGGCAGCGTACGCCAAAGGCGGGCGCGACGTGGTGGCCGGCGCCATGGCGGGGCTGCTGGGCAACCTGGGCCTCGCCCTCTTGGTGCTGGGGATCACCCACTTCGACATCCGCGACCCGCTGGTTCACTGGAGCCCCCAGCTTCTCGGAATCTTGGAATTCGACCAATCGGTGTGGCTGGGAGCGCTCGTCTGGCCGGCTATCGGCACCGCGACCGGGGCATTGGGCGGCGCCATGCACTGGATGGACGACAAGATCGCCCGCACGATGGTCTTGGCGCTATCGACGGTGTTCGCCGTAGCCGTGCTGGAGAGCGTGATCGTTGACCTGAGCCAGGGCTTTCACATCGAGGCGGTGCCGGATTGGCTTTACGGTCCCAAGCGAGGGCTCACCCTTGCGGCAACCGCGGTGATTGTTGCGGTCGCGGTGGCGGCGTCTGCGGGATTCTCCTGGGTTCGGGCCGCCAGCGGCCGCACGGCCCCACAGGCTTCGGCCCAACCCGACGCAGCCGGAACAGGCAGTTCGCCGACTCAAAAGACGTGGCGGCGAATCCCGGCCCAGAGGCTGCTGGGCTGGGCGTTCGCTCCGGCTGCCATCATCGTGTTGCCGCTGTTTCTGGGCCGGCTCACCAACGAGCTTCTCGCCAATGTGGGCCTGTTCATCTTGTTGGCGCTGGGGCTCAACATCATCGTGGGCCTGGCCGGGATCCTGGATTTGGGATACGTGGCCTTCTTCGCGGTGGGCGGCTACAGCGTGGCCGTGCTCACGTCGCCGGGGTCGCCCCGATTCGACCCCGAGATCCCCTGGTTCGGAGCCCTGTTTGCCGCCATGTTGCTGGCCGGGCTGGCCGGGCTTTTGATCGGAGCGCCGGTGATCCGGATGCGGGGCGACTACCTGGCCGTGGTCACGCTGGGATTCGGCGAGATAATCCGCATTCTTCTGCTGTCCGATTGGCTGTCGGGAACCTTCAACGGTGCCCAGGGAATCACCAACGTCCCCGGGGTAGAGGTGTTCGGCCTGGCCACAGTGCGGGGGTTCGAGCCTCGGTCGGTGCTGTATCTGGTGCTGTTCTTCTGTGCCATCGCCATCTACGTGTCTTGGCGGCTGGAGAACTCCCGCATCGGCCGGGCCTGGATGGCTATCCGCGAGGATGAGAGCGTGGCCGAGGCCATGGGGGTGGACACGGTCAGCGCCAAGATCATGGCCTTCGTCACCGGAGCGGTGCTGGGCTCGTTCAGCGGAGCCATCTTGTCGGCCAAGGTTGGGTCGGTGTTCCCCCACAGCTTCGCCATCATCGTGTCGATCGTGATTCTGGTGGTGGTGATCTTCGGCGGGATGGGCAACATCGCCGGTGTGGTCGCCGGGGCGGTGGTGCTCATCGGCGTATTGGGCGGGCCCAATCAGCCGGGTCTGCTCCAGGAATTCGCCGAGTACAAGATCCTGATCTACGGGGCGCTGCTGGTTTGGATGATGCTTCAGCGGCCCGAAGGTCTGATCCCCAGCGCCCGCAGAGCCCGAGAACTGCAAGCCAACGAGGTCAACCAGGATGCCTGGCTGCGTGCCCAGCCTGCGAGCAGAGCAGCAGACGACGCCGGCGGCAACAGGGGCCGAGGGCGGCCATGAGCGCCCGACCGATGCTGGAGATCGCCAGTCTGCATGTGGAGTTTGGCGGTCTGCATGCCCTGAACAAGCTCGACTTCACCGCGGAAAAGGGCGAGATCGTTGCGGTGATAGGCCCCAACGGGGCGGGCAAAACCACCTTCTTCAACGTGATCAGCGGGATGGTCGAACCCACTGGGGGAACGCTGACTTTCGAGGGGCAGTCGCTGCTAGGACTCGATCCCAACAAGATCACCGCCCGAGGCATCGCCCGCACCTTCCAGAACGTCCGGCTGTTCAACAACATGACCGTGCTGGAAAATGTGATGGTGTCCCAGCACTGCCGCACCCGACAGCGGGTGTTCGATGCCCTGCTGCAAACCCGCCGCTTCCGCACCGAAGAAGACCAGGTGCGAGCCCGGGGCAAGGAGGTGCTGGGCTTCTTCGGCACCCGCCTCACCGGTTACCGATTCGACCAGCCAGCCTCGGTGCTGTCGTATGCCAACCGCCGCCGTCTGGAGATCGCCAGGGCCATGGCCACCGACCCGAAGCTGATCCTCCTGGACGAGCCGGTGGCGGGCATGAACCCGGTGGAATCGGCTGAGCTGACCCAGCTCATCGGCAAGCTCCGTGACGAGATGGGCTACACCATCGTGCTCATCGAACACGACATGTCGGTGGTGCAGGACATCTCCGACCGGGTGGTAGTGCTGGACCACGGTGAGGCCATCGCCCGGGGCACCTATGCCGAGGTGTCGGCCAACCCGCAGGTGATCGAGGCCTACCTGGGGCAGACGACCGATGGGAGTTGAATCACCGGTGCTGGAGCTGCGGGGGGTGAACACCCACTACGGGGCGGTCCACATCCTCAAAGATGTGGACCTGGCCATCTACTCCGGCGAGCTGGTGTGCCTGTTGGGGGGCAACGCCAGCGGAAAGTCCACCACTCTGCGGACGATCCTGGGCATGGTGAAGCCCACCACTGGCGATGTGGTGCTCAACGGGCAGGTGGTGACCACCCAATCCACCCGGGAGCGAGTAGCGCTGGGGGTGACCATGGTCCCGGAGAACCGGCGGCTGTTCAAACGCCTCACGGTGGGCGAGAACCTGGAGATGGGGGCGTTTCTGCGCACCGATGCCGACGGGGTCGCCACCGACCGGGAGTGGGTGTTTGAGCTGTTCCCCCGGGTGAAGGAGCGTCTGAACCAAAAGGCCGGCACCCTGTCGGGGGGCGAGCAGCAGATGGTGGCCATCGGCCGGGCGCTGATGGCCCGCCCCCAGATTCTGCTCATGGACGAGCCTTCCATGGGGCTGGCCCCTGCGCTGGTGCAGCAGAACTTCGAGCTGATCCAGCAGATCCATGAAGCGGGGCTGACCGTGTTCATGGTGGAGCAGAACGCCAACATGGCCCTGTCCATCGCCGACCGGGGCTGGGTGCTGCAAACCGGGCGAGTGGTACTGGACGACACCGCCGAAAACCTCCTGGCCCACCCCGACCTACAAGCCTCCTACCTCGGTACCACCGAGAAGTAAGGTAATATGCGACAACCGATACCTCTTGGAGGCAGACATGTCCGACACCTCGAGCATGGCAGAAGGCACCGGAGCCAGCTACCCAGCACGATTGGATATCGACTACCCCGAAGCTGGCCTCAGCCGAGTGAAAACGCTATTCCGCATCATTCTGATCATCCCCATTGTGATCGTGCTCCTGCTAGTTTCCAGCAGTTCCAGCGGCTGGGGTAGCGGCGACTGGGAAAGCCTGTACGCCTTGTTTGGCGCCCTGTTCCTTCCCACTTTGCTGATGCTCCTGTTTCGCCGCAAGTACCCGCGGTGGTGGTTCGACTGGAACCTTGAACTCACGAGATTTGTAACCCGAATTACGGCCTACATGGGGCTGCTGCGAGAGGAATACCCCTCAACCGACGAGCAACAAGCCGTCCACCTAGACTTGGACTACCCTGACGCGTCCCGCGATCTGAAGCGTTGGATGCCTCTAGTCAAATGGTTCCTCGCTATCCCGCACCTCATCCTCCTGTTCTTCCTGTACATCGCAGCCTTCCTGAGCGTTGTGTTCGCGTGGTTCGCGATCATGTTTACCGGTCGCTACCCGCGCGGCCTCTTCGACTTCGTGGTCGGCGTAGAGCGCTGGCAACTGCGAGTCAACGCCTACGCGTTTCTGCTCATCACCGACCGCTATCCCCCGTTCTCGCTGCAATAACACGCATCAGCTGAGCATTCAGGGGTGCCTGCCCCCCTCAAGTCGATTGCAAGTCTCACGTTGGGAATCTTGTCGATTGTCCTTCCGAGATACTTGGTGTTGCGCTAGCATGTTGCCTGCCGCTTTGTAGGGGGTTCTTGTCCGAAAGACCGGATTCGAACCAGGGCATGCGGATTTCAAAGCTGGCATTGCGCTGATTTGGCGACAAGGCCTGATGAAATCTGAAGGAGCCTTAGTTGCGAATCCGTTTTCGCCCCTACTGGATCATTGTTGTTATTGCGCTGGTTGCGGTTGCAACGTCGTGCCTGCCGGTTGGAACGGCCTCAACCACTACGCACGCGTCCATCACTGCGTCTCCCACGGCCCAAGGCACCGGGGCCAATGATGCTGTTACCCCTTCGTCTATCGCCGGTTTGGCAGTGGCCGCGATCCGGGGGGCGTCCTCTGCACCTGAGGTTCAGGCCGATTTCAACCTCAAGCCCCCCGAAGTCGACCAGCCGACCGCGACACCGGCCCCCGTGGCGGTGGTCGAGCGCGTGTGGGTGGTGGCCGACGACGAGCAGGCCGCGACGCTGGCGGCCCAAGGCCACCAAATCGGCAACACGGTGATCGTGGCCACCGACGACCTCAGAGCCCTTTCCCCGCAGACCAGGCAAAAGATCCTGGACGCCTCGGAGGTGATAGTGGCTCCGGACCTCGGCGAGGACGCGCTATGGCAGTTGGAGGTCATCCGCCGGGACAAAGAGATTCCCGGGGGCGGCCTGCTTATGTTCGACTCGGGCATTAACCGCCGCTTGGTGGCCCTGTACGGCCACCCGGCGACATCAGCACTGGGCGTGCTGGGAGAACAGGGTCCCGAAGCGGGGGTTGAGCGCCTCCGATCCATTTCCCGGGGCTACGACGGCGACGGCTATGCGGTGTTGCCCACTTTTGAGATCATCGCCACCGTTGCGGCGGCCAGCGCCGGCAGCGACGGCGACTACTCGGCGGGGACCCTCAAAGACGACATCAGGCCTTGGATCGAGACTGCGGCCGCCAACGACATGTACGTGGTGCTGGACCTTCAGTCGGGGCGAAGCGACTTTCTGACGCAGGCGAAGATGTACGAGGAGTTCCTGCGCCTGCCCCATGTGGGATTAGCCCTCGATCCTGAGTGGAGGCTCAAGCCTCACGAGGTGCATCTGGAACAGATCGGCACAGTGGACGCGGCCGAGATCAATCAGGTGGTGGAATGGCTGGCCGGGATCGTCCGAGAAGAGGCCCTGCCACAGAAGCTGCTCGTCCTCCACCAATTCCGGTTCTCCATGATCACCGACCGCGAACTCATCGACACGCCCCCAGAGCTAGCGGTGCTGATCCACATGGACGGCCAGGGCCCTCTCAATCTCAAGTACAACACCTGGAACTTTCTGACCAACGAACCTGACGCCGACCAGTTCTATTGGGGCTGGAAGAACTTCTACGACGAAGACTCCCCCATGGCCACCCCGCAACAAGTCCTAGAACTCACCCCTAACTCAGTATTCGTGTCCTTCCAATAGGAGTTCAGGCGCTGAGGTCGATGCCATGAGCGTCGGTCATGGCGGTGAGGATGGTGCCGGGATCGCGGGCGTCGCCGATGACTTGGACGGTGAGGCCAGCAGCAATGAGGTCGGTGGAAAGGGGGTCGTGGGGGCGCTTGGCCACGGTGAGGGTGAGGTGGGCTTCGGGCGGGGGGTCGACTTTGGTTTGGATGTTGACGTTGAGGGCTTGAAGGCGCTCGAGGGCGGGTTGGACTACTAGGTCGAGCAGGGCGTTGGCGGCTACTCGGCGGCCGGGGGTGGTCACGGTTACGGCCAGGCCTCGGGTGGCTAGCCACTCAGCGAGGCCAAGGGCCTCGTAGCCGCCGAAGCGGTCGTCAACCACGGCGGTGGTTCCCTTGGGCATTGTGCTGATATCGGGGAGTTCGGCGCCGGTGGCGCCGGTGGCCACAACTACGAGGTGGGGGCGAGCAGCGGTGATTGCATCGACATCGGCGGCTTGGTTCAACCGCACATCAACGCCGAGCCGGGACAGCTCTCGCTCTTGCCAATCGCAGATGTCGCCCAGCAAGGCCCGGGTGGGTAGCTCTTGGGCTTGTCGGACCGCGCCGCCCAGGCAGTCGCGGGCCTCGAACAACACGACGGAATGACCCTGCTCGGCGGCCCGTCGGGCCGCTTCCATGCCACCGGGTCCGCCGCCTACAACCACAATCTGTAGGGGTTTGGTGCTCGGCTCCAAGCGTGGGAACTCCAGTTCGCGGCCTACTGCGGGGTTGACGGCACAGGAGAGGCGGCCCCGGTTGAGGCCGCCGACACAGCCATCGTTGCCGGCTATGCAGGGGCGAACTTCGGCCTCCCGGCCTTCGACGCTCTTGGCCACTAGATCGGGGTCGGCGATGTGGGCTCGGGTGAGACCCACCATGTCGGCCACCCCTTCGGCGATCAATTGGTCGGCCTCGGCCAGGGTGCGGAACCGGCCAGTGACGATGGCAGGCAGATCCACAGCAGCCACCACCGGAGCAGCGGCCTCCAACTCGTAACCGGGCGGCTCGTGCATCCCGCCCATGATCTTGTGGGGCCGAAGGCAGCTTCCGTAGGTGAGGTTCACGTAGTCGATGAGGCCGTCGTCGGCCAGCACCCTCACCAACCCAGCGCAATCGTGCTCGGTCACTCCCCCGTCACCCACGGCTTCTGATCCGATCCGCACGCCGAGCGGTATCTCGGCGCCGATCGCTGTCCGCACCGCGCCAACAACCTCGCGGGCCATGCGGATGCGGTTCTCCCACGAGCCGCCGTATTCGTCGATGCGCTGGTTGGTGGCCGACGACATGAACTGCTGGAGCAGGTAACCGTGGGCGATGTGGACCTCCACCCCGTGGACACCCCCCTCAACGCTCCACCGGGCGGCATAGGCGAAGGCATCGATGAGCTCGGCGATGTCGTCGGCGGTCATGGGCTTGGCCGGGCGGCGGATGCTGGGACCGGGAAACTCCGACGCCGACCACGGCGGATCGCCATCGGCGGTCACCCCCTCATAGCCGAGATGGCCGAGCTGCTGGAACACCGTCATGCCGTAAGGGGCCAGCCGGCTCATCAGCCGCCGGTAGTCGTCCACCACCGAGGCGTCGTGCAACCACAGCGTGCCCATGTCGGTGGGATGGACCGACGCCGCTTCCAAGATGGTCAGCCCGCACCCACCGGCGGCTCGGGCCTCGTGGTAGGCGATCAGCTCGTCGGTGATCCGCCCCTGGCCGATGTTGGTGCCGTGCGCGGTGCGCACCACCCGGTTCTTGATCTCCAGCCCATTGATCTCAACCGGCGCCAGTACGTGCTCGTAGCTCATTGCCTCACCTTGGAGAGCCCGTCAGGGAGCATGGCTGCCTGCGATTCGATGGTCAAGGGACTACGTCGCCTACCTGGCTGGCCCTGGCGAAGCAAGCGGCGGCCGAGGCGCTGCCCAGGGCCATCACCAACCAGGCCCAGGAATAGGTTCCTAGCCAGTCGACCAGTGCACCGAAGCTCACCGGGGTAGCCAGCGCGCCCATGTAGTAGCCGGTCATCGTGACGCCGGTGGCCCGGGCCACGGCGTGGGGAGCCCGGTCGACCACTGCGGCATGCATGATCCCGATGGCGGCCAGCTGGGCAACGAACCCGATTAGAAGGCCAATGGTGGCCACCACCAGTCCCAACGTCAGACCGCTCATCACTACCAGGTTGGCCGCGGTCAATATTGAACAGAGACCGACGATCAGCGGCACTCGGCGGGTTCGACCGAGATAGTCGGCCCGCAGGGCGGTCAGCGACATACAAACCGCGCCCAATCCGGCGGCTGCTCCGGCGATGGCGCCGGCCACCGGTTTGGACGTGCCCAGGCCCTCGTCCAAATACGGCACAGCCCAAGAAAACAGCGGCTGCGAGGAGCCGACGAGAAAGAAGGCCGACACCGCGAACCACCAGAAACCCCTGGGGAGGATGGATGCGCCGTCTCGCGTCCGATGCCGGGCGGCGCGGATGTCGGGAATGATGGCGGACGAAATGAGCACATTTGCCGCCGCAACGGTCCCGGCGATCATAAGGATGAGGTTCCAACTCCAGCGGTCGGAAGCCCATGGCACCAATACTGCGCTAATCAGGGCAATCATGGGCACCCCGGATGTTTTGGCTGACAGCGCCAGCGTGCGCCGGGTTTCGGGCACCGCTGCGGCCACCGCCTCATTGGTGGCTGCGTTGGCCAGGGCATAGCCGAAACCAGCGAACACTGCCGCCCCAACCAAGGCGGCGTAGCTGTCGAGGAGGGCGGCGGCCCACGCGGCCACCGCCACCATCAACTGATCGACGATTACCGCAGCACGGGTGCCGATTTTCTCGGTGATCCGTGCTCCGATAATCGATCCCAAACCAGTACAGCCGAAATGCAGGCTCACCAGCAGCCCGACCTGGGCCCGGGAAATGCCGAGGTCGTCGCGCACCGCGGCCACGAAATAGCCGGGGAAGAAGCCCAGGCTTGAACCGATGCCCAGTGCCAGCATGCTGGCCGCCACCACGGCTGGGCCTCGGCCGGCGTTTGCCTGTGAATTCATCTAGCTCGCCCGCCCAACACTCCAGGCGACGTTACTGGGCGGCATAAGTAGCCTCGTGGTTGGGGTCAAGTGACCTTGTGCCACCCCGGTACGCTCATTCAGTGGACTTGTCGCCACCCGCAGTGGGGAGAGCGGTCGCAGAGGTGATGGACGGGGCCAACCCTCACCCCCGAGTCGAACGGCTCAGCCGGGGGTTCTCTTGGTTGACGCTTGGGGTGGACGACGTAATCGTGCGGGTGGCCCCGCGGGGTGGTCCGCTCGACCCTTATGACCCGGAGGTGGAGGCGGCCAACCTGCGCCGGGTTGAGGGGGTAGTCCCCGCACCCCGAGTGTTGGCCGTGCAGCCCTACCTCGACAATCCCATCGGCCGGCCGTTCGGCGTCCACACCCGGATGCCGGGCCGGGTGCTGCGACTCGGGGACGTGACCGAGCGCCGCCCGGAGTACACCGCGGCTGCGGCTATGGCGTTGGGCCAGCTCCACAATCTGACGGCGCCGATGACGGTGGCCGAGGGCTATGACGCTGAGCTCGATCGCACCGAGGCTGTCTACCGGCGGGCTGCCCCCAACCGCCACCCCGAGTTCGAGGCTGCGTTGGCTTGGCTGGGGGCGAATCGACCCGACTGCAACGAGCCTGCGGTGTGGTGCCACGGCGACTTCCGGTTTGCCAATCTGAGCTGGACCGGACCAGGGGAACTAGGCGGAATCTTGGACTGGGAGCGGGCCTGGCCCGGCGATCCCATGTGCGACGTGGCCTTCACCCGCCGCTTCTCCGGCTGGTGCTCGATTGACGACTCGGCCTCCTACGGCCACCCGCTCGATCAGGAGCGGCTGGAATACGCCGCCCGATTCGAACGAGTCCGCTCCTTCACCGCATCAATGCGAGCCATACGCGCCTGGCTCGACGGCCGCTCCCACGACCCCCGCCTCCTAACCATCGGCCGCCGCGGTGAGGAGGCTATGCAGACAGAGCTGGCTTGGGCCGCGGACTAGCTAGCCCCGGCCCAGCACCATCACGTTGTGGTACTGGGCACCGGAGCCGGCGCCGGTGACTAGGGCGACTTGGGCGTTAGGGACTTGGCCGGGACCGGCGGTGCCTCGCAGCTGGCGTACAGCCTCGACGATCTTCAGGGTGGGACCGCCCCAGCCGATGTGGCTGTAGCTGAGCAGGCCGCCGTCGGTGTTGAGGGGGTGGCGGCCGTCGGTGCCGATGCCCGCCTCCCACAAGTACTCGGCACCCTCGCCCTCGGCGCACAGGCCCAGCATCTCGAACTGGCGCACCACCTCGTAGGTGTTGATGTCATAGAGCTCGAACACGTCCACGTCGCGCGGCCCGAGCCCGGCCAGCTCAAACGCCCGGCGGGCAGCGTCGGCCCCCAACCCCCACACCTCGTCGTAGCGGGGCGGGTTCACGTATTGCTGGCGGTGCCACTCCGATCCCCCGCCCAGGATGGCCACCGGCGCCTGGGCTAGATCCCGAGCCCGCTCGGCAGTGGTGATCACCATGGCCGCGGCCCCCTCGGTGGCCAGGCACAGGTCGAGCAACCGGAACGGCTCGGCCACCATCGGGGAGGCCAGAACGTCGGCGGCAGTGTAAGGACCCCGTCCGGCCATAACCGCCGCCGGGTTGGCCGACCCGGCGTTGCGGATGGCGGCGGCGATGGCGGCCACCCGCTCGGGGTCGGGGGCATAGCGGTGCCGGTATACCTGGGCCACCAGGGCGAACTGGGCCGCGGTGAGCGAACCCCAGCAGGCGATGAACTCGTTGTCGGGCCGGGTGTAGTCGGCCACCGCCGACCCGCCCATGACCCCGGCCTGTCCGCCGAACACCAGCGCTGTCTCGCACAAACCGGCGGCCACCGCGGCGGCGGCGTCCAGCGCGCCGGGAACTCCCTGGGGATAGGTGTCGCACACCCAGCGCAGTGGCTGGCCGAATACCTCGGCCCAGTCGGCGGAGCCGGGCTGGAACACGGTGCCTCCCGGTCCGGGCCAGCGCGCCGCCACTCCGTCGACATCGGCCACGCCCAGTCCGGCGTCGTCGAGGGCAGCCAGCGCAGTCCGAAGGGAGACCTCCGCCGAGGTGGTATCGAGCTGGCGGGCCATCTCGGTGGCCGCCACCCCGACGACGGCCACTCGGTGCAGCGGATGGGCGCCGCTCACACCCGCCGGCCCTCTCCCCAATAGCGGGCTCGCAATTCCTCCTTGGCGATCTTTCCCACCGCGTTCTTGGGCAGCGAGTCGGTGAACTCCACCCGCTCGGGGATCTTGATGGAGGTCAGCTCCGACTGGCGGCACCACAGTCGCAACTCTTGGTCGTTTGCCGACGCCTCCTGCTTGAGGGCGACCACGGCCACGATGGCCTCGCCCCACTCGGGGTCGGGCACGCCGATCACCGACGCCTCCAGCACGGCGGGATGGCGGTACAGCACGTTCTCGATCTCGGTGGGGGCGATGTTGAGCCCGCCTCGGATGATGAGGTTCTTCATGCGGTCGACGATGTAGATGAAGCCCTCCTCGTCGACCTCGGCCACATCGCCGCTGTGCATCCACCCGTCTCGCAATGCCTCGGCGGTGCGCTCGGGATCCCGAAAGTAGCCCTTCATCACATGGGGGCCGCCGAAGATCACCTCGCCCCGCTCCCCTACCGAGATGTCGCGGCCGTCGGGGTCCACCACCCGCACGTCCACCGCATACGACGGCTGCCCGCACGACGACAGCAGCTCGGGCCGCTCCTGCAAGCCCCGCACATGGTCTTCCTTGCGCAGGATGGTGCCGATGGAGGCGATCTCGGCCATGCCGTAGAGCTGGTTGAACACCGGGCCGAAGCGCTCCACCAACTCGGCCAGGCGGTCGGGGGAGATGGGCGACGAGCCGTAGCCCAACGTGCGCAAAGAACCCAAGCGGTGGTCGTCGGTCCGCTCCAAGCGATCGAGCAGGCGCATGAGCTGGGTGGGCACCAGAAACGAGTGGCTGACCCCGTGTTCCTCCACGAGGCGGGCGTAGCGCACCGGATCGAAGTTGCGGCTGTCGACAAACCCCTGGGCCGCGCCGATGATCAGGCACGGGAGGATGGTGATGTTCACGCTGGAGTTGTGGGGAATCTGGATGAGATAGCGGCTGTGGCGGTCGATCTCGTATTCCAGGCAGGCCACGGTGGCGTGCTGGAGCACACGGGCGTGGTCGAAGTACACCCCTTTGGGCCGCCCGGTGGTGCCGCTGGTGTACACGATGCAGAAATCGTCTTCCGAGCGCACCTGATGGAGGGTGGCCGGGGGTTCGGCCGAGGCGGCAGCGGCCAGGGTGTCCAAATCGCGATCGATGTCGATCACCGGCAAGTCGAATCCTTCGAGCTGGTCCCGGTGCTCGGTGTCGGTGATGGCGAGGGTCGGGTCGGCGTTGTCGAACACCTGCTCCAGTTCCACCGGGCCGAGGCGGAAGTTCAACCCCACATAGCAGCCGCCAGCTTTGGCGATGCCGCCAAGCACCTCCACCACCTCGGGGCGGTTGGCTACCAGCAGGGCTACCCGGTCGCCCTTGCCCAGGCCATGGGCTTCCAACAGGGCATTGGCGATGCGGTTGGTGCGCTCGTCGAGCTGGCGGTTGGTCAGCTCCCGCTCTCCGAAGATGGCGGGATCGCCAGGATGGCGGGCCGCGTTGCGGGCGAACGCCAAGCCGACGTTCACCGGGCCACCCCGTCAGGGGCAAACGCCGGAAGCCGATGCCCGTCGGGGCCGGTAACGAATTTCACGGTCACCGGCATGTCAATGGCCACCTGATCGGGTTCGCAGTCCACGATCCAAGTGAGCAGGTGCCACCCCTCCTCCACGTCCACATCGGCCATCACATAGGGGGCGGTGAACGCCGGGGTGGGGGGCCGATGCACGGTGGTGTGGCTGTACACCCGGCCCCGGCCACTGCTGGGCTGATAGTCCCAGTTGGTGCTCTGGCAGTAGGGGCAGGCCAACTGGGGAACGAAGAAGCTCTGCCCGCAGTCGTTGCACACCGGTCGAACCAACTCACCCCGGTTCACCGCGGCCCAGAATTCCCCGGTCAGCGGGCGCAGACTCCGGTCCTCAAGCTCGTCAGTGCGCCCGCCCATCAGTGATCTGCCTATCAGAACTGCGGCCTGCCCATCGGATCAGCAATCCGCCTATCAGAACACCACGGGGTATGTGCCCCACCAGACCCGGGCGATGTTGGGGTCTTGCTGAGGGGGATTGTCGGGGTCCCGCTGGGCACCGCGCACCAGCAGACCCCGCAAGATCAGCGCCACCGTTCCCAAAAGGATGGGGGCCCCGGTGTTCTCATCGGCAGGAACGCCGCCGTCGAGCTCCATGCCGATGCAGGCGTGACGTCCTCCGCCGAAGGTGTGACCCCACCGGGGCACGTCTTCGCGGATTGAGCGGAGCGGGTTGAAACTGTCGGCGTCGTCCCCGAACACCTCGGTGTCGCGGTTGGCCGACCACAGATCGAACACCACCGTGTCGCCCACCGCCATCTCGGTGCCGCTGCGCAGCGTGACCGGTTCGACGGCCTCCCGGCGGGCCACCGGGCTGGCCGGGTGCAGCCGCATGGACTCATGCACGCAGTGCTGGAGGAACACCGGATCTTCGATCATGCGGGCTCGGTCTTCGGGGTAATCGTCGAACCAGCCGAATGCGCCATGAACGGCGTGGGTGGTTGCTGCTCCCGTGGAGTGCATTCCGGCCAGCATGTAGAAGGCCACCTCTCGGCGAACCACATCTCGGGGCAGATCCAGGGAGTCCTGATTGCGGACCAGCACCGTGAGCACATCTTTGGGCAGGTCGTCCTCTTCGATCTCGCCCGCGCTGAACCGCTCGAAGAGCTCGGTGCGGCGGTCCAGCGACGGAGCGAAGAACTCCTTATCCCAGCCCTCCAGCGCCTCGGCCACCTCGGCTCTCAACTCCTCAGGGTCTCTCGTGCTGTGAACCGCAGTGGCGCCTTCGCTGAACTTGACTGCATAGGAGAACAGCCGATCGGTCTCTTCTGCCGTGCCCTCTGAGTAGTCCACGCCGGCGGCGGCCGCGGTGAGGTTGACCACGATCCTGCGGGCCAGGGGCACCACATCGCCCTTTCCCTCGGCCGCGGCCGGATCCAACTGCTTGTCCACTGCCAGCGGAAGCAGATCCCGCTCATAGTGCTCAAACGTCTCCCGGCGGAACAGCCGATTCTCCAACCGGCGACGACGGCGGTGATCGTCACCCCACAGAGTGAGCAGGGTGTCGGCCATGATCACCCCGGCCGCGTCATACAGCGCCTGCTTGAGGCCCTTTTGCCGGTAGGCGTCGCGCACCTCGTCGAACCGGGTGAGGGTGATCTCTGCCATTGCGGTTTCTCTCCTTGGGTCAGGTTGTGGGGGTCGGCTTCATTCCTCGACGCCGTCGATCGACGCAGGGCGGGGCATTCCGGCCAGCACGGTGGAAACCACGCCGCCGTCCACCACCAGATTGTGGCCGTTGACGTATTCGGCGTCGTCGGAGCACAGCCACATCACGGCTTTGGCAATGTCGTCGGCGGTGCCCAGCCGCCGGCTGGGGGTGCGGGCCGAGCGGGTGGCCCGCACTTCGGGGTCGGCCAAAACGGGGGCCGACATGCCGTCGTCGATGATGCCGGGAGCCACCGAGTTGACCCGGATGCCGGCCGAGCCCCATTCGATGGCCATCTGCCGGGTGAGCTGGATCACGGCGGCCTTGGTGGGGCTGTAGGCCCCCGAGTTGGGGCCGGGAGCGATGCCGTTGATGGAAGAGATGTTGACAATCGACCCCTTGCGGCCCTCTGAGATCATCCGTCGGGCCACGGCTCGACCGCACACGAACGGGCCGTTGAGGTTCACGTCCACCACCGCCCGCCAATCATCCTCCGAATGGTCGACCAGCGGGGTGAACCGCACAATGCCCGCGTTGTTCACCAGCGCATCGGGGGTGCCGAAGGCGTCCAGCGCGGCCTCAACTGCACTGGAGTCGGTGCTTGATGCCACCAGGGGAACCGCGTCGGGCAAAGTCTGGGCAATCTGATCGGCGGCGTCGGCGTTGATGTCCAGCACCCCCACCCGGTAGCCGCCCGCCGCCGCTTGGCGGGCAATCTCCGCTCCAATGCCGTGTCCGGCCCCGGTCACAATGATCGATTTCGTCACGAGCGCAAACCTTAGTGGTCCGCCTGCAAATCAGCGGAGGTGGTCGGCAACAGCAGTGGTCGAAGCTACTCCAGGAGGGTGCCGTCGTCGTCGAAGACCTGGATGGCTCGGGAAGGGCAATTCCGGGCGGCTCGGAGAAGCTGTTGATCGGTGAGGTTGCCCGAGGTGGGCAGAACGGTGGCCAATTCGTCGTCGTCAAAGGCAAATGCCGCGGGGTAGTCGGCCACGCATCGCCCCGAGCTCATGCACTCGTCCTGGTCGATCTCCACCCGATAGGCCATGGCATGACCCTAGCCATCTCCTGACCCTGATGGTCTGACGGCTGCCCAGTAAGGTCGCAAGTCGATGAAGCCAATCGACGGCATGTCTGTGTTGATCACCGGGGGCGGTTCGGGCATCGGCGCGGGAGCGGCGGGGCACTTGGCTGGCCGAGGGGCGCGGGTGACCATCACCGGCCGTCGTCAGGACAGGGTGGAAGCGGTGGCGGCTGGGGTGGGAGACCGGTGTCGGGCGGTGGCTGGAGACGTAACCGAGGCAGGCGACCGCACCGCCATGATCGAGGCCGCGGTGGACCACGGCGGCGGTTTGGACGCCCTGATCAGCAATGCAGCCAATATGTACCGGGGTCCGGTGGACGAACTGGACGAGCAAGCCCTGCTCGATGTGTTCCATACCAATGTGGTCGCGGGGATGATGCTGGTGGGCGAGGCGCTCCCCCATTTGCGGGAGCGCCAGGGATGCGTCCTGTTCGTGGGGTCGGTACACACCCAACGGGCCTTTCCCGGCGTGGCCCCTTACGCCGCCACCAAGGGAGCGCTGGAGGCGCTCACTGGAGTGCTTGCTGCCGAACTAGGTCCCCAAGGCGTGCGGGTGGGCTGCGTGCGGCCCGGTGCCGTGTTCACCGAGATCAACCAGCGAGCGGGGCTGATGGGCGACGAGGAGGCCAAGGCCCGGCTGGAAGGGCTGGGGCCGGCTCATGCCTTGGGCCGCATCGGCACCGTTGCCGAGATCGCCGAGGCGTTCGAGTACCTGATCGGGGCCGAATGGGCCACCGGCTCGGTGTTGACGGTGGACGGCGGGCTGAGCCTCGGCGTTACCAATGCTTAGCGAGCGCCGATCAGCGCTTGGGGGCTGAACCCATGCGTGACCCGCTCACCACGGTCAAAGAGCACCTAGACGCTGTCCACACCGGCGACCCGGAGGCCATGGCTGCCGACTACGCCCCCGATGCAGTGCTGGTGCGGGACGTGGTCTATCAGGGCAAAGGCGCTATCGCTGACTACTTCACCACCGTGCCCGAGCGTCTGGGCGACGGCCGGGTGGAGTTCGCCGAGCCCCGACTGGAAGGGGCATTGGTGGCGGTGGCCTGGACGCTGAGGGGCGGCCCCGGCGAAGGGACCTCGGGCACGGATCGCTTTGAAGTTACCGATGGCATGATCGTGCACCAGACGGTGACCCTCGACGGCGGGGATTTCTAACGCTGATGTTCGACGAGACCTACGACGTGGTGGTGGTGGGATTCGGCGCGGCGGGCACTGCCGCGGCCATCACCGCCAGCGATGCCGGCGCTTCGGTGGTGCTGGTGGAGAAGAGCCCCGAGCACCGCCACACCCCGTCTACCCGGATGTCGGGCGGCATGGTGATGACGGTGACCGACGTTGAGGCCGGAGCCCGTTATCTGGATGTCTGCGCGTCGGGCATGGTGCCCTTCGACGTGACTCGCGCCTGGGCCGAGCGGGCTGCGGGTCTTTCGAAGTGGTTTGAGGACGTGATCGGCGGTTTGGACATGGTGGCTTCGGCCGGGGCCGAACATCCCGGTTTCGAGGGAGCCGAGGCGATTGTGGCGGTGCAGCCCGGTGGGGTGGCCGAGCGGCTGGCCGCCGCGGCCGGAGCCGGTCCCCGGTTCTTCGATGGACTGGCTGACGCCGTGGCTCGACGGGACATCCCCATCTGGTGGGAGACCGCCGCGTCTCGTCTGATTCAAGATGCCGATGGCCGGGTGACCGGGCTGACCGCTAGCCGCAACGGCCAGTCAATTGCTCTGGGTGCTCGTGGAGGCGTTGTGCTGGCCTGCGGCGGTTACGAGTTCGACGAAGATCTCAAGCGAGACCACCTGCGGGTTTATCCCGCGCACTTCTACGGCAACCCCAACAACACCGGCGATGGGGTGCGCATGGCGGCCGGGGTCGGGGCCTCCATGTGGCACATGAATCAGATGATCGGCCGGGCCATCGGTCACTTCGACCACGACGGGCAGCCGCTGAACTTCATCATCGGCATCGATCCTCCTGGCTATGTGATCTGCGACCAGGCCGGGAACCGGTTCGCCAACGAGCACAATCAGGCGCTGCTGCGCCACGACTTCTACTACGACCTGCTGGCCTACGACCCGGCCACCAACACCTACCCCCGGGTGCCCTGCTATTGGTTCTTCGACGAGTCCCGACGTCAGGCCGGGCCGCTCACCTACACCCACTTCGGCGCGGTAGCCGTGGGACTCTACGACTGGAGCGACGACAACACCGCCGAGATCGAGCAGGGTTGGATCGCCCCGGGGTCCACCATCGCCGAGGCGGCTGTGGCCGCAGGCATGACCGAGGACGCCGCCCGGCAGGCGGCCGCCACCGTGGAGGCCTACAACCAGCGGTGCCGCAATGGCGAGCCCGACCCGTGGGGACGTCCGCCCGACACCATGATCCCCGTATCCGAGCCCCCCTACTACTGCGTGGTGCTGTGGCCCGGAGGATCCAATACCACCGGCGGACCGCGTCGGGACCGTCACGGCCGCATCCTGGACGCGTTCGGCGACCCGATTGCCGGCCTGTACGGGGCCGGGGAGCTCGGCCAGGCTTCCGGTTTGCTCTACCCCAGCGACGGATCAAACCTGTCCGAAGCTCTGTGCTTCGGCCAGATCGCCATCGAACACGCCCTCAGCCGCTAAGGGTCCACGACTTAGCTTGGTCGGCCAATTGCTTGATTCGCTGATGAGAGACACCAAGAACTTGACCAGCCTCCCGCATCGTCAAGTTGGCGCCCAATAGAGCAGCGGCTGCATCACACCGAGCCCTAGACGCAGCAGTCCGAGCCTCGACTTCAGTAGCTGTGGCTTGCCGAGCCCTATCGAGCACGGCTTCAAGCTCGCCCGGCATTGAGACTTCGACATCGACCTTAACTTCGTTCATATCCACTTCGAGGAGATCGGCTATAAGACGACGGGCGATTTTCGGAACTCTGTTCAGCCGGCGAGCCTGGCTCACGCCGACAACGCTTGCTGGAAGCCCCGTTGTCACCTCGATTACCCACCAGTCACCGGAACGGGTCGCTTTAACCGCATAAACACTCTCAGTCATGCGTCCTCTCCTCTTCGGCCTACCAAGTGTTCGGTCAATTTTCTCATGATTGCCTGGGCTGTCCCCTCAGCGATCTCACGGTGCCTAGGAATCGGGAAAGTAAGCCCCTCACACTCCCAGATCTCGTGCTTACCCTGGCGCATCGGTCTTGCTGAGGCCCCATACCGGCCGGCCAACTCCTTGATCTGCGCCACAAGCTCTCTTCGCTTCGGCATCTCGCTCCCTCGCTGCGAATCCAAATGGTACGGGGAAGCAAATCACGAATTTAGTCTAGTGCAGGTTTACAGATTTTCAACCCACATTGGAAACGGTTTCGATAGCTGCTATCCGCTGTTGGCGACAGCCTGACCGGCGATGCGGCCCAGGGTTAGGGCGGCGGTGACCTTCACTCCACCGAGGCTGATGGCGGGGCTGGCTCCGCCTACAGGTTCGCCGATTAGCGGTCGGTGGCCGCGGGGAAGTCGGCGCCGGCCAGCCAATTCAGGAAGTCTTGACGGCGGTTTGCGTCCACCAGTTCCACTCGCAGGCCGGTGGTCGGGAGCCAGTGGTACGTAAAGCCCAGTGGACGCCCGTCGGAAGCCTCATAGGAGGCCAGGGGCTCATAGCCAGCGTCGGCCAGGCGCTGAGCGTCGGCCAGCAAGTCGTGACTCCAGTAGCCCAGGTGGTGTACGCCGCCGGCGGTTGCCGGATCCCACACGGTGCCCGGCGTGCCGGTGATGAGCTCGATGTGGGGCGGCCCGGCAATGGAATAGGTGAACTGGAACTCGGCCAGCACCACCCCGTTGGGCTGGCGAACCATGAACTCCCGGTTCTGGACTGGGCCCCATTCAAATCCGTGGATGGCGGTCCACTCGGCCATAGCCGCATCGAGATCGGTGACCACGACGCCGAAATGGTAGAAGTCGTCAAGGGGCACCAGCCCCGTCAGCGGTTGAGATGTTGAATCAGGCATTTCCGTGCCACCCTCCATCGGTGAATAGAACTTCGCCAGTTATGTAAGACGCTTTGTCGCTGAGCAGAAACGAGATGACTTCGGCGATCTCGGCAGGCTCGGCCACCCGCCCCATCGGCACCCGGGCATCCAGCCAGGCCGCCTGCTCGGGGTCGCCGAGCCGCTCTGCGGTCATGGGGGTCCGTACCGGCCCCGGCGCTACCGCGTTGACCCGCACTCCCAGCGGCGCAGCCTCTATGGCGGCCGCCCGGGTCAGCGCCGACACCGCCCCTTTGGAGGCCACGTAGTGGGCCTGATCGGGCACCGCGATCTCGGCGTTCACCGAAGACACGTTGACGATGGCCCCCGCAGTGCCGGGCTGGTGGCGGCGCAATAACCCCCGAATGCCCAGCCAGGTGCCCACCAAGTTGACCTGCAAATGGCGTTCAAAGTCATCCAACTCAGTATCGACAATCGAACTGCGACTGCGGATGCCAGCACAGTTCACCAATCCGGCCAGCGGCCCTACGTCGTTCAAAACCCGATCCCAGGCAACTTCGTCGGTCACGTCCAGTGAGACCACGTCGGCCGCAGCGGACACATCGGCAGCCACCACATCACATCCGCTCGCCGCCAACACCCGGCAGGTCTCCGCACCGATTCCCGACGCGCCGCCGGTCACCAGCACCAGACCCGGCATCAGCGTTTAGTGGCCCAAATAGGACCGCACCAGATCGTGGGAGGCCCGAAGCTCCGATGACGGCCCGCTGATGTCGTTGTTGCCGGTGCGCAGCACGTAGGTGCGGTCGGAAACCTCCAACACCCCGGCGTTCTGCTCCACCAGCAGGAAGGTGGTGCCACCCTCGTCCCGCAGGTCCACCACCAACTCAAAAAGCTGGTCCACCAGATTGGGGGCCAGGCCGAACGACAACTCGTCGATCATCAGCAGCTTGGGCCGAGTGATCATGGCCCGGGCCAGAGCCAGCATTTGCTGCTGTCCGCCGGACAGCGAAGAGGCCTGCTCGCCAATCTTCTCGGCCAGCGCGGGCAGCAGGCCTAAGAGGCGGTCGCGGTCGCGGCGAATTGCCGCCGCGCCGTCCGAGCGCAGCCCGAGACCCAACTCCAGGTTCTCCCTCACCGACAGGTTCTGGAAAATGCCCCGCCCCTCGGGCAGATGTCCGAGCCCTCGCATGGCCCGGCGCTCGATGGCCAGGCTGCCCAAGTTCTCCCCGTCGAGCACCACCGATCCCGACCAGGTGTCGAGCACGCCGGAGATGGCCCGCAGCAGGGTGGTCTTGCCCGCCCCGTTGGCTCCCAACACCGACACGATCTCGCCCTCTTCCACCGACAGCGAGACGCCGTGCAACACCTCGAGGCGGCCGTAGCCCGAAACTAGATCATTGATCTCGAGCAGCATCAGGACGACTCCCCCTTCTCGGGGCCGTCGTCTTCGGTCCACACCTCTTCCAGTGTGCCCTCTTCTTCGACGTGGTCGATGTGATGATGCTCCGACAGCGGCCCCTCCACCTCGTGGATTTCCCCGCCATCCTCGGCCTCGAAACCGTGACCCAAATAGGCCTCGATGACCGCGGGATCAGTGGTCACGTGCTCGGGGCTGCCCTCAGAGATGATCTCGCCAAAGTGCAGAACGCTGATCTTGGGGCAAAGACTGGTCACCAGTTGCAGATCGTGCTCGATGATGATCACGCACAGGTCGCGCTCAGCCTGGAGCTGGCGCAATCCCCGCAGCAGCACCGTCACGTCGTCGGCGCCCAGACCAGCGGCGGGCTCATCAAGCAACACCACAGTAGGATCGGCCACCAAGGCCCGGGCCACCTCCACCAGCTTCTGCGAACCCAGCGACAGCGCCCCGGCCTCTTCGTGGGCCACATCAGCCAATTCGAACCGGTCGAGCATGCTCATGCAGACCTGCCGGGCCTCGGTTTCCTCCCGTCGCTGCGGCGGCCAGAGCAACAGCTCGGCCAGATGCCCCCAGCGGAACAGGTGATGCCGACCCAACAGCGTGTTTTCCATCACAGTGGCGTCGAGGATGAGACGGGGAGCCTGGAACGTTCGCCCGATTCCCTCTTTCACCCGCTGGGTGCGAGACATGTGCAACACATCCTCGCCATGCAGGCGAATTGCGCCCTTGCTGCTGCGGACGTAGCCGGAGATCACATTGAACACCGTGGTCTTGCCCGCTCCGTTGGGTCCGATCAGCCCGTTGAAGCCTGGCGTGAATTGAAGATCTACCCCACGCAGCACATGGTTTCCGCCGAAAGCAACATGCAGGTCGTCGACGGCCAGCGATGCGGCAGCATCGGTGGTGGTGCCCGGTGCAGAGGTATCGACGACGCTCATAGCGAGAAGTCCATTAACGTCTCCAGTCTTCGCTGGAGGTCTTTGGCCCATCGACTGTCACGGATTCGCTTCGGCAAAGCAGCAAAGCCGTTGGGAAGGATGAGCACGGCCAGCATGAGAGTGATACCCAAGATCAAAAACAGCAGCTTCTGGGTGTCTTGCAGCTTTTGACGCAGGAACACAAAGAACAATGCGCCAATCAACGGTCCCCACTTATGACTCAGCCCTCCCACGATCAGCACCACCAGCAAGAACACCAGCATCCGGGTCCTGAAGGCGGAGGGGTTCGCAAACGAGCTGTTCTGAGCCCACATGGCCCCGGCTAGCGCGGCAGCAAACGCAGAGATCCCAAAGGCCAGCAACTTGTAGTAGGTGGAAGAGATACCCAATGGGCCGGTAGCAATATCGATGTCTCGCACTGCTTTCAACGTCCGGCCAAGCCTGCGGTTGGTGAGCACGACGTATGCGATCATCGTTATGAACAGCGCACCCAACGACAGCATGTAGACGCTAAGAATGCGGTCGAGTCCTGGGACTCGGAACTGAGGAACCTGCTTTCCGGTGCCTCCGTTGGTCTTCAGGCCGTCCCACACCTTCTCGTCTAGACGGATGATGGTGACGATCAGCTCTCCAAGGGCCAATGTGGCGATAGCCAAAAAGAACCCCTTGAGCCGCGCCGCGGGAAAGCCCACAATGAAGCCGATGATGGCGGCCGCGATGCACACCACCGGCAGAGCCACGAAGAATGGCCAGTCGTATCCGGCCAGAGCCTCTCTGGCCTCGCTAGGCGCCGACAAAACCGCAGTGCCATAGGCTCCCATGGCGAACAACCCGGCTACTGCCAAACCGAGAGTTCCCGAATAGCCCACCAGAAGGTTGAAACCCACCGCGGCGACTGCGAATGCGAAAACGAAGGCGAGGTTGCCTCGACCGAAGTTATTGCCGCTGTCGAAAATGTCGGTCCAGCCCAAGATGGGCATCCAGGGCAAAAGAGCCAAGAAGACGAAAACCGCGAAGGTTGTGACCCATTCGGGCACGACCTTCCTCAGAGAACTCTTCGGGGCATAGAGCGAAGGCAGCGTCTGATCAGACATCAGCTACACCTCCCGGGTCCGGGCGGTTCGGCTGAATCCTCCTGGTGCCACCAAGAGGACCACCACCACGACCAACAGGGCGATAGTGGGCTGCAAACTGGTGCTGATCTGTCCACCGGCCAAAGCCTCGCCCACTCCGATGAGCAGGCCGCCAGCGAAAGTGCCGCCCAACGAGGTGAACCCGCCGAGTACTGCGGCGATGAACCCCTTGAGGATCAAGCCCTCCGCGCTGCCCAACTCCAGCACCGTGGAACTGGTGTTGAGGATCATGGCCGCCCCGGCAACGAAAGTCCCGATTGCCCAGGCAATAAGCGATACCCGTCCGGCGTTGATGCCCAGCAGCCGGGCGGTGTGGCCGTCCTCGGCAATGGCCCGCATCCGCACGCCCCATTTGGACCAGAAGAACAGTGCCATTCCAATGGCTATGGCGATGCCCACTGCAATGGTGATGACCTGGTCCCAGCCGATTCGGGTGCTGCCCAAATCGAAGGTCTCGCCTGACCAGGGGGCGTCGAAGCGCTTGGGGGTTGACCCCCAGAGGTTCTCGATCATGGACCCCAGCGCAAAATTCAACCCGATGGTCAACAGGAGCAATGGGAAGTGATCCACCTTGGATAGTGGCTTCACCCAATAGCGAATCATCAGGTAGGTGAGCGCGACGGTAATGACGGCCAAGATCGTCGCAACCCACAGAGGGAAGCCCTCATCAGTAACCGGGAACCAGTCAAAAAACGTGGGCAAGCCCTCTTTGTTGAGAAAGCGCACGCTGGCATATCCCAATCCAACGGCGGCACAAACGGCTAAAGGCTGATTGGACAACCCCGTCAGGGGACGAACCAGCAAGAACTGAGTTACAGCCCCGAACACGGCGGCAAAGCCCAAGGCCAGCACTATGGCCAGCCAGAACGGCCAACCGACTCCGCCCAGCGCAGGATCGCCGGACAGGAACCAGGCCATGAACGCGGCCACTAGCCCCATCTCGGCCATGGCGAAGTTGGGCACATCGGTGGACTTCATGATGACCACGATGGCCAAGCCGATGAGGGCGTAGCTCGACCCGGACTCCAGTCCGGCCACGATCTGCTGGAGGAGTTGGTCCACCCGCTGTGCTCCTAAGGTCAGATGGTCCGGGACCGGCACTCACCGGTCCCGGACCAGCTAGTGAATCAGCTCGCGGGCGGGAGGAACTCCCGAACCTGAGTCCACGACATGGTCTCAGCGTCGTACTCCGCGATTCCCGCACCCGAGGCACAGCCGTGGCCACCGGGGAGCGGACCACAGGCCAGCACCGGCATCGCCGGAATCAGGATGGGATCGTCTCCCATAGCTTCGGCAGTGGCGTGGAAGTTCTCGTAGGAGTAGTCGCCGTCCAGCCGGTCCCACAGCTCGAAGAATGCCCGAGTGATGGAATAGGTCTGAAGGCTGAAGTTGGGGGCCAAGCTCCCTGCGCCGGGACCGTCGTAGGCCTCCCACATCGCAAGCCAGTGCTGCACGAACTCCATGTCGGAATCGGGCAGCGCTCCCTGAAGGCCACCCAAGTAGCCGTCAGCCGCTTCGGGTACGGCGAGCCCAACCGTGGTCTGGCCACCAGCACCGGCGGAACCCTGGTCGGAGCAAACCAGTGGATCGAACCCAGCCTCATGGAACTGGTCGAGCACCAAACCGTTCTGGGTTCCGTCGAGTGCGGTGAGCACCGCATCGGCACCCGAGTCGATAACCGAGAGCACCGCCGGGGCCACCGCGTCGGAGAGCACCTCGACCTCTTCCTTGGCCACGATCTCCATGCCGTGAACCGGAGCCTGCATGTCGATGGCGTTGAACGCCTCTTCACCCAGCTCGTTGTCCTGGCCGATGGCGGCCACCTTGGTGGCACCCTGCTCGGCGAAGTAGTCGATGCAGATGCGGCCCTGCTCGGTGCGGGTCGGGTTGGTGAGGTACACCTCTTGGATGTCCTGGTCGGCAGGCGACACCGGGCCCCACAGCGGGGTGCCAGCGGCTTCGATATCGGGGTAAGTAGAGGGGATGGCCTGCGAACCCGCAGTTCCTACGAAACCCCACACGTCGTCTTGCTCGATCATCTTGCGGACGTTGGTAACCATCTGCTCGATCTCGAAGCGGTCGTCCTCCCAGACCAGCTCGAAGGTGCAGCCGTCGATGCCGCCGTTGGCGTTGATCTCGTCAACAGCAATGATGATGCCGGCAATCAGACCCTCGCCAGCAACAGCGGCCCGGCCGGTGAACGGCTGGGAGCTACCGATGGTGATTACGCCATTCTCCTTGTCCACGCCTCGCATATCGCCATCAGTGGCCCAGCCGCAACCGTCGTCCGGGGAAGGGGCAGGCGCTTCGGTTGCTACCGGCTCAGGAGCCTCAGTGGCCGCCGGGGCGGGCGCCTCGGTGGCTGCTGGAGCCGGGGCGGCGTCGCCGCCGTCATCGTCGTTGCCGCATGCCGCGACAACAAGGGCGAATGCAAAGAGCAGCGCCAGAACTTTCAAGAGCTTGGACATGGATTCCCCTCCACTTGGTAGGACGTGCACTGATCGGACGTACACAAGTTCGTGACTCTAACAGAGAATGTTCTGTGACAAAATGCCGGAGATGGCAGAAATCACCGTGACCACGTTCGCTGAAGCCCGAGAGTGCTACCGGAATAAGAACCTTCGCCAAGCGCTGTACGACGCCGGCGAGGTGATCATGAGCGACGTGGTGGTGAACCTCCACGGCGATGAGCACCGGGACCGTCGCCGGCTGGAGAACCGACTTTTTCGCCGAGACACGTTCATGTTGTACGAGCAGGACCTGTTCCCGCCCATCATTGAGTCGACGCTGGCCCCCCACTTGACCGAGGGCAAAGCTGAATTGGTCAAGCTCGGCCACCAGCTCATGATGAACCTGGCCGCCTTCACCGCCGGGGTGGACCGGCCCCAGGGCACCCCGGAGGAGACTTTCCGGCTCTACGACTATCTGACCAAGTTCATCGAGGGGGCCACTCTGGCCCACTACACCGGCGACAAGGAGGCCAAAGTTGTCGAGATCGAGGCCGCTCTGGAGGCGTTCGACGCGGAGTTCCTCACCCCGGGCATGGACCGGCGCCAGGCGCTGCTCGACCAGCTAGAGGCAGGAGAGATCGACGCCGACGAGCTGCCCAAGGACGTGCTGATGGTGCTGATGCACAACCAGGACCGCCTCGAGCTAAGCCATGAAACCATCCGGCGAGAGATCGCCTTCTACATGCTGGCTGGAGCCCACACCTCGGCCACCGCCTTCAACCGGGTAGTACACAATATCTTCGGCTGGCTGGCCGATCACCCTGAAGACGAGAACCGGGTGCGAGACGACCGTTTGTTCATGCAGCGCTGCACCCACGAGACCATCCGCCTCCAGCCCTCCAGCCATACCGGCATGCGCTGGGCATTGACCGACATCGATTTGTCCAGCGGCGTCCACATCGCCAAAGGCGACCGGGTCACGCTCGATCTCCTGTCGGTGAACCGGGATACATCAGTGTTCGGCGATGACGCAGCCGACTTCAACCCCGACCGCACACTGCCCGACGGCGTGTCTCCTTGGGGGCTGAGCTTTGGTCAGGGCATGCACGCCTGCATCGGCCAAGACTTGGCCGCCGGAGTCACGTTCATGGACAGCGATGACGTGGACGCCCATCTGTTCGGCCTGGTCCCAGCAGCCGTGCAGACCCTCTTCGACCACGGCTGCCGCCCCGACCCCGAAGACCCGCCCGAAATGGACGCCTCCACCACACGCCCCTACTTCGGCCGCTACCCGATACTATTCACAAGCTGACCAGCGGCTGGTGTGCCGCCGGGGCAGGAAGCCTCACAAGAGGCGAAACGAGCGGCCCTGTAGGAATCGGAGCGGACATCGGCACCAAGCCGAAACCCGCCCACCAGAACCCCTCACCCACCCCGGCAGCACACCACCCGCCACAACATCAAGCCATCTGATGCAGAACAACAGACGGCCACCCATCAACCTTCTTGCTCATTGACAACGTTTGATGAGTTCTCGCCTCCCTCAATCGCTGAATTCATTTGCTTTATTTTGATGCAATGAAGGGCTTTTTTTAAGTCCTTCGAGTCAAATAGACTAAGTACTACAACCCACCATATAGTGTATCCTATTTTGGTTGGAACATCAGTGCTCCCAAACGGCCACTCATCCAACATAGCCAAGATATATAGCACAATTGAAAGAATTCCTAGCAAGTTAAAGAAAAATTTAATTACTATCTTTGTGGTCTTCTTGGTTGAGGTACATAAATCGCCACTCATACGGCACCCTTGCTTATATTACATGGTCTATTTGACAACTTTACGGCACTTCTTTGCAGTAAGAGACAGTAGCATTCCTCACGCTCTTGATCTTTCCAACAGTTTCAGTAGCCGATACGCTGACATTAGTAGCAGTCCAATCTCTTATATCATTGCCTCGATTCTTTGGTTGATCAAAAATACAGTTATCCTTACCATTGATTTGTGCATACGGTGCGGTACCTTCATAGTATACCCAAATCACATATGTCTCTAGAGCGATTCCTGCCCCTGATCTTAGTAAAATTTTTGCGGCAATCTTCTTAGCTCCCTGCTTTTTGATCTTGCCCCAAAGCAATCTCAGGGAAAACGTTCTTCCCACTATTCCTGCTTCATCGTCTGGTACGTTTGCGTCTACTACCTTTGCTGCGGTCTCGTCGAAGCTGGATTCGTCGAGCCTGACGGTAATGTACTCGTTCCATACTTCGTCACAGGTTTGGGTGGTTACCCCTGTGAATTCATCTGATTCTGAATTGCAAGAGCGACTCACCTGGTTGAGAATGTAATCCGCGCCCTCAAAGTAGAGCAACGATGCCGCCGAGGGCGACAGTACGCGAGGAGATCCATCAACTGCCCCAAGCAAGATCAAGCCTTTCTGCCACCATGAGAGATTCTGTGGCACGTTGGGGCCACTGTAGTCTGGGGCAGCCAAAGGTGGGCAGACAACGTTCTTAGTTTGGGAGTAGACGGGGCCTCCGTTGGCGTTTTTCGTCTGCACATGCACCTGGTATTCACTATTCGGAGAACCGATTGCGCCCCATTCCACACTCGTGTTGTTGCTGTCGTAAGCTTCATCATAGGATGCCACCTGCCCGTCAAGCAGATTCGCTGCCAAGATGATGGCTCCGGTGTACCCGGATGGGGCAGTCTGTGTGCCAGAAGGGTCATCCCAGCGAACTCTGATTATGCCTGCCCCTGAGCAGTCCGCGTTGACCCAGGTGTCGCTGATGGTGTCGCAATCGACAGAGGCGGTACCGCTTCTCCCGTTGTCGTTATAGGCCCACGCCCACAGCGTGTAATCTCCATCAACTCCCAGGTCCAACGAGACCCCGGAAATAGGAGCAGAACTGTTAGAAAAGTCATCCCCGGCGGTTGCATCAAGGGTGCTCACATTTGTATATCCCCTAATCACTGCCCCGTAGCGGTAGCCAAGCGCACCGGGAACTGTGTCCCACCGGAGAGTTATGCGGTTTTTGGATATGGCGGTGCATTCGACACCGCTGGGACTGTCGGGAAGCCCGCAGGTGACATCCACTGGGGCGCTGTAGGCCGAGGGGGTCGAATTGTTGACCGACCTGACCCGCACTTGGAACACTCCAGAATCGGGCAGGTCGGGCTCTCCTGAAGCGGGAATGGTGGCGGAAGTGCTGCCGGAGATACTCGCATTCCACCTGCTGTCGGCCGCAGCGGAGCCCCCAACGAAAATGCGGGGCTCATATGAACTGACTTCCCTCCCATTGAATTTCACCAAATTCCAAGAAATGCTCAGCGCGCCTGTCCGACACGAAGCCGTAACCCCGGTAGGGGCGGGCGGCGGAGCTGAGAATCCGCGGCACACGTTGGAAGTCACCCACTCAGTCCAAGGGGTAAACCTGCCTCCCATGCGCGCCCGCACTCTGGCCCGGTATGCCTTACTCGGCTCAGCCTCAATGGAGCCTGCTCTTATCTTGCCGCCTTCCTCGTTGCGGGCGAACACAAACCTTGAGCGCATATCACCGCCGCCAACGGGCTCCACTTCATATTTGAAATAAACTACAGGGCCTTCCGGCATGTCCCAAGACAACACCAACTGAGGCCTTGACGACCTATTCACAGCCTGCGCGCAAACCAAAACCACACCCCCGAGCACCCCCGGGCTGGGTGTCGGCGTCGGGGTGGGCGTCGGAGGGGGCAGACAGGTCTTGTCTATAGGGTTCACCCTTCCATCGGGACAAGGCAGGCACTTGTTGGTAACCGGGTCCACATAGCCAAAACTACAAGGCACCGCGGTCGGCGTCGGGGTAACAGTCGGCGTCGGGGTAACAGTCGGCGTCGGGTCGTGCTTGCATTGCCCTGATGAGAGTGTGTGATCCGCCGGGCAGATGAGAGTGGCGCCGTATTCGCGGGTCGTTGTTATCAAGCAGTTGGAGCCCGACAGGGTCCCGAAATCGCATCTGTAGGTAACCGACCTCGACTCTGATGTCGTCCGCGAGCACTTCGAACCCGAACGCTGGAACCCCGCAGGACACGACGCCACCGCCGCAACCGTGCTCGTCGTCGTCCGCGAGCACTTCGAACCCGAACGCTGGAACCCCGCAGGACACGACGCCACCGCCGCAACCGTGCTCGTCGTCGTCCGCGAGCACTTCGAACCCGAACGCTGGAACCCCGCAGGACACGACGCCACCGCCGCAACCGTGCTTCGGACATGCTTATAGCAGATCCGAGATTGGAACACGGCTCCAAGTGTGTACCCCGAAGGACATGAGGCTACGGCGGGAACGGTTACTCCGCCAGGCAGCAGGCAACTGGAGCCCGACAACGTGCCCAAACCACACCGATAAGTAACCGACCTGTGCTGAGTTGTCGTGCGCGAGCACGTCGAACCAGACAACTTGTATCCCGAAGCGCAGCGATAGATGGGCGCCCGGGTCGACGTGCTGGAAATCAGGCAGTTGGAACCCGACAACGTGCCGAAATCGCACCGATAAGTAACCGACCTCGACTCTGTGCTGGAAATCAGGCAGTTGGAACCCGACAACGTGCCGAAATCGCACCGATAAGTAACCGACCTCGACTCTGTGCTGGAAATCAGGCAGTTGGAACCCGACAACGTGCCGAAATCGCACCGATAAGTAACCGACCTCGTCTGAGTCGTTGTCCGCGAGCACGTCGAACCCGACATGGTGAAGCCGTCAGGGCACGATGCCACCGCCGGCACAGAGCTCGTTGACGTCTCGGTGCAGGTGTCGCCGTTGAGGGTGTCGCCCGGATTGCAAGTCGAGGCGGGAGCGACTTCGTGGGCTGTTGCTGTGCTGGAGGCCATGAGCAGCAGGCACAGCAATGGGATGAAAAAGCGGATGACCTTGGTGTGGCGATTCATTGCCATTAATCGCCATCGCCGAGTCCTTCCGTCGTTTCGGCCCCAGGTATGCCGATGAAGGTCTGGCGCCACTGCCAATCAAGCGCTCGCGGACGACAACCTGCGGAACCAATAAGCCATCGGACTGGGCCGCCGACAAGACGATCTCGTGATCTAAGCGGTAAGACACTGCCTGTGCCTCAAACGGAAAGACAGGCATAACACCAGGTCAGATGATTTTCTCTGCCGCATCAGGGCACAGCAGCTAGCCGGGATCTGGCGATATGCAGACGTTGACATGGCCCAGCGCGGGGGTGTAATGATTAATGGCAATTAATCGCCGCGGGCTATTACGTCTGCGGTTGTGACTCTTTCAATCCAAGCCCTCATTGAGCAAGTAGCTGCGGCAAAGTCAGCAGCAATCGCACCCAACACCTCAAAGTCCTACGGCAGCGGCTGGCAGAGTTGGCAGAAATGGGCCGACAAGCACGGCATCCGCTGTTTCCCAGCCAAACCCGAGGAATTGCAGATCTGGCTGGTCGCCTTGGATGTCGAGGGGAAGAAGCCGACTACGCTGCGGGCTTACCTTGCCGCCGTTGGCCACCACCACCGAAACAACCTCATCGAAGACCCGACGCAAGATCCCGAAGTGCAGTAGACGATGCGAGGGATCGACCGTCGGGCTGCCGCCCGCGGCTACACGCCCAAGCAGGCAAGACCGCTCAGGTGGCACCACATCCAACAAATCACCCAGCACGCAGAAAAACAGCTCGCTCGGTTAGATCTTCGGGCTGAGGACAGGCAGAAGCTCCTGACCGACATCGCCATGCTGGCCCTTTGCCACGATGCCGCTCTGCGCTGTAGCGAGCTCTTGGCGCTGACTTGGAGCGACATCTCCTGCTCAGACGACGCGATAACCGGGAGGGTCTTGATCCGGCGCTCTAAAACCGACCAGATGGCAGAAGGGGCCGTATGCCCTCTCTCCGCCTACACGCTCCAGGCCATCGAGCGTATACGGCCCCTGGAAGCCCAGCCCGAACAGCGCATTTTCCCCATAAGCGCCAGCACTGTGCGGCGGCGGTTCAAAGCCGCTGCTCAGGCAGCCGGCATCGACCCTACCGGCATCACTACCCACTCGCCGAGAATCGGCATGGCCCAAGATCTCGCCGCCGCCGGCGTCGACATGCCCGCGCTAATGATCGCCGGCCGCTGGAAGCAACCCGCAACCGTCGCCCGCTATATCCGAAACCTCGCCGCCGACCACACCCCCGTCGCCCAACACCTCCAAACCCAAGACTTCACACCAGAAGAACCCAGCCCCCCAGCACTGCCGGCCAAGAGCCCCTCCCGGCTTAGAGAGGCCCGAATGGGTTTCGTCAGCGCTGTTGTCAAGACAATCCCGGTCTTCGGTCACACATTGGCAACAAAACTGCACCCGACAGCACAGAACACAGCCCGCAAAGCCCCCTCCCTCGCCAGCTACCCGATCTGGTCGCTGGTCAAAACACTCACCGCCCAGTTGGCCACCTTCTCACCGGAAATGGGGGCGCGGGTGGGCCAGGGGCGGTCCAGATCGACGAGTTGGCCGCGGCTGATCACGCTGCGGAGGTTGGCCCGGTCGGCCAGCACGGTGACATCGGCAGCCGAATCACCGTCCACTACCAGCACATCGGCAGCCATTCCGGGGGCCAGCGTGCCTACCTCGCCCTCCATGCGCAGGGCGATGGCCCCGTTGACGGTGGCGCAGGCGATGGCCTGAAGCGGGGTCAGTCCCACCGACTCCACCAGCGCCTCCATCTCCCACCCGCCCCCACTTCGGCTGCTACCCGGTGGTGTTCGCGGCCTAAACATCAGCTCACTTCGCGAAAACAGCTCAATCCTTGGAAGCCGCCCTGATTCCCTATACTGAGTTTGTGGCTCGCAAGATCTGGACGGCGGCGGAGTTTGAGAAGCTCACTCCTGCCGAGCAGGATGCTGAGTTCCAAGCCAGCATCGTCACCGACCTCAGCGAGGTTCCTCCCGAGTTCCTCGACCGCATTCGCAGCCGCCTCCTAAGCCGGACTTCCCCACCCAACCCTTCCAGCTCCGCTTGAGCGGCAGCCGAAGAGCGGTCCGGGTCACCTCGGACTTGTTCCGTGATCTAGACAGGGCACTCCCGACCGAGCGTGGTCCTGCTGGACAGCCTTCGGCAATCGACTTCCAAACTCTTGAGCTGCTGCGCATCGTCGAACACTTCGCGGTGTCATTTGACGACTTACCCGAGCTGTTTCCAGATCGCGCCTACTACCGGCTTTTCATCGCGGCCGGCATGCTCGTTCCCCGATTCTCAGTGATCGGCCAGCTTGCCGCCGACGGCGCCGTAGAGCTCGTTCAACTTGAGATCGACCTCGACGCCCTTTGGTAGATGCGGCATAGGTTATGCCATGCCGGTGGTGCTATGTTGGTGGTGTGCGGACAATGATCATCCTGCCCGACCACCACCACGCTTCAGCCAAGCGCAAGGCCGCTCACGAGGGTATCTCGCTCTCGGAGTACATCCGCCGACTCGTGGCCAGCGACCTAGACCGGGACACTCCCGCGGTGGATCCCTCGACCATCTTCGGGATTTTCGACGGCGGTGGATCGAGGATCTCTGCTGGAAAGCAGGCCATGATCAGCGAGGCGATTGACAAGCAGTTTGCCGCCAAGGGGATCTGACCAGTGGCCCCGGTCTTCGTGGACACCAGCGTTTGGTACGCCGCGGCCGATGCCGGCGATGCCCACCGCGACGTCGCCCAGTCGCTGCTCGCCGAGCATGCGGGGACCCTTGTCACTAGCGACCTCGTACTGGGTGAGCTGTGGAACCTCATCACCGCTCGCTCGAACCACGCCCTCGCCAATCGCGTGATCGGCGCGATCGCGGCGGGCATCGCCCAGATCGAATGCACGACGCGCGCAGACTTCGAAGCGGCCCAAACGGTGCAGGCCGATTACCCCGACCAAGCATTCTCCCTGACCGACCGCACCAGCTGGGCGCTCATGGAGCGCCTCTCCATCACCCAAGCACTCGCCTTCGACACCGACTTTCGCGTCTACCGCTACGGCCCCCGCAAAAACCAAGCCTTCGCAGTCCACCCCTAACAGCCGACGTTTCCCTCTTATAGCCCAGCACGGCTCGAATCCCATCGTCGATGGCGCCGACAAGGGCAGCAGGCAGCTGTCCCACGCGCTCAGTCAGCCAGGAACGGTCCACCAGCTCCAGCCCGAGCGGCACTGCGACGGAGTCCGTTGGCAGACCCGTGGCCGATGAGGTGAGCAGCACATTACCGGCGAGGCCCGTTCTTTCGAGGTTCGAGGTCAACGGCACGACGTGTGCCTGCCAGATGTCAACGCCGAGAACATCGTTTGATGACAGGACGACACACGGTCGGCGCTTGTCGAGACTGGCCCAATACACCGCGCCGCGCGCTACCACGGCGCAGAGCGCTCCATCCGCTCGCCGGCTGCCAGCGCGTCCTGCTCGCTCAAGCGCTCGCCGGCTGCCAGCGCGGCATCAGCCACGAGCTGCTGCGCAAATGTCAAAGTCGAGCTAGCCGAGTGGCGCCTAAGCTGGTCAGTCACCCACCTTGAGAACGGCATGCCAAGACTCTCGTACACCCCTCGTGGTCGGCGCGAGCTACCAGATGGCGACCGGGTGAGTGTGCTGGTGTTTGCGCATACGACCGTCTTTGGTGATGAGCTGCCAGCCTGACTCGATAGCAGTGGCGTAGATCAGCCGGTCGGCTGGGTCGCCGGGGAAAGACCTGGGCAACGCGGCAGCCGTCACGGCGATAGCCGGGGTCAGGGCCACTGTGCGCACGGTTTGTGCCAGTGCGTCAAGCCATGTGGGGATCGGCTGAGACACCGTTATCCGGCCGCGGCCGGCCTGCCAGGCGAGCTCGTACCAGGTGATGGCGGCAACGGCGAGCTCGTCTGAGGACTCCAGGGCAGCAACAGCAGGCGAACTCAAGCGGTCTGGCTCTGCGGACCACCACTGCACAACGTGGGTGTCCATCAAAAGCGTCGTCAACTGGATTCCCAGGCTTCTCCGGTGGAGAACAACAACTCGTCGTCGGCTGCGCTGACCGCGATGCCGGCAAACCGGCCCCGCAGCGCAGCAGGGCCGACGGCCGGAACAAGCCGGGCCACCGTGCGCCCGTGCTTGGTGATCTCAATCTCGTCGCCCCCCGCCACATCATTGAGCAGCGACAAAAGCTGGCTCTTCGCCTGCGTCGCGGTCATCTGCCGATTCATTCTGACCACTATACCGGTCACTTCGCCAAAACAACTCAGTCCATTTATCAACCCGGTGACAAATGAATGAAGACCATCACGGCCTGTTGCGCAAAAAAATCCGAGTGTGATTGTTGTGGTTGCCGGGGCTCTAAGCCAGGGGGTTACGGTCCGGTCTGACAGTCCCTCTACTCGATCAGGTCGCTGGTCAGGATCTGGGCGGCCCAGTTGGCCACTTTCTCGCCGGGGATGGGGGACCGGGTGGGCCAGGGGCGGTCCAGATCGACGGGTTGGCCGCGGCTGATCACGCTGCGGAGGTTGGCCCGGTCGGCCAGCACGGTGACGTCGGTGGCCGGGTTGCCGTCCACCACCAGCATGTCGGCGGCCATGCCGGGGGCCAAGGTGCCCACTTCGCCTTCCATGCGCATTGCGATGGCGCCGTTGGCGGTGGCGCAGGCGATGGCCTGAAGCGGGCTCAGCCCGACCGATTCCACCAGCACTTCCAGCTCCCGGGCGTGCCAGTGGCCGTAGGGAGTGAGGGCGAACCCCGATTCCGAGCCGCACAGCAGCGGAACCCCGGCATCGTGGGCCTTGGCCATCATCTTGGCGGTGGCCTCGATCTCGCCCCGGAACACGTCCTGCATGCCGGCCCCGGCGCCCACCAGATGGCCGTAGTCGGCCAGGTTGGCCAGGAAGGTGAAGGTGGGCATGAGGGCGGCACCGGCTTCGATCACCGCTTCGAGGCCAGCTTCGTCCATGAACGACGCGTGCAAGATGAGGTCGACCCCGGCCTCGGCACAGGCCCGGGTGCTGCCCGCTGAGCGGGCGTGGGCCATCACCGGGGTCTCCAGTTCATGGGCGGTGTCGCACACCGCCTTCAGCTCATCGGGCTTCCAGGCCAGCAACTCGCCCTTGTGGCGGGGAATGGACCCGGTGGCGTGGATCTTGATCCAGTCGGCTCCGTACTTGATGTGGCGGCGGGTCATCTGGATCATCTCATCGACCGTGGTCACCACCTGGGCGTAGCCCACCACCCCGTTGTCCGGAATGAGCCGCCCGGCAGTGCCGCCCACCGCGGTGACCAGCGCTTGCACCCCAGTGGCCATGCGGGGGCCCTCCACCACCCCGGCGTCCACGGCGTCGCGCAACGACGGACCCATGGAGAACAGCGTGTCGGGGTCGCAGAATCCGGTGACCCCGGCCATCAGCAGCTTCTGGAGGTTCTGGGCGGCGATCAGCGCGGCCAGGGTGTGGTCGCGGTGGAAGAACAGCTCGTCGTTGGACTGCACGTCGTCGAAGGTGCAATGGACGTGGGCGTCAATCAGACCGGGCATGACGGTGCATCCGGCGGCGTCGATGACTATGGCGCCGGGCTGATTGGTGCCTGCATCGGGGCCGACAGCGGCAATGCGGTCGCCTTCCAGCAGCACCGAGGTGTCGGGTTGGGGTGGGGAACCGGTGCCGTCGATCACCGTTCCCCCGGTGATCAGGATGGGCGTCGGCTCGGTCATCTGACTTAGCCCCTTTCAGTCCCCCAGCAAGGCCGCGGCGGCGTCTTTGACGGACATGCCCACCTCGACGCCTCGGTCGCGGGCTGGCTGGTTGCACGCGCTGATGATCCCCTCATCGTACGCCTTGAAGGCATCGCCCACCGGAGCACTCCACGCATCGCAGCACGCACCGGCCAGTCCGTGGGCCTCGGTGATGGCCAACCCGGCGATGCCGGCGTCGTTCTTGCTGCGGCCTCCGTCGGAGCAGATGAAGCCGTGGGGGCTCACCTCTAGCAAGAAATCCGCCCCGCTGCGCCCGGTGTGGCCCGCGGTGACCAGCACGTTGCGGGAGTCCTCGGGCAAGGCGAACACGATTGAGTCGGTAACCACGATCTGGCGTCCGCTGTCGGTAGTGGCCTTGACCTCGCGGCGGATCTTGGTGCCCTCGTCCACCTCGCCGGGATCGTTGTTCAACAGCAGCTTGGCCGCCTCTGACACCGCCATACCCTCGGTAACCCCGCAGCGTTCGGCGTAGATGTTGAGCCGGGAGATGACCCCGGTCTCGTAAAGATCGAGGCCGTTGCCCAGCTCCGCGCTCATCCCGTCGGCGGTGGCTGCCGGTATGCCGAGGGCCTCCAAGAACCAGAGCCCGGAGATGCCCGCGCCGTCTTTTCCGATACAGCCGTCGTGGCCGATCACCCCCTTCGGCCGATGGGGGGCCATGAGCCGGGCGGGCAGCACTCCGAGATACGAAGACGGCACCACCACGTCGTTGCCCCGGTTGCGGGCGTCCACGTATCGGGCCGAGTCCATGGTCACGATCCGGCGGTCGCCGTCGGTGTAGACCACCTCTTGGGGGTGGTCTTCTTCGTTGGCCAGCAGTGGGGCTTCTTCAGGCACGGCTCGACGTTACTCCTTGCTTGCTCCGTTGATTCCCTACAGACCGGTGCGGCCGGCTTCGCGGATCATGGGGGCGTAGTCGGCGAAACCGGGGGCATCGGGTCGGGCCCCGGTGGTGAATCCGGCGTCGGTGGCCAGGGTGTGGCCGCTGGTGTAGCCCGACTCGTCGGAGGCCAGCCACAGGGCGGCGTTGGCCACGTCGGTGGCCAGGCCGGGGCGGCCGATCAGCGGGGAACTGGCGGTGAGCTCAGCCAAGGCACCGTCCATGTTGGTGTGGTCGCCGGTATGGGCGAAGGCCACCATCGGGGTGGCCATGGACGCAGGAGCGATGCAATTCACCCGGATGCCGAAGCGGCACAGCTCAGCGGCGGCGTTCTTGGTCAGGCCGACCACGGCGTGCTTGGCGGCGGCGTAGGCGTGGGGGCCGAGGCCGCCCATCACCCCGGCGGTGCTCGACATGGAGATTATCGAGCCCGTCATCCGGGGCTTCATCACCCGGGCGGCGTGCTTGACGCCGTAGAACACCCCGTGGAGAAGGACGTCGATGCTGGCGTGCCACTCGTCGGCCGGGGTGGTGTCGACAGGTCCCACCGCTCCGACGATGCCGGCGTTGTTGTACATAACATCGAGCTGTCCGAACTCGGCCACCGCGGCGTCTACCAGCCCGGACACGTCGTCTTCGGAGGTCACGTCGCAGTGGACGTAGATTGCGGCGCCGCCTAGAGACTCGGCCAGTTGCCGACCGGCGTCGTCTTGGATATCACCGATGGCCACCTTGGCGCCCTCTTCGGCGAATCGCTCAGCCGCGGCCCGGCCGATACCGCTGGACGCCCCAGTGATAGCCGCCACCCGTCCGTCAAGTCGCTTGCTCATCGTTGCCTCCTGTGAATCGACTGCGCCCGGCACCGTAACCTGAGCGGCCTATGGAGACCAGATCAGAAGACGCCCAAACCCTCGACGTGGATCGAATCCAAGATCTCTTGGACCGCGACGCCATCCGCCACATCCAGGTTCGCTACGCCTGGAGCCTGGACAACCACAACTGGGAGGCGCTAAAGGAGATCTTCTTGCCCGACGCGGTGGCCGACTATCGGGGCGAGCGGTTCGAGGGGCTTGAGGCCATCGTTGCCAAGTGCGCCTCGTCGCTGGAGCCAGCCGACGCCAGCCAGCACCTCAACGGCTGCCACTGGGCCCAGATCGACGGCGACAAGGCCATCGCGGGCTGCTATTTCATCGCCACCAAGTACATCGCGGACACTCCCGGCGGCGACACCTTCATCGTCGGCGGTAAATACATCGACCAGATGGTCCGCACCCCCGAAGGCTGGCGCATCGCCCACCGCCTCCTAGAGCAGACCTTCCTAGACGGCAACCCCGAAGTAGAAACCCTCTCCCAAACCCGCTGGGCCACCCGCCAGCAAGACAGCGGCTAGCAGCTAGAGCCTGAGTAGGCGGGTGGCGTTGGCGTTGAGGGTGTCGGCTAGGTGGGCGACGTCGGGTCCGGTGCCTCGGTCCCAGCCGCCGAAGTTGGTGCCGTAGACCAGGCGGTCGGTGCCGTATTGCTCTAGGGCCAGGGTGAGCTCGGCGGCGCCTGTTATGTGGCAGTCGAACCACAGGCGGCTGAGGGCACGGTCGAAGGCGCCGGGCTCTTTGATCCACTCGGGGGCGGCGGGGCGGCGCTCGGCCAGCTTGCGGAGCTTGGACAGGATGACCGGGGTGGTACCGCCGCCGTGGGACAGGCACAAGTCGAGGTCGGGGTGGCGCTCAGTAACCCCGCCAAACACCAGGGTGGCCACCGCCACCGTCTCCTCGTAGGAATACTCCAGCACCAGATCGAGGTCCCAGCGGCGCAGCCGGGGGTCGAGTAGCGGCCCGTCGATGCCCGACTGGGTGGGGTGCAAGAAGTGGGGCACGTTGAGCTCAGTACACAGCGACCAGAGCTGGTCAAGGGCTGGGTGGTCGAGCGGGGTGCCGAAGTCGGTGCCGGTGTAGCCGGCCAGCAAGCCCAGTTCCCGCACTGCCCTTTGGAGCTCCGCGCAGGCGGCGTCAACATCCTGCATGGGCAGCGCGGCCAGCCCGACGAAGCGGTCGGGGTGTAGGGCCACCGCGGCGGCGAGGTCGTCGTTGTGGCGACGGCAGAAGTCGATTGCTAGCTGCGGCTCGATGAAATGGAGGTAGGTGAGCGGGTTGGGCGACAAGGCCTGTACCGAGATGCCCTGGGCGTCCATGGCCTCCAGGCGCATGTCCAGCTCGATGAACAGCGATCCCCGGTAGGCCACTCCGTCGAGCTGATAGCCGCCCACCCGGAACCAGGGGGTGCCGTCGTCGTGGGCGCCGATCTCGGGACCGCACGGCCCGGCCGCTCCCATCGTGCCCTCCAGCACGATGTGGGCGTGGACGTCGATAAGCCCGGTCATGTCAGCCCGCGTACCTCACATCGGTCCGCCGGGATGCGGCGGATGATCCCATCAACGGCCTTCCATGATCCCGTCGGCACCGGGCAGCCAGGAGGCCACGCCGGAGATGGGAATGGCGCACACCACCGCCTCGGTGATCTCAGCCTCGCTGGCCCCGGCGTTGCGGGCGCCGTTGCAGTGGATGTTCACGAACCGACTGGAGAACTCGGCGGCGTTGATGGTGCAAAGCAGCAACTCCACGTGCTTAGCGTCGAGCTTGTTCTCGGCCAGCGACCACTGCCGCATGAGTACGTAGCCCTCCAGCGCCCGGGGAGCGTTGTCGGCCATCACCTCGATGTAATCGGGCACGAAGCCGAAGTAGCTCTGGAAGTAGTCGAGGGCGGCCTGGCGGTCGAGGGAGAAATCGGGGATCGGCTCGGTGGACTGATCGGCGGGGATGTCGAATGCCTCGTCGACAGCCCGGGCGAAGGCGTTGTAGGTGGCCTCCCCTCGGGAGATAAGCACGGCCAGCGACGCGCCTCGGGCGTCGCTCAGGGTGAGGCCCAACTCGCGGGATCGGGTCAGCTCGCGAAGGGCCAGTTCAGGCTGGACCCTCACCGACGCCGCACACGCCATGTAAAGCGCCTTGGCCCACGCGGGGCAGGCGCCGTCGCGGTCGGTCACGTCGCGGATGCGGGCGTAGCCCTCGGCGAACTTGGGGGAAATGGCGGCCAGCTCGCCGCTCGACAGCGCGGGGCTGCCCAGGTCGCTGTGGACCGCGTTGTTGGTCGTGGCTTGCATGGTCATGGATTGCTACCTCCGTATGCGTTGTGAAACTTACAAGGCGAGCGTCGGGTGGGTCAGAGCTTGGACACTTCACCGCCGTCGATCACGAAACAGGCGCCGGTGACGAACCCGGACGCCTCCGATGCCAGGTAACAAACCAACGGTCCGAGCTCATCGGGCTGACCCATGCGGCGCACGGGGATCTTGCGCAGCCGGGCAGTCAGGGTGTCGGGATCGCCCAACACGGCAGATTGAGCATCGGTTTCGAACGCACCGGGGGCGATCACGTTCACCCGGATGTCGTAGCGGGCCCACTCCCCGGCCAAGGCCTCGGTGAGCCGCAACAGCCCGCCTTTGGACGCCGAATAGGCCGCCAGCGTCGGCTTGCCCTTGAGCGCCGAAGTGGAGGCCACGTTGACCACCGAACCGGGTTGGCCGATGTCGATCCAGTGGGAAGCGGCCCGTCGGGCCAGCGCAGCCGGCGCGGCCAGGTTCACGGCCAGCACCTCGTCGAACACATCGTCGGGCTGGTCGACGAATTTGGATGCGGGGGCTATGCCAGCGTTGTTGACCACCGAGTCGAGGCGGCCGAACCGCGCCATGGCCTCGTCCACGAGGGTGGCCACTGCGGCCCGGTCCCGCATATCGCACGGCACGGCGGCCACCGCGTCCCCCAGCTCGTCGGCTAGCGCAGCCAAGGCGTCGGCGGAGCGGGCTGCGGCCACTGCTCGGGCCCCCTCGGCCACCATGGCCCGCACCGCGGCCTCCCCCAGTCCCCGGCTAGCCCCGGTCACCACCGTCACATGGCCGTCCAAACCCCAATCCACTGCCATGCTCCTAATCCTCGTCAGCCCGGTCGGCCACTTCGTCGCACAGCCGGGTGGCGATGCCCAGCCGCAGCACCTCGGAAGCTCCCTCGTAGATCCGCATGGGCCGGGCTTGGCGGTAGTAGCGCTCGATGTCGGAACCCCGAATGAGCCCCCATCGGCCCATCACCTGCACGCAGCGGTCCACCACCCGACTGGCGGCCTCGGTGGCGGCCAGCTTGGCCAACGACGACCGGTCGAGATGGGCCGACGGATCCTCCCGGGCGGCCTCGGCGGTGGCGTAGGCCAGCAGCCGGGTGGACTCCAGCTCGGCCCAGGAGTCGGCCAGCAGCCCCGCCACCGGCCCCAGCCGCACCAGCGGCCGTCCGAACTGCTCGCGTGTGGCGGCGTGGTTGGCGGCACAGGTCAGCGCCCCGTCCATGAGGCCGACGGCGGCACCGGCCACCGAGATGCGGAACACCGACAGGGTGGCCAGCACATGGCGGAATCCCGCGCCGGGCTCTCCCAGGCGGGCTGAAGCGGGCAGGCGCACGCGATCGAAGGTCACCTCGCCCAGCACATGGGGGGCGATGATCTCGGGGGAGGGCTCCATGGAGACTCCGGGGGCATCGGCGGGCACCAGCACCAGCGAGAACCGGTCCTCCTCTTTGGCCATGGTGGTGTAGAAGCCGGCCGCTCCCCCGTTGGAGATGAACGACTTGGTTCCGTTCAGCTCCACCTCATCGCCGTTTGCCACCAGCGTGGTCTCGATACCCCGCAGATCGGATCCGGCTACCGGCTCGGTGAGGGCCAGGGCGGCCAGCACCTCGGCGTTGGCCACTTTGGGCAGCCAATCCTCCCGCTGCTCGTCGGTGCCGGCCACCGCGATGGCGTAGCTGCCGATGCCCTGAAGGGCGAACAGCGAATCCAAGTGCGACGAGGCCCGCATCAGCGCCTCCCGGGCCACGCACACCGCCAGCGGGTCCACCCGCTCGTGGCGACCGCCGTGGGCCGCCGGCACCATCAGCGAGCACAGGTCGCTGCTGCGCAGCACATCCAATGTGGGCTGGTGGACGTGGCTGCACTCATCGGCTTCCGCGGCGAACCCCTCAACCAGGCGGGCCACCGCCCGGGCCTCCTGCTGGATAGCCAGGATGTCAGGGCCAAGCTCGAACGCCATACGATGCTGGACAGTATGCGGTACGGGGAAAGGACACCACCGTGAGCGACATCATCGTGGAGCGAAACGACCGAGTCGTCTGGCTGCGGCTGAACCGGCCCGAGCGGCTGAACTCCTATGACCGCACCACCATCGACGAGATCATCGCCGCGTTCCGGGAGCACGTCGACGCCGGGATGGTGGTGATCACCGGACAGGGCCGGGCGTTCTGCGCCGGGGGTTACCTGGCCAATCTGGCCGAGGCGAACTTCTATGAGCTGCGGTCGATGTTCTACGGTTCGCTGGAGCTGTTCGACGCCATCCGCAATGCCCCCATGCCGGTGATCGCCGCGGTGAACGGCCCCGCCTTCGGAGGCGGCAACGAGCTGGTGGTGGCCTGCGACTTCGCCATCGCCGCGGAATCGGCCGAGTTGGGCCAGACCGGGGTCAAGGTGGGCAGCGCACCGGTGCTGGGGGGCACCAATCTTTTGGCCATGACCATCGGGGAGAAGCGGGCCAAAGAGGTGGCCTTCTTGTGCCGTAAATACTCCGCGGAGCAGGCCTGCGAGATGGGGTGGATCAACGCGGTGGTGCCCGACGATGAGCTGGAAGACGAAGTGGGACGCTGGTGCGAAGAGCTGCTGAAGATGAGCCCCCGCTACCTGGAGGCGGCCAAGATCAGCTCCAACGTCTATTGGAACCAACTCAGGGACAACATGGCCTCGGGGCTGGGGATGCTGGCCCAAGCCATCGGCTCGCCCGACATGATCGAGGGGGCCACCGCCTTCATGGAGAAGCGCCCCCCGGAGTTCCCTCCGAGAACCGCCCGATGAGCGCAGAAACCGACAAGCAGACCGAGGTGCTGGCCTCGGGCCGGGGGCGGGTGATGTGCATGGACTCGGCCTACGACGTGGACGAGTCCAACCGGGACCGGGATGTGTGTGTCAACTCGTCGTATTGCGGGGTGCTGCCCGCTCGGTTCATCGCCGAGCACCGGCCCCGAGCGGCCATCGGCATGGACTGTGGGATCGGGCCGGAGGGCTCCGCCATCGCCGGGCTGTGGTACCTGGAGGCCCTGGGTATTCCCGCCGCGGTGGCCGACGTGATGACCGCCCATCTGGGCGACGGGGTGCATCTCTATGAACATGGCGTGGTCAGCTTCGTCAACCAGCTGGCCTTGGACTGCGGGGTGACCGCAGGCATGTCGGTGCGCGATGCTGCCGCCGCGCTGCTGGACAACGACCCGGTGGCCGCCGCGGCATCGGAAATCACCAACCGGACGGTGATGGAGACCGCTCCCGACGGGCGCTGCGTGGTGGCGGCCGACTCCATCGCCTTTGGCACCAGCGAGGACACCGACCGCAACGTGCTTGTCACCGCGGGCCACACTGGCCGCTCAGCGGTTCCCTACCTGCGCCGGTGCCGGCCGTTCGGGTTCATATGCTCCGACGGCGGGCGGGGCATGGACGACTCGGGCATGGCCGGGCTCACCGTTGTGGAGGCCGAGGGCCTGGCCGGCGCCACCGTCGATGCCCGCCGCGCCCGCATGGGCAGCGGCCTGTCCCACTACCACGACGGCATCATCTCCGCCGCCAACGCCCTCGCCGCCTCTGCCGGCGTCGAAGTCGGCATGCCCTGCCCCCAAGCCGCCAGCCTGCTGCTGAATCGCGCCCCCAACTAGCATGACGAGCCGGTGACCACCGACCTGCGAGCAGCACTCCGATGACATCTCTGGCCGCGATTGACCTGCTGGCGCAGTCGTCTGAAGACGCCATCATCGACGAAGCCCTGACCGTGTCCGACTGGATACAGGCAGGGATCATCGTGGCCGCCTCAATCGTGGTGTCCGTGATCGTCGCCCGCCTGGTACGAAGAGTGCTGATCCACGTGGTGGGACCGGGCTTCGCCGCAATCGTGACCGCGAGGCTGGCTGGCTACCTCCTTTTCCTTGTCGGGTTGTTCTACGCGCTTACCAGTCTGGGGGTCCAGGTCGGGCCGCTGATCGGAGCAATCGGGCTGGGCGGCTTGGTTCTGGCACTGGCATTGCAGAAGCTGGTGGAGAACTTCTTCTCCGGGCTGATCCTTCAGGCCCGGCGGCCTTTCAGAGTGGGCGACACAGTGCTTCTGGGCGACCACCTGGGCGTCGCCACCGACATCGACTCCCGTACCACCGTGCTGCGCGGTCTTGACGGATCGGCGGTGCGCGTTCCCAACAGCGAAGTGGCCGCCGGGCCCATCGTCAACCTCACCAACGAGCCCTTGCGGCGCAGCGAACTGGAAGTGGGCGTGGCCTATGACACCAACTTGCAAGCAGCCACGCAGTGCCTCACCGAGGCGCTGGGGCAGGTAGAAAGGGTGAGCGCTGAGCCGCCAGCACAGGCGCTGCTGACCCGCTTCGGGTCGTCCAGCATCGATTTCACCCTGTACTACTGGCACGGCAGCGATGTGCCCACCGAGTTGGCCACCCGCCACGACGTGATCCTGTCAGTCCACCAGAGCTTTGCCGCTTCGGGCATAACCATCGCCTTCCCGCAAATGGTGGTGTGGCCGGGCCACGACGAAGACGACCAGCCCTACCGGGGCCGCGCCGGGATCATCGCGGCGGACCCGACACCGGGCACCCAGTCGAACATGCCACCCGCCTTGGTCCGCCAGCTCTCCCGGTGGCGCGTCCGCTCCGGCATCCTCCGCCGTTTCAACCCCGGCGACTAGCCCCGCCCAAGCCACGAACAATGCTGGTTGTGACTGACCTGGATCGAACGTTTTGGGGGCTGGATTGCGTTGCGCCAACGGCACACTTGGAGGCGCTGGCCGAACTCGAGGCGGCAGGCCATACCGTGATCGCGGCCACCGGTCGTCGGTTGCGGAACATCGCCCGACTGTTCGATATGAACGGTCTCCTTTTGCCCGCTGTGGCGCTCGACGGCTCGATCGGAATGGACTTCACCACCAAGGAGCGCTTTCACCGCATCGCATTCGACCCCACTGCCCTTTGGGAGCTGCTGGCCACCCTCGACACCCACGGCATCCGTCCCTGTCTATACATAGACGACCGGGGCGAGCCCGGCGGGGACGTGGTGCTGCCCGAGAACCCAACCAGCGAACCCACCCATTTGCAGTTCCAAGAAGAAGACATCAACCACGCCCTCAGCCCCGCCGACGTCGAGACCGATGTGCTGGAGCTGGTGTTGACCGGCATGACCTCAGACCTCGCCCATCTGGCGGCCAAGGAGGTCCATTCAAGGTCGCTGGGAGTCGCCCGTGTCGACGAACCCGACCCCCTCTTCGGAGGAAGTCGCCTGACGGTTTCGCCCCCCGGGATATCCAAAGTCTCCGGGGTAGAGGCCTTCTGCCGATGGCAAGGACATAACGTCGAATTCGCCGCCATCGGCGACGGAATAAACGACCTCGAACTACTAGAAGCCGCCTCCATCAGCATCGCCATCGCCGGCAGCCACGCCAGCCAAGCCACCACCCCCCACCACACCATCCCTCCCCCCGAAAAATCCGGCTGGGCCACCGTGCCCCAACTGGTGAATTCTTGGCGACACAGTCTTTAGTTTGCGGCGCATAGGTGTCATCGCCCGGGGGTAGGGTTGTGGCCGTGGCAGCCCCTTCGTTGTGCTATCCCAGTGCAGTTCCGGTTGAAGACGCCTGCCGGGCTTTTGGCGATGAGCCGGCGGCTACTCGGTTCTTGGAACAGGCCCGGTGGCCTAGGGGGCCTGCTTGTCCCCGTTGTGGGGCGAAGGCGAAAAGCCGATTTCTCGATGCCACCGGGAGGAGATGGTGCGGCCGGTGTCGGCGGCGATACAGCGTGCGCACAGGCACGATCCTGGCCAACGGCCATGCCCCTCTGAGGGGGTGGGCGGTCGGCGCAGTCCTCACCGCCAATGGCCCGTTCACGGTCAAACCGGGGGCGCTGAGCAGGCTGGACGGGGTTTCACCGGGGGCAGCGCGAGCAATTGCCGACGGCATTCGCTCAGTGTGCGGAAGTCGGGTCAGCCCTTATGACCGGCCCGAGCAGCTCGCGGCCCGGATCACCCGGGCGAACGGCCAGGACAGGGAGGTGGGACCCGACCGATCCAGCGAGGGGTCCGCGTTGAACTGGATGCACTGGTCGTCTGACCGCCAATTCGCGGTTCCAGCCAGTGCGGAGCGCTGGCTGACGCCCCCTGCTCCACCCGAGCAATTGCCGGCATCGCTGCCACCCCATCCCCGCCCCGACATCACTGAGGCAGAAGTGCTGGTGCTGACCGTGTTGCGCTCCTATCTCGGTGGCGCCGACTCAGCGGTTATCGGCGACGCCGCGGGGATCGCCCGGCGCAGCGCACAACGGGTGCTTCGACGCTTGGAAGCCGACGGGTACGTCGACTCCGCATTCGCCGAGGTGCCCTGGAAGCACCGAACCCGGCGGATACTGAGATGGAAGCTGGCCCAGGGCGGCCAACTCGACGACCTGCGCCCCTATCTGCCGATGATGCGCTGGGCTCGGCGCGCCCGGTGCCCCGAGACGCTGCCCCCCGACCTCTGGCACCTGTTCTGGTCGGGCCCCGACCCCGCCGACATCCGGCTTCCCCGCGACGCTGTGCTGGTGGCCAACCGGCTGCTCAACGGAAGGCTGTTGGACTTCGACGCCCGCCGATGGGCACTGCGCTGCCTGCCGCTCGACGCCCTCGCAGCGCAGACCGGGATCCCAGGATGCTCCAAGAGCGTCGAACTGGCCGTCGCCGAACTCGTCGAACAGAAATCGGACCAACCAAACCGACAGCCGGAGTCCGGGTTGAGCTCCTACGAAGTTCATGCCCTGGTCGACGGGGTGAGCGTACACATATTCGAAGACCCCAACGCCGAATCCCGCACCGCTGCCGTGGCGGTGTTGAACCAGGGACCGGAGATCGACACAATGCCGGTGGCATCGCTGCAAGACCGCACAGCGGCCCACTAGCCAACCCCAACCAAGCCGCTGGTCAACCGCCCTGAGTCACCCTGCCCATCCGACAGAGTCAGAACCCCGCGGCTCTGACACACCCGCTGGGCCCTCGGAGCCCCCTGAGCCATCCGGCCCATCGGAAGAGTCAGAACCCCTGTTGCGGCGGGCAGCTTCCTCGGCAGCGGCAACAATCACGGCGGCCTGGTCCTTGATAAAGCGGGTTACCTCGACCAAGCTCACGTTTTTGGTGGCCCGGTAAGCCAGTACGCCGGTGGTGATGCCAACGATGAGCGCTGTTCCCGCAGAGGCACCGATTGAGCCGACCACTGCGACGGCCATCAGGCTGGCCCCGGAGGTCGCGGCACCTTTGAACGCGCCATCGGCGAGCTCGGCGAACTCCTCGGCGCTGCTGGCCTTGTTGTAGGCCCGGGCCATGGCAACCACCGACACCACCATCAACAACGGGTTCGTGCTGACCGCGGCCGACATGCCGACGGTCGAGGCAATCCGGGCGAATTCCTCAGTGTCAGCGCGGTTCCAGCCAAAGATCACCGACACCACTCCGATGGAGGCCCCCAGCAGGTCGGCCGCGTCATAGGTGTTCAGCTCGTAAAGCCAGCTCTTGGGGATCCCGAACCTCGAATTCAAAGAGCCCGCCACCGAATCGAAAGTGCTCTTGTCCCAGGTGGCCAGCGGCAGCCCCCGGGGGGTCGACGCGTCCTTCATCAGCGCCTTGACCGTTCCCAAGGCCTCCTGCACCACCGTGTCGTCCGCCGACACCCCCCTTGCGGCCCTAGCCGCCCCGGCAATGGAATGGCCCCCATCAAACAGCCGGTGATAGCTGCCACCCAGTCCGGAGCGCAGCGCCGAATCAAGATAGTTGGCGTCCATCGCCTTGTCGTAGACCGTCGGAGCCCCCTTCACCGTCGCAGCCACCAACCGGTTGAGGCTCCCAGAGAGATCACTAGCCACCAAAGCCTGCGCCGCCGACAAGACCCGCCCCGCACGCTCCTTCGTCCCATCAATCGCCGCCCTACCCCCAACCCGAACCCTCCAAGCCGTCACCATCCCCACCCCAGCAACCTTCGCCAACCCCCGCTGACCGCCAGCCGCCACTACACCACGTACCTTCCTCACCCTCGATCGCCACCCACCTTCACCAGCTGCGTTGTCCTGTACTCCTTCCTCCCTGTCGGTGAAGTCGCCCATGCAAACAACCTTAGGTCCTACAGGGCTCACATTGACCACCGCACATACGTCACCACCAGACGTGAATGCTCCGAGCCCTTCGCCTGTACAAACAAGCTTATGCCCCTATTCCCTTAGTAGCCCCGCCACAGCGTCCTGGTCTCGGTTAACGGCCAACTCCGGCGTCTCAACTGCGGTCATGCCGACTCCGTGCTGGCCCCCGAAATAAAAGGGGTTGCAATAGCATGAAAGTTCTGTAAGTTTGGAAGCGTGGAAGAGACGGCACCCGTGGAGGTCGAGAAAGGAATTGCCGCTGGTGATGAACCGGTGCCGCCCCATCTTCGGCCTCTGGAGGAAAAGCTGGCTGCAATCGCCGAGTTCAGGAAATTCTGCGACGAGAACATCGAACCGGGGAGCCTCACATCCCCGTATTTGAAAGAGCGGAGGGCACTCAGGAAGCTCTTCCCCGGAACTCTGGTTGATCTCGGGCGTGCCGGAATTATCAAAATGCGGGTCTTCCGCGAAGACGGATCGTCATACTTCTTGCCTGACGACGAAGACCCGAACTCCTGAAATCGAATCGTCCGCCTGTCGTCCTCGACGCATGGCCGATCGTGCGCTACGCCGACGGTGAACCTGCGATCGTGAAGGAACTGGAGGAATTGCTCGGAGAGCCGGCTTCCATCATCGTCTGCAGTATCAATCTGGGCGAGGTCCACTACACATTGGCCCGCCGCGGAGGATTCGCGACCGCGGACAGCATCTGGGACTTCTTCTGCACAAGCGCCCAAGTCGAAGCGCCCACTTTGGAGGTGACCCGCAGCGCCGCAAGGCTGGTGGTCACTAGCCGCATCCCTTGGGCTGATGCTCATGCTGCGGCCACAGCGATGGCCCACGGGGGAGTGGTTTGGGCGGGAGACAAGCACCTGAACAAGCCCGGTCCTTGGAAACGGCGGGATCTGCGCAAACTGGGCATGTCCCCGCGGGGAAGCCGCAAGTAGTAGTTGAGCGCCGTTCACCCTGCGAGTCTTCTAAAGTGGGCAACGATGGCGAAGTAGGGCTCGGAGTAGTCGACGGTCTAAGGCCCTTCTGAGAGCAAGCCTCCCGTAACCGCGAACGAGACCTCATCTCCCTGTTCAGCCATTGCCCCAGTGCCGTCGAGAACGAGGTGGGCATGGTCTTGGGGGGCTTGGTCTGTGGTGTAGCGGTCTTCGGCGGGCATCCAGACGTCAACCCACCTTCTTCTTGCCTCCTCTCCGTCGCGCTGAATGCCTCTAGCAAGGCGAACAGCCCGCGGAGCGGTGACCCAAACCCTCAAGTCGTAGAAATCTCGAAGGGTTCGATGGGTCGAGTAGATGCCCTCGACTATGAGCGGCCCTTGGCTGTCATTGCGTACCCAATCACCGAGGACCCCAGACTCCCAGTCATAGCGACGATACTGAAGTTCCTTGCCCAGAGTATGAGGAATGAGAACTTGGGACGCGAGCCGCTGGAGGTCGAACAGGCCGGCAACTTCAACTTCAGATCGCTTGGTGTTTGACTCAGGCCCGTAGAAGTCATCCCCCTCGACGAGAACCGCCTTAGGCAAGGCCTCCGCTAGCCCAACGGCAAGCGTGCTCTTCCCCGAAGCGCCCGGCCCATCGATGCCGATCCTGGGTGCCGCCCCTAATTCAGCAACAATCCGAGCAATGTCAGCAGTCAACTGACCAGTTCTGATACCGAGCGGCACCGAGCTATCTTGGCACAGGGCGCAATTGTCGTCAGGCACCATTTGGCGGTGCGTGCGTCGAGAGCATGACCTTGTCGTGGCGGGCCCAGACGCTGAGCACCCATTGCTGAATGGACAGCTAGTTGGCCAGTAGTGAACTGACCAAGCGGTTGAGGCTGACGCCGTTCTCCGCAGCGCGGATCACCAGATCCCGATGGGTCTCCGGTGGGATGCGCACCACGAACTTGCCGCTGTATGCCCGATCTGCCAGGGGCTGGGGCGGCGTCTCGTTGTTGGCCAACATGTCAACCATGGCATCACGCACAAGCTCGCGGATTCCGGCAAATGCGTCTTCGGGCACCGGCGCCAACCAGCTCAGCGAGGGGAACTCCAAGCACACCCCCACGTGCTCCTCGTCCTCAGCCGACCACGTCACGCGATACGTATAACGATCATTCATCGCCCGCCTCCAACTTCTCAATTGCCTTGAGAACTTGCCGTACCTGATATGGCTTGACCGTTCCTTTTCGATTCTGAATGTTCACCCTCGGGTCTCCTGCCCACGGCATGCGATACACCCGGTGACTGCCGCCCGACAGGCGGGGCTGGCCGAAGTACCAGTCACACACTTTGGCCAGATCGGCAAATCGCACCCCCTTAGGATTCTCGCGGAACGCCTCAACTAGACCCTCCACGTCCACGCTCTGATGATACTAATAATGGTATCATCAGAGTCAAGGGCAATTGGCCAAGTGAAGGCGATCAGTCAGCGCCGAGGACTAGCTGATCAAGCCAGCGAGGGCGTCGGCGTGGTGGCGCCACTCTTGGGGGGAGAGGGCTAGGGGGACTAGGAGGACGTGCTCTAGGCCGGCTTCTATGTAGGGGGCCAGGGTTTCGGCTACGTGGTCGATGTCGCCGATGACCATTTCGCGGTCGCCGTAGCCGTCGCCTACTACTGACCAGCGGCCGGCGCTGTCGAGCGGGTCGCCGAGTCTTAGCTCCATGTGGATGGAGATTGTGGTGTCTTCGGGAGCGTGACCTAGTCGGTCCTGTTCGGCTCGCAGTACATCAAGGCGCTGGGCGAAGACTTCGGGTGGAGCCCAGGTGCCCATCCAGCCGTCGCACCTTGCGGCTCGGCGGAGGGCCCCGGGGGATGATCCGCCGATCCAAATGGGGATCGGCGCGGCGGGCTGGGGGTTGATCCGCACGCCGGTGAAGCTGAAGAACTCGCTCTGAAACTCAGTGGCTCCCGACCAGGCGGCCCGCCACCCGTCGATGTAGTCATCCAAGCGCTGGGCTCGGTGCACCATGGGTACGCCGCAGGCTTCGAATTCCGGCTCCAGCCATCCGGCTCCCACTCCGAGGAGGGTGCGGCCGGGGGCCAGCCAGTCGAGGGTGGCCCATTGCTTGGCGAACTGCATCGGGTTTCGATAGGCGGGGATCAGCACCGACGTTCCCAAGCCCACCCGCTGAGTGTGGGCTGCCACCGCCGACAGCAACGGCACCGGCTCGGGGAAGAACGAAGGCATCCCCTCCAAGTCCACCGGCACGGCCACGTGGTCGGCGGTCCAGACGTCGTCGAAACCAGCGGCCTCGGCCTGCTGGGCGATCTCCACCAGCAGCTCCAGAGAGGCGGCCCGCCCGAGTTGGGGCAGGTGGATGCCCCACTTCATGGGACCAGCTTCCCGCTGATGATGCCCACGACCATCAGCCTGCGAAGCATTTAGTACCGATACCGGGGCCAGGGCGGGTGGATCGAGTACTCCACCACTCCGTAGCCTCGCTCGCCGGTCTCCAAAACCTCGAAATCGAAGAACGGCTCGTGGCAGTCCAAGCGAACCTCGGCGTCGTTCTCGTCCCGCATGAGTCCGTTGCGGGTGTGGGCGTGCTTGCGGCCGGTACGCACGGTGAGCACCTCGCCGTCTGTGGTCTCAAAGGCCATATCGAAGGCCATAGCAGTGCGCTGGTCCTCCTCCAGCCGGGGTACGCAGGTGGCCGACCGCAGCGCGCGGGTGCCGTCGGCGTCGCCGATCCACCCGCCCACCGATGGGGTGTCGCCAGGCAGCGGCTGCGTTGGACTCATCCAGCCAAAGGAGTTCAAGTGTCGGTCGGGGAGCTGCACCGAGGGCCAGAAATGCCCCCAAGACTCGGCCTGGGTTCGACGATGGCGCACATCCCAAGGCCCGGGACGCTCGAACCGGTGGGTCCAGGAGTGATCCCGGTGCGACCAGCACTCGATGGCCCGCCGCTCCCCCGCCCGGGGTCCGCCCCGAGCTTCGAACTCGCCTCGGCACACCAGCGCCTGCTCGTAGTGGCCACCATAGCCCTCATAGGCCCCTAGCGGATTGCCCCCGAAGCAGTCGTTGTAGTCGAACACACCGAAGCGGTCTTCAAAAGTCAGATCGAAGCCGAAGCGCGGGGCATCGAGCTGCCAGCGATAGCGGGCAAACGGATCCTCCACCAAGTACGACACCCGGCCGTCGCCCAACACCGAGAACTCCGGCTCTGGGTCCAGCGGCTGTCGGGAGGCCCATTGCACGGGCACACCGTCGATCACGTAGTACGCACTGGCCCGCAAGTAGCCGTGGGAAAGGCTGGCATGGATGTGGTTGATGCCATAGACATCAGCCTCCCGGTCGCACACCGAAAACCAGAAGTTGTCGCTCCACAGCGCGTCACGGCCCGGTGGCGGCTTGTGGAGGTATTCGTCAGAGTTGCTGAGCGGCATCAGACAACGACAATAGGCTTCGAACTCAAATCAGATAAAACAACAGCCATGGGCGAACTTCCGCTGATCACCCCGATGCCCGCTGTGGCCGACTTCGTGCTCCCTTGGGACGGGCCGGTTAACGACACAGTGGCGGCCATCGGCGCGGCCCGATCGGCTTGCGGCGATACCTTCGTGATCGATGGCGGCGACGACCGCTATCTGTTCCTCTTCTCACCAGCCGGGTTGCGAGACTTCTATGCCGTTCCCGAGCAGCAGGCCAGCAAGGGCATTGCCGACTGGAAGATGCTGGTCCGCAAGCTTCCCGACGAACTCTTCGACGGTCGGCGCACCCTGCCGCACGAGCTGTTCACTCGGCCCAACGTGGCCGGCTACCTCGATGCGCTGGAGGAAGCCATCTCGATCCAGCTCTCCGAGCTGCATCCGGGCGACGAGATCGATCTGTTCGACTTCACCCGCCGCCTCGGCCACCGCCTGGGACTGGCCAGCTGGGGCGGGCGCGAGATACTGCACTCAGATCGCTTCGACGAACTGATCGAAGCGCTGGATGTGCTCGACGGGTCGGAGGCATTCGTGGCCCCCACCCGGATGCAAGAGGTGGCCCAGTCGGGAAAGGCGGCCGAGCGCGAGGCCATGGCCAAGACCGAGCTGATCCTGGCCGACTCCATCGCCGCCCGCCGCAATCCAGTGGGCGACCTGCTGGACATGATCCTCGAACGGTGGGCCGACATCCCCGATCCTGAACGGCTGAGCGGAGTGGCCCGAGATGTGATCCTGGTCCACCTCGGATCCATGTCCAACCTGTTCGCGGCTCTGGGCTGGTCGCTGGTCCATCTGGTTCAGCATCCCGATGTGCTGGCCCGAGTGCGGGCCAAACAGGACGCAGACCACGACTTGGTGTCGCGCTGCGTGCTGGAGTCCACCCGGATCGGCCAGCGTTCCATAATGCTTCGCACCGTGCTCGAGCCCGTGACCATCGACGACGGCTCTCAGACCTACGAGGTCTCCCCCGGAGCCTCGCTGGCAACGTTCCTGCCGCTGACCAACATGGAAGCCGGGCCTGGACTGGATCGCTACGACCCCGACCGATGGAAGGGCCCCCGCCTGGTTTCGCCCCCGGGGCTTCCCTCGGAGTTGGTCATCACCTTTGGAGTCGGTCCCCACGCCTGTCCGGCCCGGCCCTTCTCGGTGACGGCCATGTCCCGGGTGATCGAGCGGCTCTTCGACGCCTTCGACCTCGAGGCTCTGTTCGATGATGCCAGACCGCGCCCCGACCAAATCGGCGGAGTGGCCCGCGCCGCAGACCCCTGCATGGTGGTTTTGCGGGATCGCTAGTTCCCTCCTAAGGCAAGCTCTCGGCCGGCTCAGGCGCTCCAACCATTCTCACTAGGCCGTCACCCTTCTCCACTTCGCCCACCACGGTCGCCCGATGCCCGCCGGTTCGCAGAAGGTCGATGGCTTTGGTGGCGTCGCGGTCTCGCACCGCCACAATCATGCCCAACCCGAGGTTGAACACCTTGGCCATCTCCTCGTCGGGCACCGCGCCGATGCGCTGCAACTCAGCGAACACCGGTGGCTGCTCCCAGCAGCTCCGATCGATCACCGCATCCACTTTGTCGGGCAGCACACGGGCCAAATTGCCGGGAATGCCTCCGCCAGTCACATGGGTGATGGCCCGGGCCTCCACCTTGGCCAGCATGTCTCGCACTGCGGGGGCGTAGATCACCGACGGCAGCAACAGCTCATCGGCCACCGAATGGGAGCTCCCCTCCCAGGCAGGATCGTCCAGTCCTCTGTTGGCCACCTCGAAATACAGCCGGCGGGCCAAGGAATAGCCGTTGCTCCGCAGGCCCGGCGATGGCAGCCCGATCAGCGTGTCGCCGGGGCGCACGTCGGCCCCGGTGATCAGCCGCGACCGCTCCACCACCCCCACGGCAAACCCGACCAGCTCAAACTGATTGTCCAACTCGTCTTCCCGGGCCGGGTGCTCCGCCATTTCGCCCCCGATGAGCGCGCAGCCCGCTTGGCGGCATCCCTCCACCACCCCCACTACCAGTTGCTCGATCCGATCGGGGTCGAGCTTGTGTACCGATATGTAGTCCAACATGAACAGCGGCTCGGCCCCCTGGCACACCAGGTCGTCCACGCACATGGCCACCAGATCAATGCCGATGGTGTTGTACCGGCCCGCCGCCGAAGCCACATACGCCTTTGTCCCCACCCCATCGGTGGTCGACACCAATACCGGCTTCTTGTAGCCGTGACGGGTGAAGTCGAACAGCCCTCCAAACCCGCCGATCTCGCCGATCGCCTCTGGTCGAAACGTTGAGCGCACATGTTCTTTGATGCGCTGCACCGCCTCTTCGCCCGCGGCGATATCCACCCCTGACGACTCGTAGGTCTCAACCATCAGCGGATGCCACCCTCTCCATCGAAAGCTCAGCCGCCGCCGGTGGCCCAGAGCGACGGTGCGGACTCTTCGTCAGCGTCGGCGAACTGCGCGGCACTGCGCTGATAGGAAATCGAACCGGGCGGCGCCACCGGCACCTCCACCGGATATTCACCGGTGAGGCAGGCATTGCAGAATCCGGCCCCCACCGCCCCGGTGGCCTCGGTCAAGCCCTCCATGTCGATGAACGCCAGCGTGTCGGCCCCCACGTAATCGCACATCTCGGCCACACTGAGGTGGGCCGCCAACAATTCCGTGCGGTCGCCGGTGTCCATGCCGAAATAGCAGGGCCAGCGATAGGGAGGCGAGCTGATGCGGAGGTGAACCTCGGCGGCGCCCGCCTCCCGCAGCATGGTGACCAATGCCCTCGTTGTGGTGCCCCGCACGATGGAGTCGTCCACCACCACCAGGCGGTTGCCCTCGGTGCTGTCTCGCAGGGGGTTGAGCTTCATGCGCACCCCCATAGACCGCATCTGCTGGCTGGGGGCGATGAACGTGCGGCCGATGTAGCGGTTCTTCACCAGCCCCTGGCCGTAGGGGATGCCGCTGGCCCGTGAGAATCCCTCGGCGGCGGGCAGTCCCGATTCGGGCACTCCCATCACCAAGTCGGCCTCCACCGGGGACTGTTTGGCCAGCATCTCCCCCATGCGCACCCGGGCGTGGTGCACGCTTTGGCCGTAGATCACCGAGTCGGGGCGGGAGAAGTACACGAACTCGAAGATGCACAACCGGGGATCCACCCGCTCCTCCGGGAAGGGGCGCACCGACCGCACGCCCTCGCCGTTGATCACCACCATCTCCCCCGGGGCGAGCTCCCGCAAGAAGTGGGCCCCCACGATGTCGAGCGCGGGTGTCTCCGAAGCCAGCACCCAGCCCCGATCCAGACGGCCCAGGCACAAAGGGCGGAAGCCGTTGGGGTCGCGCACACCGATCACCCGCTTCTCGTCGGCCAAGACCAGAGAGAAGGCCCCCTCGAGTCGGGGCAGCACTCTCTCCAATGCCCGTTCGAGAACTTTGCCCTCCGATCGGCTCGACGGGGGCATCGCGGAGATCTCGATGGCCAGCAACTCTGCAATCAGATCGCTGTCGGAACCAACCATGCCGGGCAGGATCGAAGTCTCCTCGGCCAATTTCGCGGTGTTGGTGAGGTTGCCGTTGTGGCCCAGCACAAACTGGTGGTCGCCAGTACTGCGGTACACGGGCTGGGCGTTGCGCCACGAGCTCGATCCCGCGGTGGAATAGCGGGTGTGGCCGATGCCCAGGCGGCCCTCAAGGGTGGCCAGGGTGCGGTCGTCGAACACGGTGGCTACCAGGCCCATGTCCTTGACCACGGTGATGTTCTCTCCGTCGCTCACCGCGATGCCAGCCGACTCCTGGCCTCGGTGCTGCAACGCGTACAGGGCCAGATAGTTCAGATGGGCGACGGGATCATGAGGGGCATAGATGCCAACAACCCCGCAGGCTTCCCTGGGAGAGTCGTCCATGGGGTCAGCCACTGCTTAAGTCTGACATGCGGAGCGTCACCTAGTGCGCCTGACCGTTCGAATCTGACATGGCCGAGCGCCAGCGGTCAGTTATCGCCGACATATCCAAATCCAGCAGACCCTTGATGGAGAAGCGGTCGCCGGCAGCCAATCCGATTCGGGCGACGGACACGCCGGTTGCCGCGGCCGCCGCCTCCACCTCGGGCAACAATTCGGGGTCCACCGCGGCCACTGCCCGGGACGGGGCCTCGCCGAACAGTTCCCCGTGGTTGTGGATGCGAGCGCCCCGAAAGCCAACCCCGGAGACGGCGGCCATCTCGGCCAGAGCCACGCCCAAACCCCCGCTGGATACGTCGTGGACTGCTGACAGCCGGTCGTCGGCCACCAAGCCGGCCACCAAGCCGGCCACCCGCCGATGCTGTTCGTAGTCCAAACCGGGGAGCCGGCCCCGTTTGTGCCCGGCAGTGGAAGCAGCCCACAGCGAGCCCGACAGCTCGGCGCTCCCCTCTCCCAGCACGATCACCCGGTCGCCCTCGCACCACGCCAACCCGGGGGGAATGTGAGTCAAGCTGTCGATCACCCCGAGCAGACCGATCACTGGGGTGGGATCGATGTTGTGGCCGTTGGACTCGTTGTAGAGGCTCACATTGCCGCCCACCACTGGGATGCCGAAGGCGTCGCAGGCCTCGGCCATCCCGTCCACCGCCTCGGAGAACTGCCACATCACCTCGGGGTGCTCGGGATTGCCGAAGTTCAGGCAATTGACCAGGGCCAGCGGTCGGGCACCCACGCAGGCCAGGTTGAGCACCGCCTCGGCCACGGTCATGGCGGTTCCGGCTCGGGGGTCCACCGCGCACCAGCGGTGGTTGCCGTCTGCGGTCAGGGCCAAACCCCGGCCGGTATCGGCACCGGTGGCAGGATGCTTGAGCCGCAGCACGGTGGCGTCGCCGCCGGGGCCAACCACGGTATTGCAGAACAGCATGTGGTCGTACTGGTGATAGACCCACGATGGATCGGTCAGCATGGCCAACAGGTCGGCGCCCACGTTCTCGGGTGGGGGCAACTGCTCGGCGGTGTCGGCCTTCAAGTCTTCCCAGTCTGGGGGAGGACGCCGGGGACGGTCATACAGCGGGGCGTCCTCGTGGAGGGAAGCCGCCGGCAGCTCGGCCAACACCTCACCGCCGACTCCATCGCGCACCCGAAGCAGACCGCCTTCAGTCACCCGCCCCACTACCGAGGCCTGCACATCCCAGCGATCGCAAATGGCCAAGACATCGTCGAGCCCGTCGGGCGAGACGATGGCCAGCATCCGCTCCTGCGACTCGCTGGTGAGCACTTCAAAGGGCTCCATGCCCGGCTCACGGCGGGGGACGGAGGCCACGTCCACATCCATGCCCACCCCGCCCCGCGATGCGGTCTCGCTGGTGGCGCAGGTGAGTCCTGCGCCCCCCAGATCTTGGATCCCCACCACAAGCCCAGCGTCCAAAAGGGCCAGACAGGCCTCGATGAGCCGCTTTTCCTCAAACGGATCGCCCACCTGCACGCTGGGGCGCTTTTCGGCCTCCTCTTCCTCGTCCCCGAAGGAAGCCGACGCCAGCACGCTCACCCCGCCGATCCCATCACGCCCCGTCGACGCACCCAACAGCACCGCCAGGTTGCCTTCGCCGCTGGCCTGCCCCAGCACCAGCCGATCAGCCGGCATCAACCCAAGGCACAGAACATTCACCAGTGGATTGCCGGAATACGTCTCATCGAAAACGGTTTCGCCCCCCACGGTTGGCACCCCGACCGCGTTGCCATACCCGGAGATGCCCGACACCACCCCTTCGGCGATCCAACGACTGCGGGGATCGTCGGGACGGCCAAACCTCAGTGAGTCCATTACCGCAATAGGGCGGGCCCCCATGGTGAAGATGTCCCGCAGAATGCCGCCCACTCCGGTGGCCGCTCCCTGATAGGGCTCAATGGCCGAAGGGTGGTTGTGGCTCTCAATCCGGATCGCAGCAGCAATGCCGTCGCCCACATCCACCACCCCGGCATTCTCGCCGGGACCAACCAATACCCAGGGGGCCTCGGTGGGCAGTCGGCGCAAATGCAAGCGGGAGGACTTGTAAGAGCAGTGCTCAGACCACATCACCGCATACATCGCCAATTCGAGATGATTGGGCAGGCGGTTCAAGATCTTCTCGATCGCTTCGGCCTCTTCGTCTGTCAACCCCAATGACCGGTGCAGTGGCTCATTCATCTGAGATCATCCGAATTGGTTGTAGGGAGGAAAATCCAGAAGTTCCATCAGATGAGACACACAGTTTGAACAAGCGCGCCAAATATAGTTCTATATTGGCAATCAACAAGCTGATCAAACAGATCAAGGAGCGATGATGGTATCTGAAGAAGCCAAATCGGCGCGGGCCCTCGGACAGGCTCAGGGGCGCACAGTGAGCCGTTATCTGAATGCGCTTGACCAGAGCAAGCCCAAGCGGGGACGCCAGCGCTCTCCGGAAAGAATGCAGGCTCGGGTTGCTGAGCTCCCTGGTGAGATCGCCCAGGCCAAGCCGTTGAAGCGAGTTCATCTGATCCAAGAGCTCATGGACTTGGAAGCCGAGCTCGAACAAGAAGAGGAAACGGTTGACATCAGCGGCATTGAGAGCGAATTCATCGCAATCGCCGCCGAGTACAGTGGCCGCAAGGGCATTTCCTATGCGGCATGGCGTGAGGTCGGGGTTCCGGCGAGTGTGCTGAAAGCAGCCGGAGTTGCCCGCACACGTTCCACTGACTAATCACCGCTGATCAACCCTTTCAGCAGCAAAGCACCGTCGGTGCTACCCAGCAACGGGTGAGCGGCACGCTCAGGGTGGGGCATCAGCCCCACCACGTTGCCGTTTTCGTTGCAAATCCCCGCAATGTCAGCAGTGGCCCCATTGGGGTTGTCCCGATACGTGAACACGATCTGACTTTTGTCACGCAACTGTTCCAGGACTTGTTCTGAGCAAATGAAGTTGCCTTCGAAGTGATTGATGGGGATCTTGAGCTCGTCGCCAACGGATAGGCCCCGAGTCAATACCGAGCCCATTGATTCCACCCGCAACACCGCGGGCTGACACAGGAATTTGAGTCCCCGATTCTTGTAGAGGGCTCCGGGCAACAATTGAGCTTCGGTGAGAATCTGGAATCCATTGCAGATACCCACCACCGGCCCGCCGTCGCGGGCAAAGCGCTCAACCGCGCCCATGATGGGGGAGAACCGGGCCATCGCCCCGGTGCGCAGATAGTCGCCATGGGCAAAGCCTCCGGGCAATACCACTGCGTCGACATCTCCAAGGCAAGTGTCTTTATGCCATAGAAGCTGGCCAGAACCCCCAACTGTGTCCACCGCTTCCACCACATCCTGCTCGCAGTTGGAGCCGGGAAACACAACGACGCCCACCTTGGTGGTCATCCTCGCCCCCAAACCGAGCAAGCAGCGGGAATCGTCATAAGGCCGGACTCAGAGAGATGTCAACATCTTCAATAACCGGATTGGCCAAGAACCGCAGGCACATGGCCTCTACTTGTGTACGGGCCTCATCTTCGTCTGAGGCTTCCACCACAAAGCGCAGGCTCTTTCCCACCCGAACGCCGCTCACGCCGCTGAATCCAAGCGCGGGCAGCGCCCGCTCGATGGTCAGGCCCTCCGGGTCGGCTATCCCGTCCCGGAGGCTCACCTCAACTGCCACATCAAATGCTGTACTCATGAGCCTCCGGGCCAGTCGGCGAAGCTGCGGCCGGTGACGATCTCGTAGGCGCTCACGTAGCGGGCCGCGCTGGCCGTCACCACCTCGTCGGGCAACGGCGGCGGCGGGTACTGCTTGTCCCAATCCAACGTGCTCAGGTAATCGCGCACCGGCTGCTTGTCGTATGACGGCGGGGTTGCCCCCGGCACCCAGCCGTCCACCGGCCAGAAGCGCGAGGAGTCGGGAGTGAGCACTTCGTCGGCCACCACCAGGGTCCCGTTCACCATGCCCATCTCAAACTTGGTGTCGGCAATGATGATGCCCTTCTCGGCGGCCGCCTCCGACGCCCTTCGGTAGAGCTCCAGCGAGGCCGCCCGGGCCTGCTCGGCCAGGTCCGAACCCACCAGCTCTACTGCCTGGTCGTAGGAGATGTTCTCGTCGTGGCCCGACTCGGCTTTGGTCGAGGGTGTGAACACCGGTTTGGGCAACTTGTCGGATTCCCGGAGCCCCGCGGGCAGGGCCTGGCCGTGCATGGTGCCCTGGGCCTTGTACTCCTTCCAGGCCGAGCCGCTCAGATACCCCCGCACGATGCACTCGATGGGCAGCATTTCAGCCCGATGGCACAGCATGGTTCGACCGGCCACCCCGTTGGCCTGGGCCTCGGGTGGGAAGTCGGCCACGTCGGTGGAGATGAGGTGGCTGGGCAGCACATCGGCCAGGGTCTCGAACCAATAGGCCGACATGGCGGTCAGCACCCGCCCTTTCTCGGGTACGGGCTCGTCCATCACCACGTCGAACGCTGAGATGCGGTCGGACGCGATCATCAACAGCCGGCCGTCACCGGCGTCGAAGATGTCGCGGACCTTGCCGGAATGAACTGGGGGCAGGTTGATGTTCTTGGTGCTCATAGGATGGGCTCCGGTTGGTAGGCGGCAGCGTTGGGATTTTGGGTGCCCAACTCCTGGGCCTTGGCGGCGAAAGCCCGGGCTTGGCCAGCGGCTGCCCCGGTCAGCGCCAAGTGTTGGCTCTTGATCTGTTCGACGTCGACAGAAGCAATCGGCAACCTCTCGTCATCGGCAACAGCCGAGAAGAACCCGTCTCCCTTGGGGACATGCTCAGAGATGATGCGATGGGCCTCTTCCCGGCCCGCACCGGCGGCCACCGAGGCCATCAGTACTCGGGTGGCGGTGAGCGCCGGCAGGTTGGCGGTCAACTCGGCTGCGATCGCGTCTTCGAACACTGCGAGCTCATTGAGCACCACCAGTACTGCTTCAAGCTGGCCGTCGAGAGCCAGGAACGCGCCGGGCAGGGCCACCCGGCGCACCACCGAACAGCTCACGTCGCCCTCGTTCCATTGATCGCCCACCAGGGCTCCCACCATGTTGGCGTAGCCCTGCACCACCGCCGAGAACCCGCAGATGCGCTCGGAGGTGCGGGCGTTGCGCTTGCCGGGCATGGCCGACGAGCCCACTTGCCCAGCCTGAAAGCCCTCGGTGATCAAGCCATGGCCGGCCATGAGCCGGATGGTCCGGGCCAAGTTGGCCGGGGCCGATGATGCCTGCACCAGCGCGGTAACCACGTCGTAGTCCAGCGACCTCGGGTACACCTGACCCACGCTGCCCATCGTGGCTGCGAATCCGAGGCTGGCGGCCACTCGGTCTTCGAGTTCAGCGGCCTTGTCAGCCTCGCCGAGGAACAGATCGATCTGGTCTTGCTGGGTGCCCACCGGGCCTTTAAGCCCCCGCAGCAGGTAACGGTCCAGCAGGTCGTCGATCCGACCCAAGGCAGCCAGCGCCTCCTCGCCGTAGTTGGCGAAGCGCTTGCCCAGGGTGGTGGCCTGGGCGGGCACGTTGTGGGAGCGGCCCACCATCACCAACTCGGAATGGGTGTCGGCCCGTCGTCCTAGGGCACAAACCACGGCCACCAGCTTGAATCGCACCAGATCCAACGACTGGCGGATCTGGAACTGCTCGATGTTCTCGGTGAGGTCGCGCGATGTCATCCCTTTGTGGATGTGCTCGTGGCCGGCCAGCGCGCAGAACTCCTCGATGCGAGCCTTCACGTCGTGGCGGGTGACTCGCTCCCGCTCCCGGATGGAGTCCAGGTTCACCTGGTCGATGGCATCTCGATAGGCCTCCACAACCCCGTCGGGCACCTCGATGCCGAGACCCTTCTGGGCCTCCAGTACGGCCACCCACAGGCGGCGCTCCGCTTTTACCTTGCCCTCCGGCGACCAGATAGCAGCCATCGCCGCGCTGGCATAGCGGTCGGCCAGAACGTCGGGAATCAGGTCCTTCTCAGCCACCGGCCATCTCAGCGCGATGGGCGGCCAGCCTCTCGGCCAGCCCCGAGTCGGTCACCGCCAGAATCTGAATGGCCAGCAAAGCCGCGTTCATGGCGCCGTTGATGGCCACGGTGGCCACCGGGATCCCCTTGGGCATCTGCACGGTGGAATACAGGGAGTCCACCCCGTTCAGCGCTCCGCCGGCCAAAGGCACGCCGATCACCGGCAGGGTGGTCTGGGCCGCAGTCGCGCCGGCTAGGTGAGCGGCCATCCCCGCCCCGCAGATGATGGCCCCGAACCCGGCATCGCGAGCGCCGGACACAAACTGGCGGACCTTCTCCGGCGTGCGGTGGGCCGACATGACCTCCCAGTGGCACTCCACGCCGAACTGTTCCAGCGTGGTGCGGGCCGGGTCCATGGTGTCCTCATCACTCGACGATCCCATGATGACAGCGACTTTCAAGCTCATGCCGATTCCCTCTGTGAAGCGCCCTCTACCGCCGCGGCGGCGATGTCAAAGCGAACGTAGCGGCCCGGCCAATCAATGTGGGTGACCCCGGCATAAGCCCGCTCTCGGGCGGTGGCCAAGTCGGGCCCCTGCCCGGTCACGTTGAGCACCCGGCCCCCAGCCGTGACCAGCTCTTGACTGCTCTGACCAGCAGAAATAGCACCAACTCCGCCTTCAGCAGCTGATACCACTCCAGCGCAGAACACCATCACGCCCTCCACCGCGTTGGCCGCCTCGATGCCAGCAATTGGATCGCCGGTCCGGGGGGAGGCGGGATAGCCCTCCGAGGCGCACACCACCGTCACCGCGGCGTCATCGCCGAACACCGGGTCGTCCTCCAGTGATCCGGCCGCCGCGGCCGCCAGCAGGTCGGCCAAGTCGGACTTCAGCCGGGGCAGCACCACCTGGGCCTCGGGGTCGCCGAAGCGCACGTTGTACTCCAGCACCTTGATTCCCTGGGGGGTGAGCATCAGCCCGGCATACAGCACACCCCGATAGTCGATGCCCCGTCGCTGTAGCTCTTCCAGCGTGGGCAGCACCGCTCGATCCATCACTGCATCAACCACATCATCTCCGGCCACCGGCACCGGGGAGTAGGCCCCCATGCCCCCGGTATTGGGCCCGAGGTCGCCCTCACCGATGCGCTTGAAGTCCTGGGCCGGAGCCAATGGCACCGCCCGATGGCCATCGCACACCGCCAACACCGACAGCTCGGGACCGGTAAGGCCCTCTTCGATCACCACCCGGAGTCCGGCGTCGCCGAAGGCCTCCCCCGAGAGATAGGCCCGCACTGCTTCTTCCGCTTCGGCCCGATCCTCGGTAACCAGCACCCCCTTGCCCGCGGCCAGGCCGTCGGTCTTGATCACAAAGAGATCGCTCATGGTGTCCAGGTAGCGGAGAGCCGGCTCGAGCTCGGTGAACGAGCCGTGGCCCGCGGTGGGCACCTCAGCGGCCATCAGCAGTTCCTTCATCCAGGCTTTGGAGCCCTCCAAGAGGGCCCCGTCGGCTCCAGGGCCAAACACCAGCCGACCTGCTGCTCTCAATTCGTCGGCTAGACCTTCTACCAGCGGCACCTCGGGTCCGATCACATACAGATCGGCGTCGATCTCGGTTGCTGGTACAGCAACAGAACCAGGAATGCCGGGGTTTCCGGGAGTGACCACGACGTCGCACGACCGGCCCAACACGTGGGTAAGGGCATGCTCACGTCCCCCACTGCCAACGACGCAGACTCTCACGACACTGCGCTGAACGTGATGAACTGATCCCGGCCCGGACCCACACCAACCAAGGAGGCGGGCACGCCAGCCTGCTCTTCAATGAACCGCAGATAGTCTTCGGCCTCTTGGGGCAGCTCCGAGCGATCGCCGACTTCGCTCAAGTCGGTGCGCCAGCCAGGCAGTTCCTCGTAGATCGGCACCGCCCGGTGGATCTCTGATTGGTGGTAGGGCATCGAGTTGCAGCGCTCCCCGTCCACCTCGTAGGCCACACATACCTTGATGGGGTCGAGGGCGTCCAGCACATCGAGCTTGGTGATGGCCAGGTCCGACAAGGAGTTCACCCGCACTGCGTGGCGCAGCATCACCGTGTCCAGCCAACCACACCGGCGGCGGCGCTTGGTATTGGTCCCGTATTCACGGCCCACATCCACCAAGTGGTCGCCGATGTCGTCGGTCAGCTCGCAGGGGAACGGCCCCGACCCCACCCGGCTGATATACGCCTTGGTGACCCCGATTACTCGATCGATGTGCCGAGGACCGACGCCCGCCCCTACGCACACCCCACCGGCCACCGGGTTGGAGGAGGTGACGAACGGGTAGGTGCCGTGGTCGAGGTCGAGGAACATGGCCTGGGCCCCTTCGAACAGCACGTTCTGGCCGGTCTCCAATGCATCGTGAACCAGCCCCACCGTGTCGGCAATGTGGGGCTCAAGGCGAGGGCGACATTCCTCTAGGTACTGCTCGGCCACCGTCTCGAGGTCGAAGGGCAGCCGGTTGTACACCTTGGCCAGCAGCGGGTTCTTCTCGTGCAGCACCACGCCCAGCTTCTCCCGGAAAATCTTGGGGTCGAGCAGGTCTTGCACCCGCAGCCCCACCCGGGCCGCCTTGTCGGCGTAGGCGGGGCCGATGCCCCGCTTGGTGGTGCCCAGCTTGTTGCGCCCCAGATGGCGCTCGGCCACCACGTCCAGCGTCTGGTGATAGGGCAGGATGAGGTGGGCGTTGCCGCTCACCTTCAGCTTGCCGCAGTCGACCCCGGCCGCAGTGAGCCGATCCATCTCGTCGATGAGCACTTTGGGGTCGATCACCACCCCGTTACCGATCATCGGGGTCACGTGGGAATAGAGAACCCCGCTGGGAACGAGCTGGAGCTTGAACGTCTGACCCTCCACCACCAGGGTGTGACCAGCGTTGTGGCCGCCCTGGTAGCGCACCACCATGTCCATGTCGCGGGCTAGGAGGTCGGTGAACTTGCCCTTGCCCTCGTCACCCCATTGCGTCCCGACGACCACGGTTGCTGGCAAAGCGCTACCCCATCAGCGTGGCTTACGAACTGACACTACTCGCGCCCACCAAGGGATTGACGAGCAATAAATGGCATTTGCACCAGCAATGCCGTGCCGGTCAGCGCCCTTCCACCATGCGGGACAGGGTGAGGGCGTAGTCCCCCCGGGCGTCGGTCCACAGGCGCTCCATGGCCAGCCCGACACCAGCAAGCTCAGGGCCGATGTTCTCGGGACGGAACTTGGCGCTGATCTCGGTCCGCATGCGCTCGTTTTGGGCGAAGTCGACGGTCATGCCCAACCCGCGGATGGTCACCTGCTGGGCGCAGCGGGAGCGCAACCACATCTCGATCCACTCCTCGTCGGGGTCGAAACGGGCTTCGTGCTCGAATTGGTCGAGAGCGAAGTCGGCATCGAGACGGTGGTTGATCACCGACAGGACGTTGCGATTGAACGCTGCGGTCACGCCCTCGGGGTCGTCGTAGGCGGCAATCAGCCGGTCGTGATCCTTCACCAAGTCGAAACCCAGCAAGAAGGTGTCGCCCGGCACCATGGTGGCGGCCACGCTGGCCAGAAAGTCCTTCCGCGGCGCGGGGGGAAAGTTCCCGATGGTGCCGCCCAGGAGCATCATCAGCCGACAGCCGCCATCAGGTATGTGGCCCAAGTGGTGCTCGAAGTCGCCCACCACGCCGTGGACAGCCAGGCCCTCATAGGCCTCAGCCAATTCCGCAGCCGCGTTTCGCAGGGTGGCCTCGCTGTTGTCGAACGGGACGTAGCGGCGGAGCCGTCCGGTGGCGGCCAGAGCGTCCAGCACGATTCGGGTCTTCTCCGAGGTGCCCGACCCCAGTTCCACCACGGTGTCAGCTCCGGACCGCTCGGCGATCACGTCGACCTCTCGCTCCAGGATCTCCCGCTCTCTTCGGGTGGGGTAGTAGCCGGGCAGCCGGGTGATCTGGTCGAAGAGCTCGCTGCCCCGGTCGTCGTAGAACCACTTGGGGGGAAGCTCCTTGGGCTGGGAGGTGAGACCTTCGGCCACGTCGGCCCGGAGCGCTCGATCGATCCAGGCGGGATCCAGATGGATATCGACCACCGGCTCCACAATCGCGCTTCCTGGAACCACGCGTCCTGGCATTACGCGTCCTGGGCCAGGCGCATCCCGGAGAAGTGCCAGCGGGTGTGGGGATGGAAGAAGTTGCGGTAGGTAGCCCGGATATGGCCGGGAGGGGTCACGCAGGCGCCACCCCGAAGCACGAATTGGTTGACCATGAATTTGCCGTTGTACTCCCCCACTGCGCCTGGCGCGGGCCGGAACCCTGGATACGGGCCGTAGGAGCTGGACGTCCACTCCCACACGTCTCCGTAGAGCTGGTGCAGGCCATCGTCGCCCGGGGCGGGGGCGGGATGCCATCGGCCTTGGTCGCCGAGGTTGCCCCCCGGTTTCTGAGTGGCGGCAGCGTGCTCCCACTCGGCCTCAGTGGGGAGTCGGGCCCCCGCCCAGCGGGCGAAGGCATCGGCCTCGTAGTACGACAAGTGGCACACCGGCTCGTCGGGCAAGAGCGGTTGGAGGCCGTGGAGGGTGAACACCCGCCAACCGTCCTCGGGGTGGAAGTCCCAGTACGAAGGCGCCTCCCAGCCGTGCTCCTGTTGCTGGTACCAGCCGTCCGACAACCACAGAGTGGGAGTGTCGTAGCCGCCGTCGGCCATGAACTCCAACCACTGGCCGCAGGTCACCAGTCGGTTGGACAGCCGATACGAAGGGAGGATGGTCCGGTGGCGAGGGCTCTCGTTGTCGAAGGCGAAGCCGTTGCCGTCGTGACCCACCCACACTTCGCCGCCGTCGAAGCTGGTCCAGCCGGCGGATGGCTGTCCGTTGCTCGACATCCCGGAGGGCGGCGAGGGGAGGTCGTGATAGGCAGGCCACAGCGCCCGATTGGTCGACAGCACATGTTTGATGTCCATGAGCAACAGCTCTTGGTGCTGCTGCTCATGGTGAAGGCCCAACAGCACCAGATCGGCGGTGGCATCGTCCAGCGGGCGAGCCAGCAGCTCGGCCATGGCCCCATCGACATGGGCCCGGTAGGCAGCCACCTCATCGCACGATGGTCGGGAGAGGTTGCCCCGCTCGGGCCGAGGGTGGCGATCCCCAACCGCCTCATAATACGAGTTGAACAGGAAGCCGAACGCCGGGTGAAACTCGCGATAGCCGTCGAGACGGGTCTTGAGCAGGAAGGTCTCGAAGAACCAGGTTACGTGGGCTCGATGCCACTTGGTGGGACTCACGTCGGGCATCGACTGGATGCACTGATCCTCGTTGCTCAACGGAGCGGCGAGCGCGTCGGTGTAAGTCCGGACTGATTGATAGCCCACCAAGAGGTCGGAGAGGTCGGAGAGGTCGGAGGCGAGGGTCACGGTCACAGGATTGGCAGGGCTTGAACTCTAACCGCCGAAGGCAGCACTCAGCCTCTTCGGTACAGAACGATGTCGGCCCGCTTGGACTCCAGCTCCCGGGTGAGGCGCACCACCTGGGCCCTGAGCCGAGCCACCTCGGCCTCGAGGGCGAGCACCCGCTCCACTCCGTCGAGGTTCATGCCCTCACTGGTCAGCTCGTGTACCCGGCGGAGCTTCTCAATGTCAGCGTCGCTGTAGCGCCGGCTCCCCCCGCCAGTTCTGGCCGGTTGCACCAGACCCCGACGGTCGTAGATCCGCAGGGTCTGGGGGTGGATACCGGCCAATTCAGCAGCCACCGATATGACATACACCGCCCGATCACGGCCTCGGGGATCGATCATGGTGATGCCTCCATCTTCTCGGCGAATGCTTCCAAAGCCTGGCGCTGCTCATCGCTCAGCTCGGTGGGAACCTCCAGGTCCACTGTCACCAGCAGATCGCCGGTTCCCTTGGCGGTTTCCACGCCTCGTCCCCGAACCCGCAAGACCCTTCCGGGCTGACTCCCGGGAGGCAGGCGCAGTGTCACCGGGTCGCCCTCAAAGGTGGGCACCTCGATCTCCGCGCCCAGTGCTGCCTGGGCAAACGTCACCGGCACAGAAACCGTGAGGTTCTTGCCCTGGCGGCCGAACACCGGGTGAGATTTGACCTTGACCGTTACATACAGGTCGCCGGACGGACCGCCGTTGACCCCCGGCTCCCCCTTGCCGGCCAATTTGATCTTCTGGCCGTTGCCCACCCCGGCGGGAATGCGCACGGATATGGAGCGTCCGGCCCGGGCGGTGTCGCCGCTGAGGGTCAAGTCGGTGGTGGTGCCTCGCACCGCCTCGGCGAAGTCCAAGGTCAGGTGGGCGTTGAGATCATGGCCTCGAACCGGGCGGGTCTGGCCGCTGAACGGGGGGCCACCGCGGTCGAAACGGCCGCCGCCCATGAACGCCGAGAAGATGTCGGCCAGGTCGCCCTCCATGGTGAAGCCGCCCGGTCCGGCCTGAAAGTTCATAGGCCCCATGTGGCGCACTTGGTCGTATTGGGCCCGGCGCTCACCATCGCCCAGCACGTCGTAGGCGGCCGATACCTCTTTGAACCGCTCCTCGGCCTTGGCATCGTCGGGGTTGGCATCGGGGTGCAGCTTGCGGGCCAGCTTGCGATAGACCTTGGTGATCTCCTTGTCAGACGCCGAAGGGGAGACACCCAAGGCCTTGTAATAGTCGGTCTCCAGCCATTCCCGTTTCACGTCCATGCCTCGATCGCCTCCGTCCTACCCCCGGACCTTCACCATGGCGGGCCGCAACACACGGCTGTTCCACTCGTAGCCAGCCCGCAACACTTCGGCGATCACCGCCTCTCCCTCACCCGGCTCATGGACGACGGCCTCATGGCAAGTGGGGTCGAACGGCGCGCCCGGATCGTCGAGCTTGGCCAAGCCCTCCTTCTCCAGCGCCGCGAACAGCGCGTCTCGAATGGGGACAACGTCTTCCGCTCCTTGGGCCACGGCAGCATCACAGGCGTCCAGCACCGGCAGCACTTTCTCCACGATGTCGGCCGCGGCCATGGCCACCGTCTCCTGCTGGCGCTCGGCCGCCTTGCGGCGGTAGTTGGCAAATTCAGCGGTCACCCGCTGAAGGTCGTTGAGATAGCCATCCCGCTGGGCCAAAAGCTCCTCCACCGAGGTCTCCGGCTCTTCGACGTCGCCCACTTCCTGAACCCGCCCGTCGGCGGATTGCTCGTGAACAGTCTGCTCATCAGCGACTTCGTCGCCATCCAGCCCGTCATTGGCCAGATCAGCCGCAGCCTCCTCGCTCACTGGGAGCTTCCGTCTTCTTCGTCTTCGATGATCTCGGCGTCGACGATGTTCTCATCGTCTGAGGCACCGCCAGCATCAAAGTCGCCCGGGGCATCGAAATCGCCGGGGGCATCGCCGGCTGCGGCGGCCGCCTGCTCGTACATGGCCGCCCCGATCTGCTGGCTGATGGCCGACAGCTCCTCGGTGGCCGAGCGGATGCGGTCGAGGTCCTTCTCGTCGATGGCCGACTTCAGCTCGCCCAGCTTGGCCTCAACCTCGCTGCGCTGGTCGGCGTCTACCGACTCGCCGGCCTCGGCCAGCAACTTCTCCACCTGGTACACCAGGCTGTCGGCGTTGTTGACGGCCTCAGCCTCCTCCCGACGACGGGCATCCTCGGCCGCATGGGCCTCGGCATCGGCGATCATCTGATCGATGGCGCTCTTGTCCAGCGAGGTCTGGCCGGTGATGGTGATGGACTGCTCTTTGCCGGTGGCCCGGTCTTTGGCCGACACGTGGACGATGCCGTTGGCATCGATGTCGAAGGTGACCTCGATCTGAGGAACCCCTCGGGGGGCTGGGGGCAGGTCTACCAGCTGGAACTTGCCCAGCGTCTTGTTGTACGCGGCCATCTCCCGCTCGCCCTGAAGCACATGGATCTCCACCGTGGGCTGGTTGTCATCCGCGGTGGTGAAAACCTCGGTGCGGCGGGTGGGGATGGTGGTGTTGCGCTCGATCAGGCGAGTCATCACACCGCCCTTGGTCTCGATGCCCAGCGACAGCGGGGTCACATCCAGCAGCAGCACGTCCTTGACCTCGCCTTTGAGCACGCCGGCTTGCACCGCCGCGCCCACGGCCACCACCTCGTCGGGGTTGACTCCCTGGTGGGGCTGGGTTCCAGTCATCCCGGTAACTAGGTCCACCACCGCTGGCATCCGAGTTGAGCCGCCCACCAGGATCACGTGGTCCATGTCGCCTGCCGACAGGCCGGCGTCAGAAAGGGCCTGCTCGAAGGGCTTGCGGCACCGATCCAGCAGGTCGCTGGTGAGATCCTGGAACTTGGCCCGGCTCAGCTCGTAGTCCATATGGAGTGGCCCTGCGTCGGTGGCGGTGATGAAGGGCAGGTTCACATTGGTGCTCTGGGTTTGCGACAACTCGATCTTGGCCCGCTCCGCGCCCTCCTTGAGCCGCTGCATGGCCATGTTGTCCTTGCTCAGGTCTACGCCGTGGTCGTTGCGGAACGAGTCCACCAGCCAGCCGATCACCCGGTCGTCCCAGTCGTCGCCGCCCAGGGCGGTGTCGCCGCTGGTGGACTTGACCTCGAACACCCCGTCGCCAATCTCCAGGATGGAGACGTCGAAGGTGCCCCCGCCCAGGTCGAAAACCAGAATGGTCTGGTCGGTGTCGCCCTTGTCGAGGCCGTAGGCCAGTGCGGCCGCGGTGGGTTCGTTGATGATCCGCAGCACCTCAAGGCCGGCGATGGTGCCGGCCTCTTTGGTGGCGGTGCGCTGGGCGTCGTCGAAGTAGGCCGGGACGGTGATAACCGCCTCGGTGACCTCGGTGCCCAGATAGGTCTCGGCGTCCCGCTTGAGCTTTTGCAGAACCCGGGCCGAGATCTCCTGGCTGCTGTAAGCCTTGCCGTCGATGCTCTCCGACCAGTCAGTGCCCACGTGGCGCTTGACGGAGCGGATGGTGCGATCGGGGTTGGTGATGGCTTGACGCTTGGCCACCTCCCCCACCAGCACCTCTCCCTCCTTGGAGAAGGCCACCACCGAAGGGGTGGTGCGAGAGCCCTCAGTATTGGCGATGACAGTGGGCTCACCGCCTTCGAGCACTGCAACCACGCTGTTGGTGGTGCCCAAATCGATGCCGACAACTCTGGCCATTTTGTTCGACTCCTTTTGAAGTTTGGTTTGGGGTTGAAGTTTGGTTTCGAGGATTATCTTCGACCCTCAGGATACCCCTCAAATTGTCATATCCCAAAACTTGAGTGCAGATCACTAAGGGTTGGAGCCGCTACGCTGCCCAGGGTGAGTCCAGCAACGCTGATCCTGCTTCGCCACGGACAGAGCCAATGGAACGCCTCCAATCAGTTCACCGGTTGGTACGACTGCGATCTCACGGAACAGGGAGAGGCCGAGGCTCGAGCCAGCGGGCAGGCGCTGGCTGAGGCCGAACTGCTGCCCGATGTCGTACACACCTCGGTGCAGACTCGGGCCATTCGCACTGCGGAACTGGCCCTGGCTGAGATGGGTCGGGCATCGGTGCCGATGAAGCAGCATTGGCGGCTGAACGAGCGCCACTACGGCGACCTCACCGGGTTGGACAAGTCCGAGACCCGACAACGCTATGGCGATGAGCAGCTCAATGCCTGGCGCAGGGGCTACCGCACCCCACCACCCCCCATTGCCGACGACAACCCGTGGAATCCCAATGGCGACCCCCGCTACACCCATATCCCTCCGGAGCTGTTGCCCAAGAGCGAGTGCCTAGCTGATGTGGTGGAACGGCTGATGCCCTATTGGTATGACGAGGTGGTCCCTGATCTGCAAGCCGGGCAGTTGGTGTTGATCTCGGCCCACGGCAACAGCCTGCGGGCCCTCGCCAAACACCTCGATCAGATCGACAACGACGCCATCGCCGAGCTCAATATCCCCACCGGGATGCCGCTTGTGTACGAGCTGGGACCGGACATGATGCCCATCGAGGCCAAAACGACGCTCGCCCGCTCGCTCGACCCCGCCGCGGCGGCCGAAGCCGCCACAGCAGTGGCCAAACAAGCGGGCTAAGCGCCTGTCAGGCTGTAGGAGTGTCAGCCCACAGAGGTGGAGGTGTCCGGGCCGTAGCCGGGCACTCCGTGCTCGTGGAGGTCGAGTCCACCAATCTCTTCCTCACGAGACACCCGTAGACCCATCGTCTTCTTCATGACAGCAAACAGGATGCCGGTTGTGATGGTCACCCAGGCGAACACCAGCACCACGCCGATGAGCTGCACCACCAACTGGTCGATGCCTCCGCCGTAGAAGAGTCCGGCGTTGTCTTGGCCCACAAACGCATCGTCATAGCGGGAGAACAGGCCCACGGCCAGCGTCCCCCACACGCCGCACACACCGTGAACCGAGATGGCGCCCACCGGGTCGTCGATGCGGACCCGGTCGAAGAACAGCACCGAGTACACCACGATGACTCCGGCGATAGCGCCGGTCACCACTGCGCCCATTGGGTTCATGGTTCCGGTGCCGGCGGTGATACCCACCAGACCAGCCAGTACGCCGTTGCCGGTCATGGCCACATCCAGCGAGCCGGCCTTGCGCCAGATGACCGCCCCGGCGGTCAGGCCACCGGCAGCCGCGGCCAACAGCGTGGTTACCGCAGCACGCATCACGAAGTCATCCGCAGCCAGCTCCGAGCCGGGATTGAACCCGAACCAGCCGAACCACAGGATGAACACGCCCAACACCACGAAGGCGATGTTGTGGCCGGGCATAGCCCGAGGGTTGCCGTTCTCGTCGTACTTGCCGATGCGGGGCCCGAGGAAGATGGCGCCCATCAGGGCGGCCCAGCCGCCGGTGCTGTGTACGATGGTGGAACCGGCGAAGTCGCCGAACCGGGCGTCGCCGATCTTCAGGTCCGACAGCAGGCCGTCGCCGTGCCAGAAGGAGTGGACCACCACCGGATAGATCAGCGCGGTCATGAAGAAGCTGAACACCAAGTACGCGGAGAACTTGGTCCGCTCGGCCATGGCCCCTGAGGCGATCGTCACCGCGGTGGCCGCGAACACCACCTGGAAGAAGAAGAACGTGGGAGTGCTGAGCCCGTCGCCAAAGGTGGTGAACGTGCCGCTCAGGAAGAACCCGTCGGTGCCGATCAGCGATCCGCCGTCGGTGCCGAAAGCAATGCCGTAGCCGAACGCGAAGAAGGCCAGCGCGCCAATGCACATGTCGGCCAGGTTCTTGGCCATGATGTTGCCCACGTTCTTGGCTCGGGTCATGCCCGCCTCGACCATGCCGAAGCCGGCCTGCATCAAGAACACCAAAATGCCGGCGATGAACACCCACAGGTTGTCCATCACCACTTGCACTGCTTCGGCACCGCCGTCTTGGGCCATTGCCGGAACAGCCCCGATGAGCACCGTGCCGGCGGCAATCAGCGCTCCAATTCCGAATTTCCTTTTCATATGACCGGCCCTCCTTCGCCGTTTCTGCGCCCGCGCCACTGCGGCGCTGTCGCAGTCAGGAACAAGGTAGGAAGGCCAGGTTTCACAATTGTTTCTGCGCTGTGAAATTCAAGCAGGACTCGTCGGCTTCGTACTGCCTGCTTGAGTACGGGACTGGGCGGAACTCGTACTGCCTGCTTGAGTACGGAACCGGGGGATGTCAACAACTAGGTTTGGAGTCGCCATGGACCCAAAGCGCTTGCGTCCCTTCCACATAGTCCTCGGCCTCGGGCTGGGCTTCGCCGCCTTCACCATTGCTTCGGGCATCGCCTCGGCCATCACCGAGTTCAAGAACCCGGCCGAGATCACCCGTCACCCCTGGGAGAACATCCCCAGCGGGTGGAAGGCCGCCTTCTACACCATCATCCCCATCTTCTTGGTGTGGGCTTCTTGGGAGTTCGCCAAGCGGGTGAAGAACTGGGAGCGGGGCGGCCCCGACAACCGGCGCACCACCCTTTCCAACGCCAAGACCCGCCTCGAAGACCTCCGGCGGGGCATGTACATGCGCACCTTGCTGCGGGAGCCCGGCGCTGGCGTCATGCACACCATGATCTATGTGGGGTTCATCATCTTGTTGGGCGTCACCACCACCCTGGAGATCGACGAGCAACTACCCGACGGGGCCAAGTTCCTCCACGGCCGGGTGTACCAGGTGTACTCCGCGGTGGGCGACATCGCCGGGGCCATCTTCCTGGTCGGGGTGATGTGGGCCATAGTGCGCCGCTACGGCCCCCGACGACTGCGTCCCTACCGCATCCGCATCAAGTCGCGGCCCGAGCACGCAGTGATCTTGGGCACGTTCTTCGCCATCGGAGTCACCGGATTCGGCGCCGAGGTGTTCCGCATCGCCGACCATGGCGTGCCCGACTTCGAGAAGTGGTCGGTGCTGGGCTACCAGGTTGCCACCCAGATGCGGGGCCTCGAGGGCCTCGACCACTGGCACCAGTTCTGGTGGGCGGGACACGTGATCGCTTTCGTGGCCTTCTTGGTGCTGCTGCCCATCACCATGCTGCGCCACATGGTCACCTCCCCGCTGAACATGTACCTGCGGGACAAAGACCGGCCCAAGGGGGCCATGAAGCCCATGCCCAACCTGATGGAGACCGACCTGGAGTCGTTCGGGGCAGCCACCGTGGAGGACTTCACCTGGAAGCAGCTGCTGGACACCGACGCCTGCACCATGTGTGGTCGATGCACCTCGGTGTGTCCGGCCCACGCCACCGGCAAGCCCCTCGACCCGCGGGAGATCGTGCTCAAGACCGGGGAGGTCATGGCCGCCACCGGCGAGCCGGCCACCACGCCGCCCCTGGGCACGGTGCCGGAGATCAAGGTGGAGGCCAACTCGCTGTTCGAGCGGATAACCGGCGAGGAGATCTGGGCGTGTACCTCCTGCAAGGCCTGCGACGAGATCTGCCCGGTGAACATCGAGATCCTCGACAAGATCCTCGATATGCGCCGCTATCTGTCGCTGATGGAGTCCGACTTCCCCACCGAGCTGGGTCAGGCCTACCGGTCGATGGAGAACTCGGGGAATCCGTGGGGCATGTCCCAGGGCGACCGCGGCGCCTGGGCCACCGAGTTCGAGGGCATCGCGGTGCTCGACGGCGGCGACCCGCTGGAGTCCGAGTACCTCTACTGGGTGGGCTGCGCCGGATCGTTCGACGACAAGAACCGCAAGGTGACCCAGGCGGTGGCCAAGCTGCTCCAGCGAGCCGAGATCAGCTTCTCCATCTTGGGGCCGGCCGAGAACTGCACCGGCGACCCGGCCCGGCGCTCGGGCAACGAGTACATCTTCCAGATGCTGGCCATGCAGAACATCGAGACCCTCAATGAGATGGGGGTCAAGAAGATCGTCACCCAGTGCCCCCACTGCTTCAACACCCTGGCCAACGAGTACCCCCAGTTGGGCGGGCACTACGAGGTGGTCCACCACACCCAGTTCCTGGAGGCGCTGATCGACGACGGACGCCTCGACATGACCGGCGCCCGCCTCGACGAGCGGGTGGTTTACCACGACTCCTGCTATCTGGGCCGCCACAACGACGTGTACCTGGCCCCTCGCCGAGTGGTGGGATCGCTGGGCGGCGTCGAGGTGGTGGAGGCCGAGCGCAACGGGACCAAGGGCATGTGCTGCGGTGCGGGCGGGGCCCGCATGTGGATGGAGGAGACCATCGGCAAGCAGGTGAACGTGGAGCGGTCACAAGAGCTGCTGGCCACCGGGGCCGACCGGATCGCCACCGCCTGCCCGTTCTGCTACATCATGATCGACGATGGCATCAAGGCCGAGGGGGCCGACGACGACGTGGTGGTGGGTGACATCTCCATGCACCTGCTGGAAGCGCTGGAGAACCGCGACGCCGCCGAGGAGGAAGCTCGCCAATCTGAACTGCTCACCATCCGCACTCGGGCGTCTGAAGCAGCAGCGGTCGCGGTGGCCGAGCCGCAGGCTGCGGTGGCCGTCGAGGCTCCGCCATCGGCCGAGCCCGAGCAGGCCGTCGAAGTCGAAGCAGCCGAACCAGAGGAGTCATCGGCTCCGGAAGCCGAGCCCGAGCCACCAGCACCAGCCCCCGCAGAGAGGCCCGCTCCAGACCCATCCAAGAGGCCAGACGATTTCACCCGCATCATGGGCACCGATCCCGCCTTGGCCCGGGCGCTGCCCGATCACGGCATCGTGACCTACGAAGACCTCGCAGCTCTGGATGACGATGCCGTGCAGGAACTCGAAACCGCCCTGGAGATCCCCGGCCGGATCAGCAAGTGGAAGTGGCCCACCCAGGCCGCCGCCCTTATCGCCGAGCGCGATGAGGCTGACTAGCGGCGTTTCAGCCATTCGCCTCCTGCGGGGGGCGCCGCAGCCACTGCTGCGGCTTGCGGTGGTGTGCCTGGTGGCGTTGGCGGCCTCGGTCGGGCTCGGCGCGTCCACCGCTTCGGCCCATACCCGGCTGTTGGAGACAGTGCCCGCCGACCGCGCCGTGTCGGCCGAGGCGCCCGAGCAGCTCACCCTGGTCTTCGCCGAGGCGGTGGACCCCCGGTCGGTGCGGCTCGAGATCATCTCCTCTGGCGGCGGGACCATTCCCGGCGCCGCTCTCCTCACCCCCGAGGGCGAGGACTCCGAGATCATCCGGTTTGCCCTGCCTGATTTGGGCCGGGGCATCTTCGGCCTCTCGTGGGTGACGGTCGGCCCCGACGGGCACCGGGTGGCAGGCGAGGTGGTGGTGGGCGTGGGGATCGTGGACGGCGCCGCGGTGGCCGCGGCCAGCTTCACCCAAGCCCCCGCGCTCGACCGGGTGCTGGAGCTGGTCAGCGGAATCGGGCGATTCCTCTGGTACGCCGGGCTGGCCGCGGCCATCGGGGCCCTGCTGGTGCTGGGCTGGCATCTGCGGGACCGGCATTCTCAGCCGGCGGTATCGGGGGTTCTGGCCGCCGCGGCCCGGCGCGGGCTGCTGGTGGGAGCGCTGGTGTTGCACCTCGCCATCGTGGTGAGAACGGCGGCCACCGTCGCGCTCATCACCCGCGGCTACGGCGACGGCTCGCTGCGAGAGAACCTCCGCTTGGCCCTAACCGAGGGCACCGGGCGCACGCTGCTTTTAGCGGTGGTGGGCTCAGGGGTGCTGGCAGTGATGGCCCGCCGACTGGCCGGGGCGCGCTCAGAGATCACGTTGGCCCAGGCCGGCATCGGCGTGGTGGCGCTCATCGCCTTAGGCGCCTCAGCCAGCCACACATCGACGCTGTCGGAAGACCCGTTCGGGATATGGGTGTCCACCCTGCATCTGGCGGCAGCCGGCGCCTGGCTGGGACCGCTGCTCATCGCGGGCGCGGCCATGGCCACCCCGGCGTATCGGAAGCTGACAGCCCCAGATCGCTCCGCGGCGCTGGAGGGTATGTTCAGGCGATTCGCCCCGGTGGCCGCGGCCTCCTTCGCGGTGCTGGCGCTCACCGGCCTGCGGTCCACTTGGCTCCTGGCCGGCACCGAGCTGTTCAAGGGTTCCGGCTACACCACCGCCCTGCTCGTGAAACTGGGGCTGGTGGCACTGGTGGCGGTGCCCCTGGGCATGTACCACGACTGGCGGGCAGGCTGGCTGGCCGGCCTTCGCCGCCGCAACCGGGGGGCGGCCGTCTCCCCGCGGTCGCTGCGGCTTGAGCTGTGGGGTCTGGGAGCGGTTGTGGCGGTGGCCGCGCTGGTCACCGGGTTGAACCCCGCGAGCCTCAACGCCCGCGACCTCGAAGCCGTTCTGGAGGAGGCTAACGGCGATGTGGCCGGTGGTCTCGACGTCGGGCTGCTCAGCGACGAGCCCCCGGCCAACGCCGAGGAGTGCGCCCAGCGGACGATAGGCATGCCCGGCTGCTACCGCAGCTATTTCTCGTCGATCATGCGGGCCGAGGGGGCCGACAAGGCGGTGGACGAGGTGGAGCTGCTGTCGCGCACCGACGACTTCGTGTCTCGGAACTGCCATCAAATCGTCCACGACCTGGGCAACGACGCGGTCGTCTGGTACGGGGACGTTGGCACGGCGCTGACCTATGAGGGCTCGGCGTGCTGGTCGGGCTACTACCACGGCGTGGTCGAGTACGCCCTCGGGCAGTTCGACAACACGGAGTTGGAGGCCGAGCTCCCCGGCTTCTGCTCGGAGGTGGCAACCAGGCGGTACTCGTTCGACCACTTCAACTGCGTTCACGGCCTGGGCCACGGGATCATGCAGATCCTCGGCGGCGACCTCTTCGCCACAGTCCCGTACTGCGAGGTGTTCAGCGACCCGTGGGAGGACAGCAGCTGCATGAACGGCGCCCTGATGGAGAACATGATCCTGGGCCAGCAGGGAACCCCCACCTACTTGCGCACCGACGACCTCGTCTACCCCTGCAACGCCATCGCAGAGCTTTACGTGGCCGACTGCTTCGCCACCCAGACTTCCTGGATGCTCCACAACACCGGGTACGACACCGCCGGGTTCTACGAGGTGTTCTCCATCTGCAACGGCGTGCGGGCCGACATGGTGGGCAACTGCTACCGGGCGCTGGGCCGCGACGTGAGCAGTTCGTACTACCAGGATCCGGCCACCATCGTGCGGCTCTGCTCGCTGGGCCTCCCCGCGTACCAGTCCGACTGCTACATCGGCGCGGCCACCAACACCATTTACAACAACCACAACACGATCCAAGCAACCCTAATATGTGAGTCGATCCGCGAGAGCATGCGCCAAGCCTGCTTTCAAGCCAGAGACGAGGTGGCAAGCACCCTGTGAGCAGCGAGAACCCCGCCCCCGAGCCTGTTGAAGGCGACAGTACACCCATCGAGGGCGAAAGCGACCCCATCGACGACAAGAGCAGCTCCTTTCGGGTTGGCATTGTCGTTGTGGCCATTCTGGCGGTGTTCGCCGCCGGCTTGCTCACCGGCACCTTCATCGGCGGCGACGGAGACGACGATGCGGCGCCTGCCTCGCCTCTGATCGAATCCAACGGCGCTGCTAGCGACGACTTGGCCGCCAGCCCGCCCGCAACCGAGTTCGGCAGCGGAAACGACGACTTGGCCGCCAGCCCGCCCGCAGCCGATGCCAACGCCGTCGATCTCGTCGCACCGCAACCCACCGGGGTTGTGTTCAATCCGTTCACTGAGGTTGATTATGGGTCGGGGCCGTGCGCTCCGGCCGAGGGGGCGGTTCACCGGCTGTTGGAGTTCGGCGACGCCCCGGCGCTTTGCATCGACCCCTCGGCCTCCTACACCGCGGTGATCGACACCTCCGCTGGAGTCGTGGAAGTGGCCCTGGACACGGCCAACACCCCCGGAACGGTGAACAACTTCGTCAACCTGGCCCGATACGGCTACTACGACAACACCCTGATCCACCGCTCCGACCCCAGCATCGGCATCTTGCAGGCAGGCTCCCCGCACACCAACAACGCCAACGACCCCGGGCCCGGCTACACCATCTGGGACGAGGGATCGGGCTTCGCCTACCGCCCCGGCCTTTTGGCCATGGCCCGCACCGCCGAGCCCAACAGCGCCGACGCCCAGTTCTTCTTCACCGTCACCGACGCCGCCTCCCTGCTCGACGCCCAAGGCGACTCCGTCGTGTTCGGCCAGATCACCGCCGGCCTCGACGCGCTCACCGCCATCTTGAACACCCACCAAGACCAACCCGGCAACGACTTCGGCGGCGCCCCCAACCCCCCCGCCGCCATCAACACCATCACCATCCACACCACCGTGCCCATCGCGCAACAGCCCGCGGCGACATCCCCGCAGACCTCTTACCGCCCGTTCACTGAGGTTGATTATGGGGCGGGGCCGTGCGCTCCGGCCGAGGGGGCGGTGGAGCGGGTGCTGGAGTTCGGCGACGCCCCGGCGCTTTGCATCGACCCCTCGGCCTCCTACACCGCGGTGATCGACACCTCCGCTGGAGTCGTGGAAGTGGCCCTGGACACGGCCAACACCCCCGGAACGGTGAACAACTTCGTCAACCTGGCCCGATACGGCTACTACGACAACACCCTGATCCACCGCTCCGACCCCAGCATCGGCATCTTGCAGGCAGGCTCCCCGCACACCAACAACGCCAACGACCCCGGGCCCGGCTACACCATCTGGGACGAGGGATCGGGCTTCGCCTACCGCCCCGGCCTTTTGGCCATGGCCCGCACCGCCGAGCCCAACAGCGCCGACGCCCAGTTCTTCTTCACCGTCACCGACGCCGCCTCCCTGCTCGACGCCCAAGGCGACTCCGTCGTGTTCGGCCAGATCACCGCCGGCCTCGACGCGCTCACCGCCATCTTGAACACCCACCAAGACCAACCCGGCAACGACTTCGGCGGCGCCCCCAACCCCCCCGCCGCCATCAACACCATCACCATCCACACCACCGCCGCCCCGAACTGATCAATGGCGGGGCCCACGACCTCCTCCCCTGAGCGGTCAAGCCCCGCGTGGCGGCTCCTGCTGGGCGCCCTCGCCCTCGCCCTGGTTGCCGTGGCCGCGCTGGCGGTTGCCCTCGCCGTGGTCGCGGGCAGCGACCAGCCGGAAGCGGCGAGCAGCTCCGCCGCCGCCCGCCGCCCCGGCCCCGTCCTCACATCCGACTCTGCCAGCGCTGATGGCGCCGTCGACACCGCTTCAGTCCCGGCCTCTAGCCATCAGGTGATCTACACCGCAGGCGGTTTCTCCCCCGCCCAGTTGGTTATAGCCCCGGGCGACACCGTGTCGTTCGTCAACAACTCCGAGGACTATTTCTGGCCGGCCTCCAACATCCACCCCACCCACGAGATCCTCCCGGAGTTCGACCCCAAGACCCCGCTGTCGCCCGGCTCGACGTGGGGTCACCGCTTCGACAAGCCCGGCCAGTGGTACTACCACAACCACCTCTCCCCCGACGAAGGCGGCCTGGTGTCGGTGGTCGCCCCGCCCGCCACCCAGGCCGGCGTAACCCAGCCCGCTCAATCCGCCCCTCAAGAGCCGCTCGTGTTCGAGATGCCCGACCGGGAGTTCGCCCCCCTGCCCCGAGACGCGGCCTCCTCGCACGCCGACATCGTCACCGACGACCGTCGGCTCGAGGCCTTCATCGAGCAGTTCGGCCCCGGCGGGGCGCTGCAAGTGCTAAAGCAGATCGAGTTGGAAAGCGGCAGCAACTGCCACGACAGGGCCCACGAGGCGGGACGCATCTCCTATGAGATGTTCGGCCCGGCGGCGTTCGCCCTGGCCACCCACGACTGCCAGTCGGGCGGCCAGCACGGCGCCATCGAAGCCATGTTCGCCGAGCGCGGCACCGCCAATCTGTCCTCCGACATCGCCGCTCTGTGCGACAGCACCGCCAACGCGTTCTTCCGCCACCAGTGCGTCCACGGCGTGGGCCACGGCCTCATGGCGTGGACCAACTACGACCTGCCCACCGCGCTGGGGCTGTGCGACAACGCCCCGAGCCAGGACCGCGACTCGTGCTATTCGGGGATTTACATGGAGAACGTGGTGGGCGGCCTCTCGGGGGCGATGGGCCACGTCACCCAGTACCTGCGCGAGGGCGACCCCATCTACCCCTGCGACATCGTCGAGCCCCAATACCAGCCCGCCTGCTACTTCTACCAGACCACCCGCATGGCCACCGTCTTGAACTGGGACATGGCCGCAGTGGCCGCCCTCTGCGACCAGGCGCCGGCCAACTCCCGCTCGCTCTGCTTCCGCTCATACGGGAGAGACGCTGCCAACCTGGCCGCCGACGACCCCGCCGAGACCATCGGCCACTGCCGACACGCCGCATACGTCATCGACAACGCCGACTGCATCTGGGAGGCGGTGCAGAACGGGTTCTGGGAGCCGGTGGGCGCGGACCGCGCCGTGGCCTTCTGCGCCCTGCTCGACGCCGACCCCACCGCCTACCCCGAGAGCCGCGACGCCTGCTACGGCTCGATAGTGCTCCAAGCCGACTTCGTGCTCGCCTCCCACCGGGAGCGCCAAGCCTTCTGCCAAAAACTCCCCGCCCCCCGCCGCCCCCAATGCACCCTGTGAGGACCGCGCGCTTTGGAGTGCTGAACCATGCCTCTGCGGCTGATTTCAAAATCTGACTTTGAGTCAGCCGCATCGCCCATTTTGACTCAATATATGATCTATAATGAGTCGTAATAAGAGTCGCTTTGAGAGGGTGGAATGGACCAGTTGACGGTTAGAGGATTTGGCGACGAGCTCGATGCCGCAGTTCGTCGCCTCGCGGCGCAGGAGCAGATTTCTTTGAACAAGGCCGCGCTGAGGCTGCTGCGGCGGGGCGCCGGGCTGTCTGACCGGGCAGATCAGGCCAGTACAGTCGGGTCTTCGCTGGATCATCTGATCGGAAGCTGGTCGTCAGCAGAGGCCGACGCGCTGGACGCCGCATTGGAGGACTTCGGGGTCATCGACGAGTCGGCTTGGGCATGAGGATCCTGTTGGACTCCAACGCCTACTCCCTGCTCATGCGAGGTCAAGAGCAGGTAGCAGATCTGGTGAGGGTGGCTGATGAACTGCTGTTCTCAGCCGTTGTCGTTGGCGAGCTTCTTTACGGATTCCGGCGGGGCTCTCGCTTCGATCAGAACGCGGCCGATCTCGGTTCATTCCTCTCCAGCCCGTTTTCGACATTCGTCGAAGTGGGCCCGGTGACCGCCGACCGCTATTCCCGGATCGCGGCAGCTCTGCGAGCAATAGGCCGCCCCATCCCCACTAACGACGTGTGGATAGCCGCCCACGCAATGGAAACCGGCGCCGACCTAGTGTCAGCCGACCACCACTTCGAGCACGTCCAAGGGATCGTTTGGACCCAAATCCCAGCGATATGACCCGCCAAGCGCAGGGCCGAACCGATCGAGGCTGAATCCGCGTGAGAGCGGTACTGGGCTGTGCACCCCTACAGCCCTCTACCTAGAAACGACCCGAAGCCTACCACCCCACTGGACGCTGCCCGCCTGCACCCGCTGGCTGCCTTGAGGTCAACAGCCCGGCTTGCGGCGAGGTTGGCTTGGCGGTGCCGCTCCTCGACGAGTTGCAGGGACGGGCAGTGCCAGCGCGCCAAGGAGGAGGTGAGGGCCGAGGTTCCCGGTCGGGAGGAGGCTGCTAACCGCCGTGATAAGTGCAGTTCGTGATCCAAGCGCGGAGCACCCAGTTGCCGTTGTCTGCTGTTTGGAGATTGCAGTTCCCACTAGAGCCACCGTGTTCAATCCGCAGGCCGTTGTTGGGGCTTAAGGGTGCATGACTACCACCTCCGTCTTCGTTCTCGAAGGTTAGGACCACGTCTCC